>CAWBVD010000023.1:0-180194 GCA_963792135.1 uncultured Actinomycetes bacterium | reverse complement strand
GGGACGGTGATTGGGCACGTCGAACGGTCGCGCGCCTACTCGACCGTCCACAGGGGCGCCGTCTACCTCCACGCCGGCGAGTCGTACCTCGTGCGCGAGCTCGACGAGGCGACACTGCGCGCGGTCGTCGAGCCGTTCCGCGGCGAGTGGTACACGCAGCCGAAGCGCGAGACCGAGACGACGGTGCTCGGTCCCCGGCGCACCGAGCACCGGCTCGGACTCGACCTCGTCTTCGGCGAGATCGAGGTCACCGACAGGGTCATCGCCTACGAACGGAAGACGATCTCCTCGCAGGAGCGCATCGAGCTCGTCCCGCTCGACTGCCCGCCCTCGACCTTCGAGACGGAGGCAATCTGGTTCTGCCCCGAGCCGGAGCAGCTCCGCGATCTCGATGCGATGCCGAAGCTGATCTCGACCCTCCACGCGGCCGAGCACGCAATGATCTCGATGCTGCCGCTCTGGGCGATGTGCGACCGCTGGGACATCGGCGGCCTCTCGACCAATCTTCACCCCGACACGCTCCGCCCCACGATCTTCGTCTACGACGGCCACCCCGGCGGCGTCGGGATCACCGAGCGCGGCTTCGAGGAGTTCGAGGGCTGGGTCGCCGACACCGCGCAGATGCTCACGGCATGCCCGTGCCACGACGGCTGCCCCTCCTGCGTCCAGAGCCCCAAGTGCGGAAACCTGAACGAGTTCCTGGACAAGGCGGGTGCGCGAACGCTGCTCGAGCGGCTCGGCGGCTCCTAGACCGTCCGCAGTGACGGACTGTGCCTCTGACGGACGTTGCGATCGTGCTTCCGCTCGCCGCGATCGTGCCCGCGCTCTTCGTGCGGCCAACGCCTTGGGGAGTGGCGATCGTCGGGGGCGTGATCGTCTGGGAGGTGACCGAGAAGACCTTCGGCTCCGCTAGACGCGGCGCCTGCCGATCGTCGTCGGTCGGGAGTCGTGATCGGCTCGGCCGTTACGGCCGACTCCCCCATCCAGCCGGAGGGGCGTGTCCGGCTCAGGGCGAGAGCTGGAAGGCGTACTGCCCTGCCGGCGCCCGGCCGGGCGCGACCCTCGCCGCCGAGCGTGTGGAGGCGCTGACGCTCACCGCCGGCAGGTCGGCGCGGACCACACACATGAGGGGACGCGGGCGCTCGCGTGAGACGCCTTCGTGGCTCGCGCGGTCGTCCCGTCGGCCGCCGCCGTGATCCGAGGCTCGAGCAGCTCGGCTGAGCCGCCGACCTGCAGCGGGCTGCCGCGGGCTTCTCCGGCACCCGATCTGGCGCGGGTGCCTCCCGGCTGGCGCCCGTTGTCGACGACGCCCGAAACTCCCTGCCCGCTGTCCCTGGCAGCACCACTCGCGCGACACGCTCACGGGTCGTGGCGAGGCCGTTTCCAGCCGACCAAGGCCGGGACGCCGGCTTCATCGGCTCGACCGTCGACGCCTCGCAACGTCAGCGATGCTCTCGGGCGGTTCCGGTCGGTTCCCAGCCGGGACCGCCGCCTGCGAGGCGGAGGCGCTGAGGAAGGCGCTCCGCGCGGCAGTTGAAGACGGCCTCGGCCCGCAGTGGCGAGTCCGGGGTGGGCGAGCGCGCGGCGCCGACAGGTCGTCGTACGCGCAACCGAAGGGGACACCGATGACGATCTAGTGAACGTCCTCGAGTTGTCGGCGGCCGGGCCGCCGCGGACATCGCACCACCACCTCGACGCGCCCGGCTCCCAGGCTGCGCGGGTGGCCCGGCGCGAACGCTCGACGAGCGGCAGAAGTGACCTCCGCTCACCCACCGGCGAGGGACTGCGCGAGCGATGCCTCCGTCGAGCACGCCGAGGAAGAGCGGGGAGCGCTGAAGCTCACCCGACCCGCGCGAGCGCCTTCGCGAGCGATTGCCTGCCCTCGAGCACGCCCGCGAAGAGATCGCCCCGCTTCGCGACCCGCTCCAGCACGACCCCCATCGTGAACGACCTCGGATCGAGCTTCGTCGTCACCTCACTCCAGTCGAGCGGCGTCGAGACCGGCGCGCCCGGGTGCGGGCGTACCGAGTAGACGGACGCGATCGTCTTGCCCATCCCGTTCTGGTTCGCGTCGATCAGGACGCCCTTTCGCTTCGCCTTCGCCCATTGCGTCGTTGCGAGCTTCGGGTAGGAGCGGGCGATCGTGCCGGCGATCAGCTCGGCGAAATCGCGGGTGTCGTCGTAGGTCGAGCGCCGCGCGATGGGCACCAGGACGTGGAAGCCCTTGCCGCCGGACGTCTTCGGGTACGAGTCGAGGCCGAGGCCGTCCAGGAGGCCCTTCAGGAGCAGCGCCACGTCCATCGTCTGGGCCCACGGCACCTCGGGCGTCGGATCGAGGTCGAAGAGCACGAAGTCCGGGCGCTCGGGCTTGTCGACCCGCGAGTACCACGGGTTCATGTCGATGCAGCCCATGTTGACCATCCAGAGCAGCGCCGGCTCGTCGTCGACGACGGGGAACTCGACCTCCTTCTTCGTCCCCTGGCGAGTTGAGACGACCGTCCGGAAGCGCCGGATCCACTCCGGCATGTGGGAGGGCGCGTCCTTCTGGAAGAACGCCTTCCCGTAGGCGCCGTCGGGGTAGCGGCGCATCGTGAACGGCCGCCCTGCCAGGTGAGGCACGAGCACGGGCGCCACCTGCCGGTAGTACTCGAGCAGGTCGCCCTTGGTGATCCCCTCATCGGGCCAGAAGGGCTTGTCGAGGTTGCTGAGCTTGAGCTCACGGCGGCCGCGCCGGATCGTCTCCGCCGGAGGCCGCTCGTGCCGCACCTCTGCGGCCGGCTTGTCGTCGCGCAGGCCCTTGTAGGAGGGCTGGCGGACATGGCCGTCGTGGGTCCACTCGCTGAACGCCACCTCCGCGACGAGCTTCGGCTCGAGCCAAGTGACGTCGCCCCGCCGGACCTTCGGCATCTTCGGCGCCTCGCGAAAAGGCGGGTCGGGCGCGCTCGAGCGGCTTGAAGAGCCCGAGCAGCCGCTTGATCTCCTTCTGATCGAACCCCGTCCCGACGTTGCCGGCGTAGCGAAGCTCGCCGCCGTCGTTCACTCCGAGGACGAGCGACCCGAAGGTGCCCGAGCGCGTCCCCGAGCCTCGGGTGTAGCCCACGATCACGAACTCCTGGCGCCCGGTCGTCTTGATCTTGAGCCAGTCGCGCGTCCGGCGGCCCTGGATGTACTTCGACCCGCACCTCTTGGCGACCACGCCCTCGAGCCGCTGCGCGGTGACCGCTCGGAGCAGCGCCTCGCCGTCCTCGAAGCCCTCCGAGAACCGGACCGCTCCGGCGCCCTTGTCGCCGATCAGGCCGAGCAGACGCTCCCGCCGCTCGGTGAGGATCAGGTCGACCAGTGGTTCGCCGTCGAGCGCGAGCAGGTCGAAGGCGTAGTAGACGAGCGGCCCGGAACCCTGCTGCATCGCCGAGAAGCTCGGCCGCCCCTCGTCGTCCAGCGCGCAGACCTCGCCGTCCAGGACCGCCTCGTGCCGCCCGATCGCCTTCGCGATCGCCGTTGCGACCGCCGCGAAGCGCGTGGTCAGGTCGTTGTCGGCACGGGAGCGCAGCTCACAGATGCCGTCGCGGACGTACGCAAGCGCACGGTAACCGTCGAACTTCACCTCGTAGAGCCACTCACCGCCCCGCGGCAGCGGCTCGGCGAGCGTGGCCAGCATCGGCTGGTAGGTGCGCCGGGGAGCCGGCTTGGCCTGTTCGTCCGGCTTCCGGAGCAGGAGCCAGTTCTGCTCCTTGCCGTCGAGATGGGCGGGCACGAGGGTCCAGACGCCCTGGAACCGCTTCCCGTCCAGACGGACGGTCAGGCCGCCGTCGCGCTTCTCCTCGAGCAGCTCGTACGTGCCGCGATCCCACAGCTCGACCGTGCCCGCACCGTACTGACCTTTTGGTATTTCGCCCTCGAACGAGCCGTACTCGAGCGGATGGTCCTCGACGTGCACGGCGAGCGCCCTGGTCCCGAGCTCGAGCGGAAGGCCCTTCGGGACGGCCCACGACGCGAGCACGCCGTTGCGCTCGAGCCGGAAGTCGTAGTGCAGGCTGCGTGCGGCATGACGCTGGACGACGAAGAGCGGCGCGCCCCTGCTCGCCTTGCCGCCGAACGGCTCCGGTGTCTTCTGGGGATCCCGTTTGCGCCTGTAGGCCTCGAGCTTCGCCATCGTGTCTTCCGTTCGTTTACAAACTGTCAATACCCGGTTGAAAACCCTGTGGATGGTGTGGAGAAAGCGGCGGACAGCGGGGAGATCAGCTGAAGACGCCCATCGCCCGGAACTTCGCGCGCCGCGTCCGGCGAAGCTCCGCCGGGGGCGTACCCTCGAGCGCCGCCAGCGAATCGATCAGCGCGCGCCGGAGCGTCACGGCAGCCGCGTCCGGGTCCGCCTGAGCCCCGCCGCGCGGCTCGGTCACGATGGCATCCACGACGCCGAGCTCGTAGCAGTGGAAGGCATCCGGCTTGAACGCCGCCGCGGCCTTCTTCTTCTCCTCTCGGTCGCGCCAGAGGATCATCGCGCAGCCCTCCGGGGTGATCACGGAGTAGATCGCGTTCTCCTGCATCAGGACGCGGTCGGCCAGGCCCAGCGCCAGCGCACCGCCCGAGCCGCCCTCGCCGATCACACACGCCACCGACGGCACGTCGAGGGTGAGCATCCGTGCCTGTGAGCGCGCGATCGCCCCACCCTGGCCGTGCTGCTCGGCCGCGATGCCCGGATACGCGCCGGGCGTGTCGATCAGGCTGACGACCGGGAAGCCAAAGCGGTCGGCCATGTCCATCACGCGCATCGCCTTCGCGTACCCCTCCGGGCTCGGCATCCCGTACTGGCGGTCGAGCCGCTCCTTGAGATCCCGCCCCTTCTGGTGCCCGACGACTGCGACGGTGCGGCCTTCGAGCCTCCCGATGCCGGCGACGATCGCCCCGTCGTCCATCAGGCCGCGGTCGCCGTGGAGCTCGACCCAGTCGTCGATGATGCGACCGATGTAGTCGAGGGTATAGGGGCGGTCGGGATGCCGCGCGAGCTCGACGAACGACCAGATCTCGTCTTCGGAGGCGTCCACGCGGGAGATCGAGTCGAGCTGCTCCTGGAGCCGGCGTTCCTCGCTCTCGACGCCCGTGCGATGAAGGAGGGGAAGGCTCTTGAGCCTGCCGAGCCGCTCCCGCAGCGAACGCTCAGCCTCCCCGGGCAAAGAGACGCAGGAGCCGCGCCAGGTACTGGCGCTGCTCGGCTCGAGGGACGATGGCGTCGATCTGGCCGAAGCGCAGGTGCTGCTCGGAGCGGCCGAAGTCGTCCGAGAGCTTCTCCTTCACGAGCTCCTGGACGACGCGCGGGCCGGTGAAGGCGAGCAGGGCGCCGGGCTCGGCGAGGATCACGTCGCCGAGCGTTGCGAAGCTCGCCATCGCGCCGCCCGTCGTCGGATCGGTGAGGACGCAGAAGAGCGGCAGCCGCGCCTCGTGGAGCTCGTCGATCGCCGCGATGGTCTTGGCGAGCTGCATCAGGGCGAGGATGCCCTCCTGCATGCGCGCGCCACCTGATGCGGTCACGAGCAACACGGGCCGTCGACCTGCTACTGCACTGTCGCAGGCGCGCACGAACTTCTCGCCCACCGCGCTCCCCATCGAGCCGCCCATGAACGAGAAGTCCATGACGGCGAGCTCGAGCGGATGCCCGTCGAGCGTCCCCGAGCCGACGACGATCGCGTCGTTGAGGCCGGTGTTCAGCTCCGCCTCGGCGAGCCGCTCCCGGTAGGGGCGCAGGTCGTAGAAGTTCAGCGGATCGGCCGACCTGACGTCGATCGCCTCCTCCACGAACGACCCGGGGTCGGCGAGCCAGGCGATCCGGGCGCGCGAGGCCATCCGGAAGTGAAACCCGCAGTGGCCGCAGACCCACAGCGTGGCCTGGAGCTCGTCGTCCCGGAAGTGGGACCCGCAGCTGGGACAGGTATTGGGGTGCTTGTTCCCCGCCGGGGCGTTTTCCACCTGCTCGACCCTGACGTCGATTCGCGTGTCGGTCATGGGCGACACGATGTTAGACCCGTCCGGTGCACGGCTGGTTACAGCCACGTCCGCTACGCGGGAAGGATCTCGTCGAGGGTGTCAGGAAGCCTGCTCAGATCGGGTAGCTCCCGGGTCGGGCTGGTGATCGGATGCTCCTCGTCCCGGTTGATCCAGACGTTCGGGATGCGGAGCTTCGTGGCGGGCCGGATGTCGTGGTAGCTGCTCGCCGCGACGTGCACCTGCCGGCTTCGGTCGGTGAGCGTGCGCGCCTGGAACTCGAGCCAGTGCATGAAGGCCGGCTTGTAGGAGTGGATCTCCGAGGCGACGACCGTCTCGTCGAACGGCACGCCGATCCGCTCCTTCGAGGCCTCGATGAACTCTCTGTCCGAGTTCGACAGGATCGCCAACCGCCACCCGCGCTCGCGCGCCTCCTCGAGCGCCTCGCGCACCTCGGGGAAGGGCTCCCACGAGGGCAGGGAGTCGGCCAGCCCTGACTCCTCGCCCGCGGGCGCGCCCAGCCGGCGCATCACCTCTGTCATCACCGCGCGATAGGTCAGCGTTCCGTCCTTCTCGAGTTCCCTCTCGACCTCGTGGTACCGCTCGAGCAGCGAGTCGATCTCGGCCTCGTCGCGGCCCTCGAAGACGCGCTCTAGCTCGGCGCGGATGCCTCCGTTCCAGTCGATCAGCGTCCCGTAGCAGTCGAACGTCGCCCACCGGTCCGACAACTACTCCTCCCAGCGGCGGAGCACGATCGTCGCGTTGTGGCCGCCGAAGCCGAAGGAGTTGGAGACGGCGGTGTGGAGATCCGGCACCTCGCGGGCCTCGTTCGGCACGTAGTCGAGATCGCAATCGGGGTCGGTGCTCTCGAGGTTGATGGTCGGCGGGACGACGCGGTCGCGAAGCGCGAGGATGGTGAAGATCGCCTCGATCGCGCCTGCAGCGCCGAAGCAGTGTCCGGTCGCACCCTTGGTCGAGGACACCGGCGTACGCCGCGCGTGCTCCTCGCCGAGAGCGACCTTGATCACCCGCGTCTCGGCCGCGTCTCCGAGCGGCGTCGACGTCGCGTGGGCGTTCACGTAGCCGACGTCGGTCGGGTCGATGCCGGCATCCGCGATCGCGGCGCGCATCGCACGGGCCGGGCTCTGGCCGGTCGGGTCGGGCTCCGTGATGTGCGATGCGTCCGCCGACATCCCGTAGCCGATCAGCTCGGCGTAGATCTTCGCGCCGCGCGCCTTCGCCCGCCCCAGCTCCTCGAGGACCACCGCTCCGGCGGCCTCGCCCATCACGAGCCCGTCGCGGTTTGCGTCAAACGGCCGTGAGGCGCGCGTGGGATCCTCGTTGCGGCGGGAGAGCGCCCGCATCGCATCGAAGCCGGCGATTCCGACGCGGGTGATCGGCGCCTCGCTGCCGCCGGCGACCATCGCGTCGGCACGGCCGATGCGGATTGCGTCGAGCGCGTCGCCGATCGCCATGTTCGAGGCGGCGCAGGCGGTGCACTGGCTCATCAGCGGGCCCTTCGGGCCGAGCTCGATCGAGACCCAGCCCGCCCCCATGTTCGGGATGATGCAAGGGATCGAGAACGGGCTGACCCGGTCCGGGCCGCGCGCGAGCAGGACGTCGTAGCAGTTCTGGAAGGAGCCGAGCCCGCCGATGCCGGTCGCGACCGACGCGCCTACGCGCTCGGGATCGGCCGCGATGTCGATGCTCGAGTCCTGCTCGGCCTGGCGCGCCGCCGCGAGGATCATCTGCGCGAAGCGGTCCATCCGCCGCGCGGACTTGTGGTCGACCCAGTCGGTCGGATCGAAGTCCTTCAGCTCGCAGGCGAAGTGGACCGGATAGCCGGCGTGGTCGAACTGCGTGATCTCGCCTGCACCCGACTGGCCGGCGACCAGGTTGCGCCACGAGGTCTCGGCGTCGTTGCCTAGCGAGCTCACCATGCCGATGCCCGTGACGACGACCCGCCTGCCGTTTGATCCGTTCTCTCCTGCCATGCTCACATCCCGAGTCCGCCGTCGACGAGCAGCACCTCGCCCGTAATGAACGAGGCCTCGTCCGAACAGAGAAACCGTACCGCCCCGGCTACGTCTTCCGGATCGCCGAGGCGTCCGAGCGGCGTGTTGGCGAGCATCACGCCCTGCAGCTCCTCGGGGATCACGTCCGTCAGCCGGGTCTTGACGTACCCCGGCGCGACGACGTTCGCGCGAACGCCTCGCGAGCCGAGCTCGCGCGCGAGCGACTTCGTGAAGCCGATGATCCCGGCCTTGGCGGCGCCGTAGTTCGTCTGGCCGAGGTTGCCGTGGACGCCGACGACGGAGCTGATGTTCACGATCGCTCCCGAGCGGCGCTTCATCATCGGCCGGGTCACGGCGCGGCAGGTGTAGAAGACCGAGCTGAGATTCGTCTCGATCACCTCGCGCCACTCCTCGTCGCCCATGCGGGCGAGCAGGCCGTCGCGCGTCACGCCGGCGTTGTTGACGAGGATGTCGAGCTCGCCCGCCTCGTCGACGAGGCGGACGGCGTCCTCGGGCGAGGAGACGTCGGCCTGGACGGCGCGGCCGCCGATCTCGGCCGCAACCTCGGCGGCCTCCCCGGCCCCGGAGCGGTAGCCGACGACGACCTCGGCGCCGGCGCGCGCCAGCTCGGCCGCGATCGCCCGACCAATGCCGCGTGAGCCTCCGGTGACGAGCGCCCGCCTCCCCTCCAGGGAGCAGAACTCAGCCAAAGTGATGCGCGGCAGCGTCCAGCGACTTGAGGTCGTTGACCGGGATCGCCTTCACGGAGCTGTCGATCCTCTTCAGTAAACCGCTCAGCACGTTGCCGGGCCCGACCTCGACGAACGTGGTCACGCCGTGCCCGATCATCTCCCGCGCGGCCTGCGTGAACTTGACGGGCGCGGTGAGCTGCTCGACGAGGAGCGAGCGGAAGCGGGTCGCGTCCTCGAGCTTCGCGGTCACGGTCGAGACGAAGTGCGCTGTCGGCGCCTTGAAGTCCATCTTCTCGATCGCGGGCTTGAAGCGCTCAGCGGCGAGGCCGACGAGCGGCGAGTGGAACGCGCCCGACACCTTGAGCCTGACGGCCCGGCGTGCGCCCTCGCGCTGCGCCTCGTCGCAGCACTCGTCCACGGCATCCGTCTCGCCGGACACGACGAGCTGGCCCGGGCAGTTGTAGTTGGCCGGCCACACGTTGTGGATCTTCTTGCAGAGCGCCTCCACGACCTCGTCCGCGAGCCCGAGGATCGCCGCCATCGACCCGGGGCGCGCGTTCGCGGCCTCGGCCATCGCCACGCCGCGCTCGCGGACGAGGCGGATCGTCTCGCGTACGTCGATCGCGTGCGCCGAGCCCAGGGCCGAGAACTCGCCCACCGAGTGGCCCACGACGTAGTCGGGCTCGATCCCGCGCGCACGCAGCGCCGCGTTGATCGCGAGGCTCGTGGCGACCAGCGCCGGCTGCTGCAGATCGGTCTGGGTCAGCTCCTCGGCCGTCCCCAGGAAGCAGAGACGCTGCAGGTCGAGGCCCGTGACCTCGCTTCCGGCCTCGTACACCGCCATCGCCTCGGGCATGGCCTCGGCGATCTCCCGGCCCATGCCCTGCTCGAACGAGCCCTGGCCCGGAAACATGAATGCCACCTTGCTCATACCCTCGCTCCGTTCGTCGAATGTGTCCAGCGGATCAGTGCGGACCCCCACGTGAGACCGGCTCCCATGCCGGTCATAAGGACCAGTTTTCCCGGTTCGATGCGACCGTCCTGCGTCGCATCGGCGAGGGCAAGGGGAATCGAGCCGGAAGAAGTGTTGCCGAAACGATCCACGTTGACAACCACCTTCTCGCTCGGAAAGCCGAGTTTCTTCACGGCGTGGTCGATGATCCTGATGTTCGCCTGGTGCGGAACGTAGACGTCGACGTCGTCGACCGTGCAGCCGCAGGTCTCGAGCAGCGCCTCGGCCGAGCTCTCGAGGATGCGCGTCGCGAACTTGAACACCTCGCGGCCGTTCATCTGCAGACACGACTTCTCGCCGTTCAGCATCGCCCGTGAGCCGCTGCCGGGGAAGTCGAGGTCGGCCCCGCCCGAGCCGTCGGCCCCGAGCTCGAAGCCGAGGAAGCCGCCCTCGTCGACGTGCTCGAGGACGACCGCGCCCGCGCCGTCGCCGAAGAGAACGACGGTCGAGCGGTCGGTCCAGTCGAGGATGCGCGACATGACGTCGCCGCCGATCACGAGAGCGCGCTTCGCGAGGCCGGCCGCCACCGTGGCGTGGCCCTGTGCAAGCGCGTACATGAAGCCGGTGCAGCCCGCCGACAGGTCGTAGGCCGCCGCGTTGACGCAGCCGAGCTGATCGGCGATCGTCGCCGCCGTCGCCGGCATCATCATGTCGGGCGTCACTGTCGCGATCACGATCAGGTCGATGTCCTGCGCACGGACCCCCGCATTCTCGAGCGCTTCTCGTGCCGCGGGAAGCGCCAGATCGGAGAGCGCCTGCGTGTCGGCCGCGACCCGGCGCTGCCGGATGCCGGTCCGCGTCGCGATCCACTCGTCCGAGGTGTCGACGATCTCCGAGAGCTCGTCGTTCGTCACCACGCGGTCCGGGACATAGGTGCCGAGGCCCGTAATCGTCACTGGCCTGCCAGTCGCACGCCCGATCATTCAGCGACGGCGAACGTCAGGGTGCCGCGGACGGCGACCTCGCCGCCGACCGACGCCCGCACCTTTCCCTTGCCGACCGGCCCGCGCACCGAGACGACCTCGCAGAGGAGGTCGAGGGTCTCGCCGGGCTTCACGACCCGCTTGAAGCGGACGTCGTCGATGCCGCCGAAGAGCGCGAGCCGGCCCTCGTTCTCGGGCTGCGAAAGCACCGCGACGGCGCCGCACTGAGCGAGCGCCTCCACCATCTTCACGCCCGGCATGATCGGGTTCCCGGGAAAGTGGCCGGCGCAGTCCTCCTCGGTCACCGTGCGCGTCGCGGCGACCCGCTCGCCGGGCACCAGCTCCACCACCTCGTCGATCAGGAGGAACGGCGGGCGGTGGGGGATTATCCGCTCGATCTCCTCGCGGCCGAACGGAGGCTCCATCATGCCGTGAGGCGGGTGCGCATGCTCGCGCGGCCGCGGTGGGCGTAGCACTTCGCCGTGCCGACCGGCAGGCCCGTGACCTCGGAGATCTCGGCGAAGCCGACGTCGAAGGCGTCCTTCAGCGCGACCACCGTCGCCTGTGCCGGCGGCAGCTCGGCGAGGCAGGCGCCGAGCTCGCGGCGCGTCTCGGACGCGGTGAGCGCAGCGACAGGATCGCCGTCGCGGGCCGGCCGCTCGTCGCGCTCGAGCGGCTCTGTCCGACGGACCGCGCGCGCCTGGGCGAAGTCCTTGCACGTGTTGACGGAGAGGCGGTGCAGCCACGTGGAGAACTGCGACTCGCCCCGGAACTGGCGGATCCGGACGACGAGCTTCGCAAGCGACTCCTGAGTCGCGTCGCGCGCGTCCTCGGGGTCGCGCAGCAGATGGAGCGCGAGCCGCTCGATCCGCGGCGCGTGGCGCCGGCAGAGCGCCCCGAGCGCCTCCTTGTCGCCTGCCTTCGCCCGCGTCACGAGGATCGGGTCGGAGAGGCGATCGTAGTCGAGGTCATAGCGTCCGCTTGGACGAGCTTCGGCAGAGCGGGGTTGCACGGCGGGCAAACTGTACTCGGCATGGCGCTCGTGCCCGAGATCGTGCTGCCCCGTTTGAAGGGGTCGTTCGGGCGGCCCTACCTTCATGCCTTCGAGGCGCCGTCCACGCAGTCCATGCCGCCGCCAGACGCGCCGCACGGCACGGTCGCCTTCGCCGAGCACCAGACAGAGGGACGAGGGCGCCTCGGGCGCGTATGGGTCGACGAGGCGGGAAGCGGAATCGCGATGTCGGTGGTCCTCCGCCCGCCGCCGCCCGTGGCGCACTGGCCGGAGCTGACACTGGTCGCAGCGGAGGCGGTCGCCGGCGCGATCGGGGCCGACGCCGAGATCAAGCATCCGAACGACGTCCTTGTCGGCGGCAGGAAGGTCGCCGGCGTCCTCGCGGAGGCCGGCGAGCACGTGGTGCTCGGGATCGGCGTCAACGTCGGCAGCGCCCCCTGGGAAGGCGCCGGTTTCGTCGAGCGCGACCGCCTCGAGCTGCTGGTCGAGATCCTCGATCGGCTGGAACACGGCTATCAGGAGTGGCGGGGCAGACTTCGGTCTGTCCCGGGGGTACAGTGAGTGGGCGGTGAAAACCTCGCTGCTGCTGGCGGTTCTGGTCGCGGTGCTGCTCGTGCCGGCCGCCGGGTCGGCGCCGCAGGCCGGCACGCCGCGCGTCCTCGCGATCCACTTCGTCCAGGACGTGAACCCGGTCACGCAGAGCTGGCTCAACCACCAGCTCGACCGCGCCCACAAGGACCACTACGACGCGGCCGTGATCGTGCTCGACACGCCCGGCGGGCTCGAGGACTCGATGCGCAAGATCGTGCAGAAGGAGCTCCAGGTGAGCAGCGAGGGCACGCCGGTCATCGTGTACGTCGCGCCGAACGGCGCGCGGGCGGCGTCGGCGGGCGTCTGGATCTCGCAGGCGGCCGACCTCCTCGCGATGGCGCCCGAGACGAACATCGGCTCGTCGACCCCCATCACGGGCGACGGCTCGAACATCGGCAGCGACCTGCGCCGAAAGATCATCAACGATGCCGCGGCGTCGCTGCGCGGGCTCGCCAAGACACACGACCGCAACGCCGCCTGGGCCGACAAGGCCGTCCGGGTCGCCTCGAACCTCTCGGCGGCCGAGGCCCTGAAGATGAACGTCATCGACGTGATCTCGCCCAGCCTGCCGGCGCTCCTGAAGCAGGTCGACGGCCGCACCACCGTCCCGATGGGCCACACGCTCGACACGGCGAACGCCGAGATCGTGGACACGAGCCCCGGCTTCCTGACCAGGCTTCTCTCGACCCTGCTCGACCCCAATCTGATCTCGCTGCTCTTCCTCGCCGGTCTCGCCGGCATCGGGTTCGAGATCTTCCATCCGGGCGTCGTGCTGCCCGGTGCGCTCGGGGCGGTCTCGCTCCTCCTGGCGCTCTTCGGCCTGGCGATCCTGCCGATCGAGTGGACGGGCCTTGCGCTCGTGCTGCTCGGCGTGGCGCTGCTCCTCATCGACGCTCACGTCGTGAGCCACGGCGCCCTGACGCTCTCCGGACTGATCGCGATGGGCTTCGGCTTCGCGACGCTCTTCCACGACTCGTCGGGCACGTACCACACGTCGATCCCGCTCGTGATCGTGTTCACGGTCCTGATCGGCGGCGCGTGGGCACTCGGCATCCGCAAGGCGGTCGAGGCGAAACGCCAGCCGGTACAGGTCGGCCCGCAGGAGATCATCGGGATGCGCGGGGTCGTGCGCGGGGACGGCCGTGTCTCCGTCCACGGCGAGCTGTGGAGGGTCCGGGCGGACGAGCCGCTGCGCGAGGGAGAGCCTGTCCAGGTCGACGCGCTCGACGGCCTGACACTCCGGGTACATAGGATCGCGACGTGACCGCTGCCCTGATCGCTTTCATCGCCGTCCTGTTCATCCTGGTGCTGTTCCTCTTCGCGGCGCTCAAGGTGGCGCGGGAGTACGAGCGGGGCATCGTCTTCCGCCTCGGCCGCCTGCTCCCGGAGCCGAAGGGGCCGGGCCTCTTCGTCCTGATCCCGATCGTCGACAAGATGGTCAAGGTCGACCTGCGCACGATCACCCTCAACATCCCGCCGCAGGAGGTCATCACCAAGGACAACGTGCCGGTGCGCGTGAACGGCGTCGCCTACTTCCGGATCGTCGACCCGAAGGCGGCGATCGTGCAGGTCGAGAATTACATGGTCGCGACGTCGCAGATCGCCCAGACGACGCTGCGGTCGGTCCTCGGCCAGCACTCGCTCGACGAGCTGCTCTCCGAGCGCGAGAAGATCAACGGGATCCTTCAGGGGATCATCGACGAACAGACCGCGCCGTGGGGGATCAAGGTCTCGATCGTCGAGCTGAAGGACGTCGAGATCCCCCAGGGGATGCAGCGCGCGATGGCCCGCCAGGCCGAGGCCGAGCGCGAGCGCCGTGCCAAGGTGATCTCGTCGGAGGGCGAGTTCCAGGCCTCCGAGCGCCTGAAGGACGCTGCCCTGGTGCTCGAGACGCATCCCGTGGCCCTGCAGCTGCGCTACCTCCAGACGCTGATCGAGATCGCAGGGACGCCGTCGACGACGATCGTCTTCCCGGCGCCGATCGACATCATCTCGACTCTGCTTCCGCGGCTCGCCGAGCGGGCGGCCGACGGCACGGGGCCCTCGAGCTAGCCGACGCGCTGCGCGCGGAAGTCGCGGGCGGCCTCGATCGCCGCGCCGAGGCTCATTCCCTTGTCCTTGCCCTGCTTGATCAAGAGCACCGTCTCGATCGCGTCGACGTCGTAGATCCGCTGCTTCTTGCCCTTGGTCGGGATCTGCGCCTTGTTCGTCCAGTAGTCGAGCTGCATCTTCGAGATGCCGGCCAGGCGGCAAACCTGCCCCAGGTAGAGCTCGACCCGGTCGATGTACTCCGCCACGTCGACAGGCTCGAGCGCGACCGGGCCGCGCTCGGCAACTGTCGTCGCGTGATCGTCCATGGTCGTCACCCCCGACGCAAAACTAGCCTGCCCGCCGCGAAAGTGAAGCGTCCTAGCTCGTCCGAGGGTTCGTCCTCCTCGAGAGCGCTTTCCTCGCTCGGCTCGTCGGCGATCGCGGTCTCGTGTCGCCGTCCTCGGCGGCGTCGGCGGCGTCGATCACCGGCGCGAGCGAGGAGACGGTCTCGCCGTCGCGCAGGCGCATGACGATAACGCCCTGCGTCGAGCGGCCGAGGCGCTTCACGTCCTCGACCGGCATCTTGATCACGGTGCCGCCGGTCGAGATGAGCATCACCTGGTAGCCGTCCCGCACGACCCGCGCGCCGGCCAGGTAGCCGCGAGCCTCGGTCAGCTTGACGGTCTGCACGCCCATCCCGCCGCGGCCCTTGCGCGGGTACTCCGACACGCGCGTCCGCTTGCCGAAGCCGTTCTCGGTGACGACGAGCAGGTCGGCGTCGTCGCGCGCGAGCTCCGCCGCGATCACCTCGTCGTCGCCCCGGAGCGTCATGCCGCGGACGCCCTCGGTGGCCCGGCCCATCGCGCGGGCATCGGCCTCGGAGAACCGGATCGCCTGGCCCTTGCGCGAGACGAGCAGGAGGTCGTCGCCCTTCGAGACGTGACGCACGGCGACGAGCTCGTCGCCGTCGCGCATCTTGATCGCGATGATCCCGTCGGCCTTGAGCGGCGTGTTGTACTCCGCGAGCGCCGTCTTCTTCACGACCCCGTTCTTGGTCGCGCAGAGGAGGTACTCCGCCTCCTGGAAGTTCCGGGTCTGGATGACCGCGCGCACCTGCTCGTCCTGGCGGAACGGCAGCAGGTTGACGATGGCGCGACCCTTCGACTGGCGCGACCCGAGCGGCAGCTCGTGGACCTTCAGGCGGTAGACCTTCCCGACGGAGGTGAAGAAGAGAACGTAGTCGTGGGTCGAGGCGACGAAGAGGTGCTCGATGTAGTCGTCCTCCTTCATCTCCATGCCCATGACGCCGATGCCGCCCCGCCGCTGCTCCCTGTAGGCCGTCGTCGGGAGCCGCTTGATGTAGCCGGACCGGGTGATCGCGATCACCATCTTCTCGTCCGCAATCAGGTCCTCGAGCTCGAGCTCCTCCTCCGCGGCGATGATCTCGGTGCGCCGGTCGTCGCGGCTCGAGTAGGTCTCCTTGACCTCGAGCAGCTCCTGCTTGATCAGCGCGTCGATCTTGGCCTCGTCGGAGAGCAGGTCGCGCAGCTCGCCGATCCGCGCCTGCAGCTGGGCGAACTCGTCCTCGACCTCCTTGCGGGCCAGCCCGGTGAGGCGGCGGAGCTGCATCTCGAGGATCGCGTTCGTCTGGAGCTCGCTGAGCCCGAACTGCGACATCAGGCCCTGCCGGGCCTCCTCGGTGTCGCTCGAGCCGCGGATCAGGGCGATGACCGCGTCGAGGTTGTCGAGCGCCGTGAGGTAACCCTGGAGGATGTGCGCGCGCCGCTCGGCGTGACGAAGCTCGTGCTGGGACCGGCGGGTGACGAGCTCGCGCTGGAAGTCGAGGTAGTGCGTGACCAGCTCGAGCAGCGAGAGCGTCCGCGGGACGCCGTCGACGAGCGCGACGGCGTTGTAGCCGAAGGTGCTCTGAAGCGCCGTGTGCTTGAAGAGCTTGTTGAGCGCGACCTGCGGCACCGCGTCGCGCTTCAGCTCGACCTGGATCCGCATGCCGGTGCGGTCGCTGTGGTCCGCGAGATCGGAGACCTCGGTGATCACCTTCTCGTGCACGAGGTCGGCGATCTTCTTGATCACCCCGCTGTCGCCGCCCTTCTTCACGCCGTACGGGAGCTCGGTGACGATGATCGCGCTCTTGCCGCCGCGCAGCTCCTCGATGTGCGCGCGGGCGCGCATCACGATCCGGCCTCGACCCGTGCGGTACGCGTCGCGGATGCCCGACCGGCCGACGATGATGCCCGCGGTCGGGAAGTCGGGCCCCTTGAGGTGCTTCATCAGGTCGTCGACGTTGGCGTCGGGCTTGTCGATCAGGGCCACGACCGCGTCGATCGTCTCGCCGAGGTGGTGCGGCGGCATGTTCGTCGCCATCCCGACGGCGATGCCGGCAGAGCCGTTGACGAGCAGGTTCGGGAAGCGCGCCGGCAGCACGATCGGCTCGCGCAGCGACTCGTCGTAGTTCGGCCCGTAGTCGACCGTGTCGAACTCGAGCTCGCGCAGCATCTCCTCGGCGATCCGCTCGAGCCGCGCCTCGGTGTAGCGCTGGGCGGCGGGCGGGTCGTCGTCGATGGAGCCGAAGTTCCCCTGGCCGTCGACCATTGGATAGCGCAGCGAGAACGGCTGGGCGAGGCGGACGAGGGTGTCGTAGATCGCCTGGTCGCCGTGCGGGTGGTACTTGCCCATCACGTCGCCGACGATGCGGGCGCACTTGACGTACGGCCGGCCGGCGCGGTTGCCGTTCGACCACATCGAGTAGAGGACGCGCCGGTGGACCGGCTTCAGGCCGTCGCGCACATCGGGCAGCGCCCGCGCGACGATGACGGACATCGCGTAGTCGAGAAAGCTCGAGCGCATCTCCTGCTCGAGCTCGCGCGGCTCGATCCGGCCGCCTCCCAGGCCCCCGGTCTCTACCTCAGACATTCAACCTCCCGGAAAACTCAGATATCGAGGAACTTGACGTTCCTGGCGTTCTGCTCGATGAATTCGCGGCGCGGCTCGACCTGGTCGCCCATCAGCATCGAGAAGACGCGGTCGGCCGCGCTTGCATCCTCCACATCGACCCGGATCAGCAGCCGCCGCGCAGGGTCCATCGTCGTCTCCCAGAGCTGCTCGGCGTTCATCTCGCCGAGGCCCTTGAAGCGCGAGATCTGCAAACCCTGCTTCGCCGCGTCGAGCACCCGCTCGCGCAGCTCGCCGTGGGTCTCCGCGACGACGGCTTCCTTGCCGACCATTACGGTGAACGGCGGCTGCCCGACGATCTCGACCAGGCGCGCGTAGGCCTTGCGGACGTGGCCGTAGATCGGTGAGGCGAGCAGCTCGACCGGCAGCGTGATCTTCCGGGTCGTGCTCGTCTCGACCTCGACGAGCTTCAGGCGAAAGCCGTCGTCGTCCTGCTCGAGGATCGAGAGCTCGTAGCCGTTCGTCCCGATCGCCGCGATGGCCTTCGCCATGCCGGCGGCATCCTCGATGTCGTGCTCGACCAGGCGGTGCTTGACCATCAGCTCTGCGGGTGCGACACCGAAGTCGGACCGCAGGCGGCTGAGGTAGCCGTCGTACTGCGCGACCTCCTTCGCCAGGCGGTTCCAGCGGGTCTCCGTGAACTTCACCTCGGCGCCGGCGCGGTCGGTGACGTGCGCCGACGGGATCCGCTCGCGCGACAGGAGGTCCTCGAGCTGGGCGTCCTTCTCGAAGTAGTAGTCATGGCTGCCGAGCTTGACCTTGTAGAGCGGGGCGCAGGCGATGTAGACGTGGCCGCGCTCGAGCAGCTCCGGCAGCTGGCGGTAGAGGAACGTGAGGATCAGCGTGCGGATATGGGAGCCGTCGACGTCGGCATCCGTCATGACGATGATCCGGTGGTAGCGGAGCTTCTCGATGTCGAACTCGTCGCCGATGCCGGTGCCGGTCGCGGTGATGATCGCCTGGATCTCGACGTTCGAGAGCACCTTGTTGATGCGGTTCTTCTCGCTGTTGATGATCTTCCCGCGTAGCGGCAGAATCGCCTGGAAGCTGCGGTCGCGACCCTGCTTCGCGGAGCCGCCGGCGGAGTCGCCCTCGACGATGAAGAGCTCGGTCTGCTCCGGGTCCGAGAGCTGGCAATCGGCGAGCTTGCCCGGCAGGCCGCCGCCCGAGAGCGCGCCCTTGCGCTGGATGTCGCGGGCCTTGCGCGCCGCCTGGCGCGCCCGCGCGGCGTCGATCGCCTTGCGCACGATGCGCCGGCGCTCGGTCGAGTGCTCCTCGAACCACTCGGCGAGCTTCTGGTTGACGGCCCGCTGCACGAACCCGGTCACCCACGGGTTGCCGAGCTTCGTCTTCGTCTGGCCCTCGAACTGCGGCTCGCGGATCTTCACCGAGATAACCGCCGCAAGACCCTCCCGTGCGTCCTCGCCCTCGAGCCGCGCGTCCTTCTCCTTCAGCAGCCCGTCGTCGAAGGCGACCTTGTTCATGGTCGTCGTGAGCGCCGAGGCGAAGCCCGAGAGGTGCGTGCCGCCCTCGTGCGTGTTGATGTTGTTCGCGAACGAGAAGACGGACTCGACGTACTTCGAGTTCCACTGCATCGCGATCTCGACCGAGCCCCTACCCTCCTCGTCCTCGGCCTCGAAGAAGATCACCTGGCCGTGGATCGGATCCTTGCCGTCGTTGACGTGCTTGACGAAGTCCTTGATCCCGCCCTCGAACTGGAACTCCTCGCTCCACTCGCCCTCGCGCTCGTCGGTGAGCCTGATCCGCAGGCCGCGAGTGAGGAAGGCCGTCTCGCGCAGGCGCTGGCGGAGCGTATCGCGAGAGAACTCCCGCTCGTCCTTGAAGATCTCGGAGTCGGGGAGGAACGAGATCGTCGTGCCGGTGTTCTTCGAGATGCCGATCGTCTCCATGTCGCCCTGCGGGACGCCACGGACGAACTCCTGCTTGTAGACCTTGCCGTCGCGCTCCACCGTGGCCACGAGCCACTCCGAGAGCGCGTTCACGACCGAGACGCCGACGCCGTGAAGGCCGCCGGAGACCTTGTAGCCGTCGCCGCCGAACTTGCCGCCGGCGTGGAGCTTCGTCAGGACCACCGTGAGGGCGGAGAGGCCCGTGCCCTCGACGTCGTCGACGGGGATCCCGCGGCCGCGGTCGACGACCGTGATCGAGTTGTCCGGGTGGATCGTGACCTCGACCGAGTCGTTGAAGCCGGCCATCGCCTCGTCGACGGCGTTGTCGACGACCTCGTAGACCAGGTGGTGCAGGCCCCGCGCGCCCGTCGAGCCGATGTACATACCCGGCCGGAGCCGGACCGGCTCGAGGCCCTCGAGCACGGTGATGTCCTTTGCGGAGTACGTGGGGTCGGCGGCAGGCTGTGACATGGGCGGGAGGATACGCTCCAATCAGGGTCTCGAAAGAGGCTAGGCCTACTAAAAATGCCTGCAAACCGCGGCTTTTGCGGACTGAGAACAGTATATCACGCGGAGCGGTCCGACCGCCCGCTGGCGAGCGCGAGCGCCGCCGCTTTTTCGACAGTTTTGCGCAGGTTTTCGTCGGTGACCGGGGCGGCGATGGCAGCCGCGTCGCGCGTCTGGCCCTCGGACGGTTCCGGAACGGCGGGAGGGGCCGTGACCGGCTCGGACACGGGCAGCGGGCCCGGAGCAAAGCGCACCGCCGGAACCTCGACGCGCTCCGCGATCTCGCGGGCGCGCTGCGCAAGCTCAAAGGCCCAGACCGAGTCGGCGGTGTTCACATGCAGCGTGCCGTCTCGGGCAAGCCGGGCAGGCCACGCATTGCGCGCGATCCCGTCGCCCACTGCGGCCGGCCAGCGCGCGACCACCTCGGCGAGGCCCGCCTGCGGCGCCGAACCGCGACAGCTCGCCGCGAACCGCATCAGACAGCCGTTCCATTGCTCACCTCCACCACCTGGTCCGCCGGCGCCGGCAGCGCCGAGGCGTGCGTCGCCGTGATCACCGTCTGCCCGAGCTTGCGCACCGCCTCCGCCAGGATGCCGCGGCGGCGTGCGTCGAGCTCGGAGAGCACGTCGTCGAGCAGGAGCAGTGGTGGGGGTGAGAGGAGCGACGCCTCCGCAAGCAGGAGGGACAGCACCGCGAGCCGCTGCTCGCCCTGTGACCCGAAGCCGCGCAGCTCTCGGCCGGCCGCGATCAGGAGGTCGTCGAGGTGCGGTCCGAGCCCTGTCGTTCCGCGGGCGAGGTCGGTCTCGAGCCGGGCCTCGAGCGCTTCGCGCGACGGCGGCTCGCCCTCGTAGACCAGCGTCCCGCCGGGCAGGTCGAAGCCCTCGAGGCGCAGCCGGAACCCCGGCTCGAGCGCGGCCGTCGTTTCGCGGCGCGCTTCCACCAGACGCCCGCCGAGCTCCGCAAGGCGCTCCGTCCACGGAGCGACCGCGTCGCGCGCTCCGATCCCGAGCTGCGCGCGGCGGAGCGCGGCGTTGCGCTGCGCGAGCGCTGCGGCGTACTCCTGCGGAAGCCCTCCGAGAGCCGGGAACAGGCGTGCGAGCACCCTGTCGACATACGCACGGCGAACCGCCGGGCCGCCCTTGACGACGGCGAGGCGGTCGGGAGTGAACACCAGCGTGGGGAACTCACGCCGCAGGGACTCCGCCGACGGCAGGCGCGAGCCGTCGAGCTCGGCGCTCTTCCCGGCGGGCGGCGCCAGCTTCACCTTCACCTCGTGCAGCACGCCGGCGCGATCGAGACGCAGGCCGACCAGGGCGCCGGCCTCGCCGGTGCGGATCATGCGGCTGTCGCTGCGCGTGCGCGGCGAGAAGCCCTGGGTGCCGAGATGGATCGCCTCGAGCAGGTTCGTCTTGCCGGCGCCGTTCTCACCCGTCACGAGCACGAGGCCCGGGGTGAGACTCAGCTCTAGCGACGCGTACGACCGGAAGCTACGGAGGCTGACAGCCGTGACGATCAGCCGGCCAGGCGAATCGGCATGATCAGGTACGTGTAGTCCGGAGCGTCGCCCTGGAGCACCGCCGGCCGGAGCGGGCTGATGAGCTTCACGATGCACCGTCTGCGAGTCGATCGACTCGAGGCCGTCGCGCAAGAACTCTGCGTTGAACCCGATCTCGAGCGGCTCACCCGTGTACGGCGCCGGCAGCGACTCCTTCGCCTCGCCGACGTCCTGCGTGCGGGCCGACACGGTCAGCTCGCCCTCGGCGAAGCGCAGGCGGAGCGGCGAGTTGCGCTGCGCGAGCAGGCCCACGCGGCGGACGACGTCGAGGAGCTCCTCGCGGGGCAGCTCGAGCTCGTGCTCGAACTGCTCCGGCAGCAGCTGGCGGTAGTTCGGGAACTGCCCGTCGATCCGGCGCGTGGTCAGCCAGATGCCCTCGGCCCCGAAGACCACGTGGTTCTCCTGCAGCGCCAGCTCGACGTGCTCCACGGGGCCGGCGATGCGACTCAGCTCCTGGAGTGCCCGTGCCGGGATGATCGCCTCGAGATCGGGCAGCATGCCCGGCGCGGCGGTCTCCTTGACCGCGAGCCGGTAGGAGTCGGTCGCGGCCATGACGAGCTTGGCGCCCTCGAAGCTCACGAAGATCCCGGTCAGTACCGGGCGGCTCTCGTCGCGCGAGGCGGACTTGCTCACACGTCCGATGGTCGAGAGCAGCACATCGGCATCCACGTTCTGGAGCGCCGCGGCGCCGACGTCCGGGAGTTGCGGGAAGTCCTCGGCCGAGTAGGTGTGAATGCGGTAGCTGGCCGAGCCGCTCGTGATCAACAGCACCGACTCGTCCGGAAGATGCTCGAGTGTCACGTCGGCGTCCGGCAGCGCCCGCGCGATGTCGACCAGGAGCCGGCCGGGCACGACCACGCTGCCGTCGCCGGCGACGTCGGCGGCGACCGAGGCGCGCAGCGAGAGCTCCATGTCGGTGGCGGCGAGCTCGAGGTTGCCGTTCTCGGCGTGGAGACGCATGCCGCCGAGCACGAGAACGGACGCACGGGTCGAGAGCGCACGGGCAACGACGGACACGCGGTCGGCGAAGGCGTCGCGGGGAACTGCTGCTTTCAACACATCCACGACCACGGTTTCTGAGTCAATCATTTATTTAAAATTTCAAGTAGTTGTAGTAGAGCTGGGGGTAACCGGGAAAACCGGACGTATCCTTGCCGTAGAGCGCATTCTGGCTGTGGAGTCGGATGGGGGACAGATGGCGGGGTTCCACGGGGACATGTCCTCAGCGAGCCTGCTTCACACGTGCCGTGAGTTCTTGCACGAGGTTGTACACAGACCTATCCTCACGGATCAGGCGCGCGATCTTGGACGTCGCGTGGATGACGGTGGTGTGGTCGCGGCCGCCGAAGTGCTTGCCGATCTTCGGCAGCGAGGAGTCCGTGAGCTCGCGCGAGAGGTACATCGCGACCTGCCGCGGGTAGACGATGCTCTGCGCGCGCCGCTCGCTCGTGAGCTCGCTCAGCGTCACGCCGAAGCGGTCGCAGACGAGCTCCTGGATCCGTTCGATCGACACCTCCGCCGCCTCGCCCTGCGGGAAGACGTCGCGTAGGACGTCCTGCGCGAGCCCGACGTCCACGCGCCGACCGGTGAGCGACGCGAACGCGACCACCCGCGTGAGCGCGCCCTCGAGCTCGCGGATGTTCGTCGTCACGCGACTCGCGATATGGGTCAAGACCTCGGGATCCCCGACATCGATGCCGTCGTACTTCACCTTCCGGCGGAGGATCGCGATACGCGTCTCGAGGTCGGGCGGCTGGATGTCGGTGATCAGGCCCCACTCGAAGCGCGAGCGCAGCCGATCATCGAGCGTCTGGATGTCGCGAGGCGGGCGGTCCGAGCTCATCACGATCTGCCGGCCTGACTCGTGAAGCGAGTTGAAGGTGTGGAAGAACTCCTCCTGGATCCGCTCCTTGTGCTCGAAGAACTGCACGTCGTCGATCAGGAGCACGTCGTAGGCGCGGTAGCGCTGCTTGAAGCCCTCGATCCGCTTGTCGCCGAGCAAGTTGATGAAGTCGTTCAGGAACGTCTCGGAGGTGACATAGCGCACGCCGAGCGCGGAGGAGTGCCGCCCGATGTAGTTCGCGATCGCGTGCAGCAGATGCGTCTTGCCGAGGCCCGTGTGCCCGTAGATGAAGAGCGGGTTGTACGCCTGGGCCGGAGCCTCCGCGATCGCGAGCGCGGCCGCGTGGGCGAAGCGGTTCGACGAGCCGATGACGAACGAGTCGAAGGTGTACTTCGGGTTGAACGCCGACCCGTCGGTCCGGGGGACGACGGGCGGCTCGGGCGGCGCCGGCGGGCGGGTGGACGACGAACTCGAGCCGCCGCTCGCTGCCCGCGGCATCGGTGACGCCGGCACGGATCAGGTCGGCGAACCGCCCCTCGATCCACTCGCGGGTGAAGTCGTTCGGCACGGCGAGGATGAACCTCTCGGCGTCGAGGTCCACGGCGGAGACCTCGCCGAACCAGTTGCGGAAGGTCTTCTCGTTGAGGGTGCCGCGCAGACGGGCCGACACGTCGTTCCAGAGTGATGCTGCGGTCAGTCCGTCGGGATGCTCCACGCGGGCGGCTCGCTCCTTTGGTCGCTTCCGGGCGGCGGCGAGGATAGCACCCTCCAGCAGGCTCGTTCAATGAGGAATTCAGACCTCGCTCGAGCCTTAAAATCCCTTGTTTGCAGGGAGAAATGAATCTCCACACCACTCTCCACAGCTGTGGAAAGCGGATTGGGCCCCGGAGGTTCGGCCGCACTTTCCACGACTTTTCCCCCTGCCGCGTCCTGTGGACAACCGGCGCTCGGGTTGCGCCGACTATACTGGCCGTTCGGCTCGGCCGGATGGCCGACTTTCCGTGAAATGAAGCGCACCTACCAGCCAAACGTCCGCCGCCGCAAGCGGAAGCACGGGTTCCGCGCGCGTATGGCCACAAGGGCGGGCCAGGCGATCGTCAAGCGCCGCCGCGCGAAGGGCCGCAAGCGCCTTTCGGCGTAGGCTCTGAAGCGGGGTGTTCCTGAAACTCAGTGTTCCTGAAACTCAGTGCAGCGTAAGAACCGCCTTTCGCGCTCGCGCGACTTCGATGCGGTGTACCGCCAGGGCCGCTCGGCCTCGACCCGCTTTCTGACCCTCTACTGGTTCGCGCGCCCGGAGGAGCCCGGCGAGCCGAGGCTCGGGCTCGCTGTGCCGAAGGCCGTCGGCTCGAGCGTCGTGCGGAACCGGATCAAGCGGCAGCTCCGCGAGATCTGGGGCTCGCGACTCGGCCGCGGCGAGATCTCGGCGTCGAACGACTACGTGCTCCAGGTGCGGCCCGGGCTGCCCGAGGCGGCGGAGACGCGCGGCCACGACTGGCTCGTCGAGCGCGTCGAAGAGGTGCTCGGAAAGGCCGGAGCGTGACGACCGCCGCGGCACCGCTCGCCCGCCTACGCTCCGTGCCGGCGTTGCTCGGCATCGCGCTCGTCTACCTCTACCGGTACACGTTCGGGCTGCTCGTGCCGACCGGGACGTGCAAGTACCACCCGAGCTGCTCGCAGTATGCGATCGACGCGCTGCGCAAGCACGGGCTCGTGAAGGGCTCGGCGCTCGCCGGCTGGCGCCTCCTGCGCTGCAACCCGTGGTCGCACGGCGGGGTCGACTATCCATGAGCGTAGGCTCGCCGGAGCGACAGATATGACCGTGGCCGCGCTCGTCTTCGGGATCCTGTCGCCGCTCGAGAACGCCCTGCGGTGGCTCCTCGAGCGCTTCCACTACGACGTCGGCCTCACCTGGGCCTGGGCGATCGTGGGCACGACCCTCGTCGTGCGCGTCGCGCTCGTGCCGCTCGCCGTCCGCCAGATCCACTCGATGCAGGCGCTGCAGAAGCACGCGCCGGAGATGAAGGAGATCCAGAAGAAGTACAAGGGCGACCGCCAGAAGATGAACGAGGAGATGATGCGGTTCTACAAGGAGAACCACATCAACCCGGCCGCCTCCTGCTTCCCGCTCCTGGCCCAGGCGCCGGTGTTCATCGCCCTCTACTTCGTCCTCAAGAACTTCTCGAAGCACGTCCCGCCGGGCTCCGACCTCTCGTGGCTGCACTTCGTGCCCAACATCACCGCCAAGGCCAACTCGCACTGGTCGGGCTACGTGCTGCTCGCGGTCTACGCCGGCGAGCCAGATCTTCTCGACCTACTTCATGTCGCAGGCGATGGACAAGACGCAGCGGCGGATCATGATGATCCTCCCGCTCGTCTTCATCACCGTCATCGCCCACTTCCCGGTGGGCCTCGTCATCTACTGGGTCACGACGAACCTGTGGACGGTCGGGCAGGGCCTGATCACACGGCGGCTCGTGCCGCGCCCGGCGGCCGGGGCTGTGCCGGCTGCCCCGAAGCGCTCGTCGCGGACGCCGGCGCCGGCCGACGGCGACGGCAACGGCGCCGCAACGGCACCCGCGCCGGAGCCGCAGCCCCAGCTCCAGCAGCAGCCCAGCAGCACCGAAGCCGCGCCCGGCGCCTGCCCAGCCGCGCCGCGTGAAACGAAACCGAGGCCACGGCCGGCGATGACAGAGCCGACCGTCGAGGCGACGGGGGAGACGGTGTCGGAGGCCAAGTGGCGGGCGCTGCGCGAGCTCGAGCTCCTCGTTCCCTCCCTGGACAAGGAGGCGGTCCGCTTCCAGGTGCTTTCGGAGGGCGAGCGCGGCCTGCTCGGCGTGGGCTACACGCCGGCGCGCGTGCTTGCCAGCGCGCCCGCGGGCCAGGCGCAGGAGGAGCCCGCTCCGGACGACGGCAGCGAGGCCGCCCGGCACCTGCGGGACGTGCTCACCCACATCACCGCGGGGATCGGCGTCCGCTGCAGGATCGAGATCGAGGAGACGGACGAGACGCTCACCGCCACCTGCTACGGCGACGACCTCGGCATCCTGATCGGCCGCCACGGGCAGACGATCGACGCCGTGCAGGTGCTCGCGGCCGCGATCGCGGGCGGCTCCGGGGAGGAGCGTCGAGAGGTCGTGATCGACGCAGCAGGGTACCGGGACCGCCGCCGCAGGACGCTCGAGGCCCTCGCCCTGCGCGGCGCGGAGGAGGCGGTGCGTACGGGCTCGCGGGTCGAGCTCGAGCCGATGAGCGCGGCCGAGCGCAAGATCGTCCACACCTCGCTCGAGCACCACGACGGCGTGACGACCGTGAGCGAGGGCGAGGGGTCCAACCGCCACGTGGTCGTCGAGCCGGTCAACTGACCGCAGGCGCACTCGAGGCCTGGCTCCACGCGGTCGTCGAGACGCCGGGGCTGACAGCGCTCGACCTCCGCGGCGCCCGCCGGGCGCTCCTCGAGGATGCGCTGCGGGCCGTGCCGGTAGTCGAGGGTCTGCCCGACCCGATCGTGGACGTCGGCTCGGGCAACGGCTCACCGGGCATCCCGGTCGCCCACGCGCTGCCCGGGCCGCAAGGTCATCCTGCTCGAGGCCGAGAGCCGCCGCTGCGAGTTCCTCCGCGCATGGGCACCGCCCAACGCCTCGGTGATCCGGGGCCGCGCGGAGGAACAGGAGACAGACTGGGCGGGCACGACGCTCGCGAAGGCGCTCGCGCCGCCCGCCGGTTGCGGCGGAGTGGTGCCTGCCGCTCGTCCGGCCCGGCGGCGCCGCCCTCCTCTGGGTCGGGGAAAGCGCCGACCTCGACCAGCTGGCCCGGGTTGCGGCGGAGCTCGCGGCCGAGCCGGAGGAGACGCCGGCAGGTTTCGCGCTGCTGCGCAAGGTCGGTCCGACTCCCCCCGGTTTCCCGCGCCGGCCGGGACTTGCCCGCAAGCGACCACTGAACTGATCGTGGTCCTGAGACGTCCTCTCGAGCGACTACCCTCCCGGGGGTGGCCGGGCGGGTCTACGCGTTCGCGAACCAGAAGGGCGGCGTCGGCAAGACGACGACGACCGTGAACCTTGCGGCGTGTCTCGCGGAGGCCGGCGAGCGCTCGCTCGTCGTCGACCTCGACCCCCAGGGGAACGCAACCTCGGGTCTCGGGATGCGGGCGAACGGAACCTCGAGCTACGACCTGCTCGACGGCGTTCCGGCGGAGGAGCTCGCCAAGCCCACGGCCTTCCCGAACCTGTTCGTGATCCCGGCCAAGCCCGAGCTGGCGGGTGCCGCCGTCGAGTTGTCGCGCCGCTCGGACGGCGAGAGCTACCTCGCGTCGTCGCTGAGCGCGCTGCAGGGGTTCGACTTCATCCTGCTCGACTGCCCGCCCTCGCTCGGGCCGCTGACAGTGAATGCGCTCGCCGCGGCGGACCGCGTGATCGTCCCCGTCCAGGCCGAGTACTACGCCCTCGAGGGGCTCGCGCAGCTGCAGCGGTCGATCAACCTGATCAAGGCCCGGCTGAACACAGCGGCTCGCGATCGGCGGCGTGCTGATGACGATGGTCGACCCGCGTACGAGGCTCGCGGCGGATGTCGAGCGTGAGGTGCGGCGCCACTTCGGGAGCCTCGTGTTCGAGACGGTCGTGCCGCGGTCGGTGCGCGTGGCCGAGGCGCCGAGCCACGGTCTGCCGATCACCCATTACGACCGGCGCTCGCGCGGCGCCGAGGCCTACTGGAAGGTGGCGATGGAGCTTGTCGAACGCAGCTGACCCGGCTCCAGGCGGACGCCGCGGGCTCGGTCGGGGCTTCGAGGTCCTGATCGGCGGGGCCGCGACGTCCGAGCTCGCGCACGTGCCGGTCGAGCAGATTCACCCGAGCCCGCGACAGCCGCGGCGGCGGTTCGACCACGAGACCACCGCAGGCCTCGCCGACTCGATCCGCCACGAGGGGGTCGTACAGCCGGTGCTCCTGCGGCCTCGGCTCGAGGGCGGCTACGAGCTGATCGCGGGCGAGCGCCGCTGGCGGGCAGCGCGGGAGGCGGGCGTGCCGACCCTGCCGGCGGTGATTCGCGAGGCGGACGACCGCGACACGCTGCTGCTCGGCCTGGTCGAGAACGTCGCCCGCGAGAACCTGTCACCCGTGGAGGAGGCCCGCGGCTACGCGCTGCTCCTGGACGAGTTCGAGCTCTCGCTCGGCGACGTCTCGGAGCGGGTCGGCCGTTCGAAGCCCGCGATCTCGAACAAGGTTCGGCTCCTCGAGCTGCCCGACGACGTCCTTGCGATGGTCGAGCGCGGCGAGCTGCAGGAGGGGCACGCCCGGGCGGTGCTCGCGGTGCCGGACCAGACGGAACGGCGGCGGCTCGCGCGGAAGATCGTCGCGCAGGGCATGTCGGTCCGCGCCGCGGAGCGCGCGGCGCGCTGGTCGGGCGCCCGCACGAAGCCGCGGACGAAGACGCCGGTCGACCCCGCCCTCGCCAGGCGCGTCAAGGACGGGCTGGGGCGGATCACGGGGCTCGAGGTGCGGGTCGCTCCGGGGAAGGTCGAGCTCGCCTGGGACGACGAGCACGACCTCGAGGAGCTCGCCGAAGCCCTGGAACGGCTGTAACGCGTTACGATCGCGCACCCCGGCCGCAGAGGTCGAAGCGCACTGCCGACGCGCTCGCTCGCAGTCCCGCACTCCTGGCGGCCGCCCGGCTCGGCGTCGGTCGCGGGGCCGACTACCCCTCGATCTACGTCACGTTCCTGCCGACGAGCACCCTGCGCGTCGTGCTGGCGGACGGGACGCCGCTCGGCACCTCGTCCGGCACGCCGACGGCGATCCCGCCGGGGTCGTACAACCTCCTCCTCGACGACTCCTCGCTCGTCTCCGACGTGACGTTCGACCTCGCCGGCCCGAACGTCAAGCTCATCACGAACATGTCGTACGGGGAGGAGACCGCCGAGACCTGGGTCGAGACGTTCCTGCCGAACTCGACCTACACGTGGCGGGACGACACGAAGCCCGCGGCGGTGTTCACGTTCGTGACGTCGTCGACCCCGCGGCCGGAACAGCGCCGCAGACGGGCATCGCGCCCGGCAAGAGCGTTTCCACGACCCCGATTGCGAGCAACAAGAACGGTAAGGCGACCTCGACGGATGTCGTCGGCTCGGCGGTCGTCCCCTTCCGCGGGACGCTGCTCGGCGCGGTCACCACCGGCGGTACGGACACGCTGACGAGCGGCGGGCAAGGCGGTCACGACGCTGAAGGCCGGCCGCTACACGGTGAAAATCACCGACCGGTCGGCGGCGAGCGGCTTCAGCGTGCAGCAGAGCCACAAGAACGCGACGAACGTCACCGGGACCGGGTTCGTCGGCACGCGGTCGGTGACGATCACGCTCAAGCCGGGCCAGTGGTTCTTCTACCCGACGTTCGTCGGCAAGAAGACCTACTTCCTCGTCGTCGCCTGATGGCCGTCCGCGAGCTCTCGCGGCGTGCGGTGGTGAAGGGCGGCGGCGCGCTGCTCGTCGCGCTCGCGGTCGGGGGTCCCGGGGCGCCGCACGCCGCGGCCGCCGATCCCGACTCGTCGGAGACCGACTCGTATCTCGCCGTCCACGCCGACGGCACCGTCTCGGTGATCACCGGGCGGGTGGAGCTCGGGCAGGGCTCGACGACCGGCCTTGCGCTGCTCGTCGCCGAGGAGCTCGACGCCGACCTGTCGGCGCTCCGCTTCGTCCGCCACGACACGCGCGTCAGCCCCGACACCGGCGGCACCTTCGGCAGCAGCTCGATCGCCTCCGCCGGCGGCAGGCTCCGGGCTGCCTGCGCTGCCGCGCGGCAGGTACTCCTCCAGCTCGGCTCGCAGGCGCTCGGGGTGCCGGTGACCGCGCTCGCGACCGGCGGCGGGGCCGTCTCGGCGCGGCGGCCGCTCGATCACGTACGCCGAGCTGCTCGCCGGCCGGGTGTTCGCGGTCGCGCTGCCGGCTCCGGCTCTCGTCGCCGGCCAGGCTCCGGCCAAGCCGATCGACCAGTACCGCCTGGTCGGGAGCTCGCGGATCGCCGCGCCTCGACATCCCGGCGAAGGTGACGGGGTCGTACGTGTACGTGCACAACGTCCGCGTGCCGGGGATGCTGCACGCGCGGCTCGTGCGGCCATTCGGTCAGGGCGCGTACGGCGACGGCACGCTCGCGGGCGTCGTCTCGGTCGACGAGAGCTCGATCGCGGGCATCGGCGACGCGCGCGTTGTCCGGCGAGGAGACCTGCTCGCGGTCGTTGCCTCGCGGGAATACGACGCCATCCAGGCGGCGAGCCGGCTCCGCGTTGTCTACAGCGACCCGCCGGAGATCTCGGGGAGCGGCGACCTGTTCGGAACGATGCGCGCGCTCGACGCCGCGGGGGTGGCCCCGGCGCGCACCCAGGTGCTCGAAGGGGATGTCGACGGGGCGCTGGCCGCGGGGGTGTACCGGATCGCCGCGAGCTACGCCTACCACTTCCAGGGGCACATGCCCATCGGCCCGAGCTGCGCCGTGGCCGACGTCAAGCCCGGCTCGGCGGTCGTCCTCTGCAACACCCAGGACGCCTTCCTGATGCGCGACAAGCTCGCGACGCTGCTCGGCCTCGAGCCTGAGCAGGTGCGGGTGCAGTACTGGGAGGGTGCGAGCACCTTCGGCAACAGCCCGGCACGCTACGACGCCGGGGAGGCGGCGGCGATTGTCTCACAGCTCGCCGGAGCGCCGGTGCGGCTCCAGTTCATGCGCTGGGACGAGCAGGGCTGGGACAACTACGGCCCGGCCATTCTCTCCGACGTCCAGGGCTCCGTTGACGCGAGTGGCAACATGACCGCGCTCGACTACACCGCCTACGGCATCCCGTCGCTCTCCATCCTCACGGACGTCACGACGCAGAACGCCGGCCTGCCGCTTGCGCCGCCCGGCCTCGGCACCGCGGACGCCCTCAACTCGGGCACGCAGTATGCGCTGCCGAACCGGCGCGTGACCGGCAAGTCGCTGCCGGTCTGGAACACGTTCTTCAAGACGTCCGCGCTCCGGGCCCCTCACTGCCCGCAGACCTGCTTCGCAACGGAGCAGCTGGTGGACGAGCTCGCCCATGCAGCCGGGATGGACCCCGTCGAGTTCCGGCTGCAGAACATCCAGACCGCGCAGGTCAACGACGGCTTCGGTCAGTGGCGCGACGTCCTCGTGGCCGTGGCGGAGCTCGCCGGCTGGCGGCCGCGCGTGGCGGCCTCGGCGCGTGGCACCGGCGCGACCGTGCGGGGACGCGGGATCGCGCTCGGCGGCTTCGCCATGTCGCAGGCGGCGGTCGTGGCCGAGATCGACGTCGACCTGCGGCAGCGGCAGGATCCGCGCCACGCACCTCTACGGCGCGCAGGTCTGCGGCCTCGCCGTCTACCTGCCGGGAATCGAGAACCAGATGGAGGGCAACCTGATCATGGGCACGAGCCGCGCGCTCAAGGAGGAGGTCGTCTTCGACCGCTTCCGCTCGAAGAGCCTCGACTGGGTGAGCTACCCGATCCTGCGCTTCGCCGAGTCGCCGCGGGTCAGCGTCAGGATCGTGCAGCGGAAGGACCTCGCCTCGACCGGCTCGGGCGAGCCGCCGTCGGTGCCGGTGCCCGCGGCGATCGCGAATGCCTTCTTCGACGCGACCGGGGTCCGGATCAGGACGGCTCCGATGACGCCGGGGCGGGTGCGGGCCGTCCTCGCATAGAGTCTGCGGCGTACGGCTTTACGCCCTGCCCCTCGAGAAGGAGAGAACATGGAAGTCGGCCCTGTCGACGTCTACATCATCGGGTTCCCCGGGAACAAGTTCACGGGGCGGATCGCCCCGGCGATCAAGGACCTCGTGGACAACGGCACGATCCGTATCCTCGACCTGCTCTTCGTGATGAAGGACGAGGACGGCGTCATCGCCACCCTCGCGGCCGAGGACATCGGTCCGGAGGGCGCGGCGTGGGCGGCCCTCGACATCACCGAGCCGGGCTCCCTCGGCCCTGAGGACGCCGAGGAGCTCGACGAGGACCTGCCGGCTAACAGCTCGGCGCTCCTCATCGCATTCGAGAACACCTGGGCGCGGAAGGTCGTCGACGCCCTCCAGGCTGCGGACGCCGTCCTGATCGACTCGATCCGGATTCCGGTCGACGTCGTCCAGGAAGCGCTCGCCGCAGGCTGACCCGTCCACGTCGAGAAGGAGAGGTTGAGAGATGGGACTTCTACGCATGGCTGCCAGGACCGCCGTCGTCGCGGGAACCGCCACCGCCGTGTCCGGCCGCGTCGCGCGCCGGCAGGACCAGAAGTACGCCGCGCAGGACCAGCAGCAGTACGAGCAGCAGCAGCAGCAGTACGCGCCGCCGCCGGAGCCGGCCGCGGCTCCGGAGGACGACCAGGCGACTCAGCTCCAGAACCTGGCCCAGCTCCACACCCAGGGCGTGCTCACCGACGAGGAGTTCGCCGCCGCGAAGGCCAAGATCCTCGGCATCTGACCTACGTGAGGACCGTCGAGGCGTACTCGCGCCTGGCAGGGGTCTACGACCAGATCGTCGTCGACCCCTGCCACGGCCGCTGGGCCGCGTTCCTCGATGAGCTCTGGCAGGCGGACGAGCAGGGCGTCCTCGCCGTCCTGGACCTCTGCTGCGGCACGGGCCTGCTCGCCGCGGAGCTCGCGGCGCGCGGGTACCGGGTGGTCGGCGTCGACGCGTCCGGAGCGATGCTCGAGCTGGCTCGCGAGCGGCTCGGCGCCGAGGCCGACCTCCGCCAGGCGTGGCTGCCCGCTCTTCCGGTCGGGGAGAGGTTCGATGCGGTGGTTTCCACGTTCGACGGGCTGAACTACCTGACCCCGGCAGACCTGCGGGTCACGCTCGCGAGCGCGGCCGGTGTGCTGCGCCCCGGCGGCTGGCTCGTCTTCGATCTGCACACGGACGCAATGCTCGACTTCACCGTGGCGAACCCGGTCGTGGCGGGTGAGCAGGCCGGCAACCGGTTCGTGATCAGCAGCGCCGTCGAGCGCGGCTCGCGTGCCTGCGACACCACGATCGAGGTGGTCGAGTCGGCTGACTGCGAGCCGTTCACGGAGACGCACCGCCAGTACTTCCACGCTGCCGAGGACGTCGTCGCGGCCCTCCGCGCGGCCGGCTTCGACTCGATCAGGCGGACCGAGGAGTACACGCCGAGGCCCGTCGACGCCTCGACGCTCCGCGCCACCTGGGTCGCGCGCCGCGCCTCGGTGAGCTGTGTTCCTCCGGCTCGCGAGAGAGTGGGCGATCCTGGATTCGAACCAGGGGCCTCCGCCTTATCAGAGCGGCGCTCTAACCGACTGAGCTAATCGCCCGCGCCGCCGCAGTGTAGCGGCGGCGGTCCGAGGCGCAGGCACCTGGGTAAGCTAAGAGTGCGATGGTCGAGATGTCGATCTACGGGGTCTCGTTCGACCTCGTCGGCAAGCAGCCGATCGTCCTTCTGAAGACGGCCGAGGGGAACCGCTACCTGCCGATCTGGATCGGGCACCCGGAGGCCGCGGCGATCCTGATGAAGCTGCAGGGCCAGGCGGCGCCCCGGCCGCTCACGCATGACCTGCTCGTCAACATCCTCAACGAGCTCGAGGTCGAAGTCGTGCGGGTCACGGTCACCGAGCTGCGCGAGAACACCTTCCACGCCTCGATCACGGTCCTTCACGACGGGGCGGAGGTCGAGATCGACTCCCGCTCGTCGGACGCGATCGCGGTCGCCGTCCGGGCGCAGGCGCCGATCTACGCGGCGGACGAGGTGATCGAGGAGTCGGCGATCGAGTTCGAGGGCGAGGCCAGCGAGGAGGAGATCGTCGAGATCGTCGACGAGTTCAAGAAGTTCCTCGATCGGGTGTCGGCGGAGGATTTCGCCGAGGCCGAGGCCGAGGTCGAGGAAGAAGAGGACTGAGCCCGCTCAGAAGAAGACCGTCGCCAGCGCGAAGCTGTTGAACGCGCAGTGCACGAGCATGCCCGGGAAGACGCTGTCGACCCGTGAGCGCAGCCAGGCGAGCGCGAAGCCGAAGATGGCGAGCTCGGGCAGGGCCTGCAGCAGGCCGTGGCTGAGCGCGAACGCGATCCCCGAGCCGAGGATCGCCGCCGACAGCCCCCAACGCAGGTCGAGCAGCGAGTAGCCGAGCCCGCGGTAGGTTGTCTCCTCGACGAACGGTGCGAGGCCCGCAACTACGATCCAGTTGGCGACGTAGGCACCGGTGTGGCCGGGGAGCCAGTGCGGCGGGACGACGCCCTGCTCGCGGCCGCCGTGGAGGACGTGGTCGACGAGCGAGATGACGAAGCCGGCCACGAGAAGCGTGACGAGCGCCAGCCCCAGCGCCCGCACCCAGCCACGCGCGGGCGCACGCCAGGCGAGCAGGTCGCGGCGCTCGCGCGCGATCACCAGGACGATGCCAAGGATGAGCCCGTAGATCACGATCGCGCCGACCGCGGTCGAGTAGCGGAAGAGCGCCTCCTCCGTGTCCTTTTTCGACGCGTGGCCGGCGTAGTCGGCGACGTAGTTGATCGCGGTGACGCCGCCGACCAGCGCGATCCACCCGCGCAGCTTGCCGGTCAGGAGGCTCCGGGGCCGCCTAACATCGTCCGCGGTGGCCGGCTCGGTGTTCACTCCCTTCGAGGCTAGCGGCTCGTGAGCCACGTCATCTGGGTGCGGCTCGATGTCGCCGAACGCCCCCGCGACGCAGGGATCCTCGGCTCCGGAGCGTAGAATCCGGCATGGCCCGCCGCCGGAGAGAGGTCGACGCGCTCGTTCTCCACGGCGCCCGCAGGCGCAAGCGGATCGAGCGCCGTCGCCGCCGGAAGCGTGTCGCGCTGATCGTGGTGCTCGCGCTCGTCACGCTGGCCGTGCTCGTCGCGGCCGCCGGCTTCGGCGCGGGCGCTGCGATCTCCGCCTCGTGCAGCCTCTCGAGCCTCAAGCCGGTCGACATCGGCGCGAACACGTTCGTGTATGCGGCCGACGGCTCGCTGCTCGGGTCGATCCCGGCCGAGCGGAACCGCGAGCCGGTGCCGCTGAAGCGCATGAGCTCCTGGCTGCCGCGGGCCACGGTCGCCGTCGAGGACAAGCGCTTCTACCAGCACGGCGGCATCGACTACGTCGGAATCATCCGCGCACTCTGGGCCGACGTGAGCGCCGGCAAGGTCGTCGAGGGCGGCTCGACGATCACCCAGCAGCTCGTGCGCAACATGTACACGGGCCGCGAGAAGACCTTCGACCGCAAGGTGAAGGAGGCCTGTCTGGCGATCAAGCTCGCCGACCGCTGGTCGAAGCCGAAGATCCTCGCCACCTACCTGAACACCGTCTACTACGGGAACCACGCCTACGGTGTCGAGGCCGCGTCCGAGACGTACTTCTCGCGGCGGGCGAGGAACCTCAACCTCGCGCAGGCGGCGCTGATTGCCGGGCTTCCCCAGGCGCCCTCGATCTACGACCCGCTGCACAACCCGAAGGCGGCGCTCGTCCGCCGCACGGAGGTGCTGAAGGCGATGCTCGAGGCGGAGGTCATCACGCGGCGGCAGTACCGCTGGGCGGTGCGGCAGCCGCTCAAGCTCGAGCCAGGCCGGCTGTATACGCGGATCAAGCAGCCGTACTTCTTTACGTACGTGATCGACCAGCTCGAGCAGGTGTACGGGGCGAACGTCGTTCGCGAGGGCGGGCTGCGCGTCTACACCACCATCGAGCCGCGGCTGCAGTACGACGCGAACGTCGCGATCCGCGAGACCTTGAACGAGCCGAACGACCCGGCTGCCGCGATCGTCTCCGTGGAGCCCGGCACCGGCGCGATCCGCGCCATGACCGCGGTGATCCCGGGGAACAAGCACAACCAGTTCAACCTGGCCGCGCAGTCGGCGCGTCAGGCGGGCTCGACGTTCAAGACCTTCGTCCTGGCGGCCGCGATCGAGAAAGGCATCGATCCCGACACGACCTACTACACGTCGGCGCCGTTCACCTGCACCACCGGGCCCTGGTGCGAGGACGACTACAAGGCCGGGAAGCCGTGGACGGTGAGCACCTACGACCACAGCTACGCCGGGACGATCTCGGTCACGAGCGCGACGCTCCGCTCGGACAACACGGTCTACGCGCAGCTGACGCTCGATGTCGGCCCGGACAAGGTCTGGCGGCTCGCGAAGAGCCTCGGCGTCAACCTGACCCAGAAGCCGGTCGCCTCGATCGGTCTCGGCGCGCTGTCGGTCTCGCCGCTCGACATGGCCGCGGCCTACGCCACCTTCGCGGCCGGCGGCATCTACGCCAAGCCCACGGGGATTCGCAAGGTGATCCTTCCGAACGGGAGGGTCGACAAGACCGCCGGCTGGGGAAAGCCGCAGGCGAAGCGCGTCCTCCCGGAGGGCGTGGCCTGGAAGGTCAACCAGGTGCTCGCGCAGAACGCGCTCTACGGCACCGGTGCAGGCTCGGGCGACGGGACGCATCCGAACGCGGGCAAGACGGGCACCACAACCGACCACGCCGACGCCTGGTTCGACGGCTACACGCGCGACTTCTCGACCGTGGTCTGGATGGGCTACCCGCGCGGCGAGATCCCGATGCTCGACGTCCACGGCCAGGCGGTGGCCGGCGCGACGTTCCCCGTGCCGATCTGGCACCTCTACATGAGCGAGGCGGAGAAGGGCCTGCCGGCGCGGCAGTTCCTGACGCCCAAGACCTACCCGACCTTCGAGCCCTTCCAGCACGGGTACTGGGGCTACCTCGCCGTCCAGACGTACGCGACGGCGACGGCGACGACGACCACGACCGACACCACGGTCTCGACTGCCCACGTGACGACCGCCGACCACCCGGCGCCGGTCCCGCAGACTCGCGGCATCCGTTAGCGTCAGCGGGCATGAGCCTGCTCAGCATCGACGAGGCGCTCGAGCTCGTCCTGGCCCGGGTGCAGCCGCTCGACGCCGAGGACGTTCCGCTGACGGAGGCCGCCGGGCGCGTGCTCACCGAGCGCGCGTCCGCGGCCGTCGATCTGCCGTCGTTCCCGGCGTCCGCCATGGACGGCTTTGCGCTCCGGGCCGACGAGACGCCGGCGACGCTGCCGGTGGTCGCACGGATCGCGGCCGGGAGGCCTGCGGAGCGGCCGCTCGACGCGGGCGAGGCGATGGCCATCGCAACCGGGGGCGTCGTTCCGGACGGGGCCGATTCGGTCGTGCCGATCGAGGACGTCGAGGAACGGGACGGGCTCGTCGTCGTGCCGGTGGAGGTGCGCGAGGGCGCGAACGTGCGCGAGCGCGGCGGCGACCTCCGCGCCGGTGACACCGTCGTCCCGGCGGGCGTCAGGCTCGGACCGGTGCATCTCGGCGCGCTCGCGGCCGCGGGCGTGACGATCGTGCACTGCAGCCGGGTGCCGCGGGTGGTACTGGCGGTGACCGGCACCGAGCTCCGGCAGCCCGGCGAGCCGCTCGAGCGGGGCGAGATCTACGACGCGAACGGGATCATCGTGGCAACGCAGATCTGCAGCACCGGCGCCGAGGTCGACCGGCTGCCGCCCGTGCGCGACGATCCTGACTCCACCCGCGCTGCTCTCGAGCGCGGGCTCGCGGCCGACGTCCTCGTGACGTGCGGCGGCGTGTCGGTCGGCGTCCTCGACCTCGTGCGGGCGACCGAGGCCGAGCTCGGCGTCGAGGAGGTGTTCTGGCAGGTCGCCGTCCGTCCTGGCAAGCCGGTCGCGTTCGGGGTCCGCGGCCGCACGCTCGTGTTCGGCCTGCCGGGCAACCCCGTCTCCTCGCTCGTCGGATTCGAGCTGTTCGTCCGGCCGGCGCTGCTTGCGCTTCAGGGCGCGACCGACGCGCGCCCCCGCTTCCGCCCCGGCCGGCTCGGGCGCGCCGTACGGCTGCTCGAGGCGCGCGACTCGCTGGTGCGTGCGCGCTCCCGCGTCGAGGACGACGACGTGTTCCTCGACCCGCTGACGGGCCAGGAGTCGCACATGATCGCCCACGCGGCGACGGCCGACGCGCTCGTGCTCGTTCCACGTGGAAACGGCGAGCTCGCACCCGGCTCGCCGATCAGGTACCTCAGCCTGTAGGCGCCGCGGGCGCGGCGGCTCGCTCGACCGGCCGCCGGCGGCCGCGGGCGCCGAGCACGAGCGCCCGGACGAGCTCCCGGAACGGCCCGCGTGGGCCCCGCTCGCTCGCGTCGGGGTAGGGCGCATAGCGCCCGGCGGCGTTCATCGCGAGCTGCGCCGCGGCCGCCACTCCGGCGAGGGCGAGGAAGAACGCGAGCGGGGAGACGTAGCCGATGCCGACCAGCTCCAGGAGGTACCACGGGGCGTCGAACCCGAGGCCGTAGCGCCACGCGAGCGAGAGGAGGACGATTGCCGGGCCGATCAGCCCCAGCGCGAACAGCCCGAGCCGCACGGGAGCTCGCGCGATCCGGAGCTGCGGCAGCCAGAGCCAGACGTGCAGCGCGGGCAGCACGAAGAGCAGTGCGAAGGCGTTGGTGGCGGCGATCATGATCGCGAGCACGAGGAGTGCCACGAGCGCGACCGTGTAGCCCGCGAGCTCCTCCTCCGCCGTGACCGGACGACGCGCCGCGAGCCGCTGCCGCGCGAGCGCCCAGCCGAAGAGGAGGATGACACCGAGCCCGGTGAGCGCGAGCACCGGCCAGTCGCCCGCTACCGCCGTTCCCGGGTCGGGTGGGCGCGCCGGCCCGGTCGGCCAGGCGCCGAGCAGACGAAAACACGTGAAAACGACCCCGGCAAACAACCAGAACAGAAGCCGGCTGCGCAGGGCCCGAGCAGCGGGTGCCAGGGCGACGTGGTGGCGCCGGCAGAGCGCGTAGAGGTCGACGATCACCACGATCAGCGGCACCAGCAGGGCGATCAGGACGAGCTCGAGCGCCCATCCGCGGACGATCCGCCCACCCACCCAGACGTAGCTGCCGGTGCTGGGCGGCAGGTTCAGTCCCTGGTCGAGCGAGCCGAGCAGCTCCTCCGTGGCGGCGCCGAGCTGTCCGAGCCGCGTCTGGTCGAGGGTGTCCGCGGTGTCGGCGAAGGGCGCAGGCGGGCGGTCGCCGCCGGTCGTGATCGTCAGGGCCGGGATCCCGGCGCCGACGAACGGGCCCTGCTCGTAGAGCGTGAACGGGAACGCCAGATCGATCAGCTGTCCGAGAAAGCCGACGTGGCGCGGCGCCGAGCCGGTCTGCTCCGCGATCCGCGCGATCGTGGTCGCCACCAGCGTCGCGTTCGGCGAGTGCGCGGTGTCGCCGCCGATCTCGATGCTCGGCTTCGCCGTCCCGCCGATCGCGTCGAGGTTGATCACCGAGACGATGCGGCCGCGAAAGGGGGGATGGGCGAGGAAGTGCGCGGCGCCGAGCCCGCCGACGGCGCCGCCGTCGGTGGAGAGGAACACGATGCGCCGTGGCGAGGTCACCTGAGCGGCAGCCTCGGTCTGCGGCTGCGCATAGGCGCGCGCGAGCTCGATCAGCGCCGCCGTGCCGCTCGCGTTGTCGTTCGCGCCCTGCCCGAGCCCGAGGTCGTCCCGGTGCGCCATCACGACGATCGTGTCCGGCCGGGAGACGTTCGGCGGCCCCGGCGCCACGACGGCGACGTTGTGCAGGCGGACGCGGCCGAGCCCCGGCACGCGCTCCCGCCACGACGACGTGTGGAGCTTGAGCCCGTAGATTCCGACCGGCAGCTGGCTCTTGAACCAGCTCACAGGGCCGATCGCGCCCGGAGTACGATTGGGATAGGCGGTCGAGAGATCCCTGGCGAGTGCGACCGCCGCCGCGGTGTCGAACGAGCCCGGCAGGGCCGGCTTCGCGAGCGGGGCCGGCTTCTCGATCGAGAAGGCGAGCAGGAGCAGCGGCAGCAGTACCACGAGCAGCGACGCGCGGTAGAGGCCGCTGTTGACGGGGCGCGACAGAGAGCCGCGGCGGGGCCGCCGCCGCCGGCCCGACCCTCCTGTGGGCACCGTCTGCGTGGACATGCGGAAGCTATAGTAGGAACCGGGGAACGGCAGGCCGCCCGGCAGGCGAGCAAACCGACACTTTCCCATGACCGACTCCTCCACCATCCTCCTGGTCGACGACGACGAGGCCGTGCGGAAGGTGTTGAGCTTCCCGCTCGAGCGCGACGGCTACTCGGTCATCCAGGCGGCCGACGGCGAGGAGGCGGTGCGGCGCTTCGGCGAGCAGCCGGTCGATCTGGTCGTGCTCGACGTGATGCTGCCGAAGCTCGACGGGCTCGAGGTCTGCAAGCAGCTCCGCGCCACGAGCTCGGTGCCGATCATCATGCTCTCGGCCCGCGACGACGAGCTCGACAAGGTGCTCGGGCTGGAGCTCGGCGCCGACGACTACGTGACCAAGCCGTTCTCGATCCGCGAGTTCCGCTCGCGGACGCGGGCGCTCCTCCGCAGGGCGCGGGCGCCGCGCCACGAGCCGCAGGGCCCCGAGGGACGCACGATCGTCGTGGACGGCCTCGTGATCGACCTGCCCCGCCGGTCGGTCGAGGTCGACGAGCGGAGAGTGCAGGTCACGTTCGTCGAGTTCGAGCTGCTCACGCGGCTCGCGAGCCGTCCGGGCCGGGTGTTTTCACGTCGAATGCTGCTCGAGGCGCTCTGGGGCAGCGCGGAGTTCCGCGACCCGCGCACGATCGACGTCCACGTGCGCCATCTCCGGGAGAAGATCGAGCGCGACTCGCGCAACCCGGCGTACATCCTCACCGTTCGCAGCGTCGGGTACCGCTTCCGCGACCTGTGAACCCCCTCCGCACGGTCGGCGGACGGCTCGCGCTTGCGCTGCTGGTCGTCGTCGGCGGGGCGCTGGCGATCGTCTATCTGGTCGTCGTGCCGCTCTACCGCAGCTCGCTCGTCGATGCACGGCTGCACGACCTGCGGCACACGATTGCGCGCGTCGCGGCGAAGCCGCGCGAGGCCCCGGGCGAGGTCTTTCCGAGCACGGCCTGGATCGAGGACGAGGCGCTGCCGGTGGCCGGCGGGGCGCGCGTGGTCGTTTACAGCGCGCCGCCGCTGCTCGAGCCGGTCGCCGACTCGAACGCGGGGACGTCCCTGGACGTCGAGCACGACCGGCTCGCGCGGCGCGCGTCCACCTCGAACGGCATCGTCTCGAGCGCCGTCGACCGCGACGGCTCGACCTACGCCGAGGCCGCGGTCGCGCTCAGAAACGGCGAGGTGCTGCTCGTGGCGGCGCCGCTGCACGCCGAGCTCGAGGCGGTCGAGGTTGTCAGGCGGCGCGTCCTGATCGCGGCCAGCGCCGCGACGGCCTTCGCGATCGTGATCGGCTATGCGCTCGCGACCCTGTTCGCGCGCCGGATCAGGCGGCTCGAGGCGGCCGCGGAGCGGATCGCGGGCGGGGAGTTCGACGAGCCCGTGGTCGACGGCGGTGCGGACGAGCTGGGTGAGCTGGCCCGCGCCTTCGACCGGATGCGGCTGCGCCTGGCCTCGCTCGACCGGGCGCGGAACGAGTTCATCGCCAACGCCTCCCACGAGCTGCGCACGCCGCTCTTCTCGCTCGCGGGCTTCCTCGAGCTGCTCGACGACGAGGAGCTCGACGCCGAGACCCGGGACGAGTTCCTCGCGGACATGCGCGGTCAGGTGGCCCGGCTCGCCAAGCTCGCTACCGACCTGCTCGACCTCTCACGGCTCGATGCCGGCCGCCTTTCCGTCGCCGAGGACGGATTCGATCTCGGGGCGGTGGGCGAGCTGCTCGTCTCGGAGCTCGGTCCCAGGGCCGGGGCCACGCAGCACGGGCTCGAGCTGGTGCCGGCGGAGCAGGCCTATGCCAGGGGCGACGAGGCCCGCGTGCTGCAGATCGGCCGGATCCTGGTCGAGAACGCGCTTGTCCACACGGCCGCCGGGACGACGGTGACAGTGGAGTGCGCCGCCGCGGGCGGAACCGCGACGCTGGCGGTCACCGACGACGGCCCCGGCATCCCCGTCGGGGCGCAGGAGGCGGTCTTCGACCGTTTCTACCGGCTTGGCGGCACGGTGGCGTCCGGGAGCGGACTGGGGCTCGCGATCGCGAAAGAGCTCGCCGAGCTGATGCGCGGACGCATCGAGCTCGTGTCGCGGCCGGGCTTCACGAGGTTCGCTCTGGTGCTTCCGGCGGACGCCGGTACGAGGCAGTCGACGCTCGTTGCTGCCGAGAAGGGATGAAATCCACCGCTGGTCCTGCTTTCATCCCAGTTGCGTGCGTCCGACACTAGTCGTGGCTCTGTGCGTTCTCGCTGCGCTGGCCGGCGCCGGGGGCGCCATTTTCGCCGTCGAGAGCGGCGGAGGGCCGAGCGGCGGGGCGCAGACCGTCCTCGTGCGCGAGCCGCTCGTCCGCTCGTCGCTGCCTGCGACGGTGATCGTCTCCAAGCCGGTGCTCGCGCGCGGCTTCTCGCCGCAGAAGATCTACGCGGAGCGGAACCCGGGCGTCGTCACGGTCTTCTCCTACTTCGGCGGAAAGGCCGTCGGCACGACGCTCGAGGAGGGCTCCGGCTTCGTGGTCGATCGCACCGGTGACATCCTCACCGCCGCCCACGTGATCACCTCGACCGCCGGCTCGGCGCTCGCTGCGCCCGCGCGCAGCGTCTATGTCGAGTTCGACGACGGCGACCGTGTCCCCGCCCAGATCGTGGGCTGGGATCCGTACGACGACGTCGGTGTGCTGCGGGTGGCGCCCTCGGCGCACCGTCTCACGCCGGTGCCGCTCGGGAACTCCGCCGACGTGGCCGTCGGGCAGCCGGTGGCGGCGATCGGCTCGCCGTTCGGCGCGGAGGCCTCGCTTTCGATCGGGGTCGTCTCCGGGACCGGCCGGACGATTCCGTCACTCACGACCGCGTACAACCTCTACGGCGCGATCCAGACCGACGCGCCGATCAACCAGGGGAGCTCCGGCGGGCCGCTGCTCGACGCGAAGGGCCGCGCGATCGGGATCAACGCGCAGATCCGCTCGAGCCTCGCGTCCGGTTTCGACGGTGTCAGCTTCGCGGTGCCCATCGACTCGGCGAGGCGCTCGCTCAACCAGCTGCTCGTCTCGGGCCACGTCGCCTACGCGTACCTGGGCATGCAAACCGAGGACCTGACGCCGGGCATCGCGAAGGCGTTCGCCTTCCCGGCCGATCACGGCGCGATCGTGAGCGCCGTCGCGAGGGGCGGCCCTGCCGCCGCCGCCGGCCTTCGGGCCGGGCACCGCACCGTGCTCTGGCAGCACCAGCAGCTGACGCTCGGCGGCGACGCGATCGTCGCCATCGACGGCACTACGGTGCGGAGCTCCGACGACGTCGCGCGGCTGATCGCCGAGCGCATGGTGCCCGGCGAGGCAGCGTGGTTCACCGTGATCCGGCACGGCAAGACGCTCGTCATCCCGATCACGCTCGGTTCTCGCCCCTAACCGGCTGCCGCAAACAGGACAGACTGAAGTCTGTCCCTACGCACCGTTGCGGCAGCCAGTAGGATCGCGCCGGTGAGCGAGCTGTCGCACGTCGACGAGTCCTCCGGAGCGGTGCAGATGGTCGACGTGGGGCACAAGCCGCCGATGAAGCGCGTGGCCGTTGCCCGGGGAGCGGTGCTGATGACGCCGGAGACGTCGCGCCGGCTCCGCGACCTGCCGAAGGGCGACGCGCTGACCACCGCGCAGCTCGCCGGGATCATGGGCGGCAAGGCGACCAGCACGCTGATCCCGCTTTGCCATCCGCTGCCGCTGTCGTCGGTCGACGTCGAGCTCGCGGTCGGCGAGGGCCGTGTGGACATCACCGCCACCGCCAAGGTCACCGGTCAGACCGGCGTCGAGATGGAGGCCCTGACGGCGGTCGCGATCGCCGGCCTGACCGTGTACGACATGGCCAAGGCGATCGACAAGGGGATGACGATCACCGAGATCACGCTCGTCGAGAAGACGAAGGAGGAGGTGTGAGGGCCGGTGTCCTCACCGTCTCCGACCGCGTGTCGCGCGGGGAGGCCGACGACGTGTCGGGCGACACCCTCGAGGAGCTTCTGCTCGCCGACGGCTTCGAGGTGCTCCGACGCCTCGTCCCGGACGAGCGCGACTCGATCGCCAGTGCGATCGCCGACCTCGCTGCGGATACGGAGCTCGTGCTCTCGACCGGCGGCACGGGGCTCGCTGCCCGCGACGTCACGCCCGAGGCGACTCGTTTGGTGTTGCAGCGCGAGGCGCCCGGGCATCGCCGAGGCGATTCGAGCCGACTCGATCGCGAAGACGCCGCACGGCCTGCTCTCCCGCGGGGTCGCAGGCACGGTCGGCAGCGCGCTCGTCGTCAACCTTGCCGGCTCGCCGGGCGCCTGCCGCGACGGCTACGCGGTGCTGCGGCCGGCGCTTCCGCATGCCCTGAACCTGTTAGCCGACCAGACAACAGCTACCGACCACGTCCATACATGAGCCGTAGGCTTGACGGAGGCTCACCGGAGCGGGGATGAGCGACACCGCCTACACGCCGCTCGGCACGGCTCGGCTCTTCGCGCGCCTGATCAAGGTCGAGCACACGATCTTCGCGCTCCCGTTCGCGTACGTCGGGGCCCTGCTCGCGGTGGACGAGGTCCCCTCGGGTCATGACCTGCTCTGGATCACCGTCGCCATGGTCGGCGCTCGCTCGCTGGCGATGGCCCTCAACCGGCTGATCGACGCGGGCATCGACGCGCGCAACCCGCGCACCGCAGGCCGCGAGATCCCGTCCGGGAAGCTGAGCATCGTCGCGGTGCTGGTCTTCTGCCTCGCGTCGCTGCTCGTGTTCCTGGTCGCGGTCTGGCAGCTGAACCCCGTCGTCCGCTGGCTCTGGCCGATCCCGGTCGCGGGCTTCGTGATCTACCCGTACCTCAAGCGCTTCACGTGGACGTGCCACCTCTGGCTCGGCGCGGTCGACGGACTCGCCCCCGTGGGTGCGTGGGTGGCCGTCACCGGGAAGCTGCCGTGGCAAGCGTGGGCGCTCGGCGGCGCGGTCGCAACCTGGGTCGCCGGGTTCGACCTCTTCTACTCGCTCTTCGACCTCGAGATCGACCGCGAGCAGGGCCTCCACTCCTGGGCCACCCGCTTCGGCGAGCGCGGCGCGTTCATCGGCGCCCGGCTGATGCACCTGGCGACGGTCGGGCTCCTCGTCGCCGTCGGCCTCGGCTTGCCCGTCGACGCCTGGTACTGGGCGGGCGTGATCGCGGTCGCGGGACTGCTCTTCTGGGAGCACACGCTCGTCCGGCCCGGCGATCTGCGAAGGCTCGACGCGGCGTTCTTCACGATGAACGGCGTGATCAGCGTCGCGTTCTTCGTGTTCGTGCTCTTCGACGTCATCTAGTCGTCCGCCGTGGTCAAGGCGACGAAGCTGACGAAGCGATACGGTGAGAAGCGCGTACTGAACCGGGTCGACGTGGAGGTCGACGCCGGCGGCTTCCTCCTCGTCACCGGGCCGAACGGCTCCGGCAAGACGACGCTCCTCCGCGTGCTCGCCGGCCTCGAAGCGCCGACCTCGGGCCAGGTGCTATTGCCCGACCGGGCGACGATCGGCTACCTGGGCCACGAGCCGCACGTCTACCGCGAGCTGACGCCGCTCGAGAACCTCCACCTCTTCGGCCGCCTCTACCGCGTGCCGGAGCGGGCGGAGCGGATCGGGATGCTGCTCGAGCGCTTCGGGCTCTGGGAGGTGCGCGACCAGCGGGTGCAGACGTTCTCACGCGGAATGCGGCAGCGGCTCGGACTCTGCCGCCTGCTGCTGCACGAGCCGACGCTCGTCGTCATGGACGAGCCGTTCAACGCGCTCGACGAGGCCGGCTCGGCACTCCTCGACACGACCCTCGACGACCTGCAGCCGCGGAGCTCGGTGATCCTGGCCACCCACGACCCGGATCGCGTCGAGCGGCTCGCGACCCATCGGCTGGCGTTTGCATGAGCAGCAGCTTCTTCGGCGATGTGGCGGCCCTCGCGCGCAAGGACCTGCTGATCGAGCTGCGGGCGAAGGAGACAGTGCCGGCGATGCTGCTCTTCGTGCTCTCGGCGCTCGTGATCTTCCACTTCGCCGTCCCGAGCGGCACGGACGCGAAGGTCTCGATCGGCCTCCTCTGGACGGCGATCGTCTTCACCGCCCTTCTCGGCCTCACGCGCGCGTTCGTGCCGGAGCGCGAGCAGGGCGTCTTCGACGCGCTCGTGCTCGCCCCGTCGGACCGTAGCGCGATCTGGGCGGCCAAGGCGATCTCCGTGCTCGCGTTCCTCGGGCTGGCCGAGCTCGTCGCCCTCCCCGCGTTCAGCCTCTTCTTCAGCGGCGTCGGCTGGCGTACCGTCGCCGCGTTCGCCCTCGCCGACATCGGCATCTGCGCCGTCGGAACGCTCACCGGCGCGATGGCGGTCGCCGGCCGCGCGCGCGAGCTCCTACTGCCGCTCCTCTTCCTGCCGCTGGCGATACCTGTCGTCGCGGCGGGCGTGGGCGCGAGCATCGCGGGCGGCTCGAAGTACCTCCTCTTCCTCGCCCTCTACGACGGCGTGTTCACCCTGCTCGCCTGGGGCAGCTTCGACTACGTCGTCGCCCAGAGCTAGACCCGGTCTACCATTCCCCTCAGTGACGGGCGCGCGGCGGATACCGCTTCCTGGCCTCGCGGGCATCACCGCCGGGCTCTTCGCTCTCGCGATCGCGCTCGTCTTCTACTACGCCCCGGTCGACTCCGACCAGGGCCTTTCACAGAAGATCTTCTACTTCCACGTGCCGATCGCGCTCACCTCGTACGCATGCTTCGGCTGGGGCGCCTGGAAGGCGCTGCTGCACCTCTGGAAGCGGCCGCCCGGCGCCGACCTCGAGAGCTACGTCGCGATCCACCAGGGCGTGATCTTCGGGATGCTCACGCTGATCACCGGCTCGATCTGGGCGCGGATCTCCTGGGGCGTCTGGTGGGTCTGGTCGGACGACCAGCTGGTGCTCTTCCTGATCCTCTTCCTCTTCTACTGCGCCTACTTCATGCTCCGCTTCTCGGTCGAGCCGGGGCTGCAGCGGGAGAACATGTGCGCCGTCTACGCGCTCTTCGGCGTCGTGCTGATCCCGATCTCGTTCCTCGCGATCCGCATCTCGCGGAGCATCATCCACCCCGAGGTCTTCACGCGGCACGGGCCGCAGATGACGCACTCGCAGTTCCTGGCGTTCTGCGTGTCCTGGCTCGCGATGCTGTTCCTGTTCGCGACGCTGTACGGGATCGAGCTCGCCGGGAAGCGGCTGGACGCCCGGCTGCGCGAGCTCCGCGAGCTCCTCGCCTGAGATGACGCCTTCCGAGAAGTACACCGCCGCCGCGTACCTCGTCGTCTTCGTCGGCGTGCTGCTCTACGTACTGATCATCGCCTCGAAGCTGCAGCGGTTGGAGCGCCAGGTGACCGAGATCGTTCAGGAGCTCCGCGACCGCGGCCATGTTGCCGAGGATGGGGAGCTTGCCGAGGCGGACCGGGAGCCGGAGCTCCACCGTGGCTGAGCGGCTGCATGGCTGAACTGCTTTTCTGGCCGGCGCTTCTCGGCTACGGCGAGGCCGCCATCGCTTATACGTCCCCGCGCCATACCCGCGCCGCGATGTGGGGCGTCCGCATCGGCTGGCTCGCCCAGACCGCCCTCCTCGTCGTGCAGGCTGCGCGCGTCGACGCCTTCCCGTGGTCGAGCTGGGCCGGGTCGCTCAACCTCTTCGTCTGGCTGATCGTCGGCACCTACCTGATCTGGGGCTGCCAGGACCGCTACCGCCTGGTCGGGCTCACGGTCATGCCGTTCGTCGTGCTGCTCTTCGTCGCCTCTCGCCTCGGCGGAGGCACGCAGGCTGGCACGCGCTCGCACTACTCGAACCTCTTCCTGACGATCCACGTCGGCTCCGTTCTCGCCGCGTTCGCGGGCTTCACCCTCGCCGCTGCCCTCGCATCGCTCTACCTGGTCGAGGAGCGGCGGCTCCAGCGACGCGCGCCCGACATCCTGCGGTGGCGGCTGCCGTCCCTCGTCGTGCTCGAGCGCCTCACCATGCGCACGATCGCGGTGGCACTGCCGCTGCTGACTGTCGGCCTCGCGGCCGGGATCGTGCGGCTGCGCGAGCAGGGGAAGGGGATCGACGCGACCATGGCCGCCGCGCTCGTGACCTGGCTCGTCTACGCAGGCTTCGTCGCCACCCGCGCGACCGGTCGCCGCGCCGCGCAGCTGGCCCTGGTCGGCTTCGGCCTCGTCATCGTCGCGCGTCTTGTTCTCGCAGGGAGCCACTTCTGACCCTCTCGCTCGTCGGCATCTCGCATCACGTCGCGCCGGTCGAGCTGCGCGAGCGCGTCGCGCTGCCGCTCGAGCGGGCCGCGGCCCTCGCCCGCCGGCTCGGCGACGCCGTCTGCCTCTCGACCTGCAACCGCACCGAGGTCTACCTCGCGGGCGACGACGGCACCCGCGCGCTCGAGTCGCTCGAGGAGCTGGCCGGCGAGCCGCTGCGCTCGGTCGCCTACCGCATGCACGATGACGCGGCGGCGCTTCATCTCTTTCGCGTCTCCGCCGGGCTCGACTCGCTGATCCCGGGCGAGAGCGAGATCCTCGGCCAGGTGCGTGCCGCCTTCGACGCCGCCTCGCCGGGACCGCTGCTCGACCGCGTGTTCCGCCAGGCGCTCAAGCTCGGCAAGCTCGTGCGCACCGAGACGGCGATCGGCGAGAGTCCCGCGTCGGTGCCGGCGGCCGCGGCCGCGCTCGCGGCCCAGGTCTTCGGCGATCTGAAGGGGCGCAAGGTCATGCTTGTCGGAGCGGGCCGCATCGGCGAGCTCGCGGCGGGCAACCTCTCCGCTCGCGGCGCCTCGATCGCGTACGTCGCGAACCGCACCCCCGAGGCGGGGGCCGGGCTCGCGGCGCGCTTCGGAGGGAGGGCGCTCGGCGCTCGACGAGGTCGCGGCGAAGCTGGGCGAGGTCGACGTGGTGCTCACGTCGACCGCGGCGCCGGGGCTCCTGATCGCGGCCGGGGACGTCCCGGTCCGCCGCAAGCATCCGCTCTTCTTCATCGACATCGCCGTGCCGCGGACGTCGACGCGGACGTGCACGAGCTCGCAGGCTGCTTCCTCTACGACATCGACGACCTCGAGGCCGTCGTCGCCGAGACGCTCTCCGGGCGCCGCGCCGAGGCCGAGGTGGCGGAGCGGCTCGTCGCGGAGGAGACGGAGCGGTTCCGCGAGTGGCGTGCGTCGCTCGACGTCGTGCCGGCGATCGCGTCGCTGCGGGCCCATGCGGACGCCATTCGCGCCGCCGAGCTCGCGAAGCTCGGGACGCTGCCGGAGGGGGAGCGCGACCGGCTCGAGGCCGTGACCGCGCAGATACTCGCCAAGCTCCTCCACGAGCCGACCGTGCGGATGAAACAGGCGGCCGCCGACGGGGACGGCGAGGCCTATGCGGCTGCGATCCGGCGGCTGTTCGCGCTCGACGAAGGGTCCTAGGTTGGTTATCCGGGTCGGCTCGCGCGGGTCCCGGCTCGCGCTGACGCAGGCGGAGCTGGCAGCGTCACAGCTGCGCCGGCCCGGTCACGAGGTCTCGTTCCTGCCGATCACGACGGCCGGCGACCGCGACCGCAAGAGCCCATTCGGGCAGATCGGCGAGCGCGGCGTGTTCGTGAAGGAGCTCGAGGAGGCGCTGCTCGCCGGGCGCATCGACGTCGCCGTACACTCCGCCAAGGACATGACCTCGACGGACACGGTCGGCCTGACGGTGGGCGCGTATCTCGAACGCGACGACCCGCGCGACGCGCTCGTCGGCGCCGACCGGCTCGAGCCCGGCATGCGGATAGGCACCGCGTCGATCCGCCGCCGCGCACAGCTGCTCGCCCTCGACCCGACGATTCAGGTAGAGCCGCTCCGCGGCAACATCGACACCCGCCTGCGCAAGGCCCATGAGCGCGGCCTCGACGCGCTGGTGCTCGCGGCCTGCGGCCTCGATCGGCTCGGGCTCGCCGACCGGATCGGCGCGCGGCTGGACGTCGAGACGATGCTGCCCGAGGCTGCCCAGGGCGCCCTCGCCCTCCAGGTGCGCGCCGGCGAGGAAGGGCTCGTGGCTGGTGCCGACTCCGCCGAGACGCGGCGGCGCGTCGACGCCGAGCGCGCGTGCGTGGCCCGGGTGGGCGCAGGCTGCCTCGCCCCGGTCGCCGCGCATCACGACGGCAGCGTGCTCACCGCCCTGATCGCCGCCGAGGACGGCAGCTGGATCGAGCGCCGGAGCGGTACCGACCCGGCGACCGTGGCGGCGGAGCTCCTCGCCGCGTCGGAGAGGCGGGCCGCATGAAGGTGATCGTCACGCGGCCGAGAGCACAGGCGCAGCCGCTCGTCGGGCGTTTGGAGGAGCTCGGCTACGACGTGGTCGAGTGCCCGCTGATCGAGATCGTGCGCACGTCCGACGACCCGATCGACTGCGCCGGGTACGAGTGGGCCGTGATCACGAGCCCGAACGGCGCGGACGAGGTCGCCCGCCGCGCGCGCAACCTGCCGGCGAAGGTCGCGGCCGTCGGGCCGGGGACGGCCGAGACGCTGCGCAGGCACGGGATCGAGCCGGCCTTCGTCGCGTCGGTGTCGACCGCCGACCACCTGGCTTCGGAGTTCCCGAAGCCGGACGGGAAGGTGATCTTCCTGGCCGCCGAGAACTCGCGGCGCGGGCCGATCGACGCACTCGAGGCGGACTTCATCCCGCTCTACAGCACCGTCCTGCTCGAGCCCGAGCCGCCCGACGGCGACGTCGTGGTTCTCGCCTCGGGCTCCGCCGCGCGGGCCTACTCCTGGATCGGCGGCAAGGCGCCCGCCGTCTCGATCGGCCCGGAGACGACCCGCGTCGCGGGCTCGGTCGGGCTCGAGGTCGCGGTCGAGGCGGAGACCCACGATCTGGAAGGGCTGATCGCCGCGGTCGGCGAGTTCGCACGCGTCCGCTCCTGATGTACGACACGATCACGTTCCTGACCGACTTCGGTCTGCAGGACGACTTCGTCGGCGTGTGCCGGGGTGTGATGAAGCGGATCGCGCGCGACGCCCAGATCCTCGACGTGACCCACGGCATCGCCCCGCAGGCGGTGCGGCAGGGTGCGCTCGTGCTTGCGCGCGCGATCCCGTATCTCCCGCCCGGCATCCACCTCGCGGTCGTCGACCCCGGCGTCGGCAGCGAGCGGCGCGCGCTCGCCGTCCGGACGGCCGCAGGCCGCGTCTACGTCGGCCCCGACAACGGCCTGCTCATGCTCGCCGCCGATCGCGACGGCGTCGAGGGCGCGCGCAGCCTCACGAACCCGCGCTATCACCTCGAGCGGGTCTCGAAGACGTTCCACGCCCGCGACCTGTTCGCGCCCGTCGCAGCGCACCTTGCGGCGGGCGCCCACTTCGACGACCTCGGCGAGGACGTCGATCTGGCGACGCTCGTTCGCCTCGACCTGCCCGTGGTCCGGATCGAGGGCGGCGAGCTCGTGGCGACGATTCTCGACGTCGACCGCTTCGGCAACCTCGGTCTGAACGTCTCCGCGGTCGACGTCGGCGCGCTCGGGTTGTCCGACGGCGACCGGGTCGAGCTCGCCTTCGCGCTCACGCCGTACTACGCAGTCGTCGGCGAGACGTACGCCGACGCCCCCCGCGGGGAGCTGATCGTGTACGAGGACTCCTACGGCGCCTGGTCGATCGCGATCAACGGCGGCAACGCCGCCGCGCTGACGGAGGCCGGGGTGGACGACGAGGTGCGCATCCGCCCAGTCTGAAGCAGCGCGATTTGCTCTGCGCGAGTACGACAGTGGCGAGGGCCGGACTTGAACCGGCGACACCACGGTTTTCAGCCGTGTGCTCTACCAGCTGAGCTACCTCGCCCAATCTCCAATGAGGAGCGGAGGCAGTCTAGCCGTCGCGGTGCCTAGCCTTGCGCCATGGCGGACGGCAACGAGAAGCCCGTGGCGGTCATCGGCGCCGGCCTCGACCTGGGTGCGGGGCGGCGCGGCGTCGACATGGGGCCCTCGGCGATCCGCTACGCGGGGCTCCAGGAGCGGATCGCCGGCCTCGGCCGGGAGTGCGTCGACTGGGGCGACGTCGACGCCGGCGTGGCGGAGGCGACCGAGATCGGCGACCCGCAGGCGCGGTACCTGGGCGCGATCATGCGTTCGTGCGCGGAGGTCGCGGCGCGCGTCGGCGACGCCGTGGCGCAGGGCTACCTGCCGCTCGTGCTCGGCGGCGACCACTCCGTGGCGATGGGCACGCTCGGCGGGATGGCGAAGGCGCGCGGCGCCGGCGGCGTGCTCTGGATCGACGCGCACGCTGACATGAACCGGCCGGGCACGTCCCCGAGCGGGAACGTCCACGGCATGCCGCTCGCCGCGGCGCTCGGCGCCGGCCGGCGACGAGTTCGCGACCGGCGCCTGGCCGTCGCCGTCGGTTGAGCGCGCGGCGATCGTCGGGGCCCGCTCGCGTCGACGACGGCGAGCGGGCGCTGATCGGCGAGCTCGGCGTCCGCGTCTTCACGATGAGCGACATCGACCGGCACGGGATCGAGCGCGTGATGCGCGAGGCGCTTGCGTTCCTGCAGGGCGCGGCCTTCCTCCACGCGAGCGTCGACCTCGACGCCGTCGACCCGATGTTCGCGCCCGGCGTCGGCACTCCCGTCCGCGGCGGGCTCTCCTACCGCGAGGCCCACCTCGCGCTCGAGCTCGTGGCCGAGTCGGAGCTGCTCGACTCGCTCGAGCTGGTCGAGGTCAACCCGATCCTCGACGAGGCGAACGAGACCGCCGCTACTCGCCGTCGAGCTCGCCGCCAGCGCCCTCGGCGCCCGGATCCTCTGAGCCGCCTCCTCGCCGTTTCCCGACGGCGTGTAGTAGACGCGCCCCTTCAGCTCGTCGGGGAGGTAGTCGACCTCGAACCCGGCCGGGTCGTCGTGCGGGTAGACGTAGCCCTCGCCTCGCCCGAGCTTCGCGCGCGCCCGGGTAGGCGGCCGAGCGGAGCGCGGCGGGCGGGTGCAGGTGGCCGTGCTCGCGGACGTCGGCTGTCGCAGCGCCGAGCGCGCGGTACGAGGCGTTCGACTTCGGCGCGCGGGCGAGGTACACGGCCGCCTGCGCGAGGTTGAGCCGCGCCTCCGGCAGCCCGACGTGCTCGACGGCCTGCGCCGCCGCGACCGCGATCAGCAGGGCGCGCGGGTCGGCGTTGCCGATGTCCTCGGAGGCGAGCACGATCATCCGCCGGGCGATGAAGCGCGGATCCTCGCCGCCCTCGAGCATGACCGCCAGGTAGTAGACGGAGGCCTGCACGTCGCTCGCGCGCGTCGACTTGATCCAGGCCGAGATCGTGTCGTAGTGGCGGTCGCCGCCCTTGTCGTACAGGAGCGGCCGCTTGCGTGCCGCATCCTCGACGTGGCGCTCCTCCACCGCCGCGCCCTCGGCTTCGGCGGTCTGCGCGGCCAGCTCGACGATCCCGAGCGCGCTCCGCGCGTCGCCGCCCGCGCGCGCGACGATCAGCTCCTCCACCGGCTCCGGCAGCTCGACGCTCGATCGCCGCGCCGCCGCGGCGGACGATCTCGCGGAGCTGCTCGCGTGTGAGCGGCTCGAGCTCGTACACCTGCATCCGCGAGAGCAGCGCCGAGTTGAGCTCGAAGTACGGGTTCTCGGTCGTCGCGCCGATCAGCGTCACGACGCCCTCCTCGACACCCGGCAGCAGCGCGTCCTGCTGCGCCTTGTTGAAGCGGTGGATCTCGTCGAGGAAGAGGATCGTCCGCCGCCCCGTCGCCCCGAGCCGCTCCCGCGCGCGGCGCGAGCACCTCGCGCACGTTCGCGACCGTCGCCGACACGGCCGAGAGCTCCTCGAACTCCGCCCCGGTGACGCCGGCGACGATCCGGGCCAGCGTCGTCTTCCCCGTTCCGGGCGGGCCGTAGAGGACGAGCGACGGCACCCGGTCCGCCTCGATCGCGAGCCGCAGCGCGCGCCCTGGGCCGACCACGTGCTCCTGCCCGACGAACTCGTCGAGCGTCGAGGGGCGGAGCCGCTGGGCAAGCGGCGCCGTCGACTCCAGACGTCTCCCGGCGGCCTCGTCGAAGAGATCACCCACGCGGTCAGTATGCTGCCGGAGCGGCGTGGGCATGGAACTCGGGAACGAACAGATGCACGAGCGGCTCGGCGCAGTGCTCGAGCCCGTCCATCGACGAGCTGGTCGAGAAGCTCGCTCCAGCGCCCGGAGAGCGCTGGCTCGACGTCGGGTCCGGCACCGGCGTCGGTCGCGCTGCGCGCGGCCCGCGCAGGCGCCGAGGTGACGGCGATCGACAGCGCCGAGCCGCTGCTCGAGCAGGCGCGCGAGAACGCCGAGGTGGAGGGCCTCGGCGATCCGCTTCGACCACGGCAACGTCGAGTACCTGCCCTACGAGGACGGCGAGTTCGACGTGCATCGCGTCGGCCTTCGGCTTCATCTTCGCCGCCGACCACGCGAACGTCGCCGGCGAGCTCGCCCGGGTCGCCCGCCGCGGCGGCCGGCTCGGCTTCACCGCGTGGAAGCCGAACCCCAAGCTGGGCGAGCTCTACCGCCGCTTCACCGAGGAGCCGCTCGAGGGCCGCGAGGCGACCGAGTGGGGCCGCGAGGACCACGTCGAGGACATGCTCGGCGAGGACTTCGAGCTCGAGTTCGTCGACGGCACGCTCTGGATCGACGCCGACTCGGGCGAGGAGCTCTGGGAGCTCTTCTCGCAGCTCGTCGCCGCCCGTGCTCGCGCTCCTGCGCAAGCTCGACGCCGAGCGCGGCGAGGCCTTCCACCACGCGTTCGTCGAGCTGTACGAGAGCTACCGCGAGGGCGAGCGCATCCGGGCGCCCCGCCGCTACCTGCTGACGCTCGGGACCCGCAGGTAGCCACGCTCGAGCTCTACGAAGCAGACGGCGCGTTCGCGAAGCTCGAGGAGTACCTGGAGCGCCTTCTGGGGCCGCGACGGCCTCGTCGCCGACCTCTACCTCGGCTACGGGCTCTCGAACGCGCTGCGCCGCGAGCCGGCGCCGCCTCCGCCCGAGCCGTGCCCGCTGCCGCTCCTCGCGTGCCACATCCGGCCGGCGGCCCGCGCCGGCGCGAGGGGCGGAGCTTCGCCTGCGGCGAGTGGGAGCGCAGCTGGGACGACGACGGCTATGCCGCGGCGATCGACGGCCGTGCGCGCCGCGATCGCGCGCGGCGACGTCTACCAGGTGAACCTCGTCCAGCACCTCTCCGCGCCGTTCCGCGGTGACGCCGGCGGCGTGGCGGCCTCGCTTGCGCCGCTCCGTCCGCTCGAGCCGCGGCCGTTCGCAGGCGCGGGCTGGGCCGTGGTGTCGGCGTCCCCCGAGCTCTTCCTCGCGCGGCGGGGGCGTCAGCTCGTCACCGCGCCGATCAAGGGCACGCGTCCGGCCGGCGTCGACGTCGAGGGCGAGAAGGACTCGGCGCCGAGCACGTCATGATCGTCGACCTCGAGCGCAACGACCTGGCGCGCGTCTGCGAGCCGGGCAGGTCCCTGGCCCGAGCTGATGGCGCAGCGCGAGCTCGCCGGCGTCACCCACCTCGTCTCGCGCGTCGAGGGGACGCTTCGGCGGGACGCCCGCATCGGCGAGATCCTCGCGGCGACCTTCCCCGGCGGCTCCATCACCGGAGCGCCCAAGATCGCGGCCCTCGACCTGATTGCGGCGCTCGAGCCCGTCGGGCGCGGCGCGTCGATGGGCGCGCTCGGCGTCGTGCGGGCCGAACGGCGACTTCGAGCTCGCGCTGACGATCCGGACGCTCGCCGTTGCCGAGGGCCGCATCCACCTCTGGGTGGGCGGCGGGATCGTCTGGGACTCGGACCCCGAGGACGAGATCGAGGAGTCGTGGGTCAAGGCGCGCCCGATCCTGTCCGCACTGCGGTCACCGGTGGCGGTATGACCGCGCTCCTCGCGGCCGCGGTCGCCGGCAAGGGCCTCGTCGATCCGTCGCAGCCCGTCTTCCACCCCGACGACGAGGCGCTCCTCCGCGGCGCCGCTGCGTTCGAGACCGTGCGGATCCGCGGCGGCCGGCCCGTGCTCCTGCGCCGCCACGTCGAGCGGCTGCGAGGCTCGTGCCTCGCGCTGCGGCTCCCGCCGCCGGACGGCGTCGAGGAGCTCGCGCTCGCAGGCCATCGGCGGCGGCCGGGGCGGACGAGGGCGCGCTGCGTCTCTTCCGGACGGGGATGACGCTGCTCGCGACGGTCGCAGCCGCTCCCGCCCGGACTCGACGAGCTGCGCCGGCGGGGCATCGCCGTCGTCACCATCCGCACCACGAGCGCCGGCCTGCTCACCGGCGTCAAGGCGACGAGCTACGCGACCGCGCTCGCCGCGATCGCCCAGGCCGAGGCGAGCGGCGCCGACGACGCGATCTACCTCGGCGAGGGCGAGACGGTGCTCGAGGCGACGATGTCGAACGTCTGGTGGCGCGAGGACGACATCCTCGTGACGCCCGCGCTCTCGACCGGCGTGCTGCCCGGCGTCACCCGCGGCGCCGTCGCGGCGCTCGCCCAGCAGGCCGGCTACCGCATCCGCGAGGGCTCGTTCACGCTGCCGGCGCTCCTCCGTGCCGAGGAGGCGTTCACGAGCTCCGCGGTGCGCGAGATCATGCCGATCATCGCCGTCGACGGCCGCGAGCTGCCCCGCGGCGACGCCGCGCCGCGAGCTGCAGGCGCTCCTCGAGGGCGTGCACCGACGACTACCCTGGCTAGTCGATGGCGGACGAAGCTCCGTCTCGGCGGGATGGCCCTGGGGAACGGCGTGCTGGTGCACGGCCCGACCGCGTGGGCCTGCGCCGTGCGCACCGAGGACGGCGACGTGAAGGTCGCCGCCGAGCGGAAGCGCCTCGTCGGCTCGCGCATCAACGTCCCGCTGCTGCGCGGCCCGGCGCGGCTTGCCGAGGCCTTCGCCGTCCTGCCGCGCCTCAAGCGCAGCGCTGCCCGAGGCGAAGCTGCCCTTCGAGGGACGCGGCGTCCTGTTCTCCATGGCCGGCACCGCGGCCGCCGTTCACGTCGTCCGCCGCTCGCAAGCTCGAGCCACACCGCGCAGGAGCTCGTCGCCGGCCTGCTCGCGGTCGCGCCGGCGGTCCTGTCCGTGCGCAGCGGCTCGCTCGCCGGCTACCACGGCGCCGAGCACATCGCGATCGGCACCTACGAGCAGGACGCGCCGACCGCCAAGGAGCACGAGCGCTGCGGCTCCCATCTCGTCGGCCCGCTCCTGCTCACGACCGCCGCCGCGAACCTGCTCGCCTCCCGCGCGCCGCGCGCAGGCAAGGCCGGCGCGCGCGGCTGGCGGCCTCGCTCGGGCGCTGTCGCGGCCTCGACGGAGATCTTCGGCTGGATGACAGCGCCACCCCGACCGCCGGCTCGCCCGCGCGCTCGCCCTGCCCGGGCCACGAGCTCCAGCACCGGCTCTCGACCGCCGAGCCGACGCCGGACCAGCTCGAGGTGGCCGCGCGCTGCGCTCGCGGCGTGCCTCGAGCTCGAAGAAGACGCTTGAGCCTTCAGCTCGCTCGGCCTCCGCTGCCGATGACCGCGCGCATGGAGCTCCTGGCCGGGTTCGGGTCGACCAGCGCGCAGAACTTCGCGACGAACTGGCTGCCGGTCATGTTCTTCGTGCTCATGTGCTTCGTCGCGTACCTGCTCTGTCGCACGATGAAGCTGATGCCGCGCGTCAAGCCGATGGAGATCACGCCGGGCTCGGACTCGGCCGTGACCTGGGACGAGGTCGCCGGCCTCGACGAGGCGAAGGAGGAGCTGCAGGAGGTCGTCGACTTCCTGCGCGACCCGCGCGCTTCGAGGCGCTCGGCGCCCGTGTGCCGAAGGGCATCCTCTTCCACGGCCCGCCCGGCACCGGCAAGACGCTCGCCGCGAAGGCGGTCGCCAGCGAGTCCGGAGCGCGCTTCTACGCGCAGAGCGCCTCGGCGTTCGTCGAGATGTTCGCCGGCCTCGGCGCGGCCCGCATCCGCAAGCTCTTCGAGGAGGCGCGCAAGAACGCGCCGTCGATCGTCTTCATCGACGAGCTCGACGCGGTCGGCCGCGCCCGCACCGGCCACTCGTTCAACCGCGAGCAGGACCAGACGCTGAACCAGCTGCTCGTCGAGCTCGACGGCTTCGGCCCGCGTGACCAGGTCGTCGTGATGGGCGCGTCGAACCGGCTTCAGGACCTCGACCCGGCGCTGCTGCGGCCCGGGCCGCTTCGACCGCCAGATCCTGATCCAGGCGCCCGACCTGAAGGGCCGTGTGCGACATCCTCGCTCGTCCACACCCGCGGCAAGCCGCTCGCCGCCGACGTCGACCTGGAGACGGTCGCGCGGCAGACCGCCGGCCTCACCGGGCGCCGACCTGGCGAACATCTGCAACGAGGCCGCGATCTCCGCCGGACGCCGCGAGCTCGACCGTGATTCACGCAGTCCGACTTCGAGCTACGCGATGGACCGCGTGATCGCCGGCCTCCAGCAGCGGCGCGTGATCACGCCGAAGGAGAAGCGGATCCTCGCCTACCACGAGGGCGGGCACGCGCTCATGTCGCACCTGATGAGCGGCTCGTCTCGCTCCGTCCAGAAGGCGACGATCATCGCCCGCGGCACGGCGCTCGGCTACACGCTCAACCTGCCCGAGGAGGAGCGCTACCTCCACACGAAGGAGGAGCTGCTCGACTGGATGGTCGTCACGCTCGCCGGGCGCGCCGCCGAGCAGGTCGTCTTCGGGCGGGTCACGAACGGCGCCGCGAACGACCTCGAGAAGGTCACGAGCTCGCGCGGGCGATGGTCTTCGAGTACGGCATGGGCGAGGGCGCCGCGTCGCGCACGATGCGGGCCGACAACTACGCGCTCTCCGAGGAGTCGAAGCGGACTGCGCGACGGCGAGCAGACCCGGCTGACCGACGTGGCCTACAGCGAGGCGCTGCGGCTGATTGCCAAGCACCGCGCGCTCCTCGACCGCGTCGCGAGTGCGCTGCTCGAGAAGGAGACGCTCAACCGCGAGGAGCTGCTCGCGCTCTTCGGCGACGTCGCGCCGGAGTCACGGTCGGGCGAGGCCGTCGGCGTGCCGCAGATCGTGGCCGCGGATCCCGGGCCTCGATACTTCTAGCGACACCTACTTCGAGCCGCCGGTCAGCTTGCTGTAGTCGATCGGCTTCGCGGGCGCCGTGAGCGTGCACCGGCTGGTCCCAGTCGGAGAAGGTGATCGCGCCCTTTCGCCTCTTGCCCGGCGTCAGCTCGAGCGGATAGGCGGGCCCGGTCGTCGCGATGTAGAGCGTCGCCGCCGTTCGTCGGTCGATGATGGCCATCGCCGGCTGGCCGTTGATCTCGTCGTGTCGCCCTTCGTCGAGCGTCCCGTGCGAGGCGAGGACCTGGTTCGTCAGCGCGTCGATGTCCGTGAGCGGCGTGAACGAGGCCGAGCTCGCCCTTGTTCGCCGGCGCCATCGAGCCACTTGCCGTTGAAGAGCTGCGCTGCCGCCGAGCCTCGCGAACTTGCTCCAGAAGCCTTCGAGCTGCCTTTGAAGTAGGCCTTGTCGCCGATCCGGATGATGTCGAACGAGAGTCCGCTGACGGCGATGTGGCCGGCGCCGCCCTTGCCCTTGACGAGCTTCAGGTTGAGCGCGAGCGGCTGGCCGCCCGTGGTACCGGTGCCGACGATGTGGACGCTCGTCGCGGCGGCGACGGCCTCCTTCACCTGCGCGAGCGCGTCGGACGGCGACATCTTTGCGACGCCGTTGTCCTTGGGGCCGTTCTTCGCCGCCGCAGCCGGCGAGCAGGAGGACAGCGCCGAGAACCGCCAGCAGCAGGAGCCACGCGATTCGTTGCCTGCGCACGCCGCGACTCTACACCTCTCCCGGGTCCCAGCACGCATGGGTAGCATCGGCGCCGTGGCGGCGGCCGGCATTCACCACCTCGGCGTCGCGGTGGCCGACCTCGACGAGGCGATCGAGACGTACCGGCGGCTCTTCGGGGCCGAGCTCGAGCTGCGCGAGACGCTCGCTCGACCAGGGCGTCGACACGGCGCTCCTGCGGGTCGGCGACGCGCGGATCGAGCTCCTTGCCGCGCGCGGCCCGGAGACGCCGGTGGGGAGGTTCATCGACCGCCGGGGCCCGGGCATGCACCACGTGGCGTTCGAGGTCGACCGACGTCGAGGGCGAGCTTCGAGCGCGCTTGCGGCCGGCGGCGCCGAGCTGATCGACGAGAAGCCGAGGATGGGGCTGATGGGAAAGCAGATCGCGTTCGTCCACCCGCACGCCACGGGCGGCGTGCTCGCGGAGCTGGTGGCCGGTGGCTGAAAGCGACCGCACCCGTCTCGAGATCGCGTTCCGCGACGGCCAGTCGCTGACCGTGTTCGTCAGCCCGGAGACGGCCGACGCGCTCGAGGGCGCCGTGGGTACGGGCTCGCCCGACGCCGTCACGTTCGAGGCCGAGGACGGCCGCTACACCGTCGTGCTGCGGACGATCGCGTTCGTCAAGCGCCACGTCCGCGAGAGCCGCGTCGGCTTCGGCGCGTAGGCGCGCCCCATGGCGCTCGAGGCCGGCATCGTCGGGCTCCCCGGGTCCGGCAAGACCACGCTCTTCACCGCGCTGACCCGCACCGGCGGCGGCGAGTACGGCAAGACCAACGTCGGCATGGCCGAGGTGCCGGACACCCGCCTCGAGGCGCTCGCGAAGGTCGTGTCGGCGAAGAAGGTGACGCCCGTCGCGATCCGCGTCCAGGATGTCCCGGGCACGGGCGCGGCGCTGCTCGGCAACCTCCGCCAGGTCGACGCGCTCCTCGTCGTGGTCGACGGCTTCTCGGCCGGCGCCGACCCGGCAGGCGACCTGGAGAACCTGAAGCTCGAGCTGCTCGTGGCCGACCGCGACCACGTCGCGGGGCGACTCGAGCGCGTCGAGAAGCAGGCGAAGTCGGGCGACCCCAAGCTGCGCGCCGAGGTCGAGCGCTTGCGCGAGATCCTCGCCGCGGTCGATGCGGGCTCGCCGCTCGCCGAGGTCGGCGGTGAGCTCCCGGACGGCCTCGAGCCGCTGACGACGAAGCCGTTGATTGCGGTCGAGAACGGCCCCGGCGGGATCGACCTCGCGCTGGAGGCGGAGCTGGCCGAGCTTCCGCACGAGGAGGCGGCCGCGTTCCGTGAGGGCGCGCCGTCGGCTCTCGACGAGGTCGTCCGGCGCCTGCGCGACGAGCTCGACCTGATCACCTTCTTCACCGCCGGCGAGAAGGAGACCCGCGCCTGGCCGCTGCGGCAGGGCGAGACCGCGCTCGACGCTGCGGCGGCGATCCACTCCGACATCGCGCGCGGCTTCATCCGCTGCGAGGTCGTCGACTGGGAGGAGCTCGTCGAGGCCGGCTCGCACGCCGAGGTGGCCCGGCGCGGGCACCAGCGCCTCGAGGGCAAGACCTACGTCGTGCGCGACGGCGACGTGCTGAACATCCGCTTCAACATCTGACCGCGCGGGACAGCTGAAGCATGTCCCGTGTCGCCGTGCGTCAGGCTGCGATCAGCACGACGCCGGCGAGGGTCAGGACGATGCCCACGCGCTGCCACCGCGCGACCCGCTCGTGCAGCACGACCGCCGCGAGCAGCACCGTGACGATCGGATAGAGCGAGGCGAGCACCGAGGTCAGGCTGACGAGCCCGCCCTCGTGCGCGGCTGCGGCGTAGAGGAAGTTCCCGAGCGTGTCCCCGAGGCCGACGGCGAGCGACGACCGCGAGCTTCCAGCCGCCGAGCCGGACCGGCGGCCGCCTGACCAGGACGGCCAGGACGATGATCAGGGCCGAGGTCATGCGGAAGACGAGCGAGGCCCAGAGCGCGTCGGCCTCCCCGGCGGCGTGCATGAGCGGGAAGTAGAAGCCGAACCCGACCGCCGCGATCAGCGCCAGGCCGACGCCTGCGGCCAGTCGCCGCTGGCCGGCCTCCTGGTGCTCCTGCGAGGCGAGCACGACGCCCACGAGCGCGCACGCGATCCCGCGCGTACTGCGTGCCGGATGGCCGGTCGCCGTTCAGGATCCCGAAGACGACCGGAACGATCGCGGACGCGCCCGCGATCGGCGCCACGACCGCCATCGCTCCGATGGCCATCCCGCGGTAGTAGGCGTAGAGGCCGAGCGTTCCGGAGATCGCGGCCGGGACCGCGACGCAGCACCGCGGCGTCGTGGGTCGCCTCGCCGCGCACGGCGAGCGCGACTGCGAGTGCGGCGACCCCGGCGAGCTGGGCCCAGAGCAGCACCCGGAGCGCTCCGAGCGCGCGTCCCTGCCACGGGCCGACGAAGTCCGCGACCCCCCAGGCGAGGCTCGCGCCGAGCGCGAGCAGAAGCTCGTTCACCCGGTCGGCCGGGTGGCGGCGCTCGCGTCGAGCGCGTTCGCGTGGTACAGCACCGCGGCCTCGGCCGTCCGGGACGCGCGCGCATCGTGGTGCGCGGCGACGCAGTGCAGGAGCTCGGCCAGCTGCGACGCGCCGAGCCCCTCCGCGCGCTCCTCGATCAGCCGCATCCCGAGGTGGACGTGGCCCGAGCAGCCGTCCCTCCTCGGTGAGCGCGAACGCGGGGCCGCGCGAGAGCTCGAGCGTCCGCCCGACGTCGTGGACGAGCGCCGCCGCCAGCACGAGCTCGCTGCGCAGCCGCGGGTGGAGCTGCGCCGTCTCGCGGCAGAGCGTGGCGACCCCGACCGTGTGCTCGAGCAGGCCGCCCGCGTAGGAGTGATGGTCGTCCGCCGTGGCCGGAAAGGCCGCCAGGTCGCGGTCGGTGAGCACCGCGCGCACGGTCGCGCCGAGCCCCGGATGCGAGACCTCCTCGATCAGGTACTCGAGGAAGCCCTGGAGCTCCGACGCGTCGCGGCGGATCGCCGGCGTCAGGGTGGCCGGATCGACGTCGGCCGCCTCGAGTGTTCGCACGTCGAGCTGGAGCCGGTCGCGGAACTTCTCCACGCGACCGAGCACGCGCACTGCGTCGCCCTCCCCGAACCGGCCGTCGAGCAGCTCGACGTCGTTCCAGACGCGCGCGTCGATGTGCCCCGACGGATCGACGAGCTCGAGCACGAGGTACGGCGCTCCGCCCTTCGTGCGGAGGCGCCTCTTCGTCTTCACGGCGAACACGCCCTCGACCACGCGGTCGGTCCGAGTCCGAGATCACCGATCGGTCTGGAGGGCGGGGTCGTCCACCGACGCCCGTCCGACCGTATCCGGGCTAAGCCGCTAGCCTCAGCCCGTGACCCGGATCTCGCCGTTTCGCGCGCTCCGCTACGACGAGGCGGTCGCCGGGCCCCTCGACGACCTGGTCGCGCCGCCCTACGACGTCATCGACGACGACCTGCTCTACACGCTCTGGCACACGAGCGACCGGAACATCGTCCACCTGACGCGGCCGGACTCGCCGGAGGCGGCCGCGGCCGAGCTGGCGGCCTGGCGGGAGAGCGGCGTCCTGCGCGAGGAGGAGCCGGCGCTCTGGTGGCTGCGACAGGAGTTCGTCGGGCCCGACGGGCAGACGCGCACGCGCGAGGGCATCGCCGGCTCGATCGAGGCGACGCCGTACTCCGAGGGCAACGTGCTCCGGCACGAGCTGACGCATGCGAAGGCACGCGAGGACCGGCTGGCCCTCCTCCGCGCGACCCGCACGCAGCTCGAGCCGATCTTCCTGCTCTACGACGCCGACCCGCCCGTCGCCGTGCCCGAGGGCCCGCCGGAGATGCAGGTCGACGAGGGCGGCGTGCGCACGAGCCTCTGGCGGCTCGACTCGGGCGAGCTCGAGCTCGACACGCCGCTCCTGATCGCCGACGGCCATCACCGCTACGAGACGGCGGTCGCCTTCCGCGAGGAGGAGCCGTCCGCGACCCACACCTTCGCCGTTCTCGTCTCGTCCCGCTCCCCGGGGCTCGCGATCCTGCCGACGCACCGCGTCGTCAGCTCGGTCGGCGTCGACCCGGACGGGTTCATGACCTCGACGTGGGACACCGGCTCCCTGGCCGTCTACAGGGAGGGCAACTTCTTCCGCGTCGAGTCCGACGAGGATCTCGACACGAAGGAGGTCGAGCGCTACGAGCCGGCGGGCGTCGAGTACACGCCGCACGCCCAGCAGGCGGTCGAGGCGGTCGACGCACGGGTGGCGGAGCTGGCCTTCCTCGTCCGCGCGCCGTCGGTCGCGCAGGTCTTCGAGTACGCGGGCCGCGGCGAGACGATGCCGCCGAAGTCGACGTTCTTCTACCCGAAGCTCACCTCCGGGCTCCTGCTCCACCCCGTTTGATGTCTCCATGGCTGGAGCTGTGCCGCGCCGCGGTCGCCGACGTGAAGGACGTGCTGCGGGCGATGCCCACGCGCGACGAGCGCGAGCGGCCGATCGGCCAGGGCAAGGGCGGCGACATGACCGCCGCGCTCGACGAGGCCGCGGAGCGCGCCGTGCTGGCGCACTTCGACCGTCCCGACGTCCGGATCGTCTCGGAGGAGATCGGCATCAAGGGCGAGGGCGCGTTCACGGTCGTCGTCGACCCGATCGACGGCTCGCAGAACGCCGAGCGGGCGATCCCGTATTTCGCGCTCTCGGTTGCGGTGGCCGAGGGCACGACCATGGACGATGTCGTCTTCGGCTTCGTCTACGACTTCGGCGCCAACGAGGAGTGGACGGCCGTGCGCGGCGGCGGCGCGTTCCTGAACGGCAACCCGGTCACGGGGGCGCCGAAGGAGCACATCGAGTTCCTCTCGCTCGAGGCGACGCGGGCCGACCTCGTGCTCGAGGAGCTGCGCAAGCTGGCGCCGCTCACCGATCGGGTTCGGATCATGGGGGCGCAGGCGATCACGTTCTGCCACGTCGCCGCGGGCCGCACGGACGCAGCGGTCTGCCTGAAGCCGTCGCGGTCCGGTCGACCTTGCGGCGTGCCAGCTCGTGGTGCGCGAGCGCGGCTTCTGCATCCACGCGATCGACGGGCCCGCGCTCGGGACGATCCCGCTCGATCTCACGGCCCCGTCGCGGATCTGCGCGACCCGGACGCCGGAGCTGGCCGCGCGAATTGCCGCGGCGCTACGCTCCTAGCGTCATGCCTGTCACACGCGACGCCGTTCTGGCCGCACTCGCGAACGTCATCGATCCCGAGCTCCGGAAGCCCGTCACCGAGCTCGACATGGTCAGGTCCGTCGAGATCTCCGGCGGCGAGGTTGCCGTGATGATCGCGCTCACCGTCGCCGGCTGCCCGCTGCGCAACTCGTTCCAGGACCAGGTGGCGCGCGAGGTGGGCGCGCTCGAGGGCGTCACGGCGGTTCGGCTCGAGTTCGACGTGATGAGCCCGGCAGAGCGCGAGGCGCTGACGACGAAGCTCCGCGGCGGCCGCCCGGTGGAGGACAAGACGATCCAGCTCGAGCCGACGACGCGCGTGATCGCCGTCGCCTCGGGCAAGGGGGGCGTCGGCAAGTCGTCCCTGACCGCCAACCTCGCGGCTGCGTTCTCCGCCGAGGGCAAGCGCGTCGGCGTCCTCGACGCCGACATCTACGGGCACTCGATCCCGCACATGCTCGGGATCCAGCAGAAGCCGGTGCTGGTCGACCGGCTGATGATCCCGCCCGTCGCGCACGATCTGAAGCTGATGTCGATCGGCTTCTTCGTCGACGACAACAAGCCGCTCATGTGGCGCGGGCCGATGCTGCATCGCGCGCTCGAGCAGTTTCTCCAGGACGTCCACTGGGGCGAGCTCGACGTGCTCGTGGTCGACATGCCGCCGGGCACCGGCGACGTCTCGATCTCGCTCGGCCAGATGCTCCCGCGCGCGGAGGCCGTCGTGGTGACGACGCCGCAGATCCTGGCGCAGGAGGTCGCGAGCCGCGCGGCGCAGATGGCGCGCCGGACCGGGATGCAGCTCGTCGGGGTGATCGAGAACATGACCTCCGAGATCTTCGGCACCGGCGGCGGCGAGCGTCTCGCGACCGAGCTCGGCGTGAAGCTGCTCGGCACGGTTCCGCTGGATGCGCGCATCCGGGCCGCGGCGGACGCCGGGATGCCGCTCGTGTTCTCCGACCCCGAGAGCGAGCCCGCGCGTGCGATCGCCGAGATCGCCCGCGCGATCGACGACAGCCGCGGCGCGGGCTTCACTCGCAAGCTGCCGCTCGTCTCCTGACGATTCCGGGCGATCGCTGACGCCGCCTGCGGCTAATCCCGGATGCCTCCCGGGCGGTGCGGCGCGATAGTGGCGTCGTAGTCATCACACCAAGAGCTTCCAGGAGGGAATCATGAAAAAGGTCCTCGAAATCGGTGGCTTCATCGCAGGGGCGGTGCTGGTGGCCTTCGGAATCGCCGTCATCGTGCTCGGCGTCAACGGCCGCTCGACGGTCAACTCGACCCTCAAGCAGGAGAGCATCGTCGGCACGCCCGACATGACCCCTGCGCTGATCAAGGCCGAGGCCGCCAAGGCCGGGCTGACCGGCATCAGCTTCCCGACCTACTCGGTCGCCGGCAAGGCGATCACCGACGGGTCGAGCGCACGCACCTTCGCGCAATACATGCGCATCCACGCGCTCGAGTCGAGCGGCGGGCTGACGTACGCCGAGATGGGCCGGTACGCGACCGCCGACGGCAAGCCGATCGGCACGAACGACCCGACGAAGGCCGTGCAGAAGAACGGTCAGCCCGTCGCGAACTCGGCACGTGACGTGTGGGTGACGGAGACCGCGCTGACGACCGCGCTGAACATGAGCTACATGGCAACGCAACTCTCGCTCTTCAGCATCGTGATCGGCTTCGCGCTCCTGCTGGCCGGCGTCGGCTTCGCAGTCCTCGACTGGGCCGCGCTCCACAAGCGGCGCGCGGAGGCGGCGGGTTCGGAGGCGGCCAAGCCGCTCCCGACGGCCAAGCCGGCAGTCGTCTAAGGCTTCCCGCCTGGAAGCCGGGACAGGGTGGGGGCGCGGAGCAATCCGCGCCCCCACCATTGCCAGGCCGAGCGCGATGCTAGATGACTGATTCGTGTGCCCACTCGTTCGGAGGTGATGCCTTTCGTGGTCTGATCCGGACATAAGCTCGCATCGGCCGTGCCGGTGGAAGTCCGGTCCCGGTAAGCGCCAGGGCGCCGGGTAGCAGGCTGGCGGCTTCGGGGGGAAACGCCCGGGGTCGGAGCCCAGTGTCGAAAGCCCTTTTGGGGGAGCGACCGGCCGGGCCGTAACGTGATGTGAATCCTGCCGCCTCGTGACGCTAGCCCCGTTTGGGGACAAGGGGGAGCCGAGCCCGGGAATTCAGGGCGAAGGCCATGGACGCCGTGTAGATCCTGGATGTGCAGCGGCCAAGAACCCCCCGGGGTAGAGGGAGCGGCACGGTCGGAAAGGTCGGTGCGGGAAGTGGGGAAGCCCTCCCCGGCCCCATGCCCTGCGAGTGGTGGCGTGGGAAGCGATGGGCGCGTATAAGCCTCCGGCGAAGTCGCGTCTGGCTGGGAGGGTGGCGGGGGGCCCGTAGTACCGCTTGCAGCCTGGTGGACAACATAACCCCGGGTGAGGGAAGGGGCCCTGCTTCATCTGCGCTTGACGACGACGGGAGGACCGGCGCATGCCCTCTGGGGACAACACCGCCGAGCAGGACAAGGTTCGAGAACTCCAAGTCAAGCTGTACCTGGCGGCCAAGCGGTCGCCCGGTAGACGCTTCCACGCGTTGTGGGATCGCATCCATCGCAGGGATGTGCTGCAGCGGGCGTGGCAGCAGGTGCGCGACAACCGGGGTGCTCCCGGTGTTGACCGCATCACGATTGCCCAAATCGAAGAGAGCGGGGTGGAGGCGTTCCTCGACGAGCTCCAGCAGGAGCTCCGAGAGCAGCGCTACCGCCCCGGGCCGGCGCGGCGGGTCTTCATCCCGAAGCCTGGTCGCTCCGAACAGCGACCGCTTGGCATCCCGTCTGTGAAAGACAGGGTGTGCCAGACGGCGGCGAAGCTGGTGTTGGAGCCGATCTTCGAGGCCGACTTCCGCGGCTGCTCGTACGGGTTTCGTCCCAAGCGGTCAGCCCACCAGGCGCTTGACGAGATCAAGCGTGAGGTGATGCGGGGGCGGCGGTGGGTGATCGACGCCGACATCCGCGGCTTCTTCGACGCGCTCGACTCGGAGATCCTCGACCGGCTTCTCGCCGAGCGGATCTCTGACAGGAGGGTGCTGAAGTTGCTGCGGGGCTGGATGAAAGCGGGGGTGTTGGAGGGGGAGACCCTGCTGCGCCCCGAGACCGGCTCGCCGCAAGGCTCGCCGATCTCGCCCTTGCTCGCCAACGTCTACCTCAACGCGCTCGACCGAGCGTGGGAGGACAGCCATGGCACGCTGGGCGTGCTGGTCAGGTACTGCGACGACTTCGTCATCCTGTGCGAAACCAGGACGCAGGCCGAGGCGGCGCTGCGGGAGGTGCGGGCGCTGCTCGCAGACCTCCGGCTCGAGCTTGCCGACGCCAAGACGCGCCTGGTGCACCTCGACACGGGCGGCGAGGGATCCTTCGACTTCCTGGGGTTCCATCACCGGATGGTGGAGAGCTTCAGCAAGCCGGGGCGGTACTTCATGGCCCGCTGGCCGTCGGCGGCAGCCACGAAAGCGGCCAGGCAGAAGATCCGCGAACTCACCGGCCGACGACGCCTCTGGCTGTCGGTCGAGGACGTCGTAGCCGACCTCGGCCGGTTCCTTACCGGCTGGGCCGGCTACTTCCGCCATGGCAACTCCACGACCCAGTTCCACAAGCTCGACCTCTACACGGCCGAGCGGCTGGCACGCTGGATCGGTAAACGCCACAAGGCGAGACGTCCGATCGCGTACGGCTACTGGCGGCTACGCCAGGAGCGCTACTTCGGCCTGCGACCGCTCGTCGGACGCGTCCACCACGGCGCCGCGAATGCGGCCAGGTGAAGGATGTCGGTGCGCCGTGTGAGGGAAAACCTCACGCACGGTGCGAGGCGGCGGCGGGAGGAAACCAACGCCAGTCGGCTACGCCGCGCGGCGTGGGCGCCTCCCGCCGACCCTACCGAGTACTCGCGTGCCCGGATGCGCGCTCTGGGCGGCCTGGGCCGCGTAGGCCTCGCGAGAGCCGGCCCCCGCGAGACCCACGCTTCGCCACGTCGTTCCCTCACCGATGCCACCAGCATCGGCCAGGGAACGCCGCGGCGCCCCAGACCGTCCAGCCCGCGCCCCGGAAGAGACGATTACTCGGAATCAGTCATCTAGGCGGGAAAGCCGGGGAGCCCGCGGATCGGGTCGAAGTCAGAGTCGTCCCGCGCGCGGTCGGCGTACTTCGAGTCGCCCGCCACCGACGCCTGGAGGTGCGCGAGCGCCTCCTCGGCCCGCCCCGCCCGCGACTCGGCGCACGCGAGGTTGTACAGCAGCGCTGAATGGCCGGGCTTCTCCTCGAGCCCCTCCTGCATCAGGGCGATCGCGTCGTCCCAGCGCTCCTCCCGGAAGGCGGGCATGGCCGCGAAGTAGTACTCCCACGCGGAGATCTCGTAGGCCTGCCCCGGCTCGCCGCCGACGGCCAGGACGACCGTTCCTTCCTCCTCGGCGATCGCCTTCCGCCTCATCGCCGGGTCGGAGACGAAGACGAACGTCCCCGCCGGCGCGTCCTGCTTCTCGCCGCCGAGCGTGAAGGTGGCGCGGCCGGAGAGGACGAGGTAGACCTCCTCGTGGCCGCCGGCGCCCCCGCCCGTCTCGTCGTGCTCCTCGACCACGGTGTCCCCCGGCCGCTCGCTCGTGTAGGCGTTCATCCCGAAGGCGCGGATGCCGAGCCGTCGGCGGACCGGATGCCAGACGAGCCCCTCGAAGAGCGGGATCGAGTCGAGCTCGTCGAGCCGTACGGCCTCCCAACCGGTCATGCGCGCCGCAGCTCCTCGAGCACCACAGGGTCGATCCGCTCGACCCCAGTGACGCGCTCCTCGAGGTTCTCCCGGCCCGACCAGGCGCGCATGGCCTCAGCGAGGTCGCCCTCGAACCCGAGCCGGGCGAGCCGCTCCTGCAGCTCCGCCGCGAGCGCGTCGTCCACCTCGAGCCACTCGTCGGCCGGCGTCTTCCCGAACAGCAGCTCATGGGCCTGGAGCAGCCGCCCGAGCTCCTCGACCGGGTGGTCGTGGTCGTCGACCCGGAGGTCGACGAGCGAGTCGGAGAGGCCGGCGTAGCCGCCGTTCTGCTGGACGACGAGCAGCGCCGCCGACTGCTGGCCGCGCCGGTCGCCGCCCGCCGCCTGCGCCGCCGCCAGACAGCCCACGAGCCGGTGCGCGAGGGGCCGTCCGCGCGACCCCTCGAACGCCTCGGCGAGTGCCGTCACGGTCTCGTCCGAGACGAGGATGTTCCCCTGGGCAGCGAAGCAGGGCCCGCTGATGCCGCCTGCCCACTCGAAGCACGCGCTCCCGGTGAAGGTGGCGCTGCCGCCGGCCCCGTCGACCACGCCGAGCTGCCGATCGTCGCGGCGGTCGTCGGCGCCCGTGAGCCGCGCCACGACCTCCTCGGCCGGGAGGCCGGAGGCGAGCAGATCGAGCCCGTCCGGCCCGTAGCGCGGGTTCGCATGCGCCTGGGTCGCGACCGCGCCGACGTGCGGGCGCGCCCAGGGCACGATCGAGCCCACGGCGAGGAACTTCGACTGGGTCGCGACGCCCCACTGCCCGGCGTCGAGGTCGCAGGCTGCGATCGAGTAGGTCACGTCAGGACGAGCGTGCCGCCCGGCTCGAGCTCGTGAACCGTCGCTCCCGGGGCCTCGGCGCGGAGCTGATCGGGCGTCCCGGAGAGGACGGGAAAGGTTCCGTAGTGGCAGGGGATGCACGGTGGGTTGCCGAGCAGCTCGAGCGCGAGCGCCGCCTCCCGCGGGCTCATCGTGAAGAAGTCGCCGATCGGCAGCACCGCGTAGTCGGGCGCATACAGGCGTCGGATCAGCGCCATGTCGCCGAAGACGCAGGTATCGCCGGCGAAGTAGATCGCGCGGCCGCCCTCGAGCCGGACCACGAAGCCGCAGGCCTCGCCGGCGTACGCGCCGTCGTCGGAGCTCGAGGAGTGGAACGCGTTCACGAGCGTGAAGTGGATCCCGTCGATCTCCTGCGTGCCGCCCTTGTTGATGCCGGGCAGCTGATCCGCGACGAGTGCGCCCTGGCCCCCCAGCCAGCCCTTCAGCTCGACCTGGCAGACGATCTGCGCCTGCGGAAACGCCTTCGAGAGCGCCACCGTGTCGCCCACGTGGTCGCCGTGGCCGTGCGTGACCGCGATGATGTCGACCGCCGACGGCTGCTTCTCGCTGTCGGGCGTCTTGGGGTTCCCGTTCAGGAACGGGTCGACGTAGATCCGCTTCCCCTCGTCGCTGATGAGGAGAAACGACGCGTGGCCGAGCCAGGTGAGAGATGCCATGCTGAGCCTCCTTTCGGGAAGGATCGTCCGACCCTAGGGCGAAGCTACCAGCCGTGGCACGCCGGACTCTGCCCGTGTTGCTCGTCGCGGTGGCGGCACTCGCCGACACGGTCGGCGCCTACGGCCTCGCCCGCGACGCGGTCTTCGCCGCGCTCCCGTTCGCCTCCGTGGCGGCGATCGTCTCCTTCGGGGACTTCGTCGACGCCCGCGCGCGCCTGGCGGGGCTGCAGTCCCTCTGCTACGGCCTGATCGTCGCGCTGCTCGTGCTCTCCTGCGCGGTCCGCTCGAGCGCCGTCCACGGCGTCCCTCCCCTCGCCGTGTCGTCGCTGCTCGCGGCGGTGGCGCTGTTCGCGCTCAAGGCCGCATTCGCGCTGGCGCCGCACTGGCGCCGGCTCGGTTCGCTCTCGCCGGCCAAGCCGTAAAAGACCTGTTTCGTCAGAACGGGAGCGCGTTCGCGGCGGCCCGCGCCACGTCGACGAGCGGCTGCACGGCGAAGAACGAGCCGACCGTGACGGCGACCGCGGTCGCCACGCCCGCCCCGAGCACGAGCTCGCGCGGCGGCGAGCCGCCGGCCGGCGCCAGCCGCAGCTCGACGCTGTCGCGAAGGAACATCGACCGCACGACCGCCAGGTAGTAGGCGGCGGAGACGACCGTTGCGATGACGCCGATCACGATCAGCCACCACCAGCCGTGCTCGTAGATCGCCACGAAGACGTAGATCTTCCCCCAGAAGCCGCCGGTGAGCGGGAAGCCGAGGAACCCGAGCATGAACACCCACATCGCGACGCCGAAGAACGGACGCTCCCAGCCGTAGCCGGAGAGGTTGTCGAGCGTCACCGGAACGCCGAGCTCACGCTCGCGCGCCGCAATCACGCCGAAGGCCCCGAGCGACATCGCGCAGTAGGGGATCAGGTAGTAGACGAGGGCCCGGGCCCCGGTCTCGTTTGCGGCGGCGATCGCAATCAGCATGAATCCCGCATGCGAGACCGACGAGTACGCCAGCAGGCGCTTCACGTTTCGCTGCGCCAGGGCGGCGATGTTGCCGACTGCGAGCGAGCAGATCGCGATCGCCGCGATCGCCCACGTCCAGAGGTGCTCCTCGCCGGGGAACGCGGTGATCAGCACGCGATACGTGACGACCAGCGCCGCCACCTTCGTGGCCGACGACATGAACGCGGTGACGGGCGTGGGTGCGCCCTGGTACGCGTCGGGCGTCCACATGTGGAACGGCGCCGCCGAGGCCTTGAACGCGAACCCGGCGATCATCATCGCCAGGCCGAGCACGAGCAGCGAGTCGTGCGTGTTTCCGGCGGCGGCGATCTTGTCGAAGCTCAGCTCGCCGGTGGCGCCGTAGACGAGCGCCGAGCCGAAGAGCAGCGTCGCCGAGCCTACGGCGCCGACCACGAGGTACTTGAGACCCGCCTCGAGCGAGCCGATCAGGTCGATGTCGATCGCGCACATGACGTAGAGCGCGACCGAGAACCACTCGAGGCCGAGGAAGAGCGTCAGGAGGTTCGCGGCCTGGACGAAGAACGCCATCCCGGCTCCGGACGCCGCGAGCAGGACGTAGTACTCCGCGATGTTCTGCTCGCGCATCGGCTCGCGGTAGGCGATGAGCACGGCCGCGGCCCCGCAGGCCGCGACGATGATCTGGGCGGTCGCGGACCAGCGGTCGCGGAAGATCGAGTCGGAGACGATCGCCGCGCCGTTCGGGCTCTTCTCGTCGACGAGGATCGCGAACACGAACCCGGCGACGAAGCCGGCGCCGCAGATGAAGGCGGACGCCGCCCGCCTGCTCGACCTCGGCCAGAAGACGGCGACCATCATCAGCAGGCCCGCCGCCGCGAGCATCGAGAGCGACGGCGAGAGCGCGAACCAGTCGACGTGGGGTTTGTGGATCACGGGCCCGCCGCCTGGGTCGTCGTCGGGCTACCCGTGCCGAAGGAGTGGCCGCTGATCGCGTCGGGCCAGGCCGAGAGCACGAGCAGGATCGCCACCAGCGGCACCAGCACCGCAAGCTCGCCCGTGCGCAGGTCGAGCGCCGCGTCGGTCACCGCCGGCCCGACGTCGCGGTGGAGCACCGCGGAGATCAGCCGCAGCATGTACATCGCGGCGAGCACGATCGCGATTGCGCCCACCACCGCCCAGCCCCAGCCCTGCTGGAAGATCCCGGCGAGGATCAGGAACTCGCCGGCGAAGTTCGACGACAGCGGCACGGCGAGCGCCATCACGCCCACCGTCATCAGGATCGTCGCCAGCGCCGGGCGCCCGCGCGCCATGCCGCCGAGGAGCGAGAGCTCGCCCGTTGCGGTGCGGCGCTCGACCATCGCGGCGAGCAGGAACATCGACATCGAGAGCAGCCCGTGGTTGACCATCTGCAGCACCGAGCCGTTCAGGCCGAGGCTGGTCGCGGAGAACACGCCGAACGTGATCAGCCCCATCTGGGCCAGCGACGAGTACGCGACGACTCCGCGTACGTCGGGCGCCCGAAAGGCCAAAAGTGAGCCGTAAACGAGCCCAACGGCCGCCAGCGCCAGGATCAGGTTCCGAAAGTGCTCCGTTGGGCCGGGGAACTTGACGATCGCGATGCGCAGGAAGCCGAACACGGCGACCTTCGAGATCACGCCGGAGAGCAGGCCGGCGATCTCGGGCGGCGACTCCCGGTAGGCATCCGGAAGCCACCCGTGGAACGGCCAGAGCGGCGCCTTGATCGCGAACGCGATCGCGAAGCCGAGGAAGAGCCAGTTGTTGGTGCTCGTGCCCTCCTTGCCGAGGTCGAACGTCCCCTGCTGCAGGCCGAACACGATGATCGCGGCCAGCATCAGCAGCGAGCCGAGCACCGTGTAGACGACGAAGGTGATCGTCGCGCGCAGCCGCCCGGCGCCGCCCCAGACCCCGATCAGGATGTAGAGCGGGATCAGCATCGCCTCGAAGAAGGCGTAGAAGAGCAGCAGGTCCTGCGCGGCGAAGACGCCCACCACCGAGCCCGTGAGGAAGAGCAGCAGGCCGAAGTACGCGCGCGGCCGCTCGCGGCCGGCCCACCAGGCGTAGATGCAGGCGGCGGCGCCGCAGACGGCGGTGAGCCCGACGAGCCAGAGCGAGAAGCCGAAGAGCCCGACGGTGTAGCTGGAGTTGATCGCGCTGAACCAGGAGTGCGACTGCGCCTCCTGGAGCGAGCCGCTCGAGAAGTCGAACCGCCGGACCGCCTCGATCCAGAAGGCGACCTCGACCAGCGACACGAGGGTCGCGAGGGAGGCGACCGCCTGCCGTGAGAGCGGCAGCAGCCAGACGACGAGGGCGCCGGCCATCGGCAGGAAGATCAGGATCGTCGTCAGCCAGTCGGTCATCGGTTCGTGAGGAAGACGACGGCGAGGACGGCGACCCCGCTCGCGAGCGCGAGGACGTAGGTCCGGACGAGGCCGTTCTGGACACGGGAGAGGCCGCCGGCCGAGATCCGGACGCCGTCCGGCACGTCACGCACCGTTCCGCGGACGAGCGGCTGCTCGACGAACCGGCCCAGACCGCGCGCGATCAGGTCGGCGGGCCTGTAGAAGACGGCGTCGTACAGCTCGTCCCAGTAGAACTTCTTCTCGAACAGCTTCACCGGCTTCGGCACCTTGAGCGTCTTGGCCGCATAGGCCATGTGTGCAACCCAGATCCCGCCGACGCCGAGCACCACCGCAAGTGCCGAGGCGACCCACTCCTGGGTGTCGCTCGGCTCCGCGGTCGGGGGGGCGACCGGATCGAGCCAGTCGGTGAGCGGGTGCCAGAGCTGCGTCCATTGCAGGAGGCCGCCGATCGCGGACAGCACGGCCAGCACGCCGACGGGCCAGAGCATCGAGACCGGCCCCTCACGCCCGTTGGCCGGCAGGTGGAGGTGCTCCTCGGCGAACCCGGAGCGCTCGCCGCCGAAGACGATCCAGAACATCCGGAACGTGTAGAGGCCCGTGAGGAACGAGCCGGCGAGGCAGACGACGAAGAGGCAGTAGCCGTATGTCCCCTTCGTCAACGTCGCGGCGATGACCGCGTCCTTGGAGAAGAAGCCGGAGAGCGGCGGGATGCCGACGAGCGCGAGCGCGCCGATCACGAAGACGGTGCGCGTGTAGGGCAGCACCCTGCCCAGGCCACCCATCCGCCGCATGTCCTGCTCGCCGGCGAGCGCATGGATGATGATCCCGGCGGCGAGGAACAGCAGCGCCTTGAAGAAGGCGTGCGTCATCAGGTGGAACATGGCGCTCGTGTAGGCGCCGACGCCCGCGCCGACGAACATGTAGCCGATCTGCGACATGGTCGAGTAGGCGATGACGCGCTTGATGTCGACCTGGACGAGCGCGATCAGGGCCGCCATCAGGAGCGTTGCCGCGCCGAGCCCGGCGACGACGTCCTCGACCTTCGGGGCGTACTCGAACAGCGTGTGCGTGCGGACGACGAGGTACACGCCCGCGGTGACCATCGTGGCGGCGTGGATCAGGGCGCTGACCGGGGTCGGGCCCTCCATCGCGTCGGGAAGCCACGTGTGGAGCGGGATCTGCGCGGACTTCGCGACGGCCCCTCCGAGGAGGCCGAGCGCGATCAGGTTCGCGACGGTGCCGCCGTGCGGCGCCGCTGCGAAGACGCCGTAGAAGTCGAGCTGCCCGGTGTGCTGGATCAGCAGGAAGAGCGCAAGCGCCATCGTGGCGTCGCCGAACGCGTTCATGATGAACGCCTTCTTCGCGGCCGCGATCGCCGAGGGCCGCTCCTGGTGGAAGCCGATCAGCAGGTAGCTCGAGAGGCCGACCATGCCCCAGCCGGCGAGCAGGAGCAGCAGGTTGCCCGACTGGACGAGCAGCAGCATCGAGAAGACGAAGAGCGACATGTATGCGAAGTAGCGGCGCTCCTCGTCCTCGCCCTCCATGTAGCCGACGGAGTAGGCGACGATCAGCGAGCCGACGCCCGCGACGATCAGCATCATCATGATGCTGAGCTGGTCGGTGAGGAGCGTCAGGCCGAAGCTGTACTTCCCGGCGGAGAGCCACGTGTACGACGTCGTGAAGTGCGCCCGCGCGTCGGGCGACTCGCCCAGCATGATCACGAGCGCCGCCACCGCGGCGCCGAACGAGACCATGGTCGAGAGCGTCGAGACGTAGCCCGCGGCACGGCGGCTGAGGCGCGTGCCCGAGAGAGCGATCGCGAGCGTTGCCGCTAGTGGCGTGAGCAAACAGACCCAGGCTGCAGCGTTCATCCGCGCAGCGTTCGGAGCTTGTCGACGTCGAGCTCGACGTGGCGGCGGCCCATGGCCACGATCAACCCGAGCCCGACCACGACCTCGGAGGCCGCGACCGCCATGACGGCGATCGCGAAGACCTGGCCCTGCTCGTTGCCGAAGTGGCGGGCGAAGGCGATCAGGGCGAGGTTCGCGCCGTTGAGCATGATCTCGACCGAGAGCAGGATGATCAGCGGGCTCCGGCGCACGAGGACGCCCACCGCGCCTGTCGCGAACAGGAGGCCCGCCAGTGCGACATACCAGGAGACGTCAGGCCCGTGCATCGGCCTCCCAGCCGGTGCCGGCGAGCACGGACTCCTCGACGGCGGCCGGCTCGGCCGCAACCATCGTCTCCGACGCAGCGGGCGTGCGATCCGAGCACGACGCCGCCGACCGCGGCGATCAGCAGCACGATCGAGGTCACCTCGAAGGCGATCAGCTGGTCGGTCAGGAAGAGGCGGCCGATCGACTCCGGAGACCCGAACGAGCGCGTGACGTTCGCCGAGTGCGAGAGCGAGCCGCCGGTCGAGAGACCGATTGCCACGATCACCTCGACGAGGATCGCGCCGGCCGCGAGGCACGTCGCGATCAGCTGCCACGACGGCCCGCCGGCCCAGGGCGCCTCGCCGGTCTTGTCGCCGAGGTAGGCGATGACGAACAGGAACATGACCATCACCGCGCCGCCGTAGACGAGCACCTGCCCCGCCGCGACGAACTCGCCGCCGAGGAGCAGGTAGAGCACCGCCAGCGAGCCGAGGTTCCCGATCAGCGCCAGCGCGGAGTAGAACGGGTTGCGGAAGGTGACGACCCCGAGCGCGCTGCTCACGCACGCGAAGGCCGCGACCACCCAGACGCACCAGACGAGAAAGTTCGCCATCTACGAGTGGGCCTTGTAGTAGGGAATCGGCGTGTCGTAGAGGTCGCGGTCGGCGACCGGCACCTGCTTCTGCGGCTCCGCGAGCAGCATGTCCTTCGTGTAGATGAGGTCGTCGCGGTTGTACTCGGAGATCTCGTAGTCGTTCCCGAGCGTGATCGCGTCGAAGGGGCAGGCGATCTCGCAGTAGCCGCAGAAGATGCAGCGGCTCATGTTGATCTCGTAGATGCGCGCGTAGCGCTCGCCCGGCGAGACGCGGTTCTCGGGCGTGTTCTCGTCTGCGACCACGCGGATGCAGTCGGCGGGGCACGCGGCCGCGCAGAGCGAGCAGCCGACGCACTTCTCGAGCCCGTTCTCGTGCCGGTGGAGGCGATGGCGGCCGCGGAAGCGCGGGTAGACCGGCCGCAGGTACTCCGGGTACTGCTGCGTGATCGGCTTCCGGAAGACCTGCTTCAGGGTCACGCCGAAGCCCTTGAAGGTGTTGGGAATCGCGCTCATGCCGAGTGCCACGCGACGACGAGGGCGGTGACGAGGGCGTTCACGGTCGCGACCGGCAGCAGGATCTTCCAGCCGAAGCGCATCAGCTGGTCGTAGCGCAGGCGCGGCTGCGACGCGCGCAGCCAGATGAAGAGGGTCACCAGCAGCCCCAGCTTGAGCAGGAACCAGATCGGCCCGAAGCGGTTCAGCGACTCGATCCAGGGGAACTGCCAGCCGCCGAAGAACAGCGTCACGCAGAGCGCCGAGAGAACGATCATGTTGATGTACTCCGCCGTCTGGAAGAGCCCCCAGCGCATGCCTGAGTACTCGGTGTGGTATCCGGCGACGAGCTCCGTGTCGGCCTCCGGGAGGTCGAACGGCGGCCGCGACGTCTCGGCGATGCCGCCGAGCAGGAACACGACGAGCCCGACGAACTGCGGGATGAAGAACCAGAGCGTCGCCTGCTGCCGCTCGACGATGTCGACCAGGTTGAGCGAGCGGCCCATCAGCACCACCCCGAGCACGCTCAGCGCGAGAGCGACCTCGTACGAGACGAGCTGCGCGCAGGTGCGCATCGAGCCGAGGATCGAGTACTTGGAGTCGGAGGCCCAGCCGCCGACGATGAAGCCGTAGACGCCGATCGAGCCCAGTGCGAAGATCACGATCAGGCCGATCGGGAGGTTCGCGACCGCGCCCTGGATGTAGTAGCCGTCGACCGTCCATCCGGGTCCCCACGGGATCACCGCGAACGCGAGCAGCGCGGTGAAGCACGAGATGATCGGCGCGATGATGTACGGCAGCTCGTGTGCGGAGGCCGGGTAGAAGGCCTCCTTGCGGACGAGCTTGATCAGGTCGGCGATCGGCTGCAGGAGCCCGAACGGGCCCGCGCGGTTGGGCCCGTAGCGGAGCTGCATGCGCCCGAGCATCTTGCGCTCGAGCCAGGTCGTGTATGCGAACGCCGCCATCACCAGGTTGATCACGATCAGCGACGCGATGATCGCGATCCACCACGGCTGGTGAGGCGTCACCGGCTTACCTCCACGAGCTCGTGCAGGCCGGCCGCGTCGCGGACGGGGATGCGGACCGCCCCTTCCGGCAGGTCGCGCGCGATCCGGGCGCGCAGCGTCACCGATGTTCCGTTCGAGGAGACCCGCACCAGATCGCCCTCGGAGATTTTTCTAGCCCGTGCGTCGGCACGGGCCAGCTCGACCTCGCCGTCGCGCCGCTGGAAGTCGAGCTCCGGCGTGCGCTCGACCGCGGGCCCGGAGAAGAGCGGCCTGTACGTGAGCAGCCGCAGACCCTTCCCCTCGGCCACGGTCTTCGTCCGCGGCGTCGCCAGGGCCGGCGGCGCCTCGGCGGGGGGCGGGAGCGGCGCGTGCTCTTTGATGTCGCCGAGCGAGATGCCGCCGTAGCACTTGCCGGCGACCTCGTCGAAGACCAGCGAGGCGTGGGGCGAGAGCTCGACCTCGAAGCGCTCCGCGAGCTTCGCGATCCACGCGAGCTCGTCCGGACACGGCGCGATCACCGCGCGGCGCTGACGCTGCAGGCGGCCCTCGAGGTTCACTGTGGTGCCGTCGCGCTCCAGGTAGCTCGTGCCGGGCAGGACGAGGTCGGCGAGCCCGCGGAACGACTCCTCGAACATCCCGATCCCGATCACAGCGTTCGCGCGCTCTGCGAGCGCCCGAACGCTAGGGTCGAGGGCCGCTTCGTCACCCGAGATGACCACGAGCGCGGGTTCGAGATCGACCGGCTCGCCGTCGGCTGCCGCGCTCCACGCGTCGGCGACGCCGCGGCCGTTCGGCGTGCGCGGCAGATAGAAGGCAGCGGTTGCGCCGAGGTCGCGCGCGAGCCAGGCGGTCGTGACGGGGTCGTCGCTGACCAGCACCGCGCCCTCGACCTTCCCCTCGGGCTGCTCGCAGAGCACCTTCGCGCCGTTCCGCCGTGCGGCCTTGATCCAGAGGTCGACGATCGGGGCGCGGTCGTGGACGGGCTCGTCGCAGAGGACGACGACCGTCTTCGCGTCGCGGATCGAGGAGAGCGGGGCGCGGAACGAGTCGAGGTCGTCGGGGACCTCCTCCGGTAGCACGGCCGCATGCGCGCCGAGTCCGACCCGGAGGAGCTTCGCGAGCCCGTAGGCCTGCTCGACCGTCTCCGAGCCCGACAGCGCGGTGACCGTCGCGGCGCCGCCCGCCTCGAGCATCGCCTGCGCGCGGTCGAGCGCCTCGTTCCATTCGAGCGGCTCGAAGCGCCCGTCCTTGCCCTTGACGAGCGGGTCCTGGATCCGGTCAGGCGCGTGCAGATGCCCGAAGGCGAAGCGGCCCTTGTCGCAGAGCCAGCCCTCGTCGACCTCGGGATGGTTGCGCGAGAGGATCCGCTTCACCTTCCCCTCGCGCGTCGTCACGCTGATGTTGCAGCCGACCGGGCAGAGGCCGCAGACGGTCGGGGCGTTCTGGATCTCCCACGGCCGCGCCTCGAAGCGGTACTGCGTCGAGGTCAGCGCGCCGACCGGGCAGAGCTCGATCACGTTGCCGGAAAAGGGCGCGCGGTAGGGCTCGTCCTCGAAGGTCGCGATCATCGACGCGGCGCCGCGCTCGACCGCCACCAGCTGCCCGTCCTCCGCCACCGATTCGGAGAAGCGGGTGCAGCGGTAGCAGAGGATGCAGCGCTCGCGGTCGAGGGCGATCGTGGGCGAGATCGGGATCGGCTTCTCGAAGGTGCGCTTCGGGAAGACCATGCGCGTCGAGCCGGGCCCGTAGCGGAACGTGAGGTCCTGCAGCGGGCACTCGCCGCCCTTGTCGCAGACGGGGCAGTCGAGCGGGTGGTTGACGAGGATGAACTCGAGCGTCGCGTTCTGCGACTCGCGGGCCAGCTCCGAGGTGAGCGCGGTCTTGACCTCCATCCCGTCGGCCGCGGTCAGCGTGCAGGCGGCCTGGGGCTTCGGCGGCCCGGGCGCGACCTCGCACAGGCACATGCGGCAGGCGCCGACCGGCGGCCCGAGCCGCGGCTCGTAGCAGAAGACCGGGATCTCGATCCCCGCCGCGAGCGCCGCCTCGACGAGGCCGGTGCCCTTCGGCACGGTCACCTCGCGGCCGTCGATCGTGAGGGTAACGGCCTCGGTCATGCGCTCACCGGGTCGTGGGCGTGCGCGTCGGAGGGCGCGACGATCCCCTCGAGGCTCGACTCGCCGTCGAAGGGGCAGCGCCCGAGCTCGACGTGGGCGGCGAACTCGTCGCCCCACTTGGCGATGTAGCTCGCGACCGGGTACACGGCGAAGTCCCCGAGCGCGCACAGGGACTTGCCGAGGATCCGCGAGCCGACCGACTCGAGGAGCTCGATGTCGTCGAGCGAGCCGTGGCCGGCCTCGAGGCGCTCGAGGATCTGCACCATCCAGCGCGTGCCCTCGCGGCAGGGAGTGCACTTGCCGCAGGACTCGTGCATGTAGAACTTGGTCGAGCGGAGGGCGAGCTGCACCATGCAGCAGCGGTCGTCGACGACGATCAGCGAGGCGGCCCCGAAGAAGGTGCCGAGCGCGCCCAGCGAGTCGTAGTCGAGCGGCACGTCGATCTGGTCGGGCGAGAGCGCCGGCACGGAGGAGCCGCCCGGGATCACGGCCTTGAGCTCGTGCCCGTCAGGGATCCCGCCGGCGAAGTCGTAGATCAGCTCGCGCATCGGGGTGCCGAGCTCGAGCTCGTAGTTGCCGGGGCGCACGACGTTGCCCGAGATCGAGAAGATCGCCGTTCCGGGTGAGCTCTCGACGCCGATCTTCTTGAACTCCTCCACGCCGAGCTCGAGGATCGCCGGAACCGTCGCGACCGTGCAGACGTTGTTGATCTGCGTCGGCGCGCTGAAGAGGCCCTGGACGGGCGGGAACGGCGGCCGCGGCCGCGGCTGGCCTCGGCGGCCCTCGAGCGAGTCGAGGAGCGCCGTCTCCTCGCCGCAGATGTAGGCGCCGGCGCCGCGGTAGACGGTGATGTCGACGTCGCCGAAGAGCCCGGCCGCGCGGGCCTCGCCGACCGCGCGCTCGAGAATCTCGTACTCGGTCAGGTACTCGCCGCGGATGTAGATGAACACGTCCTTGCACTCGATCGCGTGCGCGGCGATCAGGCAGCCCTCGATCAACCGGTGCGGGACGCGGGCCATCACCTCGCGATCCTTGAACGCGCCCGGCTCCGACTCGTCGGCGTTCACGACCAGGTACTTGGGCTTCTCACTCTTGCGGTCGATCAGCGAGGCCTTGCGCCCCATCGGGAAACCGGCACCGCCGCGGCCGCGCAGGTTCGAGGCCAGGAGCTCCTCGATCAGCGCGTCCGGCGTCATCGCGCGCGCCCTGGGCACCTGGGCGTATCCGCCGACCGCCCGGTACTCCTCGAGCTTCGTCAGGTCGCGCTCGTCCGCCCCGGCGAGCAGCATCGTCCGGGCGCCCACTCAGAGCCCTTTCACGATCTCGGCCACGTCGGCCGGCTTGACGTGCTGGCGGTAGCGGCCGTCGACCGCACAAACGGTCGCGTAGCCGCACCCGCCGAGACACTCGACGGTGCGGAAGGTGACGTTCCCGTCGCGCGTCGTGCGGCCCGGCCGTAGGCCGAGCTCCTCGGAGAACGCGTCGACCACGGCCTGGGCGCCCGCAAGCGCGCAGGAGAGGTTCGTGCAGACCTCGATCAGGTGCTTTCCGACGGGCTCGAGGTGGAACATGTCGTAGAACGAGGCGACGGCGTGGCAGTAGGCGGGGGTCAGGTCGAGCGCGTCGGCGACCTCGCGAACTGCAGCGGGCGGCAGCCAGCCGTACTGCTCCTGCGCCAGGCGGAGCGCCGGGATCGTCGCGGAGCGGGAGCCCTCGGGGAAGTGCGCGCGCACGGCCTGAATCTCTTCGTGGAGGCTCAGCGGTCCACCTCGCCCATGACCGTGTCGAGCGAGCCGACGATCGCGATCATGTCGGCGACGAGCGCGTCGCTCATGCAGGTCGCGGTCGCCTCGAGCGCCACGAACGACGGCGCGCGGAACTTCACGCGCCACGGCTTCGGGCCGCCGTCGGAGACGACGTAGCAGCCGAGCTCGCCGCGCGGCGACTCGACGGTGGCGTAGACCTCGCCCTCGGGGACGCGGTAGCCCTCGGTGACGATCTTGAAGTGGTGGATCAGCGACTCCATCGAGGTGTGGAGCTCCTCCCGCGGCGGCAGCACGACCTTGCGGTCGTCCGCGATCCACGGCTCGCCTTCCATGCCCTCGAGCTGGTCGAGGCACTGGTTGATGATCTTCACCGACTCGCGGAACTCCTCCATGTGGACGCGGTAGCGCGCGTAGACGTCGCCGGCCTCGTAGACGGGAACCCGGAAGTCGCACTCGGCGTACGAGAGATACGGCTGCGCCCTGCGCAGGTCCCAGTCGACGCCCGAGCCGCGCAGCACCGGGCCCGACTGGCCGAGCGCGATCGCGTCGTCGGCGGAGAGGAGGCCGAGCCCCTGCGTCCGCTCGAGCCAGATCGCGTTCCGGTCGACCAGGCTCTCGTACTCGTCGACGGCCTTCGGCATCCAGGCGGCGAAGCGCCGGCACTCGTCGTAGAACCCGCGCGGGATGTCCTCGGCGAGCCCCCCGGCCTGGAAGTAGCGCGTGTGCATGCGCGCGCCGGTGACGAGCTCGAAGAGGTCCATCACCTGCTCGCGCTCGCGGAAGCAGTACCAGAACATCGAGATCGCGCCCAGCTCGAGCGCGGCGGTGGCGAGCCAGATCAGGTGCGAGTGGATCCGGTTCAGCTCGCACAGGAGCGTCCGCATCCACGAGGCTTTGGGCGGAATCTCGAGCTCGAGCAGCTGCTCGATCGCGAGCACGAAGACGAGCTCGTTGTTCTGGAACGAGAGGTAGTCGATCCGCTCCGGGTAGGTGATCCCCTTCCACCACGTCTTCTGCTCCATCGTCTTCTCGAAGCCGGTGTGGAGGTAGCCGACGATCGCCTCGAGCCCGACGACGTGCTCGCCGTAGAGGTCGACGATCAGGCGGAGCACGCCGTGGGTCGACGGGTGGTTGGGGCCGAAGTTGATCGGCATCACGTCGCCCGTTGCCTGGATCTCGTCCGAGACGCGGAGCACGGTGGGGATCGGATGCGGAATGCGCGTGCCCTCGTAGATCGGCGCACGCGTCTGCACGGGTGCAGTGGCCACTACTGAGTCTCCAAGACCAATTACTGGGCCTCCGAGAACCGCACCGGCTCGCCGCCGATCGGGTAGTCCTTGCGCAGCGGGTGGCCCTCCCAGTCGTCGGGCATGAGGATCCGCCTCAGGTACGGGTGCCCCTCGACCGGGATGCCCATCATGTCCCAGGCCTCGCGCTCGTGCCAGTCGGCGGTCGGCCAGACCTCGATCACGCTCGGCGCCGGCTCGCCGTCGTCGAGCCACACCTGCAAGCGCACGCGCCGCGGCGGCGTCTCGAGGGCGAGCAGGTGGTAGTTCATCGAGAAGCGCTTCGGCTTCGGCCGCGGCAGGGCCTGCAGGCCCTGCGTCATCGGGCGGTTGAGGTCTCGCCCGGCTGCCGTCCCGATGTAGCCGGACACACCGTCGGCTCCCCAGCCGAGGTAGTCGGTCGGCGTGATGTCCGAGAGGAAGCGGAAGTTCTCCTCGTCGCGCAGGTGCAGGCACGCCTCGACCAGGCGGGCCGTCTCGACGACGAGCGTCGTCTCGCCGTGCGCCTCGACGGCAGCGACCAGCCCGGGGGTTGCCTCGTACGTCAGGACGCGACGCTCCTGATCTCGTACGCCGGCGGCACCCCTGCCTGCACGGCCTCGTGCAGCCGGATGATCCCCTCCATCAGCTGCTCGGGCCGCGGCGGGCAGCCCGGGACGTAGATGTCGACGGGGACGATCTTGTCCACGGACTGGACGATCGTGTAGTTGTTGAACATCCCGCCCGAGCTCGCGCAGGCGCCCATCGCGATCACCCACTTCGGCTCGAGCATCTGGTCGTAGATCTGCCGGAGCGGCGCGGCCATCTTGTGCGCGACGCGCCCCGAGACGATCAGCAGGTCCGCCTGGCGCGGCGAGGAGCGGAACGCCTCCATGCCGAAGCGCGCGATGTCGTAGCGCGCCGAGACGATCGCCATCATCTCGATCGCACAGCAGGCGAGGCCGAACGTGTCCGGCCACATGGACTTGGTCTGCGCCCAGGCGACCGCCTTCTTGAGCGTGCTGAGACCGACCTTGTGCTCGAGGTCGTCGACCTCGGTCTCGAACTTCCCGGGCCCCTTCGTCGGCCAGAGGAGCCGCTCGGAGTGCAGCCCGTGGTCGCGCAGGCGCTTGTCGTCGCCTATCGCCACTCGAGCGCCCCCTTCCGCCAGATATAGACGTATGCCAGCAACAGGATCAGGATGAATACCAGCAACTCGATGAATCCGTACCACGCAAGCTCGTGCAGGATCACCGCGAGCGGGTAAAGGAACACGATCTCGATGTCGAAGAGGATGAAGAGCATCGCGGTGAGGTAGAAGCTCACGGTGAAGCGCTGGCGCGCCGGCGGCCCGGCCGAGACGCCGGACTCGAACGGGATCGTCCGCGCTCGCACGCGCCGCTTCGGCCTCGTCGCGAAGACGAAGCTCGCGAGAATCATGGTGGAGGGGATCACGAGTGCGAGGAACCCGTAGATCGCGAACGGTAACCAGTCGTTGAACACGCGTCTCTCCTCCGCTCCGGACGGGCATTCGGACGCTACCAAAGGGTCGGCGGCACGAAACGCGGGTAGAGATCGGAGACGTGGGTAGACTGAGGAGCAGATGGCGACCATCGAGACAGCAGACGCAATCGCACTGACCGAGCGCGCGGCCGACAAGGTGCGCGACCTGATGGCGCAGGAGCCGGCCGGCGAGGCCGAAGTGCTCCGCGTCGCCATTCAGGGCGGCGGCTGCGGCGGGTTCGAGTACGCGCTCGGCTTCGACCGCGGTGCGACCGGGGACGATGCGGAATACGAGTTCTACGGCGTCAGGGTCGTCGTCGACCCTGCGAGCGCCAGGTACCTCAAGGGCGCGACGATCGACTTCGTCGAGTCGCTCCGGGAGTCCGGCTTCAAGGTCGACAACCCGAACGCCTCCGGCTCGTGCGGCTGTGGCCACAGCTTCCAAGTGGCTGACGAAACCGACCCGAACTATTCGCCGGGCTGCAGCCACTAGCTTGCGGGTCGCCGTGGTCGGCTCCGGCCCCGCGGCGTTCTACACGGCCGCGCCACTCCTCGCGGCCGGTGCGGCCGTCGACATGATCGAGCGGCTGCCGACGCCGTGGGGGCTCGTCCGCCTTGGTGTCGCGCCCGACCATCCCGAGATCAAGGCCGTCTCTCGCGTCTTCGAGAAGACGGCGAAGGAGCCCGGGTTCCGCTTCTTCGGGAACGTCGACGTCGGGCGGGAGATCAGCCCCGCCGACCTGAGCTCGCTGTACGACGCCGTGGTCTATGCCGTCGGCGCGCAGACCGACCGCCGGATGGGGATCCCCGGCGAGGACCTGCCCGGCTCGTGGGCGGCCACCGAGTTCGTGGCCTGGTACAACGGCCATCCCGACTTCCAGGAGCACGAGTTCGACCTCACCGGCGAGCGCGCGATCGTGGTCGGAAACGGCAACGTCGCCGTCGACGTCGCCCGGATGCTCTCGCTCACGCACGACGAGCTCCACCCGACGGATACGACGAATGCCGCGATCGAGGCGATCGTCGACTCGGGCTTCGAGGAGATCGTCATGCTCGGCCGGCGGGGGCCCGCCCAGGCGGCGTTCACGAATCCGGAGCTGAAGGAGCTCGGCGAGCTCGCGGGCGCCGATGTGATCGTCGATCCGGCCGACCTCGAGCTCGACCCGGCGAGCGAGGCCGCGCTGGAGGACGCCCGCGGCACCGCCCGTCGCAACGTCGACCTGCTGCGCGCGTACGCCGCCCGCACGCCGGAGGGCAAGCAGCGCCGGCTGGTGCTGCGCTTCCTGACCTCACCGGTCGCCATTCTCGGCGACGGCAAGGTCGAGGAGGTCGAGGTGGTGCGAAACATGCTCGTAGCCGACGAGCGCGGCAACGTGCGCGCGGTGCCGACGGACGAGCGCGAGAGGATCCCGGCGAGTCTCGTCCTCCGCAGCGTCGGCTACCGCGGAGTGTCGCTTCCTGGTGTGCCGTTCGACGACGACCGAGGTGTGATCCCGAACGTGGAGGGGCGCGTCGTCGGTGCCGGCGGTGCGCCGGTTCCCGGCCTCTACTGTGCGGGCTGGATCAAGCGCGGCCCGAGCGGCGTGATCGGCACCAACAAGAAGGACGCGAACGAGACCGCGCAGCATCTGCTCGAGGACGCCGCCGCCGGCAAGCTGCCGCGGGGCGAGGGCGACCTCGAGGAGGTGCTGGTCGACCGCGGGCTGCCGTTTGTCGAGTACGCCGGCTGGGAGGCGATCGACGAGCACGAGCGCTCGCTGGGGGAGCCGCACGGGAAGCCGCGGGTCAAGCTGTGCACGTGGGACGAGCTGCTCGGCCGGGCGCGCAATACCGTCGTCTGAGCTCAATCCGTGTCCGGTGCGGGTGCGTAGGGTTGGGCGTGAGCCCTGTGACTAGAGTGGCCCCGATGGCCGGCGAGCAGCTCTGGGGCGGCGAGACCACCAAGGCGATCGGCAACTTCCCGGTCTCGGGCGAGCCGATCCCGGCGCCTGTGGCGCGCTGGCTCGGCCGGATCAAAGCCGCTGCCGCGCGTGTGAACGCCGAGCTCGGGCTGCTCGACGCGGACAAGGCGGAGCGGATTGCGGCCGCCGGCGACAGGATTGCGGCCGGCGAGCTCGACGACCAGTTCCCCATCGACGTCTTCCAGACGGGCTCCGGCACCTCGTCGAACATGAACGCGAACGAAGTGATGGCGACGCTCGCGGGTGAGGACGTGCACGCGAACGACGACGTGAACATGGGCCAGTCGTCGAACGACGTCTTCCCCTCGGCGGTGCACCTCGCGGCGCTCGGCGAGCTCGTCGACGATCTGTTGCCGGCGCTGGCGCAGCTCGAGAAGTCCCTCGCAACGAAGGCGGTCGAGTTCGACGACGTCGTCAAGTCCGGCCGCACGCACTGGATGGACGCGGTGCCGGTCACGCTCGGCCAGGAGTTCGGCGGCTACGCCGCGCAGGTCCGCGAGGGTCAGGCGCGTATCCAGTCGACACTCGAACGGCTCGGCAAGATCCCGCTCGGCGGCACCGCCGTCGGCACCGGCCTCAACACGCACCCGGAGTTCGCGGCGCGCGTGCGGGAGAAGCTCGCCGCCGACACCGGGCTGACGATCAGCGCCCCGGCGGATCCCTTCGAGAGCCAGGCCGCGCGCGACGGGCTCGTCGAGGCCTCGGGCGCGCTCAAGACGGTCGCGGTCTCGCTGACCAAGATCGCCAACGACTTGCGCTTCCTCGGCTCCGGCCCGCGCGCAGGCCTGTCGGAGATCTTCCTGCCCGAGCTGCAGAAGGGCTCGTCGATCATGCCCGGGAAGGTCAACCCGGTCATGCCCGAGGTCATGACGCAGGTCGCAGCGCAGGTGATCGGCAACGACGCCGCGATCGCGATCGGCGGCATGCAGGGCCACTTCGAGCTCAACGTCTTCATCCCGCTGATGGCGCGGAACCTGCTCGACTCGATCAGGCTGCTCGCGTCCGCCTCGCGCCTTCTCGCCGAGAAGTGCGTCGACGGGATCGAGGCCAACCGCGAGCAATGCGAGCGCTACGCGGAGCTGACACTCTCGGCGGCGACGGCGCTGAACCCGTACATCGGCTACGACAAGGCGACCGAGATCGTCAAGGAGGCGTCGAAGTCGGGCCGGTCACTGCGCGAGGTCGCGCGCGACGCCGGCGTCGAGGAGAGCGTGCTCGACGAGGCGCTCGACTTCCGTGCGATGGCGAAGCCGCGCGGCTAGTACGCGACGGCGCCCCGGCCGGTGGCCGCGGCGTGCCGCTGCTCGTCGGCGCGGTAGCTCGAGCGGACGAGCGGGCCGGAGAAGACCGAGCCGAAGCCGAGCGCCTCGCCCTGCTCCCGGAACCAGCGGAACTCGTCCGGGTGCACCCAGCGGTCGATCTGCGCGTGCTTTGCGCTCGGCTGCAGGTACTGCCCGATCGTGACCACGTCAACGCCGTGTCCACGCAGGTCGCGCATCGTGTCGACGACCTCGTCGTTCGTCTCGCCGAGGCCGACGATGATCCCGCTCTTGGTCAGCACCGGATAGGCGGCGATCTCCTTCGCGCGCGCGAGCAGCCACAGCGCGCCGTCGTAGCTCGCCTTGCCGCCGCGCATCCGGCGGTGCAGCCGGCGCACGGTCTCGATGTTGTGGTTGAAGACGTCCGGCCGCGCCCCGATCACGGTCGCGAGCGCCTCCTCCTCGACCCCGAGGAAGTCCGGGGTCAGCACCTCGACCGTCGCACCGGGAAGCTTGTGGTGCAACGCACGAATCGTCGCCGCGTAGTGGCCGGCACCCTTGTCGGGGACGTCGTCGCGATCGACGGAGGTCACCACCACGTGCGTGAGCCCCATCTCCTTCGCGGTCTGCGCGAGCCGTAGCGGCTCCAGCGGATCGACCGGCTCGCTCGGGGTGCCGGAGTTGACGTAGCAGTACCGGCACGCGCGAGTGCACGTGTCGCCGAGGATCTGGAAGGTCGCCGTCCCGCGGCCCCAGCACTCGGCGATGTTCGGGCAGCGCGCCTCCTCGCAGATCGTGTGCAGGCTCGCGCCGTGCAGCAGGTTCTTCACGTCGTAGTAGCGCGTGTTCGCGCTCGGCGCGCGCACCTTCATCCACTCGGGGCGGCGCGGCCGCTCGGCGACGGGGCGGGAGCTCTCCATCCGACTCCAGTCTAGAGTGCGCTTATGCCACGCCACCTGACACGACTGACCGAGCCACTCGTTCGCGACGACGGCGTCCTGCGCCCGGCCGGCCTCGACGAGGCGCTCGACCGGGCCGCCGCCGGCTTCCGGCGGGCACTCGACACCGGGAAGCTGACGGGCGTCTTCAGCTGCTCGAAGGCCACGAACGAGCTGAACTTCGCCACGCAGAAGTTCTCCCGGGTCGTGCTCGGCTCGAACAACGTCGATTCCTGCAACCGAACCTGACACGCCCCCAGCGTCGTCGGTCTGGCGACGGTGTTCGGTGCGGGAGGCGGAACGAGCTCCTACGAGGAGGTGCGGGACACGGCCGACGTGATCGTGCTGTGGGGATCGAACGCGCGCGAGGCGCATCCGATCTTCTTCCTGCACGTGCTCAAGGCCCTGAAGCGCGGCGCGAAGCTGATCGTCGTCGACCCGCGCCTGAGCGCAACCGCACGCTGGGCGGACCTCTGGATCGGGCTCGACGTGGGGACGGACATCCCGCTCGCGAACGCGCTGGCGCGCGAGATCATCCACGCGGGGCTCGCGAACGAGGAGTTCATCGCGCGGGCGACCTCGGGCTACGACGGCTTCCGCGAGTCGGTCGAGCCCTGGACGCTCGAGGAGGCCGAGCGCGTCACGGGCGTGCCGGGCGCGGCCATCCGCGAGCTCGCCCATTCCTACGGGGGCGCCGCGCACGCGCAGCTCTGCTGGACGCTCGGGATCACGGAGCACCACAACGCGGTCGACAACGTGCTCGCGCTGATCAACCTCTCGCTCCTCACGGGTCAGGTCGGCCGCTACGGCTCCGGTCTCCAGCCTCTGCGCGGCCAGAACAACGTCCAGGGTGGCGGCGACATGGGCGCGATCCCGAACCGGCTGCCCGGCTTCCAGGACATCCTCGACCCGGCCGTGCGCGCCAAGTTCGACGCCGCGTGGAGCACCTCGATTCCGCCGCGCCCCGGGCTGCACCTGACGGGGATGTTCGAGGCGATGGAGCACGGCGAGCTCACGGCCCTCTACTGCGTCGGCGAGAACCCGGCGCAGGGCGAGGCCGACCAGCAGCGCGCGATCCGGCTGCTCGAGGGGCTCGACCATCTCGTCGTCCAGGACCTCTTCCTGACCCGGACAGCCGAGCTCGCCGACGTCGTCCTGCCGGCCGCGTCCACGCTGGCCGAGGCCGAGGGGACGGTCACGTCGAGCGAGCGCCGCGTGCAGCGCGTCCGCAAGGCCGTCGATCCACCGGGCCAGGCACGCGACGACATCGAGCTCGTGTATCAGCTGGCGATGGCCCTCGGTCATGATCTCGGCAGCCCGTGTGCGCAGGACGTCTGGGACGAGTTGCGCTCGCTCTCGCCCATGCACGCGGGCATGAGCTACGAGCGCCTCGAGAAGCTCGGCGGGATCCAGTGGCCGTGCTGGGACGAGTCGCATCCCGGCGACCAGTTCCTGCACGGCCGACTGTGGGACGACGTCGTCGCGGACCGCGCGCCCTTCCACGTGGTCGAGCACGATCCGCCCGTGGACGTCCTCGACGCCGAGTTCCCGCTGCGGCTGACGACGGGACGCCGGCTCGAGTCTTTCAACACCGGCATCCAGTCGGCCGGCTTCCGCTCGCCGCTGCACGCGGGCGGCGAGGCGATCCTCCTCTCGCCCGCCGACGGTGCGCGCTACGGCGTCGCGGACGGCTCCCGCGCACGCATCGTCTCGCGCCGCGGTGCCGTCGAGGCGCCGGTGCGCTTCGATGCGACGCTGCGCCCGGGGCTCGCGTTCATGAACTTCCACTTCCCGGACCTCGTCGCGACGAACGTCCTCACGATCGACGCGACCGACCCGAAGTCGGGGACGGCCGAGTTCAAGGCGACCGCGGTCAGGATCGAGCCCGTTGCCTGACCTGAGGCTGCTCGATGCCGAGCCGAGCGACGCCGAACGGGCGGCGATCGACGCCGTGCTCGGTCCGGAGGCCCCGTCCGGTGACCGGGTCGCGCGCAGCGACCGGACGCGCCGCCACCTCCTGCTTCCCGTCCTGCGCGCCGCCCAGCGGCGCGTCGGCTGGGTGAGCGAAGGTGCGCTCGCCTACGCGACGCGGCGGCTCGAGGTGCCGCCGGCGGATGCCTTCGGCGTCGCGAGCTTCTACGCGCTGCTCGCGCTCGAGGAGCGGCCGGCCGACGTCACGCACGTCTGCACCGACCTCGCCTGCGCGCTGAAGGGGGCAACCGTCCCGGCCGGCGCGCTTCCGAGCCCATGTCTCGGCCTGTGCGAGCTTGCGCCCGCGGCGCTGCGGACGATCGCGGGCGAGGAACCGCGGGAGCTTCAGCTGCCCGAGCGCCGCGACCCGCTGCCGCAGCGCGAGGGGCTGCGCCTCCTCCGGCGCATCGGCGCGGGTGTGGATCCCGAGTCGCTCGACGCCTACCGGGCGAACGGCGGCTACGAGGCGCTGGCGCGCGCCCGCGAGCTCGGCCCGGACGGCGTCATCGCCGCGATCGGCGAGGCGAACCTGCTCGGCCGCGGCGGCGCCGCCTTCCCCACCGCCGCGAAGTGGGAGGCGGTCGCGCGCCAGCCCGCGCGGCCGCACTACCTGGTCTGCAACGGCGACGAGTCCGAGCCGGGGACGTTCAAGGATCGCGTCCTGATGGAGCAGGATCCGTTCGCCCTGGTCGAGGCGATGACGATTGCGGCGTACGCCACGGGCTGCGAGCGCGGGTACCTCTATATCCGCGCCGAGTACCCACTCGCGCACGCACGGCTCGAGAGCGCGCTCGCGCAGGCGCGCGCCGCGGGACTGCTCGGCGACGGCTTCGACGTCGAGCTGCGGATCGGCGCCGGCGCGTACGTCTGCGGCGAGGAGACGGCGCTCTTCCAGTCGATCGAGGGCTACCGGGGCGAGCCGCGCAACAAGCCGCCCTTCCCCGTCGAGGTCGGCCTCTTCGGCAAGCCGACGGTCGTGAACAACGTGGAGACGCTCGCGAACGTGCCGGCGATCCTCAACGGCGAGACCCGCGAGACCCGCCTCTTCTGCCTCTCGGGCGACGTCGCCCGGCCGGGTCTGTACGAGCTCGAGCTCGGCACGCCCCTGCGCGAGCTGCTCGATCTTGCCGGGGCCGAGCCGCCGAAGGCGGTGCTGCTCGGGGGCGCCGCAGGCACGTTCCTCGGCCCCGGGCAGCTCGATCTTCGGCTCGACTTCGAGGCCTCGCTCGGCTCCGGCGTCGTCATGGTGTTCGGGCAGGGCGCCGACCTCACCGCCGCCGTCCTGCGGATCGCCGAGTTCTTTCGCGACGAGTCGTGCGGCCAGTGCGTGCCGTGCCGGGTCGGGACCGTTCGCCAGGAGGAGGCCCTGCACCGCCTCGCGGCCGGCCGGCCGAACGGGAACGAGCTCGAGGTGCTCGACGATCTCGCGCAGGTGATGCGCGACGCGTCGATCTGCGGGCTCGGGCAGACCGCGGCGAACGCCGTCGAGTCCGCCAGGACCAACCTCGGGGTGCTGGCGTCGTGACTGTCGAGCTGACCGTCGACGGCATGCGGCTGGACGTCCCCGAGGGCTCGACCATCCTCGACGCTTGCACCAACGCCGCGATCGACACGCCGACGCTCTGCTACGGCGAGACGCTGGAGCCGGCGAACGTCTGCCGCGTCTGCGTGGTCGAGCTCGAAGGCTCCCGCGCGCTCGTCCCCGCGTGCTCGCGCAAGGTCACGGCGGGGATGGTCGTCCACACCGACTCGCCCCGGGTCCGCACGAGCCGGCGGCTCGTGCTCGAGCTGCTCGGATCGTCCGCCGACCTCTCACGCGCGCCGGAGGCGCTCGCCGCGATCGAGCGCTACGCCGCCGATCCGGCGCGGTTCGGCGCGGACTCCGCGACGGTCGCGCAACCGGTGAAGATCGACAACGACCTCTACGTGCGCGACTACTCGCGCTGCATCCTCTGTTACAAGTGCGTCGACGCCTGCGGCGAGCAGTGGCAGAACACGTTCGCCATCTCCGTCGCCGGCCGTGGGCTCGAGGCCGAGATCTCGACCGAGTTCGGCGTCGCGCTCCCGGAGTCGGCGTGCGTCTACTGCGGCAACTGCGTCGCGGTCTGCCCGACTGGTGCCCTGATCGGGAAAACAGAGTTCGACCTCCGCGAGGCCGGCACCTGGGACGAGCCGGCGCAGTCCCGGGTCGACACGGTCTGCCCCTACTGCGGCGTCGGCTGCAACCTCACCCTGCACGTCCAGGACGGAGCGATCGTCAAGGTCACCGCTCCGCCGGAGGACGAAACGACGCGCGGCAACCTCTGCGTCAAGGGCCGCTTCGGCTGGCAGTTCGTCCAGAATCGCTAACCGGCGAGCTGGGCGTGGAGCGGCTGGGCCCACAGGCCCGGCTCGTCGCCCGGGAGCTCGTCGAACGCCAGGCCGAAGACCGACTCGAGCGCCGCGGCCGCGTGCGGGCGCACCTCCTCGACCGTGACGGCGTTCCCGGTCTCGCGCGCGAGGGAGGTGAAGGTCGCGTCCTCGAGCCCGCAGGCCGTGATCCACTCCGTGAAGGGCGCCGGGTCGAGATCGACGTTGAGCGCGTAGCCGTGCGTCGTCACCCAGCGCGAGATGTGGACGCCGATCGACGCGATCTTGCGCGGCGGCGACTCGAGCCACACGCCGGTCAGCCCCGGGATGCAGGTCGCCTCGACGCCGAACGCGGCCACCGTCGCCACGATCGCCTCCTCGAGGTCGCGACAGTATTTCTTGACGTCGCGCCCATGGCGCTTCAGGTCGAGGATCGGGTAGCAGACGAGCTGGCCCGGGCCGTGGAAGGTGGACTTCCCGCCCCGGTCTGTCTCGACGATCTCGACCTCCACGCCGTCCGGCACGTGCAGCTCGGCAGTGTTTGTCGTGCGGCCGAGCGTCACGGTCGGGGGGTGCTCGAGCAGGATCACCGTGTCCGGGATCGCGGCCTGCGTCACCGCCGCCGCGAGCGAGCGCTGAAGATCCCACGCCTCCCGGTAGGGCACGACGCCGAGGTTCATCAGATACGCGCCGCGGGTCCCCATCGCGAACTACCGTAGCGGGCGGTGGCTGCTGCCCGGGAGCGGATCGGCGTGGTCGGTGCGGGGATCCTCGGCCTCGCGTCCGCGCGCCGGCTCGCCCAGCTGCACCCGGAGGCGACGGTCACGGTCTTCGAGAAGGAGCCGGAGATCGCAGCGCACCAGACGGGCCGGTCGAGCGGCGTCGTCCACGCCGGGATCTACTACGCACCCGGGTCGCTCAAGGCCAATCTCTGCCGCCGCGGCGTAGGCCTGCTTCGTGCCTACTGCGAGGAGCGGGCGCTGCCGTACGTCGAGTGCGGGAAGCTCGTGGTCGCGGTGGACGACGGCGAGGTGGCGCGGCTGCGCGAGCTCGAGCGGCGCGGGCAGGCGAACGGCGTGCCCGGCCTGCGCTGGCTCGACGCGGGGCAGGTACGGGAGGTCGAGCCGCATGTCGCGGCGGTCGCGGGTCTCCACTCGCCGAGCACCGCTATCACGGACTACCGGGCCGTGGCGCGGGCCTTCGCCGGGGATGTCGAGGCCGCCGGCGGCGCGATCCGGTTGGGAGCCGAGGTGACCCGCATCCGCGTCACGGGCAGACGGGTACGCCTCACCGCCGGCGGGGAGGAGCTCGAGCTCGACCGGCTCGTGCTCTGCGCCGGCCTGCAGTCGGACCGGCTCGCCCGCGCGGCCGGTGACGACGCCGGGCCCGACGATCGTCCCGTTCCGCGGCGAGTACTACCGGCTCACGGCGGATCTCGTCGGGGGTCTCGTCTACCCGGTGCCGGATCCCGCGTATCCGTTTCTCGGCGTCCACTTCACCAGGCGGGTGGACGGCGGCGTCGACGTCGGCCCGAACGCCGTCCTCGCTCTCGCGCGGGAGGGCTACAGGTGGCGGGACGTCGCCCTCGGCGATCTCATCGAGACGCTTCGCTACCCGGGCTTCCGCCGCCTCGCCCGCCGCCACTGGCGGATGGGCGCCCGTGAGCTGCGAGGCTCGCTCCTCCGCAGCGCCTTCGCGGCCGAGGCGCGTCGCTACGTGCCGGAGCTGCGCGACTCGGACCTGGTGCGGGCGGGCGCCGGAGTCCGGGCGCAGGCCGTCGACCCCGACGGATCCCTCGTCGACGACTTCCGGATCGGCAGGGTAGGCCCCGTGACGGCGGTGCGCAACGCCCCCTCGCCGGGGGCAACCTCGTGCCTCGCGATCGCCGAGTACGTCACCGCTCACATCTGATTCCCAGCGCCGGCCCAGATGGTTCGCACGCGTGTCGCCCACCCTGGAATCGACACCAACCCACCTGGAAGGAGCGAATCACGCATGCAGGCAACAACCCGCCTCATCCCTCGTTGGGCTGCGCTCGGCGCGACCGTCTTCGGTCTCGCTGCGGGCAGCTACGGCATCGCCGCCGCGGCGAGCGGCAACGGCTCGACCTCGACCTCCACCACGACGACACCCGCGGCCACCTCGCCGCCGGCGGCGCCGCAGGGCTGGGGGACGCAGCGCTCGGACGAGACCCCGCTGACCGGCGATGCGCTCGCCAAGGTGACCGCGGTCGCCAAGGACGCGCTGCCGGGGGCCACGATTGTCCGCGTCGAGACCGACGCCGACGGCAACGCGACGTACGAGGCACACGTGATCAAGTCCGACGGCACGCTCGCGACGGTCTACGTCGACGACAGCTTCAAGCTCGTCAGCGTCCAGACCGGCGGCCCCGGCGGCGGCCCCGGTGGGCCGCACGGCTTCGGCGGCCCCGCCGTCGTCCTCGTCCTCGTCCGCGGGTACCGGAGCGATCGCGTAACCCCTCCGGACAGATAGCCTCAGCGCCGGTATGAGCGCGCACGGCCGATGACCTCGCGTCTCGTCGTCGCGCTCACCGGCGCCTCGGGCGCGATCTACGGCATCCGCCTGCTCGAGTGCCTACGGGATCTGCCTGTCGAGGTTCACCTCATCATCAGCCGCTGGGCACGTGTCACGATCGAGCACGAGACGTCGTACTCGTACACCCAGGTCAAGGCGCTCGCGGACGAGGTCTACGGCGAGAACGACCAGGCCGCGGCCGTTTCGAGCGGCTCCTTCCTCACACGCGGGATGGTGATCGCGCCGTGCAGCACGAAGACGCTCGCGGCGGTCGCCTCCGGCTACTCGCACAACCTGATCGGCCGTGCCGCCGACGTCACCCTCAAGGAGCGCCGCCCGCTCGTGCTCGCCGTGCGCGAGACCCCGCTCTCGAGCATCCACCTGCGGAACATGCTCACGCTCTCCGACCTGGGCGCGACGATCTTCCCGCCGACCCCGGCGTTCTACCACCGGCCGACGGAGATCGACGACATCGTCGATCAGACCGTGCTGCGGATCCTCGACCAGTTCCAGTTCGAGCTCGACGCCCCCTCGCGCTGGCACGGGCTGCCCGCGCAGGTGGAGGAGCGCGACTAGCCCAAAACCGCGCGGAGGGCGCGCTCGGGATCGCCGGGCGGCTCGCCGTGCGAGGGAAGGACGAACGCCGGCTCGAGCTCGAGCAGCGGCCGGAGGGCCTGGACCTCGCGCGCCCCCGCACCCCGTCCGAGCTTCAGCCCGCCGCTGCCGTCGCCGGCGAGGACGTCGCCGATGACGAGCGCGCGGTGCTCCGGGATCCAGAACACCACCTCGCTGGTCCGGCCGCTCGGGTGTGCCGCCACGCCCGCCGGCAGCGGCACGCTGCCGTGCGCATCCCACACGCGGCTGCCCGGGTAGCGCCCGGCCATCTCGTGCGCGCTGCGGGTGTGCGACCGGGCGGTCAGGAGGACGAGGACGGTGTCGCCCGGCAGGACGTCCCGGTCGAGCGCGCGCCAGAAACCGTCCGGATCCTCGGGCGGGAGGAGCGGGTCGAACAGCAGGATCTCGCTGCCCGTCTTGTAGTAGACGGACGAGACCTCGGCACCGATCGTGTCGCGGCGTCCCGTCCAGCGCCAGAAGTCCGGCGCGAGCTCGAACGCCTCCAACTAACCGTGCGCTTCGACGTCCGCGAGCGCTGCGCGTGCCGCTTCGGCGTCGGCCACCTTCACGAGGATCTCGTGCGATCCGCTGGCGGCCGTGGGAAACGGGCTGCCCAGCTCCCCGCGGGGCTCGTAGACGGCCTCGATGCCCTGCGCCCCGAGGAAGCCGACGATGATCGAGGCCTCGGCCTCGTTCACGGCCTCCCCGACCGGGACGAACTCTTGGTCTTCATTGCCCATCAGTAATCGCTCTCGCCCCAGCTCTGGAGGCGCCCGGACAGGTCGCGCAGGAACTGCCCCGCGTAGGCGCCGTCGATCAGCCGGTGATCGTAGGTGAGCGTGAGGATCATGATCGGGCGGATCGAGATCGCGTCCTGGCCGGCGTCGTCGGAGATCACCCACGGCCGCTTCACGAGCGCGTAGGTGCCGAGGATGCCGCTCTGCGGCCGGCTGATCACCGGCGTGCCGATGAGCGTGCCGTAGCCGCCGGGGTTCGTGATCGTGAAGGTGCCGCCCTGGACGTCGTCGGGGACGAGCTTCTTGGTGCGCGCGCGGTCGGCGAGATCGGCGACGCCGCGCGCCATCCCCAGGAGATTCAGGTCCTCGGCGTGCTTGAGCACCGGCACGATCAGACCCTTGCCCTCGTCGAGGGCGACGGCGAAGCCGAGGTTGACGAAGTTCCTCGTGACGATCGACTCGCCGCGGATCTCGGCATTCACGTACGGCCACTCGGCCAGGGTCTCGACCGTCGCACGCGCGATGAACGCGAGGTACGTGAGGCTGACGCCGTGCGAGGAGCGGTACTCGCCCTTCAGCTGCTCGCGGATCGCGACCACCTTCGACAGGTCGACCTCGATCGCGCTCGTGACGTGCGCGGCGGTGTCGAGCGAGCGGCGCATGTGCTCGGCGATCCCACGCCGCATGGCGGTCATCGGCGTCAGCTCCTCGCCCGGGAGGACCTCAGCTCGGCGCGGCGGTCGGCTGGGGTGCCGGCGCGGTCGCCGCAGCGGGTTGCGGCGGGGCGGGGGCGGCGGGCTGCGGCGGTGCTGCTGGTGCCGGCGCCGGAGGCGCCGGCCTATTCTCGCGTTCCACGAACGCGAGGATGTCCTTCTTCGTGACGCGGCCGTCGCGTCCGGTGCCGGTCACGCTGGCAGGGTCGATGCCGTGCTCGGCGGCAATCCGGGCGACGACCGGGGAGACGAAGGCCGGGCGTCCCGTCGAGGAGCCGTTGCCGCTCGGCGCCGGCGGCTCGGGCGCCGCAGCGACGGGCTCAGGCTCCGGCTCGGCCGCGGCCGCGGCCTCCGGCTCGACGTAGGACGGGAGCGGCTCGGGCACGGACGGCGCGGGCGCCGCAGCGGCCGCGGCCGCGCCGCCGCCGATGCGCGCGAGCAGCGTCCCGACCGGGACCGTCTCGCCCTCCGCCACCAGGATCTCCTGGAGCACCCCGGAGCCCGGGCTCGGAACCTCCGTGTCGACCTTGTCGGTCGAGATCTCGAGCAGCGGGTCGTCGGCGCGGACCTCCTCGCCGACCGCGCGGAGCCACTTGGTGACCGTTCCCTCGGACACCGACACGCCCATCTGGGGCATGACGACGTCCACGACGGTGCCGGTCGCCACGACCCCTAGTACTCCGCGACCTCGCGGAGCGCCGCGACCACGTCGGAGACCTGCGGCAGGAACGCCTGCTCGAGCACGGGTGCGAAGGGTACCGGTGAGTCGGGCGCGGTGACGCGCTTCGGCGGCGCGTCGAGATCTTCGAAGGCCTCCTCGGCGATCGTCGCCGCGATCTCGGCGCCGAAGCCGCCCGTGTGATTGTCCTCGTGGAGGACGATCACCTTCGACGTCTTGCGCACCGAATCGAGCACGGCCTGCTTGTCCCACGGCAGAACCGAGCGCAGGTCGACGATCTCGACCGAGAGGTCGTCCAGCTCCTCTGCAGCCGCCTCGGCGGTGTAGAGCATCGCACCCCAGGTGACGATCGTGACGTCGTCGCCCGCGCGGTGGACGCGCGCTTCGCCGATCGGCGTCGTGTAGCGCTCGTCCGGCACCTCGCCCTTGATCCGGCGGTAGAGGTGCTTGTGCTCGAAGAAGAGCACGGGGTTCGGATCCTGGATCGCCGAGATGATCAACCCTTTCGCGTCCTCCGGCGTCGCCGGGCAGACGCACTTGAGGCCGGGGAAGTGGGCGAAGGTCGACTCGGGGTTCTGGGAATGGAACGGCCCGCCGGAGAAGCCGCCGCCGGACGGGCAGCGCACGGTGAGCGGGACGGGTGTCCCGGCGCGCCAGTGCTGCTTGGCGGCGATCGTGACCAGGTGGTCGTAGGCGCAGGAGATGAAGTCGGCGAACTGCATCTCGGCGACGGGCCGCAGGCCCGCCATCGCGGCGCCGGTCGCGCCGCCGACGATGGCCGTCTCGGAGAGCGGCGCGTCGATTACGCGCCAGGCCCCGAACTCCTCCAGGAAGCCGGCCGTCACCTTGAACGCCCCGCCGTAGACGCCGATGTCCTCGCCGATCAGGAAGACGCGCTTGTCGTGCTGCATCTCCTGCCGGAGGCCGTCGCTGATTGCCTGCAGGTAGGTCTTCTCCGCCATTACATGTGGTGGGGCGTGTCGAGCTCTTCCGGGTTGGCGTACACGCCCTCGAGCAGCGTCGCGGGATCGGGCTCGGGCGAGGCTTCCGCGCGCTCCAGCGCGTCGTTGAGCGTCCGCTTCACGTAGCTCTTGATCTCGTCGTCCTCGTCGTCGGTCATTTCGGCGTTCTCGCGCAGCCAGCGGCAGTAGCGCTCGATCGGGTCGCGCTTCGCCCACTCCTCGAAGAGCTCTCTGGGCACGTACGACGCGTCGTCGTGCACGGCGTGGCCCTCCATCCGCAGCGTCACGCTCTCGATCAGGGTCGGGCCGCCGCCCTGGCGTGCCTTCTCGATCGCCCGCTTCGCCTCGCGGTACACCGCGAGTGCGTCGGTGCCGTCGACGACGACGCCCTCGAACCCGTAGGCCGCGGCGCGGTCGGCGATGTGCTCGACCGTGTACTCGAGGTGCGCCGGCGTCGAGTAGGCCCAGCCGTTGTTGTCACAGATGAAGACCACCGGCAGGTGGCGCACCGCGGCGAAGTTCATGGCCTCGTGCGCGTCGCCGCGGGCGGACGAGCCCTCGCCGAACCAGCCGACCGCAACCCGCTTCTCCTCCTTGATCCGGAAGGCGAGCGCGCAGCCGACCGCGACCGGGAGCATCGCCGGCAGGTGCGAGACCATCGCGACGAGACCGAGGTGGATGTCGGCCAGGTGCACGTTGCCGTCCCTGCCCTTGGCCGGGCCGTCGGCACGGCCCATGTAGTTGGCGAAGATGCGCCACGGCTCGACGCCGCGCGTGACGTGGACCCCCATGTCGCGGTGGAGCGGCGCGCCGACGTCGTCGCGAGCCATCGCGGTCGCGATCGCCACGGCCGAGGCCTCGTTGCCGCGGCCCGTGTAGAAGGAGCCCGGGATCTTGCCCTGCCGGTAGAGGATGTGGCCGCGCTCCTCGAGTCCGCGCGTCACGAGCATGTTGCGGTAGATGCCGAGGAGATCCTCGCGGTCGAGGCCCCATTCCTTGGCCTCCTGAAGCGACCCGCTCGGTTCGGCAACGCGCGCGATCGACATGCCGTACCGCACTGTAACTACCGAGCCGGCCCTGCCGGGCCCCGCTCTACGCGGCGGCCGGGGAGCCCGCGGCGTCACAATGCCGTCGTGGGCAAGGCATCCGACTGGCTGCGAGAGGAACGGCGCAGGGTGCTCGGCGACTGGACGGCGATCTGCCTGCGCTGCGGCGCGGCCCGGCGCTGGTTCGAGGAGTTCGAGGCCGACGTGCCGTCGGAGTGCCCCTCGTGCGCCGGCGAGATGATCCACCGCTGCCCCTCGTGCTCGGCGCCGATCTCCTCGACCTTCGCCGTCGACTGCGAGGAGTGCGGGAAGCAGGTGCGGGAGCCGACGCTCTTCGGCGTCCCGATCAGGAAACGGTCTTGATCGACGAGAAGCGGATCACGGTGACGGTGTCCTCGCCGGTGACCTCGCGGTTGTAGAGCTGGCTCAGGAAGTGCGCCATCTCATCGGGGCGGCGCACCTCCGGGTTGTCGTGCTCGATCTCGCGCGGCGAGAGCTCGTCGAGCCGCTTCACCTCGACCTTGTCGATCACCGCGTCGAAGACGTGCTGGCGCGGCCCGTAGCGCGCGCCGACGAGCACCGACACGATCATCCCCTTCTGGTACTTGCGCGACTTGTCTCCGAGCCGGATCGTGGCCGTCTTGCGGTGGGAGCGGAGCTGCGCCTCGACGATGGGGGAGTAGAAGTTGAGGGCGAAGGCGGTCAAGCGCGTTCGATCATAGTGGTGCGGTCACTCGCCGGACAGTCGAGCCAGGGCCCGCTCGGCCATCTCGCGCTCGCCTCGGTACGCGAGGAGCGCCGGGGCCTCGTCGAGCGGCAGCCAGCGCACGTCCGCCACCTCGTGCCGGAACTCCTCCGGGATGTCGCCGAGCCGGCCGTCCTCGTAGCGGACGAGGAAGAACGACACGACCTTGAACACCCGCTCCCCGTCCCAGTTGAACCAGTACTGCGTGTCGCCGAGCTTGCCGAGCGACCGGCCGCGGGCGCCCGTCTCCTCCGCGACCTCGCGCAGCGCCGCCGTCTCGCTGCTCTCGCCCTCGTCGAGCTGCCCCTTCGGGAGCACCCAGAGCCCGTGCGGCTTGCCGGCGGGGCGGATGACGGCCAGCATCCAGCGCCCGCGCGATACGCCGGACAAGCACGCCGCCGGCCGAGAACTCACGCCGCACAGCTCCCGATCTTAGCCTTCGCGACTGAGATCTCTTCGGCTATGCTTCGCGCTGGCACTCCCGAGGAGAGAGTGCCAGGTGATGTCACAAGCGCGTCACAAGCTGAACGTGATGCCGACAGTTCGCTTTGTCATGCGAAACAGTGGAGGTCTGAAGGAATGAATCTGACGCCCCTGGGAGACCGCCTGATCGTCGAGCCCCTCGAGGAGGAGCAGACGACGATGGGCGGCATCGTGCTCCCGGACACCGCGCTCGAGAAGCCGCAGCGCGGCCAGGTCGTCGCCGCGGGCCCGGGCGCCCGCAACAGCGAGACCGGCGAGCGGATCCCGATGGACGTTGCCGAGGGCGACCAGGTCGTCTTCTCGAAGTACGGCGGCACGGAGATCCGGATCGAGGGCACCGACTATCTGATCCTGCGCGAGAGCGACGTGCTCGCGAAGGTTGTCGGGAAGCCCGCGAAGGTCAAGGCCACGGCGTAACCACCAGAGAGGAAGAAAGAGAGATATGGCTCACAAGGAACTGAAGTTCAGCGAGGACGCACGCCGCTCGCTCCAGCGCGGCGTCGACATCCTCGCCGACGCCGTGAAGGTGACGCTCGGCCCGAAGGGCCGCTACGTCGTGCTCGACAAGAAGTACGGCGCCCCGACGATCACCAACGACGGCGTCACCATCGCCCGCGAGATCGAGGTCGAGGACGCGTTCGAGAACCAGGGCGCGCAGCTCGTGCGGGAGGTCGCCACGGCGACGAACGACGTCGCCGGCGACGGCACGACGACCGCGACCGTGCTCGCCCAGGCGATCGTGCGCGAGGGTCTGAAGAACGTGTCGGCCGGCGCGAACCCGATCGCCCTCAAGCGCGGGATCGAGAAGGCGGTCGAGGCGGTCGTCGACAACCTCAAGGCGCAGTCGACCGAGGTCAACGGCAAGGAGGACATCGCCCGCGTGGCGACGATCTCCTCGCGTGAGCGCGAGATCGGCGACGTGATCGCCGATGCGATCGAGAAGGTCGGCAAGGACGGCGTCGTGAACGTCGAGGAGGGCCAGACCTTCGGCCTCGAGCTCGAGTTCACCGAGGGCATGCAGTTCGACAAGGGCTACCTGTCGCCCTACATGGTCAACGACGCCGAGCGGATGGAGGCCGTCCTCGACGACCCCTACATCCTGATCGCCAACCAGAAGCTCGGCGGGATCAAGGATCTGCTGCCGCTGCTCGAGCAGGTGATCCAGAACGGCAAGCCGCTTCTGATCGTGGCGGAGGACGTCGAGGGCGAGTCGCTCGCGACGATCGTCGTCAACAAGCTGCGCGGCACCTTCCAGGCCGTCGCCGTGAAGGCGCCGGGCTTCGGTGACCGCCGCAAGCGGATGCTCGAGGACATCGCCATCCTCACCGGCGGCGAGGTGATCACCGAGGAGATGGGGCTCAAGCTCGAGAACACGAAGCTCTCGCAGCTCGGGCGCGCCCGCAAGGTCGTCGTGGACAAGGACTCGACGACGATCATCGACGGCGGCGGCGACCCGGAGGCGATCAAGGGCCGCATCAAGCAGATCAAGGCCGAGATCGAGACCACCGACTCCGACTTCGACCGCGAGAAGCTGCAGGAGCGCCTCGCGAAGCTGTCGGGCGGCGTCGCGGTCGTCAAGGTCGGCGCTGCCACCGAGACCGAGATGAAGGAGAAGAAGCACCGCGTCGAGGACGCCCTGCAGGCGACCCGCGCGGCGCTCGAGGAGGGCATCGTCCCCGGCGGCGGCGTCGCGCTGCTGAACGCGGCCGACAAGGTCAAGGCGACGCTCCTCGACGAGCTCGAGAGCGACGAGGCGACGGGCGCCAAGATCGTTCTCCGTGCGCTCGAGGAGCCGCTCAGGCAGCTCGCGACCAACGCGGGCCTCGAGGGCTCGGTCGTCATCCAGTCCGTCCGCTCGGCCAAGCCGGGCCAGGGCCTGAACGTCGACACCGGCGAGGTCGAGGACCTGGTCAAGTCCGGGATCATCGATCCGACCATGGTCACCCGCTCGGCGCTGCAGAACGCCGCGTCGATCGGCAAGAACATCCTCACCACCGAGGCGATTGTCACCGACGCGCCGGAGAAGAGTCCGGTCGGCGCCGGGGCCGGCATGCCCGACATGTCGGGGATGATGTAAGCCGGATTACGGCTCGTGCTCTGCGCGGAGGCGCCGGCTCAGCCGGCGCCTCTCGCGTTTAAGCGTACGGCGCGCGGCCTTGAAGCCGTCGCGCGAGTCGTCGACCCGCGCATCGCGAGCGCCTTCACCTCCAGCTGCGGGATGCAGAGGACGGCCTGCCAGCACTGGTCGGCGCCGTCGGCCGGCTGGCGGACGACGAGGCCGTCGCGGTCGGTGACGTCGATCAGCGAGGGCGTCGGGTTCGGTGGCATTCCGAGCGGGCCGCCCTTCGTCGCACGGCGAACGTCGAGGCCGCGGACGTCGGAGACCACCGACCACGCCGGCGATGACGCGCCGCGACGGCGACGCCGAGCGCGAGCGACCCCGCGACGCGGTCGGCCAGTGCAGCGCGCCGCCGCGGCCGCCGCCGACCAGCGTCGCGCCGAGCGACCGACCGGGACGAGCCAGCCCGAGACGCCGCCGGACAGCGTCGCCAGCTCGACGATCAGCACGACGCCGAGCCCGCCGGGACGAGCAGCCACGGCGACGGCCTCGTCTTCGGGTCGTCGGGATCGCCCAGGCGGCGAGCGCGAGCGGCACGAGCCAGATCGGCGCCCAGGCGAAGCGCGGGTCCGGCGCGATGAAGAACCAGCCGACGAGGGTGGCGAGGCTCGGGACGACCACCGCGAGCATCGGCATCGTGTCGCTGCCGCCGGCCGGAGTCGCGCGCCGGGCGAGCAGGAGCGCCGGTGCGCAGCACGGCGAGCAGCAAGCAGCGGGATCGCCACGTCCGGGTTCTCGAACGTGTGCTGCAGCCAGAAGCGCTGCAGCCAGTGCCACGAGCCGAGCACGATCGACCGGCTGCACCGCCGGCCGGCGCGCCCATGCGTGATCCCAGTCGTTCTCGATGCTCGACGACGTGAGATCGGCACGCGCCAGTCGACGCGCAGCCGGAAGCGTCGTCGTCGGGAAGAGCGGGTAGCCGGAGAGGATCGTCTGCCGCGCCGATCCAGGCGAGCGCCGTCGCGACCGGCACGAGCCCGGCGAGAGCCGCGGCACGGAGCCACGCGGCGGCCCTGCCCGGCGCGCCGCGAACGCCGCGACCGCGATCGCGAACAGCGGTCGCAGCCAGTAGAGCGGCCGCGTCGCCGAGGCGGCGGCGAGCGCGGCGGACGAGGCCAGCACGGCCGTCGGCTGGAAGCCGCGCTCCACCGCCTCGGCGAGGTACAGCATCCCGACCACGACGAGCACGAACGCCGCGAAGTCGAGGTTCGGGCTCGCGATCCGCTGGTCGGGCCGCCAGACGACGACGCATGACGAGCGCCGGGACGAGCAGCAGCGCCAGCCGGTTCGTGAACGACGTCGAAGCCCGCCCGCAGGGAGCGGAACGCGAAGCGCGAGCCGAGCTCGATACAGAGAGCATCGCGGCGAGCAGCCCGTCGGCGAGGTGCGGCCCGGCGCCCGCCCAGGGGCCGTGGTCGAGGAACGCCGACGAAGAGCAGGTGCCGTCGCCGGCGCCGAAGCGGCTCTGGAGGTTCGCCAGGCCCGGGATCGCCGAGTAGTGCTCGGCGTAGTGGATCAGCGCCCAGGTGGTAGAGCCCGAAGTCGTAGTCGTCCGCGACGCGCGAGCGCCTGGTTCGCGAGCAGCAGCGCCGCCAGAGCGACGAGCCCGAGCACGACCGCCGAGCCGACGGCCGGCGCGTAGCGCCGGAGACGCGGAGCGCCGAGCGCGCAGCCCGGCGGTTCCAGCGACGACGGGCAGGAGCCACGCGGGCCAGCCGACCGGCGCGACGTCGTTCCAGACGAGCAGATAGAGGACGACCAGCGCGAGCCCGAGCCAGAGGTCGGCGGCCGCCGGATGCGGCCGGGATCGGCGCCGGGGGCGAACAGGCGAGCAGCCCGGCGCGACGAGGATAGCCGAGCCGAGGATCAGACGAGCGCGAAGAGGAGCCACGAGGCGGCGACGCCAGTGTCGGCGAGGACGACGCTCGTCACGCGTCCGGCCTCCACACGTAGCCGCGCACCCGACTGGTCACCGGCAGAAGGTCCGGGAATAGCGACCGGCGGGTCATGTCGCGATCGAGTGATCTTGCACCGCCCGCCGGATGTCAAAAGGCGAAGCGCTCTTCTTCCCAGGGATCAGCGTCGTTGTTGTAGCCGAGACGCTCCCAGAAGCCCGGCCGGTCGAAGGGCACGAGCTCGATCGAGCGGAGCCACTTCGCACTCTTCCAGAAGTACCTGTGCGGGACGACGAGCCGCAGCGGGAAGCCGTGATCGGGCGTGAGCGGCTCGCCGTCGGCGTGCGTCGCAAGGAGCGCCAGGTCGTCCTCGAGCGACTCGATCGGGACGTTCGTCGTGAAGTCGTGCTCGGCCCAGGCGACCGCGAAGTGTGCGCTCTGCAGCGGCCTCGCGAGCTTCGCGAGCTCGCGCCAGTGGACGCCCTCGAACGCGGTGTCGAAGCGGCTCCAGCGCGTGACGCAGTGGATGTCCTGAACGTTGCTCGAGCGGGGGAGCGCATTGAATTCCTCCCAGGAGAGCTCGACCTCGTTCGCGACCTCGCCGTGGACGCGGAAGGTCCACGTCGCCAGGTCGGTGTGCGGGACGCTGCCTGCGTGCAGCACGGGCCACTTGACGGTCATGTGCTGGCCGGGCGGCAGGCGGCCGGGGTCGACCCCCGCCTCCCTGACCTTCCGTTCCTCTCTGCCCCGGAACACGGCACCTAGACTAGAGACGTGGGGTCGGTTGAAACCAAGGCCTACATCCGTCCGCGCGCGTACGTCCGCGTCAAGGGCCCGGATGCCGCGGCCCTGCTCCAGCGGCTCGTCTCGAACGACGTGCTCGCCGCGGAGTCGTGCGAGGCGCTGATCCTCACGCCGAAGGGCCGCGTGATCGCGCCGCTCGTCGTGTGGCATCGGGGCGACGACGACTTCCTGCTCCTCACCGAACCGGAGCTCGGCGAGGTCGTCCGCGCGTTCCTGACGCGGATGCGGATCGCCTCGAAGTGCGAGATCGAGCCCGAGGAGCACAGCTCGGCGATCGTCCTCGGCGAGGGACCCGGGATCCCGACGCTCGACTACGGCATGCCCGCCGTCGAGGTGCTCGACGCCGTCGCCGACGCCGAGCCGGCCGACGACGAGCTCGAACGGCTCCGCATCCTCGCCCGCACCCCGCGCTGGGGTCGCGAGATCGACGAGGGAATCCTCCCGGCCGAGGCCGGCCTCGACGAGCGCGCCGTCTCGTTCACCAAGGGCTGCTTCCCGGGCCAGGAGCCGGTGGCGCGGCTCCACAACCGCGGCCATGCGAACCGCGGTCTGCGCGTGCTCGAGGTGGAGGGCGACCGCGTCGCGCCGCCGGCCGAGGTGCGGTACGGCGACGACGTCGTGGGCCGGCTGACGAGCTCGGTTCCCGGGCTCGCGCTCGCCTACGTTCGAGCCGAGGTGCCCGAGGGCGCCGAGCTCACGGTCTCAGGGCGCTTCGCCCGGATACACTGACCGTCCCGCGCCCGTAGCTCAGGGGATAGAGCGCTGCCCTGCGGAGGCAGAGGCCGCAAGTTCGAATCTTGCCGGGCGCATGCCAAAAAGGCCTGTAGCTGTGCCTGAGGTCGTAGGGACGGCGGAGGCGTAGAGTCGTGGAAAACGTTCCCGGTGGGAAGGAGACTTGAGATGCCGCTGTTGAGAGGCCGCCGCGACGACGACGGGGGGACGAAGTACCAAATGCGAGAGAAGATGTTCGCGATCGGCGACGACTACTGGATTGAGACCGACGGCGGCGAGCGCGCCTTCAAGGTGAACGGCAAGGCGCTGCGGATCCGCGACACGCTCGTCCTCGAGACCCCCAGCGGCGACGAGGTGTTCACGATCCAGGAGAAGAAGCTGAGCGTGCGCGACAAGATGGAGATCGAGCGCGACGGCAAGACCGTGGCGACTGTGAAGAAGGCGCTCATAAGCCCGTTGCGCGAGCGCTTTTCGATCGACGTCGAGGGCGGCGAGGACATGGAGGCAAAGGGCAACATCCTCGACCACGAGTACAAGATCGAACGTGGCGGTGACGATGTCGCTCAGGTATCGAAGCGCTGGTTCAGAGTGCGGGATACGTACGGGATCGAGATCGACTCTGAGCAAGACGACGCGCTGATCCTGGCGATCACGGTCTGCATCGACCAAATGACACACGACGTCGGGTAACCCCAGACGACTGCCTTGTCGGTCTAGCCTCAGGCGTCTGTGCGCACGCTGCCACGCCGGAACGGTGATGAGCTCGGTCCGCGACGATGCTCGGTCAGGCGTCAACGGGCCGAAAGGCCAGGTCCGGCGTCGCGATGATCCCGCGAGAGTCGTTGTGGCCCCGGCTCCTGCGGGGGTGTTCGGGTGTAGGTCGTCGTCGCGCGGTACCTCGTCCGCTTCGCGGCGTCATGAGCCTGCCGGCTCGTCGTCGTCCAAGGAAGGAGCACCACAGCGGATCGGAAAATACGTGCGGCGTGCCGGGCGCATCCTTCTGCTTCACACGGCGATAACGAGTGACGGATACCGTCCGCACCGAACCCGACGGAAGGAGATATCGCATGATCAGGTTCCCAGTCCTCGTAGCCGTCTGTCTGGCCGGGGCGGCACTCATCGCCGCGTCCGGTGCGCAGGCCGCGCCGAGATCCTCGACGCTCATCACGACCGTCAACGTCACTGCCGGCAAACCGAGCGAGCTCAACTTCACGCTCTCCAAGAAGTCCGTGAAGCGCGGCGTCGTGATCTTCAAGGTCAAGAACGGCGGCGCGCTCTCGCACGACTTCAAGCTGTGCTCGAAGAAGAGCAGCTCCCTCGCGAACAGCTGCAACGGCCGGACGACGAAGATGCTCACCCCGGGCCAGTCGACGACGTTGCGCGCCTCGGTGCTCCTCAAAGGGACCTACGAGTACCTCTGCACGGTGCCCGGGCACGCCGCCGCCGGGATGAAGGGCTTCGTCACGGTGACGTAGGAAGAGAGCCTGACCGGAGCACGTGGCAGATCTTCCCCGGGCGCGCTGGTGGTCGATGCGCCGCGCCCAGAACGAGAAGGCAGCGAGCTACACGTGCCCGCTCTGCGACGGACGGCTGCACGCGATGAGCGAGCACGCGCTGATCGCGCCCGAGGGCGACGTCAGCCGCCGCCGGCACGCGCACGTGGAGTGCGTGCAGAAGGCGCACGCCGCTGGGAGGCTCCCGACCTACGACGAGTGGCACGCGAAGCAGCCGAAGCAGCCCGGGCCGCTCGGTCGTGTCCGGCGGCGCCGCGCCTGAGACAATGCGGGCCGTGTGCCCGCTCTACCTGACCGAGCAGGAGGTCGCCGAGCTCTTCACGCCCGCCGAGGCGATCGACGCCGTCGAGGAGTCCTTCCGGCGGCTCGCCCGCGGCTCGGTTCAGAACCAGCCGCGCACCCGGCTTGGGCTCGACGACGGCGTCTACGCGGTGATGGCGGCCGTCGACCAAGAGCTCGGCTACGCGGGCCTCAAGTCGTACGCGTGGACGATGAGCGGCACGCCCTTCGTGGTCGTGCTCTTCGCGCTCGCCGCACCGACCCGGATCGAGGCGGTCATCGAGGCGGACAAGCTCGGGCAGGTGCGCACCGGTGCCGCGTCCGGCGTCGCCGCCCGCTACCTCGCGCGCGAGGGTGCCGCGAGCCTCGGCGTGATCGGCGCCGGCCGGCAGGCCGCCACGCAGATCGCGTGCATCCGCGCAGCAGTTCCGACGATCGAGCACGTCTCCGTCTACGCGCGCAACGCCGAGCGGCTCGCCGAGTTCTGCCGCGAGCACGGCTGCGAGCCGGCGGAGTCGCATCGCGAGGCGGCCGACGCCGAGATCGTCGTCACCGTCACGACCTCGAAGGACCCGGTGCTGCGCGGCGAGTGGCTCCGTGAAGGCGCGCTCGTCTGTGCCGTCGGGGCGAACGATCCGAGGCGGCGGGAGCTCGACAACGCCGTGCTCGAACGGGCGGCGTTCGTGTGCTGCGACTCGCGCGAGCAGTCACAGCAGGAGTCGGGCGACCTCATCGAGCCGGTCGAGCAGGGAGTCCTCGACTGGCTCGAGGTGCATGAGCTGCAGGAGATCGTCACCGGCGAGCTGCGCGGGCGCGAGTCGCCCGAGGACATCGTCCTCTTCAAGTCCAACGGGATCGCGGCGTGGGACATCGCGGCCGGCGCGCGGGTGGTCGAGCTCGCGCGCGAGCGCGGCGCCGGAACCGAGGTCTAACTCAAGCCGACTGGCCGCCGTTGCCGGCGGCCTTCTGCGCGGCAACGAGGTCGTCCCCGAACGCGTGCAGGATGTCCGGCCGGTCGAGCAGGCGCTTGGCCTGCTCCGGCGAGAGCCGGTTCGTGATGTACGCGTCCTTGAGGATGTCCTCGAGCGCGCGCCCGCGATGGTGCTCGCGGATCAGATGCTCGGCGCAGACCTCCTCCCTGCGCGAACGTGGGAAGAGGAAGCTGAGCGGCGCGCGGATGAAATCCGAGAACTGTCCCATCGACGGCGATTCTACGTGGCCTTGGGCCACTCGAGGTTCGCATCGGGAATCGGGTCCCCGTGTGGGTCGTGCGTCGGGTAGCCGAGGATTCGATCGATCCGCTCCTCGAGCTCCTCCGAGATCGCGTGCTCCAGCCGGTCAGCTTCCGCATGGACGTCGTCGACGTGAACGCCGAGCGTCTCGGCGAGGTACAGCTCGAGCAGTCGGTGGTGGCGGATCACCTCGAGCGCCACCTTCTCGCCCGCGGGCGTCAGCCGCGCGCCGCGGTAGGGCTCGTGCTCGAGCAGGTCGAGCACGGCGAGCTTCTTCAGCATTGCCGATGCCGAGGCGGGCGATACGCCCTGGTCGCGCGCGAGCGCCGTCACGGTTGCCCGCCCGCCCGCCTCCTGCAGCTTGTAAATCCCCTTCAGGTAGTCCTGGATCGCTTCCGACAGCGGAGCCGTCACTCAGCGAGCGTAGCTCGCCCATCGACTAACGTGGCCCGCTGTGACGATTCGCGTCGGACACAGCGCCGATCCCGACGACGCGTTCATGTTCTGGGCGATCGAGGCCGGGCGCGTCGACACGCGCGGGCTCGAGCTCGAGCAGGTCGTCTCGGACATCCAGACGCTCAACGAGTGGGCGCAGGAGGGCCGCCTCGAGGTCACGGCGCTCTCGATGGGCGCCTACCCGTCCGTCGCCGACCGCTACGTGCTGCTTCCGCACGGGGCGTCGATGGGCTTCGGCTACGGGCCGATCGTGGTCGCCCGGGAGCCGCTCGACCCGGAGGAGCTGCGCGACCTCGAGATCGTGATCCCGGGCCGCGGCACGACCGCCTACCTTACGCTCCGGCTCGCGCTCGGCGACGACCTGCAGGTGCGCGAGCTGCCGTTCGACCAGATCCTGGACGAGGTTGTCTCCGGCCGCGCGGAAGCCGGCCTGCTGATCCACGAGGGGCAGCTCACGTACGGCCGGGCCGGGCTCCACAAGGTGCTCGACGTCGGGGAGTGGTGGCAGGCGGAGACGAGCCTGCCGCTTCCGCTCGGCGTCAACGTCGCCCGGCGCGATCTCGGCGACACCCTCCCCACCGTCTCGGCGGTGCTCTCGGAGGCGATCCGCGTCGGGCTCGAGCACCGCGACGAGGCGCTCGTCTACGCCCAGCGCTACGGGCGCGGCATCGACGAGGAGACGACCGACCGCTTCGTGGCGATGTACGTCAACGAGCTGACGTGCGACTACGGCGTCGTCGGCCGCCGAGCGGTCGACGAGCTCCTGCGGCGCTCCGGCACGGGCGTCACAGCCGTCTACGCCTGAACGCTTCGCTCCAAGCCTCCCGGTACCGCTGGGCGGTACTCGCCGCAGGAACGTTCGCCCAGACGGGCTACGCGTCGATCCCGACGGCGGTCGCCGTGCTCGCCCCCTCGCTGCGGTCGCGCTACCACCTGACGCTGACCGAGGTCGGGGTGCTGCTCGCCGCGCCGATCGTCGGGTCGATCCCGTCGCTCTACCCGTGGGGTATGGCGGCCGACCGGTTCGGCGAGCGCGTCGCGGTCACGACCGGTCTCGGCGCGGCGGCGATCTGCCTCGCCGGCGCGGCCTTCGTCCCGTCGTTCGCCGGGCTCGTCGTCCTGCTCTTCCTCGCCGGGGCCTTCGGGGCGGCCGTCAACTCGTCGACCGGGCGCGCGGTGATGCACTGGTTCGGCGCGAGCGAGCGCGGGCTCGCCCTCGGTGTCCGCCAGACGTCCGTGCCGATCGCCGGCTTCTGGGCGGCACTGACCCTGCCGGCGCTCGTCTCGGGAAACGACCCGCGCGACGCGCTCCTCACGGTCGCGGCGGTATGCCTCGCGGGCGCGCTCGGCGGGCTCCTCGTGCTGCGGGGCGGCGCCCACGTTCACGACGCGGTCGCGCGGCCGGCTCCGATGCGCGACCGCGGCATCTGGGTGCTCTCCGGCGGCAGCGCGCTGATCCTCGCGCCGCAGGTGTGCCTCGTCGGCTTCCTGGTCGTGTTCCTGCACGGCGAGCGCGGCCTCTCCACGGCGGAGGCCGGAGCCGTTCTCGCGGCTGTCAACGCGCTCGGGATCGCGACCCGGATCGGCGCCGGCCACTGGTCGGACGTCGTGGGCAGCCGGCTCGCGCCCCTCCGGCTGATCGCGCTTGCACTGACGGTGCTCGTCGCCGCCACGGCCGCCGTGCTCGGCGCGCCGCTCTGGCTCCTGCTCCCGCTCCTCGTCGTAACCGGCTGTGTCGCGATCAGCTGGAACGGCCTCGCGTTCACCGCGGTGGCCGAGGCGGCCGGGCCTGGGCGGAGCGGCACGGCGCTCGGATTGCAGCAGACGCTGCTCGCCGTCTGCGGCGGGATCCTGCCGGTCGTCTTCGGCGCTCTGGTGGCGGGGACATCGTGGCGGTTGGGCATCGCACTCACCGCTGTGCTGCCGCTCGCCGGTTGGGCCACACTCCGTGGCCTCGCCGGCTAGCATCGCGCCTTCGAGTGAGCGAGCGCGAAGTCATGACCTGGGACGAGCTCGGTGAGGGGACACGCGAGCTCGCCGAGGCCGTCTGGAACGACGGGTACCGGCCCGACATCATCCTCGCGATCGCCCGCGGCGGCCTGCTCGTCGCGGGCGCGCTCTCCTACGCGCTCGGCGTCAAGAACACCTTCACGATGAACGTCGAGTTCTACACCGGTGTCGACGAGCGGCTCGAGATGCCGATGATCCTCCCGCCGGTCCCCGACCTGGTCGACTTCTCCGAGACGCAGGTGCTGATCGCCGACGACGTCGCCGACACCGGCGCCACGCTCGAGCTCGTCCGGGAGTTCCTCGAGGGGAAGGTGGCCGAGACCCGCTGCGCGGTGCTCTACGAGAAGCCCCGCTCCACCGTGAAGTGCGAGTACGTGTGGCGCCGCACCGACCGCTGGATCGACTTCCCCTGGAGCGTCCGGGCGCCGGTGAGCGAGCTGCTGCCGCAAAGTGTCTAGTCGTCGGCAGACCGATTTCATATAGTCGCGTCGTATCTATCGCGGCACCGGTTTTTCTGTCCCGGAGGGAGGAGCAGCATGAGAAGGAGATTGGCCCTCGGCGCACTTGCGCTGGCGGTGGCGGCACTGGCGCTCGTCGTGGCGGGTGTCGGATCGGCGAAGCATTCGGCGACGCCGTTCAAGGTCGCGTGGATCTACGTCGGCCCGCACAACGACGGCGGCTGGTCGCAGGCCCACGACGACGGGCGCCTGTACGTCCAGAAGATGCTCGGCAGCAAGGTTCAGACGACGTACAAGGAGAACATCGCCGTCGGCTCGCAGTTCGACCAGACTGTCCAGAGCCTCTCGTCGCAGGGCTACAACATGATCTTCGCGACGTCGTACGGCTACGTGACCCCGCAGGTCGCCGCGAAGTACCCGAACGTCAAGTTCGAGCAGGCGACAGGGACGTACGTCGGCAAGAACGTGTCCGAGTACTTCGGCGCGGCCGAGGACACGGTCTTCCTGTCCGGGATGGCTGCGGGTGCGGCCTCGAAGACCGGCAAGATCGGTTACGTCGTCGCGTACCCGATCCCCGAGGTCATCCGGCACGCGAACGCGTTCGCCCTCGGCGCGCAGCTGACGCATCCGGGCGCGACGGTGAGCCTCGTCTGGACGAACTCGTGGTACGACCCGGCGAAGGAGAAGAAGGCGGCGCAGAGCCTCGTCGCCAACGGCGCCGACGTGCTCGGCCAGAACGTCGACTCGCCGGCGACCGGCCAGTACGCCGAGTCGCAGGGGATCCCGTGGGTCGGGTACGACTCCGACGCCTCGAAGTTCGCGCCCAAGTCGTGGCTGACGGCGGCGACCTACAACTGGGGCGTCTACTACCTCAAGCGCGTCACGCAGGCGATGGCGGGCACCTGGAAGCCGGGCTTCTACTACGGCTCGATCAAGGACGGCTTCACGGGCCTCGCGAAGTTCGGCCCCGGCGTAGGCGCGGCGACGAAGGCTGCGATCGCCACCAAGATGAAGGCGATCGAGGAGGGCTCCTACTACGAGTTCGAGGGCCCGCTGTACGACCAGAGCGGCAAGCTCCGTGTCCACAAGGGTGTCCGGATGGACGTCCTCAAGGGCGGGACGAACTCGCTCTACGGCATGAACTGGCTCGTCAAGGGCGTCAACGGCAGCGCGAAGGGATAGCGCGGTCGAGTCTCAGCAAGGTGCACCAGCCACCGCCACCCCGACGGGGGTGGCGGTGGCCATGCACGGGATCGTGAAGCGGTTCCCAGGCGTCGTCGCCAACGACGGCGTCGACTTCGAGGCGGCGTTCGGCGAGGTGCACGCGCTCCTCGGCGAGAACGGCGCCGGCAAGAGCACGCTCTCGAACATCCTCACCGGCCTCTACCGGCCGGACGAGGGCGAGATCCTCCTCTACGGCGAGCCCACCCACTTCGCCACGCCGCGCGACGCGCTCGACGCGGGGATCGGGATGGTGCATCAGCACTTCCGGCTGGTCGAGACCTTCACCGTGGCCGAGAACATCGTCCTCGGCGAGCACCGGCCCGGCCGACGCGCGTCGTTCCGGATCGACCCGGGGGCGATCGAGGGCCGCGTGCGGGAGCTCGGCGAGCGCTACGGGCTGGAGGTCGATCCACGGGCCCGGATCTGGCAGCTGTCGCTCGGCGAGCAGCAGCGGGTGGAGATCCTCAAGGCGCTTTACCGCGACGCGCGCGTCCTGATCCTCGACGAGCCGACGGCGGTGCTGACGCCGCAGGAGGCCGAGACGCTCTTCGTCACGCTGCGGCACATGGCGAACGACGGGCGCACCGTCATCTTCATCTCGCACAAGCTGAACGAGGTGAAGGCCGTCTCCGACCGGGTGACGGTACTGCGCGGCGGCAAGTCGATCGGGACCGTCTCGACCGCCGAGGCGACGCCGCGCTCGCTCGCCGCGCTGATGGTCGGTCGCGAGCTCGGGGAGCCCACTCGCGAGTCACGGCCTGACCCCACCGGACCGCTGCTCGAGCTGGAGGACGTCTCGGTGGTCGGGAATCGTGGCAACGAGGCGGTCCGCGGCGTGTCGCTGGTCGTCCGCGGCGGCGAGATCGTGGCGGTCGCCGGCGTCTCGGGTAACGGGCAGCGCGAGCTCGGGGAGGCGATCGCGGGGCTGCGAGCGCCCGCGCGAGGCTCGATCAAGGTCGACGGCAAGACGGTTGCGAGCGGTGACCCTCGCGCCGCGCTCCACGCCGGCGTCGCGTTCGTCCCCGAGGACCGGATGACGACCGGCGCCGCGCCGGGCCTCAGCATCGCCTCGAATCTCGTGCTGCGGTCGTACCGGGAGCGGTCTCTGGGCCGCGGCCCCCTGCTGATGCTCGACCGGATCCGCGAGCGCGCCGTGACGCTGATCAAGCGCTACAACATCGCCGCGCCGGGCCCCTCGGCGCAGGTTCGCGTGCTCTCCGGCGGCAACCTGCAGAAGGTCGTGATCGCGCGGGAGTTCTCCGGCGACCCGCGCGTGGTCGTCGCCTCCTCGCCGACCCAGGGCCTCGACGTCGGTGCGACCGAGACCGTGCGCGGCTACCTCTGCGACGCGGCGGCCAACGGGGCGGCCGTGCTCGTCTTCAGCGAGGACCTGGACGAGATCCTCGAGATCGCCGACCGGATCGCCGTGATCTACGAGGGCGCGATCGCCGGCGAGATGCCCGCCTCAGACGCGAACATCGACGAGATCGGCCTGATGATGGCGGGAGTGCACGGCTAGACCTCGCGGAAACCGATTTCCTGCGCGCCCTTCCAGAGGGTGAGGCGGCCGAGCTCCGGCAGCTGCTCGAGCCCCTCGAAGACCGACGCGAAGTGGTTCCCCGCCAGCGCCCCCGCCTTCGAGGCGAAGGCGCAGTGGCCGTACGGGAACAGCAGCTCGGTCTCGCTGATCCCGCCCGGGAAGAGCAGCAGCTGGCCCGGCGCCGGGTAGCAGGTCGCGTTCTCCGATCCGATCCCGAGCTCGCGGTCGCCCCAGGGGATCCAGTTCGACTCGCCGCTCCAGCGGCAATGGATGATCCGGTCCTCGAACGGCAGGATGGCGCGGAACGCCGCCACGGTCTGGGGCGCGTCGTCCTCCAGGAAGTTGGCGCGGAAGGTGAAGCCGGCGGCGACGATCTCGAGCACGGGCGGGACGCTACCGCGACCCGAACCAGCGTGCGAGGGTGTCCCGCTCGTCCTGCGTCATCCCGGTGGCGTTGCCGAGCGGCATCGCGTGCGAGTCGACCGCGACCGTCTTGATCAGGGGCGCATACTGGTTGATCTGGGCCGCCGTCTCGAGCACGATCCCGGCCGGCGGGGCGCTGTAGCCGGGCTGCGTCGGCGAGGTGGAGTGGCAGGGGGCGCAGCGGTTGGCGACGATCGCCTGCACTGCGGCGAACGTCGGCGGCGGCCCGGCGGTGCTCGACGAGCTCGTCGAGGGGCGGATCACGATCGCGAGCGCGACCATCCCGGCGGCCGCCGTGGCGAGGATCCACCAGGCGTTCCGGCCGCGGTGGCGAAGGTTGAAGTAGTGGCGCGTCCAGGCGCCGAGCGCCATCAGCGCGACCAGGATCAGCCAGGCGTTCGCGTGCCCGTACGTGAACGCGAAGTGATTCGAGAGCATCGCGAAGACCACCGGCAGCGTGAGGTAGTTGTTGTGCACGGAGCGCTGCTTGCCGAGCGCGTTCCAGGCCGGGTCGGGCTCCTGACCGGCCTCCTTCGCGCGCACGAGCTTCCAGTGCATCGGGATGATCACGAAGAAGACGTTCGCCACCATGATCGTCCCGAGCATCGCGCCGACCTGGATGTACGCCGCGCGCGGCGCGAACAGCTCGGAAGCACCCCAGGCCGCCAGCACGACGCAGCCCGCCACGGCGACCGCGAGCAGCCGCTCGTCGCGGCCGAGCAGCCGGCAGAGGCCGTCGTAGACGAGCCAGGCGAGGGCGAGCCCACCGATCGAGATCAGGATCGCCTCGGTCGACGAGAGGTCGGCGACCGAGGGATCGACCAGGAACGTCGAGGCGTGCGCGTAGTAGACGACCGTGATCAGCGCGAAGCCGGAGAGCCACGTCGTGTACGCCTCCCACTTGAACCAGTAGAGCTTGTCGGGGAGCTTCTCCGGTGCGACCTTGAACTTCTCGATCCGGTAGAAGCCGCCGCCGTGGATCTCCCAGACCTCGCCGCCGACGCCGCGCTCACCGTCCCGCGGCTCCTTCGGCGGCTCGAGGTGGTTGTCGAGCGCGATGAAGTAGAACGACGAGCCGATCCACGCCACCGCGGCGACGACGTGCAGCCAGCGGAAGACCAGGTCGCCCCAGCCCCACCAGTAGTCCTTGCCGCCGAGGAAGGCTAGGACCGTCGCCGCCATCGGTCCTCCGCGATCGAGACGAGCTCGTCGAGCGCCGTCGCCAGCTCCTGCTCGCGCGTCCGCTCGAGCCGCTCGCGCAGGATCGGCACGATCTCGCTCTTCGGCCGCCGGTTGACGAAGACGACGAAACGGAACCCGAACTTCTCCTCGTAACGGCGGTTCAGCTCCCGCAGCTCGGGTGCTTCATCCGTTCCCTGCTCGGCCGCGGAGCGGGCCGAGAGCCCGTCCTTCTCCGCGCCGATGGCCGGATGCGCGTCGAGCACCTCCTTCTTCTCCTCGTCGGAGAGGGCCGCGGCCACCTCACGCGCCCGGCCGAGCGGGTCGTCCAGGTCGGCGAGCCGCTCGACGAACCGGGTGCGGCCCTCGAAGAGCTCCGCGAGCTCGTCGACGGTCAGCTGCCGCGGTAGGTCGCGCACGCGTACGAGGAGACGAGCAGGGGGACGTGGTAGTGGCCCTCGCCGAGCTCCACCTCGAGCTCGACGCGGCGGAAGAACGGCGACGGCGGCCGGAACACGATGCGGTAGGTGCCCGGCCCGCCGTCGGCCAGCTCCCGGATCCGGCCGTCGTCGTCGGTCTCGCCCGAGCCGACGAGCTCGTCGCCGCGCCAGAGCTCGACGCGGACGCCCGCGGCCGGCCGGCCGCGCTCGGTGTCGAGCACGTGTGTCGAAATGGTCACGGCGCCGAGCTCTACGCCGGAAGCCGCGCCGCCTGCCGCCGGTGCTCGCGCGCGATCTCCTCCTCGTCGGCGCGGACGAGCCGCCCGCCGGACACCACCTCGACGCCGCCGACGAACAGCCGGTCGACCCGGTGCGGCCCGGCGAACACGAGCCCGGCCACGGGGTCGGCCGCCCCGGCGAGCTCGAGCCCGTCGGTGCGCCAGACGGCGAGGTCGGCGCGCTTCCCGGGCTCGAGCGAGCCGATGTCGCTGCGCCCGATCGCCCGCGCCCCGCCTTGTGTTGCAAGCTGCAAGGCCTGCCGCACCGTCATCGCGCCCGGCCCGCCGCGGCCGCGGGCGACGAGCAGCGCCTGCTTGACCTCGAAGAAGAGGTCGCTGCGTTCGTTCGACGCCGACCCGTCGACGCCGAGCCCCACGTCGACCCGGGCGTCGACGAGCTCCCGCACCGGGGCGATGCCGGCCCCGAGGCGGAGGTTCGAGGTCGGGCAGTGCGCGACGCCGACGCCGTGGGCGCCGAACCGCTCCACCTCGTCCTGGGAGAGGTGGATGCAGTGCGCGCACCAGACGTCGTCGCCGAGCCAGCCGACCCGATCCAGGTACTCGACGGGCCGGCAGCCGTAGAGCTCGTTGCAGTACGCCTCCTCCTCGACCGTCTCGGCGAGGTGCGTGTGCAGGCCGAGGCCGAGGCGGCGGGCAAGCTCGGCCGACTCCTCCATCAGCTGCGTGGTGACGGAGAAGGGCGAGCACGGGGCGACGACGATCTGCGCCGCCGCGCCGTCGACGAGCCCGGCGAGCCGCTCGGTGTCGGCGAGGACGTCGTCGATCTGCTCGACGAGGTTGTCGGGCGGAAGGCCGCCGTCCGAGACGCCGAGGTCCATCGATCCGCGCGAGGCCATGATCCGCACGCCGATCTCTGCCGCGGCGCGGAGCTCCGCCTCGACGAGGCCGGAGACGCCGCGGGGGAAGACGTAGTGGTGGTCGAAGACGGTCGTGCAGCCCGAGAGCGCGAGCTCGGCGAGGCCCGTGCGTGCCGCGGCGTAGAGCATCTCCTCGTCGATCCGCGCCCACACCGGGTAGAGCGTCCTCAGCCACGTGAAGAGGTCGGCGTCCTGCGCGCGAGCGCGCGTGAGGGTCTGGTAGAGGTGGTGGTGCGTGTTGACGAGGCCCGGCGTGACGACGGCGCCGCCCAGGTCGAGCCCCCGAAATCGACGATACGGCGCCGGCGGGTCGCCGGCGCCGACTTCGGCGACCAGGCCGTCCTCGATCCGGAGCCAGCCGCGTTCGTGTTCCGTGCCGGCGTCGTCCATGACGACGACATGCGCTCCCGAGAGGATGGTCGGAGCTGTAGTCACGGCACGAGAACCGTACAGTTCACCTCCGTGGAAGTCCTCACTCCAGGCAGCCTCGCGGAGGCGCTCGAGCTCAAGGCCGAGCACCCCGAAGCGATGCCCCTCCAGGGCGGCACCGACGTCATGGTCGCGATCAACTTCGACCACACGCGGCCCGACGCGGTGCTCAATCTCAACGAGGTCCCCGAGCTCCGCGGCTGGTCGCGCGACAACGGCTCGCTCCGGCTCGGCGCCGGGCTCACCTACACCGAGGCGATGACGGGCGAGCTCGCGTCACTCCTTCCCGCCCTCGCGGAGGCGTCGCGCACGGTGGGCTCGCCGCAGATCCGGAACCGCGGCACGATCGGCGGCAACCTCGCCACGGCCTCGCCCGCGGGCGACTCGCTGCCCCCGCTCCTCGTCGACGTGGCGGAGGTCGAGTGCGTGTCGGTACGCGGCTCACGCCGGGTTCCGATCGGCGAGTTCGTGACCGGCGTGAAGCGGAATGCGCTCGCCGGCGACGAGCTGATCGCCGCCGTCTGGGTCAAGCCTTCGGGCGCCCCGCAGACCTTCATGAAGGTCGGCCCGCGGAACGCGATGGTGATCGCGGTCGTCTCGCTCGCGCTCGCCGCGGGCGACGAGCTGCGGGCCTCGTTCGGCTCGGCCTCGCCGCGGCCCGTGCTCGTCACCGCGCCGCGCCGGGAGGCCGGCACCTTCGCCGAGCGCGTCGCCGCTGCGGCGGCGCCGATCGACGACGTCCGGGGCACCGCTGCCTACCGACGGCACGCGATCCGCGTCCTGACGACACGGGCGCTGGAACGGACGCTCACCCAATGAGGATCCAGCTGCGGATCAACGGCGCCGAGGCCGAGGCCGACTGCTGGGAGGGCGAGTCGCTCCTCTACACCCTGCGCGAGAAGCTGGGCTACCCCGGCTCGAAGAACGCGTGCGAGCAGGGCGAGTGCGGATCGTGCTCGGTGCTGCTCGACGGGACGCTCGTCTGTGCGTGCCTCGTGCTCGCCGCGCAGGCCGATGGTCACGACGTGACGACGGTCGAGGGGCTCGCCGACGGCGACGACCTCCACCCGGTGCAGCAGGCGTTCGTCGACGCGGGAGCGGTGCAGTGCGGGTTCTGCACGCCGGGCCTGATCGTCGCGACCACCGATCTCCTCGCCCGGATCCCGGATCCGTCCGACGACGAGATCCGCGAGGCGCTCTCGGGCAACCTCTGCCGCTGCACCGGCTACGAGAAGATCTTCGACGCCGTGCGGCAGGCTTCGCATGAGGTTCGCCGGTGACGATCACGATGCCGGCACGCCGGCTCGAGGTCGGCCGCATCGGCGACGTCCTGCCGCGCTCCGACGGCGCCCCCAAGACCAAGGGCGAGTTCGCGTTCTCCAGCGACCTCAACGCGCCGGGGATGCTCTGGGGGCACACCGCCCGAAGCCCTTATGCCCATGCGATCCTCCGGTCGATCGACATCTCGGCCGCGCTGGCGATGCCCGGGGTGCACGCCGTGCTCACGCACGACGACGTCCCCGGCGAGAAGCGCTACGGGCTCGAGTTCCGAGATCAGCCGGTGCTCGCGATCGACCGCGTCCGCTACTTCGGCGAGGCCTACGCCCTCGTCGCGGCCGAGCACCCCGAGCAGGCGCGCCGGGCAGCGGAGAAGATCGTCGTCGACTGGGAGCCCCTCGAGCTCGTCACCGACATGGAGCGGGCGACCGACGGGCCCGAGCTTCACCCCGACCGTCCCACGCACGGGCACGGCTACCGCGACGACCCGCGCCCGAACGTCGTCCGCACGATCGTCGTCCGGCACGGCGACACCGCCGCCCGCGGCGACGTGGCCGTGGAGGGCGTCTACGAGACGGGGATCCAGGACCAGGCGTTCCTCGGCCCCGAGTCGGGGCTGGCGGTGCCGGACGGTGAGGGCGGGGTCGACATCCACGTCGCGACGCAGTGGCTCCACGTGGACCGCGCGCAGGTGGCGCCGTGCCTCGGCCTGCCGCCCGAGCAGGTGCGCATCCACCTCGCCGGGGTCGGCGGCGCGTTCGGCGGGCGCGAGGACCTCTCGATGCAGATCCACGCGGCGCTGCTCGCGCTGCACACGAACCGTGCGGTGAAGATCGTCTACAACCGCGAGGAGTCGTTCGTCGGCCATGTCCACCGCCACCCCTCCCGGATCTGGGCCCGGCACACCGCGACGCGGGAGGGGCAGCTCGTCTCGGTCGAGATGAAGATCCTGCTCGACGGCGGCGCGTACGCCTCGAGCTCGACCGCCGTTTGCGCCAACGCGGCGGCCTTCGCCTGCGGCCCGTACGTGGTGCCGAACGCGGAGCTCGAGGCGACGGTCGTCTACACGAACAACCCGCCCTGCGGAGCGATGCGCGGCTTCGGCGCCGTGCAGACCTGCTTCGCCGGCGAGGCGCAGATGGACAAGCTCGCCGAGGCGCTCGGCATCGACGCGGTCGAGCTGCGGCTGCTGAACGCAATGAAGCAGGGCGACACCCTGCCGACCGGGCAGGTGGTCGAGTGCTCGCTGCCGACGGCCGAGGTGATCCGCGAGGCTGCCCGGCTCGCGCCGCCCGCCGCCGAGCCGCTCCCGCGCGACCCGCTGCGCCTGCCGGGCGGCGCCGGCAACACGACCCGCGGCGAGGGTGTTCGCCGCGGGACGGGCTTCGCGGTCGGCTTCAAGAACATCTGCTTCTCGGAGGGGTTCGACGACTACTGCGCAGCGCGCGTCCGGCTGTTCGAGGACGGCTCCGCTGAGGTCCACTGCGCGGCCGCCGAGCTCGGGCAGGGCGTCACGAACGTGATCCTCCAGGTCGCCCGCCACGAGCTCGGCCTCGACGACGTCCGGCTCGCAGCCACCCTCGACCGCGACGGTCGGGTCGGCGGGCTCGACCTCGGCCTCGCGCCAGACCTACATGGTCTCCGGCGCGGTCCGGGACGCGTGCCGGGCGGCGCTCGCCGAGCAGCGGGAGCGCGGAGGGCGGAGAGGTCGACGTCGAGCGGATCTTCCGGCACATCCCGACGACGCCGCTCGACCCCGAGAACGGCCAGATCACGGGCGAGCGCGCCCATGTCGCGCTCGCGGTCGCGGCGATGAAGGTGGTGGCGGAGGTGGACGTCGAGCTGGGGTTGACACGCGTGGTCTGGGTCGGCGCCGCGCAGGAGATCGGCCACGCGATCGACCCCCGCTCGATCGAGGGCCAGATCGAGGGTGGCATCGCACAGGGGCTCGGCCTCGCGGTGATGGAGGAGATCCAGACGCGGGACGGCCTGATCACCAACGCCAGCTTCACCGACTACCTGATCCCGACCGCGCTCGACATGCCGCCCGTCGAGAGCGTCCTGATCGCCGAGCCCGACCCGAACGCCCCGTACGGAGTCAAGGGCGTCGGCGAGCCCCCCGCCGTCGTGTCGACCGCGGCCGTCGTCGCCGCGCTGCGCGACGCGACGGGCTACGAGCTCCCGCGCGCGCCCGTCAAGCTCGACGAGCTCGCCGGCATCTAACGAACACCCTCCTCGGGCACGGTCGCCGACGGCGGCTCCCGCCGTACCACGAGCGCAACGGCCGAGGTCACGAGCGCCGCGCCGATCAGGATCCGCGGGCTCAGGTGCTCGTCCCGGAAGAGGAGCCCGAGCAGGATCGCGACGACCGGGTTGACGTAGGCGTAGGTCGAGACCAGACCGAGCGGCGCGTTCGCGAGCAGCCAGGTGTAGGCCGTGTAGCCGATGACCGAGCCGAAGACGACGAGGTAGACCCACCCGAGGATCGAGGTCAGGGACGGCGAGGCCGAGCCGGCGTTGACGAGCCCGAGCGGCAGCATCAGGAGCCCGCCTGCAAGCATCTCCCAGGCCGTCGCGGTGAACGGGTTGGCCGGCATCGGCAGCCGGGGCGAGGCCACGGAGCCGACCGACCACATCACCGCGGAGACGAGACAGAGCAGGACGCCGGTCGTCGCGCCGCCGCTCCGTCCCGGCTGCAGCAGAACGGCGACCCCGGCGAAGCCGACGCCGACGCCCGCGAGCACCATGGTCGGGACGCGCTCGCCGAGCACGAGCCGCAGCACGACGACCCAGAGCGGGATCGACGCGATGATCAGCGACGCGAGCCCGATCGGCGTGTCCTGCTCGGCATAGAAGAGCACGGCGTTCGCGCCCGGGAGCAGCGCGCCGACCAGGGTGCACGACGCGAGCTGCGGCCACGTCACCCGCATCGTCCCGCCACGGCGGACGACGACGAGCGCCATGATCGCGCCCGCCGCGAGGAAGCGCGTCGAGGCGCCGAGAATGGGCGGGATCGTCTCGACGACGAGCGCGATCCCCAGATACGTGGATCCCCAGAGGATGTAGACGGCCCAGAGGGCCGTCCACACCTTCGTGCGATGGCTCACCGGGTGAGCGTGAGTGCGGCGCCCGCAGAGAGAAGGACGACGCCGGCGATCCGCGCCGGGGAGAGCGAGACCGCATCGACGCCGAACAGCCCGAAGCGGTCGATGAGCACGCCCATCGCGAGCTGTCCGGCGATCAGGATCCCGATCGTGGTCGTCGCGCCGATCCGAGGCTGCGCGAAGGTGATCGAGAAGACCACGAGCAGCCCCATCGCGCCGCCGATCCACATCCAGGGTGGTGCTCGCAGCGCCTCGCCGATGCCGCCGGTGCGGCGTGCGGCCAGGAGAATCGCGGCCGAGAGCAGGAGCTGCACGGCAGTGGCGAACGTCAGCGCCGCGACGACGCCGACGCGTCCTCCGAACCGTCCCATCACCGCCACCTGGATCGAGCCGGCCAGCCCCGCGAGGAGCGCCAGCAGCGCCGCGACCGCGGTCACGGGGTGACGGTCTCGTCGCTCTGGAAGAGGCTGAAGTCGTTGCCTTCGGTGTCGGTGCAGCGCGCGAACCAGCCGACGCCGGGGATCGGCTGCTTGTCGTCCGCCTGCCCGCCGAGCTCTCGGACCTTCGCGATCGAGGCCTCGATGTCGTCCGTGTCGAAGTAGACGATCGGCCCGCGCATGCTGCCGTCGTCCGGGTAGACGGCGCCGCCCTGGTTCTCGCCGGTGCGCACCATCGAGTAGTCGAACCCCTCCATCATCGCGTCGTTGAACGACCAGTCGAAGACTCCGCTCCAGAAGCGCTTCGCGCGCGCGGTGTCCTGGGCGGGAAGCTCGAAGTGGACGAGTGAGCCTGGCATTGCGTGACCTCCTCGGGTCGGGGCGGGTGCCGCCCACTTTATGCGTCCTGGGCACGTACTACGGTTGAGCGACCGTCTCCGACAGGGAGGCCTAGTACCGATCGGCACAAATAGCTCGAGACATTTGCAACCCGAAATAAGCTTGTGCGGATTGCAACGTCCGCGAATAACGTCGCGCGGTTTCTGGATTTCTGCTACAAAGTGAGCTCCGAAAACCCGGCGCGACTGCGCCCCTTCCCTTTGGAGGAGAGACCTTATGAGCGCAGTCGCGACGACTGAAGCCGTCCCTGTTACCGACGCCTCGATTCACCTGGTCGAGAGCCACGTCACGACCCAACAGATGCACGACACCGAGCAGAAGCGGTGGATGCTCTGGTTCGGGCTGCCGGCGCTGATCGGCTGTGTCTTCCTCGGCGTCACGTTCGGCACCGGCGACGCGTGGTGGCTCGGCCTCGCGCTCACGGCGCTGCTGGTCGACATCTTCGTGCTCGTCTGGCTCGCGATGACGTCCGACACGAACGGGGTCATTCACGACAGCGCCGCACCGAGCTCGGCTCACTAGCTTCGCCGTACGATTCGCCGCGTGCGGCGACTCGTGCTGATCGTCAATCCGTTTTCCACCGCGGTCACGCGTCGTCGTGTGGCGGACGTCACCGCTGCGCTGATCCCGCACGCCGAGGTCGAGGTCAGGCAGACGGAGCGTCGCGGCCACGCGACTGAGCTCGCTGCCGCGGCGGCAGAGGCGGCCGACGCGGTCGTCGTCTTCTCGGGCGACGGCACCTACAACGAGGCGATCAACGGCGCAGCGGGACGGCTGCCGTTCGGCTTCCTGCCGGGCGGTGGGGCGAGCGTGTTCCCCCGGGCCCTCGGGCTGCCGCGCGACCCGGTCGAGGCCGCGGAGCGCGTGGGCCGGGCGTTCCAGTCCGGCCGAACGAGGACGATCGGGCTCGGACGAGTGAACGGGAGGCGGTTCTGCTTCTCGGCCGGGATCGGCCTCGACGCCGAGGCCGTACGGCGGGTCGACAAGCGGGGCCGCGACCGCGACGGGCGGCGGGCGGGAAACGCGATCTTCGCCGCCACGGTCGCGGGGGTCCTGCTCGAGCAACGCCTGCGGGTGGGCCCGCAGCTCGAGCTCGACGGCTTCGGCCGCGCGGCCATGCTCTTCGTGGCGAACGGTCGGCCGTACACCTACGCCGGGCCGCTGCCGGTCACGATCAGCGGCGAGGCCGACTTCGCGGCGGGGCTCGACTTCGTGGCGCCGCGCGAGGTGTCACCGCGGCTCGCCCCGAGCCTCGCCTTCCGCGGCATCCGGGGAACCCTCGCGCACGACCCGAACGTCCTCGCGGCCCATGACGTCGACGAGCTCCACGTGCGCTGCGACCGCCCGCTTCCGCTCCAGGCCGACGGCGAGGACCTGGGCGACGTCACCGAGGCGCACTTCGAGGCGGAGCGCGGTGCACTCGAGGTTCTCCTCTAGGCGACCCAGATCCAGAGCGTCCACCTCGCAAGGTTGATGCCGAGGAGGAGCGTCAGCCCGACGAGGAGCGCGGTGTGGACGCGCTGGCTCTTCCCGAGCAGCCCGAGCGCGATGAACACCGGGAACACCCCGAGCGCAAAGCGCGGGATCGAGAGCAGCGGCGTGCTCGGCACCGGGTCGGAGAAGGGCAGCGCGAGGCTGCCGAGCACGAAGACGCCGTAGGCCGCCCCGAGCGCGCGCCAGGCGTACACGCCGAGCGCGAGGAGCACGACCGCGTACGCGAGCTGCTCGAGGTTCAGTCCGGCGCCGTACATCGAGCTGTGATCGGGGCTCGGGAAGTGGTTCCCGCCGGCGACGAGCTGCTCCGCGCCGTGCCAGCCGGCGACGAGGGCGTTCCAGGCGCCGCCGAGCGGCCCCGCAGCCGAGAGGTGGCGGTCCCAGCCGGAGCGCTGTGCGGTGAGGAAGACGAAGGGCCGGTGGTACTTCAAACCGAGGAAGAGCGGCCAGAGCGTCATCACCGGCAGGGCGAGCGCGAGGCGCAGCAGCGCCCCGCCGCGGTTCGGCGCCCGCCACGCGAGGATCACGAGCGCAGGGAGCAGCATCACCCCGGAGACGCGTGCGAGCGTCGCGAGGCCCGCGAGGGCACCGGCCCACGCCCAGCGCGAGCGGCGCGCCAGCAGGAACGCGGCGACCGACAGCGCGAGGTACAGCGACTCGCTGTACACGGCGACGAGGAAGAGCGTCGTCGGGAAGAGCGCCAGGTAGAGGACAGTCCGGTTCGCCGTCTCGCTCGCGGTGAGCTCGAGCGCGAGCCGCCAGAGGAGCACGAACGCCACGGCCGAGGCGGCCGCCGAGACGAGGAAGCCCGCGAGCACGTCGTGGCCGAGGAAGAGCCACCCCACGCCGCGCACGAGCAGCGGGTAGAGCGGGAAGAACGCAGTCGAATGGCCCGGGTCGGCGTACCCGTGCTTCGCGATGTCGAGGTACCAGCCGCTGTCCCAGCGCGCCCAGACGTCGATCGCCCAGCCCACGTCGTGCTGGACGACGTCCTCGGCCCCTCCCGTGTGGAGGGGCTGTGCGTACTGCGCTTCGAAAACGAGGTACGTGAGGATCGTGGCGCCCCAGATCAGGAGCCGTGTCCAGACGAACGTCTCGAGCGGGTAGCGGGGGATCCTGCGAAGCATCGCGCGGGATCATGCCGACGGCTCAGGCCGGATGCGGGGGCTACACTCGAACATGTGGGCACCTGGTACTGGATCGGCGTGCTGGCCGGGATCGGCGTCGCGCTCGGCATGGTCGGCGTGGCAATCGTCCTGCGCTGGCCTGTCGCCGCCGTGATCGGCGCCGTCGGGGCAGCCGTCCTGGGTTATTTCGTGTTCGCCTGGCCGGAGGCCGTCGCAGGCGCGGCGGGCGGCGTCACCGGCGCCTACGGCACGGCACCCGTCGTGACCGGCGCGCTCAGGCGCGGCGGGACGCGGGCCGGGGTCGCGCTGCTCGTCGCGGTCGGCGCGATCGCCGCGGCGGCGGTCGCCTTCGTCCCGGTCCTCGGCTTCCTCGAGGCGGCGGGCATGCCCGGCGTCGCGGCCAGGGTACGCAAGCGCACCCCCGAGCGCCACGCCGGCCTGCGCACGCTCGCCCGCGATTGAGTAGCAGCAGCAAACACAGCGTGCCCGCGAAGCCGGTCGTCCTGATCATCATCGACGGGCTCACGCCCGCGATGCTCGAGGCGACGGACGCGCCCGCGCTCCGCCACCTGCTCGACCACGGGAGCTACCGCCGCGCCGTCTCGACGTTTCCGTCGCTGACGCCCGTATGCCTCGCGTCGATCGCGACCGGCGGCCACGGCGACGTCCACGGCATCCCGCACCTCGTCTGGTGGAACCGGAGCGAGGAGCGCCTCGTCGAGTACGGCTCCTCGTTCGCCGCCATGCGCGCCACCGGCCTCGTGCAGGGCCTGCGGGACACGGTGGTCAACCTCAACGAGCGCCACCTGCTGCGTAGCGCGGAGACGGTCTTCGAGGCGCTCGAGGGGGCCGGCCTCACGACCGCGGCGATCAACATCACGACCTACCGCGGCCGCAACCGCCACCTCTCGCCGATCCCGGGCTTCCCGCCGGTGTACGGGCCGCGGCGCTTCTTCTTCTACAGCGTCTACGAGTCCGACCGGACGGGCGCTCCGATCGCCTTCCTCAACCGCTCCCTCGGCTCGATCGACGCCTACGCGGCCTCGATCGGGCGCTGGCTCGTCACCCGCGACGGCTTCGACCTGCTCGTCCACTACCTCCCCGACTACGACTACGCCTCGCACGCCGTCGGCCCGAACGCCGCGCACGAGGCGCTCGCGCGCGCAGACGCCGCGATCGCGGCGCTCTTCGACGCGGCGGGCGGCCCGGACGCCTTCGTCGAGCGCTACGGCGTCGTCCTCTGCTCCGACCACGGCCAGACGGCGGTCGAGCAGACGGCGAGCCTCCACGTCCCCGGTGCCCTCGTCGCGTCTTCGAACCGTGCGGCGATGCTCTACGGCGAGCATCCCGCGGCGGCTGGCCGAAGCGCTCGACGACGAGCCGTCCGTCGACGTCGCCGTGTTCCTCGAGGACGGGGAGCTCGTCGCGCGCGGCGGCGGCGTGGACGACCTCGCACTCCTGGACGAGTACCCGGACGGCCGCGAGCGGGCCGCCGCCGCGCTCCGGAACCCGAACTCGGGCGAGGTGCTCGTGTCCGCCGCGCCCGGCTGGGAGTTCACGGACCTCGCCGGCCGCCACCATCTCGGCGGCGGAAGCCACGGCGCGCTCGCGGCGAGCGACTCCGTGGTGCCCATGCTGACGGTGGGGCTCGGCGAGCCGCCGGCCTCGATCACGGGGATCAAGGGCTTGCTTCTCTCCCACTTCGGAGTCACGAGAGCGGTAGCGGCCGCTTGAGTGGCGCTGCCGGCCTGGGTCGACCGGCAGCTCGTTCGCCGCGGGATCCACGACGAGCGCGTGCTCGAGGCGATGGCGCGCGTACCGCGCGAGCTCTTCGCCCCGCCCGACTCCCGCGAGGAGGCCTACGAGGACGGCCCCATCCCGCTGCCGTTCGGCCAGACGATCTCGCAGCCGTACATGGTTGCGCTCACCGCCCAGGCGCTCGGGCTCGACGGCGACGAGCGCGTGCTCGACGTCGGCACCGGGTCGGGCTACGCGGCGGCGGTGCTCGCGGAGCTCGCACGCGAGGTGCACACCATCGAGCGGATCCCCGAGCTCGCCGACTACGCCCGCATCGCCCTCGCGGATGCAGGGTACGAGCGGGTTCAGGTGCACGTCGGCGACGGATCGCGCGGCCTCCCGGAGCACGCTCCGTTCGATGCGATCGCGGTCGCGGCAGTGGCCCCGCGGGTGCCGGCGGCCCTCTGGGACGAGCTGGAGCCGGGCGGCCGGATCGTGCTGCCGCTGAAGACGGGCCGCCGGGCACAAAACCTGTGCGCCCTCGAGCGGACACCGGGCGGTCCACGCCTGCTTGCGACGATTCCTGCGCGCTACGTTCCGCTCATCAGTGGCGACGGCGACGCCTAACATCGCCGCCATGTCCCCCTGCTAGCCTCGAAGTGGTGACGATGCTGCTCGAGAGCCGCGCGGTGCAGGCACTTCGCCGCCCCGCCAACTGGATCCAGCTCATGCACTTCTGCGCCGTCGGCGCGAGCGGCTACGTCGTCAACCTGGCGGTCTACACGCTGCTCCTCAAGGGGTTCGGCGTGCACTACCTGGGTGCGGCCACCGTGTCGTTCGTCGTCGCCGCGAGCTGGAACTACTGGTGGAACCGCCACTGGACGTTCCGTGAGCAGCGCGGCCACTTCGGGTACCAGGGGATGCGCTTTTTCGTCGTCTCCGGACTGGTCTACTGCGCGAATCTCGGTGTTCTTTCATTGCTCGTATCCCTCGGAGTGGGGAAGGTCGCCGCGCAGGCGGTGGCGATCATCCTGGTGACACCCTTGAACTTCCTCGGGAACAAGCTCTGGTCGTTCCGCAGCTGAGACGGCTCGTAGTCGCGCTCGTAGCCGCGGCCGTCCTCGTTCCGGTCGCGCAGGCCGCTCAGCCGGCCACGTCACCACTCTCCGCCGCCGCGCCGGCGGCCACCGACACCAAGGCCCGCCTCTCCGGCGCCGAGGCGGAGCGGATCTTCCTCCAGTTCGCCAAGGTCCGCGCCTGGACGGCGCGCTACCCGAGGAACCCGGCCACGGACGCGACCTTCTCGAAGGGCACCTGGACCGTGAACGTCTTTTCCGGGAAGGCGGGCGAGATCGCGACGGGCAGCGTCGACGACGCGACCGGCGCAGTGCTCGAGGCGTGGACGGGGCCGCAGGTCGCATGGAAGATGGCCCGCGGCGGGCCGGGCGCGTTCGGCGGCAAGAAGATCAACTCCTACCCCGTCTGGCTCGCCTTCTGCGCCGCGTTCCTGCTCGGCCTGGTCGACTGGCGCCGCATCTTCTCGGTGCGGACGGTCGACGTCCTGGCGCTGCTCTCGTTCTCCGTCTCCCTGTGGTTCTTCAACCACGGGAACATCTTCGCGGCGATGCCCTTCGTGTACCCGGGGCTCGTCTGGCTGCTCCTGCGCTGCCTCTGGATCGGCAAGCGCGACCGTCCCTCCCGTGCGTCGACCGTCTGGCCCGTCTGGCTGATGATCGGCGCGACCGTCTTCCTCGCCGGCTTCCGCATCGGCCTCAACGTGCGGGACTCGAACGTGATCGACGTCGGCTACTCGGGGGTGATCGGCGCTCAGCGCATCGCGACCGGGCAGCAGCCGTACGGGAACTTCCCGATCGAGGGCAACCGGCCCGCCTGCGGTCCCGCCGACTCCTCCGGCGAGATCCGCGAGCGCATCCAGACCAACGGCCGCTGCGAGTCGGCCGACGCCCAGGGCGACACCTACGGGCCGGTGTCCTACGAGGCCTACCTGCCGGGGTACTGGGCCTTCGGCTGGAGCGGGAAGTGGGACACCTTGCCCGCGGCCCACGCGACCTCGATCGGGTGGGATCTGCTCTGCCTGCTCGGGATGTGGCTTGTCGGCCTGCGCTTCGGTGGGGTGAGGCTCGGCGCGACGCTCGCGTTCGCCTGGGTCGCCTGGCCGTTCACGCAGTACTCGTCGAGCTCGAACACGAACGACATGATCCAGCCCGCGCTGCTGCTGTTCGGCTTCTACTTTCTGACCTCGCCCGTCCTGCGCGGCGCGTTCGGGGCGCTCGGGGCGCTCGTGAAGTTCTCGCCGCTGGTCCTGCTGCCGCTCTGGTCGGGGTACCCCGACTCCCGCGACCGCCGGTCGCGCCGCTCGTTCGTCGTCGGCGCGCTCGTGGCCGCGGCGGCGGCGTTCTCGATCCTCCTCCTCGACCCGCGCCCCTGGCACGCCGCATCCGTGTTCTTCCACCACACGTTCGGCTACCAGTTCGGGCGCTCGTCACCGTTCTCGCTCTGGGACTGGAGGCAGTACCACGCGAAGGGGCTGCCGAACCTGCACTGGCTGCAGAACGTCCTTCAGGCGGCCCTCGTCGTCGGCGCGATCGCGCTCTACCGCTGGCCGCGCCGCCGTAGCCCGCTGCAGATGGCGGCGTTCACGGGTGCGCTTCTCGTTGGCTTCGAGATGGTGCTGACGCACTGGTCCTGGCTCTACCTGGAGTGGTTCTTCCCCTTCGTCGCGTTCGCGCTGCTGGCTCCGGCGCAGGCTGCGCCCAAAAAAGCCAACACCTCAGCCGGGCAGGTCGACGTTGAACGCGTACGAGCTCGCAGGCGGTCGCCCGCCCGTCGACCCCGCACTCGACCAGCACGCCCTCGATCCGCACGTCGCCGCTCGCGACCTCGAGCCGCACCGGGAGGCCGGTGGTGAAACGGCGGAGCGGCCCGTCGGGGAGGCTGCCGATGACGGAGTCGTGCGGGCCGGTCATCCCGGCATCGGTGACCGCGGCGGTTCCGCCGGCTAGCACGCGCGCGTCGTTCGTCTGCACGTGCGTGTGGGTGCCGATGACCCCGGTCGCCCGGCCTTCGAGGAAGTAGGCCATCGCGACCTTCTCGCTCGTCGCCTCGGCGTGGAAGTCGACGACGACCACCGGCGTCTCGCGCAGGGCCTCCTCGACCAGCCGCTCGGCGACGAGGAACGGGCTCTCGAACGGGCTCAGAGTCAGCTCTCCGAGCAGGTTGATGACGGCGACGCCGTCGTGGACGGCGAGCCCGCGGCCGGGCGTGCGCGGCGAAAGGTTCGCCGGGCGGAGGACACGCTCCGCGCCGTTGAGGTACGGGGCGAAGCCCTGCTGCCCCCACACCCAGTTGCCGAGCGTGATCACGTCGGCCCCGGAGGCGAGCAGCCGCTCGGCGATCTTCGCCGTGATCCCGCGGCCGTCTGCGGCGTTCTCGCCGTTCACCATGCAGAAGTCGACCCCGAGCTGTTCTCGCAGGGAGGGAAGGCGTGACTCGACCGCCCGGCGCCCCGGCGCGCCGAAGACGTCGCCGACGAAGAGGATCCGCAAAGACGACTCGCTACCGGATCGCGAGCGTGGCCGCGGCGTGCACCTCGATGAGGACGTGGTTGCCCGCATCGTTCGTGTAGCGCGCGAGGGTCTGCGTCTCGACCTTGGCCAGGTCGAGAAGCGTGCCGAGCTTCGTGCTGCCGGCCGTGATGGAGGCGCCGACGGTGAGCGACGGATCCGCGGCGATGTCCGCGACCGAGACGACGAGCGACGGCGCCTGCGTCGGCTGCAGGTCGATCTTCTCGCCCTGCACCTTCCCGTTCGAGGATGACCTTCTCGATGCCCACGATCGTTCCGTCGACCGGCGCGTAGACGTCGGTTCCGGGTGCCGCCCCCACGTCGAGGGCCGAGGTCGACGGGCCCTCCCCGCCCGGGAGCAGGTACCAGTGCGGCCCGCCCGAGCCGCCGCCGAAGACGGCGCGGACCATCCGCTTGAGCAGGCCCTGGTTCGCCTGGGTGCCCACCGGCGTCAGCCCCAGCGCGCCGTCGGACGCTGCGTAGTAGCCGATGGCGGTGACGCGGCTCCGGTTGACGGGCATGTTCAGCGTCAGCGCGCCGAGGCGGGCGAGCGCCTCGGGGGCCGGCGGCCCCGCCGGAAGCAGCCGCGCTGCGGCGGCGGGCGCGGAGACCGGGGCGCTCGGGTCCCCGCCTCCGCCGAAGGCGGTGACGAGGGCCGTGACGGTCGCGATCAGCGCGAGCGCAACAAGCAACGCAAGGCGGCGCCGTCTCGTGTCGGTCCGGTGACGGCGGGATCGCGCTGCCCGCCCTGGGGTCGGCGGCGGCGGCATTCGGAGGACCGTACCGGACCCCGGATGCCCCATCAACCGGCTACCGCGCGGCGGGACATGCCTTGCAGTCGAGCGGCGGTCGCCGGCGGAGGCTGAGGCGTGTCCCGATCGGAGCCAGGAGTACGATTGATTCGATGAGCGCTCCCCCGGCCGCCGGCCCTCCGCCGCGGATCCTGATCCCGCGCTGGATCCAGCTGGTCGGCCTTCCGCTGGCGGTGTTCTTTGCGTGGGTCTTCGGCCAGGCGGCCGGTCATGCCCTGTTCCTGTTCCTGCTCGCGCTGCTGATTGCGCTCCTCCTCGACCCGCTCGTGCTCGCACTCGGGAGGCTGAGGATCAAGCGCGGGCTCTCGGTCGCGTTCGTGTACCTGACGTTCGCCGCCGTGATCCTCGTGATCCTCATCGCCCTCGGCACCGTCGTCGTCACCCAGACCAAGACCGCCGCCAACCGCTTCAACGACTATTTCACCGTCAAGAACGGACAGACCGCCGCCGATCGCGACGTCAACCGCCTCCAGCACTGGCTGGACACCCACCGCCTGCGCAGCATCAAGATCGAGCAGAAAGGGCACAACCTCGTCAAGCGGATCCGCCAGCGCGACGTCGGCAAGTACACGCACCGGATCGTCAACTTCGTCGAGGGGGCGGCGATCTCGATCGGCAAGGCGGTGTTCGACTTCGTGCTGATCGTGGTCGCGTCGATCTACATGCTCCTCGACATGCAGCGATTGGCGCGAGCCGTGGACCGGCGCTTTCCGCCCCACAACGGGAGACCGCTCGATCTCGCGGATGGAGCACGCGCTCGTCTCGTACGTGCGCGGGCAGCTCCTGCTCAGCCTGATCATCGGCTCCAGCGCCGGGCTCGGTCTCTACATTCTCGGCGCCGCCGGGGTCGTGCCCGGGGCGGACAACTACGCCCTGCTGTTCGGCGGCTGGGTGGCCGTGACCGAGGTGCTTCCGTACCTGGGCCCCTGGCTGGGCGCGATCCCGCCGACGATCTACGCGCTCGTCGTGCACCCGTTCTCGGCGATCTGGGTCATCCTGCTCTTCCTCGGGATCCATCAGCTCGAGGGCCACGTCGTCGTCCCGAAGGTCATGGGGAGCGTGCTGCGGCTGCACCCGCTGCTCGTGATCTTCGGCCTCCTCGCCGGCAGCAACATTGCGGGCCTCATCGGCGCGGTGCTCGCGCTGCCGCTGCTCGCGGTCGGCCGAGCGGTCTGGGAGTTCTTCTCCGAGCGAGTCACCTTCGAGCCGTGGGAGGGCGGCACCATCCCGGTGGAGATCGAGCCGGTAGAGGAGGCGCCGGAGCCCCGGCGCATCGCCGGCGCCTGAGTACCCTGTTTCGTGTGAGCACGTTCCCGATCACACGCATGCGGCGGCTGCGCCGGACGGGCGCGCTGCGCGATCTGGTGCGCGAGACGACGTTCTCGCCCGACGACCTCGTGATGCCGCTCTTCGTGGCGCCGGAGGCGCTGCCGAACGAGGCGCTTCCGGGGATGTCGCGCCACACCGTCGACGGCGTCGTCCGCGAGTGCGAGGAGCTGCTGCGGCTCGGCGTCCGCTCGGTGATCCTGTTCGGGATCCCCGAGGAGAAGGACGACGAGGGCTCGGGCGCGTGGATCGCGGACGGGATCGTCCAGCAGGCGCTGCGGGCGCTCCGCCCGCGCTTCCCCGAGCTGCTGCTGCTGACCGACGTCTGCCTGTGCGAGTACACGGCTCACGGCCACTGCGGCGTGCTGCGGGACGGGGAGGTCGACAACGACGCGTCGCTCGAGCTGCTCGCCCGGACGGCCGTCTCGCACGTCGAGGCGGGCGCCGACGCCGTCTGCCCGAGCGACATGATGGACGGGCGCGTCGCGGCGATCCGGGCGGAGCTGCCCGAGACGCCGATCGTCTCCTACGCCGCCAAGTACGCCTCGGCCTTCTACGGCCCCTTCCGCGAGGCGGCGGGCTCGGCGCCGGCGTTCGGCGACCGCCGCGGCTACCAGATGGATCCGGGCAACGTGCGCGAGGCGCTGCGCGAGTGCGAGCTCGACATCGGCGAGGGGGCGGACGTGGTGCTCGTCAAGCCGGCGCTGCCCTACCTCGACGTCATCCGCGCCGTGCGCGAGCGCTTCGACGTCCCGGTCGGCGCCTACAACGTCTCGGGCGAGTACGCGATGGTCAAGGCCGCGGCCGCGGCCGGGCACCTCGACGAGCGCGCGGCTGTCGTCGAGATGCTGACCGCGATCCGCCGCGCGGGCGCGGAGATCGTGATCACGTACTGGGCGAAAGAGCTCGCCGGCTGGTTGTGAGGCCGACAGCTCGCTGACGCAGTCCGAGCTCTGGTACCGCGCCCAGAGGCTCATCCCCGGCGGAGTCAACTCGCCGGTGCGGGCGATGCGCTCGGTCGGCGTGGACGAGCCCTTCTTCGTTCGCCGCGGCGAGGGCGCTTACATCGAGACGGCCGGCGGCCGGCGCCTGGCCGACTGGGTGCAGTCGTGGGGGCCGCTGATCTTCGGCCACGCCGATCCCGAGACGGTCGAGGCGGTGCGCGGGGCGGCGCTCGAGGGCACGAGCTTCGGCGCGGCGACCGAGGCCGAGGTCGAGCTCGCCGCGGAGATCGTCGACGCGGTCCCGTCGGTCGAGAAGGTGCGCCTGGTCTCGTCCGGCACCGAGGCCGCCATGTCCGTCCTTCGGCTCGCTCGGGCCCACACGCACCGTAACCGGGTGCTGAAGTTCGCGGGCGGCTACCACGGCCACGCCGATCCCTTCCTCGCCGACGCCGGCTCGGGCCTGGCCACGCTCGGCATTCCCGCCTCGCCCGGCGTGCCCTCGTCGGTGGTCGCCGAGACGATCGTCGTCGACTACAACGAGGTCGATCTCGCGGCCGCCGCCGTGGAGCGCCACAGCGAGGACCTGGCGGCGGTCTTCGTCGAGCCGGTGGCCGGGAACATGGGCTGCGTCCCGCCGGCGCCGGGATTCCTCGAGGCGCTGCGCGCGCTCTGCGACGTCTCGGGCGCGCTGCTCGTGTTCGACGAGGTGATCACGGGCTTCCGCGTTGCGCGCGGCGGCGCGCAGGAGCGCTACGGCGTCCTGCCGGATCTGACGGTGCTCGGGAAGATCGTCGGCGGCGGGCTGCCGCTTGCGGCGTTCGGCGGCCGGGCGGAGATCATGTCGCGGCTTGCGCCCGCCGGCGACGTCTACCAGGCGGGCACGCTCTCCGGGAACCCGCTCGCGACGGCCGCCGGGCTGAGCGTCCTCCGGCGCCTCCGCGACCCCGCGGTCTACGAGGAGCTCGAGCGACGCGGGGCGCAGCTCGAGGCGGGACTCGCGCCGTACGGCCGGGTGCAGCGGGTCGGCGCGATGCTCACGCTGTTCGCCGGCGAGACGCAGCCCGTCACGCGGATGAGGCAGCTCGATACCGAGCGCTACGCGGCGCTCTTCCGCCACCTGCTCGCGAACGGGATCTACGTCGCTCCGAGCCAGTACGAGTGCCTCTTCCCCTCGCTCGCCCATGGCGGCGCCGAGATCGAGGCGCTCGTGACCGCGCGTCGCGGTCGCTGTTCTAGGCCCAGGGGGTCGAGATGCCGTCGAGCCGGCCGCCGGAGGCGGCCGCGATGGCCCGGGCACGCTCGACGTACCCGTCGACCTCGCCGTCGTGCATCTCGCGGTCGGCCAGCACCGACCAGGCCGGGTCGCCCGCCTCGGGCGGGTCGACGTCGTGAGGCGAGAAGCCGTCCGCGAGCAGTGCTGCGCGCGCGTGGCTCGGCGTGCTCCGCGTCGTCGAAGTAGAGGAAGAACGTCACAGTCCCGAGATCAGGCAACGCGCGGAAGTGTATGACTCCACCGCGTGGATCTGTTCGACGAGATGGCGGCCGTGGCCGAGGACGAGAGCCCGCTCTGGGCAGCCGCCCTGCGGCCGGACGGCGAGCGCGAGCGGGTGCCGATCTTCTCGCGGCTCGCGCCGGAGGGGTTCGCGCTCGGGCTGGAGACGGTCTACGAGGCCTACCTCGTCCACTACGGGCAGCCGCGGCTCTTCGCGCCGGGCGAGGACAGCGAGCGCGTCCTGCTCGGCGACTACCTCTACGCGCACGGCCTCGTGCGCATCTCCGAGGCCGGCGGCGTGGACGCAGTCGCGACGATGGCGGAGCTGATCTCGCGCTGCGCGTCGCTTCGCGCAGCGGGGGAGCCGGGGGACGGGGAGGCGTGGCTGGTCGCCACGCGAGCGCTGGGCGGCGATGCGGACGGAGATGTGACCGAGGCGGCCCTGCGAACCCATGCCGAGCGCTTCGCACCCCAGTAGGATCCAGGCGTGATCTTCGACGCTGCGAGCGACGGCACCCACATCATCCTCGGGATGCTGATCGTGGGCCTCGTCTTCCTTGCAGTCGTCGCGATCGGCGAGCTCGTGAAGGCCGCCGGCCATCGCCGCAAGGCCCGCCGCCCCGGCTCGTACTAGAGACGTGGCGGCGCCGGCCGACCTGCGCGAGTGGATCGCGCTGCTCGAGCGCGAGCGCGAGCTCGTCCGCGTGCAGGCCGAGGTCGATCCGCGCCTCGAGGTGACCGAGATCGTCGACCGCACCGTCAAGGCGGGCGGGCCGGCGCTCCTCTTCGAGCGGGTCACTCGAAGCGAGCACCCGCTGCTCGTCAACCAGTTCGGCACCGAGCGGCGCATGTGCCTCGCCCTGGGCGTCGAGAGCCTCGACCAGGCGGGCGAGAAGCTCGCGAACGTGCTCGAGATGCAGCCGCCTGCCGGGCTCGTCGACAAGCTGCGTGGGCTCAAGCAGCTCAAGTCGATCGCCGACTCGCTGCCGAACGTCGTGCGCAAGGGCGCCTGCCAGGAGATCGTGCTGACCGGCGAGGAGATCGACCTCGGCCGGCTCCCGGTGCAGACGTGCTGGCCGCTCGACGGCGGCCCGTTCATCACCCTTCCCGCGGTGATCACGCGCGACCCCCAGACCGGAGGCCGGAACGTCGGCATGTACCGGCTGCAGGTGCTCGGGCCCCGCTCGACGGCGATGCACTGGCAGCTGCACAAGGACGGCCGTGCGGACTACGGAGCGAGCAGCGGCCGGATGGAGGTGGCGGTCGCGCTCGGCCTCGACCCGGTCACCGCCTACGCGGCGAGCGCGCCGCTCCCCAAGCACATCGACGAGCTCATGTTCGCCGGGTTCCTGCGCGGCGGCGCCGTCGACGTGGTCAAGGGCGTGTCGGTCGAGCTCGAGGTGCCCGCCTCGGCCGAGATCGTCCTCGAGGGCTACGTCGAGCAGGGCGACCTCGCGCCCGAGGGGCCCTTCGGCGACCACACGGGCTTCTACACCCCGGTCGAGCCGTTCCCGGTCTTCCATGTGACCGCGCTCACGATGCGGCGAGGGGCGATCTACCCGTCGATCGTCGTCGGCAAGCCGCCGCAAGAGGACGCCTGGCTCGGCAAGGCGACCGAGCGGATCTTCCTGCCGGCGATCAGAGCCTCGGTGCCGGAGATCGTCGACTACGACCTGCCGGTCGCCGGCGCGTTCCACAACTGCGCGATCGTCTCCATCCGCAAGTCCTACCCGGCGCAGGCGCAGAAGGTGATGCACGCGATCTGGGGGCTCGGCCTGCTCTCGCTCACGAAGACGGTGATCGTCGTCGACGCGCACGTCGACCCGCACGACTACGCGCAGGTCGCCTTCTACGTCGGCGCAAACGTGGACCCGGCGCGCGACGTCGTGCTGACGCAGGGGCCCGCCGACCACCTCGACCACGCGACCGCGAGGCAGTTCGTCAGCGGGAAGCTCGGCATCGACGCGACCGCGAAGGTCGCGGGCGAGGAGGCGCGCGAGTGGCCGCCCGAGATCGAGATGACGCAGGAGGTGCGCGACCTGGTCGATCGACGATGGGCGGAGTACGGCCTGCCGCCGTTTACATGACGGCGTCCGTCCCGGTCCGACTAAGTTACGTCCTTGAGTGGACCCGAGCCACGACCAGCCGCACGTCCCCGGTCCGAGCCTGTGGCCCGTCGGGCTCGCGATCGGTGCGGTGGTCCTTCTCGTCGGGTTCGTCGTCAGCTGGTCGATCGTCGCCGTCGGCGCGATCATCGCCGTCCTGTTCGGCTTCCTCTGGCTGAGGGACATCGCGCGCGAGTCGCGCCTGGCAGAGAGGCCGCCCAAGGTCGAGCCCGAGAAGCGGCCCAAGCCCGGGAGCCTGCCGCGGCCGTCCTCCGTCGCCCGCCCGGCGCGCGCCTCCGAGGAGCCGAAGGAGATGCCGCGCAACGTCTTCCTCGAGGGCACGACGCTCGCGCTCGGCGGCGTCATCGGCATTCTCGTCACGCTGCCGGTGCTCGGGTTCACGATCGGCCCGGCCTTTCTCAAGCAGGGCCAGAAGAACATCGACCTCGGCCCGATCGACGACTACCCCGAAGGCGAGTTCCTGATCACGACGTTCACGTCGGACCCGGCCGACGGCCTCGTCTCCCGCCGGACGGCCTTCGTCCGCAACAACGGCTTCCTCGGCAAGCTGCCGAGCTTCACGATCCTCTCCAACCACTGCGCCCACCTCGGGTGCCCGGTGCAGCCGAACGGGCAGCCGCAGTACAAGCAGACCACCCATTTCGGGCAGGGCGTGCGGAAGATCCCCGTCAACCCATCCGGCTTCGGCTGCCCGTGCCACGGCGGTCAGTACGACACCGAGGGGAACCGGACGGCCGGCCCGCCCGTACGCGCCCTCGACCGCTACTCGTTCAGCATCGTCGACGGCCACCTCTACCTCGGCAAGCCGTTCTCGGTGGTCCACGTCGTCGGCAAGGGCGCGAACGCGAAGATCCATGCCACGAAGCTCGCGTTCCCCGGTGAGCACGTGAGCGGCCTCGAGTCGTGGCTCTACCCGATCCAGCCTCCCCACTGATGGCGACGGCCAAGAAGACCCGCCAGGAGCAGATCCTCTACCCGCTCGACTGGCTCGAGGAGCGCTCGGGGCTCGTCGGCGCGATCCGCTACTTCCTCTTCCGCAAAGTCCCGTCGGACACCAACTGGTTCCAGACGCTCGGCTCCGCCACGCTGACCGCGTTCCTCGTCCAGGCGACCACCGGGATCGTGCTCGCGATGTACTACCAGCCGGGCCCCACGACCGCCTATGCGTCGATCCAGCACATCACGAACGACGTCTGGGGCGGCTGGCTCGTACGCGGGATGCACAAGTGGGGCGCGTCGGTCTTCATCATCCTGATGTTCCTGCACATGGGGCGCGTCTTCCTCTTCGGCGCGTACAAGTACCCGCGCGAGCTGAACTGGATCATCGGCGTCCTCCTGCTCGCCTCCGGCCTTGCGGAGGGCTTCACCGGCTACCTGCTGCCGTGGGACCAGACGTCGTACTGGGCGACGGTCGTCGGCATCAACCTCAACGGCACCGCGCCCTTCTTAGGCCCCTTCATAGCCCAGTTCCTGCAGGGCGGGACGTATATCAACGCGAACACGATCAGCCGCTTCTACTCGATCCACATGCTCATCCTGCCCGCCGCGATCGCCGGCCTGATAGGCGCTGCACCTGTACCTGGTGATCCGTCTGGGCGTGACCTCGCCGCCGTGGTCCAAGACGGCTGCCGGGTTGGGGCCGCTCCCGCCGTCCGCGAACGGGTCCGGGCCGAACGGGTCCGGGCCGGACGGCCAGGGCCCCTCGCCGGATCCCGAGCCCGCCGTCGAGCAGGGTGCCCATGGCTAGCGACCGGATCGCCGAGCGTCAGCGCGTCTTCAAGCAGTACAAGGAGGACGTCAAGGAGCGTGGGAAGCCGTTCTTCCCGTACGCGATGCTCCACGACACGATCATGTCGCTCGTCGTCGTGATCGTGATCATCGGCCTCGCGGTCGCGTGGAAGTGGTCGATTCCGGGCCACCACGACACCACCGCGTCGGGCTGGCTGGGGAAGCTCTACGACGAGCCTTCCGACTCCGGAACGTTCAACTTCGTCCCGCGGCCCGACTGGTACTTCTACTTCCTCTTCTACCTGCTTCGGATCTTCAAGTGGCCGAACTCGGTCATCCTCGGCACGGTCGGGATCCCGACGATCCTGCTGATCATCCTGATCAGCCTCCCGTTCTTCGACACCAGGGCGGAGCGGCACCCGAAGCGGCGGCCGGTCGCGATGACGGCGGCGGTGCTGACGATCTTCTCGATGGGGATCCTCACCTACCGCGGCGCGACCGCGAAGGAGGCGCTCGGCTCGGAGCTCCTGACGAAGGTGCCGTCCTGGGCGAAGCAACAGGGCTTCCAGAACAACCCGGCGGCGGTCGCGGGTGCGAAGCTCTTCGCGACCACGGGCTGCCTCAACTGCCACACCTACCTCGGGAGCGGCAACCACAACCTCGGCGCGCCCGACCTGAGCGCGGAGGGGGCGAAGCACAAGGGGATCTTCTTCCAGATCGCCCATCTCACGTGCCCGTCCTGCGTGAACAAGGGCAGCCCGATGCCGAGCTTCGCGACCCAGGGCAAGAAGAACCTGACGCTGCTGGCGACGTTCCTCGAGGCCTCGAAGGGCCCGCATTAAGACCATGGTCGGCGTGGCGCCGGCGCCGGAGGCCGTCCGGTCGATGTTCGACCGCATCGCGCCCGTCTACGACGTGATGAACCGCGTCATGACGGTGGGTCTCGACCTGCGCTGGCGCCGGCTCGCCGCGCTGGCGGCCGTCCACCCGGGCGACCGCGTGCTCGACGGTGCGTGCGGCACCGGCGACCTGGCCGTGGCGGACGTGCGGGCCGGGGCGGCGAGCGTGGTCGGGGTCGACTTCTCGGCCCGGATGCTCGAGCGTGCGCGGCGCAAGGCACCCGGGATCGAGTGGGTCGAGGGCGACCTGCTCGCGCTGCCGTTCGAGGAGGCGAGCTTCGACGCCGCGACCGTCGGGTTCGGCGTCCGCAACGTTGCCGATCTCGAGGGTGCGCTGCGGGAGCTCCGCCGCGTGCTGCGGCCGGGCGGACGTCTGGCGATCCTCGAGATCACGCAGCCGCGCGGCGTGCTGAAGCCGTTCTTCGAGGTGTGGTTCGGCCGGCTCGTGCCGCTGCTCGGGCGGCTGCTGCCGGGCGGGTCCGCGTACACCTACCTGCCGGCGTCCGTCACCAGGTTCCCGAAGGCAGAGCAGCTCGCCGCGCTCCTCGAGCGCACGGGCTTCGGAGACGTTCGCTTCCGGCTCCTCGCCGGCTCGATCATCGCCCTGCACACAGGACGGTCCCAATGAACAACACCCTGGCTGCCGTCGACGCCACCCCGGGGCTCGCGTCCTACATGGCCGAGCTCGAGGCGCGGCTGGCACGGGCCGTGGGCCGGCGGTCCGGCTTCGCCTCGCTGGTCGCCTCCGAGGCGCTCTCGGCCGGCGGGAAGCGCCTCAGGCCTCTCCTCTGCTTCCTCTCGGACGGGGAGGGCGACCGCGAGCTGCGGCTGGCGGCCGGGGTCGCAACCGAGCTCGTCCACATGGCGACGCTCGTCCACGACGACCTCGTCGACGGCGCGCGGATGCGTCGGGGAGCCCCCTCCGCCTGGTCGGTGTTCGGCCCCGAGGCGGCGCTGTCGGCCGGCGACTACCTGTTCGCGTGTGCCTTCGCCGAGTTGTCGGTCACCGCCGACTCCCGCGCCGTCGCCCTGCTGGCAGATGCCTGCCTCTCGCTGGCGCGCGGCGAGGCGCTGCAGCGCGCCCAGACACATCGTCCCGAGACGACCATCGACGCCTACCTGGAGCGCTGCGCGCTCAAGACCGGGAAGCTCTTCGAGGCCGCCTGCCTGCTCGGCTCCGGCGACGACCCGACCCTCGGAGCGTACGGCCTGGCGCTCGGCATCGCCTTCCAGATCGCAGACGACATCCTCGACTGCGCCGGGCAGACCCAGGAGACCGGGAAGATCCCCGGCACCGACCTCCGCGAGGGCACGCCGACCATGCCGCTCCTGCTCGCCGCGCAGCAGGACGAGGTCGTGCGCCGCGCGCTCGCCGGCGGGCCGCTCGACGGCGCGCTCGTCCGCGTCGCCGGCACCGATGCGCTCGCCCGCTCCCGCCAGGCGGCGCTCGCGTACGCTGCGGAGGCCCGTGCCTGCGTCGGCTCCGCGCGCCACCGCGAGGAGCTCGAGGCCCTCACCTACGCCGTGGTCGATAGAGCGTCATGACAGCCCTCGCCGTCGACACCTCCCTCGAGCTGATCCGCGACAAGGTGGAGGCGGGCGAGCGGCTCGATCTCGAGGACGGCCTCGCGCTGCTCGAGTCGGACGACCTGCTCGCGCTCGGCGAGCTCGCCGACCTGGCGCGGCGCGTGCGCGGCGGAGACGACCGCGTGTACTTCATCCAGAACCTCTACCTCTACCAGACCAATGTCTGCCGGGTGAAGTGCAAGTTCTGTGCCTTCGCGGCCACGCAGAAGCAGGCGCACGCCTACACGCTGACACCCGACGAGTTCGTGGCCGAGGCGGTCGCGCAGCGCGAGGTGAACCGGTACACCGAGATCCACCTCGTCAACGGCGAGAACCCCCACGTCGACTTCGGCTACTACCGCGACACGATCGCGAAGCTCCACGAGGCGCTGCCGGACGTGTTCCTCAAGTGCTACACGGCCTCCGAGATCCACCACATGACGACGCTCTCGGGGCTCTCGCACGAGGAGGTGCTGCGCGAGCTGCAGGCCGCGGGGCTCGGCGCGCTCACGGGCGGCGGCGCGGAGGTGTTCGCCGACCGCGTGCGGAGGCTCGTCGCGCCCGGCAAGGAGCACCCGGACATCTGGTTCCACGTCCACGACACCGCGCACCGGCTGGGGATGCCGACGCACTGCACGCTCCTCTACGGGCACGTCGAGACCTACGAGGAGCGCATCGAGCACCTGCTCCGCCTCCGCGAGCAGCAGGACCGGACGGGCGGCTTCCTCGCCTTCGTCCCGCTGGCCTTCCATCCGGCGAACACGGTCTTCGAGCGGCGCGGGTTCACCTTCCAGACGGGCGCCGCAGACCTGAAGATGATCGCCGTCTCGCGGCTGATGCTCGACAACATCCCGAACATCAAGGCCTACTGGATCTCGCTCACGATGCCGGTCGCCCAGGTGGCGCTCCACTTCGGCGCCAACGACGTGCAGGGGACGCTCGTGCGCGAGGAGATCTTCAAGGCCGCCGGCTCGACCGCGGGCCAGGAGCAGAAGCTCGAGGAGCTCGTCCGCACCGTCCGCGCCGCCGGCCGGATCCCCGTCCAGCGCGACACGCTCTACAACGAGCTGCGGCGGTGGGATGCGTGATCCGCCTCGGCCGCATCTCCTACGCGAACATGGCGCCCGTCTTCTTCCGCGTCGAGGCGGAGTACGAGGAGGTCACCGGCGTTCCGACCGAGCTCAACCGGCGGCTCGTCGCCGGGGAGATCGACGCGGCGCCGATCTCGTCGATCGAGTGGGCGCGCCATGCCGACTCGCTGCTCCTCCTGCCGCGGCTCTGCGTCTCGAGCGAGGGCGCGGTCGACTCGATCCAGCTCGTCTCGAGGCTCCCACTCGACGAGATCCGGACGGTCGCGGTGACACCGGAGTCCGCGACGTCGGTCGTCCTGACGAAGGTGCTCCTGCCGGGAGCGTCGCACGTCCCGCTGGGCGAGCCGGCCGACGCGAAGCTCCTGATCGGCGACGCGGCGCTCAAGTCGGCGTTCGAGGACCCGACGCCGCACCACGACCTCGGCCGCATGTGGCTCGAGCGGACGGGCCTGCCGATGGTCTTCGCCGTGTGGGCCGTCCCTACGCCGCCCCATCCGGGCCTGCTCGAGCTCGAGGACGCCCTCGTCGCTTCGGTGCGCGCCGCGCGGAGCGACCCCGAGACGCTCGCGTACGAGTCGGCCGCGGAGTACGGCTATCCGGCCGGCTTCCTGGCGCGCTACTTCGAGAAGCTGCGCTACCGCTTCGGCCCCCGCGAGCGCGCGGGCCTCTACACGTTCCTCGAGCTGGCGCGGGATGCCGGCGAGCTCGACGAGGTGCCGGAGCTCCGGTTCGTGACCGCCGGCGCGGCCGTCTGATGCTCACCACCGCCGAGATCCTCGAGAAGGCCCTCGCCGGGGAGCGGATCGACGACGAGGAGGGCGTCGCGCTGCTCGAGTCGCGCGACCTCGTCTCCGTGGGGCGGGTGGCGAACCGGCTCCGCGCCCGCCACAGCGACCCGGAGCGGATCACGTTCATCGTCGACCGCAACCTGAACTACACGAACATCTGCGTCACCGACTGCGACTTCTGCGCCTTCTACCGCCGCCCCGGCGACCGGCGCGAGGGCTACCTGCTGCCCAAGCCGGTGATCTACAAGAAGATCGAGGAGACCCTCGCGCTCGGCGGCACCGGGCTCCTGATGCAGGGCGGCCACCATCCGGATCTCGGGATCGAGTTCTACGAGGATCTCTTCCGCTCGATCAAGGAGCGCTACCGGATCCACCTGCACGCGCTCTCGCCGCCGGAGATCCAGCACATCTCGCGGCGGTCTCGTCTGAGTCTCCCGGATGTCCTGACCCGGCTGCGCGACGCCGGCCTCGACTCGATCCCCGGCGGCGGCGGCGAGATCCTCGTCGACCGCGTGCGCGACGTGATCGCGCCGAAGAAGACGAAGACGGCAGAGTGGCTCAACGTGATGCGGCACGCGCACCGGCTCGGCATCTCGACGACGGCGACCATGATGTACGGCCACGTGGAGACGCTCGCCGAGCGGATCGAGCACATGCGCCGCATCCGCGACCTCCAGGACGAGACCGGCGGCTTTCGCTCGTTCACGTCGTGGACGTTCCAGGACGACGGCAACCGGCTCGGGGCGAAGGTGCCGCGCGAGACGATGCCGACCTCGTTCGACTACCTCAAGACACAGGCCGTGTCGCGGATCTACCTCGACAACGTCCCCCATATCCAGTCGAGCTGGGTCACGCAGGGGATGAAGATCGGACAGGTGGCGCTCGAGTTCGGCGCCGACGATCTCGGCTCGATCATGATCGAGGAGAACGTCGTCTCGGCAGCCGGCACCACCTACCGCGCCTCGACCGACGACTTCGTCCGGACGATCAGATCACTCGGCAAGATCCCGGTTCAACGCGACACGCTGTACCGCGAAGTCCGCGTCTGGAATTGATCGCGGGGGAGCCGGGTACCCTCGAAAGCGGTCGTGCTGCGCCTTGCCGCCCTTCTCCTTGCCTGCCTGCTCGTGCCGATCGCGGCCGCGGAGACGACGCCGCTCGTGCCGGGCGTGACCTGGGAGCAGCAGGTCGAGCTCACGCCGCACGGGCCGGTCGCCTACACCGTGATCACGACGCCTGCGCCGGTCGGGTTGACGACGATCGGACCTGTTCTCGGAGGCGGGACGATCACCGGGCCGCGCCAGTCGATCGCGCAGCTCGAGGAGTCGGTGTCGGGCAACGGGATCGCCGGAGGCGTCAACGGCGACTTCTTCAGCGGTACGAATGCGATCCCGAGCGGGATCGTGATGATCGGCGGCCAGCTCGAGCACACGCCCACCCCCGCCCACTCGTCGATCGGGTTCGACGCGAACGGCGCGATGCACGTCGGCCGCATCTCGTTCTCCGGCACCTGGCAGGGAAGCGGGCAGCGGCGGCCGCTCACGGGCGTCAACCAGCGTCCGCACGGGGCGCAGACCGTTCTCTTCACGCCGGCCTGGGGGCCGGCGACGCCCGACCTCCCGAATGCGGCCGAGGTCGTGCTCGACCCGTTCCCGCCCGCGACCGTCGGCGCCGATCTGAGCGCGAGCGTCTCGTCTGCCGTCACCGGCCCGACGCCGATTCCGGCGGACGGCGCCGTGCTCGTCGCTACCGGCGGCGCGGCGGCGAAGCTGCAGGCGGAGGCGCCGCAGGACGCGAAGGTCACGATCCGGCTGATCCTCCCGGACGCGTGGGGCTCGATCGTCTCGGCCCTCGGCGGCGGGCCCCTGCTCGTGAAGGGCGGGCGCCCCGTCTTCGCGACCGGCGAGAACTTCGCCGCCTCCGACCTCACGAGCCGTCAGCCGCGTGCGGCGGTGGGCCAGCTCGCCGACGGGCATGTGATCCTCGTCGCCGTCGACGGCGGGCGGCCCGGCTACAGCGTCGGCATGACCAACTACGACCTCGCCCGCACGATGGCGAAGCTCGGCGCCGTGACGGCGGCCGGCCTGCAGTACGGCAAGTTCGTCACGGCCTCCTTCGACGGGCAGCTGCTCGACCGCTCGAACGGAGGCGCGCACCCGACGGGCGTGAAGGAGGCGCTGCTCGTCCAGTACGCGGGCGTCTACGCGCTGCCGCCTTCGGCGTCGGCGGTGGGGAAGGCCGACGCACCCGCGGGCGAGCAGCTCGCCTACCGCATCAGCCGACCGTCCACCGTCACGGCCGTCGTCACCGGGCCCGACGGCGTGAGCCACCCCATCGACGCCGGCGCGCGCGACCCCGGGACGTACCGCCTCACTTTCACCGGCCTCGACCAGGAGGGCACCTGGGACTGGAACGTCCAGGCGACGGACGACTCGAACCGGCAGTCGACCGCCGACCAGACCTTCGTCTACGACGCCACGCTCAGTGCCCTGTCGGTGCCGAAGACGGTGTCCGCGGCCTCCGGGCTCGAGGTGACGCTTCTCGCTCTCGCGGGCCGCCTCGGTCGCGCTCGCGGTCACGGCGCCGAACGGCACGCTCGTCTCGTCGGCCGCGCCGACGCAGCTCGACGCCGGCCCGCAGTCGCTCTCGTGGGACGGCACGATCGTCGTCGGGCGCGAAGGCGCCTTCCGGGCACGTACGTCGCCACCGTGACCGAGACGAGCTCGATCGGCACCGTGTCCTTTCACTCGTCCTTCAGACTCGGCCGCTAGCCTCCCGCCATCACAAGCTTCATCGGCAACCACGGGCTGCTCGCCGTCTTCCTCCTCATGATGGTCGCGGCGGTCTTGCCGGCCGCAAGCGAGCTGACCATGGTCTACGGCGGGGCGCTCGCATCGGGGGCGCTCGCGGGGAGCATCTCGCTGTTCGGGCACGAGTTCCACTCCGGGCTGCCCGCCTATCTGGCCGTGGTCGTGGCGGGAGTCGTCGGCAACACGCTCGGCGCCGCCGGCGGCTGGTGGATCGGCGTCCGCGGCGGCCACCCGCTGCTCGAGCGTTACGGCCGCTACGCGCACATCACGCCCGCGCGCATCGCGCGTGCCGAGCGCTGGTTCGCGCGGTTCGAGGACGTCGCGGTGCCGCTCGGCTTCGCGACGCCGCTCGTGCGCTCGTTCGTCGCCATTCCGGCCGGGATTCTCGAGGTCGGCTTCCGGCGCTTCCTCGTGTCGGCGATCGTCGGCATCACGTTCTTCTGCGCCGTCGTCGCCGGCATCGGCTGGGCGGTCGGCTCGAGCTGGCACGCCGTCGGAGCACGACCTGCGCTACGTCGAGATCCTCGTGGTCGTCGCGGCGGTGGCCCTCGCCGCCTTCTTGCTGATCAGGCGCCGCCGCTCTACTACCATGGCAAGCAGTGCCGATTCCCCACGTTGACGTCAAGGCGCAGTACGCGCCCCTGGTGCCAGAGCTGAAAGCGGCCTTCGAGCGAACCCTCGACAGCGGGCGTTTCATCTTCGGCCCCGAGGTCGAGGGGTTCGAGCGCGAGGCGGCCGAGGCGCTCGGCGTCGCGGAGACGATCGGTGTCGCCAACGGCACCGACGCGATCGTGCTCGTCCTCGACGCGCTCGGGATCGGTGCGGGCGACGAGGTGATCTGCCCGGCCTTCACGTTCTATGCGACCGCAGAGGCGATCGCGCGGGTCGGCGCGACCCCTGTCTTCGCGGAGATCGACCCGGTGACGCTGAACCTCGATCCGGAGGACGTCGCGAAGCGGGTGACGGCGAAGACGAAGGCGCTGCTGCCCGTTCACCTCTTCGGACGGCCGTTTCCGGTGGAGGAGCTCCGTGGGCTCGGCCTGCCGATCATCGAGGACGCGGCGCAGGCTTTCGGCGCCGTGGGTATAGCGACCAGTATCGCCTCGACCTTCAGCTTCTTCCCGACCAAGAACCTCTTCGCGCTCGGCGACGGCGGGCTCGTGTCCGTGAACGACGCCGAGCTCGGCGACCGGATCCGGATGCTCCGCTTCCACGGCTCGCGTGCCAAGAAGGACTTCGAGCTGATCGGCTACAACTCCCGCCTCGACGCGGTGCAGGCCGCCATGTTGCGCGTGTTCCTGCCGCACCTGCCGGGCTGGAACGCGGCGCGGCGCGAGGCGGCGGCGCGCTACGCCGAGCTCGGGCTGGGCGAGATCGCCGAGCTCCCCGCGGACGAGCCCGGGCACGTGTACCACATCTACTGCGTGCGGACGGCCGAGCGCGACCGGCTCGCGGCGGCGCTGTCGGAGGCGCAGATCGGCTTCGCGTCCTACTACCAGCCGCCGCTCCACCTGCAGCCCGCGCTGCGCTACCTCGGCCACAAGCCCGGCGACCTGCCGGAGACCGAGAAGGTGGCGCAGGAGAACCTCTGCCTGCCGATGTGGGGCGGGATCTCCGAGGAGCAGCAGGCCGAGGTCGTGACGGTGCTGCGGCGCGCCTCCTCGCCTCGTCACAGGCGTGAGCTCAGATGCACTTCCCGGTCACGCGGCACCGCCTCTGGCAGCTCGCGGCCGACGCAGTGCTGATCACGGCCGCCTGGTGGCTCGCCTTCTTCCTCTGCTTCAGCCGGACCGTCCCGTTCTATTACCGCAACTTCCTCTCGTGGGGCGTGATCGCGGTCGTCATCGCGATCAAGCTCGGCGTCTTCATCGTCTTCGGCTTCTACAACCGCTGGTGGCGGTACGTCTCGACCCGGGACATGTGGCGGGCCTTCCAGGGCGTGACGGCGGCGTGCCTCGTCTGCTATCTCGCGCTCCTCGTCTTCCCGCCGCACGACACGGCCCATCTGCCGAAGCGGATCATCGCCCTCGACTACCTGCTGCTGCTCGCGTTCGTGGCCGGCACGCGGCTCCTCGCGCGCACGATCCTCGAGCGTCCGCGCGGTGGGCTCGTCGCGCGCGGCAAGGAGGTGCTGGTCGTCGGCGCCGGCGACGCCGGCCAGCTGATCCTGCGCGAGATGCAGCGCAGCCAGCTGCTCGCGTACACCCCGATCGGTCTCGTCGACGACGACGCGCGCAAGAAGAACCTCCGGATCCACGGCGTGCGCGTGCTCGGCACCACCGACGACCTGCGCCACCTGATCCGCGACCATCGCCCGGACGAGGTGCTGATCGCGATGCCGTCGGCGCCGGGCGAGCTGCGCCGCAAGATCGTCGAGATCTCGCGCTCGGAAAGCGTGCCGGTGAAGACGCTGCCGGCGCTCCACGAGCTGATCGCCGGCGACGTCAACCTCGCGGGCCAGATCCGTCCGGTCGCGATCGAGGACGTGCTCGGCCGCGAGCAGGTCGAGGTCGACCTCGAGGCCATCGGCGCCTACATCCGCGGCCGCGTCGTACTCGTGACGGGCGGCGGCGGCTCGATCGGCTCGGAGCTCTGCCGCCAGGTGGTGCAGCTCGGCGCGAAGCGGCTCGTGCTGGTGGACAAGGCCGAGTCGGCGCTCTACGAGATGCAGCGCGAGCTCGTGGACGAGCGGCACTTCACCGCGGTCGTGCCCGTCCTTGCCGACTGCGGAGATGCGTACGCCATGCGGGCGATCTTCGAGAAGTACACCCCGGCCGACCGGCCGCAGGTCGTCTTCCATGCCGCCGCCTACAAGCACGTGCCGATGCTCGAGAGCAACCCGATCCAGGCCGTCGTCAACAACGTCCTCGCCACGCGAAGGATCGTCGAGGTCTCGGTCGAGTACGGCGTCGAGCGATTCGTCTTCATCTCGACCGACAAGGCGGCGAAGCCGAAGAACGGGCTCGGGCAGTCGAAAGCGGTGGGTGAGTGGATCGTCGAGTCGTTCGCGCGGCGCGACGACGTGGCGACGCGCTTCGTGGCGGTGCGCTTCGGGAACGTGCTCGGCTCGTCCGGCTCGGTGATTCCGATCTTCCGGCGCCAGATCGAGCGCGGCGGCCCCTTGACCGTCACGCACCCCGAGATGACGCGCTTCTTCATGACGATCCCGGAGGCGGCCTCGCTCGTCATCCAGGCTGGCTCGATGGGCGGCAAGGGGCAGGTGTACGTGCTCGACATGGGCCAGCCGGTGAAGATCCTCGACCTGGCGCGGCAGATGATCGAGCTCTCGGGCAAGTCGGAGGACGAGATCAAGATCGAGTTCGTCGGCTCCCGGGCGGGCGAGAAGATGCATGAGGCGCTCTGGAACGACGGCGAGGCCGTCGGCTCCACGAAGCACCCGAAGATCATGCGCGCCGCCAGGCCGCCGATCGACCCGCTCTGGCTCGAAGGCGAGCTCGACGAGCTCGAGCGGCTCGTCGCCGAGAACGACGTGCTCGGCGTGACGACGCGGCTCCGGCTGATGGTCGCGGCCCCCGAGCGTCTCGGCACCGAGGCGGTGCTCGAGGACACCTTGCACTGAACGAACGCCTGGGCCGGCTTCGTGCACACGCTTCGTGACGCGGTTGGTACGGAGCCGTCACAGCTGCCGCCCGGAGGCCCGGGTAGGGTGGCCGGGTGGACGCCCTCGAGGGCCTGAACGACGAGCAGCGCCACGCGGCCGAGGCCGTGCGCGGCCCGGTCTGCATCCTCGCCGGCGCCGGGTCGGGCAAGACGACGACGATCACGCGGCGGATCGCGCACCAGGTCGCGACGGGCGCGTTCGCGCCGTCCGCCATCCTCGCGGTCACCTTCACCGACAAGGCCGCCTCGGTGATGCGTTCCCGGCTCGAGCAGCTCGGCGTGAAGGGCGTCGTCGCGCGCACGTTTCACTCGGCCGCGCTCGCGCAGCTTCACTACTTCGCCCCGAAGGCGGTCGGGAGGATCCTGCCGTCGAAGGCGATCGTCCTCCGGCAGATCGCGAATGCCCTGCCGCCGCCGTACAAGTTCCGGCCCGCCGGCGACCTCGCGACGGAGATCGAGTGGGCGAAGGCGCAGAGGATCGGCCCGGAGGCCTATCGCCGTGAGCTCGGGGAGCACGAGCCGCCGATCCCGGCCGACCTGATGGCGACCGTGTACCGCGAGTACGAGCGCCGGAAGGAGGCGCGCGGCGAGATCGACTTCGAGGACCTGCTCGAGCTCGCGATCCGGCTGCACGAGAACGACGAGCAGGTCCGGGCGACGTTCCGGGCGCGCTACGGCGCGTTCACCGTCGACGAGTACCAGGACGTCAACCTGCTGCAGCAGACGCTGCTCGAGCTGTGGCTCGGCGACCGTGACGACCTGTGCGTCGTGGGCGACGACTACCAGTCGATCTACGCCTTCACGGGCGCGTCTCCCCGGTGGCTCGTGGAGTTCGGGCAGAGGCACCCGGGTACGACGGTCGTCCGGCTCGAGCGCAACTACCGCTCCTCGCCGCAGGTGCTCGAGCTGGCCAACCGGCTCGTGCCGCTGCTCGAGGGCGCGGAGAAGACCCTCCGGCCCACGCGTCCGGAGGGGCCGGAGCCTGCCATCCGCCGCTTTGCGACGCCGGAGGCCGAGAGCTCCTGGCTCGCGGGCGAGGTCACGCGGCTGCAGAGCGAGGGAACGCCGTACAACGAGATGGCCGTGCTCGCGCGCACGAACGCGCGCCTGGCCGACTTCGAGGAGGCGTTCCACGATGCCGGCATCCCCTTCCAGGGGTCGTCGCTGCTCGAGCGCGACGCAGCCCGGAGGATGCTGAAGCTCCTCGACCGTGACGGGACGACCGGCGTCGCCGAACGGGTGCGGACGCTCGCGGAGGAGGCGGGCCTGCTCCACGTCCTGCCCGACAAGCTGGGCGAGCGGGAGCTGACGCGGCAGACGGATCTGGCGCGGCTCGTGCGGCTCGCGGCCGAGCTCGACGACGGCGTGCTCACCGGCGCGGGGTTCGCGGCGGAGCTCAGGCGCCGCTTCGACTCCGGCGGCCGCGCAATGCGGGGAGTCCACCTCCTCACCTATCACCGCGCGAAGGGGCTCGAGTTCGACGCCGTCTTCCTGCCGCGCCTCGACGAGAAGGAGCTGCCCTCGAAGCTCGCGCGCACGCCGGAGGAGCTCGCCGAGGAACGGCGCCTGCTGTACGTCGGGATCACGCGCGCGCGGCGGTCGCTCGCGCTCAGCTGGTCGAAACGGCCGAGCCCGTTTCTCGCCGAGCTCGGGCGGACGGCGGAGCCGGCGCCGCGGGCCGAGCGGCGCGAGGTGGCCGTGGCCGAGCCGGCGCTCTACGAGGCACTGACCACGTGGCGGAAGACCCGCGCACAGAGCGACGAGATCCCGGCGTACATCGTCTTCCACAACAGCGTGCTCGCGGCGATCGCGGATGCGCGGCCGCAGTCGCTGCAGGAGCTCGCCCGCATCCCCGGCGTCGGCCCGGCGAAGCTCGACCGCTACGGCCGGGACGTGCTAGCCGTCGTGGGCGGAGAGCAGTAGCGCGAGCATCGCCGCGGGGTCGCGCCGCACGCGCTCGTCCTGGCCGGGCCTGCGCTTCGCGAGCTCGAGCGCGCGCGGGTCGGTCAGCGGCCGCAGGCGCCCCTGGCGGATCAGCTCCTCGTCCACGCCCCCGAGCCTGCCCGCCGTAGGTCGTGTAGACGGGCACGCCGAGCGCGGCCGCCTCGCGGTTCATCGTTCCGCCGGCCGAGACGACGAGGTCGGCGTACGCGATCAGGCTCTGCGCGTCGACCGCCTGCTCCGGGACGATCACCGACGGCAGCTCCAGCGAGCGGACATAGTCGCGCTGCTCGACCGTGCGCGGGATCACGATCGCGTGCACGGTGTCGAGCCGCCCGAGGTGCTGCAGCGTCTGCGGGAAGAGCGGATTCGAGTGCCGGTGGTAGAGCGAGACGTCGGGCGGCGGCCGGAGCACGACGAGCGTGCGCGCCGGGTCGAGCTGCCACTCGTCGAGCACCTTCGGGTCGGGGTCGAAGTCCGAGAGGTAGTACTCCTCCTTCAGCCCGGGGTACGCGAGCAGCTTCGGGGGCCGTGCGCCGTAGCGGGCGAGGCGCTCGGGCGGGATCGACTCCGGGACGACGACCTTCGTCGCTGCGCGGCAGCCGAGCTCGTGCTGCAGCCAGGCGTACTCGTAGTCGAAGGTCGTCGAGCTCGGGATCCCGAGCCGGCGGGCTGTGATCGTCAGCTCGTGCGATCCGTGCGCCAGCGCGACGTCGAAGCCGCGGCGCTTCGCCCAGTCCTTCAAGGTGTGCAGGCGCGAGGTGAGCTGTCGCGCCTTGCCGAGCCGCGACCGGCCGCCGTGGTGCCCGATCACCGTCGCCTTCATGCCGTGCTGCTCGATCAGCTGCAGCGTCTGGGCGTACTCGCGCGCCGTGATCTCGACCTCGTCGCCCCGCGCCTCGAGCAGCGCGACCAGCGGCCGGAAGACGAGCGGGTGCGCACTCGCCGTCATGTCGATCCAGACCTTCATCCGCCGAGGACGCTCTCCAGCGGCACATCGCGCCGGATGCCCTCGACGTGGCGCTCGTACCAGAGCGTGAACGCGAGCAGCCCCCACAGCTGGCGCGAGAGATCGTCGCGGCCCGCCACGTGACGGTCGAGCACGGCGTTCACGGCCTCCGGCTGCAGGTAGCCCTGCCGCCGGAGCGTCTCCGGGGCCAGCGTCTCGCGCGCGAAGGGTTCGAGCTCGCCGCGCAGCCAGGCCGCCGCGGGGATCGAGAACCCCCGCTTGCGGCCGTGCACGACCGATCGCGGCAGCAGCGGCTCGACCGCCCTGCGCAGCAGCCGCTTCTTCGCGAGGCCGCGCACCTTCTGCGACGTGGGCAGCGAGAAGGCGAAGTTCGTGACGACCGTGTCCAGGAACGGCACGCGGGTCTCGAGCGACCACGCCATCGAGGCCCGGTCGGTCTTCACGAGCAGATCGTCCGCAAGGTAACCGCCCACGTCGACGTCCTGGAGCCGGGCGAGCAGCTCGTGGCCCTCGGTCTCGGCGAACCGTGCGCGGTCGAGCGACTCCGGGTCGAAGCCGTGAGCGCCGCCGGTCAGCTCCGCCCGCGCGTCCGCGGAGAAGATCGTCTTCCAGCCCAGGTGGCGCTCGAGCGGGGGCAGGTGGGCGGCGCGGACGAACCGCTTCGCCCGGTAGTCGAAGCTCGCACGCCGCGACGAGGACGGCAGCCGCTCGACCACCGGCCCCGCGGCCGCCGCAGCGCCGCCGACCCGCTCGGCAAGCAGGTCGGCCGCGTAGGTGTAGTAGCCGCCGAAGAGCTCGTCGCCGCCCTCGCCCGAGAGCGCGACCTTGACGTCCTCGGAGGCGAGGCGCGAGACGAGGTAGGTCGGCAGCGCCGAGGAGTCCGCGAACGGCTCGTCGAACGCGTCCGCGAGCGCGGGCAGGAGCAGCGCCGCGTCCGGCCGGAGGACGAGCTCGCGGTGGCGTGTGCCGTAGCGCTCGGAGACGGCCCGGGCACCGGAGAGCTCGTCGAAGGACTGCTCCTCGAACCCGATCGAGAACGTGCGAACGGGCTCCGCCGTCTCCTGCGCGGCCAGCGCCGCCAGCGTGCCCGAGTCGACGCCGCCCGAGAGCAGCACGCCGACCGGCACGTCCGCGACGAGATGCGCCCGCACCGAGTCGCGCAAGCGCGCCCGGCACTCCTCGACCAGCTCCGCCTCGTCGTCACCCCGCACGGGCAGCGGGCCCGGCCGTGCGAAGCGCTCGAGTGCAACCGAGCCGTCCGCCCAGGTGAGGAGGTGCCCCGGCGGCAGCTTCCGGATCTCGCGGTAGATCGAGAGCGGCGCCGGCACGACGTTCGTGGCCAGGAACGCCTCGAGGGCGTCGAGGTCGAGCTCGCCCTTCGGGAGCGCGTCGAGCTCGGACGCGAACTCGAGCTCGCCGTCGACGGCCCGGTAGGCGAGGGGCTTGATGCCGAAGCGGTCGCGTGCGAGCACGAGGCGCGCGTGCCGCGCATCCCAGATCGCGAGCGCGAACATCCCGCGCAGCCGCTCCGCGAACCCGAGCCCCCACTCCTCGTAGGCGTGGACGATCGTCTCGGTGTCCGAGTGCGTCCGGAAGCGATGACCCGCGCGCTCGAGCAGCCGCGTCAGCTCCGCGTAGTTGTAGATCTCGCCGTTCTGGACGACGACGCAGCTTCCGTCCTCGTTCCCGATCGGCTGGTCGCCGCCTTCGAGGTCGATGATCGCGAGCCGCCGCGCCGCGAGCCCGACGCCGCCGTCGACGAAGGTTCCCTCGGAGTCCGGCCCGCGGTGGACGATCCTCGCCGACATCTCGGCCAGCCGGTCCCGGTCGACCCGGCCGCGGGTCGAGGCGATTCCGCAGATCCCGCACATGACGGACGAGTCTAGGCGGCGCCGAGTGTCTGGCCGATCACCCGGAAGGCCGTGGAGGTGAGCGTCCGTAGGTAGAGCGGCACCGAGCGGTCGGCGATCCACTCGAGGTCGTGCGCGAGCTTCTCGGCCATCGACGTCTCGTAGCCACGTCGCACCTGCGCGAAGCCGGTGAGTCCCGGCCGCACCACGAGCCGCTGCCAGTAGGCCGGCAGCTCGCCCGCGAGCTCGGCGAAGAAGCGCGCGCGAATCGGCCTCGGCCCGACGAAGGACATGTCGCCGCAGAGCACGTTCCAGAGCTGCGGGATCTCGTCGAGCTGCGACGCCTTCAGCCAGCGGCCGACCCGCGTGTACTCCGCCTCCGTCCGGCGCACGAGCTCCTCGCCCAGGTACGGCCCGAGGCGGGTCTCCGCGTCGCGCCTGAGCGTCCTGAACTTGAGCATCTTGAAGAAGTGCGCGCCGCGCCCGACGCGCTCCCCCTTGTAGAGGACGGGACGCCCGCAGGTCAGGAGGATCCCCGCCGCGATCACGAGCCCAACGGGCAGCAGGATCAGCCCGAACACGCTCGCGAAGAGGATGTCGAGCAGGCGGAGCTCGATGTCGATCCGCCGCCGGGGCGCCTCTGCCGCCAGCCGGCGGTAGCCGCCGACGAGGGTGTCCTCGAGCTGGGCTGCCACCGATCCGATGGTAAAGCTTCGCAGGTGGCGATCACGGGCATCGATCACGTGCAGATCGCCGCGCCGCCGGGCTGCGAGGACGAGGCGCGCGCGTTCTACGGACGCCTGCTCGGGATGGAGGAGATTCCGAAGCCGGACGAGCTGCGCGCCCGGGGCGGCTGCTGGTTCCGTGCGGGTGAGCAGGAGCTCCACGTCGGGGTCGAGGAGCCGTTCGCGCCGGCGCAGAAGGCGCACCCCGGTCTCGTTGCGTCGGATCTCGACGGCCTGTGCACCCGTCTCGGCGAGGCGGGTGTCTCCTGGGAAGGCGACTACGCGGTCGGGGTCGACCGGATCTTCGTCCACGACCCGTTCGGGAACCGCCTCGAGGTGCGCTCAGAGGTATAAGATCCGCTTATGGATACGCGCCAGCTGGCGGCGTTCTGCGCGGTCGTCGAGCGGCGCAGCTTCTCGCAGGCGGCCGAGCGGCTGGGGGTCACCCAGCCGGCGGTGAGCCTGCAGATCCAGACGCTCGAAAAGCGGCTCGGGACGAAGCTCCTCGACCGCTCCGGCCGCCGGGTCGAGCCGACCGAGGCCGGGATGCGCCTCTATCGCGGCGCGCAGCGGCTGCTCCTGCTCGAGGAGCAGGTGGTTGCCGAGGTCGTCGAGGAGGGCAGCGAGGAGCTCGGCGGGCGCTTCGAGCTCGGCGCCTCGACCGGCCCGGGCGGGATCGTGCTCTCGCACCTGCTCTGCGAGTTCGGCTCGCTCCACCCGCGGTTGCATGTCGTTCTGTGGGTTTACGACACCTCCACGATCGTCGAGCGGGTGGCGGGCAGAGAGCTCGAGCTGGGGGTCGTGGGCGCCGCGCGCCGGCACCGCGGAGTCGTGTTCGAGCCGTTCTTCCACGACGAGGTGATCCTCGCCTGCCCACCGAGCCATGCGTTCGCGGGAAGAACAGTCACGCTCGACCAGCTCCGGGGGGCGGGCCTGATCGTCATGCAGGAGGGTGCGGGCGTCCGGCAGCTGATCGAGGACGAGCTGCAGAAGGCGGGCACGCGCCTGCGCGACCTCGACGTCCGGCTCGAGCTGGGGCTGCAGGAGTCGGTCACGAGCGCGGTCCGGGCCGGCTACGGCGTGACCTTCATCTCGCGCACGTCGGTCGAGTCCGACCTCGCGGCGGGCACGCTGGCGGAGTCGCGGGTCGAGGGGCTCCAGCTCGAGCGGGAGATCTACCTCGTGCGGGCCTCGGGCCGCTCCGAGACGCGCGCCGCCCGGGCCTTCGTCGATTTCGCCCGCGAGAAGCTCGACGTGATCGTTCGCTGGGCGCTCGCCGAGCTGCCGGGCGTGCTCGTCGAGCTCGAGATCGAGCGGCCGCTGCTCGTCGCAACCCCGCGTTGGGACGGCCTGCTCGAGGTGCCCGCGGCGGGGCGGTGGAGCGAGCTGCCCTCGCCCCGGACGGACGTGCCTCCGGACGCCGACGGTGTGCTTGCGATCGGCGGCGGATCCGCGATCGACACGGGGAAGAACGCCTCGGCGCGCGCGGAGCTGCCGCTCGTCTCGGTGCCGACGACGTACTCGGGCGCGGAGTGGGCGCCGACCTACGGCATTCGCGATCCCGGCCGGCGGATCCTCGGCGGCGGCGGCGGGGCGCAGCTCGGCGGGATCGTCTACGACGTCGGACTGACGCTCGGGCTGCCTCGGGCCGAGACCGTCGGCACGGCGCTCAACGCCCTCGCGCACTGCGCCGAGGCGCTCTACGGCGCGTCGCGGACGGAACGCAGCGACGAGCTCGCCTTCGAGGGCGCGGCGCTGATCTCGCGGTCGCTACCGCGCGTGGTCGAGGCGCCCGGCGACCTGGCGGCGCGGACGGCGCTGCTGCACGGAGCCTGTGCGGCGGGCGAGGCGCTCGCGATCGCCGGCCTCGCGCTCGCCCACGCCATGGCGCAGGCGCTCGGCGGCACCTATGGACTCCCACACGGCGCCATGAACGCACTCACCCTGGCACCGGCACTCCGCTACAACGCGCGGGTCGTGCCCCAGGCGGTCGCACGCTTCGGCGAGGCCGTCGGCGGCGACCCGGTCGAGCGGGTCGAGGAGCTCGCGCGCCTGGGCGGGTTCGAGCGGCTGCGCGATTTCGGCGTCCCCGAGGACGGGCTGTCCGCAGTGGCCGAGATGGCGGCGGGCCGGATGGGCAACAAGCGCAACCCCAGACCGGCCACGCCGGCCGAGGTCGAGGAGCTGCTCCACAGCGTCTTCTAATAAGTGCTACTGATGTTTGGGATTAGTCCTGTTTGGTAGTGTTGCCTACGTGGCCGGCTCGGTCCCCTTCGACGTGCTCGTGATCGGCAGCGGGGCCTCCGGCCTTGCCGCCGCCGTCTCGGCCGAGCGCTCCGGCGCCCGCGTCGCGGTGGCGACGAAGGGCTCGCTGCAGGCGAACAACTCGTCGAAGGCGCAGGGCGGGATCCAGGCCGCCTTCGGCCCCGAGGACTCGCCCGAGCAGCACGCCGAGGACGTCTGGCGCTCCTCCCACGAGACCGCCGACCGGCGGCTGGTCGAGATCCTGACCGGCGAGGCGCCGGGCGCGATCCACTGGCTCGAAGAGCTCGGGGTGAGCTTCACCCGCGAGAACGGCGGCTACCGGCTCGCCCGCTGCGGCGGCGCGACGCAGAAGCGCCTGCTCCAGGTCGGCGACCGCACGGGCCACGCGATCACGAAGGCGCTGCGCGAGGCCTGGGAGTCCGGCTCCGGCACGAGCTTCGAGAACGCGCCGCTCAAGAGCCTCGAGCCGCACGAGAGCGGCTGGCGCGCCCTGTGCGGCGAGCACGAGATCGAGGCCGCCACGGTCGTTCTCGGCGCCGGCGGCCGCTGTTACGCGGAGGCGCAGGCGCGCGGCGAGCTCTCCACCAACCATCCGAATGCCACCGGCGAGGTGACGCGGATCGCGCTCGACCTCGGCGCGGAGTCGCGCGACCTCGACGCGCTCCAGTACCACCCGAACGGAGGCGCGTGGCCGGCCAACATGCAGGGCTACTCGATCCCGGAGACGACGCGCGCCTACGGTGCCGTGCTCCTGAACGCCGACGGCGAGGAGTTCACCGACTCGCTCGGGCCGCGCGACGTGGTCGCGCAGGCGATCGTCGACGAGGTCGCGGGCGGGCGCGGCGTCGAGACACCCGACGGGCGCCCGGCGGTCTACCTCGACACGACGCGTATCCCCGAGGGAGACGCGGCCGTGTCGCTGCCGTACATGCTCCGCCGCTACCGGGCGGCCGGCATCGACCCGCTCGCGGAGCGGATCCTCACCTACCCGGTGCTGCACTACCAGAACGGCGGCCTCGTGATCGACACGGACGGCGCGACCACCCTCGAGGGTGTCTACGCCTGCGGCGAGATCGCCGGCGGCACCCACGGGCGGAATCGGATGATGGGCAACTCGCTGCTCGAGTGCGCCGTCTTCGGACGCCGCGCCGGCAAGGCGGCGGCGAAGGCGGCGGCGTGAACGCGGTCATGATCCTGAAGCTCCGCGTCAAGGACGGTCCGCTCACGGTTGGCATAGACGCACACGGCCGCTCCCTCTACCACGAGGTCCAGGCCGGGGCGCAGAAGCGATTGGAGGAGATCCTTGCAAGGCTCTAACGGCTTCCACGACGGCTTCCTCGACCTACCCGCCCGGCCGGGCAAGCCCCGGGTCGAGGGCCTCACGCACGTGATCGACAAGGGGCTGAACCTCCGCGACATCGAGGGCCTCTTCGACACCGCGGGCACCTTCGTCGACATCGTCAAGCTCGGCTGGGGCACCGCCTACATCACGAACAACCTCGAGAAGAAGATCGCGCTCTACCGGTCGTTCGACACGCCGGTCGTGTGCGGTGGCACGCTCTTCGAGGCGGTCTACGCTCGCGGCAGGCTCGACGAGTTCAAGGGGTGGCTTATCGAGCACCGGTTCTCGCACGTCGAGATCTCCGACGGCACCCTCGACATCCCGCGCGAAGTAAAGCTCGAGATCGTCGCCGACTTCGCCCGCGACTTCACCGTCCTCTCCGAGGTCGGGTCGAAGGACGCAGAGACGGTCTACGCGCCGTACCAGTGGGTCGAGTGGATCAAGGAGGAGCTCGCGGCCGGCGCCTGGAAGGTGATCACCGAGGGCCGCGAGGGCGGCACGGCGGGCATCTACCGCCCCACGGGCGAGATGCGCACCGGGCTCGTCGACGAGATCGTCCACGAGGTGCCGGTCGCCGACCTGATCTTCGAGGCGCCGATGAAGGCGAGCCAGGCCTGGTTCGTCAAGCACTTCGGCCCGAACGTCAACCTCGGGAACATCCCGCCCGACGAGGTCATCCCGCTCGAGACGCTGCGCCTCGGGCTGCGCGGCGACACCCTGAAGGAGGTGCTGCTTCGTGACGAGCCGGCCCCCACTGCCTGACAGTGCTGGTTTTAGAGACAGGGATTGGGAAGCCATGCCCGCCGAGGAGATCCTCGGTGCGCTCCTCGAGGCGTTCCCCGGCCGCATCTCCCTCGCCTGCTCCTTCCAGAAGGAGGAGACGGTGCTGCTCGACATGCTCTACACGATCGAGCCCGACGCGCGGGTGTTCGCGCTCGACACGCACGTCCTCTTCCCCGAGACCTACGCCGTCTGGCGCGAGGTCGAGCGCCGCTACGACACGAAGATCGAGATCTTCGAGGGCCCGACGCTCGCCCGCCAGGCCGAGGTGCACGGCGACAAGCTCTGGGAGCGCAAGCCCGATCTCTGCTGCGCGGTCCGCAAGGTCGAGCCGCTCGCGCGCGCGCTCGGCGGCCTCGACGCCTGGATCACCGGTGTCCGCCGTGACCAGTCGCCGACGCGCGCCGAGACGCCGAAGGTCGGCTGGGACGAAGGGCACGAGCTCTGGAAGGCGGCGCCGCTCGCCGACTGGGACGACGCGCGCTGCTGGGACTACATCCGCGACCACGACCTGCCCTACAACGAGCTGCACGACCGCGGCTACGCCTCGATCGGCTGCACGCACTGCACGCAGCCCGGTGCGGGGCGCGACGGGCGCTGGGCGGCGTCAGAGAAGACCGAGTGCGGACTGCATGTGGTGCGCCAGTGAGCGTCCTGGTCCCGACCCACACGCTGAGCCATCTCGACGAGCTCGAGGCCGAGGCGATCCACATCATGCGGGAGGTCGCCGCGGAGCGCGAGCGGCCGGTGCTGCTCTTCTCGGGCGGCAAGGACTCGATCGTCCTGCTCCGGCTCGCCGAGAAGGCCTTCCGCCCGGCCGGGTTCCCGTTTCCGGTCATGCACGTGGACACCGGGCACAACTTCCCGGAGGTGATCGAGTACAGAGACCGTCGCGTCGCCGAGCTCGGTGAACGTCTCGTCGTCGCGAGCGTGCAGGAGTCGATCGACCGCGGGCGCGTCGCCGAACCGCACGGGCCCCGCGCCTCCCGGAACCTGCTCCAAACGACGACGCTCCTCGACGCGATCGAGGAGCACGGTTTCGACGCGGCCCTCGGCGGAGCGCGGCGCGACGAAGAGCGCTCCCGCGCGAAGGAGCGCATCTTCAGCTTCCGCGACGACTTCGGGCAGTGGAACCCGCGCGCGCAGCGGCCCGAGCTCTGGAACCTCTACAACGGGCGCATCCGAAAGGGCGAGCACATCCGGGTGTTCCCGATCTCCAACTGGACGGAGCTCGACGTGTGGCAGTACATCGCGCGCGAGAACCTCGAGCTGCCCTCGATCTATTTCGCGCACGAGCGGCGGATGTTCCGCCGCGACGGCATGCTCTACGCCGTCTCGGAGTACGTGCAGCGCCTCGACGGCGAGGAGCTCTTCGCTGCCTGGGTTCGCTTCCGGACGGTCGGCGACATGACCTGCACGGGCGGAGTCGAGTCGCGGGCCACGACGATCGACGAGGTCGTCGCCGAGATCGCGGCCACGAACGTCACCGAGCGCGGCGAGACCAGGGCAGACGACCGCGTGAGCGAAGCCGCGATGGAGGACCGCAAGCGCGGTGGCTACTTCTGAGCAGATGATGCAGGCGGAGCTCCTGCGGCTCGTGACCGCGGGATCCGTCGACGACGGCAAGTCCACCCTGATCGGCCGCCTGCTCTACGACACGAAGCAGGTGCTCGCCGACCAGCTCGAGCACATCGAGGAGACCTCGCTCCGGCGCGGCGACGGCTACGTCAACCTGGCGCTCCTCACGGACGGCCTGCGTGCCGAGCGCGAGCAGGGAATCACGATCGACGTCGCCTACCGCTCCTTCGTCACGCCGCGGCGCCGCTTCCAGCTCGCAGACGCGCCTGGTCACGTGCAGTACACCCGCAACATGGTCACCGGCGCCTCGACCGCGGACGTCGCCGTGATCCTGCTCGACGCGCGCAACGGCGTCGTCGAGCAGACGCGCCGCCACTCCTACATCGCGGCGACGCTCGGGATCCCGCACATCGTCTTCGCGGCGAACAAGATGGACCTGGTCGACTTCTCGGCCGAGCGCTTCACGCAGATCGAGCGCGAGCTGCAGACCCTCGCCGACCGGCTCGGCCTGTCCGACGCACGTGCGATCCCGATGTCGGCGCTGCGCGGCGACAACGTTGTCGAGCGCGGCGACGGCCTTCCCTGGTACGACGGCCCGACCCTGCTCGAGCACCTCGAGAGCGTCGAGCTCGCGGGCGACCGCAACCTCGACGACCGACGCTTCCCGGTGCAGTGGGTGATCCGGCCGATGTCGGACGACCACCACGACTACCGCGGCTACGCGGGGCAGGTTGCCGGCGGAACCTGGCGGGCGGGCGACGAGGTCGTCGTGCTGCCTTCCGGGGCCCGGACGCGCGTGGCGGCGGTCGAGACCTTCGACCGGCCGCTCGAGGAGGCCTTCCCGCCGCAGGCGGTCACGATCCGGCTCGAGGACGACGTCGACGTCGGCCGCGGCGACATGCTCGCCGACCCCGAGAACCCGCCGGCGGTCGCCCGCGAGCTGCTCGCCGAGCTCTGCTGGATGAGCGAGCGGCCGCTCGAGCCGCGCGCGAAGCTCGCCGTCAAGCACACCACCCGCGCCTCGCGCGCCGTCGTCGACGAGCTCGTCTCCGTGGTCGACATGCACACGCTCGACTCCGTGCCGGCACCCGAGCGACTCGAGCTGAACGACCTCGGAGTCGTCCGCCTGCGGCTCGCCGAGCCGCTCGCCGTCGACACCTACGAGCGCAACCGCGCGACCGGGGCGTTCATCCTGATCGACGAGGCGACCAACGACACGGTCGCTGCCGGGATGGTGCTGGAAGCCTCTTGAGGGCTGATCCGTATCACGACCTGGCGGTGATCGACTCGCGCGCACCGCGGGTCAATCAGGCCGTCATCGGCAGTCTGTCGCTCGTCGCCGTTCTCACCGGCGCGTGGTGGCTGCTCGCGCTGCTCGCGCTTCAGCTCGCGCTCGGCCTGACGCTCGGGCGCCGCTGGTGCCTCGCCTGCCTGGCCTACTTCGAGCTGATCCAGCCTCGCATCGGCGAGGGGCCGCTCGAGGACTCGCGCCCGCCGCGCGCCGCCAACGTCGTTGGTCTCGCCGTTCTCACGGCAGCCTCGATCGCCTACGCCGCCGGGGCGACGACGCTCGGCATCGCGCTCGGGTCGCTCGTCGCCGCGCTCGCGCTACTCGCGGCCGTCACCGGCTTCTGCACGGGGTGCGAGGCCTACAAGCTCGGCTGCAGGCTCACCGGCCGGCCGTTCGTCTCCTGCCCGCTACCGCCCAGGGCGAACGCATGACCTGGCAGTTCACGCTCGCCGGCCTCTTCGTCGGGATCCTCGTCGGCATGACCGGCATGGGCGGCGGCAGCCTGATGACGCCGATCCTGATCCTCCTCTTCGGCTTCAACGCCAAGGTCGCGGTCGGCACCGACATCCTGCACGGCGCCGTCTTCAAGTCCTTCGGCGCAGTGCGGCACCGGATGCTCGGCACGGTGCACGCCCGGCTCGCCTGCTGGATGTTCCTCGGCTCGATCCCGCTCTCGCTCGTCGGCGTCGAGCTCTCGAACAAGATCGGCGACAACAGCATGGGCGAGCTGCAGAAGATCGTCGGCGGCGCGCTGATCCTCGGCGGCACGGGCTTCCTCGCCCGCACCTTCATCAAGAGCCGCGGCAGCGACGCACCCTTCATCCTCTCCCCGCGCGACAAGGTGATCGCGATCCTGATCGGCGGCTTCGGCGGCTTCGTCGTCGGTCTGACCTCGGTTGGCTCCGGGACCTTCTTCGGCCTGGCGATGCTCTTCGCCTACCCGCTCACGGCGCCGAAGATGGTCGGCACGGACATGTTCCACGCGGCGATCCTGCTCTGGGTCGCCGGGATCTCGCACCTGATCCACGGCGACGTCGACAAGCACGCGATGCTGTGGCTCCTCACGGGCTCGATCCCGGGAGTGCTGATCGGCTCGCACCTCTCCGTCCGGGTGCCCGACCGCTCGCTGCGGATCGGCTTCGGCGTCGTCCTCCTCCTGTCCGGGCTGAAACTCGTGAACGTCCCGCAGGCGAACATCGTGGTCGCGGTGGGGCTGGGCGTGAGCATTGCCGTCGCCGTGATCGTGTGGCTGTACGGGCGGCGCGTGCGCCGCTTCCAGCGGCTCGAGGCGCAGCAACCCGCGTAGGATTACCGGGCTGTGGCCCGGGTGCTTTCGACCGCGTTCTGCGTCGCACTCCTGGCTGCGACGGCGGTGGCCTTCGCGCTCACCGAGGGGGCGAAGACCGAGCTTTCGCCGATCTACGGGACGAAGATCCCGTACAAGGTCTTCTCGCCGGCGTGCAACCCGAGGACGTGCCGGACGACGGTTGCAGCGATCGAGTTCAAGCTCCGCAAGCGCCAGCACCTCGAGGTCTGGATGATCCGGAACGGGAAGCGGGTGTCGACGATCGTGCGGGGGAAGACGTTTCCCAGGGGCCAGGTGGCACTCTCGTTCACGGGCGTCGCCGACAACGGCGTGACGCTTCTTCCGCCCGGCACCTATCAGCCGGTGATCCGGATCACGGGCGACCACCGCACGATCACCCTGCCGAACAAGATCGAGATCGACACGACGCCGCCCGAGGTCGTGAAGTTCCCGAAGCGGGTCTACACGCACATCTCGCCCGACGGCGACCACCGCAACGACGTGTTCAGCGAGCCCTACGTGCTCAACGGGCCGGCGCACGCGATCCTGCTCGTCGACAACAAGCAAGCGGTCTTCACGCGGAGCCAGAAGGTGCGCGGCGTGCTCACCTGGAACGGCACGGTTGACGGGAAGAAGCTGCGGCCGGGCCGCTACCTGCTGCTGATCTCGGCCCAGGACGCGGCGGGCAACCGCGCGAAGCCGTTCCCGTTCGCGGTGGTCACGATTCGGTATCTGGCGCTCGGCCGCAACGAGATCTCGGTGGGGCCGCTGCACCGCTTCGCGCTCTTCGTCCTGACCGACGCCAGGAACATCAGTTGGCTCTTCGACCGGGGCCGTGGCGAGCAGCGCGCGCACACGCTTCGCCTCCGTGCCCCGCGCAAGCCCGGCCGCTACAGCCTGTACGTGACGGCGGCGGGACATACGGCCAAGGCGACCGTGACCGTCGGATGAGCGTAGGCTTGACGGAGCTCACAAATGAGCGGAGGCGCCGGCTCCGCGGCGCCGGGAGCGGGCCTGAGCGTAGAGGCAGCGCGCCTCGGCGGCGTGGTCGGCGCGCTGGGCCTCTCGGTGCTCCTCGTCGCCCCGGACCGCCGGTGGCGCGCGGCGGGCCTCGCCGGGTGGGCGGTCGGGTGTGCGCTGCTCGCGGGCTCGCTCGCGCCCTCGGGGCATCACCGGGTCTACGCCGCGGGAGCTGTGGTCGGTGCCGTGTCCTCGGTGGCGATCGGCTGGCTCTTCGTTCGCTTTCCGTGGACGCTCCCTGTCGCGGTACTGGCCTGCGTGCCGGCGCGGATCCCCGTCACGGTCGGGGGGACGTCGTACAAGTTGCTCCTGCCGCTCTATGTCGTCGTCGCCGGGGCGGCCGTCGCGCTCGCCGTCGAGCTGCTGGCGCCGGCCTGGGCGGCGCACGTGCGCGCCGGGCGGATGTTCACGCCGCGCGGGCGGCACACCGGCGAGGAGCAGCCGCTCGAGGTGGCACCCGACCGCGAGCGCCCCGTGCTCGGGATCTTCGCCTGGCCGGCAGCGCTCCTGATCGGGTGGTCGGGGATCGCCCTGCTCTGGTCGGAGGACCGTCACCAGGGCGCCGTCTACCTCCTCTTCTACATGCTCCCGCTCGGGCTGATCGCGGCGGCGATGGCGCGGCTGACGTGGCGGCCCGGGTGGGTGAAGGTGCTCTACGCCGAGCTGGCCGTGATGGCGGTCGTCTTCGCGCTGATCGGCATCTGGCAGTACTCGACGCGGACGATCTACTGGAACCCGAAGGTCAAGGTCGACAACGTGTACGCCCCGGTCGGGTGGTTCTACCGCGTCAACTCGGTCTTCTACGACCCCTCGATCTACGGGCGCTTCCTCGTGGTCGCGATCCTCGCGAGCGTGGTGCTCGTGCTCTTCGAGCGGCAGCCGCTGGGCGTGGGTCGCCGCGTGCGTGGCGACCGTGGCGGTGACCGGGCTGATCTTCTCGTTCTCGCAGTCGAGCTTCGTCTCCCTCGCCGTGGGGATCTGTGTCGCCCTCACCGTCCTCTGGCGGCGGAAGGCGATCGCGCCGCTCGCCGTCGCGGCCGCCGTGCTCGCCCTCGTGACTCTGGGCGTCCCGCAGCTTCGCCACCGCGTGCTCGGGAAGGCGGGGATCTCGCACGCGACGGGCGGCCGCTCCTCACTCGTCTCCAACGGGCTCAAGATCGTCGAGCACCACCCGCTGATCGGCGTCGGCACGGGAGGGTTCGCCGAGGGGTACCACCGCCAGACGCATCACGCCGGCCGCGCCTCGCACACCTCGCCGATCACCGTCGCAGCCGAGACGGGGATCGCCGGCCTCGCGTTCCTCGTGTGGCTGCTCTTCGGCGGGTTGACGCTCCCGTACAAGCGGAACCATGGCGAGACGGAGCTCAACCGTGCGCGTCTGGGCTTCGGTCTAGCCTTGCTGGCCGTCGCCGTGCACAGCCTCTTCTACAACGCGCTGATCGAGGATCCGCTCTTCTGGGCCGCGCTGGCGCTCACGGCCGTCGCGTGGCGGGAGGTGCAGCGCGCATGATCGGCTCGTGGAAGCGGGCCCTTGTGCTGGCGCCGCACACCGACGACGGCGAGTTCGGGTGCGGCGGCACGATGGCACGGCTCGTCGAGGAGGGCACCGAGGTGCGTTACGTCGCGTTCTCGATCGCCACCCGTTCGCTGCCCGCGGGCTTCCCGCCCGACACGCTCCGGCACGAGGTCGCCGCCGCGACCGCCGAGCTCGGCATCGCGGGCGATCACCTCACCGTGCACGACTTCGACGTGCGCACCTTCCCGGAGCACCGCCAGGCGATCCTCGAGCTCCTGATCGCCCTGTGGATCGAGTGGGAGCCGGACGTCGTCTTCCAGCCGTCGCTTCACGACATCCACCAGGACCACCAGACGATCGCCCAGGAGGGGCTGCGCGCGTTCAAGCGCACGACGATCCTCGGCTACGAGATCCCCTGGAACAACCTCGACTTCGCCTACCAGGCGTACGTGGCTCTGGAGCGCCGCCATCTCGAACGCAAGGCCGCTGCCCTCGCCTGCTACGCCTCGCAGCAGCACCGCCGGTACGCCGATCCCGAGTACGTCTGGAACCTCGCGCGGACGCACGGGATCAACATCAACCGCGAGTACGCGGAGGTGTTTCAGGTGTACCGGGCGATCGGTTGACTCTGGGTCTGCTCACGCATTCACTCACGAATTTCGGGGGCTCGCTGAGCGTGCAAGGAAGCCGGATTGCGCGAAGCGGTCGAGCTGACCAAGGGGTCGCACCTTTCTGACCACCATGTGGCAGACGCAACATGTGCAGGTCCGACGCCGTGTTAATTCTGCCGCCCCGCGCTATCGGTTCCTCGTCCGATGGACAGGTAGTGCGGAGGCTCGGCGCGTCCAGCCGGACGCGGACCGCAACCGAGCTCGCGGGTGGGTTGCCACCTCGAGGGGCAGACCGCCACTCGGCGATCGGTTGCGCTACGCGAGTTGAGTTTCGAGATTCGGTAGCGGTTCCGCGGGCATCAGCCCGCGTTCGACGCGTTCGTGTGCGGCGACGAAGGCTGTGCGGAGAAGAAGCCCAAGGGAGAGGAGCGTCTCGAGTGTCTGCTCATTGGCAGTGTGTGTTCGATCAGCACCGTCGAGTCCGAGCTTTTGGCCGATCTCGAGTGCGGCAAAGAGTGCTTCGCAGGAGTTGCGCCGGGCGTACATGGCGAGGCGGAAGGCATGAAGGTCCTCGCGGCCGCCATCGATCGTGTGCGGGTAGCTAGCCAGGCAAGACCGCCGGTGTCAAGAGATACACCGGAGACGTCCGGTGCGCGTTTCATACCGTGCCCAATGGCGGACAAGGCCTTCAGCACGCGGCCGTTCGTCGATGAACTTCCGCGGATTCTGAAGGAGAGAGGCCTCGCTCTGCGGGCGTTGGCCCGGGAGGTTGGAGGTCTCGATCATGCCTATCTGTCGAGGATGCTCCGCGGCCAGGTGCCGGTTAACGTCCAGCACGTGCGGAGGATCGCTCAGTACCTCGAGCTGCAGGAAGATTACTTTCCGGAGGTCCGCGAAGCCGCGGTCGTTGAGGCGATTCGGAGGAAGCCGACGCTGCGAGATGAGATCTACTTCGACCGGATCAAGAAGAGCGGGAAGTAGCCGATTTCACTCTTCTCGAAGTGCTCAACGCCAGAGGCTCGCGAGATCGACCTTCACCGTGTCACCAGCCGCAACCGCGACCTCGTGCCCGAGTTGTTCGTCGCCGACGAGATCCACGCGCTCGCAGAGCGCCTCGACGTGCTCGGTGAGGAAGCGTGAGGGCTTGCCGTAGCCGTGTGCGTCGTCGCGGGCGCTGGGGCGGTGGTAGTAGCGCAGCGGCACGTAGATCGCGAGTGTGTGCCGGGCGCGGGTGAGGGCGACGTAGAAGAGTCGGCGTTCCTCTTCGAGGCCCTCGGGTGTGGTGAGTGCCATGTCGGAGGGGAAGTTGCCGTCGCTGGCGCCGATCACGTGCACGGCGTCCCACTCGAGCCCTTTGGCGGAGTGGACGGTGCTGAGGATCAGGTAGTCGTCGTCGAGTTGGGGTGGGCCGGCGTAGTCGGCGCTGGAGGAGGGCGGGTCGAGCGCGAGGTCGGCGAGGAACGAGCCGAGGCTCGTGGCATGGGTGGCGACCGAGACCAACTGCTCGAGGTCGCGCAGCCGGACGGGGCCGTCGGGGTAGTGGGTGCGGATGAGCGGCGCGATCGCCTCACGCAGTCGCTCGACGAGGACGCCGACCTTCTCTTGTCCGCCGCCCGCTGTCGAGCGCGGTGATCACGGGCGACGCGGCTTCTCGTGACGGAGCGTGCAGCAGGGGCGCGACGGTCTCCCAGCGTGCGGGGAGATCGGTCAGCCCGTCGAGGGTCTGGGGGTCAAGGGCGTCGAGTGCCCGGCGGGCGGTGACGGGCCCGACTCCTTCGAGGAGTTGGAGGGTGCGGAACCAGGCGAGTCGGTCGCCGAGGTTGTTGGCGATGCGGAGCAGGCAGACGAAGTCTTTGATGTGGGCGGCGTCGAGGTAGCGGATGCCGCCGTACTTCACGAACGGGATCCGCCGCTTGGTGAGCTCGAGCTCGAGCAGATCCGAGTGATGCCCCGCTCGCATCAGCACCGCTTGCTGTCTGAGCGCCGTCCCCTGCTCGTATGCGCTCAGCACCTGGTTGCAGACCTCGATCGCCTGTTGGAGCTGGTCTCGGCAGTAGACGAGCTGCGGGCGGGCCCCGCCCTCCCGGTCGGCGCGTAGCCGCTTCGGGTAGGAGCGGGTTGCGCCCGCCGCGACCTCGTTTGCGAGGTCGAGGATCGGCTGGGTCGAGCGGTAGTTCTGTTCGAGCGTCACGACCGTCGCGTCGGGGAAGTGGGCGGCGAAGTTGAGGATGTGTTCGGCGCTGGCGGCGCGGAACCCGTAGATCGCCTGCGCGTCGTCGCCGACCGCCGTCAGCCCGCGCTGCTCGCGTCGCAGCTCACGCACGATCTCGACCTGGAGCGCGTTCAGATCCTGGTACTCGTCCACCAGCACGTGCTCGAACATGCCCCCAGGGCGGCCCGACGACCTCGTGGCGGGCAAGCGCGTGCCAGTAGAGCAACAGGTCGTCGAGGTCGAGCACACCGAGCTCGCGCTTGCGCTCGCCGTAGAGGCCGAACAGGCCGGCGAGCTGTTCGAGGTGGGGCTCGCACCAGGGGAACGACGCGGCGAGCACCTCCGAGAGCGGCTGCTGGGCGTTGACGCAGCGCGAGTAGATGTCGAGCACCGTCCCCTTGCGCGGAAACCGCGTCTTCTGGCCCGCCAGGCCGCGCTCCTCGCGCAGCAGGTCGAGCAGGTCGGCAGCATCGGAGGCGTCAAGGACAACGAAGTTCGGCGGCAGCCCAACGCGTGGCGGCGTAGACACGGATCAGCTGGTGAGCGGTCGAATGGAACGTGCCACCAACAACACTTCCCGGGACATTCGATCCGAGCAGCGCGCGCGTGCGCGCCAGCATCTCCCTCGCAGCACGCCGCGTGAACGTCAGAAGAAGAACACGGTCCGGAGGAACACCCTGCTCGACCAGCCAACCGACACGACTGCAAAGAGTCGTCGTCTTGCCAGTCCCGGCCCCAGCCAGCACCAACAGCGGGCCGCCATCATGCGTGACCGCGGCCCGCTGCTCGTCGTTCAACCCCTCCAACGCGGCCGAGTTGAGACCATCCGAGCGGGTGGCGAACATGTGTTCGCATCATACCGCCAGGCAGCAGATTCGTCCCCTTTTCCGAGTCGATGAAGTAGAGACGCCGACACAGGCGAGGACGATCACGACCACGGTGGCCATGAGCCTCATAGGGCTTGCCGTAGCGAACGGAGGAGTAGCGAGGCGAGCACAGCCCGAGCGTCTCACCGCGAGCGCTCGATCGTCATGAGCGGATTCACGGAGGTGTGCGGCTTCACCGCACGTGGGCCCGAGGGGCGCTCCCGTTCGTCGCTCTCAGAGCGACCGGCGAGCAGGGGTCGACGGGGTGCCCGATGTCTAGCCCCAATACCGTTTAGTTAGCGTCCGGTGGGCGGGGTAGTGTCCGGTTGTGCCGCGTGCTGGGTGGGTGAAGCCGGAGACGGATCAGCGCCTGTCGGATCACATTTCGATTGGGGTGTTGACGCGGGTTTTTCCGCCTGAGCTTGTCGATCGGGTGGTTGCTGAGGCGGCTCGGGGTGAGCGGCGTCAGCGGTTGTTGCCGGCGCGGGTGGTCGTCTACTACGTGTTGGGTCTGGCGCTGTACAGCTCCTCGTCGTACGAGGAGGTGATCCGGATGCTGGTAGAGGGGTTGTCATGGGGGTCGGGGTGGGAGCGGCCGTGGAGTGTGCCGACGAAGGGGGCGTTGTCGCAGGCGCGGGCGCGGCTTGGGCCAGAGCCGCTGCGGGCGCTGTTCGACGCCGTCGCGGTGCCGCTGGCCCAACCTGCGACCGAGGGGGCGTGTTACCGCGAGTGGAGGCTGGTGAGCATCGACGGGACGTGCCTCGACCTTGCTGACACACCGGCCAACGAGGCCGAGTTCGGCCGCCCAGGGTCGGGGCGGGGGCAGGGCGTCGGGGCGTTCCCGCAGGTACGGCTGGTCGGGCTGGGAGAGTGCGGCACCCACGCGCTGCTCAAGGTCAAAATCGGGCCGTATCGGAGCAGCGAGCAGACGCTGGCGGCCGAACTGCTGGGCGGGCTCGGGCCGGGCGTGCTCTGCCTCGCCGACCGCGGCTTCTACAGCTTCGAGCTCTGGAAGCAGGCCTCGGCGACCGGAGCCGATCTGCTCTGGCGCACGAAATCGAATCACCGTTTGCCCGTTCTCGAACGCCTCCCGGACGGTTCCTACCACTCGGAGCTGTTTGCCCGGAGCGACCGGCCGCGCGACGGCGTCCCGGTACGTGTCGTCGAGTACGCCCTCGACGACCCCGGGCGTCCCCAGACCGAGACTCGCTACCGCCTCCTGACGACGATCCTCGATCACGAGCGAGCACCGGCCGATGAGCTCGCTCCCTTGTACGCGCAGCGCTGGGAGTTCGAAGGCGCCCTGGACGAACTGAAGGTCCACCAGCGCGGGCCCCGCGTCGTGCTCCGCTCGAAGACACCCGACGGCGTCATCCAGGAGGTCTACGGGCACCTCTGCGTCCACTACGCGATCCGCTGGCTCATGCACACCGTCGCGCTCGCCTCCGGCCACGACCCCGACCGCATCAGCTTCACCCGCACCCTGCGCGCAGCACGACGCACGACCGGGTCACACCCCGGCTTTTCCCCCCAGCGCACTCACCGCCGCCCATGAACAAGCAGCCGCCGAGCTGCTCTTCGAGCTGCTCCCGCCACGCCGACACCGCACCAACCCACGCGTCGTCAAACGCAAGATGAGCAACTACAACGTCAAGCGCCACGAGCACAGCAACCCGCCCAAACCGAGCCCGCACATCACCATCCTCGCCGCCTAACTAAACGGTATTGTGTCTAGCCCCCGTCGTCTCGATCTCGGAGCGCGAGCGGCAGGGCTGAGCGCCCCTACGAGGCGGGCGGGCGCCAACGTTCGTGGCGCGGCCGGGGACGCGGAAGCGGAAGGTCTCGGTTCCCGCCCACCCGATGGTGTAGGAGAATCGGTAGGCAAGCTCGCGGCGACGTAGCCCGTCGCCACGATGTGAAAGGCGTTGTCTGCTCCCGAGCGCTCGAGATAGATGACGTCGCCTGACTTGTCGGGGGTGACCGTCCCATCGAAATTCACCGTGCCCCCACGTCCAGGTTGGTGAGGTTGGGGCGAGTGTGACGACGTCACGGACGCCCTCGAAGAGCTGCGCGCTCAGACGCCGCGCTGGGTCGAGCGTCGTCGCACCTGGTAGGTCTCGTTCTGGTTCTTCGCGAATGCTTGCCGTCGGTAGCGGCCTTCCATGTTCGGCTTGTGGGATTCCTCTCGAAGTAGATGAGGGTAATTGCCGATACGGCGCGCTGGGTCGGCGCCGGTACTGGTGCGACAAGACGATCTCGCGAGGGAGGCGTGGTTATGTCGGTCAGGCGGATGAGAGTGCTTGCTGCTTGCATGTTTGCTCTGGTTCTCACGACCGGGGTCGTCCAGGCCGGAGCTGCGGACTCGACCCAGGGGCTCCGGGTGCTCCAGTTCAGACTCGTACACATCCAGAACGAGGGGTGGACCGGACCGTACTGGAACCGACACACCACTCCCCCGACACCCGTGCCGGTTGGCGAGGAGGCGCATCTCAGCGGGATCGTCCTGAACAACGTCGCCCAGTTCGGGAAGGCGGCCAACGCTCGGGTCGGCCGGCTTCTGCTCGACTGCACCGTCGTCACGAGAGCGGGCGATGGTTTCTGCGTCGGCATCCTCCACGTGCCGGACGGGTTCTTCACGATCGCCGGGAACGGACCTTTCGTGGACGCGACCGTGCGCCATTATGCGATCACCGGCGGCATCGGCCCCTACGCCCTCGCTCGGGGACAGATGAAGACGATCAGAGCGACCGAGGTCGCTACCGTCACCCTCTACTCCTGACCGGCAAAGGATGGCTCGGAAACCGCTCTGTTATGCGGTTTCTGAGCTTGAACGGAGGAGGGATTTGAACCCTCGAGGCGCCATTGACGCCTAACGGCTTTCGAGACCTTTTCGGAGACCGGCCGATGTGCCGGGGCCCGCCCACCGGCCACGTTCGTGCGGCTGTTCCACCACCACACGAGGAGGCGAGATGGCCACGATCGACGTGGACAGCCTGGAGGCGTCGCGTCACGCGACCTGGGCGGCCGGCGACTACGCCGCGATCGCCGAACTGATCGACGAGATCCCGCCGCAGCACCTACTCGACCGCGTCGGCGTCGAGTCCGGGGACACCGTGCTCGATGTCCGCGGCCACGCGCCGAGGCGCTCGGCGTCGAGGTCGAGTGGGTCGCCGGCGACGCCGAGGAGCTGCCGTACCCGGACGAGAGCTTCGACCGCGTCCGGTCGGCGTTCGAGGAGCACGTCCGCGGATTCTTCGCCGACGCCGCCGTCGAACTGGAGTTCGAGCGCGCGACGACGCCGTTTCGATTCGACTCCGCCGAGCACTACGCTGCGTTCTCCGAGACGAACTACGGTCCGATGGTGAAGGCGCGCGAACGGCTGACCGCCGAGGGACGCTGGGACGACTGCCGCGCCGAAACCGTCGCGATGATGGAGCGCCGCAACCTCGCGACCGACGGCAGCCTCCACGTGCCCGGCGAATACTCCTCACCATCGCGCGGAGGAACGGATAGCCGTGACGATCCTGAGCGCGATCGGGGACACGCCGCTCGTCGTCTGCCTCGCCTCGCCCCGCACGACGAAACCGAACTCTGGGTACCTGAACCCGACCCGGTCGAGGATGACCGGATGGCGCTCGCGATGATCGGGGACGCCGAGCGAGACGCGCTCATCTCGCCAGGAGACACCATCGTCGAGTACACGGCCGGCAGCACCGGGCTCTCGCTCGCACTCGTCTGCACGGCGGCGCGCTACCGGTCCCTGATCGTGAGCCTCAGACGGCGTCGAGCCGAGGGAACGGCGACGTGAACGTCCTCGCGCTCTACGACATCCACGGCAACGTCGATGCCCTCGACGCCGTTCTAGCCGACCCGCGGGCGCAGGATCCCGACGTCATCGTCGTCGGCGGCGACGCAGTTCCCGGCCCGTTCGCAGGCGCAACACTCGCCCGCCTGCGGCAACTCGCGGTGCCCGTCCGCTGGATCCGCGGCAACGGCGAGCGTGAGGTCGAAGAAGCCGCCGCCGCCGCTGAATCCGGAGACGACGGTCTGGCGGCCCGAACTGCAGCGATCACCGCCGCCGCGATCGGAGCCGAGCAGGCACAAGCGCTCGGCGGACTGCCCCTCACTCTCGAGCTCGACGGCGTCCTCTTCTGCCACGCCAGTCCGCGGCGCGACGACGAGATGCTCACCCGCATCTCGCCGCAGGAAAGGTGGACGGCTGCGCTCGCGGGCGTCGACGCGGCCGTGGTCGTGGCTGGCCACACCCATCAACAGGACGACCGTCGCGTCGGCGACGTTCACTTCGTCAACGCGGGCAGCGTCGGGCTCCCATACGAGGGCGACGGCGCCGCCCGCTGGCTCTGGCTCGCGGAGGGCGTCCCCGAACTCCGCCACACACGCTACGACAGCGTCCGTACCGGCGAACGAATGCTCGCAGCAGGCTGGCCGGACGAACGCTCCGTCGCAGCCGCGCTGATCGACCCGGTCGACCCCCTCGTCGTAACCCGATTCTTCGAGGACCTCGCTGCGGGGCCGTAGCGCGAGATCATCCATGCGGGTGAACTGGGCGATGAATCGCGAAAGACACTCAGAGCGATACTTGCTGAGTGAAGACCGGATCATCTACATGGAGTGCAAACGCGACGGTCTGGCCGCGGTCTGCCCTCGCCGATGACGTAGATCCCGCCCTATATTTGGCCCGTGCCCGGCCATGCTCATTGGCACAGGGTCCGTATCGGGTTGGTAGTCGCGCTCATTCTCATCTTCGCTGGCGTGGTGACCGACTCACTCCTCAGCGCCAGCTGGGCTCTGGATGACGGCCTTCTCCTAGCGGCGGCGGCAGTCATCGCGTTGGCACTTCTCCTAACACGCGGTCGTGGCCGGTCTGAGGCGAGATGATCGAGGACTGCGCGAGCGTTCGCGAGACTGACGCCTGAACCCGGGCATACGGGTTTCGGCAATGGCGTCAAGGTTTTGACTCTTCGAAGGGCAGTTCGTCTTCGGCATCGGACGGCACACGACACACGGTTCGTTCGTGGGCCGAACCCGTTTCCTCACTTCCCCGGCGAGGAGTAGCTCATAGTTTGTTTCGTCGGGTCGCCGGCTGGCGGCGTGCTTTCGTGTTACCTGGCCGACCTCTACGACGGGCAGATGCTTCGACAGGACAAGGTGAGTCCCTGGCAGAAGTTGCGCGAGAGGTATGGCGATCGCGACGAGTCGCGGGTCGAGGGCGGCTCGCTACGTCCGCTCGCTGTGGCCGCCTGACGCGCCCAGCCGGCAGGACAACGGCCTGCGCCAGTATGCGGGAATCACGCCTGAGAGACGGCTAGTGTTTTCCTCGCAGCCAGTTCGAGATCCGGGTCGTCAGCGAAGCCTTTCCTGGAAGCCACTTCGTCTCTGGCGGCGGCGCTCGAAACGGCTCCAGCGCGCCGACGTCAGCCGATGCGATCTTGAGGGTCACCTCGCCCGGAGAGATCGCCCCGACCTGCTCGCCCGCCACATACCGAATCTGTCGAGGTCCCGTGGACTCCACGGCCAACCCGTCGAAGATGTCACATTGCTTATCGCCTTCGACCTGCGCGACCTTGCCGACGATTATTCCATCGGACGTAACGACGTTCCACCCCTGATCGATCTGTAGCCACGAGACAGGATCGGGATCGGTCATTGCCGGCCACCGTAGCACCGACATACGCGCACCTTGGAGGACGTCCATCGACGCGCCAGCCGGAAGGAACCAGTTCGTGCGCCCCGAGGACGAAGGACCGAGCGGGCCTCGCGTCGAGGACGCACGTTGTAGGGCCAGGACGCCGGACTGCGCCAGCGTCCGCAAGAGAACGAGGAGCGATCGCTCGAAGCACCTCGCAACTGAGGCTGATCACGGGCGGCGGCCCGGAGAACGCCACCCAGATCTTCCCGACCTTCGCCTACCGCGCAGCGTTCACCGATTACGTCTACGGTCAGGCCGCGGCGTGGGGCGTGATCATCCTCTCGACCCTGCTCGTGTTCGGGACGGGCTATCGCTGGCTCGTCGCGAAGTCGGGCGAGGAGACGTGGTCGTGAGCGAGCAGGCGGAGGCCGCTCCGGGACAGGTCAGCGGCGCGCTCGTCCGCGGCGTCGGCCTCGCCCAGCGCAGGCGCCGCACTGGGCGGACGAGGAAGAGGTACATGTCGCTCCTCCTGCACGGAGGCCTGATCGTCGCGTGCGTGATCGCGATCTTCCCCGTCTTCTGGATCTTGATCAGCTCGTTCAAGGACAGCAGGAGATCATCGGCTCGACGACGCTCTCGATCCTGCCGCACCACTGGCAGATCTCGAACTACACGCACGTCCTCACCGACGACAACCACATCTTCGTCACATGGTTCTGGAACTCGATCGTGGTTGCGTTCTTCACGACCGTGATCGGCGTGTTCCTCGCGGCGACGGCGGCGTACGCGTTCTCGCGCTACCGCTTCCCGGGCTACCGGGCGGCGCTGACCGGGTTCCTGATCACGCAGATGTTCCCGGCCGCGATCCTGATCGTGCCGATCTACAACATCATCCTCCATCTCGGCCTCCTCAACCAGAAGCTCGGCCGACGGGCTGACGCCGTTCGGGACGTTCTGGCGCATCGTGATCCCGCTATCGCTGCCCGGGCTCGCGGTGACGTTCTTCTACTCGTTCATCACGGCCTGGAACGAAGTCGCGTTCGCGAACGTCCTGCTCGTCTCCGACAAGTCATACACCCTGCCGGTCGGGATGCAGACGTATGTCTTCCAGTTCGCCGCGGACTGGGAGAAGATGACGGCCGCCGCGGTGCTCGTCACGATCCCCGCCCTCGTCGTCTTCCTGATCGCGCAGCGCTACCTCGTCTCGGGCCTCACGCGCGGCGGAGTCAAGGGGTAGCCAGGGGTGGCTCCTGCTAAGAGGCAGACGGCGCGATGTTTCCGCCTATGCAGGACTCCGGCGGAGCGAAGCTGCTCGGGCTTGACTGGCAGGATGTCGACCTCGAGCGCCGGCTACTGAAGGTGCGGCGCGCGAAAGGCGGCCGGCAGCGGATCCGTACCCCATCCACCCTGCGCTCGAGCCGCTCTTCGTCTCTTGACCACCTCCGCGTCGGGCCGGGGATCCTGAGCCGGCACTCGCTACACGCGCGTCACCGCCCACGAGCTTCGCGGCGGGGCTCGCTGTCGACCTCCCGCTCAAGATCCTGACGGGCGAACCGACAGCGTAGGTCGTAGGCCCGACTCACGTGCCGACCCGCAA
>CAWBVD010000022.1:0-222840 GCA_963792135.1 uncultured Actinomycetes bacterium | reverse complement strand
AATGAAGACGATGTACCCGGCTCGTGCGAGCGAGGCTGCGAAGCGGCGCACGCCGGAGTGAGTCGGCCGTCGGCGTCGCGCCGTTCACGAACATCACCGCCGGCCAGGGAGGTGCCGTCCGTAGCGCACCGTCACCGCCGGCACCCGACATCTCCTCTCCCTCCCGGCCGAGCCCGGGAGCTTCGCGTCCCGGGGAGGTCGAGCGTCCCGGCGAGAACGCGCGCTGCCCGCGCCGGGGCGTGCACCGGTCCGAACGCTCTAGCGGGGGTCGAGGCGAACAAGACGGCGCCGCCCGAAGGCGAAGATGATCGATCCGCTGACACCGATGATCGCCGCGACGAGTGCGGTGCTCGGTGAGGAGCAAACCCGAGGCGAGCGAGAGGTTCACCGCGGCGCGTGTCGGCACTCCGAGCGCGAGGAATATGCTGGAGGTTGCCCCGATGCTGGCGATCGCACCGCCGGCGATGGCCGACGAGACCGCCGCTGCCGCGTTAGGCAGATCCGACCAGTGCGAACGTCGGGGAGAAGCCGACGCCGAGTTAGCAGAAGGTGTTGCCGAGTGCGACGGGAGCGAGCAGCACAGCAAAAAAGCCGCCCGCGGCGAAGGTCGATCCCGAGCGGCCGCATCCGCCGACGCGCTCCACAGATCCCTTGGACCCGGGCCCGATTGCGCGAGCAGCGGCAGGCGGGCGATCCGCGGACCGAACGTCAGCACCGCGAAACAACCGAGGCAGAGAGCACGACGACAGTCAGGGGCGCGCGGAAGATCGCACCGGACGTTATGAAGGCGGCGACGGCGAGGGGGAGCATCGCGACGGCGTCGACGAGCCCGAGAGCGACGATGGACAGGGCGATCGCCTCCAGTCCGAGCCCCGCCGCCGAGGCGGCGGAGCGTCGCGACCTTGACGAGTAGTCGAGCCGGAACGGCAGGATGGTGCCGCTTGCCGCCGCGGCGCCACAGGCCGCGAGGCACCGGCTGCGATCAGGTCGAGAAGCGGCGGGAAACAGGCGCTGCCAGCCCAGCGCTCTGAACACGAAGCTCGCGCGGTAGCCCCGCCGGCGCCGAGACCCCACCTCCGCGCCGGCGAGCCGCCAGCTCATGCTGCTCGCCGGGGCACGAGGACCGCCGCTGCCAGGCCGAGCGCGCACACGCAGGTGGCCAGGAAGCGCTGAAGGTGTGGGTCGTCATGCCTGCGGGAGCACGAAGAACGCGATGGTCGTGTACTGGCAGGCCACCGCAACGACGACGAGACGTGGAAGACCTCGTGGTAGCCGAAGCTGTCGGGGAAGGGATCCGGCTTCCGCAGCGCATAGACGAGCGCGCCGGCGGTGTAGGCGATTCCGCCGGCTACGAGCAGCGACGCCGGGCCAGCCCGATGCGCTCGACGATCTGCGGCATGACGATCACGGAGACCCAGCCGAGAGCGACAGACGTGGCGGCGGCGACCCATGCAGGCGCGTGCGGCCGAACAGCCTTCTCAAGGTCGCCGCGAGCGCACCGCCCAGGCGACGGCCAGGATCGGCAGCCGCCAGGCGGGGTGAAGCACGAGGAGCGCGAACGGCGTGTAGGTGCCCGCGATCAGCACGTAGATGGCCGCGTGGTCGAGGAGCCCGATCCATCGCATGCGCTCCGCAGTCCACCGGTGGCGATGGAAGAGGCTGCTGCTGCCCAGCATCAACGTGACGCTCGCCGCGAAGACCGCGGCGCCGACCTGCGCGACACCGGGGCGGGCGTGAATACGAGCAAGACTCCGATCGGCACCGCTGCGAGAAACGCGCCGAGGTGGGCGACCCCCCGAAAGCGAGGCGCGACAGCTTTCGGCGGGCTCGTGATTCGAGTGTCGAACGTGCGCGCACCCAACGGTGACCTCCAGCGGCGATGCCTTGTCGCCGACCGCTGAGTTGGGCCGGCGGTTCAGTGCGCAACCCGCTCGCTGCTGAGGAGGCTCACTTCGCGGCCCGATTTCGTGCGCGCCCTTGGGATACGGCGCCACCGTCTCGGGCACCGACGGAGTCGAGGGTACCACGCCGCACCCGACACTCGATCTCATGGAAGGCTCGGCGAAATCGTCTACCGTTCGGGGGCGTCCACAGTCGCGCCTGACACGATTCTCGAGCTGTGAAGTCCGACGACGAAGCCCGGCACCTCCGAGTGCTGATCGCCAACAGAAGCGAGAACGTTTAGGGCTGCTCGCTCAGGTCGTCGCCGACCTGGGCCACGAGGTGATCGCCCGGGAATCGACGTGGCGGAGGTCGGAGCCGTGACGGCACGCGAGCGACCCGACGTCGCGCTCGTCGGTCTCGGTCTCTCGTCGGAGCATGCGCTCGACCTGATCGGCGAGATGTCCGGGAAGCGGCCTGCCCTTGATCGCGCTCCTGTCGACGGAGGACCCCGCCTATGTCCGCCAGGCCGCCAAGCGCGGAATCTTCGCCTACATCCTGAACGACGATCCACAAGGACTTGCCAGTGCGATCGACATCACGTTGCAGCGGTTCGCCGAGTACCAGAGCCTCCAGGGTGCGTTTGGCCGGCGAGCGGTGATCGAGCAGGCGAAGGGCATTCTCATGGCCAGTCAGGGCGTCAACGCCGACCAAGCCTTCGAGCTGCTTCGAGAGCACTCCCAACGCACCGGGCGCAAGCTGGCGGAGGTAGCGGACTCGGTGGTCGAGAGCCACCTACTGCTCGCGCCTCCACCCGCTGTGACGCCCCGGGATCACGGCCGCGTCGCAAGCGCAACGAGCCGTAGAGCGCCGAGCGGTGTTGGGGGAGAAACCTAGTAAGCGCTGCCCGCCGCAGCGGCGCTCTTCTCGAGGAGGGCGAACTGGCCGTGGACCGCCCCGCCGCCCAGGACCGCTTGGCCCCGCTCTCGGCAACTATGACGTCGGTGGCGACTCGAAAGCAAGGAACCCGCGGAAACCGCCGCCGCGGCTGATGCCGCTCACGACGAGCCAGCCCCCGGCCGCGCCAGCGCCCGCCACGCGAAGCGCGAGAGCTCGATAGTTGGCTCTTGAGCCCGTCCCTGTGCAGCACGAAGACGTCGACCCCGCCTACCTCTCGCAGAGCAGGCGTGAAGAAGGCCCCGTCGCGGCCCGAGCCGCGGATGGAGTCCACCGGTCCCGCAGACGCTCCGGCACCGCTACGCCGACGCTGCCTGCCGTTCCCGGTCAGTACCGGCGGGAGGTCCGACCTCGAGAGGAGGCCGTGCGTCCGCTTCGAGCGCCTCGAGGGCGAAGCGTGAGCTAACGCCGCGCGCGACGCCCGTCTCGACGACGCGCTCCCTGCGTGCGTCGCGCGCACTCCCGCCCAGATGCACCGTGCGAGCCGAGTGTCGGCGTCGTGCCCATGCGGGAAGCTCCCCGGTAGCTCTTGCTCGAGCGCGCCGAGGACGTCCCGCCAGCCCTCGCTCGCGGCGTCTGTGCCCCGGCGACCGATCAGCTCCCGCTCCCAGTCGGGGTCGGCGCCGTACTGATGCTTGGCGCTGGCGCGAAGCGCTCTAGCCGGCGCGCTGCCGCGCGTGCGCGATCGTCTCCCGAGGATGCGACGCGAGCAGCGATGCCACCCGGCCCCAAGTAGCGTGCATCCACGCGGCGAGTTATACCGTGCAATCGTCAGGCAGCCCGCCCGCGTTGTCCGACCGGTTGCTCGCGTGTGTCGCGCTGCTCTCGGACGACTCGGGAACCGCGTCGGAGGAATACACCGCGCCTCCGCCACGAAACGCTCCTCCGCTCAGGCTTCGGTGGCCGAGGAAGAGGCGCACCCGTACGACTCGACGTCGGCCTTCCGCGCTCGGGCGCCGACTCCGGGGCGGCGCTCCGGCTCGCGACGCCCACCGGTTCAACCGGCGCGCACAACGCGGCCACGGAAACGGCTTGACGCCGGCGGTCGAGCTGACCGTATCCAGTCGGGCGGAGGCGGTGACTATCGATGAGGAAGGTCTTGCCGAAGCGCTGGATGCGGCGTTCCTTGCGCCGTGTGTCGAGACGGCGGAGAATGCCGATCAGATTCGGGGGGAGGCGAATCGCTTGAAGTTTCTTGAGTTGGAGGGCTGGTACATGGGCGGCCATCCTGCACGGAAGGATCCTGTCCAAGCGACGCTCTCCATGGACGACGAACGGATCACGGTTGCGGACTTCTTGTCCGACAAGAGGTTCATCGTCGAGCCGTGGAGGAACGTCACCGGCCTGTTCGTAGAGGGACCGGACTCGGCTGAGACGAGATTCACCGACACGCGCCTGCCCACGGACGTCCCGCTCGGTCGCGCGCGCCGTCGTTGCGACTCTCTGGAACCTCTGGTGGCTGAAGAAGAAGTCTTCTGCGTCGTTCATCGTCGTCCAGGGCACCTTCGGTGACCTCGTCTTCGAGGTGACGACGAAGTCTCCGGAGCGGCTCCGTGCGAAGATTGCTCTGTGGTCGGGACGCATCGACGGGTCGTGATCGCGCAGAGGAGGTCAAAGACCTGGCCGATCTCTCGGGAGCGGGTTCGGGCAACGGATCCCCACCTCGGCGAATGCCTGCTCGAGCTGCTCGACGTGAACGTGCGCGTTTAGAAGAGCCCGGCGGGAACCGATCAGAGGAAGTTCTCTTTTCCGACGAAAGGAGCTGCCGGTGCAACTCGACAAGCAGTTCGTCGTCGATGAACTGCGCAAACAAGGGCAGAACCAGCAGGTGCAGAAGGCGATTCAGGAACTGCCCGACAAGATCGACCGTGAGCAGCATGCAGGGCTGCTGACGAAGTTCGGGATCGACCCCGGGAAGCTCGTCGCGTCGGCGGCCGAGCATGGGATGGGATCACCAACAGACACGAAGGCTTCGCAGCCGGAGCCGCCTGAGACGCCGACCACCTGAACCAAGGAGGACTCGCTATGGCTAAAGGATTCGTCCACACCGTTTACAAGCGCGAGACATGGCTGAACGAGCTCGAGGAAGGCGAGGAGCTACCTGGCACCTACGCCACTCAGGAGGAGGCAGCTGCGGCCGGCCGCGAGCGAGCGATCCGCAACAAGACCGAGCATGTGATTCACAAACAGGACGGGGAGTTCGGCGAGCGGAGCTCTTACGGCAACGACCCTCGCGGGGGCGGCTGAGTCGCCGGGCTTGTGCTGAGTTGACGCCCCTCACAGTGTGGGCGGGCGTGGGCCGTCTGCGGTGGAACCAGCGCGGGCTTTCGGCTCCATGATAGGAAAGAGCAAGGATGCGGCGAACGGCAGCCGTGCGAGGGTCAGTAATCGACCAGCTCGCCGTCGATCTCCAGGCCGTCCTCGGTCTTCGTGTGACCGCGATCGTGGAAGGCCTGGAAGTAAGCCTTGCGCAGCTCGACGAAGGACCCTTCCTCGCCACGCGCTCTCTCGGCGAGAGCGACGTCACGGAACGAATCCCAGAGCCGCTCGTGCTCACTCGTGGCGTGGGCCTGGCAGTCCCAGCAGCTCGGCGTCAGGTTGATGTCGAAGCGAAGTGGCATCACATCCAGTGGTAGCAAGGCGAGCGTGGCGAAGATCTGAGGGCGATCGGTTGAAACTCCCCAGTCTCGATCACTGAAATTCCCCAGGTGATCGGCGGGTCGGCCGCGGGCGATTCTAGTCGCTTTGGTGTTCTCCTTTCTGGTTGTTGTCTCTATTGAAGTCGGAAACGAGCGCGTCCGCGGAGTCAGCGTGTGAGGGTGCGGAGGCGTTCGGTTTGGGCGCGGTGGGCGCGCATGCGGTAGCTCTCGCCCTCGATCTGCAGGACGACTGAGCGATGGAGGAGCCGGTCGAGCATCGCGGCGGCGATCATCGGGTCGTCGAAGATCTGGCCCCAGCTGGGGATGCCGCGGTTGGTGGTGAGGATGATCGAGCCTTTGAGGTAGCGGCGTTGCACGACCTCGAAGAGCGCGGCGGCGCCCTCGGCTTGCAGCGGGAGGTACCCGAGCTCGTCGATCACCAGCACGCTTGGTCCGCAGTAGAAGCGCATCGCGGTGTGCCAGCGGCCTTCGAGCGCGGCGCGGTGGCAGCGGGCGGCGAGGTCGGCCGCTGAGGTGTAGTAGACGCGGTGGCCGTGCTCGGCGGCGTGGCGGGCGAGGCAGACGGCGAGCATCGTCTTGCCGACCCCGGGCGGCCCGACCAGGAGCAGGTTGCTGTGCTCGGCGACGAAGCGGAGCGTGGCGAGGTCGTCGACGACGGCGCGGTCGAGCGCGGGTTGGGCGTCGAAGTCGAAGTCAGCGAGGCTCCACGGGGCCGGGAGGCTGGCGAAGCGGAGTCGGCCGGCGAGCCGGCGGGCCTCGGTCACCTCGACCTCGTGCCCGAGCAGCCGCTCGAGAAACGCGGTGTGCGACAGCTTCTCTTTCCGCGCCTGCTCGAGCTGGTCGGGCAGCGCTTCGGCAGCGGCGTCGAGGCGGAGGTAGTGCAGGTGCTGGCGCAGCTGCTGGTAGCGCGACTCTGCCGCGGTCATCGGCTGGCCTCGGCGTAGCGGGCGTATCGCTCCAGCGAGACGACGACTTCGCGCGGCTCACCGGCGAGCTCGGCGGCCGCGGCCAGCGCGGCCTCCCCGGTGGCCGGTTGCCTTTCCTGCGGCAGGGTCGCTTGCTGGTCAGGCTCGCGAGCACGACCTGCTCGAGCTCGACTCGATGCTCCGGCTGGCGCTGCAGCGCGCCCTGGCCGGCCGGCGCGAGCCGGTGCGCCGCGATGAGGCTCCCGGCGGCGGAGACGAGCTCGACCTGGTTGCTGCTCAGGCGGCGGCGTACGGTGATCCGCTGGCCGTGCAGTCCGGGCGGGACCGAGTAGCGGTTGCCCTCGTAGCTGACCAGGCAGCTCGCGGAGACGACCCGCTCGACCTCGAGCACCGCCGGATACGGCAGACCCGGCAACGCCGCCAGCCGCTCAGCGGCCGCGAGCGCGGCCACGGTTGAGCCGTTGCGGCGGCGCTGGTCGCCGGTCTGCTCGCAGAAGCGATCGAGCTTCGCCTGCGCCTCCGCGAGCGACCCTGCTTTGAGGGTGCGCCAGAAGCGCTGCGCGATGTAGTGGTTGCGCGACTCGACCGCGCCCTTGCGGTTGGGCCGCCACCGCTCGCACACCTTGACCTGGACGCCGTAGTAACGCGCTACCGCCGCGAAGCTCGGATGCAGCCGGCCGCTCCCCGGGTCGCAGACCGTCGCCATCCGGTCAAACCGCCACCGCCGCGCCGTACCCCCGAGCTGACGGAGCACCGCGTCTATCGCGGCGATCAACTGCGGCTGCTCCTCGGTCTCGGCGAACACGGCGCGGAAGCGGCCCGAGTAAGGGAGCGTCCCGACCAGCAGATGCGCCTGCCCACCGCCCCACGGGGCGTCGGGGAGCTCGAGCCAGTCCCACTGAATCTCATCGCCGGGCGGGTGCTCGATCTCGATCGTCGGGCGCCCTTTCACGCCCGAGCAGGCCCCGCAGCGCGGCCGCAACCCGCGGCGGCGCACCTCCCGCACGAACGTGACGTAGCTGCGCGGGTAGCCGAGCCCGACCACCTCGTCATAGAACGCCGTCCCCCACAGGTGCGGATCCGCCACCAGCCGCTCCCGCACGTACGCCACGAACGGCTCGAAGTGATCCGGCACCGCCCGCCGGCGCGCACCCGGCTGCCGCTGCCCCTCCACGTACGCACGGATCGTCTTCCTGTCCCGGCCGAGATGACGAGCGATCGCACTGATCGTCCACCCCCGGCGACGCAAAGCAGTCGCATCCACGAACTCCTCCTCGTCAGCATCAGGCGGGGCCTCCTCCCATCGCTCACGGCATCGACACCGAAAGCGTGCGAGGAGGCCCCGCTGTTGTCGGATTAGCCCACCGACCCGACGCTCAGAGACTGGGGGAAATCGATGATCGAAAGTGGGGAATTTCGGCCATCGCCGTCAGATCACCTGAACGGCCATCGCAGCTTGTAGTTGATCCGCTTGGGTCAGACGACTCTGCGTCTGCCCGGGGGTACCGTCGTCTCGAAGGCCCGGGTCACACGATCCTGAGGCAGCCATGACTCATCGGCCAGCCATGCTCACAGTCTTTCTGGCCGTGACGGGCAACTGGACAACGAAGGCCCTGCCGAACGTCCGCACCAAGACCGAAGCGGTGCGGGCAAGTCGAGCCTTGATCGAGGGGCGGGTGAAGCCGCGCACCTTCGAGGCCGACGAGCGAAATGTCGGCATCATTACTCGCCGTCTCGGCACCACCCGCTTGCTAGGGGTTGGTCGCGATCAGGTCGCCGACGACGGCCTGGTCGAGAATCGGCCGGAGCGTCGTGAAGCACTGGAGGATAGTCCGCTCGGCGAGCGGATTGCCGGTCGCCTCGCCGCTGCGAAGCTCGCGCAGGAACCGTTCAAGCTTCCGCCGTCCAGGTCCTATGGGGAAAGGCATGGGAAGTGCGATTCGCGTCGCCGACCCTGAAAACGAAAGGCTCGCATTTGCGAACCTTTCCGGAGTGGAGCTAGGCGGGCTCGAACCGCCGACCTCCTGGGTGCGATCCAGGCCGAGACTCGCAACTGGGCGCAACACCAGGTGACGAAAGCCTCCTGAATGCGGGGTTTCTCGCTCGATCCGGCCCAAGACGTTCTGCGCCCGTTCGCCGAGTTACAGGCGCCTGACCTGGGAAAAACCTGGGACGAAACGACGGGCGAGCGGACGGCTCCGTGGCAGGCCCCAGCAAGCCTCACTCGCTCGCTGGGGTGGCCGGTGACCGTCCGGCGTGAGCTGCTAGGAGTCGGTCAGAGGCATGCGGCCCGTTTGATCAGCGGCTGCGAGCGAATCTGATAGCCGCCGTTGGGATCGAAGCGGCGCCCGGTGGAGCCGACGCCCCACAGCCCTTGCTGCTGATCCGGAGCCAGCCCGCGCAACGCCTCGCCTGACCCAAGCTCGGCATCCTGCCACTTGCCTCCGACTCGTCGTTCCAGGAAGGGAGTGCCGTCTGAATCTCCGTTGCCGACGACACCCGCGATCGCGATGTCGTGCGGCGCCCGAACGGCGAGGGAGCTGACGAATCTGTTTTGTGGCGTGGCCACGCTTCGCCAGCCTGTCCCGTTCCAGTGGAGGAGCACGGTCGCCGCGTAGCCCTCCCCATCCCCGTCGGGCCCTTCCACATCTCCCGCCGCCCAGATGTCACGCCCGCTGGTGACACCGATTGCGACCACTTCCGGGGCCCCCAAGTCGTCGGCCGCTGAAGGCTGAGAGTAGCTCGACCAGCGCTTCCCGTTCCAGTGCATCTCGAGGTAACGAGGGATGTTCTTCTCGGGCTCGCTCCCGGCCACCCATAGGTCGGTCGCCGAGAGCGCAGCTAGAGCGAGTAGTTCAACCTTCGGAAGGCGCAGACGTACCTGCCATTGTGACCCGTCCCAATGCAGCACGACCGCCGCGCCGCTCTCGTCCGCCCCGACCGCCCAGACGTCGGTCGCCGAGGATGCCGCCACCGCCCTGAGACTCCGCAGTCCCGGCGTCGGCACACGCGACCAACGGTGTCCGTCCCAGTGCTCGGCGACGGCGAATGCGTGTGCAGTGTCGCCAACCCCGTAGAACCTTGCGCTCTCTCCGACGGCCCAGGCGTCGTCGGCTGCGGTGACTGAGACACCAAGGAGGATGGCCGGAACAGCGGGACTCGCGACCAGGTGCCAGCGGCTGCCGTCCCAATGCTCGATCAAACCCTGCGGAGGCTTCGTCACCTCTCGACTCAAGTCGCCAACCGCCCACGCCTCCTCGGGCGTGTCGGCGGCGACCGAGAACAACTCCCCGTCACGCATTTCAGGAGTAGGCACAACCGTCCAGGAGAGAGCACACGCTCCCGAGGAAGCAGCCCGCCCCGGAGACGACAGCGCACCGCGAGCAAAGCCGACGGCCAGCACCCCTGAAAGTGCCACCAGGGCCAACAATCGCCGGTCAATCAGCGATACGGCGGAAGCTGGCTGCTGTCTCACGATGGCCGATCCTACGATACGCGGTCGTCACAGGCGACCGCTTACGCATCCAGGCCCCGCGCCTGTCCTCGGCCTCGCGGGGGGAGGGCCTCTTGGTCGTGGTGGCGTCGACGGCGACGAACCCGTCGCTCACGACGATGGCCTGATCTGCCCTACAAGCCGGTTAAACGGCGCAACACGATACGACCACATGTCATGGAACCCGCATGAAATCAGGGCTTCCCGGTCTACTGGCTCGGAGCTGTCACGCGCCGTTGCGCCGAGTGCCAGGCCCCTGACCTGGGAAAACCTGGGACGGCTCGGCACCCGCGCTCAGCGGTCGTCCTCGCGGAGGGGGGCCCCAAGCGCCCGCGCCGTGTCGGGAGGGGAGGGGCCACCGGCACGCGATCAAAGTGACCAGAGCGAGAGGGCCCGCGAACGGGCCCTCTCCACTGAACCCTACGAGTCGGTTTGGCCGACGCCTCCGACCTCGAAGACGACGTTCATCTTCGGATGATTCGGATTCGAACAGAAGAGCTTGTACGTCCCGTGCTTGAGCTGGACCTTCAGCGTGACCGTCCCCGGAGTGTCCGCCAGGGGGCCGGTCAGTTCGTCACCATCGGTCGCTGCCGGATCGTCGGCAAGCGTGAAGTTGTGCGTCGGGCAGATGTCCGTCATCGTGATCCAGTACTGGCCGGGCCGCAACGATAGGACCGTCTGACCGTCCTCGGTCAAGGTGATCGGCTGACCGCTCGCCGGGCCACACATCCCGGTGAACGACGCCACGAGCCCCCTCCCGTCCTTGGCCGAGGTAAGGCCGGGAGCCACCGTGATGAGTGCTGCAGCCATCGTGGCCGCCAACCCCGCAAAGACGCGAACCATTTCTCCCCCTAGCTTCCGATTGGGTCCCCGGAGCCAGCCACTCGACCCCGGGCCGTGGGCGAGCATAACACCCTTCGAGAACGAGCAAAGACAGGAACCACTAGGTCCCCAGGTGACGGAAACCACATGAACGCAGGGTTTCTCGCTCGTTCATGGCCGAGACGGTCTGCGTTGTTTCGCGAGTTACAGGCCCCCGACCTGGGAACCTGGGGACGGCTCGGGGCCAGGCGACCGGCGGTTCCGCTCGGGGTCCCGAGGCACATCGACGGCGCGGAGGAGGCCGGTACCCGTCAGACGTAAGGATCGCTCGCCCAGCCGTGCTTGGGACGTGCGGGACATTCGCAATCGTCCGCGCGCTTGTCTGCGGCGCCACCCGTGAGTTCGACCCCTCCTAGGGAGTCGTCTTCCAACCAAGGAGGAACTCATAAGCACGATCGACGAGGGTCAGCCAGGGGACGCCCTCGAAAGATCGTGCTCGACCTGCCCGTCGGAATCGGGTCGTCGTTCGCGCGTGCGTTCGACGCGGTGGTCGTGGAGAGGACGACAGCCCATTGGGACGAAGGGCTGGGCGCGACAACGGCGTTCCGCGCAGTTCACGGTCACCTCCGCGTAAAGGCGCACTACGTCACGGAGACGGGCTTCAAGCTCGGTTCATGGATCGTCGTTCGCCGGCTCGAATATCGAGAGGGGCGACTCTCGCAGGAGCGGATCGCTCAGCTTGATGCTCTCGACATGGTCTGGGATCCGCTGGAGGCAGACTGGCGCTCGGCGGTAGCGGCGGCCACCGCATACCGAGATTCGCAGGGACACCTGCGTGTTGCCCCGAAGTACGGTGGGGGCTGACCCGACGCCGAGAACCTGGGAAAAAACCTGGGAAGCCCTGCCAGCGTTCTCAACTGGACAACGAAGACTCTCGGTTTGCAGGCTTTTCTGCGATGGAGCTAGTCGGATTCGAACCGACGACCTCCTGGGTGCGATCCAGGCGCTCTCCCAACTGAGCTATAGCCCCGCGGAGCCATCAAGTGTAGCGCCGCCGGCAGAGGGAGCGTGTGCTGGAATCCCCGGGTGCCGACGATCGACCCTGCCTCCCTCGACGAGCTGATCGAGCGCATGGCCGCGCACGGCCCCGATCCGCGCGGCGGGATGGCGCGGGTCGTCTACACGCCCGAGTGGCGTGCGGCGGTCGACGAGCTGGAAAGCTGGTGCCGCGCGGCCGGTCTCGCAACCCGGCTCGACGCGGCCGGAAACCTGATCGGGCGGACGGGCGGGGAGGGGCCGGTGGTCGCGACGGGCTCGCACATCGACACCGCCGTTCAGGGCGGCCGCTACGACGGCACGGCGGGAGTCGTGTGCGGCTTCCTCGCGCTCGCCTCGCTGCTCGAGGAGCACGGGCCGCCGCGGCGGCCGGTGGAGCTGATCGCGTTCTGCGACGAGGAGAGCAGCCGCTTTCCCTCGAGCTTCTGGGGCTCGCGCGCGATGGCGGGCGGCATCGCGCCGCACGAGGCGGGCGCAATCACCGACGCGAAGGGGACGACGATCGCGGTGGCGATGCGGGAATGCGGCTTCGACCCCGAGGCGCTGCCGTCGGCGGCGCGCGAGGACATCGACGTCTTCCTCGAGCTCCACATCGAGCAGGGCCCTGTCCTCGAGCAGGAGGGGGCACCGCTAGGCCTCGTCACTGCGATCAACGGGATGTACTGGGCCGAGCACGAGTACACCGGCTTCAGCGCACACGCCGGCGGCGCCCCGCGCGCGATGCGCCGCGACACCGTGCAGGGGGCCGCAGAGGCCGCCCTCGCGGTCGACCGGATCGTCGCCGAGCTCGGTGAGCCGGCGCGGGGGACGGTCGGCCGCATCACCGCCTTCCCGGGCGCGCCCAACATCGTCCCGGGCCGTACGACGTTCTCGACCGATCTCCGGCATCCGGAGCCCGAGCTCCACCGGCTCCTGATCGAGCGCGTCCACGGGGCCTACGCGGAGATCGCCGGGCGCCGAGGACTCGGCTACTCGAGCGAGGTGAAGCTCGAGAAGCCCCCGACGCCGATGGATCCGAAGCTGGTCGACCTACTCGAGTCGTCGGCGCGCGAGCTCGGGCTCGCGGCGCTGCGGCTCCACTCGGGCGGTGGGCACGACTCGATGATCCTCGCGGCGCACGGCGTCCGGGCGGCCATGCTCTTCGTTCCGTCGCGGGACGGCATCAGCCACGCGCCCGAGGAGTTCACGTCGGCGGAAGAGCTCGCCGCCGGAACCGCCGTGCTCGCGCGGGCACTGCACACCCTGGCATGGAAGGAGGACTGAATGCGCATCCGCTACCAGAGCTTCATCGACCCCGACGAGGACCCGCAGTACACCTCGCTGCTCCAGTCCTACCTCGACTCGCTCGCCGGGCCGGGGGTCGCCTACGAGGTCGTCGGGATGGTTCCGCCCGACAAGAAGCTTCACCGGATCAGCGAGTACCGCTGCGGCGCGCACGTGATCCGCGGCGCGGTACGGGCGCGCGACGACGGGTTCGACGCCTATGCGATCGGCCACTTCCAGGACGGCGGCCTGGGGGAGGCGCGATCGGCAGTCGACCTTCCCGTGACCGGCCTCGGCGAGGCCTCGCTGCTCTTCGGGTGCTCGCTGGGGCGCAGGATCGGGCTGATCACGATCAACCCGCTCTTCATCCCCTGGCACGAGGAACAGGTGGCTGCGTATGGGCTCGCGGAGCGGGTCGGGGCCGTCCGCTCGCTCGAGACGACGCCGTCGCTCTACATGGATGCCTGCACCGACGACGGCGCGCTCGGGCAGCTGCTCGCCGACTTCAAGGCCGAGGCGGCTCGCTGCGCCGACCTGGGCTGCGACGTGATCATCGGAGCCGGCGGGCTGATCGCGACGCTCTTCTCCCGCCTGCCCGAGCCGGTCGACCTCGGCGGCCCGGCGTACGTCAGCTGCGTCGGCGCGCTCGCGAAGCACACCGAGATGGCGGTGAGCTGCCGTCAGCTCGGCATCGGCCGGACCGGCCGAACCGGGGCCTACCGGCTCGCGTCCCAGGAGGTGCTCGACGAGTTCATGTCGAGCATGGCGCACTAAGCCGCGCGAGACTTCGGGATCAGGCCGCGAGGGCGCCCAGGGCGCCGAGCACTCGCTCGAGGTCGAGCAGGTCGCGGGTTTCGTGCTCGAAGCCGTCGAACGAGAGAAATGCCGCGGTTAGCAGTGCGATCTGCTGGCGCTCGCTGAGCGGAAAGCCCTCCTCGTCGCAAAGCCCGAAGCCCACCGTCAGCAGGCGCGCCACTCGCTTCGCACTGCTGACCTGCGCTGTCGCTACGGGGCCTTCGGATGACTGATGGCGGTCGTCGTTGAACATGGAGCCTCCTCGTCGGTTGCTGCGCCAGCCGTCGCCTCGATGCTAGGCCCGCCGTCTTAACGCAGTCTTCGACTGTCAGGCCGCGCTCGCGCGTTTGAGCACGAACAGGCCCGCGGCTGCCGGGATCAGCGGCAGCCAGAGGTTGAAGACGCGGTAGGCGAACACGCTCGCGACGGCGACCGCCAGCCCGATGCCGGTCCAGCTGAGCGCGAACGGCAGCAGCGCCTCGACCGCGCCCGCGCCGGCGAGGGGCAGCGCGCGGCGGGTGAGCGCATAGCCGGTCGCGTAGCCGATCACGATCGTCGCGACGCCGGGCTGGTGACCCGAGAAGACGGCGATGCAGGCCCAGAGGACGAAGATGTCGGCCGCCCAGTAGACGGCCATGCCCAGAAAGGCAAGTAGGCCGTCCTGCGGCCGGCGCCAGAGGCGAATCGTCTCGGCGATGCCGTCGAGCGCGCTCGCGAGGCGGGCGCGCCAACCCGTGGAGCGGCGGAGGTCGTGGCGGTGGCGGAGCAGCGCGAGCGCGATCACGCCTCCGACCGGGACGCCGATCGCCCACGGGAGCCGCACGCCGAGCTGCACCGGCCACTGGCGGCAGAGGAGCAGCACCGCGACCCCGAAGACCGCAGGCGCGAGCACCGCGTACTCGAGCGTGCCCAGCGAGACGACGCGAACCCGGGCGCGGCGCTCGGGCACGCCGGACGCTTCGAGCGCCTCCAGGTCGAGCGCGAAGCCACCGCGCGGGATGAAGAGGCCGAACCCGCCCAGCACGAGCGCCCCGACCCGCATCAGCGGCACCCCGTCGGCGCCGGCCGTCTCGCGGTAGGCGAGGACGTAGCCGATATAGCTCGCGACCGTGGCTCCCAGAGCGATTGGGAGCCAGCTCCAGTGCGCCCTCCCGAGGAGGTCCTGGAAGGAGTCGATCCCGACCGAGAGCGCGATTCCGGCGAGCGCTCCGAGCGCGAGGATCGTGCCGACGAGGATGAAGAACGCCGTATGCCTCACCTCCTGCTCGAGGTGGGACACGGCAACGGCTCGCCGGAAGCGGCGAAGATGGCTGATCACGATCACGGTGTACCCAGGAGGCGCCCCAGGACCTCATCGGCCAGGGTACTCCGCGGCTTGCTCCCCCTCGTTGAGGAAACGGTCAGCTGAAGAGCGTCAGCTCCGGCTCGCGCTCGCCGCGCAGGACGGCGAGGTCGACCTCGGCGCAGCGGATCCCGCGCGCCTCGGCCAGCGTGACCGCCTGCGGCTTGAACTGCTGTGCGGCGAGGATCCCCTCGCATCCGGCCTTCGCCGGGTCGAGACGGATCCGCTCCAGGTACCGCGAGAGCTGCTCGACCGCGTCGATCGTGCCGATGCGCTTGATCTCGACCGCGATCCAGCCGTCGTCCTCGTCGCGGCACATCAGGTCGACCGGGCCGATGTCGGTCGGCCACTCGCGCTGGACGAGCCGCAGCCCCGGCGCGACCGCTTCCGGATGGTCGGCGAGGGCGAGCTGCAGGTCGCGCTCGACCCCGTCCTTCTCGAGCGCCGCCGCCTCGCCCATCTCGTGCTCGACGTCGGAGAGCACCTCGAGCAGCCGGATCTCGAGCCGGTCCTCGGTGCGCCCGGCGCGCTTGCGGACGACGAGCACGTCGCCGCCGTCCTCGAGCACGACCGGCGGGGTCATCCAGTTCAGCGGCTTTACCGTAGCCCTCCCGCATCGGACCAGACCATCACGGTGCCGTCGGCCTTGAGCATGAGGAGGCGGGTCGCCTCGGGGAGGTAGGCGGTCAGCCGACCCGTGTAGGTCACCTCGCAGCGGGCCACGATCAAGCGCATGGCGAGAACGCTAGTGTCCGTTTCGGACAGGTGAGGGTCTCCTGGCCGCGTGCTACGCTGTAGCACATGCAGGTGAGCGTCCGCGAGCTGCGGAACAGCACGAGCGACATCGTCGCGGCGGTCCGGGCGGGCGAGCCCGTCACGCTTACGAGCAACGGGGAGCCCGTCGCCGACATCGTTCCGCACCGGCGACGCGCACGCTGGCTGCCCGGCGAGTGGCTCCGCGCGCAACTCCTGGATCGCCAGGCGGATCCTGCGCTGCGCCGCGACCTCGACCGTCTGGCCGGCGGCACGATCGACGAGCTGTGACGCGCGCGCTCGCCGATACGTCGATCTTCATCGCGCGAGAGGACGGACGGCCGCTCGGCGAGCTTCCCTCTGAGCTCGCCGTCTCTGTCGTCACGATCGGTGAGCTCGAGCTCGGCGTGCTCGCGGCCGAAGATGCGGAGACGCGGGCGCGTCGTGCCGATACGCTCGCGCTCGCCCGCGCTGCCGACCCGATTCCGGTGAGCGAAGCGGTGATGAGCGCTTTCGCGCGGCTCGTCTACGACTGTCGTCGCGCCGGATCGCGGCCGCGCGTCCTCGATGCGCTGATTGCGGCCACCGGCATCGAGCACGGGTTGCCTGTGGCTACGCAGGACGAGGATTTCGCCGCAATGGCGAAGGCTCACGCCGCGCTCACAGTCGTCTCGGTGTGACGACGTGGGCGGCTACGTCCAGCTGTTGTGCATAGAGTCTCGGCCCTGGCAGGCAATGGAAGGAGAAGCATGAGAAGGGATCTACTGCGGGTTGGCGCCGTCCTGGCGCTTGCCGGCTTCGTTCTTGGCGCAGCTCAGCTGGCGAGCGGCGCCTCCTCGGCGACCGTGCAGGTCGTCGCGAGCGGGCTCAACAACCCGCGCGGGATCGAGATCGGCCCCGACGGCGCGGTCTACATCGCCGAGGCGGGCGCGGCCGGCACGAAGATGTGTCAAAAAGGGCCGGAGGGCGAGCAGTGCCTCGGCTTCACCGGCTCGATCGACCGCGTCGCCGGCGGCACCAAGTCGCGCTACGGCGCGGGCTTCCTGTCCGGCGGCGGCAGGGACGGCTCGTTCTCGGTCGGAATGGACGACGTGGCGATCGCCCCCGACGGGACGGTGTACGGGATCATGTCGACGCCCGGCCTCGACCCGGAGCATTTCGGGCCGCAGGTGGCTGCACAGGCGGGCTACGTGATGCGCATCGACCGCGGCGGCAAGACGGCGGTGGGCGAAAACGTGACCAAGTACGAGGTGGGGCACAACCCGGCGAAGGACAACGTCGACAGCGACCCGTACGGCATCGCGTGGAGCCCGCTCGGCCTCGCGGTTGCCGACGCTGCCGGGAACTCGCTGCTCCTACTCCATCCGAACGGCACGCTCTCGTGCCTGATGACGTTCAAGGCCGAGAGCTTCGGTGGCCACTACGCCCAGCGGGTGCCGACAACCGTCGTCTGGCATGACGGCGCCTTCTACGTCGGCGAGCTCGGCGGCGGCGGCACGCCGAACGGCCAGTCGCACGTCTGGAAGGTCGTGCCCGGCCAGGGCAAGACGATGGTCGCCACCGGGCTCACGGCGATCACCGGGCTCGCCTTCGGCCCGGACGGGAGCATGTACGTCAGCGAGCTGACGAAGCACGGCCTTGCGGCCGCCGAGAAGGGAGACCTGGCCGGGGCGATCATCCGCATCTGGCCCGACGGACACCGGACGACGATCGCGCCGCCCGAGCTGGTCGCTCCGGCCGGCATCGCGGTCGCGGGCGACAACACGATCTACGTCGTGACCGGCAGCGTGTTCGCGAGCAAGGGCAAGCTGCTCTCGATCACGCAGTAGTGGGCGAACCGGCGCGGCCGCCTCGTTTGGGCTACGGGGCGGCCGCGACGGCGATCAGCGACACGGCCTGCTCGGTCGTGAGCCGGTCGGTGTTGACCACGAGGTCGTAGTCGGTCGGCAGCTCCTGCTTCGTTCCGTAGAACTTCCTGAGGTAGTCGGCGCGGGCGGCGTCGCCGGCCTCGACGGCGCGCGAGGCCTCCTTCTCGTTCAGGCCTCGCTCCGCGGCGAGGCGGTTGCGTCGGGTCGCCGGTGAGGCGGTGACGAGAACGCGCAGGACGCCCGGGCTCGCGCCGAGTGCGTGCGACGCCGCGTGCGCCACGATCACGACGTCGCCGCGGGCGGCGGTCTCGACGATCGCCTGGCGGATCAGCTCGCGGAGCGTGTCGCCGGCCTGGGCCTCGGCCGCGTAGGCCCCAGGCGCGAGCGAGCTCGAGTCCGCGCTCGCCGCCATCCCGTCGAGAGCCCGCTGGATGAAGGAGCGGCGCCGTTCGACGTCGCTGACGGCCGCCGGTTCGACGTCTGCCGCGGCTGCGACGTGCAGGATGATCTCCTCGTCGACGACGGTGAGGCCGAGCTTCTCGCCGACCGCGCCCGCGACCTCTCGCATGCTCGCCCCGTCGGGCCCCGAGAAGCAGATGACGGACTTGCCCATCGCCTAGCGCTCGACGGCCGAGCCGCCGACGATCGCGTCGGCCCCGTCCTCGAACCGCACCCATGCCTTGCCCTTGCCGTCGTAGTCCGGGCTCCAGACGATCAGTGTCGCCGGCCGCCCGCGCACGCTCACGCGCTCGGTGCCCTCGGGCTCGGCGCCGCGCCACACGCGGACGAAGGGGTTCTCCTCCCACTCGCGCCCGATCGTCGATTCGTCGGTGTGCCCGGGGAGGAGCCGGCGGGAGTGGGGCATCGCCATGTAGACGTCCATCACCTGAAGCTTCACGAGGTCGAAGTCGCCGCCGCCGACCGAGTCCTTGAAGAGCGTGTCGCCGGAGAAGACGAGCTCCTCGCCCGACCCGTCGGTGACGACGAAGCAGACCATGTCGGCCGAGTGCCCGGGGGTCGGGATCGCCTCGACCTCCAGGCCGCCGGTGCTCAGCGCGCCGGTGACGACCGGCAGCCCGAGCTCGCCCTCGTGCGTGACGTGGTCTCCGTGCGAGTGGGTGCGAAGGACGTGCGTCGGCGTCAGCCCGTGCTCGCGGGCAAACGCAAGCAGCGGCTCGATCGGCGCGCCCGAGTCGACGAAGACGGCCGTGCCGCCCTCCTCGTCACCGACGAGATACGCGTTCGAGAGGTAGCCGGGGTCGAGGCTGCGTTCGACGAGCACGGCCCAACCCTAGAGGAACGCCGCGAGATAGGCTTCATCGTTCACACACCGTTTTCGGGAGGACATATGCCAGGCCTGGTCGCGCGCACGATGACGATCATCAAGGCGAAGTACTCGAAGCTTCTCAACAAGGCCGAGAATCCGGCCGAGACGCTCGACTACTCCTACGAGGAGCAGCTCCGCCAGCTCCAGAACGTCAAGCGCGGGATCGCCGACGTCGCGACGGCGAAGAAGCGGCTGGAGATCCAGTACACCTCCATGCAGCAGCAGTCCGACAAGCTCGACGGGCAGGCGAAGGCCGCGCTCGCGGCGGACCGCGAGGACCTCGCGCGCGAAGCGCTCACCCGCAAGGCGGCGATCCAGGGGCAGCTCGACGGGATCATGCAGCAGGGCCAGCAGCTCGAGGCGCAGCAGCAGAAGCTCGTCGACGGCGAGAAGCAGCTCTCGTCGAGAATCGAGCAGTTCCGGTCGCAGAAGGAGATCATCAAGGCGCAGTACTCTGCCGCGGAGGCGCAGGTGCGGATCGGCGAGGCCGCGACCGGGATCTCGAGCCAGATGTCGGACGTCGGCGCCGCCGTCCAGCGCGCGAAGGACAAGACGCTCGACATGCAGGCGCGCGCGGACGCGATCGACGAGCTGACGAAGGCCGGCGCGCTCGAGGACCTGACCTCGAGCGGCGACGACATCGACCGCCAGCTGAAGGAGATCCAGCAGACCGGCCAGGTGGACAGCGAGCTCGAGAAGCTGAAGGCCGAGCTGGGCCAGGGCTCCGCCGCCAAGGAGCTCGAGGGCGCGGACGCGGTGCCGCCGGCGGCGGCCGAGGCGGCCCCGGCTCCCGCCGCTGAAGAGAAGCCCGCCGGCTAGATCGGCGCGTCGAACAGCGCCAGCCAGCGCGTCAGATCCTGCTCCACGGGGAGCTCCTTCTCGAGCTTCGCCTTGAGCTCGAGCTCCTCCGGGTTGTCGCGCTTCTGGTCCTCGCCGGTCGGGATGAAAGGCCAGAAGGCGCCGCGCTTGAAGCCGTAGATCCAGTAGACGGGGTACTGGTAGCCCTTGAAGAGGAACGGCGCCGCCAGGAGCTGCGCGCCGAAGCCCTGCGCGGTCATCTCGCTCGCGACCGCGTGCACGGACGTGACCTGGTCCTCGAGGTCGTCGTCGTGGACGATCAGCCACTCGAAGCCGTAGGAGTCGGTCCTCCGCTCGATCTCCGAGCCGGCGGAGCGGCCGGCTGCTTTGATCAGCGACTCGATGTCGGTGTCGACCCGGGTGAAGTCGCCGCTCGAGAGCGGCTTGAACGTGACGGCCGCCTTGCCGGCGGTCGTCAGGTTGAGCTCGGTGTCGAGCGTGACGGCCGCCGTCGCCAGTGCGAACAGACGGTCGTCACGCGGCTCGGAGAGCTTCTTGCGCCCGAAGAGGGCGTCTCTGAGTCCCACCTCAGCTGACGGGGCGACCCATCTCGCGGGCGATCTCGGCGAGTGCCGCGAGGCGCTTCTCGATCGGCGGGTGATCCATGAAGAGCTCCGAAGCCATGGTCCGGGCCTTCGCCGGGATGATGAAGAAGGCGTTCATGCCCTCGACCTGGCGCAGGTCCTGCTGCGGGATCAGCGTCATCTGCGACGAGATCTTCTGCAGGGCGCTCATCAGGTACTCGGGCGCGCCCGTGATCACCGCCGAGCCGCGATCGGCCGCGTACTCGCGGTAGCGCGAGAGCGTCCGGATCAGGACGAAGCTGATCGCGTAGACGGCCATCGACACGAAGAGCACGATCAGCCAGATCGGCGGGCCGTTGTTGTTGTCCCGGTTGCCGCCGCCGAAGCCGCCGAACATGCCCGACCACAGGGTGATGCGGGTGATGAACGCGGCGAGCATGGCGAAGAAGCTCGCGATCGTCATCGTCAGCACGTCGCGGTTCGCGATGTGCGAGAGCTCGTGCGCCAGCACGCCCTCGATCTCCTTGGGCTCGAGGCGGTGCCAGAGTCCCGTCGTCACGCAGACGGCGGCGTGCTTGGGCGAGCGCCCGGTCGCGAACGCGTTCGGCACCGGCGTGTCCATCACCGCGATCTTCGGCTTGGGCAGGTCGGCCAGCGCACACAGCCGCTCGACCATGTCGTGGAGGTCGGGTGCCTCGTCGCGCTCGACCACCTTGGCGCCGGCGGCGGCGAGGGCGAGCTTGTCGGAGGTGAAGTACTGGACGAACGCCAGGATCCCGAGGATCAAGACCATCGGCACGATCCCGACGTTGAGAACGTTGATCAGAATGACGGCGAAGACGACGTACAGCAGGCCGAGCAGGCCCGTCGTCGCGAGCATCCGCAGAGTGAGGCCGGTATCCCGGCCGTAAGAGCGACGTTTCATGATGGAACCATCGTAGCTCTCGGGTCTCCCGTGCCCCTTCGTAGTTAACGCGACTCTAAGGCTGGCTGAGTGCACCCGTCCGGGTGCACTACACTCGCTCACTGTGCGCCGTCTCGCGCTCTTCGCCCTGCTCGCCGTCTTTCTCGCCGGCTGCGGCACCACCGTTCCCGGCGGCGGCCGGAAGGTGACGACGCCGACGCCCGTGACGGTGGTCGGGACGCTCCCGAGCCAGACCGGACCTCCCGGCGACGCGACCCGCGGCAAGGCGATCTATGACGCGAACGGCTGCGGCGCCTGCCACACCTACACGCCGGCCGGCTCGACCGGAAAGGTGGGGCCGAATCTCGACGACCTCGCCGCGAGCGCCAAGAAGGCGAACCGGGGCTCGCTCGCCCAGTACACGCTCTCGTCGATCGTCGACCCGAACTCCTACGTCGTCCCGGGCTACCCGGCGAGCGTAATGCCGCCCACCTTCGGGCAGAAGCTCTCCAAGCAAGAGCTCGCCGACCTCGTCGCCTTCCTCACCAAGGGCTCCTGAGCCTGCAGCTCCCGCCGGACTTTCCGCGGGAGGTCGAGGTCGTCGCCACGGACCTCGACCGAACGCTGATGTGGGACGACAACGTCCTCCGTCCGCGGACGCTCGCGGCCCTCCGGCGCGCCGAGGAAGTGGGGCTGCGCGTGATCGTCTGTACCGGCCGTATGGTGCAGTCGACCCGGCGCGTGCTCGCGCCGGCCGAATCGAGGCAGCCGCTCGTCTGCTACCAGGGCGCGGCGGTCGTCGACGCCGAAGGGACGTGGCTGCTGCACGATCCCCTCGAGCTTCCGCTCGCGCTCGAGGCGATCGACGCCGTGGAGGCCGACGGCTACGGGCTCAACGTCTACGTCGACGACGAGCTGTACGTCGCGGAGGTGACTCCCGAGGCCAGGCGCTACTCCGAGTTCCAGCACATCTCGCTCCACACGGTGGGCGACCTCCGCTCGTGGCTCGACCGGCCGCCGACGAAGCTCGTCTGCATCGGCGACCCGGGCGAGCTCGACGTCCTCGGCGCGAAGATGCGCGCGCGCTTCGGGGGGAGGCTCTGGATCGCGAAATCGCTTCCGTTCTTCCTCGAGTTCGCGAGCGCGGGCGTGTCGAAGGCCTCGGCGCTCGAGTTCCTCGCGGGCAGGCTCGGCTTCGCGCGGGAGCGCACCGTCACGCTCGGGGACGGCGAGAACGACCTCGACCTCGTGGCCTGGGGCTACGGCATCGCGGTGGAGAACGCCGACCCGCGGGTGAAGGAGCTCGCGCGCTGGGTGTGCCCGCCGGCGGCGGAGGAGGGTGCGGCTGCCGTGATCGAGGCGCTTGTAAGCTCGAAGGCTTGATCGACCTCCGAGCCGCACGCTCCGATCCGGACGGTTTTCGCACGGCCCTTGTCCGCAAGGGCGCCGCCGAGCGCTTCGATTCGCTGCTCGCGGCGGACGAGCGCTGGCGGGCGCTGCTGCCGCGCGTCGAGGAGCTGCGCACGAAGCTGAAGCTGAAGGGCAAGCCGACGCCCGAGGAGCTGGAGGCGCTCGCGCCGGTCAAGGAGGAGCTGCGGGTGCTCGAGGCCGAGCTCGCGGCCGCCGAGGCGGATCGCGACGAGCTGCTCACGCAGGTGCCGAACCCGCCCGACCCGACCGCCCCCGACGGCGACACCGACGAGGACGCCGAGGAGCTGCGCCGTGTGGGAGAGCCGGGCCCGCCCGGGCCGGAGCACACCGAGGTCGGGCGGTTCGAGCTGAAGCGGGCGGCGCGGCTCTCGGGCTCGCGCTTCGGCTACATCGCGGGCGACTCGGCGCTGGTGGCGATGGCGCTCTACCGCTTCGCGCTCGACCGCGCGGCCGCGCACGGCCACACGCCGCTCATTCCCCCCGTGCTCGTCCGCGAGCAGGCGATGTACGGCACCGGCTTCTTCCCGACCGAGCGCTCGAACATCTACGCGCTCGAGGCCGACGAGCTGTACCTGACCGGCACCTCGGAGGTCGCGCTCGCCGGCTTCCACATGGAGGAGATCCTCGAGGAGCTCCCGCTGCACTACGCGGCCTTCTCGACCTGCTTCCGGCGCGAGGCGGGCGCCGCCGGCAAGGACACGAGCGGCATGTTCCGGGTGCACCAGTTCAACAAGGTCGAGCTCTTCACCTACTGCGACCCCGAGCGCTCGCGCGAGGAGCACGACCGGCTGCTCGCAATCGAGGAGGAGCTCGTCCAGGCGCTCGGGCTCCCCTACCGCGTCGTCAACGTCGCCGCCGGCGATCTCGGCGACTCGGCCGCGAAGAAGTACGACATCGAGGCGTGGTTCCCGCACCAGCAGCGCTACCGCGAGATCACGTCGACCTCGAACACGACCGACTTCCAGGCCCGCCGGCTCGGCATCAGATACCGGGTCGGAGAGAAGCGACTCGAGACGCCGCACACCTTGAACGGGACCGCCGTCACCGACCGCTGGCTGCTTGCGATCCTCGAGAACTTCGGCGGTGAGGTGCCTGACGCGCTGCAGTCACTGGGGGCGCCGGCGCGCGTGCAGCCGTAGGTCTGCTCCAATCTGGGCAGATGGGAGCCCGCGTAGCTGGAATAGTCGCTGCCGCGCTGCTCTTCGCAGGTGCCGCGGCGGCGGCAATACCGCACCAGGCCGACGTCACGAAGCTCTATGCCCGGGATCACGGCGGAAGGGCGCCGAAGAGCGATGCGGAGCTCGCGCCCTATTCCAGGGAGTACGAGAAGCTGCTCGCCTCCTGCAAGATCCAGCCGGCCGACCTGACCGGGGCAACGACCTCCATGGCCGGGCAGGTCGCGTCCGCGGGCGGGCGGTCCTTCTCGAGCCTCCAGATGCTCCAGGCCTTCACGCGCCGGATCACGTGGACCGCCCGGCGCGACTGCTGGAACACGTTCTTCGACGTCGAGTCGGCCATGGCCCACAAGGCAGCCTCGGACCAGCTCCAGTACAGGCACGAGGTTGGGGCGCTCTACGTCATCGACCACGAGGGCAAGAACCCCGCAAGCGCCGTCGAGCTCCTGCCCTACTCGACTGCGTTCGTGAAGATCATGGCGGCCTGCAAGATCACCGCCGAGGACAACACGAACCTGATGATCCAGCTCGCCGACAAGGCGAGCGTCCTCGGCGCCCGGCGTGTGTCGTCCCTGCAGATGCTGCAGGCGGTTGCTCGACGCATCGACTGGACGGGCAAGCGCTTCTGCTGGACCGTCTACGACGACGCGGAAGGCCACATGGAGACCGGCGGGCCGTAGGTCCCTTGTGTCCAGCGCTGGACATTTCATCCGGCCGGACCGCGAACGACTGGCGTTCGGGTGGCTCGTACTCTCGGCTCAGCAGATCGCACCAACGCGATCGGTCTTTCACAAGGAGACGAGACGATGGGGATCGACGAGCACGCAAGCAGCGACCTCTCCCTCAACGAGGAAGACGCCGAGAACATCGTCGGCGGGCAGAGGAAGTCGAGCAAGAAGCACACGGCCGCGCCGACGTATCACGTCGACTACATCAAGCAGGACGGCGCCACGAGTGCCATCCCCGCGCCGGATCCGAGCATGGATCCCGACGCCTGCGGCCCGGAGAGCTGAGCCGGCGTCACCAATCTCGAGGTGACCGGGCCGGGGCGATCCCCGGCCCGGTCTTCGGACTTCGCAGAGGAGAGCGATGGAAGCACACGTGCGGCTCGAGGGGCTCGCGAGGCTCGGGGACAGGCCGCTGTTCGCGGTCGACGGGGTGGTGTACGGGTGGTCGCACGTTCTCGAACGGGCGGACCTGGACGCGCTGCGAGCGACGGCGAGCCGCGGCGTCGCGTGCATCCGGCGGGCAGAGGCGCTCGCCGACGAGCCCGACGAGGGCACGGTGCAGAGTGCGGCAGCCCGCTTCCGCTACGGGCGCGGACTGCTCTCGGCCGAGGAGCTGGAGCTCTGGCTCGGACGCTGGGGCCTGACCGTCGCGGAGTGGGGCGGCCATCTCGGGCGGTCGCTGCTTCTCGAGCGGTGGGCCGAGAAGCTCGAGGCCATCGAGGCCGAGTTCGGCGGCGAGGGGCGCGCCGTCGAGGAAGCGGAGTTCGTGGACGGGGTCTGCTCCGGCCTGTTCGAGCGTGAGGCGCATGCGCTCGCCGCCGACGCCGCGCTCGCCGGCGGGGCCGTGAGCTTCGAGCGCCTGGCCGAGGCTGCCGCCGCCGCGCGCGCCGGCGCCGCGTCGGCCGCCGCGGTCGAGCGCGAGATCGCCGGGCGCCGGCTCGACTGGACGCGGCTGGATGTCGACCTGCTCGAGCTCCCCGACCGGGACACCGCGGCGGAGGCTGCGCTCTGCGTCCGCATCGACTGCCGCGAGCTCGCCGACGTCGCGGAGGACTGCGGCACCGTCGTCGAGCGTACGAGCATCTACCTCGGCGACAGCGACGCCGCGTTCGCCGCGTCGCTGCTCGCGGCGCAGCCGGGCGAGCTGGTGGGGCCGGTCGAGCGCCCGCGCTCCTTCGTTCTCGTCGCAGTCCGCGACCGCGTGCCGCCCACGGCGTTCGACCCGGAGCTGCGGCGCCGTGCCGAGACGCTCCTCGTCGACCGTGCGGTTGAGCGGGCGGTCGAGAGCCGGGTGGAGTGGTATGAGGTCGTCTGACGTCACCCTCGCCTTCGAGGCGGACGAGCTCCTGGCCGCGCTCCCGGCGTTCGGGCTTCTGAGCGGCGAGGTGCGCGCGCTCGTGGCGGACAGCTTCGACCTGCTCGAGCTGCCGTTCGGAACCCCGATCGTGCGCGAGGGCGACGAGGCGGACGCCTTCTACGTGCTCGCGGAAGGCGCGGCGCGCGTCGTCAAGCAGACCCCGGACGGCGCCGAGGTGGCGCTGAACGTGCTGCATCGCGGGGACGTCTTCGGCGAGGCGGGCCTGCTCGAGAAGACGGCGCGGAACGCGACGGTGCGCGCGAGCAGCGCCGTGCAGGTCCTCTGCCTGCACCGCAGTGTCTTCGCGGCGCTCGCGCGGTCGCACCCGGAGGTCCGGAGGGCCTTCGAGGGGCTTGCCCGCACGCGGACGCTGGCGAACTTCTTCCGCCTGAACGGGGCCTTTGCGATCCTGCCGAACGAGGCGCTGGCCCAGCTCGTCACCGGCCTCGACGAGGTCACGACCGCGCCCGGCGAGCACGTCGTCCGCGAGGGCGACCCACCCGGGGCGATGTACGTCGTCGAGCAGGGCCGGCTCCGCGCGTTCCACGTTCTCGACGGCGTCCAGCGTGACCTGGCCTATCTGCGCAAGGGGGACTTCTTCGGAGAGCGCGCCGTGATCCTGGGAGAGCCGCGGGCCGCGACGGTCGAGGCGATCGACGCGTGCTCGCTGCTCGGGCTCTCGCCCGAGCTCTTCACGCAGCTCCTCGACGAGAACCCCGAGTTCCGGGCGCGGATGGAGGAGCGGGTGATGCAGTACGACTTCCAGCGCCTTGCGCGGGTGCCGCTCGACTTCGCCGACGAGATCCTGCCCGCGGAGGCGTCCGCCGCCGACGGGTTCATCGACGGCGCCGAGGCCCTGGCGCCGGAGCCGCCGGAGGTCGAGGACCTCCCCGACGAGCCGGCGCCGGAGGCGCGGCGGCGGGCGCCCCGGCGCTTCCCTCACGTCTTCCAGCTCGACGAGATGGACTGCGGCGCCGCGTGCCTCGGCATGATCTGCCGCTCCTACGGGCGGGCCGTCTCGCTCTCGCACATCCGCGAGGTCGCGCATACGAGTACCCGCGGAACCTCGCTGAACGGGATCACGCGCGCGGCGGAGGATCTCGGTCTCCATGCGCGCTCCATTCGCGCCTCCAAGAACCGTTTGGACGAGCTGCCGCTGCCCGCGGTCGTCCACTGGCAGGGCGACCACTGGGTCGTGCTGTACCGCGTCGAGAAGGACCACGTCCGGATTGCCGATCCCGAGACGGGCCTCCGCCGCCTCACGCGCGCCGAGTTCCTCGAGGGGTGGACGGGGTACGCGTCGGTGATCGAGTACGGCGAGGGCCTCGAGCAGCAGCCCGAAGCCCGGGTGAGCCTCCGCTGGATCACGCCCTTCCTGCGGCCGCACCTGAAGCTGATCCTGTTCGCGGTCGCGCTTGCCGCGCTCGCGGCCGCGCTCGAGCTCGCGCTGCCGATCCTGACGGCGCGCATCTTCGACAACGTCATCCCGAGCCACGACACGCAGAAGCTGTGGCTCGTCACGGGGCTGATCGTCGTCGTGCTGCTCGCGATCACCGCCGCGACGCTCCTCCAGCGCTACCTGCTCAGTGTCGTCTCGGTTCGCTTCGACGTCTCGTCGCTCGATCACCTGACCGAGCGCCTGCTCTCGCTGCCGATGTCGTACTTCTCGACGCGGCGCACGGGCGACATCGAGCGCCGGCTCTCCGGGGCGAGGCAGGTGCGCGCGTTCGTGACCGCGAGCGGGATCCAGGTGCTGACGAGCGTGATGCAGCTCGGGGCGGCGCTCGCGCTCATGTTCTTCTGGAACTGGCAGCTGGCGCTGGTCTACCTGGCGACGATCCCGCCGTACATCCTGCTGATGCGGTTCTCCTCGACGCGGCTCCGGCCGCTCTACGACGACCTCGAGGCCTCGTACGGCCGCTACTCGTCGGGCCAGATCGACGCGATCCGCGGCATCGAGACGGTGAAGGCGATGGCGGCGGAGGACTCGCTCCGGCGGCTGATGCTGAACCGCTTCCAGACGCTTACCCGGCGGATCTTCCGCACCCAGTTCATCGTGCTCAGCTACCAGGGGTCGCTGCAGCTCGTGAACCTGGCGTCGTTCGCGGTGTTCCTGCTCGTCGGCTCGCTCGAGGTGATCAACGGCGGGCTCACGAAGGGGCAGTTCGTGGCCTACAACACGCTGATCGCGCTCGCCAACGGGCCGGTGCTGTCGCTGCTCGGGCTGTGGGACCAGCTGCAGCAGACCCGGGTGCTGCTGATGCGGCTCGACGACGTGCTCGAGCAGGAGCCGGAGCAGGGCGCGGACCGCTCGCAGCTCGTGCCGGTGAAGTCGCTCGAGGGCCGCGTCGAGCTGCGGAACGTCGGGTTCCGCTACGGCGGCCCGGAGACGCCTCCGATCCTCGAACGGCTCACGTTCTCGGTTGCCCCGGGGGAGACGATCGCCATCGTGGGGCGGAGCGGGTCCGGGAAGACGACGCTGGTGAAGCTTCTCTCCGGCCTGCTCGAGCCGACGGAGGGAGCGATCCAGTTCGACGGCCACGACATGCGGACGCTCGACTACCGCACGCTGCGGAGGCAGATCGGCTTCGTCCTTCAGGAGAACTATCTCTTCAACGAGTCGATCGCCGGCAACATCGCCTTCGGCGAAGCCGAGGTCGACCCGGGGCGGCTCGATGACTGCGGCGAAGGCGGCGAACGCGCACGAGTTCGTCCAGCGGCTGCCGCTCGGCTACGAGACGCGGATCGGCGAGTCAGGCCTGAGGCTGTCGGGCGGGCAGCAACAGCGGGTGGCGATTGCGCGGGCGCTGTACCACCAGCCGCCGATCCTGCTCTTCGACGAGGCGACGAGCGCGCTCGACACGGAGTCGGAGCGGGCGGTGAAGCAGAGTCTCGACGAGCTGCTCGTCGGCCGGACGTCGTTCGTGATCGCGCACCGGCTGAGCACGATCCGCGACGCCGACCGGATCCTCGTGCTCGAGCGCGGGCGTCTCGTCGAGCAGGGCACGCACGACGAGCTGATCGCGCGGCAGGGGCTCTACTTCTATCTCACCAGTCAACAGTTGGAGCTGTGAGGGTTAGGTCTTAGGATGAGCTCAGTGCGTTGGGAGCTGCTTGACGGAGTTCCCCCGGACGACCTGCAGGCGGTCCTCGGGATCGCACGGCGACGGACTTTCAAGCGCGGCGAGGTCGTCTTCCACCAGGACGACCCGGGCGACTCGCTCCATCTCGTCGTGAAGGGCCGCTTCGCGATCTCGCGGCGGACGGCGATCGGCGAGGAGGCGCTGCTGGCGATCCGAGGCCCGGGCGAGGCGTTCGGCGAGCTCGCGCTCGTGTCCGACCAGAACCGGTCGGCGACCGTGTCCGCCCTCGACGCCGCCGAGACGCTCTGCGTGCACCGGATCGACTTCGACCGGCTGCGCAACGAGCACCCGAGCGTCGACCGCATGCTCGTGAGCCTGCTCGCGCGGCAGCTCCACCGCATGAACCAGCTGCTGAGCGAGGCCTTCTACGAGAGCGCGAAGCGGCGCGTGCTACGGCGGCTACTCGAGCTCGACGACGCCGGCGGGACCGGGGAGGAGATCCGGATCACGCAGGAGCAGCTCGGCGCCCTCGCCGGCGCCTCGCGCTCGACGGTCGCAGCGGTGCTCGCGTCGGAGCAGCGCCGGGGCGCGATCGAGATCCGTCGCGGCGCCACGGTCGTCCACGACCCGGCTGCGGTGGCGCGCCGGGCCGGTCTGCCCGTCCGCGCCGCCTGACCCTCGTCTTTCTCGGCCCCGTCGCGTGCAGCCGCGACCGGGGACTGTCCCCTGTCACGTCCCGAGCGGACAGGGGCTGAAACCGGAGAAATGCGGCGTTGCAGGGACATCGCTCCGGGACATGGCCGCTGCGGACGCGAGGGGGGCCTGTCCCCGGACAGGTCGGGAAAGCCGCGTTAGCGGGCGAGGCGGCCGACGAGGGATGCGGCGGTGGTGACGCCGATGGTGACCGCGAGCGATGAGGACGCCGAAGTCGAGCGCCAGGTGGGCGGGGGTGCCGATCAGCATGCCGCGCAGGGCGTCGACCTCGTAGCTCAGCGGATTGACCAGCGCCAGCACCTTCAGCCACCCCGGCATGACCGAGATCGGGTAGAGCGCGTTCGAGGCGAAGAAGAGCGGCATCGTGATCATCTGCCCGATGCCCATCAGCCGCTCGCGCTTGAGCACGAGGCCGGCGATCGTCATCGAGAGGCAGGAGAAGAACGCCGCGCCGAGCATCGCGATCGCGCACGAGCCGAGGATGTCGAGGGGGTTGTAGCTCAGCGCGACGCCGAGCAGCGCCGAGAGGCACAGCACGACGACGACCTGCGACAGCGCGCGGATGCCCGCGGCGAATGACTTGCCGAGGATCAGCGCGGAGCGCGGCGTCGGCGTCACGAGCAGCTTCGTGAGCACGCCCGCGTCGCGCTCCCAGATGATCTGGATGCCGTAGAAGATCGCGACGAACATCGTCGACTGCGCCATGATCCCCGGCGCCAGGAAGTCGAGGTACGGCACGCCGTTGGTGGGGATCGCATGCAGGCGGTTGAAGGTCGTGCCGAAGATCAGCAGCCACAGCACCGGCTGCACGGCGCGCGTGACGAGCTCGGAGCGGTCGTGCCGGATCTTCTGGAGCTCGACCAGGCAGAACGTCGCGACGCGGCTCGGGTACGCCCGCCAGACGGGCGCGCCGGCGAGGTCAGCCGACCCGGCGGGCGGTACGGCGAGTGCTTCGGATTGCACGCAGGCCTCCATTCATCTCTTCGTCTCCGTCGAGCGCCTGCCCGGTGAACTTCCTGAACACGTCCTCGAGCGTCGCGCCGAGTCCGACCGCGGCCTTCAGCTCGTCCGGCGACCCCTCGGCCCGCACTCGGCCGAGATGCATCAGCGCGATGCGGTCGCACAGCGCGTCCGCCTCCTCCATGTAGTGCGTCGTGAGCAGCACAGTCATCCCCGTTGCCTCGCGCATCTCCTCGACCCGCTGCCACACGCCGTCGCGGGCGACGGGATCGAGCCCGACCGTCGGCTCGTCGAGGACGAGCAGCGCCGGCCGGTTCACGAGCGCCTGCGCCAGCTCGAGCCGGCGCACCATCCCGCCGGAGTAGGTGCTCGCCTGCCGGTCCGCCGCTCCGCCGAGGCCCATCAGCTCGAGCGCCTCGTCGACCCGCTGCGCGCGCTCGCGCCGGGGCACGTCGTACAGCCGGGCGAACCACGCGACGTTCTCCCGCCCGCTCAGCGCCCCCTCGATCGACAGCTGCTGCGGCACGTAGCCGAGCAGGCGGCGCACCGCCATCGGGGCGCTGCGGACGTCCCAGCCGAGCACCGTGACGCTGCCCTCCTGGAGCGGCAGCAGCGTGTTCAGGACGCGGATTGTCGTCGTCTTGCCGGCGCCGTTCGGCCCCAGCAGCCCGAACACCTCGCCTTGCTCCACGGTGAGGTCGATGCCGTCGACGGCAACGTTCGTGCCGAAGCGGTAGCGGACGCCTCGAAGGGCGACCGCCGGCACCGCCGAAGCTTGCGCTTCCCCCGAGAGTGCCACGGTCGGCGTCAACGTTACGCCAGCGCCAAGCCCTCGACGCCGCCTGCGGTCAGTCGCGGAGCGGGGGAGCCCGGCCCAACGAGGTGGCAGGCGACGAGATGCCCCGGCTCGTACTCCTGCAGGAGCGGCTCCTCCTCGGTGGAGCGCGGGGCCGACTGCGGCTCGAGCGGGCAGCGGGTCCGGAAGCGGCAGCCCGACGGTGGCGCGAGCGGGCTCGGCGGCTCGCCCTCCAGCGCGACGCGCCGGCGTCTTCGCTGCGCGACCGGGTCGGGCACGACCGCCGCCGAGAGGAGCGCCTGGGTGTAGGGATGCTGAGGCGACGAGAACAGCGCGGCCCGCGAGGCCAGCTCGACGAGCTTCCCCGCATGCATCACCGCGATCCGGTCGCACAGGTACTCGACGGTTGCGAGGTCGTGCGCGATGAAGAGGCACGAGAACCCGAGCTCGCGCTGGAGGTCGCCGAGCAGGTTCAGGATCGACGCCTGCACCGAGACGTCGAGCGCCGACACCGGCTCGTCGGCCACGAGAACGCTCGGCTCGACGATCAGCGCCCGGGCCAGGCCGACCCGCTGGCGCTGGCCGCCCGACAGCTCGTGCGGGTAGCGGTAGCGGAGCCCCGAGTGAAGCCCGACGGCGTCGAAGATGTCGGCGAGGCGCCCGTCGGCGGTACGCCGGTCGGCCAGCCGGTGACGGCGCAGCGGCTCGGCGACGATGTCCCCGCACGTCATCCGCGGGTTGAGCGAGGACTGCGGGTCCTGGAACACGATGTGGAGCTCCTGGCGGTAGCGGCCGCATCTGGCGCCGCGAGAGGTGTGTGATGTCCGTGCCGTTGAGCCTGATCGTCCCGCCGGTCGGCTCGAGCAGCCGCAGGATGCACCTCGCGACCGTGGACTTGCCGCTTCCCGACTCGCCCACGAGCCCGAGCAGCTCGCCGCGGCCGAGCGTGAACGACACCCCGTCGACCGCATGCACGACGCCGCTGCCCTTCGCCGGATAGTGCTTGACGAGGTCGAGCACCTCGAGTGCGGGCGCTCCGTTCACGCTGCCGCCCCGGGATGCCAGCACGCGACCCAGTGGTCGGGGCGGATGGGCCGAAGCTCCGGGCAGATGGATGCAGCGCATGCCGTCGGAGCGTGCGCAGCGCGGCGCGAAGGCGCAGCCCTCGGGCAGCTCCCGCAGCGTCGGGATCCGGCCGGGGATCTCATGCAGCCGGGTCCGCGACTCGCCGGACTCGTCGATGCGCGGCACGGCCGCGAGCAGGCCGAGCGTGTAGGGATGCTGGGGCTCGGCGAACAGCTCGTGCACCGGCGCCTCCTCCGCCTTGCGCCCGGCGTACATGACCATGACCCGGTCGGCGATGTCCGCCACCACGCCGAGGTTGTGCGTGATCAGGATGATCGCCGTCCCGAGCTGGTCGCGCACGTCGGCGAGCAGGTCGAGGATGCCGGCCTGGATCGTCACGTCGAGCGCGGTCGTCGGCTCGTCGGCGATCAGCACCTTCGGCTCGCAGGCGAGCGCGATCGCGATCACGACGCGCTGACGCATGCCGCCGGAGAGCTGGTGCGGATAGGCGTCGAGCCGCTTCTCCGGCGCGGGGATGTGCACCAGCCGCAGCAGCTCGACCGTCCGGTCGCGCGCCTCACGGCGCGACAGGCCGAGGCTCTTCGTCAGCACCTCGCCGATCTGCGAGCCGACCGAGAGCACCGGGTTGAGCGCGGCGAGCGGTTCCTGGAAGACGTAGGACACGTCGTGCGCGCGCACGCGGCGCAGCTCTCGCTTCGAGAGCGTCAGCAGGTCGACGCCGCCGAGCTCCGCCCGGCCGGCTGATCGTCGCTGTGTCCGGCAGGAGGCGCACGAGCGACAGCGCATGCCGCGCTCTTGCCGCAGCCCGACTCGCCGACGACGCCCAGCACCTCGGCAGGCGCGAGCGAGAACGAGAGCCGGTCGACGGCGTGCACCGGCCCCTCCTCCGTCTCGAAGCGCACGGAGAGGTCGGTCACCTCGAGCAGCGGCTCGGCCATCAGCGCGCCGTCTTCGGGTCGAGCACGTCCCGCAGCGCGTCGCCGAGCAGGTTGAAGGCGAGCGCCGCGAGCACGATCGCCACGCCGGGGAAGATCGCCAGGCGCGGCGCCTGGTAGATGTAGCTCTGCGCGTGTGCAGCATGCTCGCCCCACGAGGCGGCGGGCAGCTGCAGCCCGAGCCCGAGGTACGAGAGCGCCGCCTCGCCGATGATCGCGTTCGGGATCGCTGAGCGTCGCGGCGACGATCAGCGTGCGGCGAGATGTTCGGGAGGATGTGCCGGAAGATGATCGTCGCGTCGCCGGCGCCGCTCGCGATCGCCGCGGGCACGAACTCCGCCTCCCGGACCGCGAGCGTCTCGCCGCGCGTGATCCGGAGCTTCCTCGGCACGCCGGCGAGCCCGAGCGCGATCGTGGCCGTGGTGAGCGAGGGCCCCATGATCGCGGCGAGCAGGATCGCGAGGATCACGAACGGGAACGCGAGCATCAGGTCGGTCGTGCGGGCGATCACCGAGTCGAACCAGCCGCCGTAGTAGCCGGCGACCAGGCCGAGCGGCACCGCGATCAGCATCCCGAGCAGGGTCGCGAGCAGCCCGACCTGCATCGAGGCCCGCGCGCCCCAGATCACGCGCGAGAGGACGTCGCGGCCGAGCTCGTCCGTCCCGAACGGGTGCTGCCACGACGGCTTCGCGAGCACGTGGAGGAAGTCGGTCTGGCGGGGGCCGTCGGGCGCGATCCACGGTGCGAACAGCGCCCGCGACGACGAAGAACGTGATGATCAGGAGGCACGCCACGCCGACCTTCCGGCGCAGGAAGCGGGCGAGCAGCAGGCGCCGCCGCCGCGCGCGCGGGCTGATCGCGGGGACGGCGACCGCGCGTCATCGCGCCGCTCCCGCGACCCTGATCCGCGGGTCGAGCAGCGAGTAGACGATGTCGACGACGAAGTTGACGACCACGTAGACGAGCGCCGTGATCAGCACGATCGCCTGGATCTCCGCGTAGTCGCGCGAGGAGATCGGCCTCGACGCCGAGCCGTCCGAAGCCCGGCAGCGAGAAGACGGACTCCGTGATCGCCGCGCCCGAGAGGAGCGCGCCGAAGTCGAGGGCGACGAGCGTCGCGACGGTGATCAGGCTGTTGCGGAGCGCGTGCCGGCCGACGACCCGCCACTCGGACAGCCCCTTCGAGCGCGCCGTCCGCACGTAGTCGGCGTCGAGCGAGCCGATCATCGACGAGCGCGTCTGGCGCATCAGGCCGGCCGCGAAGCCGGTGGCGAGCACGACGACCGGCAGCACCATGTGGCGCGAGGTTGTCTACCGGGTGGCTCATCGAGCGATAGCCGCCCGGACGGGAGCCAGTGCAGGTCGACGGCGAAGAAGATGATCAGCAGCAGGCCGAGCCAGAACTGCGGCACCGAGTGCGCCAGCACCGCGGCACCGGTCGTCGCCGTAGTCGCCGGCTTTCCCGCGCCGGACGGCGGCGATCACCCCCGCGGGCACGCCGATCAGAATGGCCAGGAGCAGGCTCAGTGTGGCGAGCTCGAGCGTCAGGCGGGATGCGCTGCTCGATCACCGTCGTCACCGGGATCCCGCTGTGCGCCCGGCCGAGGTTCCCCTGCAGCGTTTGCGAGAGCCACTTCACGTACTGGACGGGTAGCGGCCGGTCGAGCCCGTAGAGGTGGCGGTAGTACGGGATGAGCGTCGGGTCGTCGCCGCTCATCACCGTCGCCGGGTCGCCCGGTACCGCCCGGACGGCGGCGAAGACGATCACGCTCGCGACGAACACGACGAGGAGCGCGGCCCCGGTCTTCCGCAGCAGGAACCCCCTCATGCGTACGACTGTACGCCCGTCACTGGCGCGCCGACAAGCGCGAGGGGGCGGCGGCGGTGCCGCCCCCTCGTTGTGCTGGAGGAGGGCGAATATGCCCTTGTGCGGGTTGGCGAACCCACACCGCGAGCGTACGAGGTGGCCGCGCGGCCGTCGTTAGCGCCGGAGACGGCCCGTGTGTCGAATTCGTGGACATTCCGAGCGCGGCGCTCGCCCTACGCTGCCCTCGATGCAAACGTGCCAGGCCTGCGGCCGCGAGAACCCGGGCGGCTTTCTCCACTGCGGCTACTGCGGCGCCCGCTCGAGCGCACCCGCGGCTCCGCGCCGGCGGCTCGCGACGCTCGTCTTCTGCGACCTCGTCGGCTCGACCGCGCTCGGCGAGCGCGTCGACCCCGAGTCGCTGCAGGAGCTGATGCGCCTCGTACTTCGCCGAGATGCGCGCGGCGCTCGAGCGTCACGGCGGCTCGGTGGAGAAGTTCATCGGCGACGCGGTGGTCGGCGTCTTCGGCGTGCCCGGCGGCGCGCGAGGACGACGCGCTGCGCGCCTGCCGGGCCGCGCTCGAGATGCAGGCGCGCGTCGCCGCGCTGAACGCCGAGCTCGAGCAGCGCTTCCACACGCGAGATCGCGGTGCGGATCGGCTCAACAGCGGCGAGGTCGTGCGGGAGCGAGGAGATGTTCGTGACCGGCGACGCCGTCAACGTCGCGGCGCGGCTCGAGCAGGCGGCGGCGGCCGGGTGAGGTGCTGCTCGGCGAGACGACCTTCCGGCTCGTCCGCGTGCGGTCAAAGTCGAGGAGGTGGCGCCGCTCGCGGCGAAGGGCAAGGCGGACCGGCTCGCCGCGTTCCGGCTGCTGACCGTGGGCGAGGCCGATGCCGGCCGGCCGCGACGCCGCTCGTCGGCCGCACCGACGAGCTGGTGCTGCTCGAGCACGAGGTCGAGAGCGCGCTGGCGGACGGCCGCTGCCGGCTCATGACGATCGTCGGCGAGCCGGGCGTCGGCAAGTCGCGCCTCGCGGCCGAGCTGCTCGGGCGCGTCGGCCGCCGGCGCGCGCATCGCCCGCGGCGCCTGCCTCTCGTACGGAGAGGGGATCACCTTCTGGCCGGTGGCGCAGGTCGTGCGCGCGCTCGCGGGCATCCGCGACGAGGACTCGATCGAGGAGGCGCGGGCGCGGGTGCCGCCAGCGGATCGCGCAGCTCGTCGGCCTCGCCGAGGGATCGACGACCGCCGACCAGACCGCCGAGGCCGTGGCGGTGTTCCTGCCGCGGCGGCGGCCGACCGGCCGCTCGTCGTCTTCGTCGACGACATCCACTGGGCCGAGCCGGCGCTCCTCGACCTGCTGGGCAGGCTGCCGGCGGCTGGATCGGCGACGCGCCGGTGATCGTCCTCTGCCTCGCGCGGCCGGAGCTGCTCGAGACGCCGGCCCGACTGGCCGGTGACGGTGCGGCTCGAGCCGCTCGATGCCGCCGAGGTCGACGAGCTGCTCGACCAGCCTCGACGCCCCGGCGGCGGTGCGGGTCCGGATCGCCCAGACGGCGGGCGGCAACCCGCTCTACGCCGAGGAGCTCGTGGCGTGGGTGCAGGAGGGCGGCGACCTCGACGACGATGCCGACGACGCCTGAACGCGCTCCTCGGCGCCCGCTCGACCGGCTCGAGGGCGAGGAGCGCGACGCGCTCGAGCGCGGCGCAGTCGAGGGCGAGCTGTTCCACCAGGCGGCGGTCGTCGAGCTCTCGAGCAGAGCCCGCGCGGCCGTCGGTCCCCGGCGAGCTCGTCGAGCTCGCGCGCAAGGACCTGATCCGGCTCGCGGCCGCGAGCCTCGTCGCCGGCGGCATCGCGTACCGGTTCAAGCACATCCTCGTCCGCGAGGCCGCCTACCGCGGGACGGCCAAGAGGCTCCGCGCCGACCTGCACGAGCGGTTCGCGGACTGGCTCGAGCAGCGTTGCGGGCGAGCGCGTCGCCGAGTACCACGAGATCCTCGGCTACCACCTCGAGCAGGCGTACCGCTACCGCGAGGAGCTCGGCGCGGTCGACGCTGACGCGCAGCTCCTCGCCGCGCGGGCGGCCCACCATCTCGGCGCCGCGGGCCGGCGCGCGAACGACCGCGCCGACGTGCGCGCCGCCGCGAACCTCCTCAGGCGCGCGACTGCGCTCCTGCCGCCCGACAGCGTCGAGCGGCTCGAGCTGCTCAACCACCTCGCCTACGCGGTCGACCAGACGGGGCGGATGCTCGAGGCGCGGGCGATCGCGCAGGAGCTCTACGAGCGCGCGTCGACGCGCTCGGCGAGCGCGCCCTCGCCGCCCACGGGCGCTCGTATGCGACGCCGAACCCGTTCTTCGACCATCGAGGCCGATCCGGACGCCGCCGAGGCCGCCTTCACGGAGCTGATCGAGATCTTCACCGAGCTCGGCGACGAGCGCTGGTCTCGCCCAGGCCACGCGCCGGCTCGCGCTCGTCTACCGGAGCCGGGGGCAGCGCCGGCTCGCGGTCGAGTGGCTCGAGAAGGCCCTCGAGCACGCGCTGCGCGTCGGACGACATGTCGACCCGCCGGGCCGTCGTCTACTCGCTCGCGAACGACATGCCGCGCGGCCCGATGCCGGTCGGCGAGGCGCTCGCATCGGTGCGACCGGCTGCTCGCGCTGTGCGGCGACGATCGCGTGCTGCGAGGCGGCGATCACGCGCCATCGCGGCGTCCTGCTCGCGATGGCAGGGCGGTTCGACGAGGCGCGCGAGTGCGAGCGCAGGGCGGCGCCCGATCCTCGACGAGGCCGGCGTCGAAAGCCTCTCCTGGGGCTCGCTCGGCTCGGCCTCGTACGCGAAGCTGCTCACGGGCGACCGTGGACGGTGCACAGCGGGCGATCGACGGCGAAGTGGCACGCCTACCCGGTCGAGGACGGGAAGACGCAGAGGCTGGCGATCGGCGCCGCATTCGTCCTCGCGAGCCTCTACTGCGACGAGGGCCGCTGGGAGGAGGCCGAGCAGTGCCTCGCCCCGTACCGCGAGACGTTCGCCGGCGCGAATCCCGCCCGGCTGTCCGCCGAGGCACGGATCGCGGCACATCACGGCAGGATCGAGGAGGCGCTCGAGCTCGCTCGAGCGCGCAGTCGAGAGAGTCGAGCGGCAGCGACATGCTCAACGACCGCGCGAGTCCGGCGGGCTTTCCCTCGCCGAGGTCCAGCGGGCCGCCGGGCTGGACGCCGAGGCCGACGCCTCGGTCGAGCAGGCGATCCGCCTGTTCGAGCAGAAGGGAAACGTCGCGGCCATCGCGCTCGTCCGCGAAGCAGCGTGCACTCCTGGATGCTTTGATCGTGCCGTGAGTGCAGCGACTGCGGATCCACCCGTGGTCGCCGCTACTTGAACTGCGCGTTCGACGCTGAGCCCGGCGGCCGCCTCTGCAACGAGCAGAAGGGCTGGCGGCCGGCCGCGCCGCCGCGCGGTGCGCGAGGCGGAACTCGGACGCTGCGCGAAGTCGGCGCGCACCTGGCGGTCGGCGTAGAAGTTGACGCCGCTGACCGAGTTGCTCACAGCCGCATAGGTGGTCGGATGGGAGAGGTAGATGATCGGCCGGTCCTCGATGAGGATCTCCTCCGCGGCGTGGTAGAGCGTCTTCAGCGCCGCGAGGCTCGTCGCCTTGCGGGCGTTCGCGAGGATCAGGTCGAGCCGTGGGTTGGAGTAGCCGCTGAGTAGTTCACGCGACCCGAGTCGCGACGAACTCGTAGATGTTGCGGTCGGAGCGCGGGCTGCCCGTCCAGCCCCCGAGAGCGGTGTCGAAGTTCCGGCTACGCCGAGCGGCAGCGTCGGTCGCCTGGTCGGCGGCGTCGATCACGACGTTGATCCCGACCGCCGCCTCCTCCGCCTGGATGAACTGGGCCAGCGTCGGCGTCGTGGCGTCGGCCGTCGAGCAGGTGCACGGTCGGGTTCGTGATGCCGGACGCGGCGACGAGCTTCTTTGCGTCTGCCGGGTCGTATGGGGTGCACTTGATGGTCGGGTCGAAGACCGGGCTCGCCGGCGAGACCGGCGTGCAGCCCGGCATCGCCGCGCCGCTGAAGACGACCTTGACGAGCGCGTCGCGGTCGATCGCCTCCTCGAACGCCTGCCGCAGCGGCGGGCTCGACGCGAGCGGGGTGCCGACATTCGCGTACGGCAGGTTGCCGACACCGTTCTTGTTTCCGAGGTTGATCACAGATCCCCGACCAGCCGAGCCCGCGCCCTCGAGCACGCGGAAGCTGGAGTTCTGCCTGGATCGTCGGCAGCTGCGTCGGGGAGACCGCGTCGAGCACCTGGATGTCGCCGGCCTGCAGCGCCGCGGCGGCGGCGGCGGGGTCGGTCACCGGCTTGAAGACGATCTTGTCGAGGTGGACGGCGTACTTGTCGTAGTAGTACGGCGACTTGATGACCGTGATGTTGTCGCCGGCGACCCGGTGGTCGAACATGAACGGGCCGACGCAGACCGGGTCCGTGCCGAAGTTGGTCCCGAGCTTTGCGAGCTGCGTCGGCGACATGATGATCGCCGTCGTTCGTGGCGAGCGTCGCGAGGAGCGGCTTGAAGCGGCGAGCTCGAGGTGGATCACCACGGTGTTCGGGCCCGGTCGCCGTGACGCTCTCGATCGGCCGTAGTCGCTCGACCGCGACGAGCCGGGGAAATTGATCATCCGCTCGAGGGTCGTGACGACCGCCTGGGCGTTGAACGGCGTGCCGTCGTTGAACAGGACGCCCTGCCGGAGGGGGATCGTGTAGGTGAGCTTGTCCTTCGAGATCGTCGGCAGCGACGCGGCGAGCTCGGGATGGATCCGGGACTTCGCGTCGAAGTCGTAGAGCCGCTCGCAGATGGAGCGGTAGATCTCGACGGCCTGGAACGTCCGGCTAAGGGTGGGGTCGAGGGTGTCGGGGCTACCGTTGGTCAGCCCGACGTAGAGCACGCCGCCGTAGCGCGAGCCGACGTTTCCGCGGGCCGAGGCCGCCGGATTAGCCAGACACGCCAGGGCGGCCGCTGCAAGCAGGAGGATCGGGAGCCGGGACCGATTCATGACGCTGGGTGCAACTCTACGATTGTCGAGACGCCGCTAGCTCCCGGCGGGCGCGCGCGCCGAGCGCGGCGCCCGCCGACGGATCTGTCCTAACTGTCAGCAGTTCTGGTCCTCGTTCGGGTCGGGCCCCGTGTCCACGGCGCCCGTGTCGCCGGGTGTGTGCGTGCCCGTTACGGCAATCATCTGCGGCGGGTGAATGGGCGGCGTCGCCTTCTTGGTCTTGTGCGATACCTCCCGCTTGACAGCGCCGCCGACGACGCTCTCGGCCTGCTCTGGCTCGAGGGTCAGATCGGTCTCCGTCTCGATGCCCATGGCTCCTCCTTCGGATCCTTCCGGCCGCCTGGTGCGGCCGACGCTGCGAGCCTATGGGCGACGTGACCGGGTGTCGTCGGGACCGGCGACGCTCGCTGTGTCGAATGCGCGACATTGCCGGCGCGCGGCATCACACCCTCGCGTCAATGTCACGCGACCCGCTCGTCCGTGAGCGGGTCGCGCCGTCGACTGACGAGCGAGCGCGGGTTCGCGCGTGGCTTCTCAGTACCCCGTATCCGGGTCGACCGGGACAGGAGCCTCGATGCCCTCGTTCCCGAGTTCCGCCAAGCGGCTGCTCGACGATCATGTGGTTGCCGCCCTTGGTCACGACGTGATGCTTCGCGGTCACCTTCTTCTTCCGGGTGCCGCCGACGACGTTCTCGGCATCCTCGGACTCGAGCGCCAGATCCTTGTTCGCCTCGGACTCGATGTTCACCGTCTTCCTCCTTGTCGGAATCCTCGTGTCAGCTCGTCTGATTTCTGACACGACCGAGCCTACGGCCGCGCTCGCGGAGTGTCCCTCTCGGCGCCGACGATCGCAATGTCCACGAGTACACACAACGGGGCCGTATGGGACTATTGCAGCAGTGCAGCTCTGTCGTTCCTGCGGCCGCGAGAATCCGGACGGCTTCCTCCACTGCGGGTACTGCACCGCAGCGCTCCAGGTTCCCGCCGTCGGCCTGCGACGGCTGGCCTCGCTCGTCTTCTGCGATCTCGCCGGGCCGGCCGCGCTCGCGGAGAGCGTGGACGCCGAGGCATGGCAGGAGCTGCTGCAGCTCTACTTCGCGGAGATGCGGGCGGCGCTCGGCCGCCACGGCGGCGTGGTGGAGAAGTTCATCGGCGATGCCGTCGTCGGCGTCTTCGGCGTGCCGGAGGCGCGGGAGGACGACGCGATCCGCGCCTGCCGCGCGGCGCTCGAGATGCAGCAGCGCGTGGCCGGGCTCAACGCGGAGCTCGAGCGGCGCTTCGGGACGGTGATCGCGGTGCGGATCGGCGTCAACAGCGGCGAGGTGGTCGGGAGCCGCGAGACGTTCGTCACCGGCGATGCGGTCAACGTCGCGGCGCGGCTCGAGCAGGCCGCCCGGCCCGGGCGAGGTGCTCCTCGGGGATGCGACGTACCGTCTCGTCCGCGACGCTGTGAGAGTCGAGCCGCTCGCGCCGCTCCAGGCGAAGGGCAAGTCCGAGCCGCTCCAGGCCCACCGCCTGCTCGAGGTCAGCGCCGGCGCGGTCGGCGACTACTTGTACTCCGCGTAGTCCGGGATCAGCATTCCGCCGCCCGACAGCGTCGCGACCAGCTTCTCGCGTCGGCCCGCTCACGCTGCATGTGCTGAGAGCAACGTGGTCGCCGCAGCGCGGATGCGCCAGATCACGAGCAGGCCGTCGCGAGCGCGACGAAACCGGCGGCAGCGAAGACGAGAGCACTGCCGCCGGCCGCTGCGAGCACGCCGATCAAGATGCTGCCGAGGGGCGTCAGCCCGGCGAAGACGAACCAGTAGAGGCTGAGGACGCGCCCGCGGAGGCGATCAGGCGCCGAGAGCTGGAGAATCGACTGGCTGGTCGTCGTCCAGAGCGACGAGCAGACGCCCGTCGCGAAGAGAAGGACGAGCACGGCTGGGATCGAGTCGAGTGGGGCGATGGCAACCAGGGCGGCGCCGAAGCCGACGATGGCCCTCTCGAGCCGCTCCCACGTCGGAGGACCGGCGGCAGCCGCGCCGAGCGAGCCGGTGAGGGCGCCGACGCCGAAGCTCGCGTACAGGAGGCCGAACAGTCCGGCCCCGTGATGGAGGGTGCCGGAGGCGAGCACGGGCAGCGAGACCCGGAGGTTGAAGCCGGCGATCCCCACGACCGCCGTCATCAGGAAGATCAGCCGCAGGCCCGGGGTGCGGCGTACGAACGCCACCCCTTCGCGGATCGCTCGGACGCCCGCCGGTCGGAGCCCGCTGCGCTCGAGCGGGAGCAACTCCTCCGTATGCATGAGGCGAAGCGCCACGACTGCGCCGAGATAGGAGACGGCGTTGAGCGCGAAGCACCAGCCGGTGCCGACGGAGGCGATCAGCACGCCGGCGAGCGCGGGCCCGAGCACGCGAGTGGTGTTGAGCAGGCTCGAGTTGAGGGCGACGGCGTTCGCGAGGTCGTCGCGGCCGACGAGCTGCGAGATCAGTGCCAGCCGGTTCGGTGCGCCGAAGACGGCGATCGAACCACCGGCGAGGGCGAGGATGTAGATCGGGAGGAGCGACGTGCTTCCGGAGAGCGTCACCGCAGCGAGCGCCGCTGCGACCGCCATCGACCCGAGGTTCGTCCAGAGCAACGTCCGGCGGTTGTCGAAGCGGTCGGCGAGCACCCCGGCAAAGGGCGTGAGCAGCGTGAGCGGCGCGAAGCGCGCGAACACGAGCAGGCCCACCGCAAGCGACGAGTGGGTGAGCGAGAACACCAGCCACGAGAGCGCGGCATCCTGCATCCACATGCCGCTCAGCGTCACGAACTGCCCCGTGAAGTAGAGGCGGAAGTTCCGGTATCGGCGAAGGCTCGAGAACACCGCCGTCAACGCTAGGCAGGCCGCTGCAGTACGTCGCGCGCGCGCCGAACAGCGTTTCTGTCGCCGCCGCGACGTTCTGAGACGCTGTGCTAGAAGGCACGGACGGCGGGGTGCCGGAGCGGTCGAACGGGGCGGCCTTGAAAGTCGTTGGACGTGCAAGCGTCCCGTGGGTTCGAATCCCACCCCCGCCGCTCGTCTCTCGCGCTCGCCCACCCCACGTGACGGCCATGATGGGGGCTGTGAGCGGGATCCCCGTCAGCGGCGTCAGCGAGCTCGTGCTCGAGGTGCTCGACCTCGAGGAGGCCGAGCGCTTCTACGCCGACGTGCTCGGCTTCCCCGTGGTGGAGCGGTGGCCCGACCGCGGCGCGGTGTGGGTGATGGCGGGGGATCGCACCCGGATCGGCCTCTGGCGTCCCCAGATCGGGCTCGCCAAGGGACGGGGCGGCCTTCACGTCCACTACGCGCTGAAGATCGAGGAGGCCGACTTCGACCCCTCCGTCGAGCGCCTACGGAGCAAGGGGTACGATCCGGAGGTCATCGGCTTCGACGCGATGGGCCGCGCCTTCTATGTCATCGATCCCGACGGCAACGTGGTCGAGTTCTGGACGTGGGACGTCGCGCGAGCATCTGCGGCGGGGTTTCGGCGCCGCCGGATCGGTGTAATCAGGCCAGAGAACTCTTGACTCGATGACGGGCACCCTCGGCACACGCTTTCCGGACGAGACCACTGGGCGCTCGACGCCCTCTTGCGCTTCGGGACGGCGGTTGCCAGGGCCGAGGAAGAGTCCGGCGCACTCGAGGCGATCGTCGACCAGGCCTCGATGGTCGCCGGGGCGACGCTCGCGGTGGTCGGGCTGATCGAGGGCAACCTCATCCGGGTCGCTGCGTCGCGCGGCGTCGAGCCGGGTCGCCTCGACGACGGGTCGACCTTTCCCATCGAACCGGGGAGGCCGATGACGGATGCGATCGCGCTAGGGGAGGCGATCTTCTGCTCGACGCGTGAGGAGCGAGACCGGCTGTGGCCGATCTTCCGCGCACGCGGCGAGAGCGTCGCGTTCGCCGTGCTGCCGCTGCACGGCCGGACGGGCGTGCTCGGCGCGCTCAACCTCGGCTTCGCCGAGGAGCACGACTTCGACCCGGAGGAGCGCTCGTTTCTGCAGGCCTTCGTTTCGCACGGCGCGCTCGCGATCGACAACGCGCGCCTCTATCGCGCGCAGCTCGACGCGCTCGCCGCGGAGCGGCTGGCGCGCGAGCGGACGGAACGGCTGCAGCGCTTCTCGACCCGCCTTGCGCCGGCGATGACCGTCGACGCGGTCGCCGAGATCGCGGTCGACAAGGCGCTGGTGGCCTCGGGTGCGGCGACGGCGATGTTGGCGCTCGCTACCGCCGACGGCTCGCAGATCGAGGTCCGGCACATCGACGGCCGGGTTCCGGAGGGAACGCTTGCCGCTCGGAGCTTCCCCCTCGAGCACCGGTCGGCGATCGGGGAGGTCTTCCGGACGCAGACAGCGCTCTGGTTCAGTGACCGGGCGGCAATGGGAGCAGTACCCCGAAGCGGTTGCCCGCTCCGACTTCCTCACGGCGGCCGCGGTGCTGCCGGTCGCCGACGCGCAGCAGTTCTTCGGCGTACTCGAGATCGCGTTCGAATACGAGCACCCGTTCGCCGAGGACGAGCGGAGGTTCCTCTCCGCCATCGCCTCCCAGACGGCGCTCGCCCTCGACCGTGCGCGCCTCCACGAGGAGCAGCACCACATCGCGCACGTCCTGCAGCGCAGCCTGCTCCCGGAGTCGCTCCCGGCCATTCCGGGCATCCAGGTGGCGACCTTGTATCAGGCGGCGGGCGCGAACGAGACCGGCGGCGACTTCTACGACGTGTTCGAGGTCGACAAGGGCCACATCGTCGTCATCGGCGACGTGTGCGGCCACGGCGCGGAAGCAGCGGCGCTCACCGCTCTCTGCCGCTACACCCTGCGCGCCGCGAGCCTCCGCCGTGCTGATGCCGTGCCCGGCCGGCTGCTCGACAAGCTCAACCAGGCGATCATCCGGCACAGCCCCTCCGACGAGGACTTCGCGTCGGCGACCTGCCTGCTCCTGCGGGGCCAGGGGGGCTCGACGATCGTCACGCTGGCGTCCGCCGGGCATCCGCCGGCGCTCGTCCGGCGGCGGGACGGCACGGTCGAGGAGCACCCCCAGAACGGCCCGATCACCGGGCTCTTCGCCGACACGATCTACCAGGAGCGCTCACTCAGGCTCGAGGCAGGCGACCTGATGCTCCTCTACACCGACGGCTTGACGGATGCGAAGGGTGGCCCCGGCGAACGGCTCGGCGCCGATCGGGTCGCCGCGGTGCTGGCGGGGCTGCCCGAGGGCGCCGGCGCAGATGAGGCAATCGTCGCCTACGAGCTTCTGCTCGCGCGGTTCGAGGTCATCGACGACGTCGCCGTCGTCGCGATCGGAGCCGTCGAGGAGGCCGCCGGGCGCGTGAGCGCTCCACGCTAGACCACGCACCTGTCCGAGCAGCCGGCCTGTTGCTGTGCCGCCGCGTGCTCGATCGACGACACCGCAGCCAGCGGCCACCGGCCTCGATCATGAACGACCGAGTGAGGAACTACAACTAGCGATACCCCTGTTGCGTGATGTGCAGGGCAAAGGCTCGTTCAACCTGAACCGATAGCGGAGGTACGCAGCGTACTCAAGGCTCCCTTGCCCTGGGACTGACGGCTTTCACTCTCGCGCCAGGGTCTCAGACGGCGGCCTTCGGGTCGCCGTCGCTTTCTCTCCGAAAGGGGGTGAATTGACCGTGACCAAGCTCTTCGTCAAGCTCAACCTCTCGCGCGCGCTCGTCGTAGGCATGACCGTCGTGGCGGCGCTGACCGCCGGCGGCTTCTTCGACGGCCCGCATTGACGACCGTGGGCGACCGGAGGCGGACGGTGGCTCCGCCTCCGAAGCCCGCGTCGCCGTGAACCGACCAGGCGCTGGAGCTGTGTCCCCCCGGGCCACGGCGCGTGCAGCCACGCCCCGGGACGGGTTACGGGCCGCGAGGTCCAGCGGACTCACGGCGAGGCTGCTACCTTGCACGGATGGCAGGGGCGTATCGGGTCCGCGTATCGGCGCTCGTCTGCTGCGCGGTCGGAGTTCTGTTCGGTGCAGGCGCCGCGCGGGCCAGTCAGCCCCTCGGCGACGTCAACCTGATCAACGTGTCGCTCGCGTTGAACGCCGCCGGCGAAGCGCTCGTCACCTACACGCGCCAGGACGGCACCGTGCGCCATGTTCTCGCGTGGGGCGCGATCAACGCCCTGCCGCCGAGTCAGGAGGTTCCGCAGGTGCGGTTCCAGCTCGACTACACGGGCGGCCAGGCGCGGCACCACAACCCCGGCTACTGGAAGCGCTTCCCGGCGGCCTGCAAGACCTACGACGGGCCGCAGCTGCCCGATCTCGTCGTCGCATGCGACGCGCCGGACGGGAGCTACTGGGCCGTCCAGTCCTGGCAGCGCCTCCTGCCGATGCGCGGCTTCGAGCCGTGGAAGCCGCAACAGGCCGCGTTTGGCTTCAACCTCTCGCACTGGAGCGGGCCGGTCGCGCAGCTCGACGTGACGCAGAACTGGACGTACGGCGGCCAGTGGACGGCGCTCGACGGACGCCTGACCTACAACGGGGCGCCCGTGTTCGGCTACAGGACCCCGTCGGCGTCGAAGCGCGGCGACGGCTATGCGCGCTATGCGTACATCGACACCTACAACTCGGTCTACGGACCCGGCTGGCGCCATGACGCCGGCAAGGTGCTCCACGTCGGCAACGGAGCGTTCTGCTACAGCTTCGTCCCGCAGACGCCGCCGCCCGGCTACCCGAGCTCGGAGCCGCGCGGGCCGGCGCCCGGCGAGCTCGAGCGGGTGACGATTCTCGGCCCCGGCGTCACGCCGGACGTGCAGTGGGTCGGGCCGGGACTCGCCGCCTACGACCCGGCGCAGGACGAGGAGTACAACGCGCGCTTCGACCAGCTCGTCGGCTCGGCCGACAAGGTCTGCACGAACGAGAGGTGATCACGAGACGCGGCTTCCTGATGCTCGCGGTCGCAGCGGCCGCAGTGACGGTGATGCCGGGTCAGGCCGGCGCCCGCACGCTGGACGACTGCCGCCCGCTTCGCGCGCTCTTCTACGCCTCGAGCGGCTCCCTTGGCCTTGCTCAGGCGCTGGCGGCGAACGCCTCGCCGTGCGCTCAGTACTACGTGTCGGTGCCGCCGCTGACCGCCGACAAGACCCAGATACGCTCGGGCACGGCCGGCCCGATCCGTGCGCTCGGAGCCAACATGCACGCCATCGCGGAGGTGAACGTCACGGCCTGGCAGGGCTGGGTCACGAGCACCGGAAGCTCCTGGTACCAGGCCGGGGTGGAGGCGCGGCGAAGGATGGCCGCCGCCGGCTTCGACGTCGCCGCGGGCGACACCTGGGCGGTGAACGAGCTCTCGTCCGCCGTGCGCGTCGGCTCCGGCACGAGCCGGCAGGACATGAGCGATCTCGTGCACGGGCTCTATGACGGCGACGGCGGGCCGCCGGCGAAGGGCGTGGTCTTCGTCACCGGCATCGGCCAGCCGACGGGGTCGCTCGACACGTACAAGGCCCGGCTCGAGTCGTGGCTGCAGGACGCGGCGTTCTGGGGCGACATGAGCGCGTACGTCAGCGACTACCTTCAGGAGGCCTACGGCGACGTCCGCGAGTACGCCGTCCCCGGCTCGGACGTGCCAACGCGCCTCGGCTACCTGAACGCCTATCTCGAGCACGTCCTCCAGCTGGCACGCGCCGGCCCCGGCACCGCTGCCCCCGCCGCGGGCTACCTCGCAACGAGCTACGCCGCGCTCGCCAATGCCGCCTGGGCGTGGACCTCGGGCTTCGGCTTCACCGCCGTCTCCTCCGACGTGATGCAGGACTACGTCTCCGCCCAGGTCGCCGCGATGCGGGGGTTCGACGCGTCGCTCGGATGGAGTGCCGACCGCATTGGGCTCGCCTGGGACCCGTCGAACTCGCTCGGACTCTCGACCGCCGACTTCAACGCACAGCTCGCGGCGATCCAGGCGCGCCTGGCGGCCGCCATCGCGGCGGACGACGCCTGCGCCCCGCCGTGGTGCACGGCCTCGGTGGACGGCGCCGCATTCACGCCCGCCTGGGGCGCGTTCGGAACCTGGACTCCGACGACGGCCGCGTTCGCCTCCACGGCGCAGACCGTGACGGCCGGAACCCCGAGCGGTGCGATGAGCGTCCAGCTCCAGATCGGCCCGATCGCAACGTCGCTCCCATTCGACACCACGGTCACGCTGTCGTCCAGCTCGTCGGGCGGCTCCTTCTCCGCCTCCCCATCGGGGCCGTGGTCGCCGACGCTGGCGCTGACCGTGCCGGCCGGTGCCGCGAGCGCGGCCTTCTACATGCTCGACTCGCAGCCGGGAACCCCGACGGTCACGGCGTCTCTCGACGGTGTCGGCACGACACAGGTGGAGGTCGTCAACGCTCCGGCGCCGCGGCTCGCCCTCGGGAACGGCGGCAACGCGGTCACCTACGCTCTCGGCGGTGTCCCCGTCGCGGTCGATCCGGCGCTGACCGTCAGCGACAACGCGAGTCCGACGCTCGTCTCGGCATCCGTCGCCCTGACGACGGGTCTCGACCCTGGCGACGTCCTGTCGGCCGCCGCGACCCCCGGGATCACCGCCACGTATGCGAACGGCACGCTGACCCTGTCGGGCACGGCGCCGGTCGCGGCCTACCAGGCGGCGCTGCAGAGCGTCGTCTTCAGCGGCACGACCGCGGCCGGCGGCACGCGATCGCTGCTGTGGACGGTCACTGACGGCTCGAGCACGGCGTCCGCGCTGAGCACGATCGTCTACACGGCGCCGCCGGGAGCGCCGGTCGGCGTGGCGGCCGCGCCGGGCAACGGCCAGGCAACGGTCACCTTCGGCGCGCCCGCCTCCGACGGTGGGACGCCGATCACGGTCTACACGGTCACTGCGCTCCCGGGTGGAACGACGGCGACCGGCACGAACAGCCCGATCACGATCGGCGGCCTCGCGAGCGCGACCGCGTACACGTTCACGGTCACCGCGTCGAACGCGGCCGGGACGGGCCCTGCCTCCACGCCGTCCAACGCCGTCGTGCAGGCCGCGGCGGGCGGGAGCGGCGGCGGCGGCGCAGCCCTGCCCCCGGCGACCGTGCCCGGGCCGGGGCCGGGGCCGGCACCGCACCACTCACGCCGCCCGCCCCTCCGCCCAACGTGACGCCGGCCCCCGCCCATCCAAGGCTCGCCGTCACGCTGAGCATCTCCGGTCTCCACCCTGTCAGGCTCGGCGTGAAGCACGCTGCGATCACCTTCACCGTCCGCGCCTCGCGAGCGGCACGGCTCGTCGTGACGCTGAGGGACCGCAGGGGGAAGACGCTCGCGACGTGGCGGCGCAACCTGAAGCAGGGCACGCAGAAGCTGTCACTGCCGCTCGTCCCCCGCGTGCAGCACAGCGGCACGCGGCGGCTCCGGCTCGTCTGGGCCGGCGGGGGCCCGAAGACGCTCTCCCTTACGCTGAGGCCCCGTTGCTCGTCGCAGCGCTGCCCTCGAGCTGCGCCTTGAGCCGCTCCTGATCCTTGGGGACCTGCTTGCGGGCCTGGCTACGCGCCAGCGGCAGCATCAGCTTCCCCAGGCCGTGACCCTCGAAGTCGAGCGAGATGCTGACGCGCGAGCGTCCCTCGCCCGCCGCCTCGACCGATCCTTTGCCGACGACCCGGACGGCGCCGTCGATGCCGCGGAAGGCGAAGGTGTGCGGTGGGTCGTGCTCGGTGATCTCCCACGTCTGGGTCATTTCCCGCTTGCCGACGCGTCGGGTCTCGGTGACCGTCGTGCCGACCTTCGTCGGGCCGTCGGTGTTGACCTTCGCGCTCACGATCCCGTCCTGCCACTCCTTGTGCCGCGCCAGGTCGTCGATGTACGCGAACACCTCCTCCGGCGGGCGGTTGATCTCGATGCTGTGGGTGATCGGTGGCATGGGGGCCTCCTGCGGGTGGGGTCGCGGCCGATCATCGCGCGGCGGCGTGCAGGCCGCAAGGTGCCGGAGTACCCTGTCCTGCGTGCTGCGACAGCTAGCGTTCGGCGCACTCGTAGCGGCGTTGGTCGGTGCTCTGGCTCCGGTCGCGCAGGCCAGGCCCGCGACGAACCTCACGCTCAGCGTCGCGTTCTTCGCCGACGGCACGATCAACGTGACGCTGCCCGACGGCACGCCCGTGGGAACGACGACCGGCGCGCCGACGGTGATCCCGGCCGGGGCCTACACGGTCGTCATGTCCGGGCCCGGGGGCTGCGTGATCCTGCCGCTCTTCACCCTCAAGGGCCCCGGCGCGAACATCGTGAGCGACATGAACGGCGGCGAGGTCGACGCGTCGACCTACAACGCCTACTTCGCCCCCAACTCGACCTTCACCTGGCGAGCGGATCGCGGCGTCGCGGCGGTGACGCATACCTTCGTGACCTCCACGACGGTCGTCGGAAGCGCGGGCGCCGCCGGCGGCTCCTCCGGCACCACGTCGGTGGCGAAGCCGACGTCAGAGGACATCGTCGGGTCGGACGTCGTGCCCTTCCGCGGGACGCTGACCGCCGTCCTCAGCCCGGCCGGAAGGCTGAGCGTCTCGTTCCAGGGCCAGAACGTCGCGAGCCTGAGGGCGGGGCAGTACCGCGTAGCCGTCACGGACGAGAGCTCGAGGAGCGGGCTGACGCTCGAGAAGGGGGCCGCCAGGCCGCTGAAGCTCACGGCGGCGGCGTTCGTTGGCAAACACACCGCGACACTGCGGCTCACGGCCGGCCGGTGGTCGTTCCAGCCCGGCGCCAAGGCCCTCGTCGTGCGCTGAACGAACGATTAACAACATCATGCGGGCCTTGCCGCTCGGCAGCCGGCGGAGGTACCCTGACGGTGTGGAGGTCGCGATCGCTACGCGGCTCAGGGGGCTGCGTCGCATGTTGCCGCTCGTCGTGGCGGGCGTGGTCGCGACGCTGCTTCTCGCCCCGACGGCCGGAGCGCGCCAGGCGGCGAACCTGTCGCTGAACGTGAACTTCTTCACGAACGGCACCATCACCGTCTCGCTGCCGGACGGGACGCCGGTCGGCACCCAGAGTGGCGCGCCGACGACGATCCCGGCCGGGTACTACGCCGTGATGCTGAACGGCCCCGGCGGCTGCACCGCGCTCCCACACTTCATCCTCAAGGGCCCGGGTGAGAGCATCACCGACAACCTGACCGAGGGCGAGGTCACGAACTTCCAGTACAACGCGTACTTCCTGCCGAGCTCCACCTACACCTGGCGGAACGACGCGAACCCGAACGTCGTCTACACCTTCGCGACGACGAGCGACGTCCTCGGCTCGCCGCCGCCGGCGCCGGCGGGGGCGAAGGGCATCTCGGCCCCGAGCCACGGAACCGCGCAGTCGCAGGACGTCATGGGCTCCGGTCTCGCCGTCGCCCGCGGCACTCTCGCGGGTGGGGTCAGCGCCTCGGGCGCGCTCAGCCTGACGTTCAAGGGCAAGGCCGCCAAGACCCTCCAGGCCGGCAAGTACACGGTCAAGGTGACCGACGCGAGCAAGGCCGGCGGCTTCATGTTCGTGAAGGGCAAGCGCACCCTGACCCTCACAGGTGCCGCCTTCGTCGGCAAGCACACCGGGACGGTGACCCTGACTGCCGGTAAGTGGTCGCTCGTTCCCGTCGCCGGCGGCAAGGCGACGGCGCTGACGGTCAAATAGCCCATCTGGGTCAATTCGACCCTTCCGACTATCTGTTCTGCCGCAGCGGCGTCTCACAAGTCTGGGCCCCAAAGATGGGCGGGCCGCCCTCCATCCCCGTGTGGCCCGCCCATCTCTATTACACGCGCACGAAAATCCCAGAATTTTCGCGCAGAGAAGAGCGCTACGATGCGGCCGGTGGAGCAGACGAAGTACCTGCTGAACGAGTCGGAGCTCCCGCGGCGCTGGTACAACATCCGCGCCGACATGCCGAACCCGGCGCAGCCGGTGCTCCACCCGGGCACGGGCGAGCCCGTCGGCCCCGACGACCTCGCGCCACTCTTCCCGATGGCGCTCATCCTGCAGGAGGTCAGCGAGGAGCCCGAGATCGCGATCCCCGAGGAGGTGCTCGACCTCTACCGGCTCTGGCGCCCGACGCCGCTCTATCGCGCGCACCGGCTCGAGCGCGCGGTCGGCACGCGCTCGCGGATCTTCTACAAGTACGAAGGCGTCAGCCCGCCCGGGAGCCACAAGCCGAACACGGCCGTCGCGCAGGCCTTCTACAACAAGCAGGCGGGGCGGACCCGGCTCGCGACCGAGACCGGTGCCGGCCAGTGGGGGAGCGCGCTCGCGTTCGCCTGCAAGCAGATCGGGCTCGAGTGCAAGGTCTACATGGTTCGGGTCTCGTACGACCAGAAGCCGTTCCGGCGGTCGCTGATCGAGACGTGGGGCGCCGAGGTGGTCGCGAGCCCGTCGCCGGACACGCAGTCCGGCCGCGCCGTGCTCGAGGCGGCGCCGGACTCGCCCGGAAGCCTCGGCATCGCCATCTCCGAGGCCGTCGAGGATGCCGCCGGCCGCGACGACACCGCCTACTCGCTCGGCAGCGTGCTCAACCACGTCCTGCTCCATCAGACCGTGATCGGGCAGGAGGCGATTGCGCAACTCGAGCTCGCGGGAGCGTTCCCGGACGTCGTCGTCGGCTGTGTCGGCGGCGGCTCGAACTTCGCCGGGCTCGCGTTCCCGTTCATCCGCGAGAAGATCGCCGGGCGCGACATCGACGTGCTCGCCTGCGAGCCGGCCGCCTGCCCGACGCTCACGCGCGGGGTCTTCGCCTACGACTTCGGTGACACGGGGAAGCTGACCCCGCTCGTCGCGATGCACACCCTCGGCCACGACTTCGTGCCCGCCCCGATCCACGCCGGCGGGCTCCGCTATCACGGCGCCGCACCGCTCGTCTCTCAGCTCCTGCGCGACGGCCTGATCCGGGCAGAGGCGTACCTGCAGACCGACGTCTTCGCGTCGGCCGTGCTGTTCGCCGGCACGGAGGGCATCGTCCCGGCGCCCGAGTCGTCGCACGCGATCCACGGCGCCCTCGGGCCGCGGCCGCCGCCGACGAGGAGGGGGTCGAGCGGACGATCCTCTTCAACCTTTCGGGCCACGGCCACTTCGATATGGCCGCGTACGACAACTACTTCGCGGGGAAGCTCGTCGACCTCGCGCTCGACGAAGAGGAGATCGGCCGCGCGCTCCGCGCGATCGAAGGGCTACCCGTACCCGTCTAGAAGGCGCTGCCCCTAGCGTTCATCTCTAGGCGATCTGGACGTGGCGGCGCATCGTGCTCGTGAGGCCCGACGCCTTGTCCGTCACGGACACGACGACGAGCCAGCGGCCGGTGGGGAGGGGAGCGGTGGTTCCCCGGGCAACCGTGCCGGTGAGGCGGAGAGGCGTGACCGGTTTGCGTCCGGCGACCGTCGCCCGCGCCGTGCACATGCCGCAGTTCTCGAGCGTCACGGTCACAGTGACCCGGCGGGCGCGCACCGCAGTGGTGAGTGAGGCGATCGTCGGTGGGGACGGTGCGGCAGGCGCCTTGGGCGCGGCGGCCGCGTACACGATCCCGCCGAGGAGGAGCTGCAGGAACAGCGGCTCCGAGTAGCTCTCCGAGGTGTGGCCCATGGCCGTGTACCAGGAGCGGCCGCCGTCGTAGTCGTGCCACCAGGCGATCGGGTGGTCGGCGCCCATCGCGTCCGGGCCGGGGTCGTAGGTCGATTCGTCGACCGTCGCGAGCACGGTCACGCTCGGCCGCGGGTTCGAGGTGAAGTCGTACCACTCGTCGACCCGCGTCCATTGCGCCGGCAGCCCGGTCGTGCCGGGGCCGCGCGGGTCGCTGATGCGCACGACCGCCTGCTGGATAGCCGGATGGCTGAGGAAGTACGTACCGACGAGCGATCCGTACCACGGCCACCCGTGCTCGGTGTCCGACGCGGAGTGCACGCCCACGAACCCGCCTCCTGCCTCGATGTAGCGCTGGAACGCGGCCTGCTGCTGGTCGTTCAAGACGTCGCCGGTCGTGAGCAGGAACATCACCGCGCGGTATTGCCGGAGGTTCGCGTCCGTGAAGGCGCCGCTGTCCTCGGTCTGGTCGACGCCGAAGCCGTTCGCCGCACCGAGGTTCTGGACGGCCTGGATCGCTGCCGGAATCGAGTCGTGCCGGAACTCGGCGGTCTTCGTGAAGACGAGGATCTTCCAGCCGGGCACGGCGGGGCGGGCGGCCGGGCCAAGGCAAAGGGCGCCAAACGCGACGGCCGCGAAGACCCTAGCCTTCGTCCGATGCCTCCTCGACCGCCCGGTGGCGAATCTCCTCCACGACGGTCGGATCGGCGAGCGTCGTCGTGTCGCCGAGCGGCCGGTTCTCGGCCACGTCGCGCAGCAAGCGGCGCATGATCTTGCCGCTCCGCGTCTTCGGAAGCTCCGGCGTGAAGACGATGTTGGCGGGCTTCGCGATCGGCCCGATCTTCGCTGCGACGTGGTTGCGCAGCTCCTCGAGCTTCTCGACCGAGCCCTCGGCGCCGCCCTTGAGCGTCACGAACGCGACGATCGCCTGGCCCGTCATCGGGTCGTTCCGCGCCGCGACCGCCGCCTCGGCCACCTCGCGGTGGTCGACGAGCGCCGACTCGACCTCGATCGTCGAGATCCGGTGGCCGGACACGTTCATCACGTCGTCGACGCGGCCGAGCAGCCAGTAGTCGCCGTCGGAGTCGATCCGCGCGCCGTCGCCGGCGAAGTAGACGTTCCCGTACTTCGACCAGTACGTGTCGCGGTACCGGGCGTCGTCGCCGTAGATCCCGCGCAGCATGGCCGGCCACGGCCGCTTCAGCACCAGGTACCCGCCGCCCCCCGGCCCGACCTCCTGCCCGGCCTCGTTGTAGATGCCCGCCTCCACGCCCGGGAACGGCCGAGTCGCCGAGCCCGGCTTGGCGGTCGTGATCCCGGGAAGCGGCGTGATCATGATCATCCCCGTCTCGGTCTGCCACCACGTGTCGACGATCGGGCAGCGGCTGCCGCCGATGTGCTCGTGGTACCAGACCCAGGCCTCGGGGTTGATCGGCTCGCCCACGGACCCGAGCAGCCGCAGTGACGACAGGTCGTGCCGCTGTGCGTACTCCGGGCCCCATTTCATGTGGGTTCGGATTGCCGTCGGGGCGGTGTAGAGGATGTCGGCCTTGTAGCGCTCGACGATCTCCCACCAGCGGTCCTTGTCCGGGAAGTCCGGCGTCCCCTCGTACAGGACTCCGGTCGTGCCGTTGCAGAGCGGCCCGTAGACGATGTAGCTGTGGCCGGTGACCCAGCCGACGTCGGCCGCACACCAGTACACGGAGTCCGGCTTGACGTCGAAGACGTAGTGGTGTGTCGTGGCCACGCCGACGAGGTAGCCGCCGGTCGTGTGCGCGATGCCCTTCGGCTTCGCGGTCGTGCCCGACGTGTAGAGCAGGTAGAGGAGGTCCTCCGCGTCCATCCACTCGCACGGATACTCGGACTCGTCGGTCGCCAGTTCGTGCCACCAGTGGTCGCGGCCCTCGGTCATCGGCACGTCCCCGCCCGTGCGGCGGAGCACGATGCTGTGGCGAACTTTCGGCGAGACGGCCATCGCCTCGTCTGCCGTGCGCTTGAGCGCGACCGTCGAGCCGCGGCGCCACGCCTCGTCCTGCGTGATCAGCACCTCGCAGCCCATGTCCTGCAGGCGGTCGGAGAGCGACTCGGCCGAGAAGCCGCCGAAGACGACGGTGTGCGGCGCGCCGATCCGGGCGCACGCAAGCATCGCGACGGGCGTCTCCGGGACCATGCCCATGTAGATCCCGACCGGCGTTCCCTTCGTGACGCCGAGCGACTGCAGCGCGTTCGCGAGCTTCGTCGTCTCGCGCTGCAGGTCGGCGAACGTCACTTCACGGCGGTCGCCGACCGGCTCGCCCTCCCAGTAGTAGGCGACCTTGGCGCCGTTGCCGGCCTCGACGTGGCGGTCGACGCAGTTGTAGGTGACGTTCAGCTTCCCGCCGACGAACCACTTCGCGTAGGGCAGCTCCCACTCGCAGACCGTGCGGAACGGCTCGAACCACGTGACGCGGGCCCGGGCCTCCTCCGCCCAGAAGTCGAGCGGCTCGCGGTCGTAGATCTCCGGCTTGGCATTGGCCTGGGCGGCGAACTCGGGCGAGGGGCTATAGCGCCGCTCCTCGAGAAGCATCGTGTCGATCGCATGGTGGGCGGTCTCGGTCATGCCGGCGACGATAGCGCTCCGGGTCGGGGTGCGCGAGGCTACTGTCAGGCCGGTGGGGCTCCGCGATCGCATCACTGCAGCGGCGCCGCCGCCCCACCGCTTCGCCCTGCTCGGCGGCCTGGCCGCGGGCCTCGCCGTGCTCTCCGCGCTCGTCCAGGCGGGGGCGCTGTCGACCATCGACCAGTTCTCCGCCGACCATCTGATGCCGTGGCTCGTGCCCGGCAACTCGAGCGGCGTGACCTCCGAGAGCTTCTACCGCGCGTTCCCGCTGCACTCGCCGAACGCGATCAAGGTCCTCGATCTCTGGACGTACCCGTGCTCGGTGCTCGTCTCGGGGCTGATCATGATCGTGACAGGCGCGATCCTGTGGCGGCGGTACGGTCTGCCGGCAGGGCTCGCGCCGGCCGCCGCGTGGGTGCTGGCGAACGGCCTCGAGGTCGTCGGAAAGGGCGTGTTGACGAAGCCGGACGTCTTCGGCACCGCCTACGGCCAGCGCGTCCCGGTAGTGCCGTTCGACGACTCCTTCCCGAGCGGGCACATGACGCGCGGCGTGGTCGTCGCCTGGGCGGTGGCGCTCGTGTGGAGGCGGGCGACGCCGTGGCTCGTCGTCTGGGCCTCGCTGGTCGGGCCGGCGCTCGTGCTCTCGTCCGCGCACACCATCACGGACGCCGTCGGCGGCGCCCTCGTCGGGCTGCTCGCGGTGGTGGCCGTGCATCCGCTGGGGGTGGCCCGCGTGGCACGCTCGCCCGGATGAACGACGTCCGGCCGCTGCTCGAGGCGATCGAGAGCGGCGCGGTCGGCGACCCGCCGACGGTCCTCGCCTGGGTCGCGGGCCGCAGCCTCGAGCTCCCGCAGGCCGAGCTGAACGAGGCCCTCCGGCGGGCGCTGCTCCTCCTCGCCGCGGGCGGCGACCCGCACCGCCAGCTCGGCGTCGACGACCGCGCCGTGAAGGCCCTCGCCCTCGACCTCTTCACCGAGCAGCGGCAGGAGGTGCTCGTGGCCGGGCTCGACCGGCTCGTGCTGGCGGCGCGCGATCTTCCCGAGGTGAGCAACGCGCTGCTCTTCCTCGCGGGCGACGTCGATCTCGCCTGGCGGCTGTTCGCGCTCGGGCTGCTCGCGGAAGAGCTCGACCCGGACGAGTGACCTCGGCGGTCCGCGCGCGGAGGCTGATAGAGCTTCCGCGCGTGGTCGTTGAGGGAGCGGAGCAGCGGGAGCTCTTCCGGCACTGGCCCATGGGCGTGTCGGTCGTCGTCGCCGAGGCGGGCGGGCGGAAGGCGGGGCTGACGGTCTCGACGCTCGTCTCGCACTCGCTCGTGCCGCCGCTCGTCTCGATCTCGCTCGACCGGTCGGCGTCGCTGTACGAGGTGCTCGACGAGGCCGGCGAGTGGGGGGTGTCGATCCTCGCCGGCGACCAGGACCACCTCGCCCAGCACTTCGCACGCAACGTGCCGCCGCTCGTCCAGTGGGACCGGATCGCGGTCACCGAGGACGACGCGAGGCTCATCTCCGGCGCCGTCGGCTGGATCGTGGCCGAGACGACCGACCGGCTGGCCGCCGGCGACCACGTGATCATCGTCGGGGCGGTGCGCTCGCTCGTCCTCGGCCCGGGCACCGGCGCGCTCGTCTACTTCGACCGTCGGTACGTCGCCGTATGAATGCCGCGGCGGTCGTCTTCGACCTCGACGGCGTGCTCGTCGACTCCGAGCACGTCTGGGACGCCGTGCGCGAGGAGCTCGCGCACGAGCGCGGCGGCCGCTGGCACCCCGGTGCGCAGCGCGACATGATGGGCATGAGCTCGCCGGAGTGGTCGCGCTACATGCACGAACGCATCGGCTTGCAGGAGCCGCCCGACGAGATCAACCGGATCGTGGTCGAGCGAATGCTCGAGCGGTACGCGAACGGCCCGCCCTGGATGCCGGGCGCGCTCGACGCCGTCCTGGCGATGGCCAGCTGCTTACACGCTCGCGCTCGCGTCCTCCTCGAACCGCGAGCTGATCGAGACCGTGCTCGGCGCGGGCGGCATCCGCGACCTGTTCGCGGCTGCGGTCTCCTCCGAGGAGGTGCCGCGCGGGAAGCCGGCACCGGACGTCTACCTGGAGGCGGCCCGGCGACTCGGTGTCGACCCCGCCGCGTGCGCGGCCATCGAGGACTCACACAACGGCATCCGCTCCGCCAAGGCCGCCGGGATGGGGTGCATCGCGATCCCCAACGAACGCTTCCCGCCGGGCGGTGTCGAGGCCGAGGCCGACCTCGTGCTCGGCTCGATCCGGGAGCTGACTCCCGCGACGATTACACTGTTGTCATCGGGGTAAGAGCGAGTCGCCATGAAGGTCGAGGCGATCAACATCGGTCCGTCGGAGGCGCTTGCGCCCGTCGAGACCGTCAGCGCGGTTGCGGGCTGCGGGCTCCAGGGCGACCGGCACTACCGCGCCGGCGGCCAGAGACCCGGTAACGCGCTGACGCTGATCGAGGCCGAGGCGCTCGAGGACGTCGGCCTCACCGGGGCCGAGTCGCGACGGCAGGTCGTCGTCCGCGGTGTGCGGCTCAACGACCTGATCGGCAAGCGCTTCCGCGTCGGCGATGTCGAGTGCGTCGGCGTCGAGCTCTGCGAGCCGTGTCTCCACCTGCAGTCGCTGACGCGCCGGGGATCATCGACGACCTGCTGCATCGCGGCGGCCTCAACGCGGACATCCTCAGCGGCGGCACGATCTCGGTCGGCGACGCGGTCGTCGTCGGCTAATCAGCCGACGCGGAAGCTGAAAGCTGCCGTCGCCCCGCCGACCGTGACGGTGCCGCGTACGAGCGCGCCGCCGCTGCCGGGCGCACCCTGAACGAGCAGCGGCCGATGCTCGCCGTCGTCCGCATGGCCGCCGTTCCCACGGTGACCCGGCACGCCGCCGTCGTGGGCGCGACGACCGGCGGCGCCGTCGGCCCAGCTCGCGTCGACAGCTGACCACGACCCGTGCCCCGGCGTCCGCGGCCGCGAGACCCGCACGTTCGAGAGGACGATCGAGTCGACGCTCGTGCGTCCAGCTGCGCTCTCTACGGCGGCCTGCGCGTCGAGCACGCCCCAGCCGTCGCGTCGGCGTCCCGGCCGGTCGCCGGGATCGGCCGTGGTGGCAGTCAGCCCAGACGAGGGCACCGCCCACCTCGGCCCGCGAAGCTCGTGCCGCCGCGAGGCGTAGCGCGGCCGCTCCGGGCCGCCTCGATCGCCGCACCTGCGTCAGCACGGCCCAGCGACCTGATCGCTTCAGCGACGCTCAGCCCACGCGCGGCCACGCCGCCGCGCAGCCTCCGGTCGACACCGCTCCGCCGCTCGGCTCGAGGAGCACGCGGGTACGCGACGGCGGCGCGCCCTCGTTTCCCGTCCACGCCACAACCAGCACGCCGGCTGCGGTGGCGTACGCGATCGCGTCGGCGACCGGCTCGACGGGCTGTCGAGGACGATGCTGAGGTTGATGATCCGGACGTGGGCGTCGGTCAGCGTCCGGATCCCCTCCGCGACCTGCACGTCGTTCACCGGGACGGCCTTGTAGACGGCGAGGCGGCAGGCTCCGCAGAAGCCGGCCATGCCGAAGCCGTCGTCGTTCCGCGCCGCGATGATCGACGAGACGAAGGTGCCGTGACCGAGCACGTCCGCCGCGGAGTTGTGGATCGTCTTGTCCCAGAAGGTCTCGGCGATCTTCCCCTTCAGGTCGGGCACGACCGTGACGCCGCTGTCGACCACGCCGACGAGAATGCCCGGATCGCCGCGCGCCAGCGTCAGCGCCGCGTCGAGCGCCGACCGCGTGGAACTGCCACTCCCAGGGCGCCTGCGTCGCCGGATCGATCAGCCACGTGAGCGGGTCGTTCCGGACGTGGGCGACGCGGCCGCCGACCACCGGCTCGACGTAGCGCAGGCGCGAATCGTCGCGTCCGCGCGAGTCCGCAAGCGTCGACGGGCTCGCGGCGACCTCCACTGCCGCGCAGCTGCTGCAGCCGCCGCACGATCTTCACGCCGAGCTACCGCGCCGTCGAGTCCGCCCGGCGAGTCCGACGACCGCCCGCCCGGCGGCGAAGGTGCGCGTTCCGCGCCGAGCCGCGGGCCCATTGCATCGGCACGCCGAGGGGGGCCGGCGGCAGAACGGACGGCAGCGCGACGAGCGGCGAGTGCCCGACTCCGCCGGCCGCGCCGTCGGCGCCGAGATCAGCGCCGGTCGCAGTCGCCGGCGACGACGCACGCGCGCCGATCCGGCCGCGGGGGGTTCAGGAGAGAACGGTCGCGCGCGTGATCGACTCTATCCGCTTGGAGCGTGCGATGACGTTCGCCTCGATCAGCTGCGCTGCGATCGTCACCGCGACCTCCTCGGGTGTCCGGGCGCCGATCTGGACGCCGATCGGCGCGTGCAGCCGCGCCATCTCGGCCTCGCCGATCCCCTCTTCGCGCAGGCGCGCCGTGCGGTCGGCGCGCGTCTTGACGCTCCCCATCGCGCCGATGAAGCCGGCGTCCGACCCGAACGCGACCGTGAGCGCCGGAACGTCGAACTTGAGGTCGTGCGTCATCAGGCAGATCGCCGTCCGCGGGTCGATCGGCGCACGCGAGAGGAACTGGTCCGGCCACTCGTCGGAGAGCTCGTCGGCGAGCGGGAACCGCTCGCGGGTGAGGAAGACGGTGCGGGGGTCGCAGACGGTCACCCGGTAGCCGATCTGCTTCGCGATCGGCACGAGCGCGGCGACGTGATCGCTGGCGCCGAAGAGGTAGAGGTTCGGGCGCGGCGCGTACGACTCGACGAACACCGGCTCGCCGGACGCGGTCTGGACGATCGCGCTCTCACCGACCTCGAGCAGCGACCGCGCGGCGGCCGAGACCCCGCCGTTCACGGGGCTGCCAGGGTGGAAGATCGCCTGCTCGCCGAACCGCTCCTCGTCGAGCCTGACCATGAGGGCGACCGGCGTGTCCGTTCGCATCGCCTCGGCGATCGGGCCGACCAGCTGCGGGTCGAGCTTGTAGACGGCGACGGCGATGCGCCCGCCGCAGGTGAGGCCGACGTCGAAGCCGTCCTCGTCGTCGAGGCCGTAGTGGACGAGGCGTCCGCGCGACCCGCCGAGCACCTCGTTCGCCTCGCGGATGACCGCCGGCTCGACGCAGCCACCCGTGACCCCGCCCGCCACCTCGCGCCGTGACGAGACGGCGAGAGCGGCGCCCGGGTCGCGCGGCGCGGAGCCGACGCGCTCGACGACGGTGCCGAGGGCGACGTCGGCGCCCTCTGCCGTCCAGCGCTCGAGAATGTCGATGATGTCTTTCATGCAGTGGCCAGACGGTTGCTAATGCAAGTAACAGTAGCGCTGTACCCGTTCGCGCCCGTGACCGTTCTTCCGGGAAACGGCGGCGGGTGGATTGGCTAGGGTCTGCACCCGTGACGAATCGAAGCAGCCACCCTCCGGGTCGCCGTCTTCCCGCGCTCGGGGCTCGTCACCGACGGCTGCTCGCACTGGGCGGCGCGGCGTTCGTCGGGGTCGCAGCGCAGATCTCGCACAAGCTCGGATTCACGCCGGTGCCGCTCACGGGCCAGACCTTCGCGGTCCTCCTCGTGGGCGCGGCCTACGGTGCGATCCTCGGCGCGATCAGTCTGTCGCTGTACCTCCTGCTGGGGCTCGTCGGGGTGCCCTGGTACGCAAGCCACGCGTACGGTTGGAGCGAGTTCAGCGGTGCGAGCGGCGGCTACATCGTCGGCTTCGTCCTCGCTGCGGCGGTCACCGGCTGGCTGTCGGAGCGAGGGTGGGACAAGCGGTTCTCCTCGTCGATCGCGTCGATGCTCACCGGCAGCGTCGTGATCTACGTCTGCGGCGCGGTCTGGCTGCACCACTACCTCCACGTGAACTGGAACACGACGCTCGTGGACGGCGTCTACCCGTTCGTGCCGGGTGATCTCGTGAAGCTCTACCTGGCTGCCGCAGCGCTACCCGCCGCCTGGAAGCTCGTTCAGAAGATCAGGTCGTAGGCGGCCGCAGCACCGCGAACTGGTCCGTGATCTCGAGCGTCCGCGAGCGGAAGCTGTAGAGCTGCGCCGGGCGCCCGCCCGACGGGCCCGGCTCCCGGCGCGTCCCGGACGCCTCGAGCAGGTGGCGGCGCACGAGGACACGCTGCAGGTTCGTCGCCGAGACGTCGTGCCCGAGCGCCGCGCGGTAGAGCCCGCGCAGCTGCGAGATCGTGAACAGCCGCGGGGCGAGCGCGAAGCCGATGTTCGTGTACGACAGCTTCCCCCGCAGCCGCTCGCGCCCGGCGAGCACGATCGGGCCGTGGTCGAACGCCATCGGCGGGAGGTCGTCGACCGGCTGCCAGTGCGTGTCGGCGGGGAGGACCGGATCCTGGTCCGACGGCACGAGCCCGAGGTAGGCCGTGGCGAGCTCCCAGTGGAGCGGGTTGCGGCCAGGGTCGCTGCGGGTCTCGAGCTGTTCCAGGTGAGCGAGCTCGCGCACGTCGACCTTGGCCGCGAGATGACGGCGGATCGAGGCCTCCAGCGTCTCGCCCTCGGCCAGCTGGCCGCCCGGCAGCGACCAGGCGCCCGCGAACGGCTCGAGCGCGCGCTCCCAGAGCAGCACCTGGAGGCGGCCGTCGCGCACCTGCAGGACGACTGCAACCACGAGCTGGGCGGGGAAACTGTTTTCGCCGCTGGGTCGTAAACCATGCTAGACTCTCGCTCAGAGGTTATCGACTGTGAGGATAAAACCACATATCGCCAACCTCGTGACGGGACAGGATTCATCCTGTCCCGTGGATCGGTCGTGGTTGGCGGCGGCGTCGCCGGACTCACCGCGGCGCTCACCGCGGCAGCCGAGACCGACGTGCTGCTGCTCGCGAAGGCGCCGGTCGACACCTCGAACAGCTGGAAAGCGCAGGGCGGTGTCGCCGCCGCCGTGGCCGAGGACGACTCACCGGCTCTGCATGCGACCGACACGTTCCGCGCCGGGCGCGGGCTCTGCCGCGAGAGCGCGGTGCTGACCCTGGTCGAGGAGGCTCCGGCGCGCATCGCCGACCTCGTCGCGCTCGGTGTCGAGTTCGACCCGGGCCTCGGCCGCGAGGGCGGCCACTCCGTGCGGCGTGTCGTCCACGCCGGCGGCGCCGAGACGGGCAAGGCGATCTCGGCCGTGCTCGCCGAGCGCGTGCGTGAGCATCCGCACATCACCGTCGTCGACCACGTGCACGTCGTCGACCTGTGGGAGAACGGCGGCCGCTGCGTCGGCGTCGTCACCGACCACGGCCCTGTCGCAGCGCCGGCGACCATCCTCGCCACCGGCGGCTACGCGGCGCTCTGGGAGCGCACGACGAACCCGCTCGGCGCGAAGGGCGAAGGGCTCGTGCTCGCCTACCGCGCCGGCGCGGCGCTCGCCGACCTCGAGTTCGTGCAGTTCCATCCGACCGCGCTCGTCGACGACGGCTTCCTGCTGTCCGAGGCGCTGCGCGGCGAGGGCGCACTGCTCCTTGACGAGGGCGGCAACCGCTTCACCGACGAGCTTGCGCCCCGCGACGTCGTCGCGCGCGCGATCGCCGAGCGCGGCCACGCCGGCCTCGACCTGCGCGCGATCGAGCGCGAGCGCTTCCCCGGCCTGATGGCGACGCTCGAGCGCGCCGGGTACGACCCGGCCGTCGAGCCGATCCCGGTCTCGCCCGCCGCCCACTACACGGTCGGAGGCATCGTCACCGACCTGCACGGCGCCACCACCGTGCCGGGACTCTTCGCCGCCGGCGAGTGCGCCGCCACGGGCGTGCACGGTGCGAACCGGCTCGCCTCGAACTCGCTGCTCGAGTGCCTCGTCTTCGGGCGCCGGGCCGGGCTCGCGGCGCTCGCCGCGGAGAGCTTCCCCGCCGGGCATCCTCCGGCGGCGGCCACACCGGAGCCTCCGGTCACCGACGCGCTCCGGCACGAGCTCTGGGAGGACGCGGGTGTGATCCGAAGCGCCGAGGGCCTCGAGCGCCTCGCCCGCTCGCACGCGCTGCTGCCGCGCCTGATCGCCGGCAGCGCGCTCGCACGCCGCGAGAGCCGCGGCGCCCACTTCCGCTCCGATTACCCCACCGAGGATCCCTCCTTCCTCGCCCACGTCGTCCTCCGCCGCGGCCGGCCTCCGGTCCTCGACGCATGGAGCTGACCGCCGCCGCCGTCGACCGCGTCGTCGCGGCCGCGCTCGCCGAGGACGTCGGCGACGGCGACCTCACGACCGAGGGCGTCGTCCCGGAGGGCCTGCGCTGCCACGCAGCGCTGCTCGTCGAGGAGGCGGGGGTGGTCTGCGGCGTGCCGCTCGCGCTCGAGGTCTTCGTCGCACTCGATCCGGCGGTGTCCGGAGAGGCGCTGGTGGACGAGGGAGCGCGGGCCGACGGCACGACAACGGTCGCGCGGCTCGACGGGCCGGCCCGGGCGATCCTGACGGGCGAGCGCACGGCGCTCAACCTGCTCGGCCGCCTCTCGGGTGTCGCGACGCTGACGGCCCAGTACGTCGACGCCGTCGCCGGCACCGCGGCGACCATCCTCGACACCCGGAAGACGACGCCCGGCCTTCGCGCGCTCGAGAAGTACGCGGTCCGCTGCGGCGGCGGCGCGAACCACCGCGCCGGGCTCTACGACGCCGTGCTGCTGAAGGAGAACCACCTCAGCGTCGCGGGCGGGATCAGGCGCGCCGTGGCGGCGCTGGGCGACCCCGGCGTGCCGGTCGAGGTCGAGGCGCGAGACGCTCGCCGACGTGCGTGAGGCGCTCGACGCCGGCGTCGATCGCATCCTGCTCGACAACATGAGCGTCGACGACGTCCGGCAGGCGGTGGAGCTCGTCGGCGGCCGCGTGCCGCTCGAGGCGTCGGGCGGTATGACGCTCGAGACCGTGCGCGCGTACGCGGAGACGGGCGTGGACTTCATCTCGGTCGGCGCGCTCACCCACGGTGCGCGCTCGCTGGCCGTCTCACTCGACGTGGAGCTGACATGACTGCTGTCGAGAACCAGACCCTGGCCGAGGAGGTGCGCGCGCTCGCCCGCGAGCGCGACGCCGTGATCCTCGCCCACAACTACCAGCTGCCCGACGTGCAGGACGTCGCCGATTACGTCGGCGACTCGCTCGGGCTCTCCCGCCAGGCCGCGGCCACGGACGCCGCGACGATCCTCTTCTGCGGCGTCCACTTCATGGCCGAGACCGCGGCGATCCTCAGCCCCGAGAAGACGGTGCTGATCCCCGACCTACGCGCCGGCTGCTCGCTCGCGTCGTCGATCGACGCGGCCCAGCTCCGCGCCTGGAAGGACCAGCATCCGGGCGCGGTCGTCGTGTCGTACGTGAACACGACGGCGGAGGTGAAGGCCGAGAGCGACTACTGCTGCACCTCCGGCAACGCGCGCGCCGTGATCGAGGCCATCCCGGCCGATCGCGAGATCCTCTTCCTGCCGGACCTCTACCTCGGCCTGTGGCTCGAGCGGGTGACGGGGCGGAAGCTGAAGATCTGGCTCGGCGAGTGCCACGTGCACGCGGGCATCCGGCCGGCCGACATCGAGCGCTGGCAGGCGGAGGCGCCCGATGCCGAGCTGCTCGTTCACCCGGAGTGCGGCTGCGCGAGCCAGGCGATGGCGTTCGCGAACGACCGCACACGGATCCTCTCGACCGAGGGGATGGTCGACTTCGCCCGGCGGTCGGACAAGCAGAAGTTCATCGTCGCGACCGAGACCGGGATCCTCCACCGGCTGAGCAAGGAGGTTCCCGAGAAGGAGTTCCTCGCCGCGCGCGAGGCGGCCGTCTGCCGCTTCATGAAGATGATCACGCTCGAGAAGGCGCGCGACTCGCTGCGGGAGCTGAAGCACGTGGTCACGGTCGAGCCGGAGATCGCCGCGCGCGCCCGGGGCGCGATCGACCGCATGGTGGCCATCGGTTAGATGATGATGGGGATGGATCGCCGATGCCTCCCCGCCGGAATTCCACCGCGCACGGCCGTAGTCGCCGCCCTCGACCGCTGGCGGCCGCCGGCGCGCGTGGCGGCGTGCATCGCCGCAGTCGCGGTCGTGACGGCCGTCATCGCGGTGCTCGATGCGCTGGATCCCCGTGCTGAGCCTCGGTGTGCTCTACATGTTCGCCGTCCTGCCGGTCGCGGCGCTCTGGGGGATCGCGTACTCGCTCGCGGTGTCGGTCGCGAGCATGCTCGCCTTCAACTTCTTCTTCCTCGAGCCGGTGCACACGCTCACGCTCGCGGACTCGCGCAACTGGTTCGCGCTGATCGTGTTCGTGGTCACGTCGGTCGTGGTGTCGGAGCTCGCCGACCCGGTCGCGGCGGCGAGCGCGCGAGGCGGAGCTGCTCGCCGAGATCGCGACCTCGCTGCTCGAGCACGGGACGGTCGCCGCCGAGCTCGAGCGGATCTCGGCCGACGCCGCGCGGGCGCTGCGCGCCGAGCGGGCCGAGATCACGCTCGGCGAGCACGGCGTGGGGGGATACCCGCTGGCGGCAGGCGGCCATCGGGTCGGGTCGATCAGGCTCGAGGGCGGAGACATCGACGCGAGTGCCCGGCGCCGGGTACTGCCCGCCCTCGCCTCGCTGCTCGGAGTCGCGATCGACCGCGATCGGCTCGAACGCGAGGCGTTCGAGGCCGAGGCGCTGCGACGCGCCGACGCGATCAAGACGGCGGTTCTCCGCGTCGGTCAGCCACGACCTGAGAACGCCGCTGATGGCGATCTCCACCTCGGCCGGCGCGCTCGCGCGCTCCGACCTCGCGATCGACGACGACGATCGCGCCGAGCTCCTCGCGACGATCCTCGCCGCCTCCGACCGGCTGGATCACCTGGTCGGGAACCTGCTCGACCTCTCGCGGCTCCAGGCAGGCGCCGCCGAGCCGGAGCAGCAGCTGGTCGAGCTCGACGAGCTCGTGGCGGCGGCTCTCGACGAGCTCGGGCCGGCGGCCGCGCGCGTCGAGGTCACGCCTGCCCGACGAGTCGCCGTCCGTCGTGGTCGACGCCCACCAGATCCAGCGCGCACTCGTCAACCTGATCGAGAACGCCGTCAAGTACTCGCCGGCGGAGGACTCGGTGCGTGTTCAGGTCGTCGGAACGCCGTCGGAGGCGGCGATCAGGGTGATCGATCACGGCCCCGGCGTGCCGCCGCGCGAGCGCGACCGGATCTTCGAGCCGTTCCAGCGCGGCGAGCGCAGCGGTGAGCGGCCGGGCGCCGGTCTCGGCCTTGCGATCGCGCGCGGCTTCGCCGAGGCGAACGGCGGCCGGCTCTCGGTCGAGTCGAGGCTCGGGCAGGGCGCGACGTTCGTGCTCTCGCTTCCCACGGCAGATCTGGCGAGCCCGGCCCGCAGCGTCGAGACCGCGCGGTGAGCACCGGGCCGCGCGTGCTCGTCGTCGACGACGAGCAGCAGATACTGCGCGCCCTGCGCACGAGCCTGCGCGGCGCCGGCTACGAGGTCGAGACGGCCGAGACGGCCGAGGGCGCGCTCTCCGCCGCGGCGATGCGGCCGCCGGAAGCGGTGATCCTCGACCTGGTACTGCCCGACGGCACCGGGATCGACGTCTGCCGGGAGCTGCGGAGATGGAGCTCTGCTCCGGTGATCCTGCTCTCGGCGGTAGGCGAGGAGCGCGAGAAGATCGCCGCCCTCGATGCCGGTGCCGACGACTACGTCACCAAGCCGGTCGGGATCGACGAGCTCCTCGCGCGCCTGCGTGCCGTGCTGCGCCGGACGGCGCCGTCGGGTGCGCCCGTGATCGAGCTCGGGGAGCTCGTCGTCGATCTCGAGAAGCGTGCGGTCACGATGGCGGGCGAGCCCGTCCATCTCACCCCGCACGAGTTCGAGCTCCTGCGCGTCCTGGCGGTCAACCAGGGCAAGCTGATGACGCACCGCGCGCTCCTGACCGAGGTCTGGGGGCCCGGCTACGGGAACGAGTCGAACCTCCTGCACGTGAACGTGTCGCAGCTGCGGCGCAAGATCGAGCCGGATCGCGCGCGGCCGCGGTATCTGCTCACCGAGCCGGGGCCGGGTACCGGCTCGTCGATCCGGCGGCGTAGCCGCCGTCGTTCGATCCTTCAGGCTTTCTTCAGACCCGGCGTGTGATCTTCATCCGGCCTTCATCCGACTCCTCCTACCTTGACGGTCGGTATGAGCGCCCTGCAGCGAAAGCTCGAGCTTCGCCTCCGCCTGGCCTTGTGCGTCGCATCTGCTCGTGATGACGAGTTGGTCATCGAGGAGCAGAGCGCTCCGTCCTCGTGCGTAGCGGCAACCGCTGCTCCCTGACCGGCTCGAACGCCTTCAGAATTTTCTCAGGCCGGGAACGGTGTTCTTCACGCCGCCTTCAGGGCAGCGTGCCTAGCGTGGTGGCCATGAGGAGTTGGACGGAGTTGTCCATGCCGATCCTCGGTCACCCGGACGACGAGGGTCCGGCACGGCCGCTTCCTGCGGCGCTGCCCCAGCTCTGCCTCGCACTGCTCGTCGCCGCGGTCGGATTCGGTGCCGGAGTCGGCTGGCCGTGGGTTCTCGCAGTTGCGGGCGCCCTCGTCGTCGTCGGAGCGCTGCAGTCGGCCCGGGCGGCGGTTGCGCTCGGGCAGCGACGCCGTGCAGCCGACGAATGGCTGCTCTGGGGCGCGGCCGCGCAGCCGTCGTCGAAGCTGCTCAGCTGGCGCGCGGGCGAGCTCACCTCGCCGCGCCTGCGCTCGACGCTCGCGCGCAGCCTGCGGGGAATCGAGCGCGAGCTTCTTTTCACGAGCATGCCGGGGCCGGTGCCGCTGAACAAGCGCGCGCTCCGCCTCCATCTCGGCCTCCTACGGGCCTTGCAGGAGCGCCTCGAGGATTCGGCGCGCCCTGTCTCGGTGCGGGGGATGCTGCTCGTCGATCGTCTGCTGACCGAGCCGGGAAGCCCCCTCTACTCGAGCGTCCCGGACGACGTGCTCGCCGAGGCGCTCAGCGAGGCGCTGGCGGCGATCGATCCCGTGCCTGACGCGGCCGCCGCGTGACCCGGTCTCGCTGATGCTCGAGCCGGCAACTGCGGAGGCAGTCGGACCCTGGAAAGGAATCGGCGAAGCGGACTTCAGGTCTCCACACCCGCTGCGCGCGGCGGGGTCCGTGCTGGCGTTGGCATTGCTGCCGGCGACGCTCTGGGCGTCGGGTGTGCTCCCCGGCGCGGCTGCGCTCGGGTTCGGCCTTTCCGTCGCCGTGCTCGCTCTCGGGCAGGGCTTGCTCGGGTTGCGTGACCGACATCGAAGCCGCCGCCTCGGCGACGCACTGCTCCGCGCCGGCCCGGGCCTCCCGTCGGTCTCCGGCCTGGCCGCATGGAGATCGGCGAGCTGACGTCGGCGCGAAGCCGCCGGGGGCTCGCTCGTCGCGTGGGTCAGCTCAGACGGCAGACCGAAGCGTGCCTGCGCCCCGGCTCCCGACGGGCGGACGGTGCGCCGCTCGAGGCGATCCTGATCCTTGTTCGGAAGCTCGAGTATCGCCTCGATCTGCTGTCCGAGCCCGTCACGGCGATCGGGATGCTCGACGTCGAGGCGCTGCTGGCCGGAGCGCGCGATCTGCTCTCCTGTCCCGAGCGCGCGGGTGAGCTGCCGGCCGCGCTCATCCGTACGCTCGCCGCTCTCGAGCCGGAACGATGAGCGGTCAGGGCGCAGCGCAGATCCTCGTCTACGCCGGCGCCCTGCTCGTCCTCGCCTACCCGCTCGGCCTCTGGATGACCAGGGTGTACGGGCGCTTCCGGGCGCCCGGCCTTCTCGGCCTCGCCGAGCGCGGCTTCTACCGGCTCGTCCGCACCGACCCGGCCGAGGAGCAGGACTGGCGCAGCTACGCAACGGCCGTGCTCGTCTTCAGCGCCCTCGGCACGGCCCTGCTCTACGTGCTCCTGCGGATCCAGGGACACCTGCCTCTCAACCCGGACGGGATGAAGGCGATGCCGTCGCACCTGGCGGTGAACACCGCCTCGAGCTTCGTCTCGAACACGAGCTGGCAGTTCTACGGAGGCGAGTCGACGCTGTCGTACCTCTTCCAGATGGCCGGCATCGCGGTGCAGATGTTCGTGTCCGCCGGAGTCGGGATGGCGGTACTCGCGGCCGTCGTCCGCGGCTTCTCGCGCCGCTCGCGCACCGAGCTCGGGAACTTCTGGGTCGACCTCTACCGCTCGCTGGTCTACGTCCTCCTGCCCGCTGTCGATCGTGCTGGCGGCCGATCCTGGTCTGGCAGGGGGTGCCGCAGACGTTCTCCGGGCATGCGACGGCGACCACGCTTCAGGGCGCGTCGCAGACGATCGCCCGCGGGCCCGTCGCCTCACAGGAGGCGATCAAGAACCTCTCGATGGACGGCGGCGGCTTCTACAACTCGAACTCCGCCGTCCCGTTCGAGAACCCGACCGGGCTCACGAACCTCGTCGAGATGCTCTCGCTGCTCCTGATCCCGGTCGCGCAGGTGTTCATGTTCGGGAGGGTCGTCGCCGCCCGGCGCCATGCCTGGGCGGTGCTCGCGGCCATGGCGGCGCTCTTCGTCGTCGGCCTTGGCGTCGTGGTCGTCGCCGAGCAGCACGGCTCGCCGGTCTCCGCTCCTCCGGAGTGAACCTCGTCCGGGACACGGTCAGAGCGGCGGCAACATGGCCGACAAGGAGGTCCGCTTCGGGACCGCCGGCACGGCGCTCTTTGCGACGGCGACGACGGCGTCCTCCGACGGCGCCGTCAACGGCGGGCTCGACGCCTTCACCCCGGCCGGAGGCGCCGTGCCGCTCGTCAACATCTTCGTCGGCGAGGTGATCTTCGGCGGCGCCGGCTCGGGCCTCTACGCGATGATCTTCATGATCGTGATCGCCGTCTTCGTCGCCGGCCTCATGGTGGGCCGGACGCCCGAGTACCTGGGCAAGAAGATCGAGGCGCGCGAGGTCAAGCTCGCCACCGCTCGGGGCGCTGTTCCCGCCGGTGCTCGCGCTGGTCCTGACGGCGTATCGCGATCGCCTCGCCTGCCGGCCTGAAGTCGGTGTTCAACCCCGCGGCGCACGGATTCACCGAGGCGCTCTACGCGTGGACCTCGATGGTGAACACGAACGGCAGCGCCTTCGCCGGGCTACGGACTGACGAGCTTCAGCGCGCTCGCTCGGGACGGTCGCGATGCTCCTCGGCCGCTTCGTCCCGCTGATCGCCGCGCTGGCGCTCGCCGGCGCGGTCGCCGGAAGCGGGCGGTCCCGGCCTCCGCCGGAACCTTCCGGACGGACGGGCCGACCTTCACGATCCTGCTCGTGGGGGTGATCGTGCTCATCGCCGGCTTGATGATCCTCCCGGCGCTGATGCTCGGCCCGATCGTCGAGGGCCTCATGACCTGACCGCGGGAAGCTCCGCGAAGAGCTCCGAGCCGTGCGAGAGCTCGAGGTGGATCGCGAGCAGAGCGTCGTACCGCCGGCGGACATCGGCGCGGTCGGCCTCCTCGGGCACCGAGTCGGCGCTCGCCCGCTCGATCATCGCAGCCTGCTCGAGCAGGACACGATGCTGCTCGACGGTGGTCGTCTGCCGCATGATCCTGGCGAGCGCGTCGAGCTGGCGGATCATCACCGCCGGCATCCCGCGGCTCGCCTGGCGGATCTTCTCGTAGGCACGCTCGACCAGGCGGTCGTAGCTCACCTGCTCCGTCATCACCCGGACGTAGCCCTGCCGGTCGCGGAGGATCCGAGCCGGATGCCACGAGGTCGCGATCTTGCACAGGCCGTCGCCGAGCCAGTCGATGCACGTCAGCGCGGTGAACGTGTCGTTCACCGCGGGCGAAAGCGCCCGGATCGCGATCTCCACCAGCTGATCGACGGCGAAGGAGATGTCCTGCGAGAGCGTCCGGTAGGGCCCGGCGACGTGCGCGCGCCGCAGAGCGTCCCCGATCTGCGTCGTGGCCTCCGATGGCCACACCGTCGCCAGCGGATGGCCTTCGACCACGAAGTGGCCCGGTCGCCGGTGGAGGCGGATCACGGCGTCGGCCTCCGCCGCGATCCGGATCAGGGTCTCCTGGCGAACGAACTGGAGGTAGCCGCTCGCGGGGGCATGGACGGTGCCGCCGGACTCCTCCATCCGCCGGATCAGCTCCGGCATCGACGGGCCACGCTCCGGCACGGCCTCGGCAGCTCTGCCGTTGCCGCCGCTCTGCGTCTCGATCGCGTTGGACAGGTCACGCGCGATGCTGGCGATCACCTGGGGCAGCTGGATCGAGCTCGCGATGTGGTGGATGAAGTAGATGAGGACGGCGAGGTCGACCACCACCAGCGCGAGCGTGACGGTGATCGAGATGTGCGGAACGAAGTCCCCGTGTGGGCCGGGCCCGATCGAGACCAGCACGAGCACGGCGTAGACGAACGTCGCGACGAACGTCCCGAGGGTGAGCTGCGTGCCGCGGTCGCGGATGAAGTTGCGCAGCATCCGCGGCCCGAACTGCGTCGAGGCGAGCGTCAGCGTCACGATCGTGATCGAGAAGACGACGCCGACGACCGTGATGACTGCGGCGGCGATCGCCGTCAGGATCTGTCGTGCGGCGTCGGCGGTGCCGCTGATGGCCCAGGGCGGCAGCCCGAACTCGCCGCGGTACGCGGCGCGGTCGAGGGCGTGGGTGGCGGCGAACAGCCCGGCCGCGACCACGATCTCGATCGTCGGGACCAGCCACAGGTTGGTGCGGAGGGCCTCCCGGTGCGACTCCAGCGCGAGACGGATCCGGCGGATCACGGTGTGCGTTCGGTCGGGTAGCGGCGAGCGCGAGGCCGACGCATGACGGCGTCGAGGAGGAAGTGAAGGCGTTCCACGGTGAGTTTTCGGGTCGGCTAAACGGCGCCGACCAGGCTTCCCGGCTCACCTGAAGCGAATCGTACAGCGACGCCGATGCGCGGCGGACTGTCCCTTTCAGAGTTTCTTCAGGGAGGCCGTCTCGATCTTCAGACCGCCTTCAGCCGCTCCCTCGTACGGTGGTCGCCATGCACGTCGTCGAGCCGCGGGCGCTGACCCGCCGGAGGGCCATCTGATGTACGACCTCGCAGCCATCGCCATCGCGGCCGCGTGCTTCGCGTTCGCGTACCTCATCCTCTGGCGTTCTGGACCGCGTCTGATGACCGCCGCCGACGTCTTCGGGCTCGTCGTCTCGCTGCTCATCTTCGTCTACCTCGTGTACGCGCTCTTCCGCGGGGAGCGGTTCTAGGTGACCGGCCAGGGCATCGGCCAGATCCTCGTCTACGCGGTCGCTGCTCGTCGCGCTCGGCTACCCGCTCGGGCTCTGGATGGCGCGGATCTACACCGTCGCCGCGCGTCGCCGGCCGCGTTCTTCGCGTCGCTCGAGCGCGGCTTCTGCCGCGTCGTCCGCACCGACCCGACTCGCGAGCAGGACTGGAAGAGCTACGGCGCGACGGTGCTCGTCTTCAGCATCCTCTTCTGGGTCGTCCTCTACGCGATCCAGCGGCTCCAGGGCCACCTGTTCCTGAACCCGGACCACATGAAGGGCGTGCCGTCGCACCTGTCGCTGAACACGGCCGCGAGCTTCATCACGAACACGAACTGGCAGTTCTACGGCGGCGAGTACACGATGTCGTACCTGACCCAGATGGCCGGGCTCGCGGTGCAGAACTTCGTCTCCGCCGCGGTCGGGATCGCCGTGCTCGCGGCCGTGATCCGCGGGCTCGCGCGCCGCTCGTCCGGCGACGATCGGCAACTTCTGGGTCGACCTCTACCGCTCGCTCGTCTACATCCTGCTGCCGCTCGCGGTCGTCGTCACGCGTGCTCCTGATCTGGCAGGGCGTGCCGCAGACCCTCCACGGCCACGCGACCGCGACGACGCTCCAGGGCGCGCACGCAGACGATCGCGCGCGGCCCGGTCGCCTCGCAGATCGCGATCAAGCAGCTCGGGACGAACGGCGGCGGCTTCTACAACTCGAACTCGGCCGTCCCGTTCGAGAACCCGACCGGCCTCTCGAACTTCATCGAGATGCTCGCGATCCTGCTGATCCCGGCGGCGCAGGTGTTCATGTTCGGGAAGATGGTGCTCGCGCGACGGCACGCCTGGGCGGTGTTCGCGGCGATGTTCGTCGTCTTCGCGATCGGCGTCGGCGTCAACCTGCCCGCCGAGCAGCACGGCTCGGCGGTGCTGCGCAACTCGGGCGTGAACATCACGCATGGGCAGCGGCCAGAGCGGCGGCAACATGTCCGACAAGGAGGTCCGCTTCGGCCAGGCGGCGACCGCCAACTGGACGGTCGCGACGAGCGACGCCTCGAACGGCTCGGTCAACGGCGGCTTCGACGCGCATGACGCCGGCCGGCGGCGCCGTGCCCCTCGTCAACCTCTTCCTCGGCGAGGTGATCTTCGGCGGCGTCGGCTCCGGCCTCTACGGGATGTTCTTCTACATCGTCATCGCCGTCTTCGTCGCCGGGCCTGATGGTCGGCCGAACGCCGGAATGGCTCGGGAAGAAGATCGAGGCGCGCGAGATCAAGTACGCGGCGGTCGGCGCGCTCTTCGTGCCCGACGATGGTCCTGACCCTCGCCGGCGCTCTCGATCGCGACGCAAGCCGGGCTCGCGTCGATCTTCAACCAGCGGCGTCCACGGCTTCACCGAGACGCTGTACGCCTACGACTCGCAGTCGCAACAACAACGGCAGCGCCTTCGCCGGCTTCGGGCTGACGAACTTCAGCGCCGACTTCGGGACGATCGCGATGCTGCTCGGCCGCTTCGTGCCGATGTTCGCCGCGCTCGCGCTCGGCGGCGCGCTCGGCGAAGAAGAAGATCGTGCCGGCCTCGGCCGGGACGTTCCGCACCGACGGGCCGACGTTCGTCGTCCTGCTCGTCGGCGTGATCGCGCTCACCGCCGGCCTGATGATCTTCCCGGCGCTCACGCTCGGGCCGATCGTCGAAGGGTTGATGCACTGATGCGCAACGTCGTCAGCTCGGTGATCGCGATCGTCGTGATCACCGCCGTCTTCGGCTTCGCCTACCCGCTGGTGATGACCGGCTTCGCGCAGGTCGCGTTCAAGAGCCAGGCGAACGGCAGCCTGATCACGGTCGAACGGCAAGGTCGTCGGCTCGAAGCTCGCCGCGCAGGAGTTCACGAGCCCGCGAGTACTTCCACGAGCGGCCGTCGGCGACCTCGCCCGCCTACAACGCCGGCGCGACGACGTTCGCCAACCTCGGGCCGACGAACCCCGACCTCGCGAAGAACGTCCAGGCGGCGGCCGCGGCGATCCTGAAGCTCGAGGGCCCGTACAACCCGGGCCTGACGATCGCACGACATCCCGGTCGACGCGGTCACGACCTCGGGCTCGGGCATCGACCCCGACATCTCGCCCGCCTACGCGCAGCTCCAGTCGCGCCGGATCGCGGCCGTCCGGCACCTGCCGCTCGCGACCGTGCAGCAGCTGATCTCGAAGTACACGATCGGCCGCTCGCTGGGGCTTCTTCGGCGAGCCGGGCGTGAACGTCCTCGAGCTCAACCTCGCACTCGACCAGGAGAGGCACAGCTGATGGCACGCGCAGTCGGCAAGCATCTTCTCGCGCGAGATCGTCGCTCGCGGCGGTCCGCGACTCGTTCCCGAAGCTCGACCCGCGGCTCCAGTTCAAGAACCCGGTGATGTTCATCGTCGAGCTCGGCAGCGTGATCACGACCGGGATCTTCTTCCTCGACCTCGCCCGCGGCCACACGGGCACGCTCTGGTTCGTCGGCGTGATCGCGTTCTGGCTCTGGCTGACGGTGCTGTTCGCGAACTTCGCCGAGGCGATCGCCGAGGGCCGCGGCAAGGCGCAGGCGAACGCGCTGCGCGCGACGCGCACGACGACGACCGCGCACCGCCGGCTCGAGGACGGCACGCTCGAGGAGGTGCCGGCGCCCGAGCTCCAGCGCGGCGACGTCGTCGTCGTCGAGCGCCGGCGAGGTCATCCCCGCCGACGGCGAGATCATCGAGGGCGTCGGCTCGGTCGACGAGTCGGCGATCACCGGCGAGTCGGCGCCGGTGATCCGCGAGGCCGGCGGCGACCGCTCGGCCGTCACCGGCGGCACGAGGCTGCTCTCCGACCGCCTCGTGATCCAGGTCACGCAGGAGCCCGGCAAGTCGTTCCTCGACCGCATGATCGCGCTCGTCGAGGGCGCCGAGCGGCGCAAGACGCCGAACGAGATCGCGCTCAACATCCTGCTCGCCGGCCTGACGATCACCTTCCTCGCCGCCGTCGTGACGCTGAAGCCGTACGCGCTCTACGCCGGCACGCCGCTCTCGCAGACCGTGCTGATCGCGCTGCTCGTCGCGCTGATCCCGACCACGATCGGCGCGCTCCTCTCGGCGATCGGGATCGCCGGGATGGACCGGCTCGTGCAGCGCAACGTGCTCGCGATGTCGGGCCGCGCGGTCGAGGCCTCCGGCGACGTCGACGTGCTCCTGCTCGACAAGACCGGCACGATCACGCTCGGCAACCGCCAGGCCTCGGAGTTCGTCCCGGTCGACGGCGTGCCCGTCGACCGAGCTCGCCGAGGTCGCGCAGCTCTCGTCGCTCGCCGACGAGACGCCCGAGGGGCGCTCGATCGTCGTGCTCGCGAAGGAGCAGTACGGCCTCCGCGGCCGCGAGCTCGGCGAGCTCGACGCGACGTTCATCCCGTTCTCCGCGACGACGCGCATGAGCGGCGTCGACTTCGACGGCAAGCAGTACCGCAAGGGCGCCGCCGACGCCGTCAAGCGCTGGGTCGAGGAGCAGGGCGGCCAGATCCCGGCCCGCGCTCGACGAGGAGGTCGACAAGATCGCGCGCGTCGGCGGCACGCCGCTCGTCGTCGTCGCAGGACAACTTCGTGCTCGGCGTGATCCACCTCAAGGACATCGTCAAGGGCGGCATGAACGAGCGCTTCGACGAGCTGCGCAAGATGGGGATCCGCACGGTGATGATCACCGGCGACAACCGGGTCACCGCCGCCGTGATCGCCGAGGAGGCCGGCGTCGACGACTTCCTCGCCGAGGCGACGCCCGAGGCGAAGATGGCGCTGATCAAGGAGGAGCAGGCGAAGGGCCGCATGGTCGCGATGACCGGCGACGGCACGAACGACGCGCCCGCGCTCGCGCAGGCCGACGTCGGCGTCGCGATGAACACCGGCACCTCGGCCGCCAAGGAGGCCGGGAACATGGTCGACCTCGACTCGAACCCGACGAAGCTGATCGAGATCGTCGAGGTCGGCAAGCAGCTCCTGATCACCCGCGGCGCGCTGACGACGTTCTCGATCGCGAACGACGTCGCCAAGTACTTCGCGATCCTGCCGGCGATGTTCGCCTTCACCTACGCGACCACAGCCGGGCGAGCGCGGGCCGCTGAACGCGCTCAACGTCATGCACCTCGGCACGCCGCAGAGCGCGATCATCTCGGCGATCATCTTCAACGCCCTGATCATCCCGGCGCTCGTCCCGCTCGCCCTCAAGGGCGTGAAGTACCGCGCGATCGGCGCGACGGCGCTGCTGCGGCGGAACCTGCTGATCTACGGGCTCGGCGGCGTGATCCTGCCGTTCGTCGGGATCAAGCTGATCGACCTGCTCGTGCACAACGTCTTCGGGGCATGAGCCTGAGCGTGCGCGGCCGCTACCGGATCCTGCTCGGGATGGCCGCAGGAGTCGGGAAGACGTACCGGATGCTCCAGGAGGGGCGGCAGGCGCAGCGCGAGGGCGTCGACGTCGTGATCGGCTACCTCGAGCCGCACGACCGGCCCGAGACGGCCGCGCTCGCCGAGGGGCTCGAGGTCGTGCCGCACCTGCGCACGCCGCGTCGGCGCCGCCGAGCTCGGGGAGATGGACGTCGACGCGGTGATCCGCGCGCAAGCCCGAGCTCGCGCTCGTCGACGAGCTCGCCCACACGAACCTGCCCGAGGCCCGCAACCGGAAGCGCTACGAGGACATCGACGAGATCCTCGACGCCGGCATCGACGTCACCTCGACGGTCAACGTCCAGCACCTCGAGAGCCTCAACGACGAGGTCTTCGAGCTCACCGGCGTCCGCGTCCGCGAGACGTTCCCCGACCGCATCCTCGACGAGGCCGACGAGGTCGTGCTCGTCGACCTCGCGCCCGAGGCGCTCCAGGAGCGGCTGCGGCACGGCAAGGTCTACCCGCCGGCGCGCGTCGAGACGGCGCTCACGAACTTCTTCCGGCTCGAGAACCTCGCGGCGCTGCGCGAGCTCGTCGCTGCGCGAGCTCGCCGAGGACGTCGAGGCGCGCCGGACCACGACGCGTGCTCGACCCGCTCAGCCAGCAGGCGGTCGCCGAGCGGATCCTCGCGCTCGTCACGCCGGAGCCGCGCTCGCAGCGGATCCTCCGCCGCGCGTTCCGCTCCGGGCAGCGGCTCGGCTCCGAGATCGACGCGCTCTGGGTGCGCCGGCCCGGGCAGGAGCTGACGCGAGCAGGAGGAGGTGTCGCTCGCGGCGCTGCGCCGGCTCGCGAGCATCCTCGGCGCGCACTTCATCGAGGTCGAGGGCGACAACCTCGCCGAGACCGTCAAGCGCGTTCGTCGCCGAGCGCGGCTCGACCTACGTCTTCCTCGGCACGCCCGACGAGTCGCGGCGGACGCGAGATCCTCCGCGGCTCGCTCGTCTCGAAGCTCGTCCGCGAGCTTCCCGGCGTCGACATCCGCGTCGTCGCCGACCGGGCGCTGCGCGAGGAGCACGAGCGATGACCGCATCGCGCTCGTCGCCGCGGTCGTCGTGCTCGCAGCGGCGCTCGTCGTCGTCGCGCTGCGCACGCGCCGCCCCGAGGTCGCGCACCGCGGGCGCCGGCGCGGGTGCTCGTGCCCTTCACCGGCGGCGGCCTCGACCCGAGCGGTGCTCGCCGCCGGCATCCGGATCGCGCGCGCCGAGGACGCGACGCTCGTTCCCGCCTACCTGATCGTCGTGCCGCTCGAGCAGCCGCAGGACGCGCCGATGCAGGCGCAGGTCGACGACGGCGATGCCGCTCCTCGAGGCGGTCGAGCACGCCGCGCTCCGCGCCGGCGTCCCGGTCGACGCGCGGATCGAGAGCGGCCGGACGCCGGTCCATGCGCTGAAGCGGCTCTGGGAGACCGAGCACTTCGACCGGATCGTCGTCCCGGCGCCCGCCGGCCGGCGCGAACGGCGGCTTCACGCCGAAGGACCTCACGTGGATGCTCACGCACGCGCCGAGCGAGACGCTGATCCTCCGACCGGATCCGGCGCACTGAGCCAGTAGACGAGAATCCATTTGCCCCGAACCCCGGTACCTTTTCCGGAACGCCGGTTGGGCCCGAAATTCTCATTCGTTTCACAGACCCCCGTGGTTTCGTGTGAAGCGACGATCCTGGAGGTTTTGATGGCAGACGCGAACGACCGTCTCACACCCGAGGACAAGGAGCACCTCGGCAAGCTCGAGGAAGCGCTCTTCGAGATCCGGCGGGTGATCGCCGGCCAGGAGGGCATGCTCGAGCGGCTCCTCGTCTGCCTGCTGGCAGGCGGCCACCTGCTGATCGAGGGCGTCCCCGGTCTCGCCAAGACGCTGGCGATCAAGACGACGGCCTCCGTGCTCGGCGGCTCGTTCTCCCGCATCCAGTTCACGCCGGACCTCGTCCCGAGCGACCTCGTCGGCACGCGGATCTTCCATCCCGACAAGCACGAGTTCGACACGGAGCTCGGCCCCGTGTTCTGCAACTTCCTGCTCGCCGACGAGATCAACCGCTCGCCGGCGAAGGTCCAGTCGGCCCTGCTCGAGGTGATGCAGGAGCGGCAGGTGACGATCGGCCACACGACCCATCCGGTTCCCGACCCGTTCCTCGTCCTCGCCACCCAGAACCCGATCGAGTCCGAGGGCACGTACCCCCTGCCCGAGGCGCAGGTCGACCGCTTCATGCTCAAGGTGCTCGTCGACTACCCGCAGCACGACGAGGAGCTGACCGTCGTCGCCCGCTCGCTCGAGCCGGCGCCGCAGCTCCAGCCGGTGCTCTCGATCGAGGAGCTCCGCGCGCTGCAGGCGCTCGTGAGCAAGGTCTTCGTCGATCCGGCGCTCGTCAGCTGGGTCGTGGACCTGGCGACCGCGACCCGCAAGCCGGCGGAGGCCGGGCTCGACGCGATCGCGCCGTACATCTCGTACGGTGCGAGCCCGCGCGGCCCGATCAGCGTCGTCGCCGCCGCCCGCGCCCTCGCCGTCCTGCGCCAGCGCGACTACGTGCTCCCGGCGGACGTCGAGGCCGTCGTTCGCGACGGCTTCCGGCACCGTCTCGTCCTCTCCTACCAGGCGCTTGCGGAGGAGGTCACCGCGGACCAGGTGCTCGACCACGTGCTCGAGGCGATCGCACCGCCGCAGATCGATCTCGGACGCACCGCCACAGCCGTGGCGTGAAGGGACTCATCGCCGCAGCCGGCCGTGAGTGGACGCCCGCGCGTCCGGGGCCCGGCGCGATCACGGCCGAGAGCCTCGAGGCGCTCGAGCTGGCGATCGGCCGCAGGGTCGACGGGCTGCTCGCCGGCGACTACAAGTCGGCGTTCGCCGGCGTCGGGACCGAGCTCTACCAGGTGCGGCCCTACGTGCCCGGGGACGACGTCCGGCGGATCGACTGGAACGTCACCGCCCGCACCGGCGAGACGCACGTCCGCGTCGAGCTGGCCGAGCGGGTCCTCGTCACCTGGCTCGTCTTCGACTGCTCCGCCTCGATGGCGTTCGGCACCGCCGACCGGCGGAAGGCGGACGTCGCCGAAGGCGTGGCGCTCGCGATCGGCCACACCGCGACGCGGCGCGGCAACAGGCTCGGGCTCGTCGCGTTCGGCGCCGAGGATCCGCGCTGGCGCCGCCCCCGCCAGGGCCGGCGCGGCCTGCTGCTGACGCTCGCGGCCCTGAGGGACGAGCCCGCCGGCAAGGGCGGGCTCTCGGAGGCGCTGCTGCTCCTCGACGGGCTCGCCGTCCAGCGCTCGCTGGTCGTGATCGTCTCCGATTTCCGCGGCCCGATCGACTGGCGAAACGCCCTGCTCCGCGTCGCCGGCCGGCATCCGACGCTCGCCGTCGAGATCCGAGACCCGCGCGAGCAGGAGCTTGCAGATGTCGGCGAGCTCCGGCTCGTCGATCCCGAGACCGGCCGGCAGCTGCGGGTCGACACGTCGGACCGCAACCTCCGCGACCGTTTCGCCGTCGCGGCGGCGGAGGAGCGGACCGGCCTCGTCCGCATGCTCTCCGCCGCAGGCGTCCGCCACGTCGCCCTCTCGACCGAGGGCGACTGGCTCCGCCACCTCGCCGCCTTCCTGCGCAGGAGTGATTTCTGATGCTGTTCTTCTTCTTCAGCTTCAAGTCCCCGTGGCTGCTGGTGTTCCTGCTCGTCATCCCGGCGGCGGTCGTCGGCTACATCTGGCTCGAGCGGCGCCGCGCAGAAAAGGCCGCGAACTGGTCGACCCCGGCGCTGCTGCCGAACATGGTCAAGGGCTCGCCGGGCGCCCGGAGGTACATCCCGGTGATCATCTTCGGAGTCGCCTTCGTGCTGCTCCTCCTCGGCTTCGCCCGGCCGCAGGCGAAGTTCAGCGAGGCGAAGGACGGCGCCACGGTCGTGCTGATGGTCGACAACTCGGGCTCGATGGGGGCGAACGACGTCAAGCCGACGCGCCTGCTCGCGGCGGACGCGGCGGTCACGAACTTCGTGAACAAGCTCCCGTCGAAGTACCGTGCGGCGCTGCTCACCTTCTCCAGCGGGATCGCGGTGAAGGTGCCGCCGACCTACGACCGCAAGACGCTGATCAAGGGCCTGCCGGCGAAGGCCGAGCTGGACGGGACGGCGCTCGGCGACGCCCTCTACCAGGCCGTGCGCGTGGCGAAGAAGGCGGTCGGCCCGAGCAAGCCCGGTCAGCCGCACCCGCCCGCGACGATCCTGCTCGTCTCCGACGGCGGCAGCAACGCGGGCCGCATCAAGCCGGCCCAGGCGGCGGCGCTCGCGAAGAAGGCGGGGATTCCGGTCTCGACCGTGGCGATCGGCACCCCGGCGGGCGTCGTGCACCAGAACGTGCCGCTCGGCCAGGGGAAGAAGACCTTCCCGCTCGTCCAGCAGGTGCCGGTCGACCCCAAGGTACTCCGCCAGGTCGCGGCGGTGAGCGGCGGCCACGCCTACGCGGCCACCACTTCGAGCGGCGTCGACAACGTCTACAAGGAGCTCGGCTCGCGGCTCGTCTACAACAAGCAGTACCGCGAGATCACGGCCGGTGTGACACTGGCCGCTTTCGTGCTCATCATCGCCGGCGCTGCGCTCTCGGCCTGGTGGTTCAGGAGGCTCGTGTGAGGACGCTTGCCGTGCTCGCGCTTCTCGGCGCCTTCGCCGTCGCCGCCGTGCCCGGCGCCGCGTCCGCGGCGAACGAGTGCAACGGCATCCCGCGCTGCATCCCGGTCGAGGGGCCCTGGGTCAGCGTGCCCGCGAACGGCGAGATCGTCTTCGCGCTCGCCTGCCCCGAGGGCAAAGGGATCGTCGCCGGCACCGATGGGCAGGGGAGCTCGCTCGACATCCGCGCCAGCTTCGACGGCATTCTCGGCGCGCCCGTCGCATTCGGCCGGACGACTCACACGTCCGCTCTCTTCCGCGCCGTTTCCGCCCACCACAAGGCCGGGTCGTTCAAGCCGTTCATCGGCTGTATTCCGTCACCATCGGCTGTTCGGAACACGATCGCAGCCACGGTGACCCCGGTCGGTCCGCCCCTCGACCTCGTGTTCAAGACGGTGCCGCTGAACGCCGGCGCTCAGAAGACGCTGACCATCCAGTGTCCGTCGGGCGAGACGCTGGTCGACACCTGGAACGCCACCGCCTTCAACACCAACGGGCCGCCGCCGCCCGGCTTTGCGTCGGCGATCCGCGTGAAGGCCAAGCAGGTGGGAGCGAAGGTGCAGGTGGCGATGAGCGCCAGTGAGGCGCTGCCGTCGAGCGCCAAGGCGCAGGTGCAGGTCGGCGTGAGGTGCGCCACCGGATGAACTTCGCGCACCCCTGGCTGCTCCTGTGCCTGCTCGCGATTCCGCTGCTGATCGCGATCGCAGTAGTCATCGACCGGCGGCGCGCGAAGTACCCCGTCGCCTTCACGAACCTGCACGTCCTGGCCGACCTCGTACCGTCGCGGCGCCGGCGCTGGAAGCGGTTCATCCCGGTGGCACTGCTCGCGCTCGCGCTCGTGTTCACGGCCGGCGCGCTCGCGCACCCGCGCTTGCGCGTCTCGCAGCCCGACCAGAACGCGACGATCGTGCTCCTCGTCGACGTCTCCGGATCGATGCGGGCGAACGACGTCGAGCCGACGCGCCTCGACGCCGCCGTGGCCGCCATGCGGACGTTCCTCGACCGGCTCCCGAAACAGTTCAAGGTCGGACTGGTCGCGTTCAGCTCCGAGCCGGAGCCGCTGATCGCGCCCACGTCCGACCGCGACGCGCTCCGGCAGTCGATCTCGCTCCTCGAGCCGGAGGCCGGGACGGCGGTCGGCGACGGCATCGCGAGCGCATTGAAGATGCTCAACTCGTCGCTGAAGCAGTCCGGCTACGTGCGGACGACCGGGCAGCCGGTCCCCGGGGCGATCGTGCTGCTCTCCGACGGGGCGCAGAATCGCGGCATCCTCCAGCCGCTCCAGGCCGCCCGCATGGCCAAGCAGTCCGGTATTCGCATCTACCCGGTGTCGCTCGGGACGCCCAACGGCAAGGTGACGTTCGGCTTCGGCGCCTTCACCAACTCGGTGCCGGTGCCGCCCGATCCGGTCACCATGAGCCAGATCGCGAGCGTGAGCGGCGGCCGCTCGTACACCGCCGAGACGGCCTCGAGCGTGGTGCAGATCTACAAGACGCTCGGCTCGAGCATCGGCCGGACGCACAAGCGCATCCAGGTGACCTCGTGGTTCGCGGCCGCCGCGGCCGGGCTGCTGCTCCTGGCCGTCGGCACGGGCGCGCTCTTCTCGGGCCGGGTGCCGTAGGAAGGCCCGGGTGAGCGCTGCCCCGCCGGTGGTGCTCCACCTGCGACGGCGCGCGGCTCGTCCGGTCGAACGACATCGAGCTGGCGCGACTCGACGGCTGGTATCGCGTGCTCCTCCTGGTCGTGACGGCGGCGGGGCTGTAACGTTTGCGGCGGAGCGAGAGCTCCGCCCTATGCGCGTGGCCTGACCGACAACAGCAAAGGCGGGACGGACTTCAGTCCGTCCCGATCGGAAGCCAGAAGGGAGGTCAGGCCATGCCGCGCCCGCGCGGTGCTCTCGTTGCACGTTCATTGAGAAAGTCGTACGGCGACACCGTCGTCCTCGACGGCGTCTCGCTCACCGTCGGCCCGGGTGACCGGGTGGGCATCGTCGGCCCGAACGGCATCGGCAAGACGACCCTGCTGCGCCTGCTCGCCGGCCTCGAGACTCCCGACGAGGGGAGCGTCCAGGGCGAAGTCTCGGTCGGCTACTACGCGCAGGAGCGCGAGACGGCCGGGCTCTCGGGCGGCGAGGCCGCACGGTTGCGCCTCGAGGAGATCCTCGCGGCCGACGCCGAGGTGTTGCTCCTCGACGAGCCGACGAACGACCTCGACGACGCGGCGCTCGAGCTGCTCGAGCGCTTCGTCGACCGCCATGGCGGCGGCCTGGTCGCGGTGTCGCACGACCGAGCGTTCCTGGAGCGGATGACGAGGATCGTGGAGCTCGAGGCCGAGACGCGCCGCGTGCGGGAGTTCGCGGGCGGCTGGACCGAGTTCGAGGCCCGGCAGGCGCGGTCCCGGGACCGCCATGAGCGCGACTACCGCGGCTTCGTCGAGCGCCGCAGCAAGGTCGAGGAGCAGGCGCGGCGGATGCGGGAGTGGGAGCAGCGCGGCTACGGCCAGGCGCGCAAGAAGAAGAAGGGCAAGGACGCGGCGAAGGCCTTGGAGAAGAAGCTCGGGCGGATCGCCGAGGTCGAGAAGCCGTGGACGCCGTGGCGCCTCGAGCTCGGGCTCGCGCCCTCCCGGCGGGCGGGCGACGTGGTCGCACGGCTCGAGGCCGCAACGGTCGAGCGCGGCGGGTTCGTCCTCGGGCCCGTCGACCTGGAGCTCCGTCATCGAGAACGGCTCGCGATCCTCGGACGGAACGGCGCCGGCAAGTCGACGCTGCTCGGCGCCCTGCTCGGCCGGCTGCCGCTCGCCTCGGGGCGGCGCTGGGTCGGGCCGGGCACCGTGCTCGGCGAGCTGCCGCAGAGCGCGCCGGCGTCGGACGGCTCGCTGCTCGACTGGTTCGCGCACGAGTCCGGCCTTGCGCCGGGAGAGGCGCGCTCGCTGCTCGCGAAGTTCGCGCTCGGGGCCGGCGACGTGACGCGGCACGAGCGCTCGCTCTCACCGGGGGAGCGGAGCCGTGCACGGCTCGCGCTCCTCGCGGCGCGCGGCGTCAACACGCTCGTGCTCGACGAGCCGACGAACCACCTCGACCTCGAGGCGATCGAGCAGCTCGAGACGGCGCTCGACGGGTTCGAAGGAACTGTCGTCGTCGTCTCGCACGACCGCCGCTTCCTCGAGGCGCTCGCGCCGACGCGCACCTTGGCGCTCTAGAGGTCGAGCCCGAGCTCGCGTAGCGCGAGGAACACCGCTTCGCTGAACGTGGGGTAGGGCTGGATCACGTCGAGGAGCACCTCGATCGGCGTCTCGGCGCGGATCGCGAGCGTGAGCTGCTGCAGCCACTCGACGGCCTCCGGGCCGACGGCCACGGCGCCGTTGAGAACCCGCCGCTCCGGGTCGGCGGCGATCTTGACGAATCCGTCGCGCTTCGGGCGCTCGTAGGTCGAGAGGCGCGGCGTGGAGGTCAGCGGCCACTTCGCGACCGCGCCCTCGAGCGTCCCGACCGACGCGACCTGCGGGTCGGTGAAGATCGTCGCCGGGACGGCGCGGTGATCGGCGCGCGCCGGGCGGCCCGTCATGTCGTACGCGACGACGCGGGCGTGGTACTTGCCGACGTGGGTGAAGAGCGCAATGCCGGTGACGTCGCCGATCGCCCAGATGTTCTCGGCCGCGCGGAGACGCTCGTCGACCTCGATGCCGCTGCGGCCGATCGTGAGCCCGAGCGCCTCGAGCCCGCCTGTGTTCGGCCGGCGTCCGGTGGCGACGAGGAGCCGCTCGAACGGCACACGGTCGCCAGACTCGAGCACAACCGCCACTCCGTCGACCGCGACGACCTTCGACTGCACCCGGATCTCGACGCCGTCCTCGCGGAGCGCCTCTGCCACGAGCGCCGTCGCCTCGGCGTCGATGCGGCCGAGGATGCGCTCCTCGCCCTCGACGAGAGTGACGCGAGAGCCCATGCGCGCGAAGAACTGGGCGAGCTCGCAGCCGACCGGCCCGCCGCCGAGCACGACCAGCGAGGACGGAACCTCGGTCGTCTCCGTCGCCTCGATGTTCGTCCAGTAGTCGACCCCGTCGAGCCCGGGGATGGGCGGGACCGCCGGTGAGGAGCCCGTCGCGATCACGAGCCGGTCGTACGGGAGCTCGCGGTCGCCGACCTGCACGAGTCCGGCCCTGACGACCGTTGCGTCGCCGCGTACGAGCTCGCAGCGCTGGGCGGCGAGCCACTGAACCTGCCCGGCGTCATCACGGCCGTCGACAACGAGCTCACGCCAGTGGAAGATGCCGGGCGCGTCGAGTTCCGCCGGCTGGACGCCCGGAGCCCGGCGCGACTCCGCCACGATCTCGGGGCCGCGCAGCATCGTCTTCGTGGGCATGCACGCCCAGTAGGAGCACTCGCCGCCGACCAGCCGCCGCTCGACGAGGGTCAGCTCTGCGTCGCCGTCGAGCCGGCGGAGGGCTCCGACGAAGTGCTCGCCGGACGACCCTCCACCGAGAACGACGACCTTCAAGGAGCTACGTGAGGCCGTTGGCCTTCAGGAACTGCGACGCAACCGCGGCCGCCGACTTCTTGTCCACGATCACGGCCTTGTTCATGGCCAGGATCGCGGGCAGGGTCAGCTTGGAGGAGACCGCGTTGACGGTGCTCGTGAAGCTCGAGCCGGCCGCCTTCGCGACCGAGCTCTTCACGATCGGAGCGACGTTCTGGAAACCGGTGATGTGCTTCGGGTCGGTGAGCACCGTGTACTTCGACGGCGGTGCCAGCGGCGGATCCGTCGAGAACACGTCGGCGGCGAGCACCGAGCCCGAGTCGAGAGCTGCGTAGGGGGATACGCTCCCGACAGAGGTGAACGTCGCGTCGGAGAGGCCGTACTGCTTCGTGTAGCCGGCGAAGCAGGTGTTGCGGGTCTGGCACTCCGGGAACCCGCCGAGCTTGAACGACCCCACCTTCTTCAGGTCGGAGATCGTCTTCAGCCCGTACTTCTTCGCCGTCGCGTTCGTCACCGCCAGCACGTCGGTGTCGTAGAACGGCGTCGCGCTCAGAAGCGTGTAGCCCTTGGCGGCCTCGAGCTGCTTCGCGAGCGCGTAGGTCGCGGCGGCCGTCTTGGGCGAGTTCGTCTTGTGAAAGACGTCCTGCACGATCACGCCCGTGTACTCCGGATACATGTCGATCTTGCCGCTCGTGAGGGCCGTCTGGATCACCTCGGTCGAGCCGATGTTCTCCTTGTAGTCGACCGTGAAGCCCTTGGCCTCGAGCGCCTGCTTGTACAGCTCACCGAGGATGAACTCCTCGGGGAAGTTCTTGGTGCCGATCGTGATCGTCGGCGCGGCGTGGGTCGCCGGGCGTGCGGTCCCGGCGAATCCACCCAAGACGATCGCGACTCCGAACGAGATGGCGAAGGCCGCCTTGGCAGCCCTCCGGGTGTGCTTTCTGATCACAGCCCCTCCTTTCGAAGTTCCCCTGCCTGAGCCTGGACCCTAACCGCCCGGACTCCCTCGGGGGTTGTCACACGCTGTAACGCCAGCAGCAATACCCACGTTCCCGCTGAAAGCACCATGACGCAGATGCTTGCGCCGAGGACGCCGGAAAGGCGGTACGTCGCCTGGTTGGCGATGATGTCTCCGAGGCCGCCTCCCCCTGCATAGGCGGCGATCGGCGCCGTTGCGACGACGGTGACCGCGGCGATGCGAATGCCGATGAAGAGCAGCGGCAGCGCAAGCGGGAGCTCGATCCGGGCCAGGATTCCGCGCCCGGAGAGCCCCATACCGCGTGCGGCCTCGACCGCGTCCTGGTCGACGCCCTCGACGCCGAGATACGCGTTCGTCAGGACCGGACCGAGCGCCAGCACTGCCAGTGCGACCATGTTGTTGGTGAAGCCGAGCCCCAGGATCGTGAGGAAGACCGCAATCAGGAAGATGCTCGGCAGGGCGCGACCGACGATCGAGGTCCCGATCGCGAGGCCCGAGCCGCGGTGGAGGTGGCCGAGCACGATCCCGATCGGCAATGCGATCACGAGCGCCAGCCCGAGCGCCGCCCCGGAGAGCTCGAGCTGCTCGATCGCCTTCGTGATCAGCAGGTGCGGGTGATGCACGATGAACCCGAGCGCCTCCACGAACGTGTGCGCGTTGGCCTGGTCGAAGATCATCCCGTCGCCGCCCTTGTCCAGGGGATCGTGAACCGCCGCGTCGCTACGAGGACGGCATCGCATAGGAGTGCGAGTGCGACGGCGAGGAACCCGGCCGAGTAGATCTCCGTCTTGAACGGGGTCGGCAGGTTGATCGCGTAGAAGATCGGGGCGCCGAGGCTGTTCTCGCCGATCGAGGCGGCGATCGTCGCGATTGCGACGGTCGAGACGACCGCGATCCGGAGGCCGCCGATCATCGCCGGCCGGGCCAGCGGCACCTCGACCTTCCAGAGGATCTGATTCGGGGTCAGGCCCATCCCGCGCGCCGCCTCCAGCACCTCCGGGGGGGCCGCCTCGAGACCGGCGAGGAAGTTCGGGAACAGGATCACGAGCGTGTAGAGGACGAGCGGAATCGCGGCCGTCGCGAAGGTCAGGCCGGTGAACGGGACGAGCAGCTCGAAGAGCGCGATGCTCGGGAACGTGTAGACGAGCGCGGACACGATCGAGATCGGCTGCTCCGCGCGGCGGCGGCGGTGCGCGAAGAGCGCCAGGCCGAAGGCGACGACGGAGCCGACCGCGACCGCCACCGCCGTCAGCTCGATGTGGAGGATCAGCGCGGGCTGCAGCGTGTCGCCCCAGTGCTCCTTGACCCAGTCCCAGCAGAAGAGGTTGTCGCCCGTGACGCACGAGCTGCCCTGCCCGAAGTTCGGGATGACCGGTCCCGGCCCGGCGGCGATCAACTCAGAAGCTCCGCGGCGCGGGCGAGGGTGAGCACACCGAGGTTGCGGCCGTCGTCGCCGACGACGAGGAGGCGGTCGCCGCCGCTCTCGAGGAGCAGCGAGATCGCGTTCCGCACCGTGGTCGAGGCGGCGGCCCGAACCGTAGGCGGGTTCGGGTTCGGCACCGGGTCGAGCTCGATCTCGGAGAGCCGGCGCAGCGCGAGGCGGCGGAGCGCGCGGTCCTCGCCGATGAACTGCGCGACGAAGTCGTCGGCCGGATGGGCGAGGATCGCGTCGGGAGAGTCGTACTGTGCGAGCACGCCGCCGGCACGGAGGATCGCGATCCGGTCGCCCATCGTGATCGCCTCGTCGATGTCGTGGGTCACGAAGATGATGGTCTTCGACACCTCACGGTGCAGGCGACGGAGCTCGTCCTGCAGCCGCGCGCGCGTGATCGGGTCGAGCGCGCCGAAGGGCTCGTCCATCAGCAGAAGCGGCGGATCGGCGGCGAGTGCGCGGGCGAGCCCGACCCGCTGCCGCTGGCCGCCGGAGAGCTGCGCCGGGTAGCGCTTCGCGTCGCTCTGCTCGAGGCCGACGAGCTCGAGCAGCTCTGCCGTCCGCTCGTTGATCCGCTGCTTTGGCCAGCCGAGCAGCTGCGGGACGGTCGCGATGTTGTCGCCGATCGTCATGTGCGGGAAGAGGCCGACCTGCTGGATCACGTAGCCGATGCCGCGGCGCAGCTCGACCGGCTCGAGCTCCTTGATGCTCCGTCCGTCGATGCGGATGTCGCCCTCGTCGAACGGGATCAGCCGGTTCACGAGCTTGAGCGCCGTGGTCTTGCCGCCGCCCGAAGGGCCGACGAGGACGCAGAAGGTTCCCGCCGGAATCGTGAACGAGAGGTCCTCCAGCGCGGCGCCCTCGCGGCCCGCATAGCGCTTGGTCACGCGGTCGAACACGATCTCGGCTGCACTGCTCATGCCGCAGCGGCGGCGGTCTTGGTCGAGGGGGCGACGCGGCGGATGCCCCCGAGCCCGATCGCGCCGCCGGCGACAAGCAGGCCGGCGGTGATCGCCATCGCCGTCCGGTACCCGGCCATGTCGAGCTGGTCGGAGGCGCCCGCGATCGCGGCGCCGACGACGGCGATGCCGAGCAGGGCCGCCACGCGGGCGACGGCGTTGTTCACACCGGACGCGATGCCTGCGTCGCCCGGGCCCGCGTCGGCGAGCACCGTCGCGGTGAGGGGTGCGACGATCAGCGAGAGCCCGAGCGCGAAGATCAGGAGCGGCGGCAGCAGGTCGGTCCAGTAGTTCAGGTCCGGCGTTCAGCTCGCGCATCCACAGCACGGCGACGGCGCATACGAACGGGACCCGTGCCCATGAAGAGGCGCGGTCCGAAGCGCATCGAGAGACGGCCGACGCGCGGCGAGAGGAAGAACATGATCACCGTGACCGGGCTCGAGGCGGCGCCGCTCTGCAGCGCCGAGTACCCGGCGAGCTGCTGCAGGAAAAGCGTGAGGAAGAAGCCCTGGGTCGAGAGCGCCGCATAGACCGTGAACGTCTCGAGGTTCGCGAAGGAGAAGTTCCGCCGGTGGAAGAGGCGCAGCGGCAGCATCGGGGCCTTCGTGCGGTGCTCCCAGAGCAAGAAGAGTCCGAAGAGCACGATCCCGCCGAGCAGCGTGACGAGGATCAGCGGATCGCTGAACCCGCGCTTCGGCGCCTCGATCAGCGCGAACACGGGGCCGGCAAGGCCGAGCACGCAGAGCGTCGCTCCGACGAAGTCGATGGGCTCGCGGGTGCCCTGCCCGCCGCGGCCCGGTATCGCGACCATGATCAGCCCCAGCGTGACGATTGCGATCGGGACGTTGATCACGAAGATCGAGCGCCAGGACGCCGCCGAGATCAGCCAGCCGCCGACGAGTGGCCCGATCAGGAAGGCGATACCGGTCCAGGCCGTCCACGCGCCGATCGCCGCGCCGCGCTCCTCGCCGCTGAACGTCACGGTGATGGTCGCGAGCGCGGCCGGCGTCAGCATGGCCCCGGCAACCCCTTGCAGGGCGCGCGCGACGATGAGTGCGTTCCCGTCCCAGGCTGCTGCGCAGAGGACGGAGGTCACCGCGAAGGCGATGACGCCGATGACGAAGACGCGCTTCTCGCCGTAGATGTCGCCGAGCGACCCGCCGACGAGGATCAGCGAGCCGAGCGTGAGCAGGTAGGCGTCGACCACCCACTGCTGGAGGGCGAGGCCGCCGCCGAGGTCTTGCTGGATCGACGGCAGCGCCACGTTGACGACCGTGGAGTCGACGAACACGATCGTCGACCCCAGGATGCAGGCCGCGAGCGTCAAGCGCTTGCGCATCCCTTCGCTCAGATCGTCGGATACTAGTTCTCCCCATCGATTCGCCGAACGTGCGAGAGGAGGCAGGTATGCCCGGTTACACCATCGCCAAGCTCCAGGACGCGGACGACGTCCTCGGTGACTACCCCGGCGAGATGCGGATGCTCGCGGGGCCGCTGGGCAGCGAACAGGTCGCCTTCACGTACCGGCGCCTGCCGCAGCACACGGGCGGCAAGGGTTCGTACGGCCACCGGCACGCCGAGCAGGAGGAGATCTACTACGTCATCTCCGGGAAGCTGCAGTTCAAGCTCGAGGACGACGTGATCGAGTGCGAGCAGGGGACCGCGGTTCGCGTCGCGCCTGACGTGTACCGCTCGGTCTGGAACGAGGAGCCGGAGGACGCCGAGATCGTGATCGTCTCGACGCGGCGTCGACGACACCAAGCCGGAGTACAAGCCCGACTTCTGGCCCGAGTAGGGCTACTCGAGCGGCGTCAGCCTGAGGCCGAGCACGTCGGGCCGGTGGTAGTGCCCGGCCGGGTCGAAGCGCTGCCGCTCAGCCCAGAGGACGGCCGGGTCGAGCTCTGCATAGAGGATCCCCTCCTCGCCGTAGAGCGGGCCGGCGAGGTACGCGCCGCCGGGGGCGAGGACTGCCGAGCCGCCGCGGCCGATCGTGTCGACGCCCTCGAGCAGCCGGCGCAGCGGGAAGTCGTCGGGATATGCGGCCGCGCGCTGGAAGTGGCACGGCGCGATCACGAACGCGCGCGACTCGCGTGCGAGGTGCACGAGCGTCGCCTGCCACGCGTCGCCGTCGTCGGCGGTCGAGGCGATGTAGAGCTCGACGCCCGACTCGTAGAGCGCGAAGCGGGCGAGCGGCATGTAGTTCTCCCAGCAGATGAGCCCGCCGATGCGGCCGAGCGGCGTCGGGATCGCGCGCAGGCCGGTGCCGTCCCCCTGGCCCCAGACGAGCCGCTCGTGGTTCGTCGGCACGAGCTTGCGGTGCCGGGCGGCGAGCGAGCCGTCCGGGGCGTGCGTGAGGAGGGTGTTGTAGAGAGTCGACGGCCGCTCCGGGTCGAACTCGGTGACACCGGTCACGATCCAGACGCCGTGCTTCCGTGCAGCGGCGCCGATGCGGGCCTCGGCCTCACCCGGGACCGCGACCGACTCACGGGCGAGAAGCGCGAACGCCTCGGTCGCGCCGGGCTCAGCCCAGCCCGCCAGCGCCTTGGCCCACACCGAGGACGGGTACGCCGGGATGAACGACTCGGGGAAGACGAGGAGCTGGGCGCCGTTCCCCGCCGCCTCGGCGGTGAGCGCCTCCAGCTTGTCGACCGTCGCCTCCCGGTCGAGCACCACGGGCTCGGCCTGGATGCAGGCGACCGTGACGGGCGCGTCCACTAGACCGCCTGGGCGACGGCGTCGATCGCGTGCCTGAGGGTGCCGACGTAGTCGCGGAGCGCGGCGGGGCCCTCCTCGGCGACCTGCACGGCGCGGGAGCCGACGACGACGCCGTCGGCTCGCTCGGCCACCGCGGCGGCGTGCTCCGGCGTCGAGATTCCGAAGCCGGCGTAGAGCGGGAGGTCGGTGCGGGCGCGGGTGCGCTCGACGAGGCCGGCGAGGGCGGGGGAGACCTCGGCACGGGCGCCGGTCGTGCCGGTGAGCGAGACGAGGTAGAGCCAACCGTCCGTGTTGGCGGCGCAGAGGTCGATGCGCTCGTCGGTCGAGGTCGGTGCGACGAGCTGGACGCGCGGCACCTCGTGGTGCTCCTCGACCGGGAGGTCGACGATGATCGCGCTGGTGGCGCCGGCGGCGCGCGAGTCGGTGACGAACCGCTCGTAGCCGTAGGCCTCGAGGATCGCCGCATAGGTCATGGGGATGATCGGCGCGTCGGTGCGGGCGCGGGTCTCGGCGATCACCTCGAGGCAGCGCGCCGTCCGCATGCCGCGCGAGAGCGCGCGCTCCGAGGCGCGCTGGATCGTCGGGCCCTCGGCGAGCGGGTCGGAGAACGGGATGCCAAGCTCGACGATGTCGGCGCCGCCTTCGACCGCGGCCTCGGCGAGCTCGGGCGTCTCCGGCTCGCACACCAGATAGATGACGAGCTTCCCGCTCATGAACGGCTGATCACCTCCGCCAGATCCTTGTCGCCGCGGCCGGAGAGGCAGACGACGACGAGCTCGGCGTCGAGGTCGAGGGTGCGCGCGAGCGCGTGCGAGCTCTCGAGTGCCGGGATGATGCCCTCGGTCTCGGCGAGGCGGTGGAACGCGGCCAGGGCCTCCTCGTCGGTGCAGGGCACGTACACGGCCCGTCCTGTGTCGCGCAGCGAGGCGTGCTCCGGGCCGACGCCCGGGTAGTCGAGGCCGGCGGAGATCGAGTGGGCATCGGCGATCTGGCCGTCGTCGTCGGCGAGCACCGAGGAGCGGGCGCCGTGGAGGACGGCGGTGCGTCCCGTGCCGAGGCTGGCCGCGCCGGCGGCCTCGACGCCGACGAGCCGCACGTCGGGGTCGTCGACGAAGCCGTAGAACATCCCGATCGCGTTCGAACCGCCGCCGACGCAGGCGATGACGACCTCGGGGAGCCGGCCCTCGACGGCGAGAATCTGCTCGCGGGCCTCGTCGCCGATGACGCGCTGGAGGTCGCGCACGAGCTCCGGGTACGGCGCGGGGCCGACGCAGGAGCCGATCAGGTAGTGGGTCGTCTCGACGTTCGTGATCCAGTCGCGGATCGCCTCGCTCGTCGCCTCCTTCAGCGTTCTGGTGCCGAGCTCGACCGCGCGCACCTCGGCGCCGAGCAGGTGCATCCGCTCGACGTTCGGGGCCTGGCGGCGCATGTCCTCGGCGCCCATGTAGACGACGCAGTCGAGCCCGAAGCGCGCGCACACGGTGGCGGTGGCGACGCCGTGCTGCCCCGCACCGGTCTCGGCGACGATGCGCTTCTTGCCGAGCCGCTGCGCCAGGACGGCCTGGCCGAGCGCGTTGTTCAGCTTGTGCGCGCCGGTGTGCAGTCAGGTCCTCGCGCTTGAGGTAGACGCGCCGGTCGGGGTCGAAGCGGGCCGCGCGCGTGAGCGGCGTGGGGCGCCCGGCGTAGCTCGTGCGGAGCTCGTGCAGCTCGTGCCAGTAGGACGGATCGTCCTTCGCCGTCGCCCAGCCGGCGGTCAGCTCGTCGAGTGCGGGGATCAGGGTCTCGGGGACGTAGCGGCCGCCGTAGATGCCGAACGTGCTCGTCATCGGGCGGCCGCGACCCAGGCACGGACGGCGTCGTGGTCCTTGATCCCGGGCTCGCGCTCGGTCGAGCGCGCCGAGTCGACTGCCCACGGGTGGACGGACCGGATCGCCGCGCCGACGTTGGCCGGGTCGAGCCCACCGGCGAGCATCACGCGGCCTGTGTGCGCCGCTGCACGCTCGAGATGGGTCGGATCCTCGGCTTGCCAGGGGAGGTCGATCACGGCGCCGACCTCCTCGCCGGCGCGGCGAAGGACGCCGTCACGCGCACGGTGGCCGTTCTCCCGCGCGTAGAACTGATGGAGATCCGCCTCGGTCTCGTGCTCCTCGCCGACGAACACGGCGACGCGAAGCACCGTCTCGGGCGCGTCCAGCAGCTCATCGGTGCGGCGGGGGCTCTCCTGCGCGAGGATGAAGCCGACCATATCGGCCCCGGCCTCGACGGCGGCGTCGACATCATCCTGCCGCGTCAGGCCGCACACCTTGACGAGCGGACGGGAGATCAGCTCGGCGAGCTTCGCCCCCGGGTCGGGCGCCCGCATCAGCGTCGAGCCGACGAGCATCGCCCTGGCGCCGGTGAGCTCGGCCGCCGCGCCCTGCGCGCGCGTCGCGATGGCCGACTCGGCGATCACGATCCGGTCCTGCGGCGCCTGGGCGAGCAGCCGAAGCTGCGCGTGCCGGTCGATGGCGAAGGTCGAGAGGTCGCGTGCGTTGACGCCGATCACCGGTGCGCCGAGTACGGTGGCCCGCGCGAGCTCTGCTGCATCATGCGCCTCGACGAGCGTGTCCAGCCCGAGCGCCTCCGCGTCGCGCATGAGCGCAGCGCACGTCCCGTCGTCGAGGTCGCGCAGGATGAGCAGCGCAGCGTCCGCGCCTGCCTCTCTTGCGGTCCGCAGGTGGTCACGCGTCGAGAAGAAGCCCTTGGCGAGCAGTGGGATCGCAGTCGCCGCCCGCGCTGCCCGCAGGTCGTCCCACGACCCTGCGAACCGTTCGTCCACGAGCACCGACATCGCCCGCGCCCCGGCCCGCTCGTAGCTCCGGGCCACCTCGCCGACGTCCCCACCCGGCCGGAGATCCCCCGCTGACGGCGACCGCCGCTTGAACTCCGCGATCGCCCCGAACCCGGGTGCGGCCAGCGCCTCGGCGAACCTCATGACGCCACGGCCGTCCGGGAGAAGGCGATCAGCTCGTCGAGGCGGGTCTCGGCGGCGCCGGAGTCGATCGCGGTGCGGGCGAGCTCGAGGCCGTCGCGGAGGTCGGCGGCGTGGCCGGCGGCGGCGATCGCGCCGGCGGCGTTCAGCAGCACCGCGGAGCGGTGGCCGCTCCCGGTGTCGACGCCGTCGAGGACGTCGCGCAGCGCGCGCGCGTTCAGCTCCGGGTCGCCGCCGCGGAGGTCGGACGGGTCGCACCGCGGGATGCCGAGCTCCTCGGGGTCGAGCTGGTACTCGCGCACGGTGCCGCCCGCGACCTCGCAGACGAGGTTCGGGCCGGTCGGCGAAAGCTCGTCGATCCCGTGCGCGCCGTGCACGACGAACGCCCTCCGCGCCTCGAGCTGGACGAGCGCCTCGGCGATCTTCCGCGCCATGTCCGCCGAGTAGACGCCGACGACCTGGGCGCGCGCGCCGGCCGGATTCGTGAGCGGCCCGAGGACGTTGAAGACCGTGCGCGTCGCCAGCTCCCGCCGCACCGGTGCCGCGTGCTTCATCGCCGGATGGTGCGCCTGCGCGAACAGGAACGCGAACCCGAGCTCGTCGATCGACTGCTCGATGCGCTCGGGCGGCATCGTCAGCTCGAAGCCGAGCGCTTCGAGGACGTCGGCCGCTCCGGTCGCCGACGAGGCCGCGCGGTTGCCGTGCTTCGCGACTCCGGCGCCCGCCGCGGCCGCCACGAGTGCCGCGGCGGTCGAGATGTTCCACGTGTTGGCGCCGTCGCCGCCGGTGCCGGCGGTGTCGACCAGGTCGTCGCGCTTCGGATACACGCGCAGCACGTGCTCGCGCATCGCCTCCGCGCACCCCGCGATCTCCTCGGCGGTCTCGCCCTTCGCCCGCAACGCGACCAGGAATCCGCCCATCTGCGCCTGCGTCGCCTCGCCGGCCATGATCGAGTTCATGACGCCGCGCGCCTCTTCGCGCGTCAGGTCACGCCCGTCGAGCAGCTTCGCGATTGCGGCCCGGATCACCTGTCCTCCAGAAAGTTCCGCCCCAGGGCCGGCCCGTCAGGGGTCAGCACCGACTCCGGATGGAACTGGACGCCGTCGACGCGCAGCTCGCGGTGGCGCACGGCCATCACCTCGCCGTCGGCGGACGTGGCGGAGATCTCGAGGCACTCGGGCACGGACGTCGCCGCGAGCGAGTGATAGCGCCCCGCGGCGAACTCCGCCGGGAGCCCCGCGAAGATGCCGCGCCCGTCGTGGCTCACGTTCGTGGCCTTGCCGTGGACGAGCGAGCGTGCCTGCCCGATCTCGCCGCCGAAGACGTCGACGATCGCCTGATGCCCGAGGCAGACGCCGAGCACCGGCACGCGACCGGCGAACGCCCGCACGATCTCCTCCGACACGCCCGCATTCTCGGGCCGTCCGGGCCCCGGCGAGATCACGACATGCGACGGTGCGAGCTGCTCCGCCTCCGCGACCGTGATCTCGTCGTTGCGCCGCACGACCACCTCCATGCCCAGCTCACCGAACAGGTGCGCCAGGTTGTACGTGAACGAGTCGTAGTTGTCGATCAGGAGCAGCATCAGCAGTGGCCACTATCCCTCGGCCAGCTCGACTGCCCGCTCGACGGCGCCCAGCTTGTTCAGGCACTCCTGGTGCTCGGCCGTTGGATCGGAGTCGGCGACGACGCCGCCTCCGGCCTGGAGGTACGCGACGCCCTCCGAGAGAAGCAGCGTCCGGAGCGCGATGCACGTGTCGAGGCCGACGCCGGGGATGTGGTAGCCGACGACGCCGGCGTAGAAGCCCCGCCGGTAGCCCTCGAGCTCCGAGATGATCTGCATCGCCCGCACCTTCGGCGCCCCCGACACCGTCCCGGCCGGGAACGTCGCCCGCAGGAGATCCCAGGCGCCGACTCCGTTGCGGAGCTCGCCCGCCACCTCCGATACGAGATGCGTCACGTGGGAGAAGCGCTCGACCTGGAGAAAGCGCTCGACGTGCACGCTTCCGGGCCGGCAGACGCGCGAGAGGTCGTTGCGGCCCAGGTCGACCAGCATCACGTGCTCGGCCCGGTCCTTTTCCGAGCCGAGAAGCAGCTCCGCATCGCCGTCGCCTGCGGCCGTCGTCCCGGCGATCGGGTTGAGCGAGGCCCGCGTCCCCTCGAGCTTCACGTGCGTCTCGGGGGACGAGCCGACCAGCGCGTACTCCCCGAGCTCGAGCAGGAACATGTAGGGCGACGGGTTGATCCGCCGCAGGGCGCGGTAGATCTCGAGCGCCGTCGCCGAGGTCGGCCGCTCCGCCCGCTGGGCGAGGACGATCTGGAACACGTCGCCGGCCCGGATGTACTCCTGGCACCGGCGCACCCCGGCCTCGTGGGTCGCCTGGTCGGGGTAGCGCCGCAGCGGTCCCGAGGGGTGCCCAGAGCTCGCATCCGGCAGGTCGACGTTCGCGGCGAGCAGTGCCTCGATCCCGTCGGGATCGCCGCGAAGCACCTCCGAGACCCCGCGGACGTGGTCGAAGCGCAGGAGCACGTCGGCGACGACGAAGCGGCTCACCGGCAGCCCGGGGCCCGGCTCCGGAAGCGGCACCGTCGGCTCGAGCTCGGCGATCCAGTCGTAGCCGACGTGCCCGACCACCGGCTCGTCCGACAGCTGCGCCTCATGGACGTCGAGCAGCCGCGAGCCGCAGCCCACGAGTGAGTAGCGGCCGAGCCGCCCCTGGTCGACCGACTCGAGCAAGAAGCTCGCATCGCCGCTCGCGCGCAGGCGGAGGTAGGCCCCGAGCGGGGTGAGGAGATCGGTGTGGATGGTGGCAGTCATCGCAAAGAAAAAGACCCGTTGCGGGTCTTCCGGGTGGAGCGGGGGAGGCTGTCGTGCTCTGTCAGCTCAGTACACGTCAGCGCACGCTCCCGCCCCGCTCGCGCGCCAGGACCACCAGCTCGTGCACGGGGACGGGATCACGAGCAACCCACGATAAGCGCTCCTGCTTGAATCCGCAAGCCGTGCCGATTCCCGAGCTCCTCCGCGACCTCCTCCGCGCCGCAGGGCCGACCGGGCACGAGGAGCCGGCGGCGGCGGTCTGGCGTCAGGCCGCCTCCGCGTTCGCCGAGATCACGAGCGATACGCTCGGCACCTCCTTCGCGCGCGTCCGCGCCGCCACCGAGGGAGCGCCGACGCTGGCCCTGCTCGGCCACATCGACGAGATCGGCGTCGTCGTGACGCACATCGAGGGCAACGGACTGCTCTCCTTCGCCGCCCTCGGCGGCATCGACGCAGAGCTGCTCGTCGGCCAGCGTGTCGTCCTCGCCGGCCGCGAAGGCGCGGTTCCCGGCGTGATCGCGCCGCGGGTGCGCCGCGAGCGCGGCGAGCGAAGCGCTCTCAAGCGGGACGACCTCCACATCGACATCGGCGCGGCGGACCGCGACGACGCCGCGGCCCTCGTGCGCCCCGGCGATGCGGGCGTCTGGATCGGCGAGCCGCTCGAGCTGCCGAACGGCCGCTTCGCCTCGAAGGCGCTCGACGACCGGCTCGGGGCCTACGCGGTGCTGGAGGCGGCGCGGCGTGTGGCCGTGGACGGAGGCGCCGCGGTGGACGTCGTCGCGATCGCCTCGGTGCAGGAGGAGATCGGCCACCACGGAGCCCGCGCGGCCGCGTTCGCACTCGAGCCGGACTTCGCGGTCGCGGTCGACGTCACGTACTCGACCGATGTCCCGGGCGAGAGTGCTCGGAAGGCGGGCAAGATCGAGCTCGGCTCGGGGGCGGCGATCACCCTCGGCCCCGTCGCCAACCGCCGGCTCTCCGACCTGCTCGTGACGGCGGCGGAGGAGGACGGCATCGCGCACACGGTCGAGGTGCTGTCGGGCCGCACGCATACCGATGCCGACGACGTCCACGCGGGCCGCGGCGGCGTCCCGACCGGGATTCTCTCGATCCCCGTTCGCTACATGCACAGCCCGTCGGAGATCGCGGCCCTGGACGACCTCGAGGCGGTCATCCGGCTTCTGGTTGCCTTCGCCGGTCGACTGGCGCCGGAAACCGACTTCGTCCGCTAGCCTCAAATTCATGGCCCGCAGCGTCATCGTCGGCGCGGTCCGTACTCCGTTCGGCCGCCTCGGCGGCGGGCTCGCCGCGCGCTCCGCGACCGAGCTCGGGGGGATCGCGATCCGCGCCGCACTCGGGCGCTCCGGTATCGAAGCGCAGGAGCCGCAGTACGTGATCATGGGCCAGGTGCTCCAGGGCGGGGTGGGTCAGGCGCCGGCGCGGCAAGCGGCGATCGCGGCCGGTCTGCCGATCGAGACGCCGGCGGACACGATCAACAAGGTCTGCGCCTCGTCGGTGCGGGCGGTCGAGATCGCCGACTCGATGATCCGCGCCGGCGACGTCGAGCTCGTCGTCACCGGGGGATGGAGTCGATGTCGAACGCGCCCTACATCCTTGCGAAGGCGCGCTTCGGCTACCGGCTCGGAGACGGGACGCTCATCGACCTGATGACGAACGACGGCCTCGTCTCGACCTTCGACGGGAGGCACATGGTCGAGCAGGCGTCGTTCGTGTCGCGCGAGCTCGGGATCTCGCGGGAGACCCAGGACGCGTGGGCCTACCGTTCGCACCGGCGGGCGATCGCGGCGATCGACTCGGGGAGGTTCCGCGACGAGCTGGTGGCCGTGGACGAGGTCGAGCAGGACGAGGCGCCGAGGCGCGACACGTCGCTCGAGAAGCTCGCGGCACTGAAGCCGATCATGGATACCGGCGGCACTACGACCGCGGGCAATGCCCCGGGCGTCAACGACGGCGCCTCGTGCGTGATCGTCGCCAGCGAGGAGTGGGCCCGCCGGCGCGGCATCGAGCCGCTCGCCACGATCGTCGCCCAGGGATTCGTGGCCGACGAGGTTCCCTTCCTCGCGCGGACGCCGGCGAAGGCGTCGGCGATCGCGCTCGAGCACGCCGGCAAGACGATCGACGACGTCAAGCGCGTCGAGATCAACGAGGCGTTCTGCTCGGTCGCGGCGCACTCGACCAGGCTGCTCGGGGCTGACGAGGAGCGCGTCAACGTGAACGGGGGCGCGGTGGCGCTCGGCCACCCTATCGGAGCCTCCGGCGGCCGCATCCTGACCACCCTGATCCACGAGCTGCGGCGCGAGGGCGGCGGTCTCGGGCTGGCGGCGATCTGCTCGGGCGGCGGCCAGGGCGACGCCGTCCTGATCGAGGTTTAGTGCGACAGTGGCGGAGGTGCGCGCAGCCGGCGGGGTCGTGCTCCGCGACGGCTGCGTGCTGCTCGTCCATCGCCCCCGCTACGACGACTGGACGCTGCCCAAGGGCAAGCTCGACGTCGGCGAGTCGTGGCAGGAGGGCGCGCGCCGGGAGGTCGAGGAGGAGACGGGGCTCCGCTGCGATCCCGGCGAGGAGGTGGGCCGCTCGCACTACGTCGACGCCAAGGGCCGCGCGAAAGAGGTGCGCTACTACCGCATGGAGCCCGCGGGCGACCCGGTCGCGCAGAACGAGGTGGACGAGGTGCGCTGGGTGCCGCTCACCGAGGCCCGGCAGCTGCTCAGCTACCTGCGGGACGCCGAGATCCTGGGGCACATCTGATGACGTTCGAGCACGTGCTGGTGGTCGGCGCAGGTCAAATGGGCGGCGGCATTGCTCAGGTGGTCGCTGCATCGGGGCGCCGCGTCTCGCTGCACGATCCGTTCCCCGGGGCGACCGAGCGAGCGCTCGAGACGATGCGCGGCAGCCTCACGCGGCTCGCAGAGAAGGGCGGGCCAAACCCGGACGAGGTGCTCGCGCGGATCGAACCGGTCGACGACATGGCTTCGGCCAACGACATGGCCCCGGCCGACCTGATGATCGAGGCCGTGGTCGAGGACCTGACAACGAAGGAAGACGTCTTCCGCCGCGCGGATGCCGTTCTGCCGTCACACGCCGTGCTCGCGTCGAACACGAGCTCGCTGCCGATCGGCACGCTCGCGGCGCTCACGAGCCGCCCGTCGCAGGTGATAGGCATGCACTTCTTCAACCCGGTGCCCGTCCGCCAGCTCGTCGAGGTGATCCCCGCGGACGTGACGAGCGGCGAGACGACGGCGGGGGTCGTCGCGCTCGCGCGGGAGCTGGGGAAGGAACCCGTCGAGGCACGGGACGTCGCGGGGTTCGCCGCCAATCGGATCCTCATGCCCTTCCTGAACGAGGCCGTCTACGCGCTCGCCGGCGGGGTCGCGAGCGCCGAGGCGATCGACACCGTGGCGAAGCTCGGCTTCGGGCATCCGATGGGGCCGCTCGCGCTGGCCGACCTGATCGGGCTGGATACCTGCGTGGCGATCATGGAGGTGCTCGAGCGCGGCCTCGGCGACTCGCGCTACGCCCCGGCGCCCCTCCTGCGCGAGCACGTCGCCGCCGGCCGTCTGGGCCGCAAGAGCGGCGAGGGCTTCTTCACCTACGGCTGAGCGACATATCATGCGACCTCTCGCGAGTGCCCTAGGATCAGCCGAAAGTGCCTGCAATCGACGAACTCCGAGCCTTTCTCGACCGGCAGCGGATGGGGATCGAGCGCTCGGAGCCGGGAGTTCGCGACGGCACCGATCCCGAGGAGCTCCATCGCTTCCGCGTCGCCACCCGCCGCTCGCGGGCGATGATCCGCGCGTCGCGCCCGCTCGTGCGCGACCAGCTGGCCGCGCTCGACCGCGAGCTCCGCTGGCTCGGGAGCGCCACGGGGCCCGTCCGCGACCTCGACGTCCTGATCGAGCGTCTCCGAAAGCTCGAGCCTTCGCTCGAGCCCGACCAGGCCGGCGTCGAGGCGATAGTGGCTGCGCTCGAGCTCGAGCGCCTCGAGCACCGTCGCGCGTTGATCACGCTGCTCGACACGATGCGCTACCACGAGCTGCTCGTCCGCTTCGCCGACACGGTGGCGGCGCTCCATGTCGCCGAGGACCACGTGTCGCTCGAGCAGCTCGCCCGCAGGGAGCTCGACCGGCTTCGGGAGGGTTACGACGACCTCGGCGAGGACCCGAGCGACCGTGACCTTCACGCGTTGCGCATCCGCGCCAAGCACGCCCGCTACGCGGCCGACCTCGCCGCGACCACGGGTGGGGAGCGCTTCAGCGACCTCGCGTACGCGCTGAGCGAGGTGCAGGACCTGATCGGAGCGCACCAGGATGCAGTAGTGGCCGAGGCGCGCATCCGCGCTCTGGCCGTCGACGACGCGCGGCTTGCGGCGGGGCGGATCGTCGAGCGCGAGCGCGCCCGGCGGAAGAAGGCGCGTGCCGCCCTGCCAACGGCGATGGACGAGGTCGAGCGCGTGGCGGCCGCCGCCTTTTAGCAGGCAGCTTCGAGCTGTTCGGCGAGCTCGAGCGCGGCGCCCTCGCGGACGCCTCCGCGCACGACCTGGAAGGGGACGTGCAGGCGCTCGCGGATCGCGCCGAGGATGACGGCGCCGGCCGCCAGGGTGCGAACGCGGTTGGGCTCGATGCCGTAGAGCTCGACGATCTCCCTCGCCGGTGTGCGCGCCAGGATTCCTGCCACCTCGTCGAGCTCGTCGGCGCCGAGCTCGCTTCCGACGATGGAGCGCAGCGCGCGGGCGCTGCCCCCGACGGCGAGCGCCGCGTGGGGCACGGGCGGGAGGAACCCCTTGAGCATCTGCTCGACCTCGTGCCGGGCGCGGGAAACGGCGGCGTCGCCCGGCGGGTCGTCGTCGAGCATGCGGCTCGTGAGGCGCATCGAGCCGATGTCGAGCGACCGGACCCAGGCCGCGCCCTCACGGCGCGTCCCGACCGCGACCTGCGCCGATCCACCACCTACGTCGCATACCGCGATCAGGCGCTTCGACCCGACGCGCGCCGCCGACAGCGCGCCGATGAACGCCAGGCGGCCCTCCTCCTCGGCCGAGAGCAGCCGCACCGGTGCACCGGCTGCGGCGGCGAGGCGCGCGAGGAGCTCGTCACCGTTCGCGGCCTGGCGGCCCGGGCTCGTGACCAGCACCTCGAGCCGGCTGACGCCGCGCACGCGCGCGTCACGGGCGAGCTTCGCCACGAACTGCGCCGTCTCGGCCAGCTTGTCCGGTGGGATCGTGCCCGTCCGCTCGATCTCCTCGCCGAGCCGGAGCATCGCCTTCTCGCGATGGAGCTCGCGCCCGTTGCGGGAGACGTGGAGCCGGACCGTGTTCGACCCTACGTCGATGACGCCTACGGGCACCCCCTCATTCTGCCGCAGCCACCTGTCGGCAAAACCTCTCAGACTGCTCAAGCGCCCGGAGTGCTGCGGCGATGCGCCCGCATGCGCCCCCGCATCGCGACGAGCTGCGAGGCGCGCTTCCGCTCGCCGTTCTCGGGCCGCGCGCGGGTCCACGATCCGTCCGGGTTCAGCATCCACGCCTGCTGGTTGTCATTGAGAAGCCGGCGGAAGATCGTCTCGATCTCGGCCCGTACGTGCGGGGCCTCGACCGGCACGACCATCTCGATGCGGTGGTCGAGGTTGCGTGGCATGAGGTCGGCGCTGCCGAGGAAGTAGCTGCGCTCCGCGCCGGCCTCGAAGTAGTAGAGCCGGCTGTGCTCGAGGAATCGGCCGAGAATCGACCGGACGCGGATCCGCTCGCTAAGCCCCTCGACGCCTGGGCGCAGCGTGCAGACGGCGCGCACGATCAGGTCGATCTTCGCCCCGGCCTGCGATGCCTTGTACAGCTCCTCCACGATCCCGGGGTCGGCGATGTTGTTGACCTTGATCCGGATCCGCGCCGGCTCGCCGGCGGCCGCGGCGTCGGCGACGTTGCGGATGCGCTCGACGAGCTCGCGCCGGAGGTTGAAGGGCGCGACCAGGATCTTCCGGAACGTGCTCGGGCGACCGAAGCCGGTGACGTAGTTGAACAGGTCGGCGATGTCGGCGGAGATGTCAGGATCGGCGGTGAAGAGGCCGACGTCCTCGTAGATCCGCGCCGTCGTCGCGTGGTAGTTGCCGGTGCCGATGTGGACGTAGCGCTGCAGTCCGTCGCCCTCGCGGCGGATCACCAGCGTGGTCTTCGCGTGGATCTTCAGGTCGGGGAACCCGTAGACGACGTGGACGCCGGCCTGCTCGAGCGAGCGCGCCCACTCGATGTTGCGCGCCTCGTCGAAGCGCGCCTTCAACTCGACGATGCAGACGCTCTGCTTGCCGTTCTCGGCCGCCTCGATCAGCGCCGGCGCGAGCGCCGAGTCGTGGCTCGTCCGGTAGACGGTGGTCTTCAGCGTCACCACGGCCGGATCCTTGGCCGCGGCGCGCACGAACGCCTCCACGCTGGTCGCGAAGGAGTCGTAGGGGTGCTGCACGACGATGTCGCCTGACGCGATCTCCGCGAACAGATCCTCGTCGGTCGGCTTGGCCAGGCGGCGCTGCGTCTGCGGCACCCACGGCTCGTACTTCAGGTCGGGGCGGTCGAGGCTGTAGAGCTGCATCGTCTCGCGCAGGTCGAGCAGCCCGCGGACCGGGTAGACGGCGTCCGAGCGGACCGAAAGCCGTTCAGTCAGTCGCGCCACCATCGCCCGCGAGATCGAGCTGGAAACCTCGAGCCGGACGACGGCCCCGAAGCGGCGCTTCCGGAGCTCGCTCTCGACGGCCTCGAGCAGGTCGTCCGCGTCGTCCGAGATCTCGGTGTCGCCGTCGCGGGTCACGCGGAAGGCGGCGCGCTCGGTGAGGTCCATGCCGGGGAAGACCCAGCTCAGGTAGTGCGAGATCACGTCCTCGAGCGGGAGCATCAGGCTGCGCTCGCCGACCTTCACGAAGCGAGGCAGCGTCTCGGGCACCTTCACGCGCGCGAAGCGCTCCTCGCCCGAGTCGGGGTCGCGCACGCTCACGCCGAGCGAGAGCGAGAGGCCCGAGATATAGGGGAACGGCTGTCCGGGCCCGACCGCGAGCGGCGTCAGGACCGGGTAGATCTCCTTCGAGAAGCGCCCCTCGAGCTCCTCGAGCTCGTCCTCGTTCGCGTCCTCGACGGTGCCGATGACGATGCCCTCCGCCGCGAGTGCGGGAACGAGCTCGTCCCGCCAGAGCTTCGACTGCGCGGCCGTCTGCTCGAGAACGCCCTCGCGGACGTCGGCGAGCGCCTGCTGCGGCGTGCGGCCGTCGGGTGAGACGACGTTGACCCGGGCGATGACCTGGTCGAGCAGGCCGGCGACGCGCACCATGAAGAACTCGTCGAGGTTCGAGGAGAAGATCGCGAGGAACTTGACGCGCTCGAGCAGCGGCTCGGCCGGGTCGGCGGCGAGCTCGAGCACTCGATTGTTCAGGTCCAGCCACGAGAGCTCGCGGTTGAGCAGGGTCTGGCTGGGAGTGTCGGCGAGGAGTCTGTGTGGTGTCACGGGGGCCGCCTGATCGAATTGTACGGCGTTTCGGCAGGCCGGATGAGCTCATCGGTCTCTCATCTGGCGGCGCCACTATGCTCCGCGCGATGCGGAACGACCGCCTGCTCGCCGTGGCCGCAGTGGCCCTCGGCGTCGTCCTGATCGCGATCGCCGTGGTCTACTGGGCGGAGCCGGCGAGGTCGTTGCCGAGCTTCTTCCCGGGCCACGACGCGGGCTCGGACCACCACCACACCAAGCACGGGATCGCCGCCTTCCTGCTCGGGATCGCGTGCTTCGTGTTTGCGTGGTTCAAGAGCGGCCCGCGGCGCACGGCGACCCACGCGTGATCCTCCTCTCGCTGATCTCGTACCCCCGGGCGATCATCCTCGGGGCGCTGCAGGGCATCACCGAGCTCTTTCCGGTGTCGAGCCTCGGCCATGCGGTCATCTGGCCGCGGCTCTTCGGGTGGAACATCCACCAGAACGACAAGTACTACATCACCTTCCTCATCGCGACGCACCTCGCGACGGCGCTCGTTCTGCTGGGGTTCTTCTGGGCCGACTGGGTGCGAATCGTCAAGGGCCTCGGGCGGTCGCTCCGCGACCGGGGCATCGATCCCGAGGACACGGATGCGAAGCTCGGCTGGCTGCTCATCATCGGGACGATCCCGGCGGGCCTTCTCGGGCTGCTGCTGCAGGACAAGCTGCGCACGGTCTTCGCCTCCGCGCAGTCGGCGGCGATCTTCCTCACGATCAACGGGCTGATCCTCTTCGCCGCCGAGGCGCTCCGGCGCCGGGCGCCGCAGACGGACGACGACGACGACACCCGGATCGCGCGTCAGATCGGCTGGGGCCAGGCCACGGGGGTCGGGACGGCTCAGGCCCTCGCGCTGATACCCGGCATCTCGCGCTCGGGCGTGACCATGGCCGGCGGGCTCTTCTTCGGCCTCTCCCACAAGGACGCGGCGCGGTTCGCGTTCCTGCTCGCGACGCCGATCATCGGTGCGGCCGCCGTCCTCAAGCTCCCCGAGCTCTTCGGGCCGGACGGCAACGGAGTACGCGGGCCGGCGCTGGCGGGCGCGCTCGCGGCGGCGGTGACCGCGTACTTCTCGGTTCGCTTCCTGATGAGGTTCTTCGAGACACAGACGCTGATCCCGTTTGCGGTGTACTGCGTCGTCTTCGGGATCGCGACGAGCGTGTACTTCGCCGTCACCTGAGGCAGGGTTGGAGGCTTCAGCCTGTCGCGTGGGGCAGTAGTGACGAACTGGTAAACAGCAGGCCGATGAAGCGGCTGCGCCTGACCCCGCAGAAGCGGGAGTTCTATCGCCTGTACGGGCAGGCCGCCGCGAACTGCCGGGAGATCGCGCGGCTCTTGCTCGAGCTCGTCGAGGGCTGGCCGGCAAGCCGCGATCTGCTGCAGGCGATCCGCGACGCCGAGCACGAGGGCGACCGGCTGACGCACGAGGTGATCACGCTCCTCAACGGCACCTTCGTCACCCCGTTCGAGCGGGACGACATGTACCGGCTCGCGACGGTCCTCGACGACATCTGCGACCACGTCGACGAGGCCGCCGACGACATCGACGCCTACGAGGTGACGGACGTGCCCCCGCGTGCGGTCGAGCAGGCGCGCGCCGTCTACGAGGCGGCCTCGCACCTCGTACGAGGCGGTGCAGCTGCTCGACGGCTTCAGGATCTCGCCGGAGCAGCTCGCCGCGGTCCGCGAGCTCGAGAACGAGGGCGACCGGCTCGCGCGCGAGGCCGTCGCCGAGCTCTTCCGCTCCGGCGCCGACCCGCTGACGATCATCCGCTGGAAGGACATCCACGAGCAGATCGAGGAGGCAAACGACGCCTGCGAGAACGCGGCCGACGTGCTCGAGGCGATTCTCGTGCGCAACCGGTGACGCTGCTCGTCATCACGGTCGTGGTCGCGCTCGCGTTCGACTTCACGAACGGCTTCCACGACACCGCGAACGCGGTCGCGACCAGCGTCTCGACGCGCGCACTGACCCCTCGGGTCGCGGTAGCGGTCGCCGCTCTCGCGAACCTCGCCGGCGCCTTCGCCACGACGGCGGTGGCGACGACGATCGGCAAGGGAATCATCGACTCCAACCTCGCCACCGAGAAGACCGTGCTCGCGGCCGTCGTAGGCGCCATCGTGTGGAATCTCCTGACGTGGCGGCTGGGCCTACCGTCGTCGTCGTCGCACGCGCTGATCGGCGGGCTGATCGGCGCAGCCCTCGCGCAGTCGGGCACAAGCGGCGTCGAGTGGCATGGGGTGGCGCACAAGGTCGTGATCCCGGCGCTCTGGGCCCCGATGATCGCCTTCGGCGCGGCGTTTCTGCTCCTGCTCGCGATCTACTGGCTCTTCAAATGGCTCACGCCGGGGATCGCGAACCGGTCGTTCCGCCTCGGACAGCTCGCGTCGGGCACATGGGTCGCGTTCGCGCACGGCGCCAACGACGCGCAGAAGACCATGGGCGTGATCGCGCTCGCCCTCTACTCCGAGGGCCAGATCAGCAGCTTCTACATCCCGGACTGGGTGAAGGTCACCGCCGGGCTCGCGATCGCCGCCGGCACGTACTCGGGCGGCTGGCGGATCATGCGCACCATGGGCCAGCGCGTCTACCAGCTCGAGCCCGTGAGCGGCTTCGCCGCGCAGGTCACCGCCGGCACCGTCATCTGGGCCTCCACGAAGGCCGGTTACCCGCTCTCGACCACGCACGTCGTCTCCGGTGGCGTGATGGGCGTCGGCTCGACGAGGCGCTTCTCGGCCGTGCGGTGGGGCGTCGCCGGGAACATCATCGTCGCCTGGGTGCTCACGCTGCCCGCCGCCGCCCTGGTGGCGGCGATCTGCTACTTCCCGATCGAGGGGATCTTCGGATGAAGCTCGGGGTCGGGGCCGGGAGCGGGGAGATGTTCGCGCTGTTCGCCGAGGCGGGCGCGAACGCCCGCCGGATCGCCGAGGCGGTGCAAGCACCGCTTCCGCGAGTACCCGGGCGGGCCCGTGACGCAGGACGAGGTGAAGCGGCTCGAGCACGAGGGCGACCGCATCGTCTCCGACCTGCTCCGCTCGGTCGAGGCGCAGTTCGTGCCGCCGTTCGACCGCGAGGACATCATCACGCTCGCGTTCGCGGTCGACGAGGTGCCGGACAAGATCGAGAACGCCTCCGAGCTGCTCGGGCTCTACGGCGTCGAGTCGCCGACCCGGCAGTCGCTCGAGCTGTGTGGGCTGCTGGTCGAGGCGACGGCCGAGCTCGCGAAGCTGCTCGGGCGGCTGAAGGGGCTCCGCGGCTCTGCGCCCGAGATCCTCGCCGTGAAGGAGATCGAGGACCGCGCCGACGACGTCGCCCGGGCCGCCCGCGCCGGCCTCTTCAAGGACGACCGCATCGACCCGGTGCTCGTGATCCGCTGGAAGGGGATCTACGAGGCGCTCGAGGACGCCGTCGACGCGTGCGACACCGCGGCCGCCCGCGTCGGGAACATCCTGGTCAAGAACGCCTAATCGCCGAAGATCACCAGCGCGACCGTCGCGAGGCCGAGCACCGCGCCGACGAGCAGCATCGCGGTGCCGAGCCGCTCGTCGAGTCGGGCGAAGCTGCCCGCGTCGACGGCCCGCTCCACCGAGCGCACCCGGACGTGCGCGACGAGCATGAACGCGACGCCGAGCAGGCCGTAGGCCGCGCCCACGACCTCGTAGGGCCACTTCGTCACGCTGGAGACGCCGGGAACGATCTTCCCGATGCCGATCGCGACTGCCAGCGAGGTCAGGCCGGTGCGCCACCAGGCCAGGTAGGTCCGCTCGTTCGCGAGGCGCGTCCGCCGGGCGGCGTCCTTGACCTCCGCTTCCGTTTCGCGCCAACGAGGGCTAGTCAGCGACCGGATGCGACGCGTCGGTGAGCTCGCGCAGCTCGCCGGTCACCAGGTAGGCGACCTGCTCACCGATGTCCACCGCATGGTCGCCGATCCGCTCGACGCAACGGGAAATGACCAGCATCCGCAAACCATACTCCCGCTCCTCGGCGGAGTCACCGAGGGAAAGAACATCGTCGACCGCCTGGCGGTTCGCGCGGTCGATCAGATCGTCGAGGTCGTTCAGCGACATCGCCTTCGCGACGTCGCGGTCGGCGAACGCATCGAGGGCGACACGGATCATCTGCTCGGCGCGCTGGCCCATGTCGCCAAGCGACTCGAGGATGCGGTCGTCGCTCACGTCGAGGCCGCCCATCAGCTGCGTCAGCTTGGCGACGGTGACGCAGTAGTCGGCCATCCGCTCCAGGTGGAGGTTCACACGCAGCATCGCGAGCACGAGACGGAGGTCGGTCGCGACCGGCGTCTGGCGCGCGAGCAGCGACTGCACACCCGTCTCGATCGCCAGGTAGCGCTCGTCGATCTCGTCGTCGAACGCGATCACCTCGTCGGCGAGCTCGTCGTCGCCGCGCGCGAGGGCGTTCAGCGCCGAGCGGAGCGCTCGGAGGACGAGGTCGCCTTCCTCCTGGATCGCGGCCTCGAGCTGCGCGAGCTCGTCCTGAAAGGACACTCTCATCCGAAGCGACCCGTGACGTAGCCCTCCGTCCGGTCGTCTGCGGGAGAGGTGAAGATCTTCTCCGTCGAGTCGTACTCTACGAGGATGCCATGGCGGCTCCCGTCCTCCTTCACCTCGAGGCTGAAGAACGCCGTCATCTCGGCGACACGCGCGGCCTGCTGCATGTTGTGCGTCACGATCACGAGCGTGTAGTCCTGCTTGAGCTCGTGCATGAGGTCCTCGATGGCCTGGGTGGAGATCGGGTCGAGTGCCGACGCCGGCTCGTCGAGCAGGACGACGTCCGGCTCGACCGCGATCGCGCGAGCGATGCATAGCCGCTGTTGTTGTCCTCCTGACAGACCCAGCGCCGAGCGCTTGAGGCGGTTCTTGACCTCGTCCCAGATCGCCGCGCGTCTCGAGCGCCTTCTCGACACGGTCGTCGAGGTTGTCCTTCATGCCGAGGATGCGCAGGCCGTAGGCGATGTTGTCGTAGATCGACTTCGGGAAAGGATTCGGCCGCTGGAAGACCATGCCGATTCGCCGGCGCACCTCGATCGGATCGACCCTGGAACCGTAGATATCGGCTCCGTGGTAGAGCAGGGTTCCCTCGACGCGCGCGCTCGGGACGAGATCGTTCATGCGGTTGAGGCACCGGAGAAACGTCGACTTGCCGCATCCGGAAGGCCCGATCAGCGCGGTGATCGCATGCTCGTGGATCCGAAGTGTGACGTCGCTGACGGCAAGTACGGATCCGTAGTAAACGGAGAGACCGCTGATGTCGAACACCGTTTCCCGCGGCGCGGTTTCGTCCTGGGCTTTAGGGGTCAGGCCGAGCGGCTGGACCGCCGGCCGGTCCGTGCCTGCCCGGTCCGTGCCTGCCCGGTCCGTGCCTGCCCGGTCACGGGCATCGGAGTGGGGCGGCTCCACGACACTCACCCGCACGAGTGTCGCGGGTCGCGGCCGCCTCCCGGGTTCACATCATGTGAACTTCATGTGACGGAGTGGTGACGGACCCTCGCGCGGCCCGCGGAACGATGGAAAGCTGCTCGGCTGTGGAAGGCACCGCCACCGCTGCTGAGTCCCCCGCTCGTTCCGCCGGCGTTCCGCGCACCCGTCACGTCTTCGATCGCATGGGGGATACCACACTCCGCGTCGTGACTGCCCTCGCGGCGGTGATGGTGGCGCTGATCCTCGCCGGGATCATCTGGAAGGTCTTCGACGGCGCGCGCCTCGCGATCGACAAGTTCGGGATCTCCTTCGTCTGGGACAGCACGTGGAATCCGGTCACGGAGGTGTTCGGGGCGCGCGAGTTCATCATCGGCACGCTCGTGACCTCGTTCGGCGCGCTTCTGTTTGCAGCGCCGCTGTCGATCGCGATCGGCCTCTTCCTCAGCGAGCTCGCGCCTCCTTCGGTCCGCGGGGTGATCGGCTCGCTCGTCCAGATGCTCGCCGCGGTGCCGAGCGTCGTGATCGGACTCTGGGGGATCTTCGTGCTCGGCCCCTTCATGCGGGTGCACATCGAGCCCTTCCTCGGGCACAACTTCGGCTGGATCCCGATCTTCTCCGGTGCTCCCCAGCAGGCGGGGATCCTCCAGGCGATCGTCGTGCTCATGATCATGATGATCCCGATCACGTCGTCGATCTGTCGCGAGCTCTTCGAGACCGTCCCACGAGACGTGAAGGAGGCATCGCTCGGCCTTGGAGCGACGAGATGGGAGATGGTGCGCGGCGTCATCATCCCGTTTGTTCGAGGCGGCGTCGTGGCGGCGGTGACTCTTGGGCTCGGGCGGGCGCTCGGCGAGGCGATCGCCGTCACGCAGGTGATCGGGAACAGCCTCAGGCCGTTCCCGCTTTCGCTCTTCGGGCAGGGGAACACGCTCGCCAGCCAGCTTGCAAGCAGCTACCAGAGCGCACCGACGAACATCGAGCTCTCATCGCTCGTGTACCTCGGGCTGATCCTGCTCGTGATCACGTTCGCCACGAACCTGGCGGCGCAGCGAATCGTGCACCGGTTCGAGGCGCAGCTCTCGGGAGCCAGGTAGTGGAGCCGATCTCACTCCGCGCCACCGGCCGCAGCCGGCGCAGGATGATCGTGAGCCACGTCGCGGTCGGCGTCGCGGTCGCCGCGGCCGTGTTCGCGGTCGGGATCCTCGGCATCCTCGTGGGATCCGTCTTTGCGAAGGGCCTCCCTGCGCTCGACTGGGCGTTCTTCACCAAGGGCCCCGCGGTGTTCGGCGAGACGGGTGGAGGCATCGCTCCGGCTTTCGTCGGCACCCTGATGCTCATCGCGATCGCGACGGCGATTGCGCTCCCGATCGGGGTTCTGGTCGCGTTGTACGTGAGCGAATTCGCGCCCCCGCGCCTGGCGGCGCAGACGAAGCTCTGGCTCGACGTCCTGAACGGATTCCCCTCGATCGTGATCGGCATCTTCGTCTTCCAGCTGATCGTCGCCGCGTCGTTTCCCGTCCTCGGGATCGGTCACCATCAGAGCGCCTGGGCCGGAGGGATCGCCCTCTCGATCATCATGGTCCCGCTCGTAGCGCGCACGGCCATGGAGGTGCTGGCACTCGTCCCGAACCATCTCCGTGAAGCCAGCTACGCGTTGGGCGTGTCCAAGTGGCGGACGGTCGTGAGCGTCGTCGTACCGAGCGCGCTGGGCGGCATCGTGACGGGGACGACGCTCGCGGTGGCCCGCGCAGCCGGGGAAACGGCCCCGCTCCTTTTCACCTGCTCGATCTTCGGGCAGGTGATCAACACCAATCCGTCGCTGCCGGTCGCGTCGGTGCCGGTGATCATCTTCGAGTACTCGGAGGCACCCGACAAGAACCTGAACGCCCAGGCGTGGGCCGCCGCGTTCGTCCTCATCGTCTTCGTGCTCGTCACCACGCTGATCTCGCGGATGGCCCTCGAACGCTCTCGCCGAAGGCTGGGCCAGGTGCAGTAGGAACCTCATCTCGGTTCACCACCCCGTCACCTCCCTGTCACACCCTTTGCGCACCTCGCGTGGGGACGCCTCGGCAGGCTGACAAGGGTCACTCCAATACCCCAGGACAAGGAGAACATTTCATGAAGAGGAAGATGGGAGGGCTGGCCCTTCTCGGCGCGCTCGTGGTCGCGCTCGGATCTGTGGCTGGCGCAGGTGCGAAGCACTCGGCGACGGTGCTGAACGGCGCCGGGAGCACGTTCGTCTCGCCGCTCGTCTCGGTCTGGACACCGGCCCTCGGCTCGGCATACGACTACACGATCCAGTACTCCGCGATCGGCTCGGGCGGCGGCATCCAGGCGATCTCCAACCGCTCGGTCGACTTCGGCGCGTCCGACGCGCCGATGACCCCGGATCAGTTCGCCGGGTGCAACGGCTGCGTGCAGATCCCGTGGGCGCTCGCCGGAACCGCTATCAACTACAACGTTCCCGGGTTGACGGTGCCCGCGAGAACGAACCTGAGGCTCAACGGCGACGTGATCGCGAAGATCTACATGGGCACGATCACGAACTGGAACGACCCCGCGATCAAGGCCCTCAATCCGAAGGCGACGATCCCGGACCTCAAGATCACGCCCGTCTACCGCACCGGCAACTCGGGCACGACGTACAACTTCACCGACTACCTTTCGGCGGCGAGCCCCACCTGGAAGTCGCAGCTCGGCGTCGGACAGTCGGTGAACTGGCCGGCCGGCACGGGCGCCAACGGGAGCGCCGGCGTCGCAGCGACGGTCTCGAACACGCCCGGAACAATCGGTTACACGGACACCGCGTTCTCGATTGCGAACCACTTGCATGTCGCGTCCGTCCAGAATCACGCGGGGAATTTCGTCAACCCGAGCATCCGCAACGTGGCGTCTGCGGGCGGCGCCGTGACGTCGGTTCCTGCGAACAACGAGCTGCACATCGTCGACCCGCCGAAGTCGCTTCCGACCGCGTACCCGATCGCCACCTACACCTACGTCATCCTGCCGACGAAGTCGGCGAACGCCGTCGCACTCAGAAAGTTGGTCTTCTGGGCGCTGACGCAGGGCCAGGCGGCGAAGTACACGGCCAGGCTCTGGTTCGCGCCGATCCCGAAGGTCGTGCTCGCCGCGTCCGAGAAGACGCTGAAGCAGGTTCAGCCGTCGTCCTAGAAAGGCTCCCCGTCCGGGGGTGACAGAGGCAAGAGGGCGCCGACGGGCGCCCTCTTGTCCTTTAAGGTTCCGGTCGATGTCCGATTCCACACGCGAGCTGATTGCCGCCTACGACGAGGCGTGGAACCGGCAGGATCTCGACGCGCTCTGCGCGTTCCACACCGACGACGTCGTGTTCGAGAACCACACGGCCGGCGAGCGGGCCGAGGGCGCCGCGGCCGTGCGGGCGCACATCGGCGGCATCTTCGAGCGCTGGCCGTCGCTGCGCTTCCGCGGCCGCCGCTTCTACGCTGCCGGCGACTTCGCGGTCAGCGAGTGGACCGCGACCGCCGTCCGGCCGGACGGCGTTACGATCGAGTGGGACGGCGTGGACGTGTTCCCGGTGCGCGACGGCAAGATCGCGCGCAAGGACGTGTACTCGACGTCACACGCTGCGCGCGTGGTCGCGGAAGACGCAGCGGACCGCTAGCCCCTCGCCGCGGGCGCCCGTCGCCTCGACCGAGCCGCCCGCCGCGAGCACGATCCGCTTGACGATCGCGAGCCCGAGGCCGGTGCCGCGGGAGGAGCGTGCGCTGTCTGCGCGCCAGAAGCGCTCGAACAGGCGCGGCAGGTCGGCTTCGCTCACGCCGATCCCGTCGTCTGCGGCCGTCAGGACGGTCGCGTCCGGATCGCGCGTGATCGAGAGCGTGAACGTCGCGCCGTGGCCGGCGTAGCGGATCGCGTTCTCGGTCAGGTTCTCAGCGACGATCCCGAGCATCCTCGTGCGGAGCGGCACGGCGAGATCGGCCCCGCCGTCCGCCCTGAGGGCGACGCCGGCGCGGGCGGCACCCGGCTCGTGCTCCAGAAGCACCTGCTCGAACACGGGGATGGCGACCGTCCGCCCGAGCGAGACGACCTCCCGTCCGCTCTCGAGCTCGGAGAGGAAGAGGATCTCGTCGATCAGCTCGGCCGCGTTGTTCACCTCGGCCTTCGCCTGGTCGATGAGATCGTGGATGTCGGCCCCGGGTAGGTCGGTCGAGTCGAGCAGCACCATGATGCGCCCGAGCGGCGTCCGCAGCTCGTGGGAGACCGAGGCCGTGAAGCCGGCGCGAAGCGCATCGAAGGAGACGTCCTCCACCGGCTCGTCGTCGGCGCGGGCGGTCGTCAGCGTCACCGGCATCTCCTCGACCGGTTCGCTGGTCGCAGGTTCGTCCTTCCTTCGGAACGGTGCCTTCACCAGATCGTCACCACTCTGAAACCCGCTTCGCACCAGGCATGGAACTATGGTAGGGGCGTGGGCAAGATCCTGATCGTCGAGGACGACAACGTGATTGCCGACGGCATGGCCCGGCATCTCGCCGCGGCCGGGCTCGACCCGATCGTGGTCGGCCGGGGGAGCTGGGGCTCGCACGGCTCCGGTTCGAGAACCCCGACGTCTGCGTGCTCGACCTGATGCTTCCCGAGCTCGACGGCTGGAAGCTGATCGAGACGGCGCGCTCCGAGGGGATCGGGACGCCGATCGTGGTCGTGTCGGCGCGGGGGACCGAGCACGACCGTGTGCACGCGCTCGAGATCGGCGCCGACGACTACCTGGTCAAGCCGTTCTCGATGCGCGAGCTTGTGGCGCGTGTCGGGGCAGCCGCGCGGCGGGGCGTACGGCCGGCGGAGGACCGGCGCGGCGAGGCGATCGTGATCGAGGAGCTGAAGATCGACCCGCGCGAGGTTCAGGCGTACGTCGCCGGAGTGAGCGCCGGGCTGACGCCGACGGAGTTCAAGCTGCTCTACACGCTCGCGCTCGACCGCGGCCGCGTGATCACCCGCGACGAGCTGCTGCAAAAGGTGTGGGGGCGCCGCGAGACGCACCGCGACCGGACGGTGGACGTGTTCGTGCGGCGGCTGCGGCAGAAGATCGACCGGATCGCGCCGCGCCACTCGTTCATCCACACGCGCTTCGGCGTCGGGTACAAGCTCGAGCCCGAGCTCAAGTCGCACGCCGCCGCGTAGCGCCTAGAGTTCTCGCCCATGGCGAGGGAGCGGGACGAGCCGGTTCGGCTGACGCGGATCTACACGCGCGGCGGCGACCGTGGCGAGACGTCGCTCGGCGACGGCTCGCGTGTCTCGAAGCTCGACCCGCTGGTGCGGGCCTACGGCGAGGTGGACGAGCTCAACTCGCTGCTCGGCTGGGCGCAGGTCGAGGCGCAGGACGAGCGGCTGGCCCGGATTCAGAACGAGCTGTTCGACCTCGGTGCGGATCTCTCGGTGCCGTGGGTCGAGGGCGACGGACGGCTGCGGATCGGACAGGAGGCTATCGACCGCCTCGAGACGGACTGCGACGAGGCGAACGCGTCGCTGTCCGAGCTGCGGAGCTTCGTCCTACCGGGCGGAAGTGAGGCGGCCGCGCGGCTGCACGTCGCGCGTGCCCTCTGCCGGCGCGCGGAGCGCGAGGTGCTCGAGGTGGCGGGCGAGCGGGAGATCAATCCGCTCGCGCCCGTGTACCTGAACCGGCTCTCCGACCTCCTGTTCATCCTGGCGCGCGCGGCCAACGCGGGTGGGCAGGAGCTGCTCTGGCGGCCGGGCGGGCCCGCCTAGAATGGCCGCCGTGGCCGAGGTCCGCACGATCCGCGTGGTGATCGCCAAGGTCGGGCTCGACGGGCACGACCGGGGGGCGAAGATCATCGCGCGCGCGCTCCGCGACGCGGGAATGGAGGTCATCTACACGGGCCTTCACCAGCTGCCCGAGCAGATCGTCGAGACGGTGATCCAGGAGGACGCGGACGCGGTCGGGATCTCGATCCTGTCGGGCGCTCACATGACGCTCGTGCCGCGAGTCGTCGCCGGGCTGCGCGAGCGCGGCGCCGACGACGTCCTGGTCGTCGTCGGCGGGACGATCCCGGCGGAGGACATCGCCGCCTTGCGCGAGCAGGGCGTCGCCGAGGTCTTCACGCCGGGGGCGGCAACGAGCGACATCGTCGAGTTCCTGCGCGCGCACGTCCCCGCGTAGTGGTCAGGCCTGCCGACTACCCGCCGCCATGGCACGACGCCGAGGCGATCGCGGAGCCGTCGGAGGACGAGGAGGCGATCGACGTCGGGGTGCTGATCGTCGGCGCCGGGCCCGCGGGGCTCGCCGCCGCGATCCGGCTGGGGCAGCTCGCGGCCGCAGATCCGGCGACGGCGGAGCGGCTCGGCGAGGTGCCCGTCGCGGTCCTCGAGAAGGGCAAGGGGCCGGGGTCCCACCTCCTTTCGGGGGCCGTGATCAACCCGAAGCCGCTCTACTCGCTGCTCGCGGGGCTGCGCGAGCCGGGTGACGTGCCGACGTACGGGAAGGTGCCGGGCGAGTCGGTGCTCATGCTGACGCCGACGCGGGCGCTGCCGGTGCCGCCGCCGCCGACGATGCGCAACCACGGGAACGTGATCGTGTCGGTGTCGGCGCTCGGGCGGTGGCTGGCGGAGGTCGCCGAGGAGACGGGATCGATGATCCTCCCCGAGACGAGCGGGCAGCAGTTGCTCGTCGAGGCGGGGAAGGTGGTCGGTGTCCGCACCGGAGACAGGGGGCGCGGGCGCGAGGGCGAGCCGCTCGGCCGGTTCGAGCCCGGGTCGGAGATCCGCGCGCAGGTGACGATTCTCGCGGAGGGGACGCAGGGGCATCTCACGGGGGCGGCGATCGACCGCTTCCGGCTCGGCGGCGACAGTCCGCAGACGTGGGCGCTCGGCGTGAAGGAGGTCTGGACGGTGCCGAAGCCGCTCCGGAAGATCATCCACACGATGGGGTGGCCGCTCCGCTCGGCGGCGAAGTATCGCGAGTTCGGCGGCTCGTTCATCTATCCGATGGGCGAGGACATGCTCACGATCGGGCTCGTGGTCGGGCTCGACTACACGGACTCGGCGCTGTCGGTGCACGACCTCCTGCAGGAGCTGAAGACGCACCCGCGGATCCGGCCGCTCCTCGAGGGCGGCGAGCGCGTGGCGTGGGGGGCGAAGACGATCCCGGAGGGCGGGTACGTCGCGGTGCCGCAGAAGCTGTGGGCGCCGGGGTTGCTGATCACCGGCGACGGTGCCGGGCTCGTCAACGTGCCGGCGCTCAAGGGGATTCACTACGCGATCGAGTCCGGGCGGCTGGCGGCCGAGGCGGCGTGGCGCGCGCTCGCGCCCGAGGGGCGAAGCGGGTGGCTGCCGAGCTACGACGAGGCGCTGCGGTCGTCGTTCGTTTGGCGCGACCTGCGGAAGGTGCGGAACATGCGGCAGGGGTTCGCGCACGGGTTCTGGCGCGGCGCGGCCCTGGCGGGGATCGAGACGGCGACCTTCGGCCGCACGCCGCTGGCCGACAAGCCGACGCACCGCGACGCGAGCCACTCGCTGATCACGACTGACCGTGCGGCGTCCTACCCCGTGCCCGACGGTGTGCTGACGTTCGACAAGCTGTCCTCGGTGTTCCTGTCCGGAAACCGGACGCGCGACGACCAGCCGAACCACGTGCGGATCCAGACCCGGGTGCCCGAGGAGCTCGGCCGCATGTGGGAGCGGATGTGCCCGGCGGCGGTCTACGAGACGGAGCCGGGCGAAGACGGCCTCGTCGAGGTGAAGATCGCGCCGTCGAACTGCGTCCAGTGCGGTGCAATCACCGCCAAGGGCGGCCGGCTGACGCCCCCGGAGGGCGGCTCGGGGCCCGAGTACACCCTCACCTGACGATTGCACCTCTGGGCAGATGCGCCGGGTGATCGACCACGGTGAGCTTGCGCGAATCCCTCTCGGGCGTTAGCTTGGCGAGGAAGGGAGGGATCGCATTGAGCAAGCGGATAGCGCACCTGGGCGCCCTCGGGCTTGCGGCGCTGGCAGCTCTCGTCCTCGGCGGGTCAGCGATGGGGAAAGGCGCGGCCGGGCCGACGATCACGAGCATGTCACCGACATGGGGCGCACGCGGAACGACCGTCGTCATCCACGGAGTCAACCTGGAGCGGGCATCCGTCAAGTGGGCGAGCGCCTGCGATCCGGGCGCGCAGGGATCGATGCCCACGAAGGCGACGCCGATCCGGGCGACCGTCAATCCCCACGGAACGCAGATCACGTTCTCCGTGCCGGACGGCGGCCGTAGCTCGCACGGGATCGCGGCGTTCGGCGGGCTCAGCAGGATCGCCATCACGACGCCCGCGGGCGCTGTGAGCGCAACCTTCACGGTGACCAGCCCGGTGCACCGTTGCGTATCGCCATCCGACGCAGCCGTCCCGCGTCCTTCCCGAGTACGGGCTCGTGCAGTGCAGCGGACCGCGGTGTCGTCGGTACCCGGCGCACCTCTGGGAAGATGCGCCGGGTGATCACCTCCCTCGACAACGCACGCGTCAAGGACGTCGTGCGCCTGCGCAAGAGCAGCGAGCGCCGGCGCACGGGGCTCTTCATCGCCGAGGGCCCCCGCGAGGTGGCGCGCGCCCGCGACGCGGGCCTCCGCATCGTCGAGACCTACTACGCCCCGGCACTGCTCGAGTGGAACGAGGGCGAGCCGGTGAGCGAGCGCGTCCTCGCGAAGCTGGCCTACCGCGCCGAGCCCGAGGGGGTGATCGCCGTCGTCGAGGCTCCCGCACACGAGCTTCCCCGCGGCGGCTCGCTCTACCTCGTCGCGGTCGGGATCGAGAAGCCCGGCAACCTCGGCGCGATGGCGCGCACCGCCCAGGCCGCCGGCGCCGACGCGCTCGTCGTCGCCGAGGCGCGCTCCGACCCCTGGAACCCGAACGCGATTCGCGCGTCGACCGGCGCCGTCTTCAGCCTCCCGGTCGTCGAGGCCGTCCTCGACGAGGTGAAAGGCCTCGGCGCCGAGCTCGTCGCGACCACGGTCGACGCAAAGCTGATCTACTCCGACGCCGACCTGAGCGGGCCCGTAGCGATCGCGGTCGGCGCCGAGGACGAGGGGCTGCCCGCGGCCTGGCTCGAGGCAGCCGCCCAGACGGTCTCGATCCCGGTCGCCCCCGGCAGCGCCGACAGCCTCAACGCCGCAACGGCCGCCGCGGTCGTCCTCTTCGAGGCGGTGCGCCAGCGTGGTTAGCCGCGACGACGTCCTCCGCGCCCGCCCGGTCGTCGAGCGCCACCTCGTCCGCACGCCGATGCTCTCCTCCCGCACCCTCGGCGCACGCCTCAAGTGCGAGCTCTTCCAGCGCACCGGCTCCTTCAAGCCGCGCGGCGCCCTCAACAAGCTCGCGAGCCTCACGGACGAGGAGAAGCAGCGCGGCGTGATCGCGATCTCCGCCGGCAACCACGCGCAGGCCGCCGCCTTCGCCGCCCGCGAGTACGGCGTCGACGCGCTCGTCGTGATGTGGCAGGGCGCGAGCGAGCAGAAGATCTCCGCCACCCGCGGCTACGGCGGCCACGTCGACCTCGAGGCGACCGACCCGGCGAGCGCCTTCGAGCGCCTGCACGCTCTGATCGAAGAGACCGGCCGCACCCTCGTCCATCCCTTCGACGACCCGCTCGTCCTCGCCGGCGCCGGCACCGTGGGCCTCGAGATCGAGGAGGACGCCCCGGACGCCGACGCCGTCATCGTCGCCGTCGGCGGCGGCGGGCTGGTCGGCGGCATCACCGCCGCACTCGGCGCCCACGGCCCGATCCGGATCGTCGCCGTCGAGCCCGAGACCAGCAAAGCCCTCCATGCCGGGATCGAGGCCGGCGAGCCGGTCCCCGTGACCCCGGCGTCCATCGCCGACGGCCTCAACGCGCCGTTCGCCGGCCGCCTCCCGATCGAGCTCACCCGCGATCTCGAGCGTGTGCTCGTCACCGAGGACGAGATCGAGGATGCCTTCCGCTTTCTCTACCAGCGCGCGAAGCTCGCGGTCGAGCCCGCGGGCGCCGCCGCGACCGCCGCGCTCCTCGCGGGCAAGGTGCAGGCCGAGCGCCCCGTCGTGGTAGTCAGTGGTGGCAACGTAGCCGCCCAAACGGCCTCTGGTATCCTGGAAAAACGATGAAGGCCGAGATCCACCCCGAGTACGTCTTCGCGACCGTTCACTGCTCGTGCGGCAACTCGTTCGTCACCCGTTCGACCTCGCCCGAGCTGAACGTCGAGATCTGCTCGCAGTGCCACCCCTTCTACACGGGGAAGCAGAAGCTCGTTGACACGGGCGGCCGGGTCGAGCGCTTCCAGCGCCGCCTCGAGAAGGCCGACCGCGCCAAGAGCGGCGCGTCGAGCTCCTCCTAACCCCATGGCACAGGCGATCGGCGGCCAGGCCGTCCTCGAGGGCGTCATGATGCGCGGTCCGCGCAACTGGGCCGTCGCCGTGCGCAAGCCGGACGGCGAGATCGCCGAGGTCTCGTGCCCGATCAGCTCGCCGATGGCCCGCCACCGGATCCTCCGGATCCCGATCGTGCGCGGCGTCGTCGCCCTCGGGGAGTCGCTCGCGATCGGCTTCCGGGCGCTCTCCGTCTCCGCGAACTACGCGGCGGCGGTCGACAACCCGGACGAGGCCGAGGACGCGAAGGAGGCGGCCGAGATCGGGCGCTGGACGATCGTCGCGTCGTTCGTGATCGCCATCGGCTTCGCGCTCGCGCTCTTCAAGGTCGGCCCGGGCCTCCTCGCCGACACGCTCCCGATCTCGAACGGGACCGTGTTCGTGATCGTCGAGGCCGCGATCCGCATCTCGATCTTCGTCGGCTACCTGGCGGCGCTGAGTCTCTACAAGCCGCTCGCGGCGCGTGTTCGAGTACCACGCGGCCGAGCACAAGGCGATCAACGCCTACGAGGCCGGGGAGGAGCTGACCCCCGAGGTCGCCCAGCGCTACTCGCTGATCCACCCCCGCTGCGGAACGTCCTTCCTCTTCTGGGTCGTCGTCCTGAGCGTCTTCGTCTACGCGCCCTTCGGCCGCCTGTCGATCCAGTGGCTCGTCGTCAGCCGCATCGTCGCGCTGCCCTTCATCGCCGGGGTCGCCTACGAGCTGATCCGGTTCGCCGGCAAGCACGCCCACAGCCGCGTGGTGATGACGCTGCTCGCGCCCGGCCTCTGGCTGCAGCGGCTGACGACGCGCGAGCCGACGCTCGACCAGCTCGAGGTTTCGATCCGGGCCCTCCGCGAGGTCCTGGATCACGAGGGCCGGCTCTCGCCGGCGGAACGACGAGTGGAGGTGATGGCTAAGTGCACCGTCCGCGATTACGGCAGCTCCCCGGCGGCGTCTCGCCGCCCGTGGCTGCGTCCTCAGTCGCCCCGATATTGACCATATCGGGGCTCCCTGCCCTTCCCACGAACGACGAGCCGGTCGCCGGATGAGCCACCGGAATCACGGACGGGTGCACTGATGCCGGTCGTACGCGGGGCTGAGGTGGAGTGGATCGGCGGCCTCATGGACGGCGAGGGGAAGATCCTCTCGACGACCTCGGGCGCGCTCCCCGAGCTCGACGTCACGTGGATGGCGCGCGTCGACGAGGACCAGCCGCAGACGAGCCCCGAGGAGCTGCTCGCCGCCGCCCACGCATCCTGCTTCGCCATGCAGCTCGCGTCCGGTCTCGTGGGCTCGGGCTGGGAGCCCGAGGGGATGCAGGTCGAGTGCGCGGTCTCCTTCGAGGTCGGCATGGGCGTGACGCAGTCGGCGCTGACCGCGCGCGTGACCGTCGACGGCCTCACCGACCAGCAGATCTTCGAGATCGCCCAGCGCGCCAAGATCATGTGCCCGATCTCGCGCGCCCTCACCGGGATCGAGATCACCCTCGACCTCCCCGACCTCGTCCTGGACGACGAGGAAGAGGAAGCCGAGGAGGGCGTCTCCACCGAGTAGGCGTCCTGCCGGGGGGTACGCTGGCCCGGCCATGTCCAGTCTGGAACAGCTGGTCGAGGAGCTCGAGCGCTCCTACCAGGAGGCGCAGGACCGCATGTCGGATCCTGCGGTCTACAACGACCACCGCGAGGCGGAGGAGGTCGGGCGGCGGCTGAAGAAGCTCGAGGGCCCGCACCGCCTCGCGCAGGCGTGGCGGCAGGCGCGCGACGACCTCGCGGCCGCGAAGGCCGACGCCGAGCTCGCCGAGTTCGTCCCCGACAACGAGGCCGAGGTCGCGCGGCTCGAGGAGGAGCTGAAGCTCTCGCTCGTCGAGAGCGACCCCGCAGACGAGAAGGACGTGATCGTCGAGGTGCGCCAGGGCGTCGGCGGCGACGAGGCGGCGCTCTGGGCGGCCGACCTGGCGCGGATGCTCGAGCGCTACGCCGAGCGTCGCGGCTTCAAGTGGGAGCAGCTCGAGGTCAGCGCGAGCGACGGCGCCGGCATCAAGGAAGGCGTCTACGCCGTGAAGGGCGACGGCGCCTACTCGATCTTCAAGTTCGAGGGCGGAACCCACCGCGTCCAGCGCGTGCCCGACACCGAGTCGCAGGGGCGCATCCACACCTCGACCGCCACCGTCGCCGTGATGCCCGAGGCCGAGGAGGTGGACGTCCAGGTCGACGAGAAGGACCTCAAGATCGACGTCTACCGCTCCTCCGGGCCCGGCGGCCAGTCGGTCAACACGACCGACTCCGCCGTGCGGATCACCCACCTGCCGACCGGGCTCGTCGTCGAGATGCAGGACGAGCGCTCGCAGCTCCAGAACAAGGCGAAGGCGATGCGGGTGCTTCGCGCGCGCCTCTACGAGGCCGAGCGCGAGCGCCAGCAGGCCGAGCAGGCGGCCGCGCGCAACGCGCAGGTCGGCCGCGGCGAGCGCGCGGAGAAGATCCGCACCTACAACTTCCCGCAGGACCGTGTGACCGATCACCGGGTCGGCGTCAACGCGCGGCTCCAGGACGTGCTCACCGGCGACCTCGACGAGTTCACCGACGCTCTGACCGCCGACGCGCAGCGCCGCGCGCTCGAGGGCGGCGGCGGTTGACGCTCGGCGAGGTTCTGACCAGGACGAGCGACTTCCTCGCCCGCAAGGGCATCGACACCGCGCGCCTCGACGCCGAGCTGATCCTCGCCCGCGGGCTCGGCCTCACGAGGCTCGAGCTCTACACGAGCTTCGACAAGCCGCTCACGGAGGCCGAGCTCGCCGCCGTGCGCCCGCTCGTCGAGCGCCGCGGCAAGCGCGAGCCGCTCGCCTACGTCCTCGGCGACTGGGGCTTCCGCCGTCTGACGCTCAGGACGGACGCCCGCGCCCTCGTCCCGCGGCCCGAGACGGAGGTCGTGGTCGAGCGCGCGCTTGCTGCCATCGCTGACGTCGAGGCCCCACGCGTTGTCGACGTAGGCACCGGGAGCGGCGCCATCGCGCTCGCGATTGCCGACGAGCGGCCCGATGCGCGCGTCACCGCAACGGACATGTCGCCCGACGCGCTCGCGCTCGCGCGCGAGAACGCCGAGCAGCTCGGGCTGCCCGTCGAGCTTCTCCAGACGAGCCTCCTCGACGGTGTCGAGGGCCCGTTCGACCTCGTCGTCTCCAACCCGCCGTACGTCCGCGAGGCCGAGGTCGCAGAGCTGCAGCCCGAGGTGCGCGACTGGGAGCCCAGGATCGCCGTCGTCGGGGACGAGCAGACCGAGCGGATCGCGGGCGCCGCCCGCGACGTGCTGAGGCACGGCGGCGCGATCGTGTTCGAGACGCACGAGGACGGCGCCGGGGACGTCCGCGCGCTCCTCGAGGCACTCGGCTACGAGCGGGCTACGATCTCGCGGGATCTGGCCGGAAAGGAGAGGGTGGTCGAGGGATGGTGGAGGCCGGAGAGGTAGCCGCGGCGGTGGCTGCGATTCGCGCCGGTCGGCCGGTGTTGCTGCCCGCGGACGGTGTGTACGGCCTCTGTGCGTCGGCCTTCCGTGAGGCGCCGGTCCGCCGCCTGTACGAGCTGAAGGGCCGGGGTGCAACCCAGCCGACGGCGATGATCGCCTCGAGCGTCGACATGCTGCTCGAGTGCGTGCCGGAGCTCCGCGGACGCTCCGCCGAGCTCGTGCGTGCGCTCCTTCCCGGCCCGTACACGCTCGTCCTGCCGAACCCCGCCCGCCGCTACCCGTGGCTGAACGGCGAGAGCCTCGAGACGATCGGGGTGCGCGTCGCCGAGTTGCCGCGCGCAGCCCAGTACGTCCTCGATGCCGTCGGCGCTGTCGCCGCCACGAGCGCGAACGACCCCGGCGAGCCCGCCGCCGCGAGCCTCGACGACGTCCCGCAGCGCATCCGCGACCGCATTGGGGCGGAGGTCGACGCGGGCACGCTCTCCGGCGAGCCGTCTACTGTGCTCGACCTCACGGGCGAAGAGCCGCGGGTTCTCCGCGAGGGCGCCGGGCCCGGTCGCAGATGCCCTGGCGCGGATCGCTCATCTAGGCTGACGGGAACGACAAGGAGGATCGAGATGGCGGTCGCGCAGGAGACGTTCGAGCACCTTCGGACAGCCGGGCTGGGGGAGGTCGATCCCGAGATCGCCGACACGCTCGAGCGCGAGCTGGAGCGGCAGCGCGGCCAGATCGAGCTGATCGCGTCCGAGAACTTCACGTGGCCGGCGGTGCTCGAGGCGATCGGCTCGACGCCGACGAACAAGTACGCCGAGGGCTACCCGGGCAAGCGCTACTACGGCGGCTGCGAGGTCGTCGACGAGATGGAGGAGGTCGCGCGCGAGCGCGCGAAGGCCCTCTTCGGCGCCGAGCACGCGAACGTGCAGCCGCACGCCGGCGCGCAGGCCAACATGGCCGTCTACTTCGCGGCGCTCACCCCGGGCGACAAGGTGCTCGGGCTCTCGCTCGACCACGGCGGCCACCTCACGCACGGCCTCAAGGTCAACTTCTCAGGGCGTCTCTACGAGTTCCACCACTACGGCGTGTCGCGCGAGACGATGACCGTCGACTACGACGAGGTGCTTGCGAAGGCGAAAGAGGTACGGCCGAAGCTGATCGTCGCCGGCGGCTCCGCCTACCCGCGCACCGTCGAGGCCGACCGGTTTCGCGAGATCGCCGACGAGGTCGGCGCGCTGCTGATGACCGACATGGCCCACTTCGCCGGCCTCGTCGCCGCGGGCCTCCACCCGAACCCTGTGCCGCACTCGCACTTCGTCACCTCGACCACGCACAAGACGCTCGCAGGCCCGCGCGCCGGCTTCGTCCTCTGCACCGAGGAGCACGCCCAGGCGCTCGACCGCGCGCTCTTCCCCGGCATGCAGGGCGGGCCGCTGATGCACACGATCGCGGCCAAGGCGACGTGCTTCCGGATCGCCGGCACCGAGGCGTTCCGCGAGTACCAGCGGCAGGTGCGGGCGAACGCGGACGTGCTCGCCGCCGGCCTGCTCGACGGCGGCTACGACGTGCTCACCGGCGGCACGGACACGCACCTCGTCCAGCTCGACCTGCGCGCGACCGAGTGGACGGGCCTCGCGGCGCAGGACCGCCTCCACGAATGTCGCCTCACGGTCAACCGCAACACGGTCCCGTTCGACGAGCGGCCGCCGATGGTCGCCTCCGGCGTCCGCATCGGCACGCCGGCGGCCACGATGCGCGGCTTCGACGAGGACGACTTCCGCGAGGTCGCGTCGATCATCACCGACGCGCTCGGCGACCATGCCGACACGGACGCGCTCGCCACCCGCTCGAGCGCGCTCTGCGAGCGCCGGCCGTTGTACCCTGGGTTCCGCGGCTACACGACCTACGTCAGCTGAGTGGCGGCCCACGAGGTCACGCATCCGCTTGTCCGGCACAAGCTGGGGCTGCTGCGCGATGTCAACACCGACACCGAGATGTTCCGGCGGCTCGTGAACGAGCTGACGCTGCTCCTCACCTACGAGGCGACGAAGGAGATGCAGCTCGAGGAGGTCGAGGTCGAGACGCCGCTCGAGCGGACGCGTGCCTACCGCATCCCTGGGAAGAAGGTCGCCGTCTGCCCGATCCTGCGGGCCGGCATGGGAATGCTCGACGGGGTGCTCTCGCTGATCCCGGTGGCGCGGGTCGGGTTCATCGGGCTCTACCGGAACGAGGAGACTCTCGAGCCGGTCGAGTACTACGTGAAGCTCCCCGCCGACATCGCCGAGCGCGACGTGCTGCTGCTCGACCCGATGCTCGCGACCGGCAACTCGACCGCCCACGCCGTCACGGTCCTCGAGAACGCCGGCGCCGCGAACGTCTCTCTGATCTCGCTGATCGCCGCCCCCGAGGGCGTACGGCGGATCGAGAGCAACCATCCCGACGTGAACATCTTCGTCGCCTCGATCGATTCGCACCTGAACGACAAGGGCTATATCGTCCCCGGCCTCGGCGACGCGGGAGATCGCCTCTACGGCACGAAGTAGACGACGGCCATGGTCTGGAACGAGCTCACGAGCCACCTGGAGGTTCTCTGGGGCGCCCTGATCGCCCTGGTGATCGTCGTCCTGCTGACTCCGGCGGTGGGCGGCATGGCCCGCCTGCTCGGCGTCGTCGACCGCGCCGAGAACGGCCGCCGCTCGACACCGCGCGGCGTGCCCCGGCTCGGCGGGCTTGCGCTCTTCCTCGGGATCTTCGTCCCGGCGCTCGCGTTCCTCCAGCTCGACAGCCAGATGCGGGGCATCCTCGTCGGGGCCGCGGTGGCGACGACCGTGGGCGCCGTCGACGACTTCCGCGGCCTCCGCTGGTGGGAGAAGCTCGGCGGCCAGGTTGCGGCGGCCGCGATCGTCTGCTGGTTCGGCGTGTGGGTGCACCGGATCACGTTCCCGGGGCTCGGTGTGCAGGACCTGCCGAAGCCGGTCGGCGTCGCGCTGACGATCGTCGGGATCGTCGCCGTGATGAACATGGTCAACTTCCTCGACGGACTCGACGGCCTCGCCGCGGGCGTCTGCGCGATCTCGGCCCTCTCGTTCACCGTGATCGACCTGTCTCGCGGCGACGTCAACGCGGCGATCCTGACCGGCGCCGTGTTCGGGGCATGCGTCGGCTTCCTCCGCCACAACTTCTATCCGGCCCGGATCTTCATGGGCGACTCCGGCGCGCTGCTGCTCGGCTTCACCCTCGCCGCCGTCTCCGTGCAGGGCCTCTCGAAGACCGCCGCTCTGACCGCACTCGTCCTGCCGCTGCTCGTGCTCGCGGTCCCGCTGATCGACACCTCGTTCGTCGTCGCGAAGCGCATCAAGCACGGCCGCCCCGTCTACGAGGCGGACCGCACGCACCTTCATCACCGCTTCGAGAACATCGGCTTCTCGCAGCGCCGGTCGGTCTTCTACCTCTACGCCTGGTGCGCGACGCTCGCGCTCGCCGCGCTCGCCACCCGCTTCCTCCATCCCCACGCCCACGGCGACTGGGACCCGCTCAACGTTGCGCTCGACGCGCTGATCGGCCTGCTCGCGATCGGCGCCTCCGTCTACGTGGTGTACCTGCTCGAGATCGTCAAGCTCGCGAACCCGTTCATCCGCCGGCGGCAGGAGGCGGAGGCGAACAAAGTCGAGCAAAAAACCGCATAACCGGCCGTTTTGCGCTGTTACGAAGTCGACGCACCGCGCGGCCCGACTCCGCTATGCTGCCGCGCGATGGAGCCGTCCCAGCCCCGTGCGTTTCCCCCTGTGGAGGCGGGCGCGCTCCTGATCACGATCACGCTGCTCACCATCGCCCTCGGCACCCTGATCGGCTGGCTGGCCGGCGCACTCAAGATCGGGCTGATCGTCGGCGCCGTCGTCGGCATCCCCGCCGGCATCTCGGGGGTGTACATCCGCTACCACCAGTACTTCGCCTGATGCCCGGAGCGCTGGCACCCCGTCCCCTGCCGAAAGGGAACGCACCGCTCATTTACGGCAGCGTCGTCGTCGGAGGAGCGCTGCCGCTCTTCCTGATCTTCGGCTGGCCGCTCACCGGCTGGGCGATTGCAGCCGTGCTCTGGGTCGCGGGGCAGCTGGTCGCGCGGGTTCTTCAGCGACAGCCAATCGGTATGGGTAACCTCGCGGGCTCGGGTGCGGTGGCCATGGGCAGGATGGTCCGGACGATCACGGCGGGGGTCGTACTCGTCGCGGTGACCGTCACGAACCAGAGCGTCGGAGTCGCCGCTCTCGCGGTCTACGCAATCGCATACTCGGTCGAGTTCGCAACGTCGCTCGCGACGTACTACGGAGGGGAGGCAAAGACGTGAGGTTGAAGGGGCTGCTCGCGACGCTGGTCGGGCTCGCGCTCATCGCGCCCGCCACCGCGTCCGCCGCGACCTTCGATCCGTCCGACGAGTTCAAGCTCAAGGACTGGGTGCCCATCCACCTCGGCGGGCTGAACCTCTCGATCAACCGCGCCGTCGTCTACCTCCTCGTCGGCGCCGCCCTCTCGATCCTGATCGGCCTCGCGACGATGCGCTGGCGTCTCGCGACCGTCGCGGGGACGCGGCAGACGGTCGGTGAGGTGATCTACGACATCGCGCAGACCCAGGTCGCCGAGACGGGCCTTCCGACCAAGGCGATGGCGCGCTGGTTCCCCTACTGCGCCACGCTGCTGATCTTCATCTTCGTGGTGAACCTGCTCGGGTTCATCCCGCTGCCGTTCACCGGCCAGACCTACCACGGGGTTCCCGTGTGGGGGATCTACGCGGCGACGTCCTCGATCTCGGTGACGCTGGCGCTCGCGCTGCTGACCTGGATCTTCCAGCACATCGAGGGGATCCGTTACAACGGCGCGGTCAAGTACTTCAAATCGTGGATCCCCGAGGTCCCGAAGGCGCTCCTGTTTCTGATCGTCCCGATCGAGATCATCTCGCAGTTCATGCGGCTGATCAGCCTCTCCGTCCGCCTCTACGCGAACATGCTCGCCGGCCACATCCTGATCCTCACGATGATCGGCCTCGTCTTCATCATCCACACGCCGCCCTGGCGGTTCTTCGGGCTGCCGGCCGCGTTCGTCTTCTACATCTTCGAGGTCGTGATCGTGGTCACGATCCAGGCCTTCATCTTCGCCGCCCTTACGGCCATCTACATCGGCACGGCCATCGAGCCGGAGCACTAGACAAAGGAGAACACGACGCATGCTCGGATTCATGGCGCTCATCGCCGCCTCCGTTAAGGACACCCCGGTCGTCCACGCCGGCAAGGCGATCGCGCTGGCGCTCGGCATCGGCCTCGGCGCCGCCGGCGCCGGCCCCGGCATCGGCTTCATCTTCGGCTCGATGATCCAGTCCGTCGCCCGCCAGCCCGAGCTGCGCGGCGAGCTTCAGGGCCTGATGTGGCTCGGCTTCGCCCTCACCGAGGCCGTCGTCTTCTACGGCTTCCTCGGCGGCCTGCTCGGCTACGTCCTGGTCTAGGAATGAGCTCGTTGCTGTTCGCCACGAACCCGCTCGTCCAGATCATCCCGGGTCTGATGATCTGGACGATCGTCGCCTTCGCGATCACCTTCTTCGTGCTGCGCCGCTATGCCTTCGGCCCGATCCAGAAGCTGATCGACGAGCGGCGCGAGCGGATCCGGCAGTCGGTCGAGGAGGCGGACCGCGTGCGCGAGGAGGCACGCGCCCTGCTCGAGGAGCACAAGGCGCTGATCGGGCAGGCTCGCTCCGACGGCGAGAACATCCTCGCCGAGGCCCGGCGGATCGCCGATGCGCAGCGCGAGCAGATGCGCACGGAAACCGAGGAGGAGCGCCAGCGGCGCCTCGCCGAGACCGAGCGGCAGCTCGAGCAGGCGAAGGTGCAGATCTTCAACGAGCTCCGCGAGGAGGTCGGACGGCTGTCCGTCGAGGCGGCCGAGAAGATCACGCGCAAGACCCTCACCGACGCCGACCAGCAGCGCCTGATCGACGAGGCGCTCGCCGAGATCGACTTCTCGCAGCTGGAGGCGAGCCGCTCATAGCCGCTCCGCAGCGCATCTACGCCCGCGCGCTCTACGAGGCCGCGCAGGACAAGGGCAAGCTCGACGTCGTACGGGCCGAGCTCGAGGATCTCGCGGCCGCGATCGCCGAGGTCCCCGAGCTCGAGGCCGTGCTCGAGAACCCCGAGACGGAGTCGCGCGTGAAGGGCGACGTCCTCGACGATGTCCTTGGCGGCACCCCCCTCGGCGGTGCCGGCGAGCTGATCCGGAACTTCATCCGCGTCGTCGTCGAGAAGGGGCGCGCGGGGGAGATCCGGGAGATCGCCGAGGAGTTCGAGGCGATCATCGCCGCGCAGGCGAACGTGCTCGACGTGGAGGTCACGACCGCGCACGAGCTCTCCGACGGCGACTTCCAGCGGATCATCTCCGACATCGAGAAGAAGTCAGGGCGCCAGGTGCAGGCGTCCCGCAGCGTGGACCCCGACCTGATCGGCGGCATCGTCCTGCAGGCCGGCTCGATGCGCCTCGACGGGAGCGTGCGCGGCCGCCTCGACCGTCTTCGTCAAGAACTCGCAACCACAAGGAGCTAAGGCCGAATGAAGCTGCGTCCGGAAGAGATCACGTCGATCCTGCGCAAGCGGATCGAGGAGTTCGACGTCGACACGAACCTCGCCGAGGTCGGTGCCGTGCTCCAGCTCGGCGACGGCATCGCGCGCGTCCACGGGCTCGAGAACTGCGTCGCGCTGGAGATGCTCGAGCTCGACCACGGCGTCGTCGGCCTCGCCTTCAACCTCGAGGAGGACAACGTCGGCGTCGCGCTCTTCGGCGAGTGGGAGAAGATCTCGGAGGGCGACCCGGTGCGCCGCACCGGCAAGGTCGCAGCCGTCCCGGTCGGCGAGGCGCTCCTCGGCCGCGTCGTCGACCCGCTCGGGAACCCGCTCGACGGCCAGGGCCCGATCGACGCGAAGGAGACCCGCCTGCTCGAGTGGAAGGCGCCGGGCGTCATCGACCGCCAGCCGGTGAAGGAGCCGCTCCAGACCGGCATCAAGGCGATCGACGCGATGACCAACGTCGGCCGCGGCCAGCGCGAGCTGATCATCGGCGACCGCTCGACCGGCAAGACGGCGATCGCCGTCGACACGATCCTCAACCAGCACGACCAGAACGTGAAGTGCATCTACGTCGCCGTCGGCCAGAAGGCCTCGACGGTCGCGCAGGTGTACGAGCGGCTGCGCGAGGCGGGGGCGATGGCCTACACGACGATCGTGACCGCGCCCGCGCACGAGGCGGCGCCGATCAAGTGGATGGCGCCGTTCGCCGGCGCCGCGATGGGCGAGTACTTCCTCTACAAGGGCGAGCACGCGCTCGTGATCTACGACGACCTGACCAAGCAGGCCGACGCGTACCGGCAGCTCTCGCTGCTCCTGCGCCGCCCGCCGGGCCGCGAGGCCTTCCCGGGCGACGTCTTCTACCTGCACTCGCGGCTGCTCGAGCGTGCCTGCAAGCTGAACGACGAGCTCGGCGGCGGGTCGCTCACCGCGCTGCCGATCATCGAGACGCAGGCCGGCGACGTGTCGGCGTACATCCCGACCAACGTGATCTCGATCACCGACGGGCAGATCTTCCTGCAGTCCGACCTCTTCTTCTCCGGCGTGCGGCCGGCCGTCAACGTCGGCATCTCGGTGTCGCGCGTCGGCTCGTCCGCGCAGACGAAGGCGATGAAGAAGGTCGCCGGCCGGCTGCGCCTCGACCTGGCGCAGTACCGCGAGCTGGAGGCCTTCGCGCAGTTCGGGTCGGAGCTCGACCAGGCGACGCAGCAGGCGCTGAACCGCGGCGAGAAGATGGTCGCCACGCTGAACCAGCCGCAGTACGCACCCTGGCCGATGGAGGAGCAGGTCGCGGCGCTCTACGCCGGCGTCAACGGCTACCTCGACGACATCCCGACCGACCAGGTGCCGCGCTTCCAGGAGGAGCTCCGGCAGAAGCTGCGTGCGGACAGCGACGTGCTCAAGGCGATCCGCGAGACGGGCGACCTGCCCGACGAGACGGCCGAGAAGCTGAGCAAGGAGATCGAGGACTTCAAGGGCATCTTCAACGTCGAGCGGGGAAGCGGCCTGAAGACATTGGCTTCGACGCAGGACCTGAAGCGGCGCGTCCGCTCGATCTCGAACACCCGCAAGCTGACCCGCGCGATGGAGCTTGTCGCCTCGGCGCGCCTGCGTCGGTCGCAGCTGCGGATCGAGGCGATGCGGCCCTACGCCGACCGGATGATCGAGCTGATGGCCGGCACGCGCCAGGCGGCGGGCGCGGTGCGGTTGCCGCTGCTCGAGGGCCGCGAGAACGTCCGCACGGTCGGGATCATCCCCGTCGTCGGCGATCGCGGGCTCGCCGGTGCGTTCAACGCACAGGTCCTGCGGCGGTCGTTCGCGCTGATGCGCGAGGTGCAGGCAGAGGGCCAGGAGGTCAAGTTCTTCACGGTTGGCAAGAAGGCGCAGTCGACGATCCGCTTTCGCCGCTTCCCACTGGCGGAGAGCTGGACCGGCTTCTCCGACAAGCCGACCTACGCGCACGCCCAGGCGGTCGCGCATGCGGTCGCCGACGCGTACGTCAACGAGGAGGTCGACCGCGTCGTCCTGATCTACAACGCGTTCGTCTCGCCGCTCGTGCAGCGGGTCACGGTGAGCGAGCTGCTGCCGATCCCCGCGGAGGTGCTCACCACCGATGAGGACGGTCAACCGCCGATCGACACCACGCACGAAGCCGGCCACCCGTTCGACTTCTTCTTCGAGCCCGAACCGAAGCAGATCCTCGAGCGCCTGCTGCCGGTCTACGTCGAGACCGAGATCTACCGGGCGCTGCTCGAGTCCGCGGCCTCGTTCTTCGGCGCCCAGATGACGGCGATGCGGAATGCGTCGAAGGCCGCCGGGGAGCTGATCGACGCGCTCACCCTGGCCATGAACCGCGCTCGCCAGGCCGAGATCACGCAGGAAATCCTCGAGGTTGTTGCCGGGGCAGACGCGCTCACGCAGTAGGCGGCGTTTGACCTCCGCCAATGGGGGACAATTACCTGCTCAGAGCAAACGAGCCTACCTGCTTGCGCTAACAGACACGAGCTTTCGAACGTCCTATACTTGCGAGCCGTGCCACAGACGGCCGCATCATTCGGGGATGCCTAGACCATGACCGCTGCGACCGAGTTCCTTTCCGGAGGCGGAACCGCCCCGGGAACGGAGTCGCCGGATCAGCCGAAGGCCGTCGTCACCGAGGGCCGCAGCGGCGCGCGGCTCTTCTGGGAGCGGTTCCGCGAGGACAGGGCGGCGCTCGTGGCGCTGTTCGTGATCGCGCTCCTCATCTTCATCGCCTTCTTCGGCGGCCCGATTGCGGCCCATGTCACCGGCCACCCGAACACCGAGTCGTACCAGTCGGTCACGCTCGACGAGTTCGGGCTTCCCAAGGGGCCCAACTCCCAGTTCTGGTTCGGCTCCGACGGCGAGGGGCGCGACCTCTTCGTGCGCACGATGTACGGCACGCGGACGTCGCTGCTCGTCGGCGTCGTCGCCTCCGGCATCGCCGTGATCATCGGCCTGATCGTCGGCATGATCGCCGGCTACTTCCGCGGGTTCGCCGACTCGATGCTGTCCCGCTTCGGTGACGTGATGCTCGCGCTTCCCGCACTGCTGATCTCGATCGGCATCGTCGCGGCGTGCAGCGCGACCAAGGAGGGATGCAGCCTCGGCTTCACGTCGATCCAGCCGGGGCTGAACCTCGTGATCGCGATCATCGTCCTGTTCACCTGGCCGTACATCGCCCGGCTCGTGCGCGGCTTCACGCTCTCGATCCGCGAGAAGGAGTTCGTGGAGGCGAGCCGCTCGCTCGGTGCGAGCAACACCCGGATCATCCTGAGGGAGATCCTTCCGAACCTGGCCGGCCCGATGATCGTCTACACCACGCTGCTGATCCCGCAGACGATCCTGTACGAGGCCGCCCTCTCGTACCTCGGCCTCGGCGTTCCGCCGCAAACCGCCTCGTGGGGCGGCCTGCTCAACGACGCACAGCGGTTCTACGACACCGCCTGGTTCCTCATGCTGTTCCCCGGACTGATGCTCGTGATCACCACGCTGGCGTTCAACCTGCTCGGCGACGGGCTGCGCGACGCGCTCGACGTCCGGGCTGACCGGTGAGAAGTACTAACGGCGGCCGCCGTCTGACGTCTTAACGTCTGGTCACTTGCGAAACCCGTGCCGCCGGCACGGGAGAAGGAGGGAGACACCAATCGTGAAGAAGCCAATCCGTAGGCTGACGTGGATCGTCGGCCTGGTGGCGGCCTTTGCCGTCGTCTCCGCGGTCGGCGCATCGGCCCACCCGGCCAAGCAGAGCCAGATCAAGGCCGGTGGCACCCTTAACGTCGGCTGGGAGCAGTCGTTCGGCTTCACCGACAACTTCGACCCGACGGGCGAATACCTCGGTGACGCGTTCGGCATCCTGGACAACCTGCTCGTACGCACCCTGATCGGGTACCAGCACACTGCGGGCGGCCCGGGCAACACGCCGGTCGCGGACATCGCGACGGCTGTGCCGAAGCCGACGAACGGCGGCAAGACCTACACCTTCCACATCAAGCCGGGCGTTCAGTTCAGCCCGCCCGTGAGCCGTCAGGTCGTCTGCAATGACTTCGTGAACGCGATGCAGCGCCTCGCGAACCCGAAGGACGGCGGCCAGTACAGCTTCTACTACAAGGTGATTCAGGGCTGGGACGCGTACGCGCGCCGGCAAGGCGAAGTCGATCTCGGGCATCAAGTGCAACGGGACGTCGACCATCGTCTTCAACCTCACCGCCCCTACCGGCGACTTCCTGAAGCGGATGGGCATGCCCGCCACGGGCCCCCAGCCGGCCGAGGTCACGAAGTGCTTCGAGGGCAAGCCCGGCAAGTACGGCCAGGATCTGATCTCGACCGCCGGTTACATGATCCAGGGGATCGACCAGGTCAACATCTCTTCCTGCGCCGGCGCTCAAGCCGGCCTCGGGCTACGACGGCCAGACGCACATGTTCCTGGTGCGCAACCCGAACTACAAGCAGAGCACCGACCCGACGCGCAAGAACTACGTCGACCAGGTCCAGTTCCTCGTCGACGCGAGCAGCACGGACATCTACAACAAGATCGAGGCCGGCCAGTTCGACTTCGCGGCGACGTCCAGCATCCCGCCGCAGGTCCTGAAGAAGTACGCGACGTCTCCGAGCCTCAAGTCGCACTTCTTCCAGAACTCGGGTGACCGCACCTGGTACTCTGACGATGAACACCACCCAGGCGCCGTTCGACGACATCCACGTTCGCCGGGCGATGAACTGGATCATCGACAAGGCCGCGCTGCGGCAGATCTGGGGCGGGCCGACGGTCGGCGACATCGCCAACCACATCGTTCCGGACTCGATCTTCGGCGGTGCCATGCCGGACTATCGCCCGTACGGCACCCCCGGTGACCACGGGAGCGTCGCGAAGGCGAAGGCCGCGATGCGCGGCTCGAAGTACTCGAGCGGCGGCGGCATGTGCGACGCCAAGGAGTGCAAGGGCGTCCTCCTGATCGCGGATGCCCGCTCGGTCGACCCGGGCATGGTCAGCACCATCCAGCAGGACGCGGCGAAGATCGGCATCACCTTCACGGTCCGCACGATCAACGGCGCCTACCCGACGGTCCAGACGGTCGCGAAGAACGTCCCGATGTCGGAGCGCCCCGGTTGGGGCAAGGACTACGCGGACGCGGTCACGTTCTTCAGCCCGCTGTTCGACGGCCGCACGATCATCCCGACCGGCAACACGAACTACTCGCTGATCGGGATCACGAAGTCGCAGTGCACGACGCTCAAGGTCGTCGGCGACTGCGACCCGTACAACGCGAAGACGGGCCTCGGCGTCCCGAGCATCCAGAAGCAGCTCGACAAGTGCTCGGCCCTGATCGACCCGGCCCGCACGTCGTGCTACGAGGCGCTCGACAAGTACCTCATGACGAACGTCGTGCCGTGGGTGCCGTGGATGTGGTCGAAGGTGACGCATCACGAGCAACAACGTCACCCACTACCAGTTCGACCAGTTCTGCACCACCCCGGCATACGCGCAGATCTCGGTGAAGGGCTGATCAGGCCGGCAAGACGAGTGAACGACGACCCCGGGGCGCCCGCACGGGCGCCCGGGGTATTTTCAGCGGGAGACACCGGGATGGTGCTCTACATCGTGACGCCTGCTGTGGGCGATCCTGGTCGTGAACGTGGTGGTCTTCATCACGTTCCTCGTCTTCTTCAAGCTCCCGAACGGCGACCCCGCGCTCCGGTTCGCCGGGAAGTTCCCGACGCCCGAGAACATCGCGCTGATCAGGCACCGGCTGCACCTCGACCAGCCGTTCTACGTGGAGTATTTCTACTTCGTGAAGAACTTCGTCACCGGCGACGAGAACGGCTGGCCCGGGTCTCGGCTACTCGTACGGGAACTACGTCTCGGTCGCGCGAGATCATCCAGCGGGCGCCGCGCACGCTGTTCCTGATCCCGGGCGCCGCGATCATCTGGCTCTTCTTCGGCGTCACGATCGGGGTGATCTCGGCCGTTAGGAGACGAACGGCCGTCGACCGAGCCGCAATGGGCTTCGCGCTCTTCGGGATCACGGCACCCGTCTTCTGGCTCGGCCTGATGGCGCTGTACATGATCTGGAAGAAGCTCGGGCTGACAGACGGGCTCCGGGCTACACGCCGATTGACCGACGGGGTCGGCCACTGGTTCGTCGCACATGATCCTGCCCTGGTTCGTGCTGGCGCTCCTCTTCATGGCCGATCTACGCGCGGCTGACGCGCAACAACCTGCTCGAGACGCTCGGCGAGGACTACATCCGGACGGCGCGCGCGAAGGGCCTGTCGGAGCGGAGGTGATCTTCAAGCACGGGCTACGCGCGAGCCTGACGCCGATCGTCACCATCTTCGGGCTCGACATGGCGCTCCTCGTCGGCGGCGCGATCATCACCGAGTCCGTCTTCAACATCCAGGGCCTCGGCTGGCTCGCGTATCAACGGCGCGCACACCCAGGACCTGCCGACGGTGCTCGGCGTGGTGATCTGCACCGCGACGGCGGTCGTGATCGCGAACCTGATCGTCGACATCATCTACGCCTTCCTCGATCCGCGCATTCGCTTCGCATGACGACGAGCTCGACGGGCGGCAGCAGCTCGACGCTTCTCGACGTCCGCAACCTCACCGTGCGCTTCCGGACGCGGGACGGCGTCGTCCAGGCGGTGACGCGATCTCTCGTTCACGCTGCGGCGCGGCGAGACGCTCGGCGTCGTGGGCGAGTCGGGCTCGGGGAAGAGCGTCACGAGCCTCGCGATCATGGGGCTCCTGAACCGCGCCTACGCAGACATCTCCGGCGAGATCCTCTTCGAGGGCACCGACCTGCTGAAGCTGAAGCCCGACGGAGCTCCGGACGATCCGCGGCCGCGACGTCTCGATGATCTTCCAGGACCCGTTCGCCTGCCTGCACCCGATGTACCGCGTCGGCGACCAGATCGCCGAGGCGGTGCTCGCGCACCAGAACGTCTCGAAGAAGCGGCGCGAGCGCGCGCGGTCGAGATGCTCAACGCAGTCGGGATCCCGAACGCCGCCGTGCGCGCGCGCGACTACCCGCACCAGTTCTCGGGCGGGATGCGCCAGCGCGCGATGATCGCGATGGCGCTCGTCAACAACCCGGACGTCCTGATCGCCGACGAGCCGACGACCGCGCTCGACGTGACCGTTCAGGCGCAGATCGTCGAGCTGATCGACCGCGTCAAGCGCGACTTCGACGTCGGCGTGATCCTGATCACGCACGACCTCGGCGTCGTCGCGGAGACCGCGTCGCACGTGATGGTCATGTACGCCGGCCGCGCGATGGAGTACGGCACCGAACGCCGAGATCTTCAGCGGCGCCGCAGCACCCGTACACGTGGGGCCTGCTCGAGTCGATGCCGAGCGTCGAGCAAGCGTCTCGACGCGCTGCTCCCGATCGAGGGCTCGCCGCCCTCGCTGCTCCATCCGCCGCCGGGCTGCCCGTTCCATCCGCGCTGCAAGTACCGCTTCGAGCCGTGCGACACGAAGCGGCCGCCGCTGACGCGATCCCCGGCGGGCACCCGACGCCTGCCATCTGTCGCCGGAGCGGAAGCGCGAGATCTGGGCCAACCGCATCGTGCCGGGAGATCGCGTCCGGTATGACCGTCGGAGCCGAGCGCGGTCCGGCGACGGCGAGAACCTGGTCGAGGTCGACGCACCTCACGAAGCACTTCCCGTCAAGCAGGGCGTGTTCGCGAGCGGGAAGGGGGTCGTCCATGCGGTCGAGGACGTCACGCTCGACGGTGCGGCGGGGCGAGACGCTCGGCATCGTCGGGGAGTCCGGCTGCGGCAAGTCGACGACCGCGCGGCTGATGGTCCGGCTGCTCGACCCGACCTCCGGGCCGTGATGTTCGACGGCCGGGACATCAGCAAGGCTGTCCCAGCGCGAGCTCCGGCCGCTGCGGCGGCGAGATGCAGATCATCTTCCAGGACCCGTACTCGTCGCTGAACCCGCGCAAGAGCGTCGGCCAGATCGTCGGGGAGCCGTTCACGATCCACCGGACCGAGAAGGACGTGCGGCGCCGCGTCCAGGAGCTGCTCGCCCGCGTCGGGCTCAGCCCGGAGCACTACAACCGCTACCCGCACGAGTTCTCGGGCGGCCAGCGCCAGCGCATCGGCGTCGCCCGCGCGATCGCGCTGCAGCCGAAACTGATCGTGTGCGACGAGCCCGTCTCGGCGCTCGACGTCTCGGTCCAGGCGCAGATCCTCAACCTGCTCAAGGACCTCCAGAAGGACTTCGACCTGACGTACGTCTTCATCTCGCACGACCTGTCGGTGATCCGGCAGGTCTCGGACCGCATCGCCGTGATGTACCTCGGCCGCGTCGTGGAGCTCAGCGACTCGGAGGCACTCTACGAGCACCCGCGGCATCCGTACACGGCGGCGCTCCTCTCGGCGGTCCCGCGGCACGGCCTCGACGGCGGCGCCGCGCAGGCCAGCGGATCGTCCTCGAGCGGCGACGTCCCGTCCCCCGTCAACCCGCCCTCGGCCTGCGTCTTCCATCCGCGCTGCCCGCGGTTCCAGCGCGGCCACTGCGACGTCGAGACGCCGCAGCTCCGCGCAGTTCGAGCCGGGGCACGAGGCTGCCTGCCACTACCCGGTCGAGCGCTGGCCGATGACCGAGCAGGAGCTCGCCGCCCCGTTCGCCGGCTCGAGCGGCCGAGTAGCCGCACGGGTGAGATCAGCTATCTAACTCACGTTCTCGGTGACGTCTCAACTAGTTGTATGACCCGGTGGCGCAGGACAACTCCCTGCGAGCGGGCCGCTCAGTGGATTTCGCTCGATCTCGACGGTGAGCTAGGCCGCCTGGAGCAGGCTGCGCTCGCACGCCATCTGCGGCGGTGCGATCGCTGCCGGCGACCGAGCGCGAGATTAGCGGGTTCACCACTCTCGTGCGGGAGCGCCGCCGGTCGAGCCCGCCGGCCGGTCGCGGTCGTCACACCGGCCTGGGCGAGAAGGCGCGCGCGCTCGGCCGCTGCGCGCGGGCGCGCTCGCTCTATCGCGCTCGCGGCCGCGGTCGTCGCGGCATCGACGCTTCTTGCCATCCCGCGGGCGGGTCGTCGACAGCGCGCGTGAGCTTCGCGACGCCGCAGCAGCATCGCCTTCGCGCGCGCACGCATGCTCAGACGAGCCGACCGTGTACGAGGCCGGGCGCCTGACGCCTGCGACTCGTTCGCAGCTCGCGCGCTTCTATAGACTGGCCCGCGGCGGGCGGCCGAACGTCCGGCGCACGCTCGCCCGCTCTGAACCTCGAAGCGTCCAGGAGACCCATGGCCAGCAGCAGCCAAAGTACGCGACAACGTCGGCAGCCTGATCGAGATCAAGGGCGTCGTGGTCGACGCCGTCTTCCCCAACAAGCTCCCCGCGATCTACGTCGGCGCTGCGGATCGCGCGCCCCGAAGGCGGCGACCTGATCGCAGAGGTGCAGCAGCACCTCGGCGACGACCGCGTTCGCGCCGTCGCGATGGACAGCACCGACGGCCTCCCCCGCGGCATCGAGGTCGTCGACACCGGCGCGCCGATCTCGGTGCCCGTCGGCGACATCACCCTCGGCCGTGTCTGGAACGTCCTCGGCGACCCCGTCGACGGCAAGCACGCGCCGCCGGCCGGCTCCGAGCGCTGGCCGATCCACCGCGACCCGCCCGCGTTCGACGAGCTGTCGCCGAAGGTGGAGATCTTCGAGACGGGGATCAAGGTCGTCGACCTGATCGCCCCGTACGTCCGCGGCGGCAAGATCGGCCTCTTCGGCGGCGCCGGCGTCGGCAAGACGGTGCTGATCCAGGAGCTGATCGCGAACCTCGCCCGCGAGCACGGCGGCGTGTCGGTCTTCTCCGGCGTAGGCGAGCGCACGCGCGAGGGCAACGACCTGCTGATCGAGATGCGTGAAGCCAAGACCGAGGACGGCCACGTGATCGACAAGGTCGCGCTCTGCTACGGGCAGATGAACGAGCCGCCGGGAGCGCGCCTGCGCGTCGGCCTCTCCGGCCTCACGATGGCCGAGTACTTCCGCGACCAGGGCAGGGACGTCCTCCTCTTCATCGACAACATCTTCCGCTTCGTCCAGGCGGGCTCCGAGGTCTCGGCGCTCCTCGGCCGCATGCCGAGCGCCGTCGGCTACCAGCCCACGCTCGCGACCGAGATGGGCCAGCTGCAGGAGCGGATCACCTCGACGACCAAGGGCTCGGTCACCTCGGTGCAGGCGATCTACGTCCCCGCCGACGACCTCACCGACCCGGCCCCGGCGAACACGTTCGCCCACCTCGACTCGACCACCGTGCTCTCGCGCGCCCTCGTCGAGCAGGGCATCTATCCGGCGGTCGACCCGCTCGACTCGACCTCGCGCGCGCTCAGCCGCGGGATCGTGTGCGACGAGCACTACGACACGGCGACGCGGGTGCAGGAGATCCTTCAGCGCTACAAGGACCTCCAGGACATCATCGCCATCCTCGGGATCGAGGAGCTCTGCGACGAGGACCGGCTCACGGTGGCCCGCGCCCGCAAGGTGCAGCGCTTCCTCTCGCAGCCGTTCTTCGTCGCCGAGGTGTTCACCGGCACGCCCGGCGAGTACGTGAGGCTCGAGGACACCGTGCGCGGCTTCCAGGAGATCATCGAGGGCAAGCACGACGACCTGCCCGAGCAGGCCTTCTACATGGTCGGCACGATCGAGGCGGCGGTCGAGCGCGGCAAGACCCTCGCGGCAGCCTAGAGTTGCCCGGTTCCGGAAAGAAATTCGACCTGTCCCTCGTGACGCCGGACGGCGCCGCGTACGAGGGGCAGGTCGAGATGATCATCGTGCCGGGCGCGATCGGCGAGATCGGCGTGCTCGCCCGTCACGCGCCGCTGATCGCGACGCTCAGGTCCGGCTCGACGCGGATCCATCCCGGCGACGGCGCCGACGTGATCGAGTTCGCCACGGGGCCCGGCTTCTTCCAGGTGCTCCACGACCGCGCAATCGCGCTCGTCGACGATGCGGTCGAGGCGTCGCAGATCGACGACGACCGCGCGCGGGCCCAGCTCGAGGCGGCGCAGGCCGAGCTCGAGGCGATCGACCGCGGCGAGTCGACGGCCGACCGCTGGCAGGTCGAGCAGCGGATCAAGCACGCCGAGAACCAGCTCTCTGTCGCGGGGCGCTGACGTCCTCGCGGGGCCGCGGTGAGCACGGGCTTGGCCGGTGCTCACCGGCTGCGGCTCGAGGCTACACCCCGGAAGACGCCGCCCGAGGAGAGGAAGACGTTCGCGGATGCGATCGGCGGGTAGCGCAGGAACGCGCCCGAGTGTCCCGTCGCGCCCGAGGCGGTCGCTGCCACGGCGGCAACAAGAACACGAGACGCCGGCTCACGCGGCTCAGTGTGCCATGCACCGTCGTCGCTACCCTCGGAAGATGAGACGCGACGCGGCGAGCGAGATCAGGCGGATCGCGAGGGAGCGGATCCTCGTGCTCGACGGCGCGTGGGGGACGCTCGTGCACGGTTCCGGCTTCGGGCCCGGCGACTACCGGGGCGAGCGGTTCGCCGCCCACGAGCGCGACGTCACCGGCGATCCCGACATCCTCAACCTGACGCGGCCCGGCTTCGTCGCCTCGGCGCACGAGCGCTACCTCGCCGCCGGCGCCGACATCACGACCACGAATACCTTCACGGCGACCTCGATCGGCCAGGCCGACTACGCGCTCGAGCCGTACGTCTACGAGATGAACGTGGCCGGCGCCCGCATCGCGCGGGAGGTCGCGGGCGACCGCTTCGTCGCGGGCTCGGTCGGGCCGCTCAACATCACGCTCTCGCTGAGCCCGAAGGTCGACGACCCGGCCTTCCGCACGCACACGTTCGACCAGGTCAAGGAGGCCTACGCGGAGCAGATGGCGGCCCTCGCCGAGGGCGGCGTCGACCTGCTGCTGCTCGAGACGGTCTTCGACACGCTGAACGCGAAGGCCGCGATCACGGCGGCGCGCGAGACGGCTCCGCAGCTGCCGCTCTGGATCTCGGCCACGATCGTCGACCGCTCCGGCCGCACGCTCTCCGGCCAGACGATCGAGGCGTTCTGGGCCTCGGTCGAGCACGCCGACCCGCTGATCGTCGGCGTCAACTGCTCGCTGGGCGCGCGCGAGATGCGCTCCTACGTCGCCGACCTCGCGCACGTCGCCCCGTGCCTGGTCAGCGCGCATCCGAACGCCGGGCTGCCCAATGCGTTCGGCGGCTACGACGAGACGCCCGAGGTCACGAGCACGCTGCTGCGCGAGTTCGCGCAGGCAGGGCTCCTCAACGTCGCCGGGAGCTGTTGCGGCTCCGGCCCCGACCACACGGCGGCGATCGCCGCGGCCGTTCGGGGCTGGCGCCGCGCGTGCCGCCGGAGCCGGCGCACCGCGCCCACTGGAGCGGGCTCGAGCCGTTCGAGATCGGGCCGGACACCGGCTTCGTCCTGATCGGCGAGCGGACGAACGTGACCGGCTCGGCGCGCTTCCGCCGCCTCGTCGAGGCCGGCGACTTCGCCGGCGCGGTCGAGGTCGCGCTCGAGCAGGTGCGCGGCGGCGCCAACGCCCTCGACGTGAACATGGACGCCGACCTGCTCGAGAGCGAGGACGCCATGCGCACGTTCCTGAACGTGATCGCGACCGAGCCCGAGGTGGCGCGGCTGCCGGTGATGGTGGACAGCTCGCGCTGGAGCGTGATCGAGGCGGGCCTGCAGACGATCCAGGGCAAGGGGATCGTGAACTCGATCAGCCTCAAGGAAGGCGAGGGCCCCTTCCTCGAGCAGGCGCGCCGCATCCGCGACTACGGCGCTGCCGTGGTCGTGATGGCGTTCGACGAGGAGGGCCAGGCCACCGATGTCGAGCGCCGCGTGGCGATCTGCGGGCGGGCCTACGATCTGCTCACCCGGGAGGCGGGGTTCCCGCCCGAGGACCTGATCTTCGATCCGAACGTGCTCGCGGTGGCGACCGGGCTCGAGGAGCACGACCTCTACGCGCGCGACTTTCTCGCTCGCACTGCGGCGGATCAAGGAGCGCTGCCCCGGCGCGCGTACGAGCGGCGGCATCTCGAACATGAGCTTCGCCTTTCGCGGCAACGACGCGGTGCGCGAGGCGATGCACGCCGTGTTCCTCTACCACGCGATCCGCGCAGGGCTCGACATGGGCATCGTCAACGCCGGCCAGCTCGCGGTCTACGAGGACGTGGGCCCCGAGCTGCTCGAGCGGATCGAGGACGTCGTCTTCGCCCGCCGACCCGACGCGACCGACCGCCTCGTCGAGTACGCCGGCCAGGTGAGCGGGGAGGGGATGCAGCGCGAGCGCGACCTCGCGTGGCGTGAGGCGCCCGTCGAGGAGCGGCTCGCCCACGCGCTCGTGCACGGCATCGTCGACTTCATCGAGGCAGACACCGAGGAGGCGCGCCGGCAGCTGCCGCGGCCGCTCGACGTGATCGAGGGCCCGCTGATGGACGGGATGCGGGTCGTCGGCGACCTCTTCGGCTCCGGCCGGATGTTCCTGCCGCAGGTGGTGAAGTCGGCGCGGGCGATGAAGCGCGCGGTCGCCTATCTGGAGCCGTACATGGAGGCCGAGCAGGAGGGTGGGAGCTCGCAGGGGAAGATCGTGCTCGCCACGGTGAAGGGCGACGTGCACGACATCGGCAAGAACATCGTGGGCGTCGTCCTCGGCTGCAACAACTACGAGGTCGTCGACCTGGGCGTGATGGTGCCCGCCGAGACGATTCTCGAGACCGCGCTCGAAGAGCGGGCCGACGTGATCGGCCTCTCCGGCCTGATCACGCCGTCGCTCGACCAGATGGTCGACGTCGCGACCGAGATGCAGCGCCGCGGCGTGTCGGTGCCGCTCCTGATCGGCGGCGCCACGACCTCGCGCCAGCACACGGCGGTCAAGATCGCCCCGCTCTACGAGTACGAGACGGTGCACGTCCTCGATGCGAGCCGCGTCGTCGACGTGGTGTCGGGCCTGCTCGACCCGGAGCGGCGGCCTGCGCTCGACCGCGAGAACCGGGAGCTGCAGGAGCGGCTGCGCGAGCAGCACGCCCAGAAGCTTCGTCGGCCGCTGCTGCCCCTCCCGGAGGCGCGCGAGCACCGCGAGCGGGTCGAGTTCGACGACCTGCGCGAGCCGCCGTTCGAGGGGACGCGCCTCGTGGAACCAACGGCGGCGGAGCTCGTCCCGTACATCGACTGGCAGTTCTTCTTCCACGCCTGGGACCTGAAGGGGAAGTTTCCCGCGATCCTCGAGAACCCGGCCGCGCGCGAGCTGCACGAGGACGCGCTCGCGGAGCTGGACGAGATCCTTCGGGACGGCTCGCTCCGGCCCCGCGGCGTCTACGGCTTCTGGCCGGCGCATGCCGAGGGGGACGACGTCGTCCTCGACGGCGCGCGGTTCTGCTTCCTGCGCCAGCAGGCGGTCAACGGCGACGGGCGGCCGAACCGCTGCCTCGCCGACTATGTCTCCCCGAGGGACGACGCGCTCGGGGCGTTCGCCGTCGGCGTCCACGGGGCCGACGAGCTGGCCGAGCGACATCGCGCCGCGCTGGACGACTACCGCGGCATCCTCGTGAAGGCGCTCGCCGACCGGCTGGCCGAGGCGTTCGCCGAGTGGCTGCACGAGCGCGCGCGCCGCGAGTGGTACGCGCCCGGCGAGCAGCTCTCGCGCGATGACCTGATCGCCGGGCGCTTCCGGGGCATCCGGCCCGCGTTCGGGTACCCCGCGTGCCCGGATCACAGCGAGAAGGACAAGCTGTTCGAGCTGCTCGAGGCGCGCTCGGCCGGCCTCGAGCTGACGGAGAGCTTCGCCATGCTCCCGGGCGCCGCGGTGAGCGGGATCTACCTCGCGCACCCGCGCGCGCGGTACTTCTCGGTCGGCCGAATTGGGGAGGACCAGGTGGCCGACTACGCGGCTCGTAAGGGAGTCCCCGTGGTACAAGTGGAACAGTGGTTGCGGCCAAATCTCTCGTAGCCGCGGCGCTCATCGGACTCATCTTTACGGCTCAGGCGCTGGGAGACGCCCCCACCGTCAGGATCTCGAGTGCCGACCAGGCAAAGGCCACCGCGGCCCTGCTGCGCCGTGCCGACCTCGGCGCGGGCTGGGTCGGAGGGCCGGTCAAGACGAGCCCGCTCACGCCACCCGATTGCCCCGGCTTCAGCCCGAAGCAGTCGGATCTCGTCGTCACCGGGCATGCCGACGCGCGCTACGTCTTCCAGCAGCTCGGCGTCGAGCTCGACCAGGACGTGCGTGTCCTCGACTCGGCGGAGGAGGTGCAAACCGACTTCTCGCGGATGATCTCGCCGGGGCTCGGCCGCTGCCTCGAGTACCAGCTCGGCAAGCTCGCGCACGTGACGGACGTGACGGTCACGCGCCTCCCCTTTCCGCCCACCGGGTCGGTCAGCGCCGTCTTCCGTGCGGAGCTGACCGTGAAGACGTCGAAGGGTCTGGCGAGGCTCGTCAGCGACTATGTCTTCTTCGGCGCCGGCCGGACGGCGTACGAGTTCACCGTGATCGCCCCGGCGGAGTCGCGCGACCAGCTCGCACGCTTCGAGCTCGGCCTCGCCCACATCCTGCTGCGGCGCGTCGGAGCGCAGCCGGCGTGACCGGCAGACTCGTCATGGTCGCCGTCTGCGCGCTCGTCGCTGCGTCGGCGGCGCTCGGGGCCGACTCGACCGACCCCGAGGTGCGGCTCACGAAGACCGACCAGGCGAAGGCGGCGGCGGCCGTGCTCCGCTTCAGCGACCTCGGCCCCGCATGGGCGGGCGGCGCAACGAAGCCCACGTCGCTCAAGGCCCCGATCTGCCCCGGCAACCAGCCGAACGACAGCGACCTGACGATCTCCGGCCACGCGGAGTCGCTGCTGTCGCTGCAGAGCGCCGGCCTGCAGGTGGACACCGACGTGGAGATCTTCGAGACGCCGGGGCAGGTGGCGAAGCTCGTGCAGCGCACGATGGGGACAGCCGTCACCGGCTGCCTGAAGTACAACCTCCTCAAGTCGGTCGGCACCGGCGCCACGGTCGGCGGCACGCGCGCGCTCACGGTTGCGAAGGCGGGCGACCGCGCGATGCTCTACCGCGTCGAGGTCGCGGTGAAACCGCAGGGCGGCAAGCAGTCGGTCAAGGTGTTCAGCGACTACCTGTTCGTCTCTGCCGGGCGCACGCAGTTCTTCGTCAACCTCGTCGCTCCGTCGAGCGCCGGAGGTGAGCTGCCGGCGCTCGAGAACCGAATTGCGAAGCTGCTCGCGTCGCGGGCCCCGTGACCGATGGAACAGTGACCGGCTGTACCCGCCGACCCGGCGGGCTACCATTGTCCGGCAGGCGCCTTCGGGCGCCGGTTTCGTGAGATGAGGACGACGCTCAAGAGAGGGGTCGGCCGCGGTGCCGGCCTCAACGGCGAGAACGGCCATGCCGTCCTGCCGCCGACCTCTGTCAGCTCCGTCTCCCGCTACCGCGTCCCGCCCAGGAAGCCCCGCACCGGGCTGGGTTTGCTGGGGCGGATCCTGCTCGTCACGCTGCTGACGGTGGTCGGGGTCGGGCTCGCCGTCGCCGGCGGCGCTGTCCTCTGGTACCACGAGTCGCTCTCCGACATCCGCCCCCACTCGGTGGACGTGAAGGTCGCCCAGAAGGAGCTCAACGTCACCAGGCCTGGACATGCGGCAATCGCGCTCCTGATCGGCTACGACCAGCGCGCCGGCGTCGAGTACTCGAACATCTCGCGCTCGGACACGGTGATGCTCGTCCGGGCCGATCCCGCGACGAACACGATCTCCCTGCTCTCGATCCCCCGTGACCTCGGTGTGCCGATCTACTGCCCGAAGTGGGGGGCGGCCAACCGGGGCGTCGACCGGGTCAACCAGGCGTACGCGGACTGCGGCTCAGCCGGAACGCTCGACACGGTCAAGCACTTCACGAACCTCCCGATCAACTACCTCGTCAAGATCAACTTCCACGGCTTCAAGGAGCTCGTGGACAGCATCGGCGGGATCTGGCTGGACGTCGACCGGCGCTACTACCACGTCAACAACGGCACGGCCGCCGAGAACTACGCGAACATCAACCTCCAGCCGGGCTACCAGCTGCTGACGGGGCAGCAGGCGCTCGACTTCGTTCGCTACCGCCACACGGACGACGACTACCACCGCATCGCGCGCCAGCAGCAGTTCGTGCGCGCGCTGAAGCAGCAGTTCAAGCAGAAGTTCAGCTTCACGCAGCTGCCCTCGCTGGTCTCCACGATCACGCACAACGTCGAGGTCGGCGGCAAGCTCAGCGACCGCGCGGCGCTCGGCTGGATGCTCTTCGCGCTCGAGCTCCCCGGCGGCCACTTCTTCCAGGACCGGATCGCGGGGATCGCCGGGGTCAGCATGACCTCGACCCCCGAGTCGAACATCCAGGCGGCGCTGAACCAGTTCACGCATCCTGACGTCCACGCGTCGAAGGCCGCGAACGCCGCCGCGCTCGGGGTGAAGCTGAAGACGAAGAAGGTGCCGGCTCCGCCGGTCGGGAAGACGAGCGTGCTCGTGCTCAACGGCAACGGCGTCGCGGGCTCGGCCGCCAACGCGTCGTTCCAGCTCGCGAAGAAGGGCTACCTCACCGTCCTGCCGCCCGGGAACCTCGCGCCCAACGCGCCGACCCAGGGCTACTTCCACACCCAGATCTTCTACGACAAGAAGCAGAAGGGCTCGAAGGCCGCGGCGACGCAGCTCTCGAAGCTCTTCGTCCCGTCCGACGTCGGGCCGCTGCCGAAGGACGCGAAGCTGCACACTCTCGACCCGGGCGCGATGCTGACCGTCGTGGTGGGGGAGACGTACCACAACAAGCTCGTGAGCCAGCCGCCGCCGCCCCCGGCGCCGGCGCACGTGCCGGCCAACGTCCGCTTTGACGGCACCACCGGCCTCGAGCTGATCAAGCCGTATCAGCGTCGGGTGCCCTTCAGGCTCGAGGCGCCGACGGTGCTCGAGACTTCGTCGTACCCTGACACCTGCTGCGGCGATGTCGCGTCCCGGCTCTACTGGATCGACCGGCGCCACCACAAGAAGGCGGTGCGCCTCGTCTTCAAGACCGGCGCCGGCGAGTACTGGGGGATCGAGGAGACGAACATGCCCGACCCGCCCGTCCTCGGCGACCGGAGCTTCACCAAGACGCTCAAGGGCCGCACGTTCTCCCTCTACTACACGGGGTCGCAGCTCCAGATGGTGGTGCTGCGGGTGCACGACCGAAGCTACTGGGTCGTGAACACGCTGCTCGACTCGCTCTCGAACGAGACGATGCTCGCGATCGCGAAGGGTCTCAAACCCCTAACGGGCGGGAGGTAGAGTCGCCGCCATGGCAAAGGTAGGCATCTTCGGCGCGGGCTGGGTCGGCCTCGTCACCGGGGTCTGTTTCGCCGAGCTCGGCCACCAGGTGGTCGTGCGCGACGTGGTACCGGAGAAGATCGAGGCGCTCCGGCTCGGCGAGATCCCCTTCCACGAGCTCGGCGTCCAGGAGCTGCTCGAGCGCAACAGCGAGCGCCTGAGCTTCACCCTCGCCGCCGACGACCTCGCCGACTGCCCGTTCCTCTTCGTCTGCGTCGACACGCCGCCGACCGAGTCCGGCGACGCCGATCTCTCGCGCGTGTGGAGCGTCGTCGACCAGCTTCCGGAGCTCTCCGGGCGCGCGATCCTGGTGATGAAGTCGACGGTGCCCGTCGGGACGGGCGAGAAGATCCGGGTCGGCCTCGAGGAGCGCGGGCTCGAGAACATCGGCTACGTCTCGAACCCCGAGTTCCTGGCCGAGGGCACCGCCGTCCAGGACTTCCTCCACCCGGACCGCATCGCGATCGGCGCCTTCGAGGCGGAGGACGGCGACGCGGTGGCGGAGCTCTACTCGTTGCTCGAGGCACGGTTCGTGCGCTGCGATGTCAACTCGGCGGAGATGATCAAGCTGACCGCGAACGCGGCGCTGATGACCCGCATCTCGTTCATCAACGAGATCGCGAACGTGTGCGAGGCGGTCGGAGCCGACGTCGTGAAGGTCGCTGAGGGGATCGGATATGACAAGCGCATCGGGCCGTACTTCCTCAAGGCGGGTTTGGGATACGGCGGCTCGTGTTTCCCCAAGGACTCTTTAGCTTTGAAGCAGCTTGCATCGAATTCTGGTTATCATTTCCAACTGCTGGCGGCGGTGATCGAGGTCAACGAGCTCCAGAAGCGCCGCGTGATCGGCAAGCTCGAGCGGCACCTCGGGTCTCTGCGCGGGAAGAAGGTCGCGCTGCTCGGGCTCGCGTTCAAGCCGAACACGGACGACATGCGAGAGGCGCCCTCGATCGTGCTTGCCGGACGCCTCGTCGCGGAGAGCGCGGAGGTGCGTGCCTGGGATCCGGTCGCCGACGGAAGCGTGTTGCCGAGGTCGGTTGAGATCGTGCCCACGGTTGAGGACGCAGTTCGCGACGCCGATGCAGCAGTGATCGTCACAGAGTGGCCGGAGCTGAAGAGCCTTGCGACCCCGAAGATCCGCGACCTGATGGCGAACCCGCTCATCATCGACGGACGCAACCTCCTCGACCCCGACGCGACACGGGCCGCGGGCTTCGTGTACGAGGGGATCGGGCGGCCGGCCTCTTCCGACGTCCTCGAGTCGGTCTAGTCCCGTGGAGGCGATCATCCTCTGCGGCGGGAAGGCCGAGCGGCTCGGTGACGCCGCCGGCGGCCGGCCGAAGTCGCTCGTCGAGGTCGGTGGGCGTCCGCTCGCTGCCTACCAGGTCGCACGCCTCGCCAAGGCCGGCGTCGAGCGTGTGATCATGGCCTGCGCCTCGGGTCAGGGCGAGCTGTTCGAACGCGAGCTTGCGGGCCTCGGCCCCGAGGTGATCGCGGCCGAGGAGCCGGAGCGGCTGGGGCGGGGCGGCGGCATCCGCTTCGGGGCGCAGGAGCGGCGCGAGAGCGGCGACGTCTACGCGCTGAACGGCGACGAGCTCGTCGCGGTCGACTTCTCCGGGCTGCTCGAGCGCCACCGCGAGGCAGGCGCCGCCGCGACCATCACGGTCACGCAGCCGGGCTCTCCGTTCGGCGTGGTCGACCTCGGCGACGGCGACACGGTCACCGGATTCAGCGAGGCCGGCTCGATCCCGTATTGGGTGAGCTGCGGGATCTACGTCCTGTCCGAGGAGGCGCTCGAGCGCTTCCCCGAGCGCGGCGATCACGAGACGACGACGTTCCCCGAGCTCGCTTCTGAGGGGCGCCTCGCGGCGTATCGCCACGACGGGCTCTGGCTGACCGTCAACACGCCGAAGGAGCTGCGCACCGCGGCCGACCACGTCGAGGCTCACCCGGAGTGGTTGTCATGAGCGGCGTGGGTGCCCTCGCGCCCTGGGCGACCGAGACGCGGCGGGTCGAGAAGCCGTGGGGCTACGAGCTGATCTGGGCGGCGACGGACATCTACGTCGGCAAGGTGCTCTTCGTGAAGGCCGGGCATTCGCTCTCGCTCCAGTACCACGAGCAAAAGGACGAGTCGTGGCTGATCCAGTCCGGGCGCGCCCGGATCCAGCTCGGCGCGGTCGGCTCGGACTCGCTCGAGGACGACGAGGTCGGCGCCGGCGCCGCGTTCCACTACGTGCCGGGCACCGTGCATCGCGTCACGGCGGTCGAGGACACGACGATCCTCGAGGTCTCGACGCCGCACCTCGACGACGTCGTGCGCCTCGCGGACAGCTATGGCCGCGAGGGCACCTCCGCCCCCTGACGCCGCCGCAGACGGAGCTCCTGCCCGCGCCTAGAACATTAACATGGATGTGGTAAGGTTTGGACGTGAAGGAGCTGACGGTCGGCGAGGCGGCCGCGCGGACGCACTGGTCGCCGCGCATGCTGCGCTACCTCGAGCGACAGGGCATCGTCGTGCCGCGCCGGACACCCGCGGGCTACCGCGTCTACGGGCTCGCCGAGCTCAACCGGCTGCAGACGCTGCGCGAGCTCAGGCTCGCGCACGGCGTCGGGATCGACGACATTTCTTTCGCGACGCGCCTGCGGCGCGAGCCGGAGCTGCGCACGGCGGTCGAGGGCTGGCTGGCCGCCGGGGCCGACAGCGGCGCCTGGATCGAGTGGGAGCAGGAGAAGCACGAGCGGCTCCTCGCGGCGTAACGACCCGAATCTAGACTGGCCGGACGAGAGACGAGAGGAGAGGGATGGCGACAACTCGCCGCTTTGACGTAAAGGACCTGAAGCTCGCACCGGAGGGAGTCCGCAGGATCATGTGGGCCGACCGCCAGATGCCGGTGCTGGCCGCGATTCGCGAGCGCTTCGAGGCGGAGCAGCCGCTCGCCGGCTACCGCATCTCTGCGTGCCTGCACGTGACGACGGAGACCGCGAACCTGATGCGCACCCTGAAGGCGGGCGGCGCCGACGTCGTGCTCTGCGCGTCGAACCCGCTCTCGACCCAGGACGACGCCGCGGCGGCGCTGGTGGAAGAGTTCGACATCTCCGTGTTCGCCATCAAGGGCGAGGACAACGACACCTACTACCAGCACATCGAGGCCGCGGTCGACCACAAGCCGCAGCTGACGATGGACGACGGTGCCGACGTGATCGGCGTCCTCCACACGGCGCGCCGCGAGCAGCTCAGCGACATCATCGCCGGAATGGAGGAGACCACGACCGGAGTGATCCGGCTGAAGGCGATGGAGGCCGACGGCGCGCTGGCGTTCCCCGTGATCGCGGTCAACGACGCGCGCACCAAGCACTTCTTCGACAACCGCTACGGCACGGGCCAGTCGACGATCGACGGGATCATCCGCGCGACGAACGTCCTGCTCGCCGGCAAGCGGTTCGTCGTCGCCGGCTACGGCTGGGTCGGGCGCGGCGTCGCGATGCGCGCGCGCGGCCTCGGCTCGCACGTGATCGTCACCGAGGTCGACCCGATGCGAGCGCTCGAGGCGCTGATGGAGGGCTACGAGGTGATGCCGATCGCAGACGCTGCGGCTGTCGGCGACATCTTCTGCACCGCGACCGGCGACAAGCACGTGGTCGCACGCCAGCACATCGAGGTTATGAAGGATGGCGCGATTCTCTGTAACACCGGCCACTTCAACGTCGAGATCGACATCCCGGCGCTGCGCTCGCTCGCGGTCGAGACGCGCGAGGCCCGGCAGTTCGTCGAGGAGTTCACGCTTGCCGACGGGCGGCGGCTCTATCTGCTCGCAGACGGCCGCCTAGTGAACATCTCCGCCGCCGAGGGCCATCCGGCGATCGTGATGGACATGTCGTTCGCGAACCAGGCGCTCTCGACCGAGTACGCGGTGCAGCACGCGGCGACCCTGGAGCGGCGCGTGTACCCGGTGCCGCGCGAGATCGACGAAGAGATCGCGCGGCTCAAGCTGGGCACGATGGGCATCGCCATCGACCAGTTGACCGAGGAGCAGGAGAGATACCTGGCCTCGTGGGACGAAGGAACCTGATCTCGCTCCTCGCGGTCGCCCCGGCGCTCGCGGCGACCGCGACGGCGACGGCGGCGATCGGCTGGCGGACGGTCGGCGACGGGACGGCCACCGGGCCGGCGCTCACGGAGGCGAAGGGCTACATCGCGACCAGCCGCGGCTCCGCACTTGCGGAGTTCGGCAGCCGGCTCACGGCGGCCGCGCGCGCGAATCTCGGCAACGTCGACTTCGCGCACCAGGTGCTCGTCGCCGTATTCGGCGAGTACGGCTGCAACGATGGGAACGTGGTTACCACGGCGATCGTCCGGCGCGGCAGCACGCTCACGGTCGACCTCGTGCCGCGGCCTCCGGCCCGCGGCACGGTTACGTGCCAGGCGCTCTTCGCGACCTACCGGTTCCTTGCCGTGCCACGCTCGGCACTCGGCTCCTCGCTTCCGACGGGTGTCGTCGTCCACTTTGCTTGAGCCCGAGCGGATCCTCCGGCTCGAGGAGGACCGTGTCGTGTTCCTCGACCAGCGCAAGCTGCCGCTCGAGGAGATCGACGTCTCGTGCCGCTCGGCCGCCGAGGTCGCCGACGCGATCAGGACGATGGTCGTGCGCGGCGCGCCCGCGATCGGGATCGCAGCCGCCTACGGGATCGCGCTGGCGGCGGCGCACGGCGAGGACCTCGACGCCGCCGACGCGGTGCTGCGGGCCTCCCGGCCCACGGCGGTCAACCTTGCCTGGGCGCTCGACGAGATGCGGGCCGACTCGAGCGCCGAGCACGCGCGGGCGATCCACCGCGGCGAGGTCGAGCGCTGCCGCCGCATGGCCGCGCACGCGGCGGGCCTCCTTCGGCCGGGCACCCGAGCGCTGACCCACTGCAACGCGGGCGGCCTCGCCACCGGCGGCTACGGGAGCGCGGTCGGAGCGTTGCTCGCCGCCTGGGAGCGCGACCTGCTCACCCACGTCTGGGTCGACGAGACCCGCCCGCTCCTCCAGGGGGCGCGCCTCACGGCCTGGGAGCTCGAGACGGCTGGTATACCGCATGCCGTGATCGCGGACTCGGCGGCGGCATCGCGCATGGCGGCGGGCGAGGTCGACGTCGTCTTCACGGGCGCGGACCGGATCGCGCGCAACGGCGACACCGCGAACAAGATCGGCACCTACGGGCTCGCCGTCCTCGCAGCCCACCACGACATCCCGTTCTACGTCGTCGCGCCGAGCTCGACCGTCGACCACTCGATCGAGAGCGGCGGCGAGATCCCGATCGAGGAGCGCGACCCGGCGGAGGTCACGGCGCGCTTCCCTGCGCGCAACCCCGCCTTCGACGTCACGCCGGCGGCGCTCATCACGGCGATCGTCACCGAGCACGGCGTCCACGAGCCCCCGTACGCCCGCTCGCTCGAGGCGGCGGTGGTGGCGCGGTGAAGGTTCTGCTGCTCGCGGCAGGGTACGCCACGAGGCTCCGTCCGATGACCGAGACCGTCGCGAAGCCGCTGCTGCCGGTGGGAGGCCGCCCGATGGTCGACTGGATCCTCGACCGGGTTGCGGATTCCGGCGAGGTCGATGCCGTCCACGTCGTGACGAACTCGGTCTATGCGCCGGCCTTCGAGCGGTGGGCGGAGGACAAGGACGTCGTCGTTCACGACGACGGGACGAGCTCGAATGACGACCGCCTCGGCGCGCTCGGCGACGTTCGCTTCGCGCTCCGCGACGGGCGGCTCGCAGGGGGCGACCTGCTCGTGATCGCCGCCGACAATCTCTTCGAGTTTCAGCTCTCGCGGTACATCGATTTCTGGCGCTCGAAGGGCGGCGGCAGCGCGCTCGCCGTCTACCAGCTCGCCGATCCGTCGCTCGCGCCGCTCTACGGCGTCGTCGAGCTCGACGAGAACGACCTGATCGTTAGCATGGAGGAGAAGCCGGAGCATCCGAAGAGCGACGTCGTCGCGACGGCGATGTACCTCTTCTCGCACGCGCACGTCACCCTCCTCGAGCGCTACCTCGACGAGGGGAATGCGCCCGACCCGCCCGGCCGCTACGTCTCGTGGCTCTGCGAGCGCGAGCCCGTCTACGGGTTCCGCTTCAGCGAGCAGTGGCTCGACATCGGCGACCCGCAGCAGCTGCTCGAGGCCGACAACCGCTACCGGGAGGCCGCGGGCCTGCCCGTCCGCGAGGCCTACAGCCTCACCGGCTGACGCGCCGACAAGCGCACGCATCTGTCACAGAGTTGGTACAGACACGTTACGGCTTCCGCCGTACCGTGAATCGCGTGGCTCTTCGATCTTCTGCTGCCGTCGCGCTGCGTGTCCTGCGGCTCGTCCGGACGTCTGCTCTGCGTGCGCTGCGCCGATGCGCTCCTGCCCGTCTCACCGCCCTTGTGCGCGCGCTGCGGTGCTCCGACCGCGTGGCCGGTCGAGCGCTGCCGCGAGTGCTCCGGGCGGCGGCTTGCCTTCGCCTCGGCACGGTCTGCGGTCCGCTACGCGGGGCCCGCGAAGGCCCTCGTCCGTGCCTGGAAAGAGGGCGGTCTCCACCCGCTCGACCGCGTGGCGGCCGAGCTCGTGGCCGAGCGCGTCGCCCGGCCGGCCGCCGCAGACGTCATCACGTATATCCCGCCCGACCGGGACCGCTCGCTCCGCCGCGGGCACCAGCCGGCCGAAGGGCTCGCCCGGGAGCTCGGGTGCGGCTGGGAGCTCGAGGTCGCCGCGCTCCTGCGTCGGACGAGGACCGTCGGCCGCCAGACAGGGCTGCCGCTCGTCGAGCGCCGCCGGAACGTCGCCGGTGCCTTCGCGGCCGCCCAGCCCGTCCCAGGCACGGTGATCCTCGTCGACGACGTCTACACCACGGGCGCGACCGTCGCGTCCGCCGCCTCTGCGCTGCGGGCAGGGGGTGCCCGGGTCGTCCACGTCGTGACGCTCGCCCGCGCGATTCGCTGACTCAGCCTGGATTCCACCGTCCTGCGCGGGCGGTGCGCTCGTCTGAGCTCGCCAGGCCGCTCCCCGACCGGGCTCCGGCCCCAGTTCCACGATCTCACGTACGCGGCGGCACGATCCTGACCGGCCTGGGACGCCCATCCCTCGGCGAAGCCGGCTGCCGGTCCTCGGGGTTCTCACGGCCGCAGCTCATTGCCGACGGATCGGGGACGTAAAGTTCACGTGGTGCAGTTCGATGCGCATGCCTCGACCTGAACGGGAGATGCAGGGCGATTCGCTACGCTCGGATTGCTGGGTGACGACGAGTGAAGGAGGCGGCAGGTGAGGCTTCAGGTCAAAGCACGGGGTCTCGAGCTCAGCCCGGAGATGCGGGGCTACGCGGAGTCGAAGCTCGGACGTCTGGACAAGCAGCTGGCGGACGAGACGGCCGTCGAGGTCGAGCTCGTGGAGGAGACGAAGGGAGGGCGGTTCACCGCGGAGGCGAACGTGTTCGCCAAGGGGCAGACGCTCAGGGCGGCCGAGTCGACCTCGGATCTCCGCGCGTCGATCGACAAGCTGGTCGACAACCTCGAGCGGCAGGTCGTCGGCTACCGCGAAAAGCGCCGCCTCGAGCGCCGCCGGCGCACCGAGCACCACGGCGTCTGAGCACGGCTTGGGTCTCTTCCGCCGAGCCGAGCCGCTGCACGTGAGGCTCGCGCGCGAGGGCGGGCTCGAGCTGGAGGAGGCCGGGTCAACGCCGCCCTGGGACGCCGCGGGCATCCACGGGCTCCAGCGGGCCCGGGAGTGGGACACCGTGACCACGGTCGACGCGCCGGCGCAGGCGAGCGAGCGAATCGAGTTCGTGGCGGTGACGCCGGACGAGGTTGTCTCGGCCGGCGATGCAGCCCCGTTCACGGTCGCGCTCGACCGGCAGCTGACCCGGCCCTACCGCGGCGAGGCCGTGTTGCGCCCCGACGGGCTGTGGGCGGTCGCCGGCCGCCGGATCGAGGTCGTCAGGCTGCCCGGGGTCGAGGGCCAGGAGATCGAGCTCTCGAGCTTCGGCGACGAGCGGACGTTGGTCGTCGACGGGGTCCGCGAGTTCGGCTCGATTCCCGCGCTCGAGCGACCGGAGCATGTCGTGCGCGCCCGCCGCATCGTCGGCGACGCCTGGGAGGTCGAGACGGCCCCGCTCTGAGCGGTCGCGAGTCGAGGTCTCGCCTCCCCGAGCCGATACCCTGTCAGGAAGCGATGGCTGACGGATTCGAAAAGTTTCTGCGCTTCGGCGAGGGTCGGCGTCTCAAGCGGCTCGCCGAGCAGGCGGCCTACATCGCGACGCTCGAGCCCGACTTCCGCGGGCTCTCGGACGAGCAGCTCCGCGCGAAGACGGTTGAGCTCCGCGAGCGACTGGCTAACGGCGAAGACCTGAACGACCTCCTCTTCGAGGCGTTTGCCGCCGTGCGCGAGGCGCGTCTGCGCGAGTCCGACCAGCGCATCTTCGACGTGCAGATGATGGGCGGCATCGTCCTCCACGAGGGCGACGTGGCCGAGATGAAGACCGGCGAGGGAAAGACGTTCGTCGCAAGCCTCGCGCTCTACCTGAATGCGCTCCCGACGGTCGAGCAGCACGACGGGCGGATTCTCGGCCAGGGCGTCCACCTGGTGACGGTCAACGACTACCTCGCCCAGCGCGACGCGGAGTGGAACCGCGGCGTCTACGAGCGCCTCGGCATGTCCGTGAGGCACATCGAGACGATGATGCCGTTCGAGGAGCGCAAGCTCGCCTACGAGGCCGACATCACCTACGGCACGAACTCGGAGTTCGGCTTCGACTACCTGCGCGACAACATGGCGGTCTCGCTGGAGGGCGGAGTCCAGCGCGGGCACCGGTACGCGATCGTGGACGAGGTCGACTCGATCCTCATCGACGAGGCCCGCACGCCGCTGATCATCTCCGGCGAGCCGTCGGCGGCGGCGAAGGTCTACACCGACATGGCGCGCATCGCGCGCACGCTGCGCGGCATCCAGTCCAAGGGCACGAAGGCCGAGGACGCGGTGCTGCAGCACGAGTACGACTTCCTCTACGACGAGAAGCACAAGACGGTCTCCGCCACCGAGCAGGGGATCGAGAAGGTCGAGCGCGCGCTCCGGATCGAGAACCTCTACGCGCCCGAGAACGTGCAGCTCGTCAACCACCTGATGCAGGCGCTGAAGGCGGAGGCGCTCTTCAAGCGCGACGACGACTACGTCGTCCAGGACGGCGAGGTGAAGATCGTCGACGAGTTCACGGGCCGGATCATGGAGGGCCGCCGCTGGTCGGAAGGCCTTCACCAGGCGGTCGAGGCGAAGGAGGGCGTCCAGATCCAGGAGGAGCATCTGACGCTCGCCACGATCACCCTCCAGAACTACTTCCGCCTCTACAAGGCCGAGGAGGGCGGGAAGCTCGCCGGCATGACCGGTACTGCGAAGACGGAGGAGAAGGAGTTCGTCGAGATCTACGGCATCGAGGTCGTCCCGATCCCGACCAACGTCTCGGTTGCCCGTAGGGACGAGAACGACCTGATCTTCAAGACGATCGACGGCAAGTTCACGGCGGTCGTCCAGGACATCAAGGAGCGCCACGAGAAGGGGCAGCCCGTCCTGGTCGGCACGATCGCGGTCGAGACTTCCGAGTACCTGAGTCAGCTCCTGACGCGGCAGGGGGTCCCGCACAACGTCCTCAACGCGAAGGAGCACGCACGCGAGGCGGAGATCATCATGAACGCCGGCGAGGCCGGTACCGTGACGATCGCCACCAACATGGCCGGCCGCGGCGTCGACATCAAGATCGACGACAGGGTTCGTGAGCTCGGCGGCCTGTACGTCCTCGGCACCGAGCGCCACGAGTCACGCCGCATCGACAACCAGCTTCGCGGCCGCTCCGGGCGCCAGGGCGACCCGGGCGAGACGCGCTTCTACCTCTCGGGGCAGGACGATCTCGTGCGCCTGTTCGCGGGCGACCGGCTCTACAACATCATGGACCGCTTCAAGGTTCCCGACGATCAGCCCATGGATCAGAAGATCCTGACGAACCAGATCGAGAACGCTCAGAAGAAGGTCGAGGAGCAGAACTTCGTCGCCCGCAAGAACGTGCTCAAGTACGACGACGTCATGAATGTGCAGCGCCTCGTGATCTACGACCAGCGCCGCGCCGTGCTCGAGGGGCAGGACCTCTCGGAGCAGATCAAGGAGCGCTGGCTGCACGAGGCGATCTCGGAGCTCGTCGCCGAGTACACGGGTGCCGAGATCGAGAACGACTGGCCGCTCGAGGAGCTCGTCTCCGCCATGGACAATCTCTACGGAACCGGTGTCACCGCCGACGAGCTCAAGGGGCTCGACCCGGGCGCGATCATCGAGGAGTTCTACGACGACGCCCTCGACGTCTACAACGAGCACGAGCGCGAGATCGAGGCGATCCACGAGGGCCTGATGCGCGATCTCGAGCGCTTCATGGTGCTGCAGGTCGTCGACGTTCGCTGGCGCGAGCACCTCGAGAACATGGACTACCTCCGCGAGGGCATCCACCTGCGCGGCATGGCCCAGAAAGACCCGCTCGTCGAGTACCGCAACGAGGGCCACATCATGTTCACGGAGCTCAACCGCGCCATCCACCAGGAGGTCCTGACCCTCCTCTTCCACGCGCAGATCGAGCCCGGCGACCCCTCGGGGAACGGCGCTGCGCTGCCGGCCGCGCCGAACGGCAACGGCGACGGGGTCACATACCAGCACGAGACCGCCGCCGGCGCCCAGGCGATGGTTGCCGCCGGCGCGGCGGCTACTCCGGCGAACCTCAGCTACGGGGGCGGCGAGGAGGTTGCGCCGCGCCCGGTCGTGAAGTCCGAGCAGGAGAACATCGGCCGCAACGACCCCTGCTGGTGCGGCTCCGGCAAGAAGTACAAGCGCTGCCACGGCGCGTAGCCCCGCTCCGAAGCTAGGATCGTCGCCGATGGCCGAACAGGACGTCTCACTCGCGGAGCAGCTCGAAGGGATCGGGGGCCAGCTCGACTGGGTCCGTGATTACCTTTGACCCGGATCGGCTGAAGGACAGGCAGGCCGAGCTCGAGTCGGCCATGAGCGAGCAGGGCTTCTGGGACGACCAGGCTCGCGCGCAGAAGATCAGCACGGAGCACAAGCGCGTCTCCGAGCGGCTCGACACCTACGAGCGGCTCCTACGCGAGTTCGCCGACGCGAAGGAGCTCTACGAGCTCGAGCCGGGGATGGCCGACGAGATCGCCTACTCGATCGCGCCGCTCGCGAAGGAGCTCGAGCGGCTCGAGGAGGCGGCTCTCTTCAACGGCGAGTACGACACCGGCGACGCGGTGGTCACCCTCCAGTCCGGCACCGGCGGCACCGACGCGCAGGACTGGACGGAGATGATGCTCCGGATGTACGAGCGCTGGGCGGCCGACCGCGGCTTCAAGGTCGAGCTGCTCGACTCGAGCCCGGGTGAGGAGGCGGGCCTGAAGAGCTCGACCTTCACGATCGCGGGCGAGAACGCCTACGGCATCCTCAAGGCCGAGCGGGGGAAGCACCGCCTCGTGAGGCTGTCGCCGTTCGACGCCGCCCACCGCCGCCAGACCTCCTTCGCGACGGTGATCGTCGCCCCGTTGCTGCCCGACGACACGGCGGTCGAGATCGACGAGTCCGACCTCAAGATCGACACCTACCGCTCGCAGGGCGCCGGCGGCCAACACGTCAACAAGACCGACAGCGCCGTGCGGATCACCCACCTGCCGACGGGGATCGTGGTGCAGTGCCAGAACGAGCGTTCGCAGTCGGCGAACAAGCAGACCGCGATGCGCGTGCTCCGGGCGCGACTCGTCGAGCGGGCCGAGGAGCAGCGCGAGGAGATGCTGGCGAAGGAGCGGGGAGGAACCGCGGACACGGGCTTCGGCGGCGAGTCGATCCGCAGCTATGTCCTCCACCCCTATCAGCAGGTCAAGGACGCGCGAACCGGCTACGAGACCGGAAACACGCAGGGCGTGCTGGACGGCGACCTCGACCCGTTCATCCACTCGTACCTGCTTGCGAAGGCTGCCGGCAGCGTCGTCTGAGCCTGTCGGTTATGATTTGCGGGCTCTTCGCCCAGGGCGCCCCCTTTAGTCAGGCGCAGCCACGGACCATGGACGATCGAGACTTCATCCCTTCCGCCAGCGCTACGGCACTCGCAGAGCCGCCGGTCGCCGGGTCACGCGTCCCCTCGTCTGCGGGCGCGATGATCGTCTTCGAGAACGTGACCAAGGTGTACGAGCCCGATGTCATGGCCCTGCGCGACGTCACGTTCACCATCGACAAGGGCGAGTTCGTCTTCATCGTCGGCGCCTCCGGCTCGGGCAAGTCGACGCTCGTGCGCCTCCTGCTCAAGGAGCTCGAGGCGACGAGGGGCAAGATCGTCGTCGGCGGCCGCGACCTGACGCGGCTCAAGCGCTCGAAGGTGCCGATGCTCCGGCGCAACATCGGCTGCGTCTTCCAGGACTTCAAGCTCCTGCCGAACCGGACGGCCGCCGAGAACGTCGCCTACGCCCTCAAGGTGCAGGGCGAGGGGCGGAGCGCCATCCGCAAGAAGGTGCCCGAGGTGCTGTCGATGGTCGGCCTCACGCACCGCATGAACGCGCTCCCCGACGAGCTCTCGGGCGGCGAGCAGCAGCGCGTCTCGATCGCGCGCGCGTTCGTGAACCACCCGCCGCTTCTCGTCTGCGACGAGCCCACGGGGAACCTCGATCCGGACACCTCCGTCGGGATCATGCAGCTCCTCTACCGCATCAACATGTCCGGAACGACCATCCTCATGGTCACCCACGACCGCGAGATGGTCGACAAGATGCGCAAGCGCGTGATCCAGCTCGAGGACGGGCGCCTCGCCCGCGACGAGCGCCGCGGCGGGTACACGGGCGAGTGAGTTGGGTTTGAGAGTGAGCCAGCTTTGAGGCTCAGGCTCCTCATCTCAGAGGCGTGGCGCAGTCTGGGCGCCAACCTCTCGACCACCTTCGCCGCCATGATGACCGTCCTGATCGGGATGTTCCTGCTCGGGCTCCTGATCGCGCTCGGCACCTGGACGGTCTCCTGGTCGAACCACGTCAAGCGCGAGCTCGTGGCGCAGATCGACTTCAAGGTCTCGTCCGACAAGGGCGGCCCTGCGACGAAGGCGCAGGAGAACGCCGTGGCCCGCGCGCTCAACGAGAACCCGCTCGTGAAGAAGTGGACGTTCGTCTCGAAGGCAGAGGGGCTGAAGCGGATGCGCAAGGAGGAGCCGCAGCTCGTCAACTCGCTGCCGTTCAACCCGTTCCCGGACATCATCGTCGTGACGCCGAACCGGGGCGAGGACCTCCAGAAGGTGATCTCGAGCCTTCAGAACCCGCTGATGCCCGGCGTCGCGAAGGTGAACAACGACAAGCCCACGTCGAACCGGATCCTCCGCTTCGCGCACTGGGTCGAGGCGATCTTCCTGATCGCCGTCACGATCCTGCTCGTCTCGGCGTCGCTCCTGATCGCGAACACGATCCGGCTCTCGATCTTCTCGCGCCGGCGTGAGATCGAGGTGATGAAGCTCGTCGGCGCCACGAACTGGTTCGTGCGCGGTCCGTTCATGATCGAGGGCCTGCTCTGCGGCGTCGGCGGTGCGCTGCTCGCGATCCTGCTGCTCGTGATCGGGAAGGAGATCGCGCTGCCCGCGATCCTCCACAACGCCCTCTCGACCGCGCCCGACGTGCACGCTCTGCCGTTTGCGCTGACGTCGCTGATCCTGCTCGGGATCGGCCTCGGGCTCGGCGCGATCGGCTCGGGCCTCACCGTCCGCCGCTTCCTGCGCGTCTGAGCGTCGTCGTCGAGGTCGCGCGGCGCGGGAAGCTCCTCGTCGGCGAGCCGTACTTCACCCCCGGGGTGCCGATCGTGCTCGACGCGAAGGGGGCCGGCGATCTCGGCGAGGGCGACCTGGCGCTCGTGCAACCGGGGCGCGGCCGCGCGCGGGTCGAGCGCCGGCTTGGCAGCTCCCGCCGGATCGAGAGCGTGCTCGAGGCGCTGCTCGCGGAGCACGGGGCGCGGACGGAATTCGAGCCGTACTCCCTGCCGGCGGGAACCGACGAGGGGCGGGTCGATTTGCGCGACCTGGCCGCGATCACGATCGACCCGGAGACTGCGAAGGACTTCGACGACGCGCTTTCCTTCCGGCGGGAACCCGAGGGCATCCGGGCCTGGGTGCACATAGCGGACGTCTCCTGGTTCGTCCCCGCCGGCTCGCCGCTCGACCACGGCGCCGCCGAGCGCGCGCTGTCGACGTACGTGCCCGGGCTCGTCGCGCCCATGCTCCCGCATGAGCTCGCCGACGACGCCTGCTCGCTGCGCCCCCACCAGGACCGCCTCTGCGTCACGGTCGAGATGGCGCCCGCCGGCGAGCCCGTCTTCTACCGCTCCGTGATCAGCTCGCGGGCGCGGCTGACGTACGGCCAGGCCGAGCGCCGCGACGCGCCGGAGGAGATCGTCGAGCAGCTCGACCTGGCAGCGGAGGTCGCAGGCGCCCTCCGCGCGGCGCGGTACGCGCGGGGAGCGCTCGAGGTCACGTCACCCGAGATCGCCTTCTCGTTCGCCGACGGCCGCGTCGCGGCGGCGTGGCGCGAGTCGGAGCCGCACGCCCACATGCTGGTCGAGGAGCTGATGATCCGTGCCAACGAGGACGTGGCGAAGTTCCTCGCCGGGCGCCGGCGCGCGGCGCTGTACCGGGTGCACGAGCCGCCCGACCCGTTCTCGATCGAGCGGCTCGTCACGCAGCTCGCCGATCTCGAGGTGCCGACGCCGCCGGTGCCGGAACGCGTCTCGCCGGGACAGGCGGCCGAGCTCGCCGGAGCGATCTCGCGGCGCGTGGCGGAGTACGTGGCGCAGTCGGGGCGGGGCAGGGAGGCGTTTCCGACGCTCGTGCTGCGCGCCCTCAAGCAGGCGCGCTACCACCCGGCGAACCTCGGCCACGCCGGCCTCGCAAGCCAGGCCTACTGCCACTTCACCTCGCCGATCCGGCGCTACCCCGACCTGGTCGTCCACCGGGCGCTCCTCCACGAGCTCGGCTTCGGGGACGCCCGGGTGTCCGACGACCTCGCGGAGCTGGCCGAGCACACCTCGGCGCGCGAGCGTGAGGCGGCCCAGGTCGAGTACCTCGCCGACGACATCTGCCTCGCCTGGCTGCTCGAGGACCGCCTGCTCGAGCGGGGTTGGGACGAGCCGTGGGAGGGGGAGATCACCGGCGTGATCGGCTCCGGCGTCTTCGTCCGCTTCGGGGAGGTCTTCGAGGGCCTGCTGCCGGCGCGGCGCCTGCACGGCGAGTTCTACGAGCTGAACGAGCTGGGCACGGCGCTCGTGGGGCGGCGGAGCGGCCGCCGCTACCGGCTCGGCGACGCGATCGCGGTGCGCGTCGAAGGGATCGCGAAGCACGAGGGGAAGGTCGAGCTGGCGCTGCCGTGATATGAACTCGGCCGTGCCCGACCCCGAGAACCTCGAGCGCTTCCGCTCGCTGCCGCTCTTCGCCGATCTCGGCGACAGCGCGCTCCGGCGCGTCCAGGGGCTCGTGACAGAGCTGCAGATCCCCGCGGGGCAGATCCTCGTCCATGCCGGCGACCCCGGGGCGGGGCTGTTCGTGATCGAGGAGGGTACGGCGATCGTCGAGGGGCGCGCCAACCTGCTGATCGAGGTCGGGCCGGGCGAGTTCGTCGGCGAGCTCGCGCTCCTCGTCGCCCGAGGCCACGCGGTCGGCGCGCGTCCGGGCGAAGAGCGACGTCCGCTGCCTCGCGATCGGCGCGAATGACTTCAAGCAGCTGCTGCGCGACGAGCCACAGATCGCGCTCGCGATGCTGCCGGTCGTCGCCGAGCGGCTCTGGCACGCACGCAGCGACGGCTGACCGGGCCCGGCCCGTCCCTAGACTTGCGACGTGGCCGAGAAGCTGATCGCCGACAACCGCCGGGCCCGGCACGACTACGAGCTCCTGGAGCGTGTCGAGGCCGGCCTTGTCCTGACCGGGACCGAGGTCAAGTCGCTCCGCCAGGGGCGCGCCACGCTCGGGCAGGCCTTCGCGGACGTCCGGGACGGCGAGGCGTGGCTGCACGGCGCCGAGATCGCGGTCTACGACCAGGGGAACCGTGCCAACCACGAGCCGACCCGGCCGCGCAAGCTCCTGCTTCACCGCCGCGAGATCGACCGCCTGTACGGGCAGGTGCGCGAGAAGGGGCTCACGCTCGTGCCGACGCGCCTCTACTTCAAGGACGGGCGAGTGAAGGTCGAGCTCGCGCTCGCCCGCGGTAAGGACGTCCGCGACAAGCGGCGGACGATCGCCGACCGCGACGCGAAGCGACAGATCGAGCGGGCCATGAAGGCGCGCCGCTAGTGGGGCCGAAGGAGCGGGAGCGCGTCCTCGGCCGGCTCCGCCGCATCTGCCTTGCCCTGCCGGAGGTCGAGGAGCGGCTGAGCCACGGCGCCCCGACCTTCTTCGTGCGCGGGAAGCGGCCGTTCCTGATGGTGCTGACCGACCACCACGGCGACGGCCGCTTCGCGATCTGGTGCGCGGCCGGCGAGGGCGTGCAGGGGATGCTCGTCGACGCCGACGCCGAGCGGTTCTTCGTGCCGCCCTACGTCGGCCACCGCGGTTGGCTGGGCGTGCGCCTCGACCGCGGGCTCGACTGGGACGAGCTCGAGGGGATCGTCGAGGACGCCTTCGCCGAGATCGCGCCCGCGCGCCTGGTCGAGGCGGCTGCGCGCCGCGAGAGCTGAGGGCGCGAGCCATCCGGCCTGGCAGCGGGCCGCCCTGCGGGGGGTTGCAGAGGCGGTCCGCTGCCGCGCCGGACATTCCGCTTTGTCACCGCAGACAAGGAGAACACCCCCGTCTCGACGTGATTCTCCTACGGAGAACGCCGAAGCGCAACTACGATCGGCGCGCGGTGCGCTTCGAAGCCGATCAGCGGGCGCCCGTGACCGGCTAGAATCGAGGCAACAAGAACATACGGGGGCGCCATGGTTTCGACGTGGTCGATTCTCCGGCAGAGCTGCAAGCCGAGGTCTCCGGTCGGCCTCGTAAAACAACCGGAAACCAAACGTAAGTGCGGAAGACAATCTCGCACTCGCCGTCTAGTCTGAACAACTAGGACAGCGTGTCGCCCCGAGTTCGGCCCGTGACTCGGGATCCGGCATCAGAAAACGGGCTGGCGCCAAAGGAGAGCCAATCGCCGGCGGCGCGAGAATCTAGGATGGCTAGCCCGGCGGTGGGTCGGTCGTGAACCAGCCGTCCGGGCGAATCTCCAATCGCGGCCTAAGCTTGTAGACGCTCGGTCGGTGCGTCCGCGGACGCGGGTTCGATTCCCGCCGCCTCCATTTTCGGCTCAACAGAGCCAAATCGACCGGAACGATTTCGGCGAAGGGTTTCGATCGGAATGATTATCCGCATGATCGGTCATCAGGCTTCGTGGTCGGGTGGCGCGTCGCCGGGGAGGCCGTTCGTGGCGGCAGATGCCGTCTCGATCGCCCGAGCTTTTTAATGCACTCATCGAGGAAGCTGCAGAACTCAACGAAGCGGTACTCGGGCGTCAAAGTCCACATACTCCCCAAAGACGACATCACGAGCTATAGTCAAGAAGATGGCTACGAGAGAACTCCTGAACGTTCGTGAGACCGCCTTGGCGCTCGGAGTGCACGAGAACACGGTCCGGCACGGGATATCGCTGGGCTTCCTCGGGCGGTCCGTCTTCCCGAAGCGGATTCCGGCGGTTCTCGAACGTTGATGTCGAGCGATTGCGGAGTGAGATGTTCGAGCAGCGCGCGCCTGCCACGGAGGGGCCGATCGTGAACCCGGGCCGGAAGCGCAGTGGCCGGCTCCTCTTCGGCGACGCGGACGAGTAGATCGAATCGAGCTGGCCGGGGCCACCGATAGCCTGGCCCGCCGATGCCGAGACCCGAACGGCCACCTGACGCCGACTACTACGAGCGCGATCGGGTCGAACTCTTCAGCCAGGGAGACCTGTTCCGCGACGTCCCGCTCGCCTATCCTTCGCCGGCCGAGGAGCTCGTGGTCGACGAGGCGGAGGGTGGAGGCGCCCGGCGCTTCTTGAGCGGTCCACTGGAGTTCGGGCCGGCGATGCTGATCACGCCGAGCTGCTCGCTCGGCGCTCAGGGTGTGGCGGGCTACGGTCATCCGGTCCGGACGCTGGTGCCCGTGTTGCCGGTCGCTGAGCTCGTTAAGCGCGGCGTGGTGAAAGAGACGGCGCTGGACGACCTTCGCCGCTTCGACCATCTCATCAACTACATGTATCTGCCGCCGCTCGAGGTCGATGACCTCGAGTTCTCCATGCCGGAGAGCGTCGCGCTCCTCTACATGCCGGTCACGCTTCACCACGCGCTCCTGGACGGGCAGCGCGTCGCGCAACTCGCCTACCGAGGCGCTCAACAGCTTCAGCGCAAGCTCGTGTGGTTCTACTCCGGCTGGCTTGAAGACGACCTTGCCGTCTTCGATCCACCAATGGACTGACGCGACGCGCTGCCGAGGATCGGCCGCCGATCCCGGCGGTAGGCTCGAACGCAGCGGGCGTAATGAGACTTCTCGAGCTACATATCGACGGTTCGCGGAACTTCCGCGCGATCCGCATCTCCATCCCCGCCGACGCATCGCTCGTGTGCCTGGTCGGTGAAAACGGCACAGGTATGAGCGACATCCTCGAATTCATCTCCGCGGCCGCGCATCACTTCGGCTTGGCCTCTGGTATCGAGACCCGCCGAGGGAACCCATTCCAAGAGCCGCACCAAGCTGAATTCGTCATGCGCGTTGGCGATCGCTATCGCGCTCCGCTCGAGGACGAGGTTCTCCCTGAGCACGTTCGAGCAGCGCTGCCGGGCTGGGATGGCACGTTGACCTCTCCACGCGCCTCGACGGAGCAGGCGGTTCGACGGCTCTCAGCCTCGGCGGAATCGGAGATAACAACGCAAGCTCGTGGCTCGCGAATCATTTGGTGAACGCCCATCGGCAATCCCGGGAGGTCAACTACCTTCACCTCGATGCTGACCGTGCCTACCCGCCGGTCTCCATCCAGCCGCAGCACGTGGTTGAGGCGTGGGGGCAGCCCTACGAGTCGCCGGAATGGACGCGGCAATGGTCGCACCGCACGACTAGGACGCTTTACGAAGAGTGGATTAAGTACTTCTTGGCTACTGAAACGCGCCTATCCACGCGGTTCACAGCGGCAGTTCGCGAGGCGCGTCGGGCCGGCGCTGGCTATCCAGAGTTGATCGATCCCTTCGAGTCTTTCAGCGAGTCGGTGAAAGAAGTGCTGCCGCACCTCACCTTCACCGGTGTTGATACCGAGCGCCGCACGATTCACTTCGACAGCGCCGGCACCGTTATCAACTTCGACCAGCTGAGCGGCGGCGAGCGTGAGATCGCGTTCCTTGTAGGTCAAATCGAGCGATGCCAGCTCCGGACCGGCCTGCTGCTTCTAGACGAGCCCGAGCTCCACCTTAACCCCGATCTCGTCCGTTCATGGGTTGCCTACCTCCGAGACACAGTCCACGACGGTCAAGCGTGGATTGGCACGCATTCGCTCGAGGCCGTTGAAGTGGCGGGGCCAGATGCCACCTTCGTGCTCGAGCGCGACGGTGACATGAGGATCGTTGATCGAGCAGATCCGCTCGCGTCGCGGCAGGTCATATCGGTTCTATCTGGAACGCTTGGCTCTCCTGCTTTCTCAATCTCCCGCCTCCGCTTCGTGTATGTCGAGGGTGAGCGCGCGACTCGCGAACGGGAGCGTTTCCACGCCATCGTGGGCGACCCAGCGAAGAATCGGTTCATCGAGGCTGGCAATGCGCGAGAGGTTCTCCGCCGTACCGCGACACTGGCCGAGCTTGCCGCAGAAGCCGGTGAGCCGCTCAGGATCGGCGGTGTCATTGATCGCGACTTCCGGACCGACGATGAGATCGCGGGGCTTGAGGCGGAAGGGAATGTTCACGTGCTTCGCGTCCTCGAGATCGAGATCCTTCTGCTCCAGCCGGAAGCGTTAGCCACGCTACTAGACCGCGCCGGTGACGATCGCGAGCGAGTGCATGAGGTACTTCGCGCCGGCTCAGACCGCTTCGCTGGAATGTGGATACTGCAGCGCGCCGCCAAGATCGCGGATGAGCGAGACCTGCAAACGGCAATCCGCGCGACCGCTGGAACCATGACGTGGGGCGCTTTCGCCGCTGACCCCGAGCCTACCGCTAGAGCGTTGGCGGATCATCAGGTTCTTGAACCCGAGCGGGACAGGAAGCTCCGGGATGAGCTAGCTGCGGCCGCGTTGGCGTACTCTCACCTGCGCGAGAATCCACAACGATCTCTGGACGGGGTGTCTGGGGAAACAGGTCCTCAGTGCGATACCGCAGGCAGTAGGACTCACGAATTCCGTGACGCTCGAACGGGCCGTAATCCGCTTGTGGCAGTCGGGAGAATGCGCCCTATCGCTTGAGGGTCAAGCGCTCGCCGCGTACGTCGCCCGGCTCTGAGATCCCAGCGGGCGATTGGCACCTTGCGCGGGTTCGATTTCGCCGCCTCCGGCTTCGCGCCGGCGAGAGATCTTCCGCCACTTATCCCGGATACCAGACGACACGCGGCTCGTCGGGGCCGCGTTCGTAGCTCCAAGCTTCGTCCACCAGTCGCTCGAGGTCGTAGCGCGGACGCCAGCCGAGCAGGAATTTCGCCTTCGAGTTGTCGAGCCAGGTCGAATGGAACCGCGTGCGGATCTCGACCGTTGGCAATCCGCGAGACTCGGCCAGGTAGGCGCCGAGCTCGCCGTAGTCGACCGGCTCGTCCATGCAGATGTTGAACGTCTGACCACGTGCCGCCGGGAGGTCGAGGGCGGCGAGGATCGCGTCCACCAGATCCTCGACGTGGACGAAGTTTCGCTTCAGCGGCCGTCCGTCCTCGTCGAGCATCACCGGCACCGCTTCGCGCTCGACGTACGCGTCCGCCTGCTGGGCGCCGACGACGTCGCGCCAGCGCGGCGCACCGAACACGTCCTCGCCGAATGAGAGGTGGTACCGGAGGTCGTCCTTCTCCATGATCCACGGCGCCCGCAGGCAGCAGAAGTCGAGGCCGTACTGCACGCCGTACTGCTCGAGCGTCACTTCCTCGAGCACCTTCGAGAGCGCGTAGCAGCCGGGGTAGGCCGTGTGCGGTTGCGTCTCGGTGACGGGGACCGGATGCGCGTAGACGAAATGCCCCACCGCTGCGTCTCCGCCGATGAGGACGAGCCGCCGGAAGGTGGGACTGAGGCGGCAGGCTTCGAGCAGCCAGAACAGCCCCTTGACCGCGATATCGAAGATCGTCTCGGGCGTCTCTTTGCTCGTCGCCAGGTGAAGCACGTGGGTCACGCCCTCGGTCGCGGTATCGACGACGTCGCGGCGGTCGATCGAGCCCGCGACGACCTCGAGCCGCTCCGTGGGTTGTAGCGGCCGGTTGTGGTACAGCGCTCTGACCCTGATCCCGGCGAGCCGCTCGTCGGGAGCGGAGAGCAGCCTCCGGATGAACGCCTGGCCGACCTTGCCGGTCGCGCCGGTGACTAGGATTAGCGGCGCCGCGTCCAAGCGGCGAGTATGACCGTTTCGGTGTGGGGTGATCTGGAAGAGCTCGGCTTTGCTCGCCCCTGTCTCTTGACCGAAAGGGTGAATCGCGCATGAACAAGCCGCGCATCTTCCTCGGGTCGTCGGGCAAGCAGGCGAAACTTCTCCAGGCGATCGCGCGTGGCCTCCAGGACGTCGCCGACGTGGAGCCGTGGACAACGACCTTCAACCCGGGGCGGGGCACGCTCGAGCGGCTCGTCGAGCTCTCGCAGGAGGTCGATTTCGCAGCGTTCGTGTTTGCCCAGGACGACTGGACGGCGACGGATGGGTCCCAGCCCGGCCAGGCCACGCCGCGCGACAACGTGGTGTTCGAGGCGGGGCTGTTCGGCGGCGCACTCGGCATGCGGCGCACGTTCATCCTGCACGCGAACGGCTCGAAGCTCCCGAGCGACCTGCTCGGGCTGACCTCCGTCCGCTACGACTCGGCCACCAGTCCGGCGGAGGTTCGCGCGATCAATCAGAAGCTCCGCAAGGCGATCGAGAGCGAGGGTCGCCGCGGTCTCGTCGAGGGGCTGTGGTGGCAGCTCTCGCTCACGATGCGGACCGAGGAAGAACCGTCGGCGGTGAGCCTGCTGCGCATCGCGCGGGACCGCGACGGCGGGTTGACGGTTGGCGGCCGGTCCTGGCAGGAGGACGGCACCCTGTCGGCTCGTTACTGGAGCGAGGCTGCGAAGGAGCATCGGGATCCGGCGGGCGTCTTCTACTTCTGGAAGGGCGAGCGTCCCCGGCACCCGAATGCCCCGCAGCTCGAGGGCACCGGCGAGATCAGGGTCGAGACCGCCGACCGCGCCTCCGGCTACTGGACGACACGGTCGGATCGCGACCCCGGGCTGAATGCCCGAACCTCCGGCGTCTACCTTCGGGCCGACCCCTCGGACCTCGAGCTGCTGGACGCGCGGGAGCGAGGAGGAGCGGGCCGATCTCATTGCGCAGCGCCTCCGGGAGTGGAAGTCGGTCGCGAACACATTCTGAGCGCGACGCCGAGGAAGGTACTGGGCACTGTCTAACGTGCCGCGGTGCGCCTCTCACCGGCAGTCCTGACGCTGTTCGCCGTCGGCCTCGTGCTGCGGCCGCAGATCGTCGGCGTCGGGCCGCTGCTCCCGAAAATCGAGTCGTCCCTCGAAATCTCGCACGGTGTCGCCGGACTGCTCACGACGATCCCCGTGTTCTGCATGGGTGTCTTCGCTCCCCTTGCACCGCCGCTGCTGCGGCGCTACGGGTCCCGGATCGCCATCGGCGCGTCGCTGCTCGGAGTCGCCGCGTTCGGCGTGCTGCGCGCGGTCGCGCCGGGCGCGCCGCTCCTGCTCCTGCTGACGGTGCCGGTGGGGATGGGGATCGCCGCCGCCGGCACCCTCATGCCGGTCGTCGTGAAAGAGGAGCACCCGGAGCGGCCGGCCCTCGGCACCGGCGTGTACACGACCGGCATCAACGTCGGCGCGACGATGGCGGCGGTGGCCGCCGCTCCGCTCGCGATCGCGATCGGATGGCGCGGGACGCTCGTCCTTTACTCGGTGCTCTCGCTCGCCGCCGTCCTGCCGTGGCTCGCCCGGCGTCACCGCGCGTCGGCGCCGCCCGAGCGCGCGCCGCTCCCGTTCCGCGTCCGGGTCGCCTGGCTCCTGGTTGCGACGTTCGCGCTGCAGTCGATCTTCTACTACGGCTTCAACGCGTGGCTTGCGGACGTCTACACCGAGCGGGGCTGGGGTGAAACCGAGGCGGGCGCGCTCGTGGCGGTGCTGAACGCCTTCGCGCTCGTCACCGGCGTGACCACGGCTCTCGTCGGCGACCGCGCCCCGCGGCGCACGTTTCTCCGCCTTGCGGCGTGCGTCGCGGTCGTCGGCTCCGTTGCCATCGCCGCGGATGTCCCAGGGGCCTGGGCCTGGGCGGCGCTGCTCGGGGCTTCGGCGGGCATGCTGTTCACGATCGTGATGACGCTCCCGCTCGACGCTGCCGGCAGTCGCACGGAGGTCGCCGCAATGACGACGCTCATGCTCGGGGTCGGCTACTCGATCTCGGCCTTCGCCCCCGTCGTGCTCGGTGCGGTCCGGGACGCGTCGGGATCGTTCACGGCGGCGCTTGCCCTGCTCGCGTGCGACTCGTTCGCTCTGCTGGTGGTGACGCTGCGAATGCCTGCACGGATTCGTGAAATGTCCGAGAATCCCGCCGTGCGCCGCAGCCCGCGGCGACCGGGGGATGGGAAGGAGATCCGATGACAGTCGTACCGCAGTTCGCACCGCCGGGTCCGGGCTTCTGGGAGCGGGACGCCGTGCACTTTCCCCGTCCGCTGACGCGCTACTGGACGGACACCCACCCGGAGCCGTTCGCACGCGGCGTCCACGAGTTCGCGAGCTCCTACGGGATGCTGCTCGACGGCCTCGTGATGAAGTACGTCAACGGCGTCGGCTACAAGCAGGTCGTGCCGGTGGCCGACGAGGAGGTGCCGGTTCGCTTCGGGCGGGCGGAGGCGACCTTCGCCGAGAAGCTCTGGCGCAAGCAGCTGGACGACTGGGACGGAACGGTCAAGCCGGCCTCCATACAGGCCCACCTCGAGCTCCAGTCGGTCGAGGCTGACCTTCTGAGCGACACCGACCTCGCCGACTACCTGGGCCGCTGCCGCGACCACCACGCGCAGATGATCTACCAGCACATGCGGTTCACGGCGGCGGCGCTCGTGCCGACCGGCGACTTCCTCGCGCACGTCGGCGACTGGACCGGCATCGGGCTGGCCGAGCTGCTCGGGCTGATGCGCGGCAGCGCGCCGGTATCCGCCGGCGCGTCGGATCAGCTGAGCGCGCTGATCGACGCCGTCGGACGTGATCCCCGTGCCCAGGTACTCCTCGATTCGAACGACGATCCGGCCGGCATCCTCGCCGAGCTGCGCTCGCTCGACGGTCCGACCGGCCCCGCCGTCGAGGCGTATCTCGACCTCGTCGGGTACCGGCTCCTCGACGGCTTCGACATCTCGAACCCCTACGCGCTCGAGCTGCCGGATGCGCTGCTCCGCGCGATCCGGGCGGCCGCCGCCGCCACCGGCGAGGACGGGTCGGAGGTGGAGCAACGGATCGCCGCCGTGCGCGACACGGTCCCGGACGAGCACCGCGCCGAGTTCGACGAGCTGCTCGCAGAAGCGCGCCTGACCTATCGCGTCCGGGACGAGCGCGGTGTCTTCAGCGACATCTGGGCCTCCGGGCTCATGCGCCGGGCGGCGCTGGCGGCGGGCCGCCGCCTGGCCGAGGCCGGAAAGCTCCACGAGCCCGTTCACCTGATCGATGCCGGCCTCGACGAGATGCAGTCGCTCGTCGCCGGCGCCGGCGGCCCTTCCGCCGACGAGCTCGCAGGCCGGGCCGAGCAGCGCGAGTCCCTGAACATGGCCGAGGTGCCATCGACGTTCGGGGACCCGCCGCCGCCTCCACCGGACCCATCCGGGCTGCCGCCTGCCGCGGGACGCCTGATGCGCGCGACCGGCATCGCGCTCGGCGAGGTCTTCGGCAGCTCCGAGGAAGAGCACGAAGGAGATCTTCTCCGGGGACTCGCGGCCAGCCCGGGCGTCGTCGAGGGAACCGCCCGCTGCATCTCCGGGCCCACCGAGTTCGACCGGATCGTCGAGGGTGACATCCTCGTCACTGTGTCGACCTCGGAGGCGTTCAACATCCTGCTGCCGCTGCTCGGCGGGATCGTGACCGACGCGGGCGGGCTCCTCTCGCACGCAGCGATCGTCGCCCGCGAGTATGGGATCCCCGGCGTGGTCGGGACGCGGGAGGCAACCGGTCGCATCGCGGACGGGGCGCGCCTCCGCGTCGACGGGACGGCCGGGGAGGTGGCGGTTCTGGCATGAAACGCGCCGTCCCCCTCGAGAGGGCGCGCGAGGAGGCGTTCTTCGGCTCGAAGGCGGTCGGTCTCGGGCAGGCCGTGCGCGACGGCCTGCCCGTGCCTCCCGGCGTGGCGCTCGCCGGCTCGATCGTCGAGGCCGTCGCTGCCGGCGAGGACCGCGCGATCAAGGAGGTCGCGAAGTCGGTCCGCTGGCTGGAAGCGCCGCTCGCGGTGCGGTCGTCGGCGGTCGACGAGGACGGCGCCGAGGCCAGCTTTGCGGGCCAGCACCTGACACTGCTCAACGTCCCGTCGGCGGGCGACCTCCCGGCGGCGCTGAGCGAGATCTGGTGGTCGGCGAACTCCGACTCGGCGATTTCCTACCGACAGAAGGTCGGGCTCTTCACCCGCCCGAGCGTGGGCGTCGTCGTGCAGTCGCTGCTCGCCCCCGAGACGGCCGGGGTCATGTTCACGAAGAATCCCGTGACCGGAGCCGACGAGCGCCTGATCGAGGCGAGCTGGGGGCTCGGCGAGGCCGTCGTCGCGGGGCTCGTCATCCCGGACCAGTTCCGCGTCGCCCGGTCGGGCGAGGTGCTCGAGCGGACGCCCGGCCTGAAGCGGATCGCGATCCGGGGCGTCCCCGGCGGCGGAACGGTCGAGGAGGAGGTTCCCGGCGAGCTCGCCGAGAAGCTCTGCGTCGACGACGGGCGGCTCGGCGAGCTGTCCGATCTGGCTTCCCGCTGCGAGCAGGTCTACGGCTACGGGCGCGACATCGAATGGGCAGTCGCGAACGGGACGCTCTACCTGCTCCAGTGCCGCGCCGTGACCCGGGCGGCGTCCTGATGGCCGGCGCACCGGTCGAGGCGCTCCAGCGCATCCCGCTGTTCGCCGACCTGAACAAGCGCGAGACCAGGGAGATCGCTCGGCTCTTCAAGGAGCGCCGCTTCTCCGCCGGCGAGACGCTCGTGCAGGCCGGCTCCGGGGGTGCGGCCTTCTACGTGATCGGCTCCGGCGAGGCGACGGTCACGGTGGGCGGCAAGGAGCGGGCGACCCTGAAGGCGGGCGATCACTTCGGGGAGATCGCCCTCATCGACGAGGGGACGCGGACGGCCACGATCACGGCGACGACCGACGTCGTCTGCTACGGCCTGACCCACTGGGACTTCCGCCCGCTCGTGGAGGCGAACGGCACGATCGGGTTCAAGCTCCTCCAGTCGCTGGCGAAGATGCTCCGCGCCGCCCAGGCGGACTAGCCTTCGCGGCGCTTTGACGTCTCGCTCGCGAGTCGTTACAGTCGTGCCACGTCAAGGGACGCTCGGTGAATTCGCTCGCCGCTGAGCGGCCAGCCCTGGCGCGCTGCGTGGAGCACGATGCCGCAGCCCGGGACTCGTCGTCCGTCAATCTCCTATCTCCAACGCTCGAAGCAGCCGGTCGAGGCTCGCCGCCGGCCAGACGGCCTTCGTGTCGTAGTAGTTCTCGAAGGCCGGCACCGAGTCGGGCAGCGTGACCCAGCTCACCTTCGAGCGGGTGTAGATGTGCACGTCGGGGGCGATCCCCTTCGGGTCGTCGAGGGTGCCGCCGCGTACGAACCGCACCTGGGGCCGGGTGTACAGGCTGAAGACCGCGGTCTGGCAGTCCGGGCAGCGGAAGATCCGCTGGCTGCTGCCGTCGTCGCGCGGCACGTCGACCGGCCGCGGCTCGCCCGCGAGCAGCTCGACGCGATCCGCCTCGATCAGCAGGTTGATCGCGAAGGCGCTGCCCGTCTGCCGCTGGCAGTTCAGGCAGTGGCAGCAGTGGACGAAGAGCGGATCGGACGCCAGGCGGTAGCGAACGGCCCCGCAGGCGCAGCCTCCGTCGAGCATCCCGCTAGAGTCCCGCGCGTGCCGGACGTCACGATCTTTCACAACCTGCACTGAGGGAGCAGCCGCAATGCCGTGGGCATTGCCGAGGAGCTGGGCGTCGACGCTGACATCGTGCTGTACCTCAAGACGCCTCCGGACGCCGAGACCCTGCACGCGATCATCGCGAAGCTCGAGGACCCGGTCACGGATCTCGTCCGGCGCGACAGCCTCTGGAAGAAGCTGGGTCTCACGGAGGCGGACGCGCAGACCGAGGACCAGGTGGTCGCCCTGCTGGTCAAGCACAAGCAGCTGCTGCAGCGGCCGCTCGTCGTCACGCCGGAGAAGGCGATCATCGGGCGGCCCAAGGAGCGGGTCCGCGAGCTGCTCGGCCAGTTGCATTCTTAGGAAACCCCATTCCTTGCAGGCGTAACGTGGACCGATCTACGAGAAAGGAAGGACGTTGCTCGGACGTACACGTATCAAGCTGCTCACCGGGATCTGCGCCGCGATTGTTCTCGGCGCCGGTGCGACCGTGGCGGTCGCGGCCGTGCGCGCAACGCCTGCGACCAGGCCCGCTCCGGCCACGAACGGTTTCGCGCAGGCGGTCCAGAAGGCGGAGAAGTCACAGCTCGCGGCCGCGGTAGCGGCAGGGTGGCTGACGAAGGAACAGGCGGCGGCCGTCCAGTCGAGCGTCGACAAGGTACTGCAGAACCCGATCCTGAAGGCTCTTCCTGCCGGCGGTCTCGGCACGCTCGGGTCGGGCCTCAGCGGCGCCCTGAAGGCGGCCGAGAGCTACCTCGGGCTCTCCGACACGCAGATCGTCGCGGGACTGATCAGCGGCCGGTCGCTCGCCGACCTCGCCTCCGCCCAGGGGAAGACCGACACCGGCCTTGTGTCGGCGGTCGTCGCCGCCGAGCGGTCGCAGCTGGCCGGCGCCGTGAAGGCCGGTCAGATCACCACGGCGCAGAAGGCGAGCATCGAGTCGGGCCTCGAGCGATCGCTGACGAACCTCGTGCACGCCAAGCTGCCCGCCGGCGGCCTCGGCGCGCTCGCGGGTCTCGGCGCGTAGACGCCGCGCGGGTCAGGTCGCGCCGAAGCGCGCGGCCTGACCCGCCGCTACGCTCCAGACGATGAACCCGCAGTGGACGTGCTCCGTCTGCGGCGCCGAGCATGACGGGCTCCCGCTCGACTTGGGCTTCGACCACCCCTGGTACTGGAACCAGGAGCGGGACGAGAAGAACGGCTTCCTGAACAGCGACCTCTGCTTCATCGAGAGCAGCCCGGACGAGGCTGACTACTTCGTGCGGGGGCTGATCGAGATCCCGATCGTGGACGGTACGACCGACGACGGGGCTTACTTCGGCCTCGGGGTCTGGGTGTCGCTCAGCGAGCGCAACTTCAAGTGGTACGTCGAGAACTTCGAAGCCGACGCGGAGGCTCAGGGAGAGCCGTGGTTCGGCTGGCTCTCGAACAAGGTGCCGGTCTATCCCGAGACGCTCAGCCTCATGACGAACGTCCACCTCCGGGGTGAGGGGCTCCGGCCGGCGATCGTCGTGCAGCCGACCGACCATCCGCTTGCGGTCGACCAGCATGGAGGGATCACGCTCGCCCGCGCGCTCGAGCTTTCGGCCGCTTGCATGCACGCCGTCTGTCTAAGCGCCGCGCTCGGCGGCGACCACGCCGTTCAGCTCGACCAGGAGCTCGCGCAGCTGCGCGAAGCGCTCCTCGCCGAGCACCGCGGTCCAGTCGCGCTCGGTCTGCGCCACGGCGCTCCTGATCACCGGGACGAGCGCCCGGCCGCGGTCGGTGAGGGCGATCCGCCGCGCGCGGCGGTCGTCGGGGTCGGGCTCGCGCCGCAGGTAGCCGAGCCGCTCGAGGTCGCCGAGCAGGTAGTTCAGCGCCTGCTTCGTGATCCGCATGCGGCCGGCGAGGTCGGAGGGCCGCATGCCGTCGGGGCCGGGCCAGAGGAGGACGGTCAGCTGCGGGCCGTCGATGTCGTCGAAGCCGTTCTCGTGAAGCGCCGCGAGCATCCGCTCGAGGACCGCCTCCCACGGCAGGCGCATCAGCGCTCCGATCATCGGCGGGCCGACCTGGGGCAGATTCGTAAAAGCACTTGACGACCTCGGTTCCGTCATATATCGTCAAGTCACTTTACCGAATCTGGAAGGAGACGCCATGACCGCAGTCACAGCAGCCGAGGAGATCCGCGTCGGCGGAGTCGTGATCCGCTTTCTCGTCGAGGGCTCGGCTACGGCCGGAACGGCCGCGCTGTTCGAGTTCGACGTCCCCGCCGGGAGCATGGCGCCGCCGCCGCACAGCCACGAGAGCTGGGAGGAGACGATCTACGGCGTCCGCGGCACCCTGACGTGGACGGTCGACGGAGACGCAAGCGATGTCAGCCCGGGCGAGGTGCTCGTCATCCCGCGCGGCGTCGTGCACCGCTTCGAGAACCTCGGCACGGAGCCCGCGACGCAGCTCGCAGTCATCACGCCGGGCGTGCTCGGGCCGGGGTACTTCCGCGAGCTGGCGGAAGTCATGAACGTCGACGGGCCGCCGGATCTGTCCGCCGCCCTCGAGGTGATGCGCCGCCACGGGCTCACGCCGGCCCGTTGAGCTCGCGGAGTGCGCCGAGAAGTGATTAGGCTTGGCGCGTGGTCACGATCGAGCTCACGGACGACGAGTTGCGGCTCCTGCGCAACGCCCTGAAGTCATTTCTCGACGACTTCGGCCACGAGGAGGCCGACGTCGTCGAGGCGATCAAGACGCTGCTTGCGAAGATCCCCGCAGCGCCTGCCTGATCGCCGTCATCCACGACCTGATCGTCTGTCACTAGCATCCGAACGTGGGGGCGGCGAGGACAGGCATCGACAGGCGCGGCATGATCGCCCTTTCGGGCGGGCATCTCGCTGCGGACTTCGCGTCCGGCAGCGTGCCGGCGCTGATCCCGTTCCTGACCGACCGTTACAACCTCAGCTACACGCTCGCGGCGTTGCTGCTCCTCTCGGCGACCGTCTCGTCCTCGCTCGTCCAGCCCGCGTTCGGGTTCTGGTCGGACCGCGCGGGCGCGCTGTGGCTGATCCCGGCGGGGGTGGCCCTCGCCGCGGTCGGCGTGGGCGGTGCGGTCGTCTCGCCGGCTTACCCGATCGTCGTCCTCCTCGTCTTCGTGGGCGGTCTCGGCGTCGCCGCCTTCCATCCGGAGGGCGCAAAGGTCGCGTCGTTTGCGAGCGGCGAGAAGCGCGCAAGCGGGATGTCGTACTTCAACATCGGGGGCAACCTCGGGTATGCGCTGGGCGCGTTCGTGACCGGCCTGATCGTCGCCCAGGTCGGGCTCTGGGGTGGCGTTCTCGCAATGATCCCGGTCCTGCTCGCGGCCGGCGCGCTGATCCGCGTCCTGCCGTACCTCGCCACGCTCGTCCCGGTCACGCCGCGCGAGCGCGTGGCGAGCGAGGAGGACCAGCGGCGGGCGATGGGACTCCTCTCCGCCATCATCGGACTGCGCAGCATCGCGTGGTTCGCGGTGCTCGCGTTCGCGCCGCTGTGGGTGGAGGCGCACGGGCACTCGAAGGCAGACGGGAACCGGCTGCTCTTCCTGATGCTGCTTTCGGGCGCGTTCGGGACGATTCTGCTCGGGCCTCTCGCCGACGCGATCGGCCTGCGGCGGACGCTCGTGCTCACGCAGATCGCGATCCCGCCACTGATCCTCGCCTTCGTCTACATCGGCGGCGTGGCCGGCGTCGCCGCGCTGATGCTGCTCGGCGTCTGCGTCGTCGGCACGTACGGGATCACGATGGTGCTGAGCCAGCTCTACCTGCCGCGGCACGTGGGGATGGCCTCCGGCCTCGCGATCGGGCTCGCGATGGGGATCGGCGGCGTAAGCGCCGTCGTGCTCGGCGCGTTGGCGGACGCCGTCGACCTCGAGACGGCTCTGGTGGCGAGCGCGGTCGCCCCTGCCATCGGCGTCTTCCTCTGCCTGCGGCTGCCGGCGCCCGCCCGGAGGGAGCCGGCTCTTCCGGCGCCTAGCTTCTACATCCCCGGCATGTCGCTCATCGAGCCGCCGCTCCCGGGGATCGTCAGCCCGGGAAGCGCGTCGGGGGCGGCCAGCACGAGCGCCCCCAGCACCAGCAGCACGACTGCCGTCCCGTAGGTCGCTACGCGGCGCGACGGAATCAGCTTTTCGAAGGCGATCAGCCCCGCGACGACCGCCATCCAGATGACGCTCATCACGCCGAGCGCGAACAGAGACAGCATCAGCGCCCAGCAGCAGCCGATACACCAGGCGCCGTGCCGCACGCCCATCTGCACGGCGCCCGAGGCTCCGCCCCGCCACGAGCCGAGCAGGAAGCCGAGCGGGCTGCGGCACTTGCCGAGGCAGACGTCCTTGAGCGGCGTCAGCTCGTAGACCGCGGACCCGATCAGCACCGCGCCGGCCACCCAGCGGCCCGCCCGGTCCCAGGCCAGGACGTGGCTCCAGAGCCCGCCGCCGCCCGCGGCGACGCCGAAGGCGGCGATGCCGATCGCGCCCCACGCGACGAGGTAGCCCGACGTGAAGAGCACCGGGGCGACGAGCGAGCGGCTCTTCGTCATGCGCGAGTAGAGCGCGACCGTCGGCGCTACCGACGGCAGCATCATCGCCGCCATCATCACGACCCAGACGCCTACGAACCAGGCGAACGTCCCGAGTGCCGTCCACGGGCCGCCGTCCATGCCCTGCATCTGGTCGATCGTCCACCACCAGCCGAGCGCGGCCAGCGCGACAAGCAGCGCGACAAGCCCCAGCCGGACGCGTGCGGCGGCGAACGCGGGCGTCAGCCCGCTGCTGCCGGAGACGAGCGGCTCCGCCGAGGCGGTCAACGAGTCAGGCGGCCCAGGAGAAGTCGGAGCTCGAGAGTCCCGTCTTTCCCTCGTACTCGATGCCGAAGGCGCTGATGCGCGACCGCGTCGCCTCCGCGACCGTCAGTGTCGACCCCGCGGGGTGGAACATGCCGACGAGTTTCACCGGCTCGCCCGTCTCGACGCCGAACGGGACGATGTCCTCGATCTCGAAGTCGATCCCGTCGCCGATGCGGACACTGTGGCGAAGGCCGTCGTCGACGACCTCGAACGGGGCCTTCTCGATGCCGAGCACCTCGCCGATGAGCGGGACGAGGCCCGCCATCGGGCCGCCCAGCTGGCCCGTGAACACCGCCGTCAGCTTGTCCATCTGCTCGTCGTCCGCGCGCTCGTCGACGAGCAGGCCGACCCGCCAGTTGCCCTCGGTCATCACCTTGGGCGTGTCGGCGATCGCGGCGACATGGAGGCCGCCGACGTCGGTTCCCTCGACGTCGCCCTCGCGGATCGAGAACACGAGCACGACGCGGCAGTAGTCGTAGACGGCGCCGTGGTCGAACGATGCATTGCAGGGACAGATCAGGTCACAGGAGCAGGTCTCCGTGTAGTTCCCCTTGAGCTTCCAGGACACGGCGCTCTCCTTTCGCGGGTCGGGTCGGCCGATTCTCCGCCTCCGAACGGACGCTGTCAACGCCGTCCGCAGTCCTAAGCCCGCGCGGGACCGACCCGGCGAGCGCCTCGGCCACGAGCGCGTAGGAGCGGAGTCGCTCGGCGTGGTCGTAGAGATTCGTCGTCAGCATCACCTCGTCGGCCGCCGTCGCGCGCTGCAGCTCGAGCAGCCCGTCGCGTACCGTCTCGGGCGAGCCGACGACGTGGGACGCGGTCCAGCTCTCGACGAACTCGAGCTGGTCGGGCGTGTACTCGTACGCCGCGGCCTCCTCGGGCGAGGGATACGTTCCGGGGCGACCCGTGCGGAGGCGCAGGAACGAGAGCTTCGCGGAGCCGTGCAGCCAGCGGGCGTGCTCGTCGCTCTCGGCGCATACGACGGCGACGCCGATCATCGCGTACGGCTCGGCGAGCGTGTCGGAAGGGGTGAAGCTGCTGCGGTAGATCTCGAGCGCCGGCAGCGTATTGCGCGGCATGAAATGGTGCGCGAACGAGAAGGGCAGCCCGAGCTCGCCGGCGAGCCGGGCGCTGAAGTCACTCGAGCCGAGCAGCCAGATCGCGGGTTCGTTGCCGGCGCCCGGGACGGCCGTGATGCGCGGGTAGGTGCCGGCGAAGAACGCCCGCAGCTCGGCCAGCTGGGTCGGCAGGTCGTCGGCCGACTCGTCGAGGCCGCGCCGCAGGGCCCACGCCGTGATGCGGTCGGTGCCCGGCGCCCGGCCGATCCCGAGATCGATCCGCCCGGGGTGGAGGGCCTCGAGCATCCCGAACTGCTCCGCGATCACGAGCGGCTGGTGGTTCGGGAGCATCACGCCGCCGGAGCCGATGCGGAGCGTCGTCGTGGCGCTCGCCAGGTGGGCGATCAGCACCGCCGGGGCCGAGCTCGCGATCCCGGGCATGTTGTGGTGCTCGGCGACCCAGTGGCGGAGGTAGCCGACCCGCTCGACGTGCCGGGCGAGCTCGATCGAGTTACGGAGCGCCTGCCCGACGCTCGTTCCGGTGGAGACCGGAGCGAGATCGAGGACCGAGACGCTGGCGGGGCCGGCGGTGACCACGGCCCAAGTATCGCGAGCAGCTCAACCCGGAAGCGGTAGATCCACGTTCGAGCGGCGACGCTCATGCGTCAGTCATAGCCCGGACGTGGCATTGAGGCACTACGACGAATGTCGTATCCTCGCGCTGCGATGACGGGGTTTCGGGCCGTCGACCTGCGCCGGACGCTTGCAGTGACCTGATGCGTCGATCTGTCATCGTGCTCGCGCTGCTTCTCGTTGCGGCCGGCGCGGCCGGGCGGGCGCAGGCCCAGCCGGGGCTGCTCGTCGGCGTCGACGAGGACCAGGTCAAGTGGGTCAGAAACGCGGAGCCGCTCCAGTCGGCGGTCACGGATCTCGGGCTCGGGGCCGTCCGGATCACCCAGCGCTGGACACCGGGTCAGGCGAAGATCTCGCCGGTCGACCTCGGCGGCCTGCTCCACGCGGTCGCACCGTTCAAGGGAACGGGCGTCCGGATCGAGGCGTGCTACGGCACGCTCCACACGGCGCGGCCCGGCCTGAACGTGATCACCTCGCTCGCGCCGCGCGGGAACGACGACCCGCGCTTCGGAAGCCTGGTCTGGGGCTCCCCGGCCCGCTTCGCGCTCGGCCTCGGCGCGGCGTACCGCGCCGGCGGACGGCAGGTGAAGATCTTCGACACGTGGGGCCAGAACGTCTACGGCCTCAACTCCGCGGAGCGTCCCTGGCGAGCGCACCCACGCAGCGGAAACCTCTCGCAGGGTGACTACCCGGCTCTGATCGACGCGCTCGGGCGCGCCTTCTCAGGCACGCGGCAGCCGCTACCCGGCGAGGGCGGCGTCACGGTGTGGTACCTCGAGGACGGCTTCCAGACCACGATCGACCCGGCGCGCGTGGCCCTCTACCACGGCAACGAGAACGCGGCGAAGACGCTGCCGCCCGTGTCGCGGAACGTCGACCCGGCGCACCCGGCCGACGACTCGCCGGCGCCCGACCAGGGGACGCAGCTGGCCGACGCGCTCCGTCTCGCCTACTGCCAGCCCGGGGTCGGCGCCTTCTTCAACTTCATGCTCGCCGACGAGCCCGACCTGGGCGGCTGGCAGTCCGGCGTGCTCTACCCCGACTGGTCACGAAAGCCTTCGTACACCGCGTTCCGCGACGCCGTCCAGCAGGCCCGCTCCGGCACCGTGAACTGCGCCGCGCTCGAGGGCGGCAGCTCGGGCGGCACCCAGGCGACGCTCGTCGCGACCACGAGGAAGCCGGGATGAGAGGGCTGCTCGCCCTTCTCGCGGGAGTCGCACTCGCGGCGGCGGGCTATGTCGTGGCGGCCGCGCCCTCCGCACTGCTTGCCGATGGCACCACCCCCACCCCCACCAGCACCGCCGCGTCCACCGTCACGACGACGCCTTCCAGCACGACGACCGCTCCGACGACGAGCACCGCCACGACCACGACAACGACGAGCACAGCCACGACCACGACGACGACGACGAGCACGGCTGTCGCGACGACGGCGCCTGCCACCACGGCCACGACGACAACCACGACCACCTTCACGCCGAGGCCGCCGAAGCCGCCGCCCCCTGCCTACGTCGTCGTCCAGCCCGCGGTGATTCCGACGGCGGCGACCGTCGGCACCACGCTCACCTACTCGGTGGCGCTGAAGAACACCGGCAAGACGGGATCCGGGATGACGGTCGTGAACACGCTCTCGGCCAGCGTGGCGCTGATCGCCGCAGACGCCGACCAGTCGGGGTCGTGCAGCGGCGCCGCGCCGCAGGTGACCTGCTCCTGGGATGCCCTCGCCCCGAACCAGGCCGCCAACGCCACTATCGTCGTCCAGGTGATCCAGCCGGGCGACGTGACCACGACCGTGGACGCCAGGGCGAGCGATCCCGCAGCGACGGTGGAGAGCCGCCCGGCGCCCCCGCCGGTCACGGCGGTCCAGGCCATTCCGATCCGCTTCGTAGCGCCCGGCCACTGAGCCGGTCGATAGGTTCCGCCGGATGGTCACCGCGGAGGAGGTTGCAACTGTGGCCGTGTTCAGCGCTCTCGGCGCCGAGGACCGGGAGCGCCTGGCGCGGGCCGCGGCCGACATGTGGCTCGAGCCGGGGGAGTACGCCGCGCAGGAGGGCGCCGGTCAGGCGCTTTTCGGGCTGCTCGACGGAAAGATCGAGGCGGTCAAGCTGCAGGACGGCGTCGAGCGCGTCGTCGGCGTCCGCGAGCCAGGCGACCTGTTCGGCGAGGTGCCGATCGTACTCGGAACGGTCTTTCCGGTCGGGTTCCGCGCGACCGTGCGTTCGCGCGTGCTCCGGATCGAGCCGTCCGACTACCACACGCTCGCGGCGGTAGCCCCCGCCGTCGCACAACGGGTCGGCGAGCTCGCCGCACACCGCATGACGGGCACGGCGGGCCTGCAGGGGCTCGCCGCCCAGCCGCCTCCTCCGCGCGCGATCGTGGCCGGCCAGCGGTTGGATGCCTCCTGCAGCGACCTCCGTCGCTTTCTCGACCGGAACCAGATCTCGTTCAAGTGGGTCACGCCCGAGGCCGGGGACGCCGAGCAGCTCTGGGGCGGGCCGCTGCCCGGCGGCGACGAGCTGCCTTCCCTGCGCGCCGTCAGCGGGACGACGCTCGTCCGGCCGAAGCTCCGCGACGTGGCGGAGCTGCTCGGCCTCGCCACGGAGCCGACGGAGCGCGAGTACGACGTCGTGGTGGTGGGTGCGGGGCCGGCCGGGCTCGCCGCGGCGGTCTACGGCGCTTCGGAGGGACTGCGGACGGTCGTCGTCGAGCAGGAGGCGCCGGGCGGCCAGGCCGGCACGTCCTCACGGATCGAGAACTACCTCGGCTTCCCGGCGGGCGTCTCGGGCGACGAGCTCGCGAGCCGCGCGCTCCAGCAGGCGCGGCGCCTCGGCGCGGAGATCCTCGTCACACGCCGGATCGCCGCCATCGACACCGCCGAGCGTCGCGTCGTCCTCGACGACGGCGACGTTCTCCATTCGCGCACGATCATCCTCGCCTGCGGCGTGACCTGGCGGCGGCTGGCGATCGAGGGCTTCGACCGGCTCGCCGGCAAGGGCATCTTCTACGGCGCCTCTCGCAGCGAAGCGCCCACCACGCACGGACTCGACGTGCACGTCGTCGGAGCGGGCAACTCGGCCGGGCAGGCGGCGATGTTCTTCTCGACGCACGCGAGCAGCGTGACCATCCTCTGCCGCGGCTCCAGCCTGAGCAAGAGCATGTCGCGGTATCTCGTCGACCAGATCGGGACGCGACCGAACATCCACGCCCGCTACCGCGTCGAGGTCGTCGCGGCGCACGGCGAGGAGGCGCTCGAGGCGCTCGACATCCGGAACGTCGACCTCGGCGAAGTGGAGCGGCTCGAGTCGGCCGGGCTCTTCATCTTCATCGGTGCCGACGCCGAGACGGGCTGGCTGCCGCCGGAGATTGCGCTCGACCCGAAGGGCTACGTCCTCACGGGGTCGGACGTGACCGCCGCTGGGCGGTGGCCGCTCGAGCGCGACCCGTACCTGCTCGAGACGAGCGTCCCCGGGGTGTTCGCGTGCGGTGACGTCCGCTACGGGCCCGTGAAGCGCGTTGCCGCGGCCGTCGGCGAGGGCAGCATGGCGATCGCCTTCGTGCACCAGTACCTCCGCGACGCAGCGAGGTAGGTGCGAGCTGTGCGCCTGCTCGCGTCCGCCCTGGTGCTCGTGGCGCTGCCGGCCTTCCGTGTCTCGGTGCAGCCGCTGCCGGCTCCCGTTCGGGCCGAGGTCGCCGGCGCGTGGCACGCGGGGTGCCCGGTGCCGCTCTCCGGCCTGCGGCTGCTGACAGTCGGCTACTGGGGCTTCGACGGCGCCGTGCACAGCGGGCAGCTGGTCGTGAACGCGGGCGCCGCGCCGAAGCTCGCGAAGGTCTTCCGCCGGCTCTACGAGCTGCGCTTCCCGATCCACCACATGGCGCTCGCCAACGCCTACGGAGCCGATCATCCGGCCGACGGGGACGTCACGGCAGCGTTCGCCTGCCGCCAGGCGGTGCCGTCCCCGTGCGTCGGCGGAACGGGCACCGGCCACTGGTCCGAGCACGCCTACGGCGAGGCGGTCGACCTCAACCCGGTCGAGAACCCCTACGTCGGCTGCGGGATGACGCGTGACAAGCTGGCGCTCTCCTACCTCGACCGCTCACGGGTGCGGCGCGGGATGGTCACGCCGGCCGTCGTGCAGGCGTTCGCGGACGTGGGCTGGGGCTGGGGCGGCTCGTGGACGGGGTCGACGAAGGACTACATGCACTTTTCCCAAAGCGGCCACTAACGCGGCGGGACAGGCTTCAGTCTGTCCCGAACGGGAGCCGGCTGAGCTGATCGAGGCTGATGTTCGCGCCGCTCTCGATCAGCGCGACCCGCTTGCCGGCCAGCCGGTCGCGGAGCTTCAGCGCCGCCGCCAGCGGTGAGGCGCCGGCCGGCTCGACGAGGTTGCTCGTGCCGCAGATCATGTGCACTGTCGCGTCGCGCAAGTCGTCTTCGGACACGAGCACGAAGTCGTCGAGGTGCTCGCGCAGGATCTGCTGCGGGAGCTCGAAGCCGACCCGCGTCGCGAGGCCCTCGGCGGCCGTGCCCATCCGGTCCTCGGCGATCGCCCCCTCGCGCCAGGAGCGGTACGCCGCCGGCGCGGCCTCCGACTGCACTCCGATCACCTGAACCGACGTGGGGAGCGCCTTCGCGACCGTGCAGGCGCCCGCGGCGCCGCTGCCGCCGCCGACCGGGACGATGATCACGTCGATTCCGGGCTCGGCCTCGAGGAGCTCGAGCGTGGCGGTGGCGACGCCGGCGATCAGGTGCGGCTCGTTGCCCGAGTGCACGTAGCGGTAGCCGTGCTCGGCCGCGAGCCGCTCGCAGTGCTCGCGCGCGTCGTCGAAGTCGGCGCCGTGGACGACGATCTCGGCTCCGAGCGCCCGGATCGCGGCCACCTTCAGCTGGTTGGCGCCCTCCGGCACGCAGATCGTTGCCCGCACGTCGAAGAGCCGCGCCGCGTAGGCGATCGACTGCCCGTGGTTCCCGGTCGAGGCCGAGACGAGCCCGCGCCCTCGCTCCTCGGCGCTGAGCTGCGCGACCAGGTTGACACCGCCGCGCACCTTGAACGCCGCCGTCGGCAGGTGGTTCTCGTGCTTGACCCAGACCTCGGTCCCGACCAGCTCCGACAGGGCCGGGTATGGGCGGAACGCCGTGCGCGGAAGGTACGGCGCGATCCTGCGTGCCGCGGCGCGGACGTCGGCGAGCGTCGGCACCGTCGAGGTGGTGCTCATCGCAGGCTCTTCTTCAGCATCCCGAAGACGCCGCGCACGACCTCGCGCTGCAGCTGCTTCCCGGCGCTCGAGTTGAGGAAGTCTCCGATCGCGCCCGCACCCCCTGCGGTCGCGGATGCCGCCGCCTTGTGCTCCTCCTTCGGCGGCGGTGGGGCCGAAGGAGGCGAGGTCTGCTCGAGACGCGCGGCCAGCATCTCGCGTGCACTCTGCGGATCCTGCCGGGTGCCGTACTTGGCCCAGAGCGGCGAGGCCTTCGCGGCGCCGTCGACGTCGTCGGCAGGCCCCATCCTCGAGACAGGCGGCCTCAGTCGCGTGTGGACGACCGGTGTCGGCACCCCGCTCTCGGAGAGGATCGTCACGGCCGCCTCGCCGATCCCGAGCTGGGTGAGCAGCTGCTCGAGGTCGTAGAACGGCGACTTCGGGAAAGTCTTCACCGTCGCCGAGAGCGCCTTCGCGTCGTCCGGCGTGAAGGCGCGGAGGGCATGCTGCACCCGGTTGCCGAGCTGGCCGAGCACGTCCTCGTCGATGTCCTTCGGCGTCTGGGTGATGAAGTAGACGCCGACGCCCTTCGAGCGGATCAGCCGCACCGTCTGCGTCACAGAGTCGATGAAGGCCTTCGTCGCCCCGTCAAAGAGCAGGTGAGCCTCGTCGAAGAAGAAGCAGAGCTTCGGCTTGGCGAGGTCGCCGACCTCCGGGAGCTCCTCGAAGAGCTCGGCGAGAAGCCACATCAGGGCGGTCGAGAAGAGCTCGGCTTCTCCTGGACGGCCGGCAGCTCGAGGCAGGAGATGATCCCGCGTCCGTCGGGGGCGGTGCGCAGGAGGTCGGAGATGTCGAACTGCGGCTCGCCGAAGAGCTCGTTTCCGCCGCCGTCCTCGAGCCCGACGAGGGCGCGGAGCAGCACGCCCACGGTCTGCGACGAGAGACCGCCGATGCCCGTGAGCTCGGCCTTGCCGGCGTCGGAGTCGAGGAAGGTCAGGAGCGCCCGCAGGTCGGAGAGATCGAGGAGCGGCAGGCCCTTCTGGTCGGCGTAGCGCGCGACGAGCCCGAGGCTCTGCTCCTGCGTCTCGTTCGCCTCGAGGATCTTCGCCAGGAGCTGCGGGCCGAAGTCGCTCACGGTGGCCCGCACCGGCACGCCGGGTCCGATGCCGCCCAGGCTGAGGTACTCGACCGGAAAGCCGTTCGGCGTGAAGGGGATGCCGAGGTCCGCGGCGCGCTTGGCCGCCGGGCCGTCGTCCGGGCCCGGCGTGGAGAGGCCCGAGACGTCGCCCTTCACGTCGGCGACGAAGACCGAGACGCCGGCCGCGGAGAGCTGCTCGGTCAGCACCTGCAGCGTGCGCGTCTTGCCGGTGCCGGTTGCGCCCGCGATCAGCCCGTGCCGGTTCGCCATGCTCGAACGCGACCTTCACCTCGGCGTCGTGCACCAGCTGCCCGTCGAGGACTCCCTGCCCGAGCCCGAGCGCCGGGCCCGTCGTCGCATAAGCGTCGGCGATCGTCTGCGCGAAGTCTGGCTTGCTTGCCACGAGCAGAATCTAGTCTCCGCGGTCTGAAGGAGTTCCGGTACCGCTTCGAGCTCGACCTGGCGTCGTCGCCGGAGCAGCTGTGGCCGCTCGTCTCGGACACGGACCGGTTCAACCGCGACACCGGCGTGCCGGCGGTCGAACGCCGCGGCACCGGGCCGAACGCACGGCGCAGCCTGCGGCTCACGCGCTTCGGACTGCCGGTGGAGTGGGAGGAGGAGCCCTTCGAATGGGTCAGCCCGCGCCGCTTCAGCGTCCTGAGGCGCTACACGAAGGGGCCGGTGGCGTCGCTGCGAACGCGCGCGACGCTCGACCCCCGGCCCGAGGGCGGAACGCGGCTCGTGTACGAGGTCGAGGCGACACCTCGAAACGTCCTCGGCCTCGCCGCGATCCCGGCCCAGATCGGCGTTCTGAGCAGGCGGCGCTTCCTGGACGCCTTCCGCAGCTACGACGCGACTGCCCGCAACGGCACGGTCCCGCTCCCGGCGCCGAAGGTCAGGCTCGCCCCGGGCGGCAAGGAGCGGCTCGAGGCTGCGAGGCGGAGCCTCCTCGACGGCGGGGCGTCACCCGAGCTTGCCGGCCGGCTCTGCGACGTCGTCGAGCACGGCGACGACCTGACGGTCAGCCGGCTGCGCCCCTACGCCCTCGCCGACGAATGGGGAGCCGACCGCCGGCGGGTGCTCGAGCTCTGCCTCTGGGCCACGCGCGCCGGCCTGCTCGAGCTGCACTGGGAGCTCCTCTGCCCGTCCTGCCGGGGCGCGGCGTCGAGCGAGGCCTCGCTCGACGCCGTCGGCCGGCAGCTGCACTGCGAGACGTGCCTCATCGACTTCAGCGCCGACTTCGACCGCTCGGTGGAGGTCACGTTCACGCCCGTCGCGTCGGTGCGGCATGTGGAGCGGCTCGAGTTCTGCGTCGGCGGTCCGCAGCTCACCCCGCACGTCGTGGCACAGCAGCTCGTCCCGCCGGGCGAGGAGCGCTTGCTCGCGCTCGCGCTCGAGCCCGGCAGCTACCGCGTCCACGCCTTCGCCGAGAGGAGCGCGCTGCGGTTCCGCGTCGCCGCCGACGGCGCCGGCGCGGCCGCCGTGCGGCTGACGCAGGACGGCTGGGCAGGCGACGAGGTGACCCTTGGCCCGCAGGCAGAGCTCTCGCTCGCGAACGCGACCGGCGTCGAGCAGCTGCTCGTCCTCGAGCGGACCGCCTGGAGCGACCAGACTGCCACTGCCGCCGAGGTCACCGCGCTGCAGGTCTTCCGCGACCTCTTCGCCGCCGAGGCGCTGCGCCCGGGCGAGCCGATCGCGGTCCGCAGCCTCAGCGTCGTCTTCACCGACCTGCGCGGCTCTACGCGCTACTACCGCGACGTCGGCGACGCGCCCGCGTTCGGCTCTGTGGTCGAGCATCTGGCCGTGCTTCGGCAGGAGGTCGCGGCCGAGGGCGGCGCGGTGGTAAAAGCGCTCGGTGATGCGATCATGGCCGTCTTCCCGCGACCGGTGTGCGCCGTGCAGGCGATGCTGAGCGCGCAGCGGGCCGTGGCCGGGAAGCCGCTCGAGCTGAAGGTCGGCATCCACGCCGGCCGGTGCATCGCCGTGAACCAGAACGGCGTGCTCGACTACTTCGGCTCGACGGTCAACCTCGCCGCGCGGCTCGTCGGCCTGTCGGGAGGCGGCGACCTGATCCTCTCGGACGCGGTGCTCGAGGACACTGAGGTCGCGGCCCTCGGGCTGCGGGCGGAGCCGGTCGAGGGCGTGCTGAAGGGGTTCGAGGACGAGCCGCTCTCGCTCTGGCGGGTCGTCCTTTGAAGGCACGTCTGGAGCGGACCGGTGCTAGGTCTGATGATGGCCGTGGTGACGCTGGTGCTCGAGCGCGGCCTTCGGCGTCTGAATCAGCGCTGACGCCGCCCGAAGGCCGTCACGAAGGCGATCCCGGCGATCCCCGCCGAGGCCACGACGGCGAGCGCGACGTTGCGCCCCGCCCGGGCGATTGCCTCCTCGACCGTCGCGGTGGCGCCGATGTCGATCTGCAGGCTTGCTCCCGGGCGGGCGCCGGTTGCGCGCTCGATCGACTCGACGAGGCGCACGAGCCGCAGGCGGAGCTTCTGGCCCTCGTAGTAGAGCGAGCGCGGGTCGGAGCCGTGGAGCAGCCGCCGCGCGACGTCGCGGAGCAGGAAGTCGGATGCGACCTTGAAAGGGTCGAGCGTCGAGTCGAGCTCCGCGATCACGAGCTGGATCTGCCCGAACGCCTTGCCGCTCAGCGCGAGCGAGGCCGGGAGCCGGACGCCGTGGCGGCTCGCGATCTGCATCATCCCCTCGAGCATCGCGCCGATCTGGATGTCGTGCAGCGAGGTGACCTGGAAGCGATCGACGAACGCAGCGAAGTCTCGCTCGAGCGCGTCGAGGTCGAGATCCGCGCTCGTCCTCTCACCCGACAGCATCAGCACCGCCTCGGAGAGGAAGCGGGCGTCGTTGCGCGAGAACGCGAGCAGCAGCAGGATCATCAGCTCCCGCAGCTCGGGGCCGAGCTCGCCGACCATGCCCAGGTCGAGCAGATAGATCTTCCCTTCGGCCTCCGACCAGAGCAGGTTGCCGGGATGCGGATCGGCGTGGAAGAAGCCGTCCGCGAGCAGCTGCCGGTAGAAGGCCTCGAGCAGCTGCCGTGCCGCCTCGCGGCGCTCCGGGCTGTCGGACGACCGCGCGACGCCGACGCCCTCGATGTAGTCGAGAACGAGCAGCCGCGAGGTCGAGAGCTCGTGCCGGACGCGGGGTACGCCGAGCCGGTCGTAGGGCTCGAGCACCTCTCGCATGCGGTCGGTGTTGGCCGCCTCCTGCCGGAAGTCGAGCTCGCGGCGGAGCGACTCGGAGAGGTTCAGGACGAGCGCCGGGATGTCGATCGTGCCCCGCAGCCCCTCGCGCTGGTGCGCCTTCTCGGCCAGGAGCTCGAGCAGCCCGAGGTCGCGCAGGATGTCCCGCTCGGCGTTCGGGCGCTGCACCTTCACGACGACCTTCTCGCCCGTCTCGAGTGTGGCCGTGTGCACCTGGCCGATCGTGCCGGCCGCGAGCGGCTCCGGGTCGATGGACGCGAAGACGTCCTCCCACGGCACGCGGAGCTCCTGCTCCATCACGCGGACGACCTCCTCCTCGCTGAGCGGCGCGACGGTGCTCTGCAGCCGCTCGAGCTCCTCGACCACCTCCGGCGGGATCAGGTCGGGCCGCGTCGAGAGGATCTGACCGAGCTTGGAGAACGTCGGCCCGAGCTCCTCGAGCGCGCCGCGCAGGAGCTGCGCGCGCTCCGCGTTCGAGTCGGTCCGGCGCGCGTCGCGCGCGAAGCGCGCCAGGACGCGCGCGATCCGCGTCGCCCGGTTCAGCAGCTGCCCCTCGATCGCCGGCGGGGGCGGCGGCTCGTGCACCTGTGCCCCGGCGGTGTTGATGATCACGACATTGCAGCGGGCGCTGTGCGAGATCCGGTTCGGGACGTTGTCGAGCAGGAACTGCCGGCGTCCGCCCATGCCGGCGTTTCCGACCACGAGCAAGTCGGCGCCCTCGTCCTCCGCGGCACGGACGATCGCGGCGGGGACATCCGGATCGACCCGCAGAACCGCGCGGGCGCGCAGGCGAGCGGCGTCCGCGAGGAGCAGTTCCTCGGCGCCCTCGACAGGCTCCGGGACGACCTGGACGAGCACGAGCTCTCCGCCCGAGCGCTCCGCATGCTCGGCCGCCCACGCCACGGCCTGTCCGGCTGTCTGCGAGCGGTCGGTCGCGACGACGATCTTCACGGGTCGGTATTCCACCACGATCGCCCATGGGGCGCGCGCGGGACGCCCAGGCGCGAGAATCCCTGCTGTGCGCGTCTTCGTCACCGGCGGCGGCCGCGGGTTCGTCTCCCGTCATCTCGTGAGCGGCGCTCGAATCCGCCGGTCATGAGGTGCGGTCCGAATGGGCCGACGTCCGTGACGCCGCGGCGCTCACCGGCGCGGTCGACGGCGCCGAGGCGGTCGTCCACGTCGCGGCGCTCTACAGCTACAGCGCCCCGGAGGTCGAGATGTGCGCGGTGAACGTCGAGGGAACGCGCAATGTGATCGCCGCTTGCCGCGCTGCGGGCGTGCGGCGGCTCGTGCACACGAGCACCGCGGGCACGTGCGGGCCTGTGGCGGGCCGCGTCGCGACCGAGGCGGACAGACCGCCGGAGTGGGAGCTCGCGGTGCCCTACAAGCGGACCAAGCTGGAGGCGGAGCGCCTCGTGCTCGCGGCAGCTGCAGACGGGCTCGATGCCGTGTGCGTCAACCCGACGACCCCGATCGGCGAGGGCGACGACGTCCCGACGCCGACGGGGAGGATGGTCCGCGGGGTCGCCTCGGGCCGCTACCGCGCCACCCTGCGGCACGGCGGGTTGAACCTCGTGGACGTACGCGACGTCGCCCGCGGTCACGTGCTCGCGCTCGAGGGCGGGCGGCGCGGGGAGCGCTACCTCCTCGGCGGCGCGAACCTGACGCTCGCCGAGGTGTTCGCGCTGATCGCCCGCGCGGCAGGGCGGCCTGCCCCCCGGCTGCGGCTCCCGTACGCGGTCGCACGCGGCCTGGCGCTGCTCGGCCTTGCGAACCGGCAGGAGGTCGCGCTGGCGCGACTGCCGGCGTGGTTCTCGTCCGAGAAGGCACGGCGGGAGCTCGGGTACGAGCCGGCGCCGGTCGAGCCGGCAGTGGAGCGGGCGGTGGCCGGCCTATGACGCTCACGATGTACAGCTTCACGGCCCAGTCACAGGCTGAGCACGCGCGGCGTCGGCGGGGGCTCGCTTCCGAGCAGGCGGGCGAAGCGCTCGATCGAGCGCCTGCACCTCGGGCCGCTCGTCGCAGTCCCACTCGGCCACGATCGCCGCGATCTCCTCCTCCCGCGCCGCGACCATCCGCGCGGCGGCCGCCTCGCCCTCGGGCGTCAGGTCTGGCGCACTCGGGGGCGGCGAGCGACGCGTCACGCGAGCTCTTCGAGCATCGGCTGCACGTCCCCGGCTGGGTGCGACCCTTCCGCCAGACGCAGCAGGAGCCAGGCGGCCGGTGCGCTCAGCTCGACGCCCGCGCGCGCCGTCAAGTGGTCGTAGACCATGTGGCGGTTCTGCTTGCGGGCAAGAGTGCTGAGGCGGGTCTCGAGCTCCTCGAGCGAGGTCGCGTCCTTCGGAGCGGCGAAGCTGTCGCCGAGGCCCTGGTCGGCGACCGTGTCCCGCAGCGGCCGCTCCTGCAGGAACCACGAGAGCACGAACCCGAGCGCCGCGATCGCGGCCGCGATCAGGAAGATCGGCCGGAGGGCTGCGGCCCAGGCGGCGATGTAGGGGTCGCGGATCGCGGGCGGCAGCTGGTCGATCTGGCTCGGGCCGAGGCGCCCGGGCAGACGCTCGAGCACCTGCGGCGGCAGCCGGCTCAGCAGGTGGGTGTTCAGCTTGATTCGCGAAGATCGCTCCGAAGATCGGGACGCCGATCGTGCCGCCCATCGAGCGGAACAGCGTTGCGGTCGACGTCGCGACGCCGAGGTGCGCGTAGTCGACGGCGTTCTGGACCGCGAGGACGAGCACCTGCATCGTGAACCCGAGCCCGAGCCCGAGCACGGCCATGTAGAGGTCGGCTGTCGCGGTGCTGGTGCCGGTGCCGAGATGGGAAAGGAGGAAGAGCCCGAGGACCGCCAGCGCGGTGCCGATGATCGGGAAGACCTTGTAGCGGCCGAAGCGCGTGATCAGCTGCCCGCTGCCGATCGACGCCACGAGCAGCCCGCCCATCAGCGGGAGCAGCTGAAGGCCGGAGGAGGTCGGGCTCGCGCCCTTCACCACCTGGAGGTAGAGCGGGATGTAGGTGACCGCGCCGAAGAGTGCGAAGCCGACGATGAATCCGATCGCGCTCGAGACGCTGAAGACGGAGTTCCGGAAGAGCATGAGGGGGACGAGCGGCTCGCGGGCATGCCGCTCGGCGACGATAAAACCGATGGGCAGCACGAGACTGGCGCCGAGCAGGACGACCATCGGGCCGGAGAACCATGGGTACGTGGTTCCGCCGAGGCTCGCGTAGAGGACGATCGAGGTCAGGCCTCCCGCGAGGAGCGCCACGCCCAGGTAGTCGATCACGTGGCGCGTCCGGCGCTCATGCGTGTGGAGCACCGCCTGCAGGACCACCAGCGCGACGATGCCGATCGGCAGGTTCACGTAGAAGATCCAGCGCCAGGAGAAGTGGTCGACGATCAGGCCGCCGACGAGCGGCCCGATCACGGTCGAGATCCCGAACACGCCGCCGATCACGCCCGCGTAGCGCCCGCGCTCGCGCGGCGAGACGACGTCGCCGATCACCGCCTGCGTGCTCACGAGCAGCGCACCGCCTCCGAGACCCTGTACGCCGCGGAAGACGATCAGCTCCGTCATGTTCTGGCTCAGGCCGCAGAGCGCAGAGCCGGCGAGGAAGACGAGCAGCGCTCCCTGGAGGACGATCTTCCGGCCGTAGTTGTCGCCGAGCTTCCCCGCCAGCGGGGTGCTGATCGTCGACGTCAGCAGGTACGCCGTCACGATCCACGAGAGCTTCGCGATGCCCCCGAGGTCGCCGACGATCGTCGGAAGCGCGGTCGAGACGATCGTAGAGTCGAGCGACGCGAGGAGCATCACGAGCATCAGCGCGCCGAAGATCGGTCCGATCCGCTGCGCGGTCGGCGGCGACGCTGCGACGGTCGTCGAGCTCACGTCCGGGAGCCTACGTTCGGTGCGTTCGGTCGCGGACGCGGCTGCGAGCCGGGGTCGCGTACGATCGACGGCGGTGGACGCGTCCGTCGTGTGCATCTCCCATACCGATGGCGCCGAAGGCCGTGCCGTCGGCGAGGCCGTCGCCGACCTGCTCGGCTTCCGGTTCGCCGACGAGGCGATCGTCGTCGACGCGGCACGGACCGAAGGGCTCCTGCCCGAGTCGGTCTCGTACGCCGAGCGGCGGGAGGCGGGGCGGTCGGTCGAGGTCGACTTCGGCCGCATCGAGCGCACCGAGAACCTCCGCGACCTGATCACGACCGCCGTCGTGCGCACGGCCGAGGAAGGGAACGTCGTGATCGTCTCCCATGCCGCCTCGTACCCGCTCGCGCAGCGGGCCGGCGTGCTGCGCGTGCTGGTGACCGCGTCCGACCCGACGCGGCAGGAGCGCATCGTGGAGTCCGACGGCGTCGACGCCAAGGAGGCGCGGAAGCGGCTCTCCGCGTCGGACAAGGGCCGCGCGGCGTACCTCGAGCGCTTCTACGGCGTCAAGCGGGAGCAGCCGACGGACTACGACCTCGTCGTCAACACCGACCGGATGAGCGTGGCGGAGGCGGCGCAGGTCATCGCCGCGGCGGCGACCGCGTTCCCGTGAGCTCAGCGGTGCGCGAGCATACGGGCGAGCGAGTCGAGGAGGCGCCAGGCCACCTTGGCGTTCCCCTGCACGATCGGCCGGAACGCCCAGCTCGCAATCGCCCATGCCACGAGCGGCGTCTCGGCGGTGACGGTTGCGGTGCGCGGCGTGTCCACGATGAGCGCGATCTCGCCGAAGTAATCGCCGGGCCCGACCGTACGCCGCTCCTCGCCCTCCACCGTGATCTTCGCCGTACCGCTCTCGATCACGAAGAAGCCGATTCCCTGGGTGCCCTCGACCGCGAGCGACTGGCCCGCATCCACCCGCCGCTGCGTCATCGCGCCCGCGATCGCGCGCAGCTCGCGGTTGTTGAGGTCGGCGAAGAGGGCGACCCCGCGGAGCAGCTCGACCGGCGCCTCGGCCATCGCGCGATTCTAAGGGGCAGATGCAAGAGCGTGCATAGGATGCTGCGGTGAAGCTGACCGTCGTCGGTTGCTCGCCCGCGTGGCCGAACCCCGGCGGGGCCCAGTCCGGCTACCTGGTGGAGGCGCCCGGAACGGGGCGCCTGCTGCTCGACTGCGGCCCCGGCGTCCTCGCGCGGCTCAGGCTGCACGACGACTGGCCGCTCATCGACGCGATCGCGATCACGCATTTCCACCTCGATCACTGGGGCGACCTCGTACCGTGGGTGTGGGGCGCGCTCGCCGGGCCCGGCGCCACGCGCGAGAAGCCCGAGCTGCTCGCTCCTCCCGGCGGACGGGAGCGGCTGGCAGACCTCGCAGTCAGGCTCGGCGGGTGGGAGAACATGTTCGAGCAGGTCTTCACCATCCGCGAGTTCGCGCAGGGAGCGCCGACCGAGATCGCCGGGTTCGAGCTCGAGGCGCTGCAGGTGCCGCATTACCGGCTGGAGGCCTATGGGTTCCGGATCGGCTGCAACGGCCACTCGCTGGCGTACTCGGGCGACTCGGGGCCGAGCGACCAGCTCGCCGAGCTCGCGCGCGACTGCGACCTGTTCGTCTGCGAGGCGACGCTGCTCGACGGTGAGCCCGATCCCCGCGGGCACCTCACCCTGCCCGAGGCGGAGGCCGCGTTCGAGGATTCCGGGGCCAACAGGCTGCTGGTCACGCACCGGCCGAAGGAGCGTCCGACGGACGGCCTGCACGAGCTCGCCTACGAGGGGCTGGAGATCCTCCTCGAGCCTCAGACGGTGAAGCGGCCCTCGCGGTAGATCACCTTGCCGCGGCCGCCGGGGAGCCGCGCCGTCACTTGCCGCCCTGCGGTCGAGACGATGTCGGTGTGCACGGCCGAGCGGTTGAAGCCGAGGCGCTTCAGGTCGGCTGCGGTGAGCGTGGCCGGGTCGCCGGCGAAGGCGTCGCGGTACGCGCTTCCGAGGGCGAGGTGGAAGTTGCCTTCCGGGCCGCCGCGGTTCTCGTCGAAGAGCGTTTCGCCCATGTAGCGGGTGATCGGGCTCAGCCGGCCGTCCGTGAGCGAGACCTCGCCGACCGCGTTCGAACCGGCATCGCTCGCGAGCATCGCCTGGAGCACCTGCTCGCCGCGCTTCGCGCTGGCCTCGACGACGCGGCCTCGCTCGAACCGGAGCCGGATCCCCTCGAGGAGGCCGCCGTAGCGGTGGAGCCGCTCGTTGAACGTGACGGTGCCTTCGATGCCGCGCCAGTCCGGCGAGGTGAAGATCTCGAAGCTCGGGATGTTCCGGCCGGTGCCGCCGAGCCAGCGCCTGCTCTCGCCGATCGGCACGTGGAGGTCGATGCCGTCGCTCTCGACGTGGAGCTCCTCGATCCGGAGGGCGTCGAGCCGGCGCTTGATGCGCGCGATCTCGCGGAAGGTCTCGCGCCAGCGCCTGATCGGGTCATCGTCGTCGAGGAAGCAGCTCTTCGCGATCTCCTGCCAGTACTCGGCGATCGGCATCCGCGCCTCCTTCGCCATGCCAGACGTCCCGTAGAGCGCGAGCGTCCAGCTGTAGCTGGCCCTCGGCCTCCTTCTTCGCCATCCACGAGCGGTAGGCGCTAACCGACTGGCGACCGGCCATGAGCTTCTTCGGGTCGATGCCCTCGAGCTCGCGCGCGTCGGCGGTGGAGATGATTGCGATCCGGTGGTCGAGCGTCTTTGCGAGGCCGCGGTAGTAGTCGCGGTGGAAGGTCAGGAGCTGCTCCAGGCTGGCCGCCTCGAGCGCGGAGCGCGTAGTTCCTGCGGGGGAGTAGTCGCTGATGACGGTGCCGCCGGCGCGGTACACCTCGTCGCGAACGGCGACGTAGAGCGGCTTCGCGTCGTCAGAGGCGGAGACCATGACCACGTCGCCGCGGGATGTTCCCTTACCGCTGTTGAGGGCGAAGCGGACGAGGACGCGGGCGTAGCGCTCGAGTAGCTCGGGCGGAGGCTGGTACGGCACCGGAGAACGGTAGCTGTGCGTAGGAACTGCGTAGGGGTCTTCCGCGCTGCCCGACGCTCCGTGGCTAGTGTGGACCCGTGATGGGGATGCGCGGCACAGGACCGCTCAAGGCAAACTTTCGGTGATGGAGGACGATGCTCCGGTGACGGCGAGGGCGGCACAGGGCGGCCCCGCCGGAGCCCCCGATCCCTGGGACGAGGACTGGCTCGCCGAGACCGACGCCGAGGATCTCGAGTGGTTCCCGGCTGGGGACGGGAGCCCGACGGCGGGGCGGGCGGCGCCGCCGGCGACGAGGGGCGGGCAGCCCGCAAAGCCGCGGCCGACCGGCCCGGTCCCCGCCGGCGCTCCGGACATCCTGCGCGGCCGCGGCGCGGTGATCGCGCTGCTCGCAGTCGTCGTGCTGGCGGTCGTGGTGGCGATCATCGCGTTCGGCGGCGATGGTGGCTCGAATCCTCCGCCCACGACGCCGTCCACCACGCCCACGACGACGCCGACCACGACGCCGACCACGACGCCGACGACAACGCCGACGACAACGCCCACCACCACGCCGACCACAACCCCGACGACGCCGGCGAGCACGACCGGGCTCACGGTCACCCTGCCGGCGGCCGGGCACTTGACGACCGGCGACACCGGGCCCGAGGTGGCGACCGTGCAGAAGGCCCTGACCCAGCTGGGCGTCGCGCAGCTCACCCCGGACGGCAATTACGGCCCTGCCACGGCGCAGGCGGTCACGAGCTTCCAGCAGGCCCACGGCCTGACCGCCGACGGGGTCGTCGGCGCCGAGACCGCCGCCGCGATCAACCAGGCGCTGGCGGCCCAGGGCTAGCGCTCAGCCCGCCAGAACAGACCGGTCCCGCCGGGACGTGAGGGGGGACAGTCCCCAGTCGTGTCTCGGCGCGACATGTCCAGAATGGGCGGCCGGCAGCGTCCCTTTGCCCCGTTGCAGGTGAAAGCCATGCGTCGTCACCGCGGCGGGACTTTTCCGGCCATGTGCCCCGCGGCCGCGACGGGGGACAGTCCCCGGTCGCGTCTACGGGGGACAGGGGATCTGCTGTAGTGGGTGGCGGATGACGTGGTGGTCGCTGATCGGGAAGAACCTGTTGCGGCGGCCGGCGCGGACGCTCTTGACGGCGGTGGGCGTTGGGCTGGGGGTGGGGTTGATCGTGGCGCTGCTGGCGATCACGAACGGCGTCCACCGGACGGCGGACGACCTGACGCACGTCGGTCGTGCGGACTTCGGGCTCTACCAGCGCGATGTGAGCGACTTCACGCGCTCGCTGCTGCCGAACTCGCTCGCCGCGGAGGTCGCGCGCGATCCCGGGGTGGCGTCGGTGGCGAAGGTGAAGCTACTCGTCGAGGGCGGCCTGCTCGTGTTCGGGTTCGACCCGTCCGAGTTCGCCTACCGACGCCTCGTGGTCACGCAGGGCGTCCGCGGGCCCGTGCTCGCGGGCGACCACTCGCGCGAGCACGTCGGAGATGTCATCCGCCTCGGCGGCCGCGAGTTCCACGTCTCTGGCGTCTACCACTCCGGCGACCGCTTCGAGGACCTCGGGATCGTGCTCCCGCTCCAGGCCGTGGAGGCGCTGGCGAAGCGCCCGGGGGAGGTCACGTCGATCGGCGTCAACGTCAAGCTCGGCCAGAACGTGAAGACGGTCGCCGAGCGCCTGCAGCAGCGCTACCCCGGCATCGCCGCGATCACCGAGCCCGGGCAGGCGATCAAGGTCGACACCTCGAGCCGCCTGATCATCTCGACCGGCTGGATCGTCTCGATCCTGGCGCTGATCGTGGGTGGCATCGGCGTCACGAACACCATGGCGATGTCGGTCTTCGAGCGCACGCGCGAGATCGGCATCCTCCGCGCCGTCGGCTGGCCGGGCGGCCGGATCGGCGCGATGATCCTCTCCGAGGCGGTTGGGATCTGCCTTCTGGCGCTCGGTGTCGGCTGCGCCATCGGCGTGCTCGCAGCACAGGCGTTCGTGAGCCGCAGCTCGCTCTCCGGCCTGATCAGCCCCGCCTACGACGCATCGACGTTCGCGTGGGGGCTCGCCTTCGCACTCGGTGTCGCCGTCATCGGCGCTCTGTATCCGACGTGGCGCGCGGTGCGGCTGGCTCCGATCGAGGCGCTCCGTCACGAGTAGCGGTATCGACGACGACCCCATCCCGCAGACGGAGCGTCCGGTCGGCATGCGCCGCCACCACGTCGTCGTTCGTGACGAGCAGGATCGTCATCCCGTGCTGCCGGCGCAGCGCCTGCAGCAGCTCGAGCACCTGAGCGCCGGTCGCCGAGTCGAGCGCCCCGGTCGGCTCGTCGGCCAGCAGCAGCTGCGGCTCGTTCGCGAGTGCGCGTGCGATCGCCACGCGCTGCCGCTCGCCGCCCGACAGGACAGCGGGCCGCGCGGACGCCCGCCCCGCGAGGCCCACCTCGGCGAGCAGCGCCTCGGCCCGCTCGACCCGCTCCGCGCGCGGCCTCCGCGCGAACATCGGCATCTGGACGTTCTCGGCTGCGGTCAGCGTCGGCAGGAGGTTGTGGGCCTGGAAGACGAAGCCGACCGTCGCGGCCCGGTAGGCGGAGGCGCTCTCGAGCCGCCGCAGGTCGACCCCGTCGACCACGATCGATCCCTCGTCGGGCGTGTCGAGCGCGCCGAGCAGGTTCAGGATCGTGCTCTTCCCGGACCCGGACGCGCCCGTCAACGCAACGAGCTCGCCGGGCGCGACCTCGAACGAGACGTTCCGGAGCGCGGGCACGCGGCCGCCCTCGAACGACTTCCGTACGCCGGACACCGCGATCGCGGCGCCCGGGCTCACCGCGCGGTGACGGGGTAGCTGATCACCCTCTTCACGTTTCCGACCTTTACGGTGAGCCGGAACGTGAGCGGGATCCCGCGCGAGTCGGCGGGCCAGATCACGAAGTCGTGGAAGGTGCCCTTGAAGGGCCAGTTGCGCAGATGCTTCGTTGTGTTGCCGAAGTCGACCTGGTGGACGCCCCCGATCGGGTCGACGATCTGCGCGGTGATGTGCGCCGCGGCCGGCTTGCCGCTGCTCTTCGCCGCCACGCTGTAGTTCCAGTGCGCACCGGTCTTCGGAGAGTGACCGGGCGCGGTGAGGAGCACGGTCACAGCGGCCACAGTCGCAAGGCCCATACGGACCGACCGTAGCAGCCGCTCCGGGGTCTACCGCTTGTAGGTCAAGGTGCGGCTGAACGCCGCCGAGGTATCCGGCGCCCGCCTGGTTGACGCTCATCGCGACCCGGATCAACGATGTTCCGCGCGGGAGGGAGCCCGCCGAGAAGACTGCCGACGACTTCGAGTTCAGCTTCACCTTGGCGACCGTGTGCCAGCGGTTGCCGGGAAGGAGGCGCTGCAGCTGGACGGTCTTGCCCGTGAACGACTTCGCGGCGACGACGCGGCTCGTGAGGCGCTCACCGGTGACCACCCGCAGCGACACAGCCGGGCGCACTCCGACCGTCACCGTCGTGCTCGCGCCGTCCGGTGCGCTCGCCTTGTACGTCGTCTGCACCTTCGCCCGCACCTGGAAGGTCCAGGTGCCCCCGGTGCCGGTCAGGGCGCTGCCGATGGTCGAAAACGAGCTCGAGCCGTACGACTGGCCGAGGACGGACACCGTGACTCCCGTCTGGCGGCTCGCGACCACGCCGGAGAGCGTGATCGCGCTCCCGGCGACCGCCTCCACGGTGGACGCGGTGAGCGTCAGCGCCGAGATCGTCGTGAAGGTGACGTCGCTGCCGTACGAGGTGCCGCCGCTGTTCGAGGCCACGAGCCGGTAGTGGTACGGCGTCCCGGCAGTGAGGCTCCCGATCGCCGCCGACACGCCCGTGGCGGAGCTGCTCACCCCGGCGCTCTTGGCGGTCGTCTTCGTCCCGTACGTGGAGGTCGTCCCGTACTCGAAGTACCAGCTCGCCGCCGCGCCGTTCGGGTTCACCGAGCCGGTGAGAGTCACGCCGTTCGTCGACGCGGCCTGCGCCGTCCCGGTCTGCACGACCGGCGGGCCGGCGCTCCCGAAGGTGAGGTCGTCGCCGAAGCTCGTGCCGTTGCCGCTCGACGCGACGAGGCGGAAGTGGAAGAGCCCACCGGTCAGGCCCGCGACGCTCGCCGTCACGTTGACGTTCTTCGTGCCGGCCCCGAGCGTGCTCACGGCGGTCTTCGACCCGTAGCTCGTCGTCGGGCCGTAGTCGAAGTACCAGGTCGTCGTCTGGCCGTTCGGGTTGACCGTGCCGTTGAGCCTGGCGCCGGTGGAGGTGACGGAGGTCGCCGGCTTGGTCTTCGCGGACGGGCCGGTCCCCGCGGCGGTGAACGTGACGTCGACGCCGAGCGAGGTGCCGGCGTCGCTCGTCGCGTCGACCCGGAAGTGGTAGGTCTGACCGGTCTGCAACCTGGAGATCGCGGCGGAGACCGGCGTCGGGCTCGTTCCCGAGCCGGCGGAGGTCACCGGCGTCTTCGAGCCGTAGCTCGCCGTCTTGCCGTACTCGAACCAGAAGCCGGTCGGGCGGCCGTTCGGGTTCACGGTTCCGTTGAGGGTGGCCGAGGCGCTGGTGACGTTCGTCGCCGCGTCGGTCTCGACCGCGGGCACCGCAGCCGTGGTCACGATGCCGTCGGCGCCCTGGGTGGTGCCGCTGCTCGACGAGGCGACGAGCCGGTAGTGGTAGGTGGTGCCCGGAGCGAGGCCCGTGATGTTGGCCGTGACCGTCGAGTTGTTCGTTCCCGACCCGGCGTTCGTGTTCGACGTCGACGACCCGTAGCCGGTCGTCGTGCCGTAGTCGAAGTGCCAGCTGGTCGCGTCGCCGTTCGGGTTGACGGTGCCGCTGAGCGTCGCGGTCGTGGCGGCGAAGGCCGTGACCGGGCCCGTGATCGCCGTGGGCGCCGTGGCGGCCGCTGCGCCGGCCACGAGCAGCGCGGCTGCGACCGCCGCCAGGACGGCAGCCGTCGCGATTCTCCCTGCATTCGGCAGCGTTGTCCGCATCTCCCCATACATGGAATAGCCATTGTCCGTGAGGAATCGGATAAGAAAGACGAAAGTCTTCCTCAGATAGAGGCGAGCCGGTGCAGCGCCGCGACGGCCTCGTCGACCGTCCAGCAGACGCTGCCCGCGGAGCGGATCGCGCCGATCACGAAGAGATTCATGCCGTCGCCGGTCGAGTTGCCGCGCCGCCGCTCGAGCCGCAGGTCCGTGACGAGCCCGACGATGCCGCGGTACTGCGGGTCGCCGGTCCGCACGAGCTCGGCGAACGCGCCGATCTCGGCCGCCGTGCCGTCGTCGATCATCGGCCCGTCGAGCCACGCGAGGAGCGCGTTCGAGGCGCGGAGGCCCTCGCCGTCGACCCGGTACACCTCGTCCGGCGTCAGCTCGGCGAGCGCGTCGAAGTGCTCGTGCGGCACGAATGGGTCGAGCCGCTCGCGCCGGAGGCGCGCCGCGAGGACGTCGAGCCAGTCGCGCTCGGCCTGCGAGAACAGCGGGCCTGCGACGTAGATCCGCACCTACGAGGACGCGACAGCTCCGGCGACGACGCTCACGCCGGGTCACGATAGCCCTGCGCCGGACAGTCATTGCGACAGACTGGGCCGATGCTCGACCTCGACCGGCTCCGCGAGGAGCTTTCTGCCGCCTGCGAGGACGCCGGCATCGACTCCGCCACGCTCGTCGTCTGGGTGGTCGCGGTATCGCGCCCACCGGGGACGACCCCGCTCGCCTACCTCCAGCCCGCCGGCGAGGTGCGGGCGGACACCGTCCGCGTCTTTCGCGCCGTGGGTGCCGAGCGGGCGTCCGAGCACCGGCAGGCGGCGCACCGGCTCGCCCTCTGGGGCGCGCTTCCGGACCTGCCCGACGCGGCGCTCGGGCCGATGCTCCGCCATGAGCTCGAGCACGCGCGCCGCTGGGAACGCTCCGGCCCGCGCTTCTTCGAGGCGGACGACCTGCTCCGCGACGCCGTCCGGGCTACCCAGGGCGTCGGCTACGCGACGCTTCCGAGCGAGCTCGAGGCGAACGCGGCCTCGGCGGCCTACGCCGCACTGAAGCTCACGCCGGCGGAGCACGAGGAGCTGCGCGAGCTCGACGAGCTCAGGCCGCTGCTCGAGCCGGGAGCCCCGCCCGCCGACGTCGTGGACGCGACGGTTGCGGCGCTCGAGCGCCGCGGGACCTTGACACGCGCCTACTGCGAGGAGGTTCGCGCGGCGTGCCGCGAGTGGACGCCGCCCCCGCTGGCGCTCGAAGGGATGAGCGTCAGGGTGGTCTAAGCCAGGGCTAAGCCGGCTTGGCGAGGATCGTCGCCAGGAATGCGAGCACGTCCCGCTCCTGCTGGCCTGTCACGAGCCCGCCCGGCATCGTCCCTCCGCCGGCGTCGATCTGCGCCTTCGCTGCCGCCAGCGGAAGCGCGAGCCCGTCGAGCTTCGGCCCGATCGAGCCGCCCTTGCCGTCCACGCCGTGGCAGGCGGCGCACTTCAGGGAGAACGCGGTCTGCCCGCGGTAGAAGTCGCCGAGCTGCACCTTCGCGCCCGCGGCCGCCTTCGGCAGCCCCGGCCGTGCCAGGTGGAGCTTCGCGAGCGCGAACATGCCGCCCGAGACGACGAGGAAGACCGCAATGAGCAGCAGCGCCTTTCCGCGCACGGGCTTCGCGGCCGTAGACACTGCCGGATCCTACGGAATAGATTCGGCCCAGACAATGATCGCGAGCGTCAACTCGACCTACACCGACATCCTCACGTCGGTGTTCAGCACCGCAATCGCGGCCAAGGTCTGGCTCGCGTCCTTCGCGATCTTCTTCGCCCTGATCCAGATCGTCTCCGGGCCTCGGATCTACGGGAAGCTCGGGTTCATTCCCGGCAGCTGGGCCGGTGTCCCGATCGGCAGGGTGCACCGCTGGTCGGGCCGCATCGCCCTCCTCTTCACGCTGCCGGTCGCGTTCCACTGCATCTTCATCCTCGGCTTCCAGACCTACAACACGCGGGTGCTCATCCACTCGATCGTCGGCTCGTTCCTCTACGGCTTCTTCGCCGTGAAGGTGCTGATCGTCCGCGACCACTCGCTCCCAGGCTGGACGCTGCCGGTCGCGGGCGCGACGCTCTTCACCGTGCTCGTGACGCTCTGGGCGACCTCGAGCCTCTGGTACTTCACGAACGTCCGCTTTGGCTTCTAAGGTCGCCTCGTGGTCGAGCCCGGGATCTACCTCGGCGACAACCTCGGGTTGCTCGAGCGGCTTCCGGACGAGGCGTTCGCGCTCGTGTACATCGATCCGCCGTTCAACACCGGCAAGGAGCAGCGGCGCGTCACGCTCGCGACCAGCTCCGATCCCGACGGCGACCGCACGGGCTTCGGCGGGCGCCGCTACTCCACGACAGTCGTCGACGCAGCGGCCTACGACGACCGCCACGACGACTACCTCGCCTTCCTCGAGCCGCGACTGCGCGAGGCGCGGCGGGTGCTGCGGCAGGACGGGACGCTGTACGTGCACCTCGACCCGCGCGAGTCCCACTACTGCAAGGTGCTGCTCGACGGGATCTTCGGCCGCGACTGCTTCCTGAACGAGATCGTGTGGGCCTACGACTACGGCGCGCGCTCGAAGCGCCGCTGGCCGGCCAAGCACGACACGATCCTCGTCTACGTCAAGGACCCGCGCGCGTACTGGTTCGACGCCGACGCCGTCGACCGCGAGCCGTACATGGCGCCCGGGCTCGTCACCGCCGAGAAGGCGGCGCGGGGCAAGCTGCCGACGGACGTCTGGTGGCACACGATCGTCTCGCCGACCGGACGCGAGAAGACGGGCTACCCGACCCAGAAGCCGCTCGGCGTGCTGCGGCGGATCGTGGCCGCCTCGTCGCGGCCGGCTGACCTCTGCCTGGACTTCTTCGCCGGCAGCGGCACGCTGGGCGCCGCCGCAATCGAGCTCGGACGCCGGCCGGTGCTCTGCGACTCGAGCGTCGATGCTGTCCGGATCATGCGCGAGCGGCTCGGCCTCCCGGCCTGGACGACACTCGGCGCGCCGGTGCCCGAGGAGGCGCCTGCGCGCGCGAGCAGCTAAGTCGGTTCGACGGGTCGAGGCACCGCGGTACAGTCATCTACGTGGCCGGCATTCGCGAGCTCGTCGAGGCGCGCGGAGGCGAGAGCCTCCAGCTCTGGGCGAAGACGATCAACCCGCAGTTCGCGCGCGTCCTGAAGACGATCGGGTTCGATCGCACGTGGACCCGGGCGGAGGGCGCTTACCTGTGGGACGCGAAGGGCGTGCGCTTCCTCGACTTTCTCGGCGGCTTCGGGATGTTCAACGTGGGGCGCAACAACCCGCGGGTGCGCGGGGCGCTGATCGAGGCGCTCGAGCTCGACCTGCCGGGCGCCGTGCAGCTCGGCGCGTCACCGCTGCCGCCCCTTCTCGCCGAGGAGCTGCTGCGTCGCACGCCCGACCGGCTCGGGCGCGTGCTCTTCACGAGCAGTGGGACGGAGGCGGTCGAGGCGGCGCTGAAGCTGGGGCGCGCGGCGACCGGTCGCCCGCGCGTGGTGTCGCTCGAGCATGCCTTCCACGGGCTCACGCTCGGGTCCCTCTCGGCGAACGGAAACGCCGAGTTCACGAGCCGCTTCGGGCCGCTCCTCCCGGGGTTCAGCCGGGTGCCGCTCGGCGACCTCGACGCGCTGGAGAACGAGCTGCGCGGCGAGGACGTGGCCGTCTTCCTCGTCGAGCCGGTGCAGGGCAAGGGCGTGCATCTGCCCCCGGACGGCTACCTCGCTGCGGCGCAGGAGCTCTGCCACCGCTACGCGACGCTCTTCGCGGTCGACGAGGTGCAGACGGGCTTCGGGCGCACCGGGAAGCTGTTCGCCTTCGAGCACTGGGGCCTCGAGCCCGACCTCGTGCCGATTGCGAAATCGCTCTCGGGCGGCTACGTGCCGGTGGGCGCGCTGATGATGTCGACCTCCGTGCACGAGCGCGTGTTCGACTCGATGGAGAACGCGTTCAGCCACGGCTCGACGTTCGCGCCCAACGAGCTCGCAATGGCCGCGGGGCTCGCGACGCTGCGCGAGCTGGACGAGCAGGGTCTCGTCGAGCGCTCGGCCACGCTGGGCGCGCAGCTGCTGGAGCTCACGAGGCCGCTCGCCGAGCGGCACGAGGTCGTCCGCGAGGTGCGCGGGCTCGGCCTGATGTGGGCGATCGAGTTCCGGGAGCCGGAGCGGCGCGCCCGCTCGTACCGCCTCGTCGAGCGGCTGCAGGAGGGCCTCTTCGCGCAGCTCGTCGTGATCCCGCTCTTCCGCGACCACCGAGTGCTGATCCAGGTCGCCGGGCACGGCCTGCCGGTGATCAAGGGCCTGCCGCCGCTCGTGGTCTCGGAGGCCGACCTGGTGCACTTCGCCGACGCGCTCGACGCGGCGGTCACCCGCGCCGCGAAGGTGCCGCGCTCGATGGCCGGCTTCGCGCTCACTGCTGCGGGCATCCGCTGAAGGCTCGTCTGGCAGCTGCGATCCTGGCGCTCGGCGCCGGCGCGGCCGGGATCGTGATCGCGGTGCTGCTGCTGCGCTCGGAGCCCTCGCCGCCGAGCAGCGCCGGCACGACGGTGCCCCCGGCCCCCACGGCCCCGTCGTCGCTCGAGGGCGGACGCATCCCAACGCCGACCGACCCCGCCTTCCCGTCGCCGCCGCCAGGAGCCCTCGTGCTGGCACGCGAGGCGGAGAGCCGTGCGCTCGGGCTCGCGATCGTCCCCGGCGCGCCGTCCTCGCTCGTGCGCGTCTCCGTGCTGAGCAGTCTCGGTCCGGGCGCGACGGGGCTCGACGTCTCGCTCGTCGCCGCCGGGAAGAGCACCGTGCTCCCGGCCTGTGGCGCCGGCTGCTACCAGGCCGAGGTTCCGAGCGCGCGGCTCCGCGGGCAGGTGGTCGTCCGCCTCGACCGGCGCCGCTATTTCTTCGAGCTGCCGCCGGCGCTCAGGCTGCCGGACGGCACGGCGATCGTGAAGCACGCCGGCTCGGTATGGCGGGCGCTCCAGACCCTCGTCTGGCACGAGCGGCTCGCGTCGAACCCGACCGACGCGCTCTACACGGTCTACAAGGCGAAGTCGCCGAGCGGGCTCTCGTACACGATCAGGGGCCACTCGGCATCGATCATCATCGGCAACTCGCGCTGGGACCGCGCGACGCCGCACAGCCGCTGGGTGCGCTCCGTGCAGGAGCCGCCGATCCGCCAGCCGGTGCCGTTCTGGTCGGCGGTGTCCGACGCGCGCGTGCTCGGGACGGAGACGGTCCGCGGGCACGAGGTGTGGGACGTCTCGTTCTTCGACCCCGCGACGCCGGCGTGGTTCCGGGCGCGGATCGACAAGGCGACCGGGCACACAGCTGCTGCTCGACATGGTCGCCGTGGCGCACTTCATGCACCACGTCTACGGGCCGTTCGACGCTCCGATCCGGCTCCTTCCGCCCACTGCGTAGGATTTGCGCGGATGAGCGTTCCCGACCTCGACCCCCAGATCCTCGCGGCGATGAAGAAGCTGCAGGAGGCCGGGGCCCCGCCGCTCGAGCAGCAGACGCCGGACGAGGCGAGGGCGAACTTCGTCGAGACGGTGCGGCAGCAGTGGGGCTCCGTGGTCGACGAGGTGCACTCGGTCGAGGATCGCGACGCCGACGGCGTGCCGGTTCGGATCTACCGTCCCGTCGAGACGAGCGAGCCGAGCCGGGCTCTCGTCTACTTCCACGGCGGCGGCTGGGTCGTCGGCAGCATCGAGACGCACGACGGGATCTGCAGGGCGCTCGCCCGGCGCACGCCGTGCGTCGTGATCTCGGTCGACTACCGGCTTGCGCCCGAGCATCCGTTCCCGGCCGCGCTCGACGATGCGTGGAAGGCGGCGAGCTGGGTGATGAAGAGCGCCGCCGAGCTCGGCCTCGACGAGGAGAAGATCGGCGTGGGGGGCGACAGCGTCGGCGGCTGCCTGGCGGCGATCGTCGCGCGGCGCGGCCGCGACCACGGCACTCTGTTTGCCGCGCAGCTCCTCATCTACCCGACGACGTCGTGCCGCCAGGAAACGCCTTCGTACTCGTACTTCGCGTCGGGCTACGGGCTCACGCGCGACGGGATGGACTGGTACTGGCGGCAGTACCTGGGCGAGTACGACGGAAGCGCAGACTCCGACGTGTCGCCGAACGCGCTTCACGACATGCGCCGGCTGCCCCGCGCGATCGTGGTCACAGCCGAGGCCGACGTCCTCCGCGACGAGGCGGAGACCTACGCCCAGCGACTCTTCCTCTCGGGGATCGAAACCGAGGGCTACCAGTACGAGGGCATGATCCACGGCTTCCTGCGGATGGCCGGCGTCGTCGATCGCTCCAACAAGGCGATCGACGAGATCGCCGAGTCGCTCGGGCCCTTTCTGGACAAGGGCTGGCGGGAGGACTACAGCGTCACGCTGACGCCGCCGGGCGCGGCGTCCTAGTCAAGTCAGCGCTTCTTGCGTTTCGAGTTGTCGCTCGACTCGCCGCGGGGGCGGTTCGGCTGCGCCATTCGCTGCTGCCGGCGGCGCTGCTCGCGGTTCGTCGGCTCCGGCATTCCGCCCTGCTGCTCGACCAGGTCGAGGTAGGCGCGCCGCTCGGTCGCAGTGAGCTGGGAGAGCGCCTGCTGCGCACGCTGCGGGTCAGGGTTGGGCCCGACCCGCTCGAGCTTGCGGATCGCGCTCGCGAGCTCCGGGCTCTGCCGCTCGATCGCGGCCTTGCTCGCCTTCTCGAACTGCTTTTTCATCCACGGGATCTTCGAGAGCCACATGATGATCGGCCGCAGGTACTTCCCGTTCCTGAACTTCGCGAGCAGGATGAACAGCCCGAGGAACACCAGCAGGCCGACGACCAGGAAGACCGGGATGAGGAGCCAGGTCACTGCTTACGATCGTACCGACGGCTCTTAGGAGCCGACTACCTTCACGAGCCAGCGCCGGTCGCGTTCCCGGTCGAGCTCGATGAAGAGGACGCGCTGCCACTGGCCGAGGCAGAGCTCGCCTTCGGCGACCGGGATCGACTCGCTGGCCGAGCCGAGGATCATCGACATGCAGTGCGAGTGGCCGTTCCCGAAGGCCATGTCCTCCTCGCAGATGTTCTCGGTGCGGCGGTTCCAGTCGTCGTGGGCGTAGTAGGTCTCGTCCGGGATCAGCCGGCGCAGGAGCGCCGCGAAGTCCTCGAACATGCCGCTCTCGAACTCGTTCACGCGGATGCAGCACGTCGTGTGCGGCGAGTAGACGGCGCAGATGCCGTCGACCACGCCCGACTCCTCGACGATCGCCTTCACCTCGTCGGTGATGTCGGTCACATGGAGGCCACCCCTGGTGCGGAACTTCCGTTCGCTCTGGAAGACCTTCACGGCCGCGGAATCTACACCACCGGGGCGGCGCTGGCGCGTACAAGTGCCAGCTCTGCGAGCCGGTTGACACCTGGGATGAAGCGGAGCACATCATCGACCCGGTCGGCGGCGTGATGCGCCTTCAGGGACGGCTGCCGATAGACAGTCGCGGCGAAGCGGAGCGCGATCCGCAGGCCCTTCACCTCGTCGATCCGGAAGCCGGCCTCCTCGATCCGGCCGGTGAGGAAGCCCATTGTGAAGCGGAACTCGTGCTCGTGGCCCGCGAGCGGCGCCACGCCGGCCCGCCCGACCCGCAGCGAGCACGGCTCGGCCGCGAACATCGTGCCGCCAGGACGCAGGATCCGCTGCGCCTCGCGCAGGGCGGGGAGGGGGTCCGGGACGTGGTGCAGGCACGCGACGAACATCGCCGCGTCGAAGCTCGCGTCCTCGAACGGCAGCGCCTCCATGTCCCCGACGACGTTCTCGGTCAGCAGCGGGTCGGCCTGCCGCTGCTCGATCATCGAGCTCGAGATGTCGAGGCCGACGACGGTCACGGGCGCAGCGCGCACGATCCCCGAGGCGTAGACGCCGCTGCCGCCGCCGATGTCGAGGATCCGCGCGCCGGGCTGGACGTTGGACACGATCCACGGGACGAGGGTCTCTCGCAGGTGAACCTTCGACGGCTCCTCGCCGAACCGGTGCCGGTCGTCCTCCCGCTGCGTGTCGTAGAACGCGCGGTTCACGTCCTTGTCGACGCGGGTCATTCCGGCTCATGCTACGCCGGGACAGGTTTCAACCTGTTCCGAGGGTCAAGCAGGAATCCGGAGCCGGCCGGGGAACGCCCTCCTGTGGTCCGCGTGCTCGTGTTGGCGACCATGGTCGCCCTTGTGGCCAGCGGGAACGCTGTGGCAGGTGACGGGGCCAGCGTCTGGCACGGCGCCGGCTGCGGAAGCTGCCATACGCTCACGGCTGCGGGCTCGACCGGCACGATCGGGCCGAACCTCGATCAAGCCAAGCCGTCGGCGGCCGAGGTGGTCACGGTGGTGACGAACGGGGCCGGTGGGATGCCGTCGTTCGCGCATCTCGGCTGGCTCAACATCGACGACCTGGCCGTCTACGTTGCCTCGGCCACGGGGAGCCCGGCCGCGGCGGCACAGGCGACGCCTGCCCCGACGACCGCCCCGGCGCCCGCTCCCACGGTGCAACACACTTCGAAGCCGGCGGCGCTGAAGCCCTCCGCCCACTCGTCCGCGGTGACGCGGCTCCAGCTCGAGCTGCGCCGCCTCGGTTTCTTCCACGGCCCGGTCACGGGCCTCTATGGGCTCGTCACCACTGCCGCCGTGCGGCACTTCCAGGCCTCGGTCGGATTGAAGGCCGACGGGATCTGGGGGCCGGAGAGCAAGAAGGCGCTTGCGAACCGTCTACAGAAGGAAGCCGCCGTGCGGCGCGTCGCCGCGCAGGCGGCTTCGGCGCCGTTGCCGCCGCCGAAGCCCTGGGTCACGAAGCTCCAGACCGAGCTGCGGCGGCTCGGGTTCTTCCATCACCCGGTGACCGGCGTGTACGGGCCGGTCACGACCAAGGCGGTTGCGCGCTTCCAGCTCCGCATGGGCCTCCCCGTGGACGGGCTCTGGGGGCCGAAGAGCCAGCGGATGCTCGTCCGCCGGCTCTCGGCGAGTCACTGAGGTCGGCCGCGGTCAGGACGTCTGCGCCGCGACCCCGACCACCTGCCCCTGAGGGTCGGCGAAGAGGCCGAACACGACGCCCGGAACGTGCGTGGCGGGCTGAACGATCCGCCCGCCGAGGCGCTCGGCAGCCGCAAGCGCCTCCGGGACGTCCGGCACGCCGACGAAGAACGTCGTCATGGCCCTGCCGCCCTGGGTCGGCCCGATGCCGCCCGGGATCGTGTTCTGGAACCCCCGAGTCGACGTACGTGTAACCGGGAAGACCGCCCGTCGGGGAAGGTCCAGCCGAAGAGCTCGCCGTAGAAGCTGCGCGCCGCGTCCGGATCCTCGGAGCGGATCTCGAAGTGGACAACCGGGTTCATGTCTCGTCCTCCTTGCGTGTGGTTGATGCGGTCGTGAAGAAGGACGAGAGGCGCCGCTGGAATTCGTCGCGCGGGCAGACTTCGCCCGGGATGGAGGATCGTGCGAGCTTCGAAACCGCCGTCGAGCCGCTGCTGCGGCCGCTGCACGCGCACTGCTACCGGTTCGTCGGCGGGCTCGGCCAGGCCGACGACCTCGTCCAGGAGACGCTGCTGCGGGCGTGGCAGAACCGCGGCGAGATCCGCGATCCGCAGGCGCTGCAGGCGTGGCTCTTCCGGATCGCGACCAATGCCTGCCTCGACGAGCTCCGCCGCACCCGGCCCCGGCTGTCTCCCTGGGCCGACGAGGCCGAGTCCGGTCGCGAGTGGGTCGAGCCCTACCCGGACGCCCTCGTCGACGGCCTCGCCGACCCGGCCGGCCGCTACTCGATCCGCGAGAGCGTGAACCTTGCGTTCGTCTCGGCGCTGCAGCTCCTGAGCCCGCGCCAGCGTGCGTCGCTGATCCTGCGGGACGTCCTCGACTGGCGCGCCGCGGAGGTCGCGGCGCTGCTGGAGGTCTCGACCACCGCGGTCGAGAGCGCCCTCGCCCGTGCCCGCGCGGTGATCGAGGAGTCGCCTGTTGCCCAGCCTGTCGCGGAGGAGCTGGACGACGATGCGCAAGCTTTCCTCGAGCGGTACATCGCCGCGTGGGAGGCGGCGGACGTCGACGCGATCGCCGACCTCCTGCGCGACGACGTCCGCTACGGCATGCCGCCGCTTCCCCTTTGCGTCCGCGGCCGCGAGGCGGTGCGCGGGGCGCTCGCCGGCACCGCCTTCGCCGATGGTGCGCGCTACCGCATGGTCGCAACGCGCGCCGGCGGCCGGATCGCGCTGGCCGGCTATGCGGCGACCGACGACGGCTGGCAGGCGCAGGCGCTCCAGCTGCTCGAGCTCGACAGGGGGCTCGCGGTCGACGTCCTCGCGTACCTGGGCCCGAGCCTCGTCGTGCGGGCGGGTCTGCCGGAAACGCTTGCGCTACCGTCCTCGCACGCGGGCCCGTAGCTCAGCTGGTTAGAGCAGGGGACTCATAATCCCTTGGTCCCTGGTTCGAATCCAGGCGGGCCCACTAGGAATACCCACCTCCAATCTGGGGGTACTTCTCGATGCAATGGCTCCAGCGGCACGCGTACATCTAGTCGGGACTCCGGGCCGTGTTCACCCACAACCGCGCTCCGACCGATACGGCTCGCCCGCCCGGGCTGGTCGCCGGCGCGGCCGGCCGAAACGGGCGAAGGACGCATCTACGCGAGGATGTTGACCGCGCGTGCGGCGACGAGCAGGAGTGTGATCGCGGCGAGAATCGACTCTGCCGCCATGAATGTCTTCGCAGCACGTGTGAGCGGCATCGTGTCGGTCGGGCTGAACGCGATCGAGTTGGTGAGAGAGACGTAGAAGTAGTCCCACAGACGTGGCGCCCAGCCCTCCCCTCGCGAGGTTCGGGTTGTCGTCCTGCGGGAACTGGAAGTCGGGCTTGCGCGGCCCCGCCGACCAGCACACGGGCGACAGGACCGCCGCAGTCCAGCTCCCAGAACGCGAGCCCGAACGCCACCGCGTCGACGAGCCAGACGGTGACAGCCGCTGACCAGCAGCTGCCGTCCGGTGATCTGCGCGCCCGAAGGAGCGACCAGCGACACCACCAGCACCATGACACCCAACGACGTTGAGCGCCCAGACGAGCCCGAGCAACGCGATCACGATCTCCCGCCTTCGGTCGTGGCGAACCAGCCGGCCAAGGCCGAAAAGCAGCGTCCCGGCGAGGAGAACGTACGGGGCGGCCATGATGAGCCAGATCCACCACAGTGAGCGCCCAAGCAGGCTCCAGTGAACTTGGCGGCTCAGGACGGCCAAGAGCACGAGCAGCACGGCCGCCACAAGCGCGAACGGCGAGGCGTCGTCCCGAGCCTCGCGCACCGCGGCAAGCAGAAGACCCGGATCCGGAGGAACACCGCCCGACCCGGACGGCGCGGCTGCCTCAGCCATCGCAAGGAGCATGGAGATCCGGTCGGACACTCGCGGGCCGCCCCCCAGCGGGAGGACGCCGGCGCGGTGTGCGGCATGACGGATTGGTGGCGTCCCGGTGATGCTCTGGGTGACGGTGCGGTCGGACGGGCCGGCGGCGTGGTAGAGAGCCGGCGTGGGTCTCTGGATCGTGGTAGTGACGGTCGCGACCGCGGTCGTGTTCGATTTCACGAACGGCTTTCACGACACCGCGAACGCGATGGCGACGACGATCGCGACGCGGGCGCTGCCGCCGCGGGCGGCGGTCGGGCTGGCGGGGGCCCGCCTCAACTTCGTCGGGGCGTTCATCTCGGTCACGGTCGCGGCGACGATCGCGAGCGGGATCGTCGATCAGGCCGAGGTGACCGTGCCGATCATCTTCGCGGGGCTTGTCGTCGCGGCGGTCGCGCCGGCCGCGGTGTCAGTCGCGATCGCGGGCCTTGACCGCCGTTCGCGCCACGCGAACGACGCCGGCGGCACGGCGCTCGTCGCCGCCGGCGTCGCCGTGATCGCGGCCCTGATCGGCGCTGGTCTCTACGCGCTCTGCACGGACTGACGTGGTGTCCGGGCCGCTGCTTGTCGGCTACGACGGCTCCGAGGGAAGCGAAGGCGGCGCTCGCGGCTGCGGCTCGCGAGGCAGCTCGCCCCGCACGCGTCGGTCGTGGCCTGCTACTGGCAGCCGTTCGCCGCGTCGGCGAAGCGGTTCGCGCCTCGACATCCGCGAGCTCGTCCAGGACCCGTCCGACATCAACCGCCGCGAGGTCGCGCTCGCAGCCGAGCTCGCCGACGAGGGCGCCTGGCTCGCCCAAGCGGCCGGGCTCGACGCCGAGGGCCGAGCGGTCGAGATCGACGGCCCGATCGCCGAGGCGATCCTCTCCTACGCCGACGAGCTCGACGCGACGGCGGTCGTGCTCGGCTCCCGGAGCCGCTCGTCCATCCGTTCGCTCCTGCTCGGGAGCATCGCGACCCAGGTCGTGCAGCGCGCCACGCGGCCGGTTTCCTCGCGCCCTCACCGAACCTCGCAGGCCGACGCCGCGATCAACTCGCGCGAGAAAGCCCGGAAGTCTAAGCCCGGATCCACCGATCGGGGCCGTTGGGGTGGGGTGAGGCGGCGGCGGCGGCCTTGGGGGCGATGCTCGGATTGGTAGGTGTGGTCGTCGGGGGCTGGCGGGTGTGATGGCGCTGCGGCGGAGGCGTCTGGAGGTGTTCGTGCCCGGCGCGGTTGGTGCCCGGTCGGACGAGGGGTCTACAGGTTTCTGGGTCGCGGCGCGGTGGCTGTCAGGCGAGGGCGGCGGGGAGCGCGCGGATACGGTCGAGGGCGCGGGTGTAGTCGCTGTGCCAGGGCCAGCGGGCCGGCAGGTGCAGCGTCCATCCGCGGGCGTGCCGGGTCAGCCGGCCGGGGACGCTCAGCAGCCAGCGGCGCAGCGTGCGGGCAGCGCGGACGGGCGTGGCGGGGAGCCCCAGCAGTTGTGTCCATCGGAGCATGTTGTGCGCGAGCACGGCGAGCACGGTCCAGGCGGCGTTGGCGTTGAACTGGCCGGAGGGGAAGTGCGCCAGTGCTTGGTCTTTGAGGTCGGCGATCACCTGCTCGACGACGGCGTGGTCGCGGTGTTCGGCCTCGACGAGCGCAAGTTCCTCGCTGCGGTTGGTGAGGAAGCAGAAGTGGCGCCAGTCGGGCCACAGCTCGGCCTGTGCGCCGAGCAGCCGTGTGCGCCTGACGATCAGTCGCCGGCCGCCGTAGCTGGTCTCGGCGATCTGTGCCTCACCGTCGGCGGGATAGTCGGCGACCGTCGTCCACGCGTCTTCGTCGATCGCTTCTACGGCCGCGCGGACGGTCTTGATCATCCGCACGCCGATCGAGTACTGCCAGCCTGCCTTCTCCAGACGCTTGAAGACCTTGCTGTTCCAGAAGCCGGAGTCGGCCCTGAAGAGCTTGACGCCGGTCGCGCCGGCGCGGGTCACGCGCGCGATCAGCTCGTCGGTGAAGCGCTCGATCCCGCGTTGCGTGTTCGCCGATCCCTTGCGCAGGCGGATGTGCAGCGCCTCGCGCGTGTCCGCGCGGGTGGCGAGGATCGGGTGGTACCCGAGCAGCTGGGTGTAGCCGTAGCCGGCGCCCTGCTTCAGGCGGCCGCAGACCTCGCCGACGAAGCTGTCCACGTCGATCACCAACCGGCCCGAGCCGGGGCCGGCGCCCGCCGCCCAGGCACGCTCGAGCGCCTGGCCGAGCAGCGCGTCGAGCTGGCGGACATGCCCGAAGGTGAACGCGCGCAAGAACGTCCCCAACGTCGAGGGCGCCGGGACCCAGCCGCCCAAAAGCCGGCGAGTGCGACCGGCGCGCAGCAGGTCTGTGTCATCGATGCTGTCGGCGCCGAGCACCATCGCGTAGATCAGCGCCATCACCTTACGGCCTGCGTTGGCCGCCCCCGGCCGCTCCCGCCGCAGCCGCACCAGCTGCTGTGCCAAGGCCTCGATACCGAGACGCCCCGCGAGCGTCGCGACCAGCATCACGCCGGCGTCGCAGACGACCCGTTCGTCATCGAATCTGACCTGCACCCCGTCCGGTCCGACCGGCTTGTCATCCTGCACCATGAAGGTGACCTCCTGTCGCAGGCCCCGGCTGCTCCAATCAGCCGTAAAAGCCCTGCACAGGAGGTCACTCTCGTTTCAGAACCGGACGGACCCGCCTACCGCATCGGTGGATCCGGCTAAAGAGTGCGAGTCGGCAAGAACGCTATACGACGTGACGGGCGAGGGCGAGCCGCATCATCGTCGCGTGCGTCCCCTCGCGCACCTTCGCCGTCGTCTCGTGTCCGGGCAGGAGCTGGACGTAGCTGCCGTCGGGCTGCATCTCCCAGGCGTTGCGCCGGTCGGCGAGGCAGATCTCGAGGATCTCCCAGAGCCGCGCGCGCAGCCGCCGCTCCACGATCGGGACGGCGGCCTCGACGCGCTCGGAGAGGTTGCGGTGCATCCAGTCGGCCGAGCCGATCAGGAACTCGCCCTCGAGCGGGTCGTCGGAGCCGGCCGCGAAGTGGAAGATGCGGGAGTGCTCGAGGAAGCGGCCGACGATCGAGCGGATGCGGATGTTCTCGGTCAGGCCGGGCACGCCCGGGGCCAGGCAGCAGAGCCCGCGGACGATCAGGTCGACCGGCACGCCCGCCTGCGAGGCGCGCGACGAGCAGGCGGCAGATCTCCGTGTCCTCGAGCTGGTTCATCTTGCAGACGATCCGCGCCGGGCGCCCGGCCTCGTGGTTCTCGATCTCGCGCTCGATCAGCTCGACGAACCGCGCGCGCATGTGCATCGGCGCGACGAGCAGCGTCGGGAACGACGGCGTCCGCGAGCGGCCGGTCAGGAAGTGGAACAGCGTTGACGACGTCGCGCGTGATCGCCGGGTTGGCGGTGAGCAGGCCGACGTCCTCGTACAGCCTGGCCGTGCGCGTGTGGTAGTTGCCGGTCGCGACGTGCGCGTAGCAGCGGATGCCGCCCTCCTCCTTGCGCACGACGAGCGCGGCCTTGCTGTGGGTCTTCAGCCCGATCACGCCGAACATGACGTGGGCGCCGACCTTCTCCAGCTCGCGCGACCAGTGCAGGTTGCGCGCCTCGTCGAAGCGGGCGTTCAGCTCGATCACGCACGCGACCTGCTTGCCGGCCTCGGCGGCCCGGATCAGCGACTGCACGAACGGCGTGTCGTCGCCGACCCGGTAGACGGTCATCTTGATCGAGACCGTCTGCGGATCGTCGGCGGCCTCGCGGATGAACCGCTCGACGCTCGCGTAGAAGCTGTCGTAGGGATGGTGGAGCAGGATGTCGCCGGCGCGGATCGCGGAGAAGATGTCGTCTCGGCGGCCTCGAGCCCGGTCGGCGGCAGCGGCGTCCACGGCGGGTCGCGCAGCGCCTCGATCTCGAGGCCGGCGATCTCGAACAGCGTCGTGTAGTCGAGCAGCGCGCGGCATCTCGTAGATGTCCTCCGGGGTGAGCGCGAACCGCTCCACCAGCTCCGCCGACCATCGCGGGGTCGGCGTCCGGCTGCACCTCGAGCCGCACGACCGGCTCGAAGCGGCGCTGCTGCACCTCCCGCTCGACCAGCGCGCGCTTGCTCACGCCGTCGTCGTCGTCGAGCTCGACCTCCGCGTCGCGGCAGACCCGGAACAGGCTCGCGCTCGCGACCACCATCCCCGGGAACAGCTTCTCGCGCGTTCGCCGCGATCACCTGATCGAGGCCGACGAAGACGCGTTCCGACGGACCCGCGCCGGCGCGCACGCGCAGCCACTGCGGCAGCTCCCTCGGCACCTTGACCCGGACGAGCACCGACTCGCCGCTCACCGGGTCGCCGAGCCGGAACGCCCACGAGGTCGACAGGTTCGAGACGAACGGGAACGGATGCGCCGCATCGAGGCTCAGCGGCGTCAGCACCGGCGAGATCTCGCGTGTCGAACACGCGCCGACGCCTCGGCCCGCTGCTCCTCGGTCAGCTCGTCCCAGGCGAGGAGGTGGATCCCGTGCTCGGCGAGCTGCGGGCGCAGCACCTCGCGTGTAGCAGGCGCGCCTGCTCGGCCAGCATCGAGTCGACCATCGCGCGGATCCGCAGCGAGCCGCTCGCGGCGCTCCTGCGGCGCGAGGCTCGGGTCGTCCGGCGACGGCCGGATCATCGCCATCCGCTTCATGAAGAACTCGTCCAGGTTCGACGAGAAGATCGCCAGGAACTTCACTCGCTCGAGCAGCGGCGTCCGCTCGTCGAGCGCCTCGTGCAGCACGCGCCGGTTGAACTCGAGCCAGCTCAGGTCGCGATCGACCAGCGCCTGGCGAAGCTCCGCCAGCGAAGGCGACGAACCGCCGCCCAAGTTCGCCCCGCTCCCCCTCGAGGCCGCTCCGAGAACCGGGCTCGCGCTCACCAGCCCAAGCCTAATTCCAACTGCCACTCGGGAATACGAGGCGGAGACATCGCAGACACCGTAACCGAGATCGCCGGGCGCTCATGACCAAGCGCAGCCGAACCCACTCACTTCGCACCCCCCGAGCTTCGACGAGGTACGTCGCGGCTCTGCCGCGGTGCCGTTGCCGACGTTCCTGACGGCATGGACGGTGTCGCACGGACAGTGTTGCTCCCTCCGTCAACTCCGCGTGGCGTCCCGGTACGGAGCCAGGAAGGTCGTCAAGGCAGCCAGCAGCGCCTCGGGCGCTTGCTCGGCGACCCAGCGCCGCCGATCGCAAGGACGGGCATCGGGAGCCGCCGGTTCTTGCGCTCCTCG
>CAWBVD010000021.1:0-308405 GCA_963792135.1 uncultured Actinomycetes bacterium | reverse complement strand
TTCGGCGAAGATCGTCCTCAGGACGCGCATGCCGTCCGGGATCGTCCGCAATCGACCGATACCGTGTACACGTCGGTGCTCGAAGCTGGGCACCTCGGCGACTCGAAGGCCAGCGCGATGCGCGCGGATGTTCATCATCGTTTCCACTTCGAAACCGGTGGCCGTCAAACGGAGTCGCTTGACGGCATCGGTCCAGAAGGCGTTGTACCCGTAACAGAGATCGGTGTAGCGGGCGCCGAAGAAGATCCGCGTCAAGGCCACGAAGAAGCGATTGCCGAGCTTGCGGTGTAACGGCATGTCTGCAGTCCCACCGCCGCAGATAAAGCGCGAACCCTTGACGAAATCGGCTCCGGCTAGGAGTGCGCCGACAAACAGCGGGATCTCTGCCGGATCGGTGGATCCGTCCGCGTCCAGCATCACGACGACGTCGCCGGTACACGCTGCGAAGCCCGTGCTGAGGGCCGCTCCCTTGCCACGGCCCAGTTGCGCAACAACACGGATCTCAGGCCTCAACTCGCAGGCAACGGCGATCGTGTCGTCCACCGATTCGCCATCGACGAGGATTATTTCGTGCACGTCAGCCGGGGTTCTCGGAAGCACGTATGGGAGGTTGTCCGCCTCGTTCAGTGCCGGGATCACAACGCTCACGCGCGGATTCCGAGGCCGCAGCGACAGGTCTCCGAGTAGAACATCGGGCTGCTGACGTGACCGTTCGTCTCCGAGGCCGCCCTTAGAAGCAAGAGTTCGTCAACCGCGACGCTCGCGGTGCGTCCGTTCTCGCCCATGATAAGTACCCCTTTCCCCAGTCCGCAGTCGCCAAAAGATGTCGAAGGGCAGAGCGCCTCCGACGCAATCCACCCTAGCGTACGGCGGAACTACTTGCACGACCGGAAGGTCTAGGTTTTTCGGTGCGGTCGGCGGTGACAGTTGCCCGACGTGGGCGGCACTCTCTCCTCGTGCCTAATCGAAGTGTTCGAACTCTGAGCGCCAAACGGGTCGCTCACTCAGCTTCCCGAACCGGGTCGCGCCGCCCGACCTGGACGGAGCGGAACGACGCCGCGCCGCATCAGCCGCTGCCGGCGCAACACGCGATGGGCATCCTTCCGATTGACGTTCCCAGGTCGCCTGCCTGGGAAGGATCGGGTCGGGCGAGCCCTACGTCAGGAGCCGTTCCATGGGGAGTCCGATGAGCGGACGGGGACTCCCGCCCGGCCCTCCATGCCGGCGGCTATGCAGGCTGTGCTCTGGGGACTGCGTTATCCGTCGTTCACACGGGATGCTCACCAGCGTTACGGGCGGACGTTCACGGTTCGCATCGGTGGGCTGGCGCCGAGCGTCCTGACCGTCGACCGTGACGCGATCCGGCGGTTGTTCTCCGGTAACCCGCTGATCAAGCGCCACGCAAGCGATCAGCTCAAACCACTTTTCGGCGAGCGTTCGATCGTTGTGCTCGAGCCTGCGGAGCACCTGGAGCGGCGCAAGCTCCTTCTGCCTTCGTTCCACGGCGCGAGCGTCCGCGCATACGGTGACGAGATCGAGAAGGTGGCCGAGTCTGCCGTTGCCGAGTGGTCCAGTGGGCAGGTCGTGGAGATCCTGCGATTCGCGCAGCGGCTCACCCTCGATGTCATCCTGCGGGCGCTGCTGGGGCCGGGGCCATCGGAGTCCGAGGTTCTGGGGGGTTTGCGGCAGATCTTCGACTCGATGGTCAGCCTGCCCGGCAGCGCAATCGCCGGCTACTTCCCCCGACTCGTAAGACGTTCTCGGTGGAACCTTCCGGGCGAGCGGTACTGGCACCTGCGCGACACGCTTGACGCGACACTCATGGAGCAGGTGAAGGCGGCGCGGGCGAACCCGTCGAGCGCCAAGAACACGCGATCTTGCCGCTCTTGATCAGTATGCGAGACGAGAACGGCCACGATCTCAGCGACGTCGACCTCCGCGACGAGCTCAAGGCTCTGATCGCAGCGGGCCACGAGACGACCGCGACGGGGATCGCCTGGGCGGCTGAGCTTCTTGCGCACACCCCTGCGGTGCAGGCGTGCGCCCGCGAAGCAGCGATGAACGGAGATACCCAGTATCTCGACGCGCTGGCGAAGGAGATCCTCCAAATCCGGACGCCTGTCCCCGTCGGCGCGGCACGCCGCATGACGGAGCCGTTCGAGCTCAGCGGCTACACGATCCCGCCGGGGATGCCGATCCTCGTGAATGCGTTCGGTCTGCACCACGATCCTGTGCTCTACCCGGAGCCGGAAAGGCTCCGGGTAGAGAGGTTCATCGGGACATCACCAGACGGCTTCGCGTACCTTCCCTTCGGTGGTGGCGCGCGGCGCTGCATCGGCTCAGCCTTGGCGTTACTCGAGATGCGAATCGTACTGGGGACCATCCTCCGAAATTTCACGCTCGCACCGACGGGGCATAGGGTCGCATCGACGGTGCGTCGCGGGATCACGCTCGTGCCGGCGAACGGGGCGCGAGTACGCTTGGTCAGCCGCGTCGGTGTCTGAGTCAGGACGTTGCTCATCGAGCGCTAGCCGGTTGCCGCTCTCGGACGTCGACGGGAAGGGGCGGCGTCGCTTCTCGCACAGGTAATCGGCACCAACTGGCTGGTCGTACCGGTACCTGGAGGCCCCGACGCTGCGACTCAAGCGCTGCTTCCCGGGCGGACGATCGGTCTAGTCTTCGTCTGTCCATACGCCACGTCGCGGCTCCTGCTGATCTCGTCTTGCCGACGAGTCACCGGCAGTGCCTCGCTTACGCGCATGTCCTGCGCCGGATTCGGTCCGATGGGTTGCCACGTATGCGACTGTCGAACAGGTGTGGGGACGCAGGCAGTGAGTAACGTGCTGGAGATGTCGTTCGACCGTGCGAAAGCGACCCTACCGGCGAGTCTCCGCTGCGGTCGTGCCTCGAGGCTCAAGGAGCGCGCCCACGAGTTGATCCCCGGCGGTGCGCACACGTACGCGAAGGGAGACGACCAGTATCCCGAAGAGGCGCCTGCATTCATCGAGCGTGGGAGAGGGTGCCGGGTCTGGGACGTCGACGGCAACGAGTTCATCGAATACGGCATGGGTCTCCGCGCTGTCACGCTCGGCCATGCTTACCCGCCGGTGGTCGAGGCCGCACAGGCGCAGATGCTCCAGGGGACCAACTTCGTCCGCCCCGCGCCGATCGAGGTCGCCTGCGCCGAGGCGCTACTCGAGCTTCTGCCGCGGGCCGACATGGTCAAGTTCTGCAAGGACGGCTCGACGGCGAACACGGCGGCGATCACGCTCGCCCGGGCCCATACGGGTCGCGATCTGGTCGCGATCTGCGCCGACGATGCGTTCTGTCTCGTACAACGACTGGTTCATGGGGACGACGCAGATGGATGCCGGCATCCCGCAGGCAGTCAAAGAGCTTACGGTCTCGTTCCGCTACAACGACCTTGCGAGTGCTTCGACGCTGTTCGAGGAGCACCCGGGACGAATCGCGTGCGTGATTCTCGAGCCCGAGCGGTCCGAGACCGCCGCGGGACGGATTCCTGCATCGACTCAGAGAGCTGTGCGCCCTGAACGGCGCCCTGTTCATCCTCGACGAGATGATCACCGGGTTCCGCTGGAACATCGGCGGAGCCCAGGCCGAGTACGACCTCGACCCGGACCTCTCGACCTTCGGCAAGGCGCTGGCGAACGGATTCGCGGTCTCCGCTCTGGCGGGCAAGGGCGAGATCATGGAGCTGGGCGGGCTGTCGCACGACGGTGAGCGCGTGTTCCTGCTCTCGACCACGCACGGAGCCGAGACCCACGCGCTCGCCGCGGCACTGGCAACGATGGAGGTCTATCGCGATCAGCCCGTGGTCGAGACGCTCCACGCCCGGGGCCGGCGGCTCAGGGACGGGATCGGCGCCGCAGCCGCGGACCTCGGCGTCGAGGACTTCTTCCAGGTCGTCGGCCGGGATCCGAACCTCGTCTATGTCGCCCGCGACGCCGACGGCAACCCGTCGCAGTCGTTCCGTACGCTGTTCCTGCAGGAGACGATCGCGCGGGGAATCCTCGCTCCGTCGCTCGTTGTCAGCTATTCGCATGCCGAGAGCGACATCGACAGGACAGTCGACGCCATCCACGACGCTCTGGCCGTCTACCGCGACGGCCTCGAGCATGGGATCGACCGCGTTCTCCGTGGGCGCCCGGTCAAACCGGCGCTCCGGCGCTTCAACTGAGCCCGTACCGATGAGATGACGATCGGAGCCACCACCTGCCGTTCCTGCGACGCGCCGCTCGAGGTGACGCTCGTCGACCTGGGCTCCTCGCCCCTCTGCGAGAGCTTCGTCCCGGCTGACCGGATCGACGAACCTGAGCTGTTCTACCCGCTCCACGTGCGGATCTGCACGCACTGCTGGTTGGCGCAAATTCCCGCGGTGGTCGAGCCCTCGGAGATCTTCCAGGAGTACGCCTACTTCTCGGCGTTCTCGGACTCGTGGGTCACGCACGCAGGCGCCTACGCCGACATGATCGTCGACCGCCTCGAGCTCGGCCCGGAGAGCCTCGTCGTCGAGGTTGCGTCGAACGACGGTTACCTCCTCCAGCATTTCCTGGCGAAGCGGATCCCGGTACTCGGCGTCGATCCCGCCGTCAACGTGGCGCTCGCTGCCGAGGAACGCGGAGTGCCGACGATCGTCGAGTTCTTCGGAACCGCCCTCGCCCGGCGGCTGGTTGCCGAGCGGGGGCGAGCCGACCTTGTCGTCGGCAACAACGTTCTCGCTCAGGTGCCAGACCTCCACGACTTCCTCTCCGGGGTCGCTCTTCTCCTGGCGGAGGGAGGAATCGCCACGTTCGAGTTCCCGCACCTCGCTCGCTTGCTGGCCGGCGTCCAGTACGACACGATCTACCACGAGCACTTCTCGTATTTCTCCCTGCTCTCGATCAGGAGAGCGCTGGGGGGCGCCGGGCTCGCAGTCGTCGACGTGGAGGAGCTCGGAAGCCACGGCGGCTCGCTCCGTGTCTTTGCGCAGAATGCCTCCGAGGCGCCCGAGCCGAGCCCCGAGGTCGACCGGGTGCTCGCGGACGAGGACGCCGACGGGCTTCGTGACGTCGACCGCTACCACCGTTTCGCAGACGACGTCCGTGAGTCGAAGCGGGCGCTCCTCGACCTCCTGATCGAGCTTCGCCGCTCGGGCAAGCAGGTGGTCGGCTACGGTGCGCCGGGAAAGGGCAACACGCTTCTCAACTACTGCGGGATCAGGACCGACTTTCTCGAGTACACGGTCGATCGCAACCCGTACAAGCACGGCAAGTTCACGCCGGGCACCCGTATCCCGATCCACGCGCCCGAGCGAATCGCCGAGACCCAGCCCGACGTGATCGTGATCCTGCCCTGGAACCTCGCTCGGGAGATCGCCGACCAACTCGCCTATACGGCTGACTGGGGGGCAAAGCTCGTCGTCCCGATTCCCGCGGCCACCGTCCTCGAGCCGGGCGCGCCCATCCGGGGCCTGCTGCGATGACCGACTTCTGCCCTCTCTGCCGGTCGCAGTCGCTTGTCGAGATACTGCGCGTCGAACGGGCACCCGTGCACGTCGGCCTCATCTGGCCGACCGCTGCGGCTGCCCGCGAGGCTCCTGTCGGTTCGATCGTGCTGACGGTCTGCCTCGGCTGCGGGTTCATCTTCAACGCGGCTTTTACACCGGCGGCGCTGACCTACTCCGCCGAGTACGACATCGCCCTTCACCACTCACCGAGATACCAGGCATATCTCGAGGAGGAGGTGACCCGCCTCGTCCAGTCCTACGACATCCGACGACGGGTGGTGGTCGAGCTCGGCTGTGGCGATGGCCACTTCCTGCGCCTTATCTGCTCGTTGGGAGAGAACACGGGCTACGGTTTCGACCCGAGTCTTCCCGCCTCTCGGGTCGAGAGCGTCGATGCCAACACCGTGTCGTTCTCGAGCGAGCTCTTCGATTCGCGTTCCGAGATTCCACCAGCCGATCTCGTCGTGAGCCGCAGCGTGCTCGAGTCGATTGTGGACCCGGTCGCCTTTCTGACGATGCTCCGGGAAGCGGTGGCGGCGAGCCCGGGCGTTGTGGTCTACATCGAGGTCCCGAACGCCTCCTGGGTCTTCAGCGCGCAGAAGGCATGGAACGTCTACTACGAGCACTGCTCGTATTTCAGCGCCGACCTGCTGCCGCGACTGTTCGCCGCGTGCGGGTTCGAGACGATCGTCTGCGAGCCTCGCTACGACGACGGTCAGCACCTGTGCCTCGAGGCGAGGCTCGGCAAGGCATCACCCGAGGCACTCTCAGCCTCGACTCACGGCCTGAGCGACGCGTTGTCGGCGTACCGCGCGAGCTACGAGCGCGCCATCGTCGATTGGCGTGCGCGCCTCGAAGCACTGCGGGAGCAGGGGCGCCGGGTTGCGATTTGGGGAGCCGGCGGGAGGGGGATCACCTTCCTGAACACGGTCTCCCGGGATCCGGACGACAGCCGCGCGCAGGTGGCCTTCGCAGTCGATATCAACCCGGCGCGCCAAGGGAAGTTCCTGCCGAGAACGGCTCAGCAGATCCTCGCCCCCGAGGAGCTAACGCGTGAGCCGGTCGACGTCCTGGTCGTCACGAACGCAACCTACGAGCCCGAGGTTCGCGCTGCCGTCGACGGAATGGGACTTGTCTGCGACCTGCTCACTCTGTGAATGCCGGGAGTTCGGTGGTTGACGGCCTCTGCCTCCTATCCTGTGCCTAATCTGAATGCTCTTCTACGAATCGGAATGTGCACGATGACGGGAGGCAGCTGGCTGTGAAGGTCGTGATCTTCTGCGGTGGGCAAGGCGTACGGATGGGCGAGGAGACAAAGCGCATCCCGAAGCCGATGATCAACATCGGCGGCAAGCCGATGCTCTGTCACATCATGGACTACTACGCGTCGTGGGGCCATCGCGACTTCATCCTCTGCCTCGGATACAAGGGCGAGGTGATCAAGGAGTATTTCCTCAACTACAACGAGGCGATGTTCAACGACTTCGTCCTGGATCAGAACGGCGGGGGAGCGGAGGTGAGGCTGCTTTCGAATGAGCGCTCGCGCTGGCGGATCACGTTCGCCGACACCGGCGTCGAGACGTCGATCGGGGGGCGGCTGAAGGCGGTTGAGCGATATGTCGGTGAAGACGAGGAGTTCATGGCCACCTACGGCGACGGGCTCACCGATGTCAGGCTGCCCGAGATGATCGACACGCTGAGGCGAAGCGGCCGCACGGCGATCCTCCTCTCGGTGCGTCCCGAGTACAACGCCCACCTCGTCACCCACGACGGGGACGGGGTCGTCCTGACGGTCGAGGAGGTGCGTCATTCATACGCGCGAATCAACGGAGGCTTCTTCGTCTTCAGGCGCAAGATCTTCGACCTGATCGAGCCGGGAGACGATCTTGTCGATGCGCCCTTTGCGCGCCTGATCGAACAGGGCGAGCTCATTGCGTACCCGTACGAGGGCTTCTTCGGCCCGATGGACACCATCAAGGACCTGCAGCGTCTCGAGGCGATCTATCTTGCGGGCAACGCCCCCTGGCGCGGCGCGGCCGTGGACAACCTGAGAGAGCCCGCGTCCGGCTGATGCATCCACTCAGCCTGGCGGCCGGCGTTCCCCTCCGCCGCGTGCTCGCGATCGGCTGCCACGGCGACGACATCGAGATCGGCTGCGGGGGAACGCTGCTGACCCTGACAAGGGAGATCCCGGAGCTCGCAATCGACTGGCTCGTGCTGGCTGCGCCGGGCGAGCGCGGGGCGGAGGCCCGGGCGAGTGCGGAGGTGTTCCTCGCCGGAGCCGGCGCCTCGCGGGTCGAGGTGTACGGCCTGAGGGACGGATTCCTCCCCTACCTCGGGGCAGAGGTCAAGGAGCTCTTCGAGGGACTGAAGGGGTGGGCCGACCCGCAAGTCATCTTCACGCATACGCGGGACGACCTGCATCAGGATCACCGGCTCGCGTGCGAGCTCACCTGGAACACTTTCCGCGATCACCTCATTCTCGAGTACGAGATCCCGAAAGTAGACGGCGACCTCGGAAGACCGAACCTGTTCGTACCCCTGACGGCCGCGGTCGCGGAGGAGAAAGTCGCGCTCCTGGAGCACCACTTCGCGAGTCAGGCCGAGAAGCACTGGTTCGATCGTGAAACGTTCATGGGGCTCATGCGCCTACGCGGACTCGAGGCTGTTGCACCGGAGCGATTCGCCGAGGCCTTCTCGTGCCGAAAGCTCCAAGTCGGGGTCTGACCAGAGGCGACACGGTGAGATTCGTCCCCACCCGGCTCGACGGTGCCTATGTCGTCGAGCCCGAACCGCACGAGGACGAGCGCGGGCTCTTCGCACGCCTCTGGTGCCGTGACGAGCTCGGGGTCCGGAGTCTCGATCCCCAACTCGCCCAGTGCAGCATCTCCCGTAACCCACGCGCGGGGACGCTCCGCGGCCTCCATTTTCAGCGGGCGCCGCACGAGGAGACGAAGCTCGTCCTGTGCACCGCAGGCGCGGTGTTCGATGTGATCGTCGACCTCCGTCCAGGCTCGCCGACCGAGGCGCAGTGGTTCGGCGCGACTCTCGACGCCGAGCTCGGAGCTGCGATGTACGTACCGAAGGGCTTTGCCCATGGCTTCCAGACGCTGGTCGACGGGACGGACGTCCTCTACCTGATCTCGACTCCTTACGCGCCCGCGGCCGCCGGGGGCGTGCGCTGGGACGACCCCGCATTCGGAATCGAGTGGCCGGAGGCCCCCGTCCGCACGATCAGCGAGCGCGACCGCGTCTGGCCCGACTATGCGGGCGGAGGACTGACCACCGGATTGGCAGCGAGACCTGATGCCCACTGAGCGGCGGCTGCATGCGCGCCGAATGCCAGGTGAGCTGAACTCACGTCGCCGTCTGTGGCGTCCGAGGGCGGTCAAGTCTCTTCGACGACGAGCACGTCGAACCCATGCTCGCTGTCGTCGGCCGCGACCCGGCCGACCACCCGCAGGTTGGGCTCGTCGCCCCTGTAGATGATCGCCCCGTCCGGCCAGTCCGGCCGGCTGAGCTCGACGGGCCCGAGGGCGTCGCCGTCGGTGGTCACCAACGCGAAGTGAGGCATTGCTCTCTCCTCCCTGGGGCGAGACGGCCCGCTGATCCTACTCGCCGTGTGCCGCACCATTGCAAGACTGAGAGGGCGGGCCGAGTTCAGACCGCCGCGCCCGGTCAAGGTATGGCGTCACGGGGCAGCGCGCGTCGTCCGTTTCGTCAGTTGATGCCGGCGCCGAGCTGCGCGTGATCTGCCCGTCGCATGACTCACCTGGGGGAGGCGGCACGCACGTCGTCCCCGGCACCCTGGTGCAGTGCCCTCCACGAGACACACGACCACGTCAAACCTGCGGCTCGACAGCAAAAGGCACGGCATGAGACTTCCGTTGGCGATTGCCCTCCTCTCGGCCACGTGGCTGCGCATGCGTGAGCATCCGCGAGTCGTGCTCCCCGCGCATCCGCCCGAAGGAGCCCATGTGGGCTCCAGCCAGCTTGTAGAGTAAGCCGCCGGCGCGGGAGCCGTCTCGACGCCGGGGCCGCCGGCGGGTCCGCGACCGAGCCGACGCGGAGGGAACAACCGCGTCGCCAACGCGGACCTGTCCCGGCACGACGACGGCTCCGTAGATCCCGAACGGCAGGCGCTCGGTCTTCCCTTCCGGACGGTAGGCCGCGAGCGTGGCAAGCGTTGCAAGGTCGGCCACCCCTGTGTCGGGGTCCCGCGAGGTGACCACGCAGCGGCCGACATCGCCGTTGAAGACGACTCGCGCCTCTCCGATCCGCACCTCGGCGCCCAGCCATCCATCCTCCTCATGCGCGCCGATACCGTCGATCTCGAACAGCATTCGGAACCGCCTGCCGTCGATCTCGTCCGCGATCGCCCACCTCCTGACGAAGGCGCTCGAGCGACCCGCGCGAGACGAGCGACACCGTGCCGCCCTCCGAGGACCGGTCCGCCGCATCTCGATCGGCCCACAGCAGCTCGAGCCGCCTGCCGACGTAGCGCGAGATCGCCTCCTCCCACGGGCCGATGACCCGGCGCGACGGCCGCGGCTTCCGTACAGCTCGGCATCGACCTCCTCGCGGAGCTCGACGACACCCTCGGCCCGGCGGCCGTCGGGGAAGGTCAAGGCGAGCCTTCGTGTCTCCTCGTCCCATTCCGGCCGGATGCGGAGCAGCGCCCCGTCGCGTTTCCCCCCGTACAGGGCGCCGACATCGTCCCGAAGCCAGAAGCGCCGGTCGCCGACGACGCCACCCGCCCCCATCAGCACCTCGTCCGGATGGACGAGCCCGAGCGACTTCACCGGCGCGACCGAGATCCGAACGACACGGGCGTCCACCTGCCGAACCTAGCCTTCGGCGACGGTGGCGCCCTCGGGCACCGCCGCCCGAGCCACCCTCGCGCGCCCGGGAACGAGCATCGACAGGGCGACGCCGACGGCGAGGATCACGGCGCAGAGCACGAAGACGACCGTGTACCCATGCCGGTCGGGGTAGCCGTTCGGCAGCAGATTCGCTGAAAGCACGCTCGCGGCGAGCTCGGCGCCGATCGCCGAGCCGATCGTGCGGACGATCGTGTTCATCCCCGAGGCGACGGCGGTCTGGTCGGGCCTGACAGCGGCGACGATCAGGTTCGCCATCGCCGCGAACGCGAACCCTGCGCCGAAGCCCGTAATTCCGGAGGCGATGTAAAACCAGACGGGCGCCGTCGCGACGGCGAGGATGGCGAACCCGAGCACATCGATCGCCGCGCCGGCGACGAGCGGAACCTTCGCACCGACGGTGGACGTGAGCCGCCCGGCGATCGGGGCCGCGACCATCACCATCACCGGCGACGGGAGCACATACAGGCCGGCCTGGGACGCCGAAGCGCCAAAGCCGTATCCCGTCGACTCTGGCGCCTGCACGTACTGCGCGATCAGCACGAACGCGCTGAACATCCCGAGGCCGACCAGCAGCCCGGCGGCGTTCGTCGTCCAGACGCCGCGGAGGCGCATCATCGCCATGTCGACGAGCGGGTAGGTGACCCTCAGCTCGGCCCTCACCCAGAGGTATGCCAGCACGCCCGAGGCCCCGAGCAGCCCGAGCGTCTTGCCGTCGCCGAACCCCCAGTGCGGCGACTCGCTGATCGCGAGCAGCAGGCAGACGAGCGCGCCCGAGAGCAGGATCGCGCCGAGCCAGTGGATGTTCCCCGGCGCCCGGACGGGCGACTCGGGGACGAGCAGCACCGCCGCGACCAGCGTGATCACGGCCCCCACGCACGGCAGCCAGAAGATCCAGTTCCACCCGAGGTGCTGCACGATCGGCCCGGCGAGAACGATCCCGAACCCGCCGCCGACGCCGAGCAGGCCGGAGAGGAGGGCGATCGCCCCGGCGACCTTCTCGCGCGGGAACTCGTCACGCGCGATCCCGAACGAGAGCGGGAAGATCGCGCCCCCGACCCCCTGGATCGTGCGCGCGAGGATCATCAGCGGCAGCGTCGTCACGATCGCCGCCATTCCCGTTCCGACCGCGAGCCCGGCGAGCACGATGATGAGCACCCGCTTCTTGCCGAACATGTCGCCGAGCCGCCCCGCGATCGGGGTCGCGACCGCCGCCGCGATCAGGAACGAGGTGAAGATCCACGCCGCGCCCGAGGTCGAGGCGCCGAGATCGTGCTGGATCGTTGGTAGCGCAGGTACGACGAGCGACTGCAGGAGCACGTAGGCGATCGCCCCGAGCCCGAGCACGAAGAGAATCGCCCGGAGCCTGACGCCCGCCTGCTCGAGCTGAGCGCTCACTTGCTCAAGCTAGCGGTTGCTTGGTCGAGGAGGGTCGATCCGAGGGTCGGACCAGGGGAATTCCGAATAGCCCCTGAGCAGGAGCGGCGGCACGCTGGAGCCATGAGCGAATACAGCACACCCGCAACCGAGAACCTGAAGCGCCTCGAGCGCACGAGCGACCGCCTGCTGGCCGGCGTGGCCGGCGGGCTCGGCCGCTACTTCGACCTCAACCCCGCGTTCTTCCGCATCGGCTTCGTCGTCCTCACGGTGCTCGGCGGCGCGGGCATCCTCGTCTACGTCGCCGCGGTGCTCGTCATCCCGGCCGAGGGCGAGACGGAGTCGATCGCCGCCCGCACCCTCGCCCAGCGCCGCGAACGGCCCTGGCCCGTCGTCGGGCTCGGCCTCGCGGCCGTCGCCCTGCTCGTCCTGCTCTCGCAGGTGACGTTCTGGCCCGTGGCCGGGGCCGGCTGGGCGCTCGTCCTGATCGCCGGGCTCGTCATCCTCTGGGCGTCCAACTCCGGCACGGGCAACCGGCGCGTCCGCTACGTGGTCGGGACCCTCGTGACGCTGGCCGCGCTCGCGCTCGCCGCCGTCGTCGCCGCCGTGGTGATCGCCTTCACCTGGTTCGACGTCAGCCTCGGCGACGGCGTCGGCGACCGGGCCGCGGCACCGGCGAACGTCCAGTCGCTGCAGCCGACCTACCAGCTCGGCGTCGGCAACCTCCGGGTCGACCTGTCGAACATCGATCCCGTAACGCCGAGGCATGTCACTGCGAAGGTGGGCATCGGCGAGCTGCGCATCGTCGTCCCGCCCGGAACCAGCGTGACGGCGCACGCGAAGGTCGGCGTGATCCACGCGTTCGGACACCGGATCGCCGGGCAGGACAGCCACTACAACTCGAAGTCGAGCGGAGGGCTCGTCGTCGACGCGACCGTCGGAGCCGGCCGGATCGACATCGTCCGCGCCGTACGATGAGCCGATGCCGGCGCTGCTCTTCGTGCGCAGCGATCGCGACCGTGTCCTGGCCGGGGTCTGCGGCGGCCTCGCCGGACGGCTCGGGGTCGACCCCACGCTTGTCCGGCTGGTCTTCGCGCTGCTCGCACTGGCAGGTGGCGCGGGGATCCTGCTCTACCTCGCGCTCTGGGTCTACGGCAGCGGAGCGAGGACGTGGGTCGCGATCGCGCTCATCGGCTTCGCCGGCGCAGCGCTGCTCCTCGCGCTCGGCCTCTCGCCGGTCGCGGTTCTCGGCGCGGCACTCCTCGTCGCCGGCCTGGCCACCGTACTCGTCCGCGGCGGCTCGCTCCGCCCGGGACGATCGCTCCCGCTCCTCGGCGTCGCACTGCTGATCACCGGCGCGGTGATCCTCCTCAGCCGGGGCGGAGCGACCAACGGCCACTTCATCGCGCCGGGCGCGGTGGCCGGCGCGTTCGTGCTCGTCGTCGGCCCCTGGGTCTGGCAGCTGGCCGGCGAGCACAACCAGCGGATCCGCGCCGAGGAGCGAGCCGAGGTCGCGGCCCGGATCCACGACTCGGTCCTGCAGACGCTCGCACTCGTCCAGCGCCACGCGGGCGACCCCACGCGTGTCGCGACCCTCGCCCGGCGGCAGGAGCGGGAGCTTCGCCGCTGGCTCTACGGCGGCGCGCCCGCCGCCGGGAGCTCTCTCGCCGACGCGCTGAGCGAGGCGGCCTCCGAGGTCGAGGAGCTGCACGGTGTGCGCATCGAGGTCGTGAGCGCAGGCGACGAGCCGCTCGACGACCGGCTGGAGCAGCTGGTGCTCGCGGCCCGCGAGGCGATGACGAATGCGGCGAAGTTCTCCGGCGTCGAGGAGATCTCGGTCTACGCCGAGAGTGGTAGCGAGCAGACCACCGTGTTCGTCCGCGATCGAGGCGTCGGCTTCGACCGCTTCGGCTGTGGCAGCCGACCGGCACGGCATCTCGGAGTCGATCGAGGGCCGCATGCAGCGCATCGGCGGCAGCGCCGCGATCGTTTCCGCGCCGGGCGAGGGAACCGAGGTCGAGCTGACGATCGCGAGGACGCGCGCATGAAACGGCGCGTCGTGCTCGTCGACGACCACGAGCTCTTCCGCGCCGGGGTGCGCGGCGAGCTCGGCGAGGCCGTCGACTTCGTTGGGGAAGCGGGCAGTGTCGCGGAGGCCGTGCCTTTGATCCGCGAGCTCGATCCCGACGTCGTCCTGCTCGACGTCCACCTCGGCGACGGCGGCGGCGAGGGTGTGATTGCCGGGGTCGCGCCGGAGCGGCCCGGCGTCAAGTTCCTCGCCCTCTCGGTCTCCGACGCCGCCGAGGACGTGATCGGCGTGATCCGCGCCGGTGCGCGCGGCTACGTGACGAAGACGATCTCGAGCGTCGACCTCGCCGACGCGATCGAGCGTGTCGCCGAGGGGGACGCCGTCTTCTCGCCGCGCCTCGCCGGATTCGTGCTCGACGCGTTCGCCGCCGGCGATCGCGTGGGCGGCGATGCCGAGCTCGACGCCCTCACGGCGCGCGAGCGCGACGTGCTGCAGCTGATCGCGCGCGGCTACCGCTACAAGGAGATCGCCGCGCGCCTGCACCTGTCGATCAAGACCGTCGAGGCGCACGTCTCGAGCGTCCTGCGCAAGCTCCAGCTCTCATCCCGGTACGAGCTCACGCGCTGGGCGCAGGAGCGGCGCCTCATCTGAGCGCTCTGTTATACAGAGACATGTAATACAAGTCCGTATAACCGTAGTCTGTTATACAACTCTGTATTATACCGACATGTATAACGAGCCTACGAATCCCTTCATCTACGGCGCGCTCGCGCTCGACGACGCCTTCACCGACCGGGAGACCGAGCTGAAGGAGCTCGCGGCCGATATCCGCAACGGGCAGGACGTCCTCGTCTTCGCACCGAGACGCTACGGGAAGTCGTCGCTGGTCCTTCGCGCCGCGCAGCAGGCTCTCGCGAAGAGCGTCCTCGTCGCGTACTGCGACCTGATGAAGACGCCGACGAAGGAGCGCTTCGCGGCCGCCCTGGCGAAGACGATCTACGACGACCTCGCCTCTCCGATGGGGCAGGCGGCCGAGAAGGCGGTGGCGCTCTTCCGGGGGCTGCGCATCACCCCGACGATCGAGATCGACCCGGACGACGGCGACCTCCGCTTCACCTTCGACGCGAGCCGACGGCGCGCCTCCGGGATCGACGAGACCATCGAGCGGCTGCTCGAGCTCCCGGGCAAGATCGGCGCCGACCGCAAACGGCGCGTCGCCGTGGTCTTCGACGAGTTCCAGGAGGTCGTGGCGCTCGACCCACGCTTCCCGAACCTGATGCGCGCGGTCTTCCAGACGCAGCCCGAGGTCGCGCACGTCTACCTCGGGAGCAAGCGCCACGTCCTGGAGCGGATCTTCAGCGACCGGAACGAACCGTTCTGGCGCAGCGCAAAGCGGATGGAGATCGGGCCGATCCCGCTCGGCAAGTTCGCCGCCTACATCCGCAAACGGTTCGGCGACACCGACAAGGGCATCCACGACGACGCGCTGGACCGCCTGCTCGCGGCCACCGCGGGGCACCCGTACGGAACGCAGGAGCTCGCGTACTTCGTCTGGGGCCGGGTCCCGAACGGGCACTTCGCGAACGTCGGGGACGTCGAGGGAGCACTCGCGCAGGTCCTCCGCTCGGAGCACGGCCACTTCTCGCGGATCTGGGACGAAGCGACCCACAACGAGCGACTGCTCCTGATCGCTCTGGCCGACGACCCCTCCCGTGCCTACGCCGAGGACTATCGCGCCCGGCACGACCTCCCGTCCCCGAGCCACATCCAGCGCGCGGTCGGCGCGCTGGTCAACGAGGAGGTCATCGGCCGTGACGCGGACGGCGTCTACCGCATCGTCGAGCCGTTCCTGGCGGAGTGGATCAAGCAGAGCAGGCAGGGTACGACCTCGTCCGGCAGCTCCGACGGAGGAGCGGAAGGAGGGCGAGCCGAGCGTGAGTCTGACGAGTCGAACGTCGGCGCGGTACCCGGTCGCTCAGGCGGCGCGGCCGCCGAGCCAGTAGCGGGGCCCCGGCCCTGCCCGCCCGGCGGCATCGCCCGGGTTCGCGAAGCGGCAGCGGTCGAGCGACAGGCAGCCGCAGCCGATGCATTCGTCGAGCCCGCCCCGGAGGCGCTGGAGCTCGGCGATGCGCTCGTCGATCCGTGCGACCCACGTTCCGGTCAGACGTGACCAGTCGGCGCGGCTGGGCGCGCGGTTCGGGTCGAGCTTCGCGAGCTCGGCGCCGATCTCGTCGAGCGTCAGCCCGACGCGCTGAGCGAAGACGATGAAAGCGATGCGCCGAAGCACGTGACGGGGATAGCGCCGCTGCCCGCCCTCGCGACGCTCGGACGTGATCAGACCACGTTGCTCGTAGAACCGGAGCGCTGAAGAGGCGACCCCGCTTCGCTTCGCGACCTCGCCGATCGTGAGCAGCTCGGACATCTCTTCGCACGATAGCACTTGACTTCAAGTTAACTTTAACTTGTAGTGTGGGCGCATGACACCGAATACCGCACCCACAGCGATCGTCACCGGCGCCTCTCGCGGGCTCGGCCTCGCCCTCACCAGCTCCCTCTCGCAGCGCGGGTGGCGCGTCGTCGTCGACGCCCGCGACGGGGCGGCGCTCGAGCGGGCGACCGGCGGCCTCCCCGGCGTCACGCGGCTCGCCGGCGACGTCCGCGACGCCGCCCATCGCGCAGCGCTGGTCGAGGCCGCAGGAGAGCGGATCGACGCGCTCGTCAACAACGCCGGCACCCTCGGCCCCAGCCCGCGGCCGCCCCTGGCGGACTTTCCGCTCGACGAGCTCGCGGCCCTCTTCGACGCGAACGTCGTCGCGCCGCTCGCGCTCGTGCAGCTCGCCTTGCCGCGGCTCGCGCCCGGAGCGGCGGTCGTCGACGTCACGTCCGATGCCGCCCGTGAGCCGTACGACGGCTGGGGCGGTTACGGCTCGGCCAAGGCGGCGCTCGACCAGCTCACGGCGATCCTCGCCGCCGAGCAGCCCACCCTTCACGTCTACGCCTTCGACCCGGGCGACATGCGCACGGTCATGCACCAGGAGGCCTTCCCGGGCGAGGACATCTCCGACCGACCGCTGCCCGAGGAGAGCGTTCCGGCCCTGCTCGAGCTCATCGACGGCAGGCATCCGAGCGGCCGCTACACCGCCGCCGAGCTGGCAGGAGCCCCCGCATGAGCGCCCTCGAGGAGAGGGAGCTCCGCGACGCGACCGAGCCGCCCGAGGTTCGCGGCTGGGGGCGCGACGACGTCGCGCTCCTCGTCGCGGCACGCGCCGACGGCTCCCTCGCGCACCGCTCCTTCCGCGACCTGCCCACGATCCTCCGGCCGGGCGACCTGCTCGTGGTCAACACCTCGGCAACGCTGCCCGCGGCCCTTCCCGCCAGGCTGGAGGGGCAGCCGCTCGAGCTGCATCTCTCGACCCAGCTCGCGGGAGAGACCTGGGCGCTCGAGCTGCGAACCAGGGAGGGAGCCGCGCTGCGGCCGCCGCCGGTCGGGACACGTCTCGAGCTGCCCGACGGCGGCCGGGTCGAGCTCGTCGCGCCCTACGCCGGCGAGCGGCGCCTGGTGGTCGGACGGCTCGAGCTCGGAGCACCGCTCGAGCAGTACCTCGACCGGCACGGCCACCCGATCCGCTACCGCTACGTCCGCACGAAGCTCCCGCTCGACGCGTACCAGACGGTCTTCGCCCTGCACCCCGGCAGCGCCGAAATGCCGAGCGCGGCCAGGCCGTTCACGGCCGAGCTGGTGACGGAGCTCGTCGCGCGCGGCGTCCTCTTCGCCCCGATCACGCTGCACACGGGCGTCTCCTCGCCGGAGCTCGGCGAGCCGCCCTACCCGGAGCGCTTCGAGGTGTCCGAGACGACCGCCCGCCTCGTCAACGCGGTGCGCTGGTGGCGCGGCCGGGTGATCGCGGTCGGCACGACGGCCGTCCGCGCCCTCGAGACGACGGCAGCGCCCGACGGCACGGTCTCGGCCGGCGCCGGCTGGACGAGCCTCACCGTCACCCCGGAGCGCGGGGTCCACGCGATCGACGGCCTGCTCACGGGCTGGCACGAGCCTCGCTCCTCGCACCTCCAGCTCCTCGAGGCCGTCGCGGGCTCAGACCTTCTCGAGCGCTCCTATCGCGAGGCGCACGCGCACGGCTACCGCTGGCACGAGTTCGGCGACCTCCACCTCATCCTCGGTTGAGGCCGATCGTCCCCACGTTGTTCTTGGGCGTCCCCTCGGTCGGGCCGACGTAGATGTTGCCGTCCTCGATGCTGACGGGATACGTGGGGGTGCGGTAGCGCGGCCAGAGGTGCAGCGAGTAGCCCGTCCGCACGTCGAACTCCCACAGGTGCAGCGGGCACTCGATGATCTCGCCGCGCAGGTAGAAGCGGTCGTTCTTCTGGCCGGCCGTGGGCTTGATCCCGGTGAGCCGGCCGAAGCAGAGGAGCGCGCCCTGGTGGGGGCAGCGGGCGTCGAGGGCGAACACCTCGCCGGAGCGTTCGCTCCGGCACACGACGAGCGGGACGGCGCCGAAGTCGAAGCGCCGCATGGTGCCGGGCGCGAGCTCGTCCAGCGGGCACACGTACCGGAGGCGCTCGGACACAGATGAAAGGTAACGTTTGGAGCCGGAGACGTTTTCACCGGCTGCGGCCCGACGCAGCTGACCCTGAAAGGAGTTCGATGCGCCGCTACCGGTTGAGCCTGCCGATTCTTGCCCTGGCCCTGCTCGGAGCCGCGGTCCCTGCTGCGCTGCAGGCCCGCACCACCACCTCGACCGGGACGATCTCGGTGACGGCCGGCGTGCCGAAGGAGCTCGCTTTCAAGGTCTCGCCGAAGAAGATCACGGCCTCCCCGGCCGTGTTCAATGTGACGAACAAGGGCAAGCAGCCGCACTCCTTCAAGGTCTGCACCAAGCCGAGCACGTCGGACACGGCCAACTCGTGCACCGGCGTCGCCACGAAGATGCTGGCGCCAGGTACCTCGGCGATGCTGACCGTGAAGCTCGCCGAGAGCGGCACCTACGAGTACCTCTCCGGCACCGCGTCACAGGCCAAGGCGGGCATGAAGGGCCTGCTCGCCGTGAGCCTCGCCGAGTCGGCCTCGGCGGGCGGCGGCGCCGCCCCGACCACCCCGGCGTCGGGAGGCGCCACGACGACCACCACCCCGAAGAGCTCCTCGGGCGGAGGCGCGGGCGGTGGCGTCGTCAACGGACAGGCGACCGATCCCGCGTGCGCCGCCGGCACGGCGATCGCGGTGGGCCCGGGCGCCGGCGACCAGGACGACGACAATGAGGGCGGCTTCCCGACCGACGGGGACGGCTGCCTCTAGGCTTCGGGCAGATGGGGCGGCTCGACGGCAAGGTCGAGTCGTCCAGGACGATTGGCGGGCAACGCTCGCGGGCCGGTCGTGCATTCAGCGCACCGTGTAGCTGTAGGTGTGGGCGGCGCTCTTGCCGAGCGACCTGATCTCGACCGCCACCCTGAGGAGCTTCCCGCTCGCCGTCTTCGGGACGAGGAACGACATACGCACCGTGCCGGCCTTGAACGACTCGGCATGCCGGATCACCTTGCCGCCGACCCTCGGATCGCAGTCGAGCGTCCCGTTCCAGAGATGCTTTCCGGTGTCGCTCCGCGTCACCGGGAGCGTGAACGTGAACATGCGCCCCGCCAGGGGCCTTGGAGGTGTACCGACGGGCTTGCCCAGTACCGGCCGGGCAGCGAGGGGCGGCGGCGTCAGGGGCTGTGAGGCGGACGGCGCTTCGCCGCCCAAGTTGGCCTTCAGCATGAAGACATTGTCCTCCGGGGTGGGATCGTCGCCCGCATACGACGCGACTGCTGCGAGCGACACCTCGCCCGGCCCGGTGACCGGTGTGCCGATGATCACGTCGGCGCTCGAGTCGTCGTCCCAGGGCCCGAGCCAGTCGAGCTCGCAGTGGACGCTCGACCCGGCGGCGACGCAGCCCGAGCCTCGCGAGGACTGGCCGAAGCCGTACGCCAGGTTCGGCGAGAGCTGCAGGTCGAGCACGACGCCTCCCACCGTTCCGCTCCCGGAGTTCTTCACGCGGAGCCGCCATTCGAGCGACCCGCCGACCGGCGCCGAGGCAGACGTAACCGCGCCGGTCACGCTCACGTCGTTCGGACCGCTCCCTCCGGCTCGCGGAGGCGGAACCGCATCGACGATGGTGGGGCTTTCGAGCCAGGCGGCGAGCTCGGCGGGGCGGCTCGCCATCACCGCGATCTTGGCGTCGGCCTGCGCCTCGCCGTCTGCGACGGACTGCTCGCGCCGCGGATCGAGCGCCCGCCAGGGCGCGATCACGGCGCGAATCGCACGCGCCTGGGCGGGGAGCGAGGCGAGCGCCGGGTTGCCTGCGATCTGCGCGGAGCGTGTCGACGTAGAGCTGCCGGCACGCGCCGTCCCGGACGCAGTGGCTCATCAGCACGCCGTTTCCGTAGGCCCCGAACCCGGAGCGCTCCATGTACGTCCAGGTCTGGTCGGTGCCGCTCGGGATCATCGAGAAGCGGCCCTTGAGGTCGCTGAAGAGGTAGTAGTTGTGCGGCTGCGCCGGCAGCGCGCCGACGGAGTAGCCGTCCCACTGTCCGACGTAGTGCTCGGCGGCCATCGCCCGGACGATCTCCCGGAGGTCGGCGACCGGCTGCATCCGGTCGAACCACTCGCCGGACCCGCCGGCGTCGGCCTGTCCGAGCGCCTCGAGGTCGGAGAGGTCGGTGGACGAGCCCTCCTGCACCTGGAAGTCCGCGTTGTGGCCCGGACCGATGTCGCCCGGATCGTTCGCCTCGTAGAGATGCTTCAGGCCCGAAACAAGCGCTGCACCATGACCGAGTCGACCGTCTCGACGTCCGCGTAGAGACCGTAGTCGGCCCCGTTCAGGCGGACATACGCGTATCCGACCCGTGCGGTCGGAACCCCGATCGCCTGCAGCAGCAGCGACGTGGTCGACTCCGCGAGCATCGAGGGGTCCTGCACCATGTTGTTGAGGGTCAGCGCCTTCAGCCCGAAGAACTTCTGCCCGGAGACGGAGAAGCCGAACTTCACCTTGAACGCCGCCTTGCCGTCGAGCGTGCGGAAGGCGGAGTGGCCCTTGAGGCGCAGGCCGACCTGGTAGGGGCCGTACGTGGTTCCACCGTTCCGGAGGGTAATGCGGGCCGGAACGTACTCGTCGTGCGCCGCAGCCAGCTGGATCAGCGCGTCGGGCGTGGCCTCGAGGTCGATCTCGGTGACCTGCAGCGGATCGTAGAGCCATGCCGGATCGGTCGAGGCGCCGCGGGCCGTATTCGGCCCGACCACCGCGAGCAATACGCCGAGGACGGCTCCGGCTGCTGCGAGCCTTCCGCTCATGCCCACAACGTGACACCGGTCGCAAGCGCGCGCATTGGGGCATTTCCTGAGCGGACTTCGCAGAACTACCGTCGTCGGGCCGGCGGCGCGGTGATACCAAGAACCGAGGATGCGCTTCCCGGGTCTTCTCCTTGTCATACTCGCGGCGGTCGCCGCCCCGGGCCCGGCCCATGCCGCTCGCGCCGCCCCGGCCGCGCTCGTCCCCGTTGCCGACGCCTACGTCACGGCCGACCAGCCGCACGCGACTCTCGGCAGGTCCGCGACGCTCCGGGTCTCCGGACGGCCTGCAGCGGTCGCATACCTGCGCTTCGCAGTCACGGTGCCCGCGGGCAGCTCTGTCTCGCGTGCCACGCTGCAGCTCTTTGCAACGTCCACATCGACGCGGGCCTGCGCGTGTACCCGGTCGCGAGCACGACCTGGCGAGAGGCCACGATCGACTGGCGAATGCGCCGCCCACGGGTTCCCGCGCAGCCGCGTTCTCGGGATCCCACCGCGCTGCGGCCTACGTCTCGCTCGACGTGACGCCGCTCGTGACCCGCGGCGGGCTCGTCAGCCTCGCGCTCAGGACGGTGTCGGCCTCCTCGAGCGTGTTCGCATCACGCGAGTCGGCGACCGGCCGGCCTCGCCTCGTTCTCGAGACGGCTCCCGCCGCGAGCACGGGCGGCGCCGCGGTCGGCCCGTGCGGCGCGACCGGCGCGCCGCCGCGCAGTGTGGAGCACGTGATCTGGATCTGGATGGAGAACAAGCCGTACGACACGATCATCGGATCGCCCGCGAGCCCCGTTCGAGAACCAGCTCGCCGGCGCGTGCGGGGTCGCCACCAGCTACCACGCTGTCGCCCATCCGAGCCTTCCAAATTACATCGCGGCCACGTCGGGAAGCACGCAGGGCATCACCGACGACGAGCCGCCCTCCGCGCACCCACTGGACGCGGCGAGCATCTACAGTCAGCTGAAGGCGGCGGGGAAGACGTGGCGCGACTACGCCGAGAGCGCTCCCGGCAACTGCCCCCTCAGCTCGAGCGGCGCCTACGCCGTGAAGCACGATCCGGCGGCCTACTACACGGGGATCCGCGGCGACTGCGCGAGCTGGGACGTGCCCATGGGCTCGACCGCGGGCGGGAACTTCCTCTCCGACTTGCGCGGCGGCACGCTTCCCGCTTTCTCGTTCGTCACCCCCGACCTCTGCAGCGACACGCACGACTGCTCGGTCACGACCGGTGACGCCTGGCTGGGCTCGTGGTTCGCGCAGATCCTCACCTCGCCGGCGTACCTCGCCGGCACGACGGTCGTCTTCGTGGTCTGGGACGAGGACGACGGCTCGGCCTCGAACCAGGTCCCCCTGATCGTCGTCAGCCCGTCGACCGCGCCGGGCACCCAGGCCGGCGCGCTCTTCGACCACTACGCCCTGCTGAGGACGACCGAGCAGCTGCTCGGCCTTCCCTTCCTCGGCCACGCCGGGACGCGGGCACGGCGAGCATGCTCCGTGCCTTCAACCTCGGCTAGAGGTCCGAGGTTCGGCCCTACCCTCGCCGTCCCCTATCTAGGGAGAGCGAAGCGGACGAGTTGTCCGTGCGGGCCGACGCCGGCCGCAGGCGAAGTCCCGTAATTCGAGATGTAGACGTAACCGCCGCCGAGCGCGAGCCCCGAGGGCGCCACGAGGCCCTTGCTCGCGATCACGCTCTTCTGCCCGCCGGGCCCGACGCGGATGAGGGCGCCCTGGAGCTGGGGGTTGAGCAGGCCGTTCGAGGCGAGCTCGAGCACGAGCAGATCCTTCCCGGAGAACGCGAGATCGGAGATGTTCGTGAACCCGTCGGCGTAGACCTTCGGCTTCCTGCCCGGCTCCACACGCCAGACGCGAGCCGTCCCGCTGCGGTACGGCCAGCCGGTGAACTCGCCGACGTAGAGCGCCCCGTCGGGGCCGACGGTGACCGCGCTCGGCACCGACTGCACGGGCAGCACGGCCGGCGCCCGCGGCCGGTGCTGGCGCCGCTCCGCCGCCGTGAGCTTGACCGGCCTCGTCGGGAAGACCGCGAGCACCTTGATCGCGCCGCTCGGGCTCACCCAGAGAAGATCGTTCCCGGCGGCGTCGACGACCGCATACCCGCCCTGGTACGGGACGAAGCCGTACGGGTCGCTGTCGATGTACGGCTGCGCGTAGCTCGGGCCGGGGCCGGCGCCGTGATCGGGGTTGTGCTTCGCCTCGAAGGGGCCGAAGCTCGCGAGCGTCTTCGCGGAGACGACCCCGGGCGGCGTCGTGAGCAGGTCGCCTGCGTGCGCCAAGCCGATCTTGTTGCGGCCCTGCGCGTCGAGCTGCATGTCCTGCATCAGCACGACGTAGCGCGGGCCGCTGACGAGCGCGGCGACCGGGCCCTCCGCCTCCTGCCCGCCGGGCACCGAGTACGACCCGAGCCCGGTGACGACGCGCGTGACCTTGCCGCCGGCGATCTTCACGACCGCGCCGGTGTGGCCGACGCAGCTCCGAAGGCACCGCTGCGTGCCGACGTTCGACCCGCTCCCGGCCTCGACCACGTAGACGGCGCCGTCGTGGCCGATGAAGATCTTGCGCGGGTTGTTCAGGTCGTTCGCGACGATCTGGAGCTTCGGCGACGACGCGCCCCACGCGGGCACGGCCGCCGCGGCGAGGCACGCGAGCACGCAGAGCGCAAGACGCACGCTCCCCATCGTGCCCGACTCACGGTAGTCTCGACGCGATGGAGATCGACGAACCGGATTTCGACGAGCCCGGGCCCGACGTCGCCGAGTCGATCGGCCCGATCCAGCTCTGGAGCGTCGCCTTCGAGGGCAACCAGTTCCGCGGCGAGATCCTGCCGGAGCTCGAGCGGCTCAAGCGCGAGGGAATCGTGCGGATCATCGACCTGCTGTTCGTCCGGAAGGACAGCGCGGGCGCAGTGATGGTCTCGACACAGTCCGACCTCGACTGGGCCGAGGCCGTGTCGCTCGGGGCGTACCTCGGCAGCCTCGCCGGATACGTCGAGAGCGGCGCGGAGGGCTTCGACAGCGGCGCGATCGCGGGCGCCGCCGAGCTCGCCGACGGCCACTTCTTCGACGCCGACGACATCTTCCAGCTCAGCCAGGCCCTGCCCGAGGGCACCTCGGCCGCGATCGCCCTGCTCGAGCACCTCTGGGCCAAGCCGCTCCTCGACTCGATCGACCGGGCGAACGGCACCGAGCTCGAGAGCAAGCTGCTCCGTCCCGAGCAGGTGTTCACGCCGGAGAAGCTCGGCCGGGCCCGGAAGCCCGAGCTCGGCGGCGCCTGAGAAGCAGAAGGGCCGCCGGCGCTCAAAGGCCGGACTTGAACGTAAGGTTGGCTCATGCCCGGACGCCGCGTGTTCACGGTCGTCGGGTGCCATGCGGGGGGTGAGATCGGCAACGTCGTGGTCGGCGGCGTCCTTCCGCCTCCGGGCGAGACCGTCTTCGAGCAGATGCAGGCGCTCCGCGCCGACGACTCCCTGCGCAAGCTGCTCCTGCGCGAGCCGCGCGGGAGCGTCGCGGTACACGCGAACCTGGTCGTGCCCTCGCGGCGGGCCGATTGCGCAGCCGGCTTCATCATCATGGAGCCGACCGAGTACCCGCCCATGTCCGGGTCGAACACGATCTGCGTTGCCACCGTGCTGCTCGAGACGGGGATGGTCGAGATGCAGGAGCCGGAGACGACGTTCAACCTCGAGGCGCCGGCGGGCCTGGTCGAGGTGCGCGCGAGGTGCAGCGGCGGCAAGTGCGAGAGCGTCGAGCTGACGAACGTCCCGTGCTTCGCCGAGCGGATCGACGCGCCGGTCGAGGTCGAGGGGCTCGGCACGGTGACCGTCGACGTCGCGTACGGAGGGATGTGGTATGCGATCGCCGACGCGGCCGCGCTCGGGTTCGCGCTCGAGCCGTCGGAGGCGGCAGATCTCTCGCGCATCGGGGAGGCGATCCGCGCGGCGGCGCACGCGCAGGTTCCGTGCGTGCACCCGGAGAACCCCGACATCGCCGGCGTCAGCATCGTGCAGATCGCGGAGCCGTGGCAGGGCGTCGGCGCCGTCTCGAGGAACGCGGTCGTCGTATCGCCCGGCAGGCTCGACCGCTCGGCCACGGGCACCGGGCTGAGCGCGCGGATGGCCGCGCTGCACGCGCGCGGCCTGCTGCACGCCGGCGAGCGCATGAGCCACGCGTCGGTGATCGGGTCGACCTTCGAGGGCCGTGTCGTGTCGGAGACGGCCGTGGCGGGACGGCCGGCGATCGTGCCCGCGATCCGCGGCAGCGCGTGGATCACGTCGGTCGGGCAGCTCTGGCTCGAGCCGAGCGATCCGTTCCCCGAGGGCTACGTCCTCACGGACACGTGGCCCGGCGCCGATCAGGGCTCGCCGTAGCATGACGCTCGACGTGTCGACGACGGCGACGCCCTCCCCGGCTCCAGATCTCCTGCGAGACCAAGAGCCGGGGGAGGGCCCCCTGGCTGCGAGTCTTGCTGCGGCCCGTTAGCCGGTGAACTGCGCGCCGCTCGTGCCCGACGTCTTCACCTCGACGACCACCCTGGCGTGATCGACGGCCGAGACCTTCTTGCCGTTGGGCGCCGTGCCGGTCACCGTGGCGATGTTCGTGAAGCTCGCCGAGACCGAGGGCCGCTGGCAGCTGTAGTCGCTCGACGAGCCCGGCGCGAGGATGCCGATGGTGCGGCTGCACTCCGGGGACAGCGGATCGCTGACGATCACGTCGTGCAGCATCACGTCGCCCGTGTTCGTGACCTTGATGGTGAACTTCGCCGTCGCGTAGTGAACCGCCGTCGACGTAGCTCCCTTCGCGCCGCTCGTGGTCGTGATCGAGGTCGTCAGCGTCTGCGACTCCGGGCTCTTCACGATCGCGATCTGCGGATGTGTCTGCGGAGCGGAGGGTGCGACCTTGACCGGAGTGGCGGGTGCGACCTTGACGGGAGCGGGGGTGCGACCTTGACGGGAGCGGGGGGCGCGACCTTGACGGGAGCGGGGGGCGTGACCTTGACGTCCGCATGGTCGGCCGCGCGCACCACCGCATGCGCCGGCGGCTTGCCGGTAGCCGTGGCGACGTTCCGGAAGCCGACCGACACGTGCTCGCGCGTGCAGGTGTAGCTCTTCGACTGCCCGGCGCCCAGGGTGCCGAGGCTGCGGTTGCAGCCGGGCGACCGGGGATCGGTCACCTTCACGTCGCTCAGCCTCGTGTTGCCGCTGTCCGTGACCGTGATCTTGAACGTCGCGGTACCGCCCTTCCCGATCGTCTGCGAGTTCGGGTCCTTGAGGATCGAGATCGCCGGATGCACCTTGGACGGCGTCGTCGGGGGCGGCGGGGGCGGCGGCGTCAACGGCGTTACCGTGACGGGCGCGGTATCGCTCGCCGTCACCGTGTCGCCGTTCGACGCGAGCCCCGAGACCGTTGCGGTGTTCGTGAAGCCCTGCGTGACGTTGCCGAGCGAGCAGTTGTAGGTCACGCTCGCTCCTGGGCTCATCGAGCCGAGGGCGGAGATGCTCGCCGGGCTCTGGTTGCAGTTCGGCGCCAGCGGGTCGCTGACCGTGACGTTCTGCAGGGTCAGCTGACCCGTGTTGGTCACGGTGATCGTGAAGTTGGCGGACGCGCCGCTCGCGATCGACTGCGACTTCGGGTTCTTGACGATCGCGATCGACGGAGTGCCGCCCCCGCCACCACCGCCACCGCCGCCGCCGGTTATCGTGACCGACTCGTTGGCGGCGCCGCACGCCGCGGTGATTGCGCTGTTGTTCGCATCGCCGCTGTAGCTCGCCACCCAGTAATACGTGCCCACGGCGGTCGGGGTGTAGGCAGGCGTGCTGGTGTAGTTGCCGTTGCCGCTGACCGTGACCGCGCTGCTCGTGAACACGAGGTTCGTGCACGCCGGCGACGAGGCCGGGCCGTAGAGCTTGAACGTGATCGTCCCGGTCGGGCTCGAGCCGCCGCTCAGCGTCGCCTGATCCGTGACCGAGGTGCCGACCGTGCCACCGGCCGACGCCTGCGTGACCAGCACCGGAGTAGAGGGGGTCGGGATCTTCGGGGTGATCACCACCGACTCGTTGGCCGCACCACAGGCACCGGACGCGGCGTTGTTGTTCGCATCGCCGGTGTAGCTCGCCGTCCAGTAGTACGTACCGGCGGCCGTCGGCGTGAAGGCCGGCGCGCTCGTGTAGTTGCCGTTCCCATCGACGGTGATCGCGTTGCTCACGAAGACGAGGTTCGTGCAGGTCGGCGTCGCCGCCGGCCCCCACAGCTCGAACGTGATCGTCCCGGTCGGGCTCGAGCCGCCGCTCAGCGTCGCCTGATCCGTGACCGAGGTGCCGACCGTGCCGCCGGCCGACGCCTGCGTGACCAGCACCGGGGTAGAGGCGGTCTTCGGGGTGATCACCACCGACTCGTTGGCCGCACCACAGGCACCGGACGCGGCGTTGTTGTTCGCATCGCCGGTGTAGCTCGCCGTCCAGTAGTACGTACCGGCGGCCGTCGGCGCGAAGGCCGGCGCGCTCGTGTAGTTGCCGTTCCCATCGACGGTGATCGCGTCGCTCGCGAACACGAGGTTCGTGCAGGTCGGCGTCGCCGCCGGCCCCCACAGCTTGAACGTGATCGTCCCGCTCGGGCTCGAGCCGCCGCTCAGCGTCGCCTGATCCGTGACCGGGACGCCGAGGGTGCCGCCTGCGGAAGCACTCGTGACCAGGTTAGGGGATGCCTTGCTCACGACCGTGCTCTCGTTCGGCGCGTTACACGCCGTCGTCGGAATGGCGGGATTCTCGGAGTCCCCACCGTAGGAGACGGTCCAGTAGTACGTGCCGGGGCTCGTCACGGTGATGCTGGGCGAGTCGTAGTCGCCGGGCCCGTTGATCCCGGTCGTCTGCACCGGGCTTCCCCAGACCGCGTGCGCGCACGAGCTGTCGCTGTAGAGACGGAAAGTGAGGGTGCCCGTCGCGCCGGCGGTGACACCCGCGAGATGGGCCGTGTCATGAAGCGACGCGGGCACAGTGGCCGGGGCCGAGGCGTTCGTGGTGAGCGAGCCGCAGTTGCTCGGGCGCGTGACCGTGGTCGCGTACGACGTGTAGAGACCGCCGGCCTCGCCGTCGCCCCAGGTGCCCGTGAACGGCGTGAGCGTGTCCGTGGTGACGCTCGTGGAGATCGTGAACGTCCCCGAGAACTGGTAGTCGTTCGCGTCGTTGAACTGCCCGGGCGGCGACGGGAACGTGTTCCCGAGGGAGTCTTTCAAGAACACGGAGTTGTTGACCCCGCCGTTATCCGATGTCTTCTTCTCCCACGAGCTGACCGTGTACGAGATCTGCCCGTTGCAGTCCAGTGTCGCCGTAACGGTTGCGTGATGCGCGAACGCGCCTGGCGCGAACCCAAGCGCCCCGCCGACGATCAGCGCTCCGAGGAGTGCCCACTTCTTCCTTCTCGTCATCTTGACAGACCCCCAGCCGTAGATTGCTTCTCGTAGATGCGCGTCCCAACCCGCGTCGATGGGTGCATGACCGCGTCCCGCTACGTGACGTTGGGCGGGACCGGTACGGCATCGAGGGCGGAGCCTGCCGGCATCCGCACTTCCGCAGGAGCTTCCGTCTGAACGTAACTCGGTGACGGCTCTCAGGAGAGCTAGGTTCGCCTAGCCGAAGGTCGAAACCGTCCCGGGTCGCGCGGAAGTGCTAGCAGCCGGCTGGCGCCCTTGTTGGTGGCGCAGTAGACGAACGCGGCGACGTTCTGGATCTGCGTCTTCGTGAGCTGCCCGGCCCACGCGGGCATGCCCTTCGGCGTTGCCGTTCGTGATGTTGTCGATCGCGACCGGGAGGCTCGGCCTCAGGTCATCGAGGTCCACCCCGCCGATCGAGCCGACGGCGGCGAGCGTGTGGCAGCCGGTGCAGCCCACGCTGGTGAAGATCTGGCGCCCCGCGTTGACGTCGCCGAGCGAGCTCGAGCCGGTGCCGACGGTGGACCCGCCGGTCGTGGTGGTGGACCCGCCCGTCGACGTGCCGCCCGACGGAGTCGTCGGGGTCGGGGTCGTCGGGGTCGGTGACGAGACGGGCTGCGTCGTCGCGGCCTTCACGACCAGGACGCCCTTGGCGCCGGCCTTCGCATTCCCGGCGACCGAGTCGAGGAACTCGAAGCGACCGCTCGCCAGCGTGACGGTGAGCGACGCCGCCTTGCCGGGCGAGAGCGACCGGCGTCCCCTTCCCCGGACAGGAGTTGGCGCTGCCGCCCTTCGAGCTCGAGCAGATCACGAAGCGATGCGGCTTCTTGCCCTGGTTCTGCACCTTGAAGACGACTCTCCCGGCCGGAACGCTCTTCGGCGTCAGCCTGAGCGACAGCTCGGTCGGGCTTGCCGGCCACGACCGTCACGGTCGTGCCCGTCGCCGAGAAGGCACCGCCGGAGGCGAGCGCAGCGATCAGGCCGGCACCGGCCACCGTCGCGATTCCGATCCGACCAGCCGGCACGCCAATGACTACTGCCTTGCCGGCAGCTTCGGTTTTCGACGCTAGTCGAGCTTCCGGGCGAGCCAGGCGAACGCGGTCAGGTACGCCTTCTCGGTCAGCGCATGCCCCGACGGATACCAGTGCACGACCGTCCCCGACGGAGCGGCGTGGATCACGTTCAGCAGCGCCGCCTGCGGGATCACCTCGTCCTTGCGCCCGTCCTCGAGGAGCAGCGTGCCGGGTCGCGCCGCCGCGACGTAACGGAGCGGGTCGACCAGCCCCAGATCCTTCTGGACGAGCGGCCGCAGCGAGGCGGGCGCCGCCTTGACGAAGGCCGAGAGCTTGTCCGCCCCGGCCGAGAGCAGCGCCAGCGCCTTGAAGCGCGGATCGGCGACGGCGACGAAGGCGCCCGTCTTGGCGCCCGCGCTCCAGCCGAGGTAGCCGATGCGGTTCGGGTCGACGTTCGGGAGCGAGCTGAGGACGTCGGCAGCGCGCCGGACGGCCACGACGTCGTCGACGGTCACCTGCTTCGACTCGTCGATCAGCTGCTTGTTCGACTTCGGCGACGGGGGCGGATGGGCGGTCGAGGGGGCGGTGATCGTCATCGCGACGAGACCGCGCTTCGCGAGCTGGAACGCGTCGCCGAGAAGCTGCGACCGGTCGCCGCCCGAGCCGTGGACGAGGACGACCGCCGGGTGCCGCTTCTTGCCGGAGTCCTCGACGATGTACCCGTCGACCTGCCGGCCCCGGCTCAGGAAGACGACGTCGTGCACGGTGATCGGGCCGCGGCGCAGGGTGACGCCGATGTCCCTGTAGGCGAGCGGCGCCGACTTCGGGTACGAGAACGAGAGCAGCGGAAGCGACGCGCGCTGCCCCGACTCGGTGCTCGTCCGGGTGCTCGCCTGCTTCGAGCTCGAGCCGCCGCAGCCCGCGAGCAGGCCGGCGACGAGGCAGAGCATTCCGATCCGCCACTTCATCTCCCGATGAGTTTCGCAGCCGCCGCCGGTCTGAGGTTTGAGCAGGCGGTAACCGGACTGACCACTCCGGTTGTGGTAGCGTCAAACGGACTAGAGCGTCCGGATCAGGGGAGGGATTGACGAATGAGTAGAGCGAAAACGAACCCGTGGGTCGTCCTCGTGCTGATCTGCATCGCGCAGTTCATGGTCGTCCTCGATGCGACGATCGTGAACGTCGCGCTGCCGTCGATCCAGAAAGACCTCGGCCTCAGCGAGGCGAACCTGCAGTGGATCATCAACGCCTACACGCTCGTCTTCGGAGGGTTCCTGCTGCTCGGCGGCCGCGCCGGCGACCTGCTCGGCCGCAAGCGGCTGTTCCTGATCGGCCTCGTGATCTTCACGACGGCCTCGCTGCTGAACGGCCTCGCGTCGACCGAGGGCCAGCTGATCGGGTTCCGCGCGCTCCAGGGCCTCGGCGCGGCGCTGATCTCGCCCGCGGCGCTCTCGATCATCTCGACCACGTTCGCCGAGGGCGCGGAGCGCGCCAAGGCGCTCGCGGTCTGGGCCGCGATCGCAATCGGCGGCGCCTCGATCGGCCTCGTGCTCGGTGGGGCGCTCGTGCAGTACTTCTCGTGGCCCTGGATCTTCTTCGTCAACGTCCCGGTCGGGATCGTCGCATTCATCCTCTCGGCCCGGCTGGTGCCCGAGTCGCGCGACGAGCATGCGCCTGCGAATTACGACATCGCCGGGGCGGTCACCGTGACCGGCGGCCTCATGGCCCTCGTCTACGCGATCGTGAAGGCGGAGACCGACGGCTGGACCTCATCAACGACGATCGGCTTCTTCGTCCTGTCGGCGGTCCTCCTGGTGAGCTTCGTCCTGATCGAATCGCGGAGCGCAGCGCCGCTCGTCCGGCTCTCGATCTTTCGGATTCGCTCACTCACAACAGCCAACATCGTGATGTTCCTCGCGATGTCGGGGATGTTCGCGATGTTCTACTTCAACACGCTCTACATCCAGGAGGTGCTCGGCTACAAGCCGCTCAAGGCCGGGCTCGCGTTCCTGCCGTTCACGGCGGGCGTGATCGTCTCGGCCGGCCTCGCGTCGAGCTCTCGCGCCGAAAATCGGCGTGCGGCCGGTCGCGGCAGTCGGGATGATCCTGACCGCGCTGGGGCTCGGGCTGCTGACGCAGCTGCCCGTGGACGGCGCGTACGTGGCGAACGTCCTGCCGGCGATGCTGCTCACGTCGCTCGGCATGGGCGCGGTCTTCATGCCCATGACGCTTGTCGCAACGACCGGCCTCGACAACGACGACCAGGGGCTCGCGTCAGGCCTCTTCAACACCTCGCAGCAGATCGGCGGCGCCCTCGGGCTGGCAATCCTCTCGACGATCGCCGCCGGCCGCACGGCCGCGTTCGCCGGCCCGAGCCACGCAGCCGCACTGGTGCACGGCTTCCACTACGCCTACGCCGGCGCGGCGGTGTTCGTGCTCGCCGCGCTCGCGGTCATGCTCACACGGCTCCGCGCGCGCGACGTCGAAAGGATCGAGGCCGAGGCGGCCTCCAAGCCGGCGCTCGCCAGCGCGGCCTAGATGGTCGAGCTCAGAGCAGACGCTCAGCGAAACCTCGGCCGCGTGCTCGAAGCGGCGGCCGAGGTCTTCGCCGAGCGCGGTACGGCGGCGACCGTCGACGAGATCGCCCGCCGCGCCGGCGTCGGTCATGGCACGGTCTTCCGCCGCTTCCCGACGAAGGACTCCCTCGTCGCGGCGGTCATGTGCAAGCGGCTCGAGGAGTTTGCGGCGGCGGCCGAGGAGCTCCTCGAGCGGCCCGACGCGGGTGCCGCCTTCGAGGAGTTCATCTGGGACATCGCCGAGCGTTACGCCCGCGACTGTCCACTCTTCGAGGGCGCAGCGCAATGCGCCGACTTCGCGGAGTTCGCGGAGGCGAAGCAGCACCTCGAGACCGTCGTCGAGCGCCTCGTCGTGCGTGCCCAGGAACAGGGCGCGCTGCGGCGCGACATCGCCGCCCGGGACGTGCTCGTGCTCGTGAGCTCGGCGATCCTCGGAGCGACGAGGGCCTCCGACGGCGCGGGCTGGCGCCGCTACGTAACAGTCGTCTTCGACGGTCTGCGCACGCAGGCAACGGCCTAACCAATTTCGGCCGAAGCGCGTCACTGTGAGAGCACGGTGATCGAGCGCGAGATCCACTTCTATCGCTGTCCTGGCGGCACTGTCGCGTTCGAGACGGTGATCTCCAACGGCACGCTCTACCAGCTCGACCGGCACGGCATGTGCCCACTGTGCGAGACCCCGGTCGCCGAGCACGCCAGCTTCACCCTCCGTGCGCATAGCGACGGGTCGCCGGTCGACGCCGACGCCGCCTAACAGAGACGTTATCGTCCAGCCGTGGCCAGGACCCCGGCGACGACGGTCGTCGAGAGCGCGGGGATCGACTTCGCGCTGCACGAGTACGAGCACGACCCGAAGAGCGAGTCGTACGGCCTCGAGGCCGCCGAGCGCCTCGGCGTCGAGCCGGCGCGCGTCTTCAAGACGCTCGTCGCCGACCTCGACGGCCGGCTCCACGTCGCGATCGTCCCGGTCGAGCTCCAGCTCGACCTGAAGGAGCTCGGCGGCAAGCGCAGCGCGATGGCCGACCCCAAGCGCGTCGAGCGCTCGACCGGCTACGTCCTCGGCGGCGTCTCGCCGCTCGGCCAGCGGCGGACGCTGCCGACGACACTCGACGCGTCGGCCCTCGAGCACACGACGATCTTCGTGAGCGGCGGCCGCCGCGGGCTCGAGATCGAGCTCGACCCGAACGATCTGGTCGTGATCACGGCCGCCGAGGTGCGGCCGATCGCGCGTTAGTCCGCCGCCGCGTACTCGTCCAGCGCCGCGAGGTAGCGGGCCCGCTCGTCGTCCGCGAGCCAGGCGATCTCGAAGGAGTTGCGCGCGAGCTGCAGGAGCTCGTCCCGGTCGAGCCCGGCCGCCGCTGTGACGGCACCCAGGTTCTCGTTGACGTAGCCGGGAAAGTACGCCGGGTCGTCGGAGTTCACGGTGGCTCGCATGCCGCGGTCGAGCATCCGCTTCAGCTCGCGCTCCTTGAGGCCGCCCGCGACGTAGCTGTTCGAGATCGGGCAAACGGTGAGCCCGAGGCCGCGCCGGGAGATCTCGTCCACGAGCCTGGAGTCCTCGAGCGAGTTCACGCCGTGGTCGATCCGCTCGACGCCGATCTCGTCGAGGCACTGCCAGATGTGCCCGACCGAGTTCTCCTGGTCGACGTCGCAGTGCATCGTCAGCCGGTAGCCCTCCGCGCGCGGCGCGCTCGAAGACGTCCCTGAACTTCACGGGCGGGTTGCCGCGCTCGTCGGAGTCGAGGCCGACGCCCGACGATCCAGTTCTTGTAGGGCAGCGACTCGTCGAGCGTCCGCCGGGCCGACTCGGCGGAGTGGTCGCGCAGGAAGCACATGATCAGCTGCGTGCGCAGGCCCAGCTCGGCCTCGGCGTCCTGCTGCGCGCGGTGTATGCCCTCGATCACCGTGGCGAACGGAAGGCCGCGGCTCGTGTGGGCCTGCGGGTCGAAGAAGACCTCGGCGTACACGATGTTCTGCTCGTGCGCCTTGCGGAAGTAGGCGAGCGCGAGGTCGTAGAAGTCCTGCTCCTTCAGCAGGACGCTCATGCCCTCGTAGTAGACCGCGAGGAACGACGACGAGATCGTCGAAGCCGTAGGCGGCGCGCACCTCGTCGACCGAGCGGTACGGCAACTCGACGCCGTTCCGCGCGGCGAGCGCGAGCTTCAGCTCCGGCTCGAGCGTCCCCTCGAGGTGGAGGTGGAGCTCCGCCTTCGGCATGCCCTCGTGGAAGCCCGCCACGGGCGGCATTCAACCTGAGCGGATGGGGCCAGGCCGGGAGAGCCGGCCTGGCCCTTGTGTTTGACGCGTGGATCGTCTTGCTCAGCTCGGCTGCGGAACGATGCGGATGTAGGGCTTGGGCTCCTCCCATTCCCCGAAGATCTCGCGTGCCTCGTCGTTCGAGACCGAGCCCGCGATGATGACGTTCTCGCCGTTCTGCCAATTCACCGGCGTCGACACGCGGTGCTTCGCCGTGAGCTGGAGCGAGTCGATGACCCGCAGGACCTCGTCGAAGTTGCGGCCCGTGGTCATCGGGTAGACGAGGATCAGCTTGACCTTCTTGTCCGGCCCGATGACGAAGACGTTGCGCACCGTCTGGTTGTCGGCCGCAGTGCGGTCGCCGGGGCTGCCCGAGACGTCGGCGCCGAGCATCCCGTAGGCCTTCGAGATCACGAAGTCGGCATCGCCGATGATCGGATAGTTCGGCCGCGTGCCCTGGGTCTCCTCGATGTCGTCGGCCCAGCGCTCGTGATCGCTCGTCTCGTCGACGGAGAGGCCGATGATCTTCACGCCGCGCCGGTCGAACTCGGGCTTGATCTTCGCCATGTATCCGAGCTCCGTCGTGCAGACCGGCGTGAAGTCCTTCGGGTGCGAGAACAGCACCACCCAGGAGTCGCCGATCCAGTCGTGGAAGCGGATCGGGCCTTCTGATGTCTGCGCCTCGAAGTCCGGCGCGGTATCCCCAATCGTAAGGGCCAATTGTTCTCCTCTCTCGTGCCACGGCGCGGACCATTCGCCGTGGGCAATGCTCTTGGGCACCACCCTCGATGCTCAAGCATACGACGTGGGCACGTGCAGGTGAAAGGGTGTTCAGCGGATTGCGGCGGCGGCGCAACTCGCACGCAGCAACGGCGCGCCGCGCAGCCGGTAGATCAGAGTGCCGCCGACGCGCTGCGGCTTTGCAAACGGCCGCAGAACCGGGCCCCAGAGCGACTCCTCACGGGCGTCGAGCACGATCGTCGTCACGTGCTTCAGGCGGACGAGCTGGAGCACCGATCCTGTCGAGACGTCCGGCGGGATCTCCTCGGTCGCGACGCGGAAGATGCCCTCGGTCAGCGTGTAGCCCTTCGGCGGATACGGCGAGATGTAGCCGCCGGCGATGCGGAACCAGAAGCCGCTCCGGACCTGCCACAGCATGGTGTCGCCGCGGGTGCCGAAGGGGAGCAGCAGGACGTTCTCGTTGCGGCCGAGGCAGCTCTTGTAGAGGCTCGTCGTGAAGAGCTCGGGAACCTGCGGGTTTCGCGACCAGGCGGCCCAGGAGAGATTGGGGACGAGCGCGAGCGCCGCGAGGGCGGGAAGGATCACGCGGAGCAGCCGCGGCGGGCGCGGCGACGCGGCCCAGAGTGCGGTCATGACCGCGGCCGCCAGGCTCGCGAAGACGATCAGCCGCACCGGCATCACGTTCCGGAAGAGCGGCCTGTCGGCGAGATGGATCCACGGGAGCACGAGCAGTTCGCGGCCGTTCGCGTGCAGGCTGGTTCCGAAGGAGCACAGGACGGCAAGCAGGAAGCACGCCACCAGGAAGCGCCCGGTGGCGCTGCGCCGCGACTGCCAGGCGAAGAGCGCGACCACCGCGAGCAGCGGGAGGCCGAGGTAGGTCCCGCGCTCCGCATCGTTCGCGGCCCAGTGGGTCTCGAGACGGCGTGCCCACCAGCCGCCGAGCGAGGCCATCGTAGGGACGACGAGGTTGACGAGGTCGGCGACGAACGCCTCGGCGCCCGACGGGGGCCGGCCGCCGCCGATCACGTAGTAGACGTACGGCGCCGTCAGCACCGCCGCCAGGACGTAGGCCGCGAGGAGGGGGAGGAGCACGGGCACGATCCGCCTGCGTGAGGCGGGCACGAGCAGGAGCGCGAGGACGAGCGCGGCGATCAGCGCGAGCGTCATCGTGAAGAGAACCTCCGTCGAGATCAGCATCTGGGCGGCGAGGAGGAAGCCCATCCGGAGGGCCAACCCGCGGCCGGTGAGGTCCTCCTGGACGAAGCGCACGATCAGAAGCGCGGCCACGGGCAGCAGGAAGACGGCGGCGCTGAAGATGTGCGTCAGCTCCGCCGACAGGACATAGGTCGAGAACCCGAAGAGGTAGCCGCCGGCAAGCGAGGCCCAGCTCGAGCCGGTGAGCCGCCGGCAGAGCAGGAACGCCGTCCAGGCCGCGAGCGCCGGCATCAGGATGCTGGCGACGTTGTAGGCGAGCACCGGCCCGAAGAGGAGCGTCAGCGGCGCGAAAACGACTGCAAGGAGCGGGACGCTCGTGGCCCATGCGAGGTTGAAGCCGTCCGGGGCAAAGATCGCGTGGGTGAAGATCGGGTCGGTCCCGTGCAGGATCGCGTGCGGCCACCAGGCGAACGACCAGATGAAGATCTGCGGATCCGTGAAGAGCCCGCCGACGAAGTCCCGCTCCGGGTGGTCGACCACCGGGATCCCGAGGAACAGGAACGCGACGAGCAGGTAGAGCCCGAACGCCGTCCCCCCGCGTCGGCCGTCGAGCAGTCGGCGGACGCGCTGCACGCTTCGAGTCTAGGCCTGTGGGCTGTCGATAGCCTCCACTCGCGCGTGAACCGGCATGCGGCAGCCTCCAAGTAGGTGTATATACTCCTATCTCCGTGGACGGCCCCGTCCCATCTCGTGCGTCTGCTCGACGCTGCGCATGGCGACGCGGCTCGTCACGCGCCACTACGATCGTGCGCTCGCACCGGCCGGCCTCTCGACCAACGACTACTCGATCCTCGCGCGCCTCGGACGCCTCGGGCCGCTGCCGCTCGGGACACTCGCGACAGCACTCGGCGTCGACCGCACCACCCTCTCGCGCGAGCTCGCTCCGCTCGAGCAGGCAGGGCTGATCGACGCGCACGACGGACCCCGCCGACCGGCGCCGCCGCGTCATCTGTCTCAGCAGGGCGGGCCGCGCGCGCGTGACAGCAGGCCTTCCCCTTGGGAGCGCGCTCAGGCGGCCCTGGAGGAGAATCTCGGCGCGGGCCGGACCGCAGCTCTCGTCGGCGAGCTGAACGCCCGCTCTCGGCCGTCAGCGGCCTCAGGCGCACGAACACCCTGCCTCCGGAGCCGAACGTCGAAATGATCGGACCGCCTCGTCGGCCGCCCGCTCCACTACGCGTGGCTGGTGGTGATCGTCACCTTCGTGACGCTGATCACCACGGCCGGCTTTCGCGCCACGCCGGGGGTGCTGATCGTGCCCCTGCAGCAGGAGTTCCACTGGTCGCGCAGCACGATCTCGCTCGGGATCTCGCTCGGCCTGCTGATGTACGGCGTGACGGCGCCCTTCTCCGCCGCCCTGATGGAGCGCTTCGGCGTCCGTCGGGTGATGCTGGTCGCGCTTACGACCGTCGCAGCCGGGGCAGCTGCGACGACCGTGATGACCCAGCCGTGGCAGTTCGTCCTGCTCTGGGGGTCGTCGTCGGCGGGGCGACCGGCGCCGTCACCATCCCGCTCGCCGCGACCGTCGCCAACCGCTGTTCGCGACCGCCGCCGTCACGGGATCCTCACCGCGAGCAACGCAGCGGCCAGATGATCTTCCTGCCGGCGCTCGGCCCTGGCTCCGCGACCACCGCTCCTACGGATGGCGCTATGCGGCGATCTCGGTCTCGGCCGTCGCGATGCTGCTCGTCTTTCCGATCGTGGCGCTGGTCGTCCGCGACCGCCCGCAGTCGATCGGCCTCGAGCCCTACGGCGCCGCCGAGGCCGGTGCCCGTCCCCGAGCGCTCGAAGCACCCCTTCCGGCCCGCGCTCGACGGGCTCCTGCTCGGGCTGCGCTCGCGCACGTTCTGGTTCCTGTCGGGAACGTTCTTCATCTGCGGTCTCTCGACGAACGGTCTCGTCGGCACCCACCTGATTCCGGCCGCGGAGGACCACCACCTCACCGCGATCACCGGCGCCTCCCTGCTGGCGCTGATGGGACTCTTCGACGTGGTCGGAACGACGTGCTCGGGCTGGCTCACCGACCGGGTCGACCCGCGCTATCTCCTCGCCTGGTACTACGCGCTGCGCGGCCTCGCAGTGATGGCGCTTCCGATCGCCTTCGGCTCCGGCTACGCGCTCGTCGCCTTCGCCGTGTTCTACGGACTCGACTGGGTCGCCACCGTCCCGCCCACCGTCGCGCTCACCGCGACGCTTCGGCCGCGAGCGAGTCGGCATCGTCTTCGGCTGATCTTCGCCTCGCACCAGCTCGGCGCGGCGTTCGCCGCGTGGGCCGCGGGGGCGTCGCGGCAGTGGTTCGGGACGTACGACTACGCGTTCGTCAGCGCCGGGGCGCTGTGCCTGCTCGCCGCCGGGCTGTCGCTCCGCATCGGGAAGCACGAGCAGCGCGGGCCGTCCCGTCCGGACGCGCGTTCCTGGCCGGGAGCGCCCGACGAGCCAGACGACACCCGCCCGCGCAGATCGTGACCGGCTTAGAGGCCGCGAGCGCGGCCCGCGCTGCGTGGAATCCGCACATTCCGTGGACGCCGCCGCCGGGCGGCGTCGAGGCCGAGCAGAGGTAGACGCCCGGCAGCGGAGTCGAGTACGGCGAGAGTCGCGGCACCGGCCGCGCGATCATCTGCCTCAGGTCGGCAGCGCCGCCGTTGATGTCGCCGCCGACGAGGTTCGGGTTGTGCTGCTGGAGCTCCGCCGGCCCCATCGCCGACCGGGCGAGGATCCGTTCGCGAAACCCGGGTGCGAACCGCTCGACCTGGGCCTCGATCGCGGCGGTCATGTCGATCGTCGAGCCGTGCGGAACGTGGCAGTAGCCCCAGGCCGTGTGCTTTCCCTCAGGCGCCCGCGAAGGGTCGAACAGGCTCTGCTGCGCGAGCAGGACGAACGGCCGCGCCGACACTCGGCCGCGCCACGGTTCCCGCTCGGATGCCACGATCTCCTCGAGCGTGGGGCCCAGGTGCACCGTCGCGGCCTGCGTGCACTCGGGCGCCCGCCAGGGGATCGGCCCGTCGAGCGCCCAGTCGACCTTGAAGACGCCGGGCCCGTACCGGAACCGCTCGAGCCGCCGCCGGTACCTGTCGGGCAGCTCGCCGCCCGCGATGCCGAGCAGCTGTCGCGGGGTCACGTCGAGCAGCACCGGCCGGCCGGCGTCGAGCTCGGAGTACGACGACACGAAGCGCCCCGTCTCGAGCTCCCCTCCCAGCGACCGCAGGTACGAGACGAGTGCATCCGCAATCCGCTGCGAGCCGCCGCGCGCCGACGGCCAGCCCGCGACGTGCGCGAGCAGCCCGAGGACGAGCCCAAACGCCCCGGAAGGCAGCCGCGTCAGAGGCAGGAGCGAATGCGCGGCGAGCCCCGCGAACAGCCCCCGCGCCTTCTCGCCGCGGAACCACGTGCGCGCGAGCGCACTCGCCGGCAGCGCCGACCGGGCGGAGAAGCGCGCAAGCGCCGCCGGGTGCCGGGGCACACGGATCGGCGCGAGCAGGTCGTCGAGGAGCGCGTCCGCCCCGTTCACGAGCGGCTCCAGCAGCCGCCGGTAGCGGTCGCCGTCGGGGCCGAGCGCCCGCGCCGTCTCGTCGAGCGAGCGCAGGAGCACGGCCGCCGAGCCGTCGTCGAACGGATGCGCGAGCTCCACCGGCGAGTAAGCCCACTCGAGCCCGTGCGCCGCCAGCGGGAGGTTGCGCAGTGCCGGCGACGCGACCGCCAGGGGATGGATCGCCGAGCAGACATCGTGGATGAAGCCCGGCAGCGTCAGCTCGAGCGACCGCAGGCCGCCGCCCGGCGTCTCCTCGCCTTCGACGATGCGCACAGGAAGGCCCGCGCGGGCGAGCACGATCGCCGCGGTGAGCCCGTTCGGGCCGGAGCCGACGACGGTGGCAGCCATGGCCCCACACTAATCCCCGGGTCGTCCCGGGACCGTTACGGGCTCAGCCGCCGAGGATCGTGGCGACAAGCAGCCCGACGAGCGTGACCAGCACCGCTGCGGGCACGAGCAGGATCGCGAACCAGACCACCGAGGCGAACGACCAGGCGAAGCGCCCGCTGGTTCGAGTCGTGGCGACCCGCAGCCCGATCAGTGCCGCGATCACCGGCGCCAGCACCCACCAGGTGCCCGTCCAGGCGATTCCGAGCACGATCGTCAGCACCGCCAGGACGAAGAGGATGATCAACAGCTCGAGCATCTCCGGGCGCGAGAGCTGGCGAAGCGTCGCGCCCGTGCGGGGCGGACGGGGTACAGGTTCGGTCGGGACCGGCGTGCCCAGCGCGTCTCTGAGACCAGCCGCCGCCGCGCCCTCGTTGTCGAGGCCCACCATGAGGCGCAGCACGCAGTACGTGGCGTCGGCAGCGCCGCCCTCGAGGTGGAGTGCCTCGGATCCGTCCGCGAGGAGCGCGGACTCGATCGAGTCGGCCAGCGACTGCGCGCCCTCACGCCAGTCATGATCCGGCTTGAGCCGAACCGCCGGCTCCGAGGCCCCCACGAGCTCGGACTGGGACAGCACCCGCAGGTTCTCTGCGAGGATCGTCGCCTGCGGGCCCGCGATCTCGTACTTCCGCCCCTCGACCTCGAACGTCACGCTCACGGACACGATTTTAGGCTTTCCGCGGCGTCGTTTGTAGCTTTTTGACCCGTACCTTTGGCCAGGATGTTCCTAGCCATCACCCGGTTTCGCGAACGTGCTTGACACCAGGGACACGACCTGGAATCGTGCTGGACGGCTGCGGGGCGACGGGGATGAAAGGAAGGAGCGACGTGGTTCAGGGCCAGGCCCACGTGACCTCATGAGGGTCTTCCTGCTGGACCCGCATTCGATCTACCGGCGGGGCCTCGTCGCTTGCCTGGAGGGCGTCGACGGCATCGAGTCGGTCGCTGACGCCGGAACGGTGGAGCAGGCCTGGGCGCGGACCGACCTGCTCGAGGCCGACGTCGTCCTCGTCGACCACGACCTGGAGGGCGCTCACGACTTCATCCGCGCGCTGCGCGACCGCACCGGCGCGAGCGTCCTCGTCTGCTCGGGCCGTTCCGACCAGCGCGAGCTCCTCGCCGCCGTGCAGGCGGGCGCCGTCGGCTACCTGTGGAAGGAGACCCTCACGCCCGACGCGCTCCTCGCCAGCCTGCGCACGGCCGCGGCCGGATCCGGCGTCGTCGCGCCCGACCTGCTCGGCGACCTGCTCCGGACGATCGCGCGGGCCTCGAACGATGTGCTCGGGCCGCGCGGCCTCTCACTCTCGCCGCTGACGGTGCGCGAGCAGGAGGTCCTGCGGCTCGTCGCCGACGGCCACCCGACGCGCGAGGTGGCGAAGCGGCTCAGCTACAGCGAGCGCACCGTGAAGAACGTCATTCACGACGTGGTGACCAAGTTCAACGCGCGCAGCCGCTCGCAGGCGGTCGCGGCCGCGGTTCGCGAAGGCCTCATCTAGGAGAGCGCGTCTGCCGCCGGCACGACGAACCCGAGCTCGATCAGGCGCCGCACCACCGGGAGCGCCATGCCCGCAAACGCCTCGACTGTGACGTGCGGGACCGTATCCGTCGCCTCCTCGAGCAGGCGTTCCAGCTTCCGCTCGCCGTCGAGCAGCGAGAGCAGGCGCTCGGTGGACTGGTCGATCGACACCTCGAAGCGCAGGCCCTCGTCGAGGCGCAGCACGTTCCGCTCCACGAGCGCCCCGCCGCCGCCGAGCCGCAGGGACTGCTCGACGTGGTGCTCGGGCACGAGCTCGAGCACGGCCTCGGCCAGCTTCTCGTCGGTCGTCGCCGCGAGGTAGTCCTGGGCGGCGCAGAGCCGCAGCACCTGCTCGCTCGCGCCGGTGATGCGGTCGGTCGTGGAGGAGTACGGGAAGAACCAGTTGTCGCCGTCGCGGCGGCGCAGGATCAGCGCGCCCCACGAGATCGCCTCGACTCCGATCTCCTCGAAGTACGCCGCCCAGCGCGCGATCGCCGCGCCGTAGAGCTCCGGGTTCGTGCGGTACGGGCGGTTCCAGGCGGCGGCGTAGTCGAGCGGCTCGTGCACGGCATAGCGGAGCAGGATCGCATCGCACCCGCTGCCGGCGACCCACTGCTCGACCGGCGCGCGCCAGTCGCCTTCGAGCGGGTGGACCCAGCTCACCAGCACCTGGCCGAAGCCGCCGGGCTCGAGGTGCGCGGGCAGCTCGCGCACGATGCGCTCGGAGAACGAGTCGCCGCGGAGCCCGCCGTCGCGGTAGACGATGTCCGTCTCCGGCGAGATGACGTACGGCGGGTTGCAGACGACGAGGTCGAAGCGCTCGCCCGCGACCGGCTCGAACAGGTCGCCCTCGCGCAGGTCGAGCTGCTCCACGCCGTTGAGCACCGCGTTGAAGCGGGCGAAGCTGAGCGCCCGCGGGTTGATGTCGACGCCGGTGACGTGCCGAGCGTGCCGCGCGGCGAGCAGGGCCTGCTGGCCGTTGCCGGTGCCGAGGTCGAGCGCCCGCTCGACGGGCGTGCGCACGGTCAGCCACGCGAGCACCCGGGCCGGCGGCGAGACGCCGAGCACGTGGTCGGGCCGGGTCAGCTCCTTCTGGAACGCGTCGCAGGCGATCAGCAGGTCCTCGGTCGGCACGAGCTCGATCAGCGCCTTCGCCCGGTCGCCGCGGCGCTCGAGCACGCCCATCGTCTCGAGCCGCTCGAGCGGTAGATCGGCGAGGGCGGCCTCGGCGTCGGCGGCCGGGACCTCGAGGTCGAGCAGAAAGAGCTTGATCAGCGTCGCGACCTCGCCGCCGTCCTCGAGCAGGTGGAGATACAGCGGCAGCTCCGCCGAGTCGCGGCCGGTCGCGACCTCGGTCGCGAGCGCGTCGCGAACCGCGGGCGGCGTGAAGCCCGCCTCCTCGAGCCGCTGCCGGAGCCGCACGATCCCCTCCCGATCGTCGCTCCGGGGTCCCTCGTCCATTGCGCCTCGATCCTACGGGACGTACGATCGAAGCCTGATGCCGTTCGAGCTCGAGCACGAGCCCGGCCGCCGCAGCTTCCACCGGCCCGACTCGGCGGAACAGACGCCGGCGTCGGCCGCCGACACGCAGCGGCTCGCCTCGACGGTCGGCAACCACGCCTTCTCGGCGCTCGCGCGGCAGGGGGCGGGGATCATGCCCGACGGCCGCGCCCACCCCGACGTGGAGGCCGCGATAGCTCAGACGCGCGGCGGCGGCCAGAAGCTCGATCACTCCTCGCGCGACAAGATGGGCGGCGCGCTCGGCGACTCGCTCGACGACGTCCGCGTCCACACGGACGATCGCGCGGAGGCCCTTGCGAGCTCGGTCTCGGCCCGCGCCTTCACCACGGGTACCGACGTCTACTTCGCCAAGGGCGAGTACAGCCCCGGCTCGAGCGACGGGCAGCAGCTCCTGGCACACGAGCTGACCCACGTCGTGCAACAGCGCGGCGCTCCGAGCAGCGGCCCCCTGAGCGTGTCGCAGCCGGGCGACGCGCTCGAGCAGGAAGCGGAGGCCGCGGCCGGTGACGTCGCAGGCTGAGAGCTCGCTTTCCTTCGAGACGCTCGATGCGCGGATCCGCTCGGCGGTCGAGTCCGTCGCGGCCACCGATCCGAACCCGGCCGACCCGTTCCGCGGGCTGTACATCTCGGACGAGCTGGCAATCGAGCTCGCGCGGGAAGGGCCGGCTGGAGAGCTCGACGACCGGATCCGGCTTGCCGCACGCCAGCTCGGGCTGACGGACGTCGAGGCGGCGGCGATGGCGCTCTGCGCGGCGCCCGAGCTGGGGCCGCACTACGGCCGGCTCTACGCGTACCTGCACGACGACGTGACCCGGAAGCTGGCCAGTCCCAGACTGATCGCCCGGCTGCTCGCGGACTCGGGGGTCTCGAGCGCGCAGGCCCTCGACTGCTTCGACCATGCGTCGCCGCTGCGCCGCGCCGGGGCCGTGCGCCTGCTCGAGAGCGGGAGCCAGCTCCCGGTCGCGGACCGGCTGCTCAAGGTCTCCGACCGGCTAGCTGCGTACCTGCTCGGAAGCGGGCTCGACGACCCGCCGGGCGACGGCCGCCTGCGACGCGTGCCGCTGCCCGAGGTCGATCCGGGCCGGCCAGCGGCGATCGAGGAGCTTCGTCCGCTCCTCGCCGCCCAGAGCCGGTTGCCGGTCCTGGTCGCCGGCCCCGACGCCGAGACGATCCTCGCCGCCGCACTCGACCGCCCGCTCCTGCTCGTCGACGTGTCCGACGCCGCCGATGCGGATCTGCTCCGCGACGCCGTCGTCACCGCGCTGCTCGAGGGGCGGCAGATCTGCTTCGACGGCCTCGACGACCTCGAGCCGGACAAGCACGTGCGCGTGCAGCGGCTGCTGGCGGCGCGCGTCGAGCGGACACTGGTCTGCGCCGCTTCCCCTCAGGCAGTCGTCGCGCTCGGTGAGTCGACGGCGGTTGTCGTCGAGGTGCCTCAGCCGAGCTTCGCCGAGCGGCGAACGGCGTGGGCCGCGACCACCGGGATCGACGAGGTCGACGACGTCGCGGCGAAGTTCCGGCTCTCCGTCGGCCACATCGGCGATGCCGCCGCGGTGGCCCAGCTCGCCGCTGCCTCGCGGGGCGAGGCGGTGCCGCGGCAGACCGACCTCGACCTCGGCGCACGCCGCGCCTCGAGCACGCGCCTCGCCGAGCTCGCCTCGCGGCTCGACTCCCCGTTCGGCTGGGACGACCTGGTGATCGCCGACCGTCAGCTCGAGGTGCTGCGCTCGATCTCGGCCTACCTCCGCCATCGCGACCTCGTCCTCTCCGACTGGGGCTACGAGCGGACGGTGGCGCGCAACCAGGGCATCAAGGTGCTCTTCGCGGGCGAGTCCGGAACCGGCAAGACGATGGCCGGACAGGTGCTGGCGCGCGACCTCGGCCTCGACCTCTTCCGCCTCGACCTCGCGACCGTCGTCTCCAAGTACATCGGGGAGACGGAGAAGAACCTCGACCGGGTCTTCTCGGCCGCCGAGGGGTCGAACGCGATCCTCTTCTTCGACGAGGCCGACGCGCTCTTCGGCAAGCGCTCGGAGGTGCGCGACGCCCACGACCGCTACGCGAACATCGAGGTCGCATACCTGCTGCAGAAGATGGAGGGCTACCCCGGCGCCGTGATCCTGGCGACCAACTTCCGCCAGAACATGGACGACGCGTTCCTGCGCCGCCTCGACGTCGTCGTCGACTTCCCATTCCCCGAGCCCGGCGACCGCGAGCGCATCTGGCGGCTCGTCCTGCCGGACGCGGCCCCGACCGCCGCCGACATCGACGTCCGCTTCCTCGCCGAGCGCTTCAAGCTCTCCGGCGGCTCGATCCGCAACTGCTCGCTCACGGCCGCCTTCATGGCCGCCGACGCCGGCTGGCGAGATCCGCATGGAGCACCTCGTCCGCGCCGTCGCGCTCGAGTACAACAAGCTCGGCCGGCTCACGATCGAGGCCGACTTCGAGCAGTTCTTCGGGGTGATCCGCCCGCCGCAGACCTAGGCGCGCCCGCCAGCCGCGCACCTCCGCTGCCCCGGAAGCCGCCCCAAAGGGCAAGCGGCGATCTGAGAGACTGACCGCCGGCATGAGTACGACGGTCCAGGTGCCGATCAACACGATGCTCGCCGACCTGGACGAGTCGCTGAAGACGCTGCTCAAGCGCGACCTCGACCGGCACGGCTTCGACGGCGTCGAGATCGTGTTCGACGCGCCCGACAAGGAGTGGGCGGCCTCGCTCTCGAGCCCGGCGGTGAACCTCTTCCTCTACGACATCCGCGAGGCGAAGGAGCTGCGCCCGATCGACTGGGAGGAGCGGATACGCGACGGCCGTACGTTCGACCTGCGCCCGCCGCTCCGAATCGACGCCTCGTACGCGGTGACGGCCTGGACGCGCGACGTCCAGGACGAGCACCGCCTGCTCTCGCAGACGATGGCGATCCTCTACGCCTACCCGACGCTGCCGGTGGACGTGCTGAGCGCCTCGCTCGCGAACGGCTCGCAGCGCTACCCGCTGAAGACGCGCACCGCCCAGGAGCGGCACGAGGACGCCTCGGACTTCTGGAGCGCGGTGGGCGGACAGTACAAGGCGTCGTTCAACTACGTGGTCACGCTCTCGTGCGAGGCGGGCGTCTCGCTCGAGCGCGGGCCCGAGGTGCGGACGGCGACGACGCGGCTCTTCGACCGCGACTCGCGCGCCGCCGACGCTGCTCGAGCTGCACCGGAGCGGCGGCACAGTCGTCGACGCCGACGGCGCCGGCGTCCGCAACGTCTGGGTGCACCTGCGCGAGACGGGCCAGCTCGCCGTGACCGACGCCGAGGGCCGCTTCCGCTTCGACCGCCTCCAGCCCGGGAAGCTACACCGTCACGGCCCGCGGCCCCGACGGCAAGGAGGTCGAAGGGCAAGCTCGACGATCCCGGGCCAGGGCGTCGAGCTCACGCTCGGGCGCCGCCTCGGTGACAGTCACCGGCGGTGACTGCGCGGGCCATGGCCGGTGACTGTCACCGATAGGGCAGGAAGGCTGCCCCTATCGTGCCCCACGGCCTCTACCGCCCAGGCGGGACGCTGAACCAGAGTTCCCGGTTGTGTCCCGACGGGCTCTGATCGGCAACCTCGAGCCCGTCGCGCGGCTCGGAATGATCCGCGTGCTCGAGGACGGCGGGCTCGAGGTGGTCGGGAACGACGACCCGCCCGACGCGCTCGTCGAGCAGGCTCGGCTGCTGCAGCCGGACGCGATCGTCCTCGGGCTCGAGCTCGACGGCTCGAGCGATCTCGGCGACCGCGTGCGCGTTGCGGCTCCCGGAGGCGAAGCTGATCCTCTGGCCGCGCGACGAGGCGGAGATGCAGGTGTTCGACCCCGGCAGCTCCGCGCCGAGGCTCATCACGACGTCTGCTTCCGACGCCCTGATTCGGGAGCTCCATACCGGTCGATCGACAGAGAGAAGGGAGTGAGTGATTTGGCGACGAGTTACTTGACCCCAGGCGTGTACGTCGAGGAGGTGCCTTCGGCGAACAAGCCGATCGAAGGGGTGGGCACGTCGATCGCCGCGTTCGTGGGCCTCGCCCCGGGCGGGCCGGTCAACCGGCCGACCCGGATCTCGAACTGGACGCAGTTCGCGACGCATCTTCGGCGACGCGCAGAACCCCGAGAACGGCCCGTTCATGGAGGGCGCGTACCTCGCGCACGCGGTCTACGGCTTCTTCCAGAACGGCGGCGGCCTCTGCTGGATCGTGCGCGTCGGCAGCTCCGACGGCGGCGCAGCGCATGGCGGCCCTGCCGGCCGCCGGCGACGGCAACGCCGAGGCCTTCCGCGCGGTCGCGCTCGAAGGGCGTCGACAGCGACGTGAAGCTCGAGCTCACCGCCGAGCAGCAGCCCGGCGGCGGCGAGGGCGGCGGTGGCGGCGGCGGCGAGCCGCAGACGACCTACAAGCTGACGGTCACGGCCGGCCCCGAGCACGGAGGAGTACGAGGGCCTCAGCCGTCAAGAAGGGCCGCTCCTACATCGTCACCAAGGTCAACGCCGCCTCGAAGCTGATCAAGCTCGAGGAGACCGGCGGCAGCCTCCCGGACGTCGCGCTCGCCCCGGGCAACTACACGCTCTCGATGCCCAAGCAGGCCGGCGAGGACGATCTCGCCGTCGCAGTTCGAGGGCGACGTCGCCAAGCGCGAGGGCATGGGCGGCCTCGCCGCGGTCGACGAGGTCACGATGGTCGTCTGCCCCGACGTGATGGCGTTCGCCGGCAACGGCGACGACACCGCGCTCCGCGACCTGCAGGGGAAGATGATCGCCCACTGCGAGAACATGGGCGACCGGATGGCGATCCTCGACACGCCGCCCGACCTCAACCCGCAGGACGCCCTCGACTGGCGGATGAACGCCGCGGGCTACGACTCGAAGTTCGCGACGCTCTACTACCCGTGGCTCGAGGTCATGGACCCGATCTCGAAGCGGCCGCTGCATGGTGCCGCCGTCGGGCCACGTGGCCGGCGTCTGGTGCCGCACCGACGGCACGCGCGGCGTCCACAAGGCCCCCGCGAACGAGGTCACGCTCGGCGTCAACGGCGCTCGCGCTTCCAGGTCACGGCCGAGGAGCAGGGCGGCGCTCAACCAGCGCGGGCATCAACTGCATCCGCGCGTTCCCCGGCCGCGGCATCCGCATCTGGGGCGCCCGCACGCTGTCGAGCGACCCCGAGTGGCGCTACATCAACGTCCGGCGGCTCTTCAACTACGTCTCCGAGTCGATCATGGAGGGAACGCAGTGGGCCGTGTTCGAGCCCAACGACGAGCGGCTCTGGAGCTCGCTGCGCATCTCCACCGCGAACTTCCTCAACCGCACCTGGCGGCAGGGCGCGCTCTTCGGCTCGACGCCCTCGCGAGGCGTTCTTCGTCAAGTGCGACGCCGAGACGAACCCGCAGGACGTGATCGAGGCGGGCCAGGTCGTGATCGAGGTCGGGATCTGCCCGGTGAAGCCGGCCGAGTTCGTGATCTTCCGCATCAGCCAGTTCGCCGCCGGCGCCAGTGAAGTCTCATAACTCAGCGAAGTGTCGTAAGGACGAGAGAGGAGGACTGAGGAAATGCCGATGAGGGAGCCCCGCCCAGCGTCGTACTTCCGGCTGACGCTCGGCGGCAAGGAGAGCAGTTGGCGTGTTCAAGGAGGCCTCGGGCTTCGACTCCGAGACCGAGGTGATCGAGCACAAGTCGATCGACGAGAACGGCCGCCCGCACACGCGCAAGGTCGCCGGCGGGATCAAGTGGTCGAACATCACGCTCAAGCGCGGCGTCGACGAGAGCCTCGACATCTGGAAGTGGCGCGACGACCGCATCAACAAAGGCGCCGACGCGGCGCGCGTCGACGGGAAGATCGAGCTGCTCGACATCGCGGGCGGCACGATCGCCACGTACCAGTTCAAGCAGGGCTGGCCGATCAAGTACGTCGCCGCGACGCTCGACGCCTCGACCAACAACGTGGCGCTCGAGGAGCTCCACATCTGCCACGAGGGTTCACGAGGGAGTAGCGCCGACGACCGGACTGGAGGAGGTAAGGGGATGAGAACCGAGTTCCCGTTCACGCTGCCGCGGGGGTACGTGGACGCGGCGGGCACTGTCCACCGCGAGGGTGCGATGCGCCTTGCCACGGCGCGCGACGAGATCGAGCCGCTTCGGGCTGCCGAGGTCAAGCAGAACGAGGCGTACCTCTCGGTGCTCCTGCTCTCGCGCGTCGTGACGAAGCTCGGCGACGGTCCGCGAGGTGACGCCGGACGTCGTCGAGGGCCTCTTCGCGGCCGACTTCGACCATCTGCAGCGGCTCTACGAGCGGCTGAACACGGACGGCGAGTCGGTCGGAGCGGTGACGTGCCCGTCGTGCGCGCACGTCGTTCGAGGTTGACCTCACCGAGGTCGAGGACAGGCGCCTGGGGGAATGACGCGGCCGTCTCCGCATGAGCTGCTCGCGGAGGCGGCCGAGCTCGCCTACCACTTCCACTGGCCGCTTGACACGATCCTCGACCTCGAGCACGCGGACCGCCGGCAGCTCCTCGAAGAGGCCGAGGCGCATGGCGGCCCGTAGCCACGGGGGGTACTGACGCACGTGATCGGGCGGCTGAGACTGCTCGGGCAGCGGGTGCGCGGCACGGCACGCGGCGCCGGTGCGGGCCGGGGGGCTGCGTCTGGCGCAGACCGTCGCTGCGGCACGACGCCCAGAGCGGATCGTCGAGAGCTCGACGCGGCTCGCCCGCGGCCGCTCGATCGGGGCCGCCCGGCGGGCCGCGAGGGTCGAGGAGCCGCTGCCCCGGCCGGCGGGCATGAGCGAGTTCGCCGCCCGCTGGATCTTCGGCGACGGGCCGCCGGAGGGGATCCCGATCGCGGGCGAGGCGGCCATGGCCGACCTCGTGCCGTCGTCCGAGCGGCCGAGCTTCCTCGTCGAGCGGGACGAGCAGGAGGCGCAGTCCGCGGAGCGCCAACGCGAGCGGCGCTCGCAACCGGTGCCGCGGGGACAGATCGAGGAGGTGCGGCCCACGGCGTTCCGGCTGGCACGTAAGCCGGCCGCCCCGCCGCCGAAGCCGGCGGCCGATGCCGAGCCGATCCCGCTGCCAAACCCGCCGCCCCCCGAGCCGCCGCCGGCGGCGCACGAGGAGCCGGCCGCCCACGCCACGGTCCGCACGCCCGAGCCCGAGCCGGAGCCCACACCGGTGCCGGCGCTCGATCCGGCGCCGCCGGTTGCGGACGCCCCTCCGGCGCCTCCGGCTGCCACGCCCGGGCCGGAGCCGAAGGCCGAGGTACCGAAGGCCGAGGTGCCGGAGCCCGAGGTGCCGGAGCCAGCGAGCCGCGGCCGAGCCGGAGGCCGAGGTGCCGAAGCCGCCGGAGACCGCAACTCGCGCCCCCGCCCCGCCCAGGCCCCACGGCCTGCGCCCGTCCCCCGCGCCAAGGTCACCGTCGCGCGGGCCCGGGCGGAGGAGGAGCCGGCCCGGCCCGCACTCCGCGTCCAGCGCCGCGAGGAGCCGGCGCGGGTCGAGCAGCCCGCGGCTACGCCCGCCGTAGCGCGCCACACCGGCACGGGGCCTCTTCCGGCGCGCCGTCGACGCCGTCCTCCAGCGCGAGCCCAAGACCGCCGGAGCCGCCGGTGCCCCTCGAGGCTGCGCCGTTCGAGCGCGGGCCCGAAGAAGCCGACGTTCAGCCCTGCAAACACGGCTTCACAGGTCTCGGCCGCCCGTCCAGCCGCCGCGCCGCCGGCCCCCCGCGGCCGCAGCCCGCTCCGCAGAGCGGGCACGCGCCGCGAGGGGTCGGCGACAACGCGCCGGCGCCGGCGCCCGCAGAGACGCCGATCCAGCGCGCCGCCGCGCCGCCCGAGGCGCCGGTGCCCGCCGCTCGGCTCGAGGAGACTCCGGTTGAGGAAGAGACGCCGCCCGCGGTCGAGGCGCCCCTCGCGGAGGTCGAGGCGCCGACCGGAACCGGAGCCCGTGCTGCTCGAAGCCTCCGAACCGCCCGAGCCGGAGCGGCCGCGTTTCGTCCCGGCCCCAACCCCGGCCGAGGAACGCGCCTCGTCGCCCCGGGCAGCAACCCCGGCCGAGCCGTCGCCTGCGCCCGTGCGCCCGGCGTACGCGCCGCGGACGGTCGAGCCCTCCACAGCGGTGCCCCCCGCCGCCGAGCCCGTGCCGTCCCCACCGAAGCCCGGTCCGGGCGCGATTCTGAGGCGCCCGGTCCGCGCGGTCGCGCGCGCCCTCGTCCGAGCGGCGCAGCCCGGACCCGAGCGCCGGGCGGAGCAGACGCCGGACCGCCCGCTCGAGGCGCCCGCCACCCTCATTCGCCCCATGGCTCGACAACCCGTGGTCGAGCAACGGCTCATCGCGCAGCCCGCGGCAGTCGAGGCTCCGGCCGGCGAGACGCTCGCGGCGCGCGCGCCCGTGCGAGCCGCGACAGAGGCGCAGAGCGCGCCCAGGCCTGCGCTGCGCCTCGTGACGCCGCCCCGGGCTCCCGCGCCGCCCGTCCTCGCGCGCACCGAGGCCCCGCCCCGTGCCGCGCGCCCCCTCGGCGTCCGTACCGCCCCGACGAGCGCTTCCCGCCTCGCGGCCGCGACGGGTGGAGCCGTGGCGAGCGACGTCGGCGAAGTCCAGACGGTCGTGTTTCCGCGCCCGGCGGACCGCGCCTTCGCGAGCGCGCCGGCGCTGATGCGCGCGCCCGAGGCGGAGACGCCGGCCGCAGCCGAGCAGCCGGCGCCGCCGAGCGCAACCACGACCACCACGACCGGGCCTGCGGCCCCCGCGCCGGCTCCGCCGCCGGGAGCGAGCGCCGGCGGAGCCGGCGGCGACATCGAGGAGATCTACGACCAGGTGATGCAGCGGCTGCGCCGCGACCTCCTCGCCGACCGCGAGCGAATGGGAGACATGCTCGGCGACCTGCCGTAGCGAGAGGAGGCTGGATGGGCATACCCGAGATCCCGAGCGCGTCCGAGGCGATGGACATCGCCGCCGACCTGGCATCGAGGCTCACCGCCGACGACACGCCGCCGCCGCCGGACTCGTCGAGCTCCGCCACGGGGACGACCGAGCGCTCGAGCGCCGCCGCCGATGCTGCGCCGCTGCCCGACCCGGTCGGCGAGCTCCGCTTCCAGGTCACGATCGACGGCGTCATCGATCGGCGCGTTCGCCGAGTGCAGCGGCCTCACCGTCGAGTACGACGTCTTCGAGTACCAGGAGGGCGGCGAGTCGCGCTTCGTCCACAAGTTCCGGGGCGGGCTCAAGTACCCGAACCTCGTGCTCAAGCGCGGGGTCACCTACGAGGACGCGCTGCTCAAGTGGTTCTTCGACCAGGACAGACCGCGAGCAGCGCGGCAACGTCACCCTGAACCTCCTCGGCGACGACGGCCAGCAGGTGCGCACCTGGTCGTTCGCGGGCGCGTTCCCGGTCAAGTGGTCGGGCCCGTCCTTCAACGCCAAGTCGACGAACGTCGCGACCGAGACCCTCGAGATCGCCCACCAGGGCCTGATGCCGCCCGACTGACATGCCGCTTCCACCCCTCACCGGATTCGAGCAGGCGAGCCTCCAGATCGAGGGCGGCGATGCGATCGACTGCTGGTTCAACCCCAAGGAGTACACGATCGCGAAGGCCAACCAGTGGGAGGTCGAGCCGGTCACCGGCGTCGCCCTGCCGACCGCGCAGTTCGGCGGCGGGCAGCCCCGGAAGCTGAACCTGCAGCTGCTCTTCGACTCGACCGACTCCGAAGCTCGACGTCAGCGACGTCACGGCGCAGCTGTTCAAGATGATGGAGGCGCAGGCTGCGCTCGGCTCGGGCAAGGGCAAGAACAGCGGCCGGCCGCCGATGGTGACGTTCATCTGGGGCTCGACGGTCACCTTCAAGGCGGTCGCCGACAACCTCAGCGTCCAGTACACGCTCTTCCGCGCCGACGGGACGCCGGTGCGGGCACAGGCGCAGCTCTCGCTGATCCAGGCCGAGCAAGCGCGATGGACAAGTCGAGCGGCAAGGGCACGTCGAAGCCGCAGAACCCGACCACCCGCGCGCAGCCCGGGCTCGGCTCGCACACGGTCCGCGACGGCGACAGCCTCGCCTCGATCGCCTTCGCCCACTACCGCGACCCGACGCGCTGGCGCGCGATCGCCGAGGCCAACGGCATCGACGACCCGCTGCGCCTCAAGCGCGGCACCGTCCTCTCCATTCCCGAGCGAGCGAATGAGCTGCGCGTCGCCGGAGCCGAGATCAAGGTCGACGGGCAGAAGCTCGACGACCGCTACGGGCAGCAGCTCGTCGAGGTCGCGCATGCAGGAGAACCTGCGCCTGCCGGACGCGTGCCTGCTGCGCTTCAGCGACCCGGACCTGAAGAACGATCGACCCGTTCCCGATCAAGATCGGCAGCCAGATCGAGGTGCAGCTCGCGGGCACCGACGCCACCTCGCTCACGAGCGTCTTCAAGGGGATGATCGCCTCGCTCGAGCCCGAGTTCGGCCAGGGGACGACGCTCGGCTTCCGCGCCTACGACGGCTCGCACCTGCTCCACCAGACCAAGCGCGCCGCGACCTACCAGAACATGACCGCCGCGGACATCGCGCGGAAGGTCGGTCAGCGCGCCGGCGTCGACGAGGGGACGATCGACAGCGCGGGCCCGGCCCACGACTTCGTCCAGCAGAACAACGAGACCGACTGGGAGTTCCTCTGGCGGCTCGCGCAGCGCATCGACTTCGAGGTGCTCGTCATCGACCACAAGCTCTACTTCCGCAAGGCGGGCCCGCCGGCCGGCACGCAGGACATCACGCTCAAGTGGGGCGACAACCTGATCAGCTTCCGGCCGCGCGTGACCGGCGTGCAGCAGGTCGACCAGGTGACCGTGCGCGCCCGCAACCCGGCCCGCAGCCAGCCGTTCGAGGCGACCGCGAGCGTGAGCCAGCCGGTCTCGCACGATCGGGATCAAGCGCTCCGACGCCTCCGCGGCGCTGAAGGGCGGGACGATGGTCGTCGCCGACCGGCCGGTGCTCTCGCCAGGACGAGGCCGACCAGCTCGCGAAGGCCTACGCCGCGCACCTCGGCGCCGGCTACCTCGAGGCCGAGGGCGTCGCCAAGGGCAACCCCAACATCAAGGCCGGCTCGAAGGTGAAGATCGACGGCGTCGGCACGAGCTTCGGCGGCACCTACGTCGTCTCGTCGTGCACGCACCTCTTCCAGGGCACGCACGGCTACCGGACGATCTTCTCCACCTCCGGCCGCTCGCCGCGGAGCCTCGTCGACCTGATGACGCCGAAGGGCAAGCGCGGCTGGGGCAACTCGGTCGTGATCGGCATCGTCACGAACAACAACGACCCGGAGAAGCTCGGCCGCGTGCGCGTGAAGTACCCGGCGCTCGGCGACGACACCGAGGGCTGGTGGGCGCGCGATCGCGGCGCCCGAACGCCGGCGACTCGCGCGGGCTGATGATGATGCCGCAGGTCGGCGACGAGGTCGTGATCGGCTTCGAGCACGACGACGTCCACAAGCCGTACGTGCTCGGCTCGCTCTGGAACGGCCAGGCGAAGCCGGGCGACGACCTCGCCGTCCTCGACGGCTCGTTCTCGCTCCAGTCCGATCAGAAGGTCGCAGATCCACGCCAAGGACGTGATCACGATCAAGAGCGACAAGGACTTCACGCTCGAGACGACGGGGAAGGTCGACCAGAAGCCGCAGGGAGACATGACGCGTGCGACGGCAGCGCAGTCGGTGACGATCAAGGGCGGCACGTCGATCTCGATCGAGGGCACGACCAACCTCGAGCATCAAGTGCGGGCCGCGCGAAGATCAGCATGAGCGCGACCGGCATGATCTCGATCTCCGGAACCCAGATCAGCCTCGGATAGGGAGGAGGATGGCGGACATCATCGGCACCGGCATCGCGTTTCCGCTGCGGGTCGACAGGCTCGGCGGCCTCGCGCTCTCGCTCGGGCGACGCCGACGTGCAGGAGGCGATCGACGTCATCCTCGGCACGGCGCCGGGCGAGCGGCCGATGCGGCCCGAGTTCGGCTGCGGGATCCACAACCACGTCTTCGCGAACATCGACGCCTCGACGCTCGCGAAGATCGAGGTACGACATCCGCGAGGCGCTCGACCGCTGGGAGCCGCGGATCGAGGTGCTCGACATCGACCCCGACCTGTCCCGCATGGACGACGGGCGTGCTGCTGATCGACATCACCTACCAGCTGCGCGCCACGAACGACGTTCGCAACCTCGTCTATCCCTTCTACGTCATCCCGGCGGAGCCCGAATGAGCCGCATCCCCGAAGTCACGCTCGACGACCGCGGCTTCCAGGACCTCGTCAACGAGGCGCGCCTGCGGCTGTCGCAGCGCTGCCCGGAGTGGTCGGAGCACAACGTCTCCGACCCCGGGATCACGCTGGTCGAGCTCTTCTCCTGGCTGACCGAGGCGATCATCTACCGGCTCAACCGCGTGCCGGAGAAGCTGCACGTCACGCTGCTCAACCTGCTCGGGATCGAGCTCGAGCCGCCGGTCGCCGCGACGACCCACCTCCGCTTCCGCCTCTCGGCGCCGCTCGACCGAGCCGGTCTACGATCCCCGCCGGCGCGACCGAGGTCGGCACCGTGCGCACGGCGAGCGAGGAGGCGATCATCTTCCAGACCGCCGAGGACTTCACCATCCCGCCCGCGCGACCGATCGCATACGCGGTCAAGCGCGGCGGCGCGGTGAAGGACGTCGGCGTCGCGAACGGCGTCGCCAAGCCGAAGGGCGCCCGACCAGAACGCCTTCGGGTCGCCGCCCGAAGGCCGGCGACGCGCTGTACATCGGCTTCGACGTCCCGCTCGCGAACATCCTGCTCGAGGTCGACGTCGACTGCTCGCAGGCGCGCGGCGCCGGCGTCGACCCCGAGGATCCGCCGCTCCGCTGGGAGGTCTCGGACGCCGAGGAGGAGACGCGGCTGGCTCGAGGCCGAGGTCGTCGAGGACCTCACCGGCGGCTTCAACTACGGCTCCGGCAAGGTCACGATCCAGCTCCCCGCCCGCCACACGGCTGTTCCGATCGCGGGCCATCGCGCCTACTGGGTCTGCTGCCGCCTCGACACGAAGACGCGCTCGGGCGACGAGCGGCGGCGCCACCTACACGCACCCGCCCGAGATCCACGAGATCACGCGCGGCGCCGATCGGCGCGGTCATCCCTGCGGCGCACTCGGCGCGGATCGAGCGACGAGGTCATCGGCACGAGCGACGGCACGCCCGGCCAGAGCTTCGAGCTCCACTACTACCCGATCCTCGACCCGACCGCCGGAGGAGTACCTCGAGGTGCTCGATCCCGACACGGGCGAGCTGGGAGCAGTGGGAGCAGGTCGAGTCGTTCGTCGAGAGCAAGCCGACCGCGCGGCACTACGTCCTCAACGCTGCGGCCGGGCAGGTCGAGCTCGGGCCCGGCGATCCGGACGCCGGACGGCAGCTGGCGCCAGTACGGCGACGTGCCGCAAGAAGGGCGCGACGCTGCGCATGAGCCGCTACCGCCACGGCGGCGGCCGCCAGGGGAACGTCGCGGCGGGGACGCTGACGGTGCTGAAGAGCGCGATCCCCGGCGTCGACACGGTCACGAACCTCCGGCCCGCGTTCGGCGGCGTCGACCCCGAGTCGCTCGAGAGCGCCCGCACGCGCGCCGCGATGGAGATCCGCACGCGCTACCGCGCGGTCACGCCCGACGACTTCGAGTTCCTCTGCGGCGAGGCCTCGCCGCGGGTCGCCCGGGCCGTCTGCCTGCCGCCGGGCGAGGACGGCATGGTGCGCGTGCACATCCTCCCGACGGTCGCGCCCGCCGACCGCCAGCTGTCGCTCGACGAGCTCGTCGCCCGACGAGGAGCTGCTCACCGAGGTCGCGCGAGTACCTCGACGAGCGGCGCGTGATCGGGATGAGCCTCGAGCTCCTGCCGGTGAAGCTGCGCGGCGTCAGCGTCGTCGTCAACCTCCAGGCGTCGCATGAACGCCGACCTCGAGCGCGTCGAGCAGGACGTCGCCTACGCGCTCTACACCTACCTGAACCCGCTCGTCGGCGGCTCGACCGAGGGCCTCGGCGAGGGCTGGGAGTTCGGCCGCGCGCTCAACCAGGGCGAGCTGTACGGGATCGTCCGCAAGATCGAGGGCGTCGAGTTCATCAAGATCCTGCGCGTCTACGAGACCGACCTCGCGACCGGCAAGCAGGATCCGAAGCCGGCCGGCAGCTACCTCGAGATCGGTCGAGGACGAGGTGATCGCCTCCGGGACGCACATCGTCAAGGCCGAGCGCGCGGAGCTCTGATGAGCTCCACCGCCTTCGGCACCTCGCCCAACGGCCACACGAGCAGCGCGGCTTCTGACCACGAACCTGCGCGCTCGCCTGTCGGCGACCGAAACCCCGGCGGTCGTCTCCGCGCGCGGCTACCTGCGGCACAACCTGCCGAGCGATCTACCAGGACGGCGACTTCGGGCTGCGCTTCCTCGAGCGCGCTCGAGACGCTGCTCGACCCGATCGTCGGCACGCTCGACGTCCTCGACAGCTACTTCCACCCGACGCTCGCCCCGCGCGACGTGCTCGACCTGCTCGCCGCCTGGCTCGGGCTACGCGTCGACGAGAGCTGGCCCGACGAGCGGCTGCGCGAGGCGCTCGGCCGGGAGGGCGAGCTCTCGCGCCGCCGCGGCACCGCGGCCGGGCCTCGACGCTCGCGCTCGAGCATCGCCTTCCCCGACATCCCGCTGCGCGTCGAGGACGGAGGCGGCGTCACCTGGTCGACCGATCCGAGCGCACCGGACGAAGGCGCCCCCGCCGAGCTTTGTGGTCTACTGCGACACGCCGATCCCCGAGAAGACCCAGCTCGCGATCGCGCGCGTGATCGAGGAGACCAAGCCGGTGCACGTGACCTACCGCTGCGCGTGAAGGCCGCGAAGCGGCCAACCGAGGCGCCGACCGACGAACCGCCGCCCTCCGGGAAGGTGCATAGATGGTCGTCTGCCCGAAGTGCGCGACCGAGAACGAGGACGTCGACTTCTGCGTCGAACTGCGGGACGTACCTGCGCTGGGATCCGACGCGGATCCAGCCGCGCCGGTCGAAGGCCGCCACGAGCCGAGCGCCGCCTCAGCCCGCCGAGCTCCGCGCCGAGCGTTGGCGCCCGCCAGCCGTCGCCGCCGCCACCCGACCGCCAGGCGAGCCGTCGGCGCCGCGTCGACATCCCAGCCCGATGCGGACGATGGACATGCCCGTCATCCGGGCCGGCGACCCGCGCGCCGGCGGAGATGCCGGGCGTGGCGCCGCTGCTCACGGCCGAGGCCGTCCAGATCACGCTCAACTACCCCGAGCTCCCTGGCAACGTGCAGAAGCTCGTCGTCGAGGCCGGCGGGCACGCGCACCTGCCCGCGCTCGTCCGCAACCAGAGCGGGATCGTCGACAACTACGAGATCCAGGTGCGCGGCATGCCGGAGGAGTGGTGGAACGTGACCCCGCCGTCGGTCTACCTCGTCCCGTTCGGCGCCCCGAGCGGCACCTACGAGCAGGAGGTGCAGATCAACTTCCGCCCGCCGCGCAGCGCGGAGGCGGAGGCGCGGCTCTGGGAGCTCGAGGTCGTCGCCGTCTCGCGCGCGCAGAACGAGGTCGCCGGCACGACGCCAGGGAAGATCGAGATCACGCCGTACGAGCAGCTCGAGAGCGAGCTGCGGCCCGATCGTCGTCACCGGCCGACGCCGCGGCGAGTTCGCGCTGATGGTGCGGAACCGCGCGAACGCGCCGCTCGACACCGAGATCACCGCGGTCGACAGCGCGAACGCGCTCGACCTTCGAGTTCGCGAAGCAGCGCTTCGTCGCCGAGCCGGGGCGCCGCGACGGCACGACCTTCAAGGCCAAGGCGAAGCGCACGCACTGGATCGGCCGCCCGACCGACCGGCGCTTCGAGATCGTCGCGAAGGGCCTCGACGAGCGAGACCGCGACGACGCGCCCGATCACCGGCACCTTCCGGCAGAAGCCGCTGGATCCCGTTACTGGGTGCCGATCGTCGTCCCCGCGCTGATCGCCGGCGCGATCCTCGCCTACTCGCTGATCCCGCACAAGACGACCGTGCCCTCGCTGCGGGGGCGCACCGCCGCGGCCGCGCTGGTGCTGCTCCAGAAATCGCACCTGAAGGCCGCGACGAACCCTCCGCGCGAGGTCCCGAACAAGCACATCGCCCGCGGTCGCGTCGTCTCGCAGACCCCGAAGGCGGGCTCGCACGTCAAGAACAACACTGTCGGTCACGTTCACGATCGCCGAGCCGCTCGTGCCGAACCTGCTCGGCAAGAACCAGTCGCAGGCGAAGCTGATCCTCGGCGGCCGCGGGCTCGTGCTCTCCACCTCGCCGCCCGAGACGAAGATCTCGCGGAAGCCGCCGGGGACGATCATCGGCCAGGTTCCGGGGCCGGGACGCCCCGCACGGACGGGCGCGCAGGTCTCGATCATCGTGGCGATCGGCGACCGGCGTCAAGAAGGTGCCGAACGTCGTCGGGCTCGACCCTCGCGGCCGCCGACGCGACGCTTCGCAGCGGTGGGCTCACGATCGTGCTGCCGACCGTGCCGCCGGGCCAGGATCCGACGAAGGTCACGATCGCGAGCCAGATCCCGACGGCCGGCGAGACCGTGAAGTCGGGGCAGCCGGTGCAGGTCTTCCTGGTGCCGCCGCCCAAGCCGCCGCCGACCAAGCACACGGGGCCGAAGAAGCTTGCGGTGCGTCGGCGCGTCGGCGAGTGCGGCCGCCGCCGCGGTCGCCGCCGCGCGGGGGCACGCCCGTGATCGTGAAGCAGTTCGACGTCGCGAAGCCGGGCACCGTGATCAGCGCGCCCGACGCAGGTCTCGCCGGGCCAGCAGGCGCAGATCGTGGTCTCGGCCGGGTACCCGCAGATCGCCTACAGCGACGGCAAGAGCATCCTCGCCATGAACGGCGCCAATGGAAGCACCACGGGTGTGATCGCGAAGTCGGGCGACGCTCGAGGACGAGCCGACGTGGCAACCGAACGGGACTCTCGTCGCCTACCGGCGCGGTCCGAGCAACGACCCGAACACCGGGAAGATCTGGATGACCGATCTCTCGAAGGGCGCGACCAGCGCGCGCCCGATGACCGCCGGCCCCGACGACCGCCGCCCCGCCTTCTCGCCCAACGGGAAGGTGATCGCGTTCATCCGCCGCACGCCGACCTCGAGCGGCGGCAGCGACGGTGACCTCTGCTTCGTCTCTGTCGCCTCGACGCTGCGCCAGGGCGTCGTGCATCAAGGACCCGAGCTTCAGCGTCGACCGGCCCGACGTGGTCGCCGGACGGCCGCGCGATCCTCGTCGTCGCCGTCGATCCGAAGGACGCGAACCAGATCGAGCTCGGCGAGTACACCACCGCCAACCCGAACTCGCCGAACACCAAGGACTGGGTCTGGCAGGGGCTCGTCACCGACAAGATGCACGGCACGAAAGCGGGCGAGGGGATCCTCTTCGCCGCGTTCTCGCCGGACGGCAAGACGGTCGCGCTGGTCGCGAACTGGGGCGTCCAGAACACCTCGCTCTTCAAGATCTTCACCGCTGCCTGGGCGGCGGTCAGCTCGGGACGCCGAAGGCCGGTCGCGCCCGCGATCCGCGCCTGCGAGGTCGCCTGGCGCGTCGGACTCGCGGCGAGCTCGTCGTCACGCAGGCCGACAGCTGCACCTCCGGGCAGGGCGCGATCGTGCGGGTGAAGCTTTCGGATCCGGGCACGGTGACGACGCTCCGCGCCGCCGGCGGGCAGAACCCGACCTGGCAACCGATCACACTGGCTACAGCTCTCGTGACATGCTCTGCCAGACCTGCCGCCGCCAAGTCTCTCGCTAGCGACGCGGTCTGCGGCGCCTGCGGCGCGCCGGTCGCAGGCCGCGCGCCGCTCGAGCTCGTCATCGGCGACGGGCGGCGGATCCCCCTGCTCGGCCGGGCCCCTTTCCATCGGACGCGGCACCGACAACCTGATCCGCATCGAGGGCGAGACGGTCTCGCGCCACCACGCGCGGATCGTCGTCGAGGAGGGACGCCCCTGCCGTCGAGGACGCCGGGCTCGACGTACGGGACGTTCGTCGACGGGCAGAAGGTCGCCGGGAAGCGCGCGCTGCGCGACGGCGACGTCGTTCGCATGGGAGAGGTCGAGCTGCGGGTCGAGGTGCGACGCGACGACCGCGAGGCCGGCCGCACGGTGGTCTTCGGCGCCATCCCCGGTCTGCCCGACGAGGACGGCGCCGCGCTGCGCTTCCCGCGCCTCCGCGCCGGGACGAAGCTGAAGCGGCTCGAGGCCGACGAGGGCGACCTGCGGTTCGTGCTGCGCGGCCCCGACGGCCGCTTCGTCCGGCTGAGCGCGGGCGATGCCGAGCTGCTCGCAGCTGCTCGACGGCCGAGACGTCGCTCGCGAGCCTGATCACCGCGGCCGCCGGCCGCTTCGGCCCCGACGGCCCGAGCCGGCTCGCCTCGCTGCTCGCCGACCTCGGCGAGCGCGGCCTGCTCGAGGGTGTCGAGGAGGCCGGCGCAGGCGCCGCCGAAGAAGCTGGTGGCACGGATGTTCCGGACGCGGCAGTGGAGCGTCACCTGGATCGGCCCGGTGTTCGAGCGGGTCTACCGCGCGGGCGGCTTCGTCCTGTTCACGCTGCCGGTGCTGCTCGTGATCGCGGCCGTGTGCGCGGCCGGCGTCGGCGTCTTCGCGTACCTGATCGGGGAGGGCGACGTGGCGCCGTTCGTCGTGGCCAGCAAGGTCGGCCTCGGCGGGATCGTCTTCCTGCTCGGGCGGTTCCTGGTCGTGGTCGTGCACGAGTTCGCGCACGGGCTGACCGTCGCGTCGTTCGGGCGGAAGGTGCCGAAGGCCGGCCTGAAGCTGATGCTCGTCTTTCCCGTATGCGTACGTGGACACATCCGAGGCGTGGTTCGAGCCGGCGCGGCGGCGGATCGCGATCAGCGCTGCCGGGCCCGATCAGCGACCTCACGATCGGCGGCGCGGCGGCGCTCGCGACCGCTCGCGTCGAGCCCGGGCACGATGCAGGACGTCTGGTTCCAGCTGTCGCTCGCCGCCTACACCGGCGCGATCTTCAACCTCAACCCGCTGCTCGACCGCGACGGCTACCACATCCTCGTCGACCTGATGCGCGAGCCCGGTCTGCGGCGGCGGTCGCGGGAGTGGCTCGCGAGCAGGCTCTCCGGCCGGCCGGCGGAGCCCGACGACGCGGGCGTGCTCGCGACCTACGCGCGTCACCGCCCTCGTCTGGTCGCTCGCGACGGTCGCCTTCACCGTGATCATGTCGCAGCGCTACTACGGCTACCTGACCGCCCTGGCGCCCGCGAGCGTCGTCTGGACGGTGCTGAGCGCTGTTCTACGTGCTGATGCTGCTGCCGATCCTGGCCGTGTTCTGGAAAGCTTTCACGGCGCGTCGGAGCGACCGGCGGACGGAGGTCGAGGGTGCAGTCGTCTGACGAAGGACCGGGCGGCGGAGCTGCTCGAGCGGCTGCTGACCGACGAGGAGTTCCGCGCGAGCTTCCGGCGAGACCCGGCGGCGGCATGCGCGGCGATGCCGACCTGCCCGAGCTCGCCGGGGAGTTCGGCGCCGGCGGCGGGAACAAGATGCTGCACACGCTCGAGATCCGCGAGTCGCGCTCGAGCCTCGCGGGCGCGTTCATGGCGGCGGCCTCGGAGGGCACGGGCGCGGTCGACCACCTGCGGCGGATGCACGAGTCGAGCAACCTCCAGGGCGACGCGCACCGGGTCGTCCACAAGGCGCTGACGAGCCCCAAGCTGCAGGCGGTCGACCCGAACGCGATCCAGCCGCACGGCGGGATCGTCGACCAGCTGTCGGACATGAGCGGCGGCGGAACCCCGGCCCCGCTGCCGGTGGCGAGCCCTGACGACGTCGCGCCGCTCCTCGACAGCCCGCAGCTCTCGCTGTCGCCGGAGGCGCTACGCGGCCCTGGCGCGCGGCGGCGCGGATACCCGGCTCGTGTCCGTGCTCGAGGATCTGACGCAGAGCCACCAGCTCCGGATCGGGACGATCCAGACCACCGGCGGCGCCGGCGGTGACGCGCTCGAGATCCTGGCCGTGGACGGGGAGCGCGTGTCGCCCGGGAACATCGCGGCACGCGACCTGGCGAACGAGCTCGCCTCGCTCGACCCGTCGCTGCGGCCGGCGCAGATCGTCACGCCGTGGCCGATCGACGGCGACGGCTTCTCGACCGGCCAGTACGACGACCGCATCCAGATCGTGTTCGGGGCGCCCCGCGGCTCCGCCGCCGCCCGAGGACCGCGACTCCGTCCGCCCCCGCCAGCAGAGCCTCGTCCTGGGCGCCGTCAAACGAGCCGCAGTCGCGCTCGACACTCCACTTCCAGGCGCCTATCGATCACGCGGCCGGCCTCGGCACCGCGGCGGCATTCGACCCGAACCTGGCAAGCGCGCTTCCCGACGCCAGCGACACCTACCCGGGCGACAACGCCTCGAAGGAGGCGATCGCCGCCTGGATGGGGCGCCAGGCGCACAAGGCCGGCCTTCCCGCCGAGCTGCCGATCATGGCGGCGCTGACGGAATCCGGGCTCCAGAACGTGAAGCTACGGCGACCGCGACTCGCTCGGCTTCTTCCAGATGCGGACGAGCATCTGGAACCAGGGCGAGTACGCGGGGTTCTCCGACCATCCCGAGCTGCAGCTCAAGTGGTTCATCGACCATGCGCTCGCCGTGCGGCAGGAGCGGATCGCGCAGGGCGACACCGCCTACGGCCAGGACCGCAGCAAGTGGGGCGACTGGGTCGCCGACGTCGAGCAGCCGGCGGCCGAGTACCGCGGCCGCTACGAGACGCACCTCGACGAGGCCGACTCGCTGCTCAGCTCCGGCGGAGGCGGTGGCGGCAGCGGGCGCCGCGGACGCCGCGGCGGCGATGCAGAGCGCGTACGCGGCAGGAGGTTCGGCGGTTGGCGTCCAGGCGCTGCAGATCGCCGAGCGGTACATGGGCACCCCGTACAAGTGGGGCGGCGCGTCACCCGAGACCGGGTTCGACTGCTCGGGGCTCGTCCAGTGGAGCTACGAGCAGCTCGGGATCGACCTGCCGCGCGTGACCGACCAGCAGTTCCAGGTCGGCGTGCACATCTCGAACGTCGACGACCTGCGGCCTGGCGACATCGTCTTCTTCCGCGACTCGACCGGCTACATCCACCACGAGGGCATGTACATCGGCAACCACCAGTTCGTCCACGCGCCCCACACGGGCGACGTGATCAAGATCTCGAGCCTCGACGAGCCGTACTACAAGGAGCAGTTCGCGGGCGGGAGCGACGTGAGCGGACTCGCAGCCGGCGGCGGCGGCGCGGTTCCCCCACCTCCGCCGCCGCCGCCCGTTCCCGAGGCTGCGCCTGCAACCCCCGCACCCCCCGACCCCGCCGCGGCGCCATCCGGCGGCGGGACCGGCGAGAGCGGCCTTTTCGGTGCCGTTCCGGAGCCCGGCTCCGGTTCCGGGGACCCCGGCACCCCGGACCCCGGCTCTGGCTCCAGCTCCCCCGGCAGCACCGTGCAGATCCTCCCCGCGGTCAAGGATCCCAACGAAACCACCTAGGCTCCCCCGACGGGGTTACGGAGTCGGATCGATTCCGAGACGAGTCAGCTGACGGTGAAGGTCTGCGTCGACGCCGTGTGCGTCGGCGGCGGCGTGGTGTGCGTCGGCGGCGGCGTCGAGGTTGTTGTCGGCGGCGGGGTCGTGTGCGTCACGGGCGGGGTCGTGGTCGTCGGAGGCGGCGGGGTCGTGTGCGTCACGGGCGGGGTCGTGGTCGTCGGAGGCGGCGGGGTCGTGTGCGTCACGGGCGGGGTCGTGGTCGTCGGAGGCGGCGGGGTCGTGTGCGTCACGGGCGGGGTCGTGGTCGTCGGAGGCGGCGGGGTCGTCGGAGGCGGGGTGGACGTCGTCACAGGCGGCGTCGTCGTCACCGGCGGGGTGGTCGTCACCGGCGGGGGCGCCGGCTTCTGGGTCAGGGTGAGGACGACCGAGCGGCCGCCCGCCGACCGGACGACGGCGACCTTCGTGAAGTCGCCCGCCTTCGCTCCGAGCGTGAGCTCCACGCGCCCCGGCCCGGTCGAGGTCTTCACGGCCACGCCGTGGGCGGTCTTCGTGGCGCCGTGGGCGCGGATGCCGCCCTGCCAGAGGAGCACCTGCGCATGCCCGCCGGCGATCTTCTTGTCGACCACGGTCAGCTGGTTCGCCGCGAGCGCGCCGCCCGCGAGCGGGACGGTGACGGTCACCGTGCGGCCGTGCGACGCGATCTTCGGCGGCTCGACGAGGATGGGCGTGCTACGGGTGCTGATCCCGGCGACCCTGGCGCTCGGGCCGGGGGCGCCGCTCGAGCCGACGAGGCGCCGGACGGTGCCGGTGCCCGCGTTCACGACGTAGACGTTCCCGGCCGCGGTCGCGAGCGCGACCGGGCCCTTTCCCGCCGCGACCAGGACGGGCTTCTTCCCCTGCGCGATGACGGCCACCTTCCCGGACGAGAACAGCGCGGCGAACAGGCGGTTTCCCGGGCCCCCCGCGAGCGCGACGGGCGTGGCCGGGAGCGCGATCGTCGAGACGGGCTTGCCGGTCTTGAGGTCTACGACCGCGATCCCGCGTGTCACTGGGACGTACAGCTTCGAGCCGATCACGACCGGGGAGCCTGTGGGCTTCGCCGCGAGCTTCACCGGCCCGGCGCCTGCGAGCCCGCCGCCGCCGAGCGCGTTCGGGACGACGGTGCGGGTGTTCGCGTCGACCAGCCAGACGATCGACTTGCCGGGCGCCGGCGCGTAGACCGCGCCGCCGGCCGGCGCGAACGGCAGCGATGCGCACGGCGAGACGGCCTGCGGGGTCACGCGGCAGAGCTGGCCATGGCCCCCGCCCGCCTTCGCGAGGGCGAAGAGCGCCAGGTTGCCGCCGCCGATCAGGGTGACGGCGCCCGGGAAGCTCACGGCGTCCATCGGGGCCAGGTCCTTCAGCCTGAACGAGGTGAGTGTGTCGCGATCGGCGACGTAGAGCCGGCCGTAGCTCTGGCTCACGCCGACGGGGCCGGCGGGATCGCTGGTCGAGGCGAGCGGTTTCAGCGTGCCGGCCGAGAGCGTCTGGATCGCGCCGCCGGGCGAGGCGAGGACGAGGGACGATCCCGCGGACGCGAGCGACTGCTGCTGGAGCGCGGTCGGCGCCACCTCGGGCCTCACCGGCGTCGTCGTGGTGGTGCGGCCGGTCGTGGGCTGCTGCGTGGTTGTCCGAGTGGTCGTCGCCTTCTTGCTCCCACCGCCGGCGAGCACGATCACGCCGGCCGCCACGGCACCGATCACGACGAGCGCGATCACGATCCAGAGCGGCTTGACCTTGGGCTTGGCCGGCTTCTCCTGGTCGAGCGACTTGACGGCGTCGGTGAGGACGAAGCTCGGATTGGCCCCCACGGCCTTCGGGGCGTCGCCGGGCGGCGCGGTGACGAGCAGGTCGGGGGCCACCGGTTTCGGCTCCTCGGGCGGCGCCACGTCGTTGCCCGAGCCGGGCAGCTTCGGCTTCGGCAGGTCGAGCTGGGGGGCGCCTGGCGTGTCGGCGACCATCGCCTGCGCCTCGGCGACGTGCGCAGCGGCCTCCGGCGACAGCTCGCGGAGCTCCTCGCCGGCGGTCGGCACGCGCAGCTCGCCCGGGACGGCGGCGACCTCGGCGTTCGCCTCGGCGATCTCGCCGGCGACGCCCGGAACCATCGCCTGCACCTCCGGGGGGAGGTTCGGGATCTGCGGCAGCTGCGGTTTCTTGAACCTGCCGAGGCCTCGCTTCGGCTTGGGCTCGACGACCTCGGCGGCGGCTGCGGCGAGGCCGGCTGCGGTCGCCGCGGCGGCCTTCGAGTGCTCCGGTTCCGGTTCCGGCTCGGGGTCCGGTTCGGGCTCGGGCTCAGGGCCCGCAGGAGCTTCGGCTACCGGCTCGGGCTCAGGCTCCGGTTCGGGCGCCGCGGCCGGCGCGAAGGTGAGGTAGACATCGGCGGCCTCGGGCTCCTCCGCAGGGGGTGCGGGGGTCTCCGGGGCGGCGGGCGGCGGGGGCGCCTTCTGGCCGCCCGGCGCGAAGGTGAGGTAGACGTCCTCCTGTTCGCCCTCGCCCGGCAGGTCGACCGCCGGCGTGGGCGGAGGCGGAGGCGGCTCCGCCACCGGTGCCGCCGCCTCGGCGACGGGAGCCGGAGTCGCGGCCGGCGGCGGCGGCGCGACCGGAGGGGCATCGAGCCCGACAGGAGGGTTGACCGTGAGGTACTCGGGCTCGGGCGTCGCAGTCGACACCTGGGAGCGTTCCTCGGAGAACGGCGCAGGGGTCAGCGGCTTTGCCTCCTCGTCGGCAGGCCCGCCCTCCTCCGGCAGCCGCGCCTCGCGGCGCCAGCGCGGGCCGAGCAGGTGGATCACGATCTCCTCGAGCCCGTCCCACGCCTCCTGGCCATCGGCCGGGCGCTCCTTGGGATCCTTCTTCAGCAGCCACTCGAGCCACTCCGAGAGCTGCGGGTCGATCGACGGGTCGACGGTCGCCGGCGCGGGAATCGGCTCGCTGACATGGCGGACGAGCATCGACATCGGGGTGTCCGAGTCGCTGAACGGCACCTCGCCCAGCACCATCTCGTAGGCCATGATTCCGAGCGAGTAGAGGTCGGTCCACGGCCCCACCTCCTTCGCCATCGCCTGCTCCGGCGCCATGTAGGCGGGCGTGCCGATGGCGGTGCCCGTGGCGGTGAGAAAGCGCGAGGCCTGACCGGCCTGGTTGAGGGCGCGGCCGATGCCGAAGTCGGAGATCTTCACGCCGCCCTCGCCGGTGACCATCACGTTCTCGGGCTTCATGTCCCGGTGCACGATCCCGCGGCTCGAAGCGTGCTGGAGCCCCGCCAGGAGCCCCTCGAGCACGCCGCAGACCTGTGCGAAGGTGAGCTTGCCGACCAGCGGGCGCAGCGAGCCGCGCTCCAGGTACTCCATCGAGATGTAGGGCGTGCCCTCGTGCTCGAAGTAGTCGTGGACCGTGACGATGTTCGGGTGGCTGAGCGAGCCGGCCATGCGCGACTCGCGCAGGAACCGCTCCGCGAACGCCTCGTCCGCGGAGTGGAGCGTTGCGAGCTCCTTGAGAGCGACGAACCGGTCGAGGTCGGTCTGGCGGGCGAGGTAGACCGTCGCCATCCCGCCGCGGCCGATCTCCTTCAGCAGCTCGTACCTGCCGACGCGCTTGAGGATCAGCGCCATCCAGGCGAGCTTAGCCCGTCTTGCCGCCGGACGGAGCCCGGAATTTCCATGCAGAGCTATAACGACCCCTTACATGCCCCTTACCGGCTCCTCGCGGCGCGGGACTAGGTTCAGGGCGAACACGGCTCCCACTCAGGAGGAGGCAGCAGACATGAAACGCTCTCGCCGCACAGTTACCGCCCTCGGTCTGGCGCTCGCCGCCCTGGCCATCGGCGCGATCTTCGGCTCGTTCCGGACCGGCACGGCCGCGATCACCGTCAAGCCGACCAACCAGAACCCGCCGCAGATCAACGGCACACCCCAGGTCGGGCAGACGCTCACGGCCACGAACGGCACCTGGAGTGGCACGGCCCCCATCTCGTTCACCTACCAGTGGGGCCGCTGCGACGCCACCGGCAAGAACTGCAAGGACATCAGCGGCGAGAACAACAACACCTACTCGGTCCTCCAGGCCGACGTCGGTAGCACGCTGATCGTCACCGTCGCGGGCTCGAACGCCGACGGCAAGGACTCGCAGCCGTCGACCGCGACCGCGGTCGTCCAGGCCGCCCCGGCGCCCCCGGCGCCGACCGGCTGCCCGACCGGAAGCGGTCTGATCCAGATCGCGGATCTGACCTCGCCGGCGCACCTGGCGATCAACCCGGGCAGCGTGAGCCCGAACCCGGTCACCCGCGATGCATCGACGATCCAGCTCACGTTCGCCATCACCGCGTGCGGAAACCGCCCGGTCCAGGGCGCGCTGGTCTACACGACCGCGGTGCCGTTCAACCAGTTCTCGATTCCGCCCGAGGCGACCACCGACTCGAACGGCCAGGCCGTCCTGACGCTGAACCGCGACGTCGGCTTCCCGGTGTCGTCGAAGCAGCAGCTCCTGACCGTCTTCGTCCGCGCCCGCAAGAACGGCGAGGACATCCTCGCCGGCATCTCCGCCCGCCGCCTCGTCTCCTTCCCCGTCAAGCTGTAAGCGCCATGTCCTGCCGGGGCGTGACGGGGGACAGTCCCCCGTCACGCCCCGGAGGGACGAGTCCGGATCAGCCGTCGCCCTGATTCGCACGCGATGATGTCCGGAGGGCCGTTGCCACCGAAGGCACGCGGCAGCGCCTGGAGGGAGACTCGCCCACTGATCGAAACCCGGTACCTTGGAAGAACTTTCGGTCGGTCAGAGCCTGACGAGGACACGGCTGATCGGCGGAACGGCCGATCACGGGACAGGGTTGGACGCAAGAATCAGGGTTGAGAAGCACGGAGCCGGCAACTCCACCGGCCGCGGCCTGCGGCGGATGCTGAACGACTGTGGCCAGGGCCTCGTCGAGTTCGCGCTCATCCTCCCGGTGTTCATGCTGCTCGTGCTCGGGATGCTCGACTTCGGGTCGGCCTACAACGTCCACAACGACATGACACAGCTCGCCGGCGAGGCGGTGCGCTTCGCGTCGGTGGACAACTGCGGTGTCGGTTGTCTCGTCGATCGAGACGCAGGTCCAGCAGGACGCCGACACGAGCCGGGTGATCCAGACCTGCTTCTGGTTCCCCGACTCCCCCGACGGGAAGGGCCACGTGGGGAACCAGGTGCAGGCCGTGCTGCGGACCAGCTACCAGTGGATCCCGTTCAACCTCCTCGGGTTCGTCCACGTGGGGTCGGTGGAGCTGAAGGCAACGGCCACGATGCGCCTCGAGCAGCCTGCCGACCCGCCGGCGCACTACACGGCTGCGCCAGGCAATGACTGCTCCAGCTAAGACGCGCCGCCTCCGCCTTCGCGACGACAGCGGCCAGATGCTCGTCTTCTTCGGCGTGATCATCTCGGCGTTCTTCGTCCTGATGCTCGTCGTGGTGGACGGGACGCACGCGTTCGACCAGCGGCGGAACCTCCAGAACGCCGCCGACGCGGCGGCGCTCGCAGCCGCCTGGGATCTCGCACAGGGCGACCTGTCGAGCATGGGCCCCGACGCGGCCGAGTACAGCAACGCCAACAACGGCCCCTCCGAGGTCGGCTCGTCGCTGCCGAAGTGCGACGACCGCAACGGCACGACGACCAACTGCTACCTGACGCCCTACGTCGACGAGACGGGCCCGCGGCCGACGGAGGTCGAGGTCCGACTCCACATCGGCTGCATCCCGACCTTCTTCGGCAAGATCGCGAACTACGTCACCGGCAGCACTTCGTTCGAGTGCATCTCGGAGTCCGCGAACGCCGTCGCCGAGGGCTGGAGCGCAGACCCCCAGGTGCCGTACAAGTTCGTCGCGCTGATGTCGGACGGCGAGAAACAGACGCTGCGGGTCGACACGGGCGGCCGGCTGACGGTGGACAACGGCATCTACGTCAATGCGCGCGCCGCTGAATGGAATCCGAACACGTGCCACGGCGCGTTGGCGACGGACCCGGGCTCCGCGTTCGAGAGCTGCGGCCCGGTCAGCGCGCCACGCGTTTCGGTGGTCGGCGGCTGGTCCGGCACGCCGTACAGCCTCACCGTCGGCAGCGGCCCGGGAGCCTGCTCCTCCGGCCACTACGACGCCACCTCTCCACCCCCGCCCGACTGCGCGCTGAACGTCGGCGCGCCGTCGTTCGTCGACCCGCTCCGCTCCCTCGGCGGCAGCGAGCTGCTGGGGCCGCCGTCCAAGGACTCCTGCGCGCTCTGCACGACGGTCAACGTCCTGAGGATCAGGCGCGATTCGAGCACCGGGCAGGTCAAGGCCTGGGTGGACTCGATGCCGCCGGTCGCCGTGGGGATGAAGATCGCGCTCAGGAACATCACGCTCGACGGCAGCCCGGACCACACCTTCGACGAGAACGACTACGAGGTTCAGAGCTCCGGCACCGACTCGACCGGGAACTGGATCCTCCTCGCTGCGCCGTTCGGCCAGGGGGCCGTGAGCAACGTGCCGCCGCTCATCCCGGTCACCGGCCTGTCGCTCGAGCAGGGCACGGCGACGCTGAGCACGGACCCGAACCAGCACGGCATCTCGGGTGGTGACCCGATCGCCGTCAAGAACGTCGATCCGAACATGGACGGGAGCTTCACGGCCGACAGCCCGCTCGATCCGACCAGCACCTCCCTGACCTACCAGGATCCGAAGACGACGACCTACAGCATCTCGAGCGAGTCGCTGACGACGGGGACCGACGGAACCCACACCGCGACGATCACGGTCTCCCCTCCGCCGAGCCAGGACGTCGGCGTCGACACCATTACCGTCGACGCCGGTGACTCCGTGTTCGGCTCGGGCGACGAATTCGTCGTGCAGGGGACGACGACGAGCCCCACCGGAACGATCACGTACAACACGCCCGCCAACCTGAGCCCGACGGGCGTGGCGATAACCAGTCGGTCGGGAGTGGGCAACCCGTGCGGTGTCCCGAGCTGCGTCACGGTTCAGCTGCCGAACAACCCGTTCTCCGCCAACGACACGGTGACGATCAACTCCCCGGACGCCCCGTTCACCGGGACGCAGACCGTGGCCGCTGGCTGCGGCCAACTCGTTCTCGTACGTGGCGCCGCCCGTCGTGTTCGACCAGGGCTACAGCGTCACCGGCTCGACGGCCACGCTGAAAACGAGCGGCACGATCGCGCAAAACGTGGACCGCGCGAACATCACGGCGGCGCCGCCCGGGGCGAACTACCTCACCCTGGCCGGCGGGGTGGCCAGGGTCACCGTCTCGCCCGACGGGCATTCGATCAGCTACCCGCTGCCGAACGGCACCCACGACGGGCAGAGCGGCTCCGGCAGCTCCACGGTCATCCTGAGGCGCGCGCTGTCGTTTGCGCCCAGCTGGAACGTCACCGCGAACACGATCGCGGCCCGCACGCCGAGCGGCGGCAGCCGGACGGCGACCGCGCCTGCGTACGTCCCTCCCTCCACCTGCGGGCCGCCCCTCACCTGCGGAACCGTGTCCGAGGACAAGCCGGTGACCCTCAACCCGACGGGCCTGCTGAGCCTGGCGATCCCTGGCTCGGAGTACCAGCCGTCGCCGACATACGTCAACACTTCGACGGCGCGGTCCTGAGCGCGGGCACGTACTACGGCGGCATCTGCATCGGCGGGTCGGACGCGCTGCAGTGCGGCCCGGGGCACTGCCAACGCGACCCCGGGCCCCGGGCCCACGGTGACGCTCGATCCCGGGATCTACGTCATGGCCAGCGGCGGCTTCCATGTCTGCGGCAACGCCAACCTCGTCGCACCGCACGTCATGATCTTCAACACCGACGACCAGGCGAACCAGGGCTACATCGGCCGCGTCGAGATCAACACGACGGGATCGGTGCGACTCGGGCCATACGACGGGAGTGCGCGCCCCGAGTACGACGGGATCACGATCTACCAGGACCGCAACGACGTCAACGACCTGCAGGGAAGCGACACGGGCATCCATCCGTTCGTCGACCCGACCGACGACTACAGCGGCGTGAAGGTCGCGGACCCGAGCGGGTCGATGAACGCCACCACGACGCGGCTCAACTACACCGGCGGCCAGATCCAGGCCGGGGACGTGATCAAGATCGGGGGCGAGATGATGCTCGTGACCGGGCTTCCGGGCGCGCGCAAGGCGAATGTGGTGCGCGCATTCCTCGACCGCCCCGGCTATCCCGCTCCGGCGGAGACGCACGGGAACGGCAGCTTGATCCACCACGTGAGCTTCGACGGCGACACGTGCGCCCAGAAGAGCCCGGTGGCCGCCTCCGACAAATGGGACGTCGCCTGCTGGCATGACACGGCGAACGGTGAGCTCGGATCGATCTCAGGGAACGATCTACGTGCCCGGGCCGCGGGCGATGTTCGGCGTCGGTCCGGGCGTCGACGGAACAGCCGATCTCGCGGTCTACTCCAGCTGCATCTCGATCAACGGCAACGACACGTTCAACGTCACATCCGCCACCGACGTTCCCACCGAGTTCCACAGCTCGCTGGTCGGGTGAGCCGCGCGCCCCGGGCGCCGTGGTATGGGTGGTCGCCGCCGCGGCTGCGCTCGCGGCCTCGATCGGCGTGCTCGGGGCGGACGTGCTCTGGGGCGTCCCGCTCGGGCGCGAGCTCGCGCACGGGCATCTGCCCCACGGCTGTGGACTTCGCCGGCGCGCTGACCTCCGGCTGGCACGACCTGCCGGCCGGAGCCGAGCTGGTCGTATGGGCGCTCTACCGCGCGCTCGGCGGCGACCGGGGGCTCGTGCTCGGCCAGGTTGCGGCGGCGGCGGTCGCATTCGGGGCGCTCGCCGAGGGGCTGCGGCGGGAGGCGCCGGCGGGCGGGGTGCTCGTGGCCTCGGCGCTCGTGCTCGCCGGCTCGCTGCCGGCGGTCGTGGTCGTCGGGATGGCGAGCTTCTCGCTGGCGCTGTTCCCGCTGCTGCTGCTCGTCGTCGAGCGCGACGTGCGCCGGCCCGGCCGCCTGATCTGGCTCGCGGTCCCGCTCCTCGCCCTGTGGGGGAATCTCCACGGCGGCGTCCTCGTCGGCTGGGGGCTGCTCGCGTGCTACCTCCTGCTCGCACGCGCCCGCCGTGGCCTCGGCACCGCGCTCGGCGTGCTCGCGGCCGCGACCGTAGCGCTCTTCGCCAACTCGGCGCTGTGGCACACGCCGTCGTACTACCGGGGCGTATTCGACAGCGAGCCGGCCCGGCGCGCGAGCGACCTCTGGAAGCCCCTCGGAACCGGGGGATTCGATCTGCTGCTACTCGTGGCGGCGCTGGCGCTGGTCGCGCTCGCCGTCGCCGGCCGGGCGCGCGTCGCGCTCTGGGAGGTCCTGGCGCTCGCCGGTCTCGCGGCGGCCACGGTGCACGTCGCGCGCACGGGAGTGTTTTTCCTCTTCCTCGCCGCCTATCCCGCGGCGCGCGGCCTCCGGCTACAGGGGCCGAAGCCCCGGCTCCTTGCCACATCGGCGGTCGGCCTCACCGCCGGCGCCGTGCTGGGGCTCGCCCTGCAATCGTCGGACCCCGGCTCGAAGGCGCTGGCTGGGCGAGCGGCCGCGAGCGGGCGCCCCGTGCTCGCGACGTCGCTGCTCGCCGGGCAGGTGGCCGCAGCCGGAGGGCGTGTCTGGGTGAGCAACCCGATCGACGCCTTCAGCCGGAGCGATCAGCGGCTCTACCTCGACTGGCTCGCCGGACGGCGGGAGGGCGCGCCCGCAGTCCGGCACGCCGCCTTCGTCCTGGCCGCCTCCGGCTCGCCTGCGGGCCGCCTCGCCGTCCACGATCCGCGGCTCGTGCTCGTGGCCGCCGACGGCGATGCCGCTCTCTACCGCGTCCGGAGGAGCTGAAAGGAGAGGGGCGCCGTCGCCGGCGCCCCTCGGGAGTGTCCTAGTGGTGCTTGGGGCCGTGCTTGTCGTGCCCCTTGCCCGGGTTCCGGGGCGGGCCCGGGTGATGGTCATCGTCGGACATGCAGTTGCCGCTCGTGACGATCGCGGTGTTCGTGCCGGTCCCGGCTCCGATCGACGCGGGTGAGGACGAGGAGCCGAAGCCGCCGGTGGGCGAGAAGGCGCCGGAGAAGCTGCCCAGCAGATGGGCGCCGGCCCCAAGATCGCCCGAGACGCTGCCCTGCACGTTGCCGTTCACGTTCACGGCGGTGAGGTGCGCATGGACGTGCCCTGGAGCGGGCGGTGTGGGTGGGGCTGTGGGTGAGATCCTGAGGTCGCCGTTGAGCCAGCCGATGTTCTTCGTCGAGTCGTAGACGCTCGTGACGTCGACGGTCACGGGGCCTGCGAGCCGCGCATCGCTGCTCGAGGCGGTGCCGGTGAACGTCGCGTGCGTGATCGCGTAGGCGTCGCCGCCGGCGCCCGTGCACGTCTGGCTATGGCTGCTCGTAAGGGTGTTGGCGAAGAAGGTCGCGGACACGAGGCTCGTCGAGGCCGGGCCCGGGCCGGCGACCGCGATCGTGGCGTACGCCAGCGCCGCGAGCGCAACCGTGGTCAGTAGGCGAAGTCTGGTCATGGCCGAGGTGTAACTGCCGGCCGTCATCCGACCGTCTTCGAGCTGTTTTCCGGGTGTAAATTTCCGGGGCTGGCAGCGAAGCCGTTTTGGCTCAACCATGCTGGTTGCCAACGCCGTATGCGCCGCTAAATGCGCTGGTGGTGTGGTCCCGGTGTGGTCTCGGAATCTCGCCAGCCCTGCCAACAGTCGTGCGCCGCTCGATCTCCCGCCGTGGGAACTCGCGCAGCCTCTCGGGGGTCGTCGCCTCGGAATATCGCTGGACGGCTTGAATTGGCGCCTGCCAGCGGCGTAGGGTCGTATCTCAGCGGATCGAGGCGCGCGATCGCTCATTCAAGCCGCGTGCTCTACTGCAGGACCTCGCGAGGATGACGCGGTGGTCAGCTATCCCGACCCCGCCGCCGCTGCTCCGCGCTCGCCTACGGCTCGCGCTCCACAGCCCCGGCGGAGAAGACCTCAACCCGCTCGTACACCACCAGTCGGGACGCTACTTCGGCACGCCGCGAACAGCGAAAAACGAAGTGACGGCTGAGCCTCGCGAGGGCTCACGTCGGCTCCCGCCGATCTGTCAGTCGTGGAGGGAGGTGGCATCCGTCGTCTCCCTCCACGCTTCACGCGCGGTCGGCCGCGAGACGCGGCAAGCGCCCCGGCAAAACCGCGATCGCGACCCTAGAAGCCGGCGCCGCGGTCGGCCAGGCGCCAGCGGATCACTTTCGGCCAGCCACGTCGCAGCCAACAGCATCGCCCCCTTGCTGCGATGGAGGCGCGGAGGTAACGATCTTGCCAACAAGCCTTGTCGGTTTGCGAGGGCGCGTTATAGGATCGCCGCTCATCGGAAATAAAATCGTTAGGGGGTGGCGAGATGGATTTCTTGCCGGGAAGAACGCGTTGGCGTCTACCCAGCTTCGCCCTTGCGATCTTGGCTGGAGCGGGGATCCTGGCGTCGCCTGCGTCAGCTGCAGGCGGTCCCAGCCCGAGCCCCAGTCCGATTCCGCAGGGGTGTCAGCTACAGTCGCCGCAACCGGAGGCACCGCTGATGTTGAACGTCGTCGCGGTGAGGAACGTCGTCAAGATGGTTGCGGTCGAGAAGGAGGTATTCAGCTGCTTCGACTCCTCCTCGACTCTTGCTCAGGTCAAGGAGGTCGACACGTTGATCGAGTTGACGGCTCGCGGCGAGCCGGGCAAGGGCGAACGGTCGGACTCGCAGGACTCGCGAGATTCGCATAAGCAGCAGCCGGCCTTCGTGCCGCTCACGAAGACAGTGAACGCCAACAGTTGCACGAAGGATCTCAAGACCGGGGGCGTGTCGTGCACGAGTGTTGCGCTACCGCTTGGCGTGACGACCACGCCACTTACGAAGTGCTCGCTGACCAAGGGGACGTATCCCTTCCCGCCCGTCGTGCAACCGACACACCCACTCCAGATGCAAACCGCAACGCTCAACAACGGATTGGTCGAGACCGTCGCACTCCAGAAGGAGGTGTTCGACTGCGCCGGCCAGATCGGGGACGTGTACCTCTTCACCGAGATCGGCGAATCGGCCAAAGACACCGGCTTCAGCCCGCTGGGCACGAAGTTCGAGGGCGTCGTCTGCTTCAAAGACGAGTCGACGGCCACGGTCGTTACTTGCAAGCTATTCACGCCGAGCCGGGCCTCGGCGGGATAGGAGGACGAGGGAGGGCGGAGGCCGGCATGTCGCGCAAGCCAGCAGCGGCGATCACAGCGACGCTCCTCGTGTCGATTGCGGTCGCGTTCGCCGCGCGTGTGCCGGCCGCCGCCGGCCAGCCGGGCCTCTTCGTGGGCATTACCGACGATGCCTTCGTCGACCACCCTTCCATGGCGATCCCCGACGCTCGCGATCTCGGGCTCGGGGGTCTTCGCGTCGAGCTCAACTGGACGCCTGGACAGACCCAGATGAGCGCGGGTGACGTCGCGTCCTTCAATAGCATGGTCGCGGCTGCCGCCGGGATGCGGATCGTGGTCACCGTCTATGGGCGGGCGGTCGATGCGCCGGTCGACTCGGCGGGCCGTGAGTCGTACTGCGCTTTTGTCCGCGACCTGCTTTCCCGCTTCCCGACGATCAACGACGTTGTGATCTGGAACGAGCCGAATCTCGGCTTCTTCTGGCAGCCGCAGTTCAACGCCGACGGGACGAGTGCCGCTCCGGCAGCCTACGAATCTCTACTGGCTCGCTGCTGGGACGTTCTGCACGCCTTTCGTCCGAGCGTCAACCTGATTATGACGACGTCGCCGAGTGGGAACGACAATCCGAACGCGGCCAGCAACGTCTCGCACTCCCCGGGGGCTTTCATTCGCGACGTGGGGGCGGCGTACCGGGCAAGCGGACGAACACAGCCGATCTTCGACACCGTCGGTCACAACCCCTACGGGTTGAGCTCGGCCGAGCCGCCCTGGGCGCAGCATCTCGCTCCGTCGCACATCGGCGAGGGCGACCTCGATCGTCTCGTCCAGGCGCTCGACGACGGGTTCGGCGGCACTGCCCAGCCGGTGCCCGGGCACTGTGTCAAGTCAGGGTCCACCGCCTCCTGCGTCCCGATCTGGTACCTCGAGACCGGCTATCAGACCGTGCCGGATGCCGCGCACCAGCAGGACTACACCGGACACGAAAACGACGATCAACCGCTTCCCGACACAACCACCGACGGGGGGCCCACGCAGTCCACTCAACTCGCGGACGGGATCGAGCTCGCCTACTGCCAGCCGTATGTCGCCGCCTACTTCAACTTTCTGCTCATCGACGAGCCCGATCTCGCCCGCTGGCAGTCAGGCCTGCTGTGGGCCGACGGAAGCCGGAAGACCTCCTACGCCGCCCTGAAGAACGTCATCGGCGCGGTCGGCGCAGGCAACGTGAACTGCAGCCAGTTCACAGCCTCCCATCTCGGAGCCGTACAGCCCTCGGCCGACGCGCTCGTCGAGCGCATCGAGTGGCCCTCACTCACCGCCTACAGCGCCTTCAACCAGGTTTGGAGCTTCGCAGTCGAGACACGAGCCGATGCCACCTTCAGCGCAGTCGTCCTCCAGGGCGTCCCGACCGCAGGTCGACGTAAGGCCGCGCTGAAGGCCGGCGGCTCCCTCACCCACGAGCGCCCGCGCACCGTGACGTTCCCGGCGAGGAGCCTACCGCCGGGCACCTACCGGATCCAGGTAACGGTCACCCGCAAACGCGGGCGCCCGCTCACGGTCACCCGCACGAGCCCGGCCTTCGTCGTGAGCAGTTAGCGGCAGAGATACGCCTCGACAAGCGGGGCGTTGCGCTCCATGCAGTCCAGTTCCCCACACCCCACTCGCCTGGATCCGGGTCGTCGAGGACGAACCGTCGATCTCGCGCCCGAGCTCGGCGCGCAGCTCCTCCACGGTCGTCCTGCTGCTGGATCGTGCGGTCGAGGTTCGCAAGCCGCTCGGAGTGGTCGGTGTCGTCACCGGCCTGCGCTCGCGCGTTCAGATTCGCACGCTCGCCGAACAATCTCTCACGCGTCGTTCTGGCCTCGGCGATCAGCGAGAGACGGCGATAGGCATGCGGGGTTGCGGGCGAGCGCGCGCTCCGTCGAGCACCCGCCCCCGCGGCGCACATGCGCGAACCGACGGGTGCCGTCAGGTCTCGTCGACGACCAGCACGTCGAACCCGCGCTCGCTGTCGTCGGTCCTAACCAGCCCGACCACCCGCAGGTTGGGCTCGTCGCTCCTGTAGATGATCGCCCGGTCGGGCCGGTCTGGTTGGCCGAGCTCGACGGTCCCGACGGCGTCGCCGTCGGTGGTCACCAGCACGAAGTGAGACATTCCTTTCTCTCCTCCCTGGGGCCAGGCGGCCGGCCGATCCTACTCGCCCTGTGCCGCACCATTGCAAGGGTGAGAGGAAGGCGACCCACGCCGCAACGAGGCCGCCCTCCACACGCGACCCGCCGGGGAACATCAAGCGAGCCGCGCCCGGTCAAGGTACGCCGCGCCGCATTTCGGGGATGTAAAAAGGATCCCGCTTGTCTCAGCCGATGCCGGCGCCGAGCTCGACGCCGCGGCCGGTCGGCACCAGGCCGGACCGCCGTCCGCGCACGCTGGGCATGCCTGCCGTAGCCGCGCTCGCTGGACGTGCCTACGAAGTGATCGCGACGGTTTCCGGTGACCCTCCGCGGGTGGGTGCTCATCCTCGTTGGCGCCGCCGCGCTTGTACTTCTGCTGTTACTAGCCGTGGCACGCCTTTGAGGGCACACCAGGGGCACACGAGGACGGCGCCCAGCGGCAGGTACGGCAAGGACGGCAAGGGTGGGTATGGCTTGGTTGAGCCAAAGCGGCTTGAACGTTAGGGTGCCAGTTTGCCCCCTTCGTTTACCGGTGTAAAACGTCGGTCTCGGATGCCGAATACGCGCCTGTGAGCACGGTGTTTACGGGTCGTTTACGTCCGGAGAACGGAGCGGTAACGGCGCGGTGTGATGATGGATGCGTGGATGTACGCCTGCAGCTCCGCCGGCTGGCGGTCGGTGCCGCCGGTCTCGCTGCGGCCTCTCTGGTCGCCGCCGGCCCTGCCCTCGCAGACCACGGCAAGAGCAACGGCCACGGCCCGGCGCCGGTCTCGCAGACCGCAGAGCCGCTCGGCGGCGCTCAGCGTGCTCGGAGTGGTGCAGTCCGTGACCGCCACCGGGGTGTCGGTGAAGCGCCTCGACGGCAGCTCCGTGACGGTGCCTGTCGACAGGAACACGAAGGTGACCATCGACGGCAAGCCGGCGCGCCTCACGGACGTGAAGCCCGGATCGGTGCTCTCTGCGACCTGGCAGGCGGGTAAGCCGGCCACGATGCTCCGCTTCGTGAGGCCGAGCTGAGCGGCAGCGTCCTGCTGGTCGAGGACGAGGAGAGCCTCGCGTCCCTCGTCCAGGCGTACCTGGCGCAGGAGGGGTTCTCGGTGACCGCGGTCGGGACCGGCGAGGCGGCCCTCACGGCGGTCGCCGACGGCTCTGTCCGGCTCGTCGTGCTCGACCTCAACCTGCCGGACATGGACGGCGTCGACGTGTGCCGGCGCATCCGCGCGCGCTCGGCGGTGCCGATCGTGATGCTCACCGCACGCGACGACGAGGCGGATCTGCTGGTCGGGCTGGGCGCCGGCGCGGACGACTACATCGGCAAGCCGTTCTCGCCCAAGGAGCTCGTCGCGCGGATGAAGGCGGTGCTGCGCCGTGCCGAGCCCGGCAGCGACGAGCAGCCGCTCACCCTCGGCGACGTCGAGGTGCACCGCTCGGGCCGCGAGGTGAAGGTCGCCGGCTCGATCGTCGAGCTCCGCCCGAAGGAGTTCGACCTCCTGGCCTACCTGGTCTCGAACCGCGGGGCGGTCTTCTCGCGCGACATGCTGCTCGAGCGGGTCTGGGGCTACGACTACGCCGGCGGTACGCGCACCGTCGACGTCCACGTGGCCCAGCTCCGCCGCAAGCTCTCCCGCCCGCAGCTGATCCGAACCGTCCGCGGCGCCGGGTACAAGGCCGTCCAACCCTGACCGGACGCGACAGGTCTGTGGACAGCCGGCCGTCGACTGTCCCGACGTCCGCATCGACATGCAGGAGCTTTTCGGGCCGTGTCACACTCTGATCACGCGCGCGTCTCACTTCCGTTCCAGTACCTGGCGCCGGGCATGGCTCGAAGAGACGACATGGGCGAGCGTGACGTGAGCGCGCCGTGAAGTCGCTCCGCGCGCGCGAGTTCGTCGCGATCCTCGTGGCGGTGCTCGTCGCCGTCGGGGTAACGCTCGTGCTGGCGGCCGCGCTCGTGCGCAGCTCGGCGAGGCACGAGGCCCTGAAGTCGCTCGCCCGGCAGGCGGCGCTGATCGCCGAGCAGCAGAAGGCGACCTCGCCCCAGCAGCACGGGCTGACGAACCTCGGTGCGTTCTTCGACACCCAGCAGGAGCGGCTCGCGATCCTCGGGCTCAACCAGGCCGCGCTGCTGCTCCCGGCCGTTGGCGGCGACGCACTGCGCGCCGGAAGCCCGGCGCAGGGGTCGGTAGTCGTCGGCGGCCACCGCTACCTCTACGCGGCGCGGCCGGTCGGCGGCCGGGCCGTCGTGCTGCTGCGCTCGGCGAAGCTCGAGGCGTCCGACCTCGAGCCGTACACGATCGCCTTCGGGATCGCGGCCGCCGTCGGCGCGGCGCTCGCAGCCCTCGCCGCGTTCCTCCTCGCCCGCGCGGTCGCGCGGCCGGTCGAGCGCGTCTCGCAGGCGAGCCTCGCGCTCGCGGCGGGGGAGCGGCCCGGCCCGCTCCCGATCTCCGGGCCGACCGAGGTCGCCACGCTCGCGGCGTCGTTCAACAAGCTCTCCGACGACCTCGACCGCGCCAAGGACGCCGAGCGCACGTTCCTGCTCTCGGTCAGCCACGAGCTGAAGACGCCGCTCGCCGCGATCCGCGGGCACGGCGAGGCGCTCATCGACGGCGTGATGACCGTGCCGAAGGCCGCCGGCGTGATCGTGCAGGAGTCGATCCGGCTCGAGCGGCTGGTGCGCGACCTGCTCGACCTGTCGCGGCTGAACGCGCGCTCGTTCTCCGTGCACCCGCGCGAGGTCGACCTCACCGGCGTCGTGCACCAGGCGGTCGAGCGGCACGGGGCCGAGTCGATGCGCGTCGGCGTCCGCCTCGTCGGCGACACGAACGGCGCCGCCCCCGCCGTGGCCGACCCCGACCGGGCGCTTCAGGTGCTCTCGAACCTGATCGAGAACGCGCTGCGCTCGACGCCGAGCGGCGGGACCGTGACCGTGTCCGCCCGCCCCGGCGAGCTTTCGGTCGCGGATACCGGGCCGGGCCTGGCCGCAGGACGAGCTCCCGCACGCCTTCGAGCGGTTCTTCCTCTACAGCCGCTATGCACAGCACCGCGCCGTCGGCACCGGCCTGGGCCTCGCGATCGTGAAGCAGCTCACCGAGGCGATGGGAGGCACGGTGTCGGTGAAGAGCGGGCCCGGCCGCGGCGCGACGTTCAGCGTCGCCCTTCCGAACGGCTCCCACGACCTGGCCTGACCTCCGTCACGGTTCAGTAGACCGATAATCTCGCGGGCGATGGATTGCCCCAACTGCGGAAACCCGATCCGGCCGGAGGCCGTCTACTGCCCGCGCTGCGGCGCGAAGATCGACGCGCCCCCGCCGCGAGGCGAACCCGTGACCGATCCGGACCTGTCGATTCTCGACCGGAGCCTCCTCGAGCAGCTGGCGAAGACGCGTCTCGAGCCGCACGACGCGGGTGAGGGCAAGCTCACGACCGGGATCGAGGGGCTCGAGCTCGAGCGCGGCCCGGCGGAGGTGCTGCAGCTGAACGAGCCCACGCCGAGCGGCGCATTCGAGGCGTCGGCGGAGATCGTGGCGAGGCTCCGGCACCCACAATACGGCGAGGCGGCGGTGAGCGACCGGGTGATCAGTCGCGGCGACTCCGTGGAGTCGGCGTTCGCGGCGGGCGTCGACACGTACGTGACGGTGACCTTCTCGGCCCTGCAGAGCCTCTTCCGCGGCGGCGGCCCGCAGCAGCTCGACCTGACCGACTACAAGCTCGGTGACGGCACGTCCTGGCAGCTTCACAACGGCCACCTGCAGATCCTCGGCGAGGCGAAGTTCGCGGTGCAGATGCGGCTCCGGCGCCCGCCGGCCCCGGTGCTCGTCCTCGACACGCTCAACGCGTACCTCTCGGACCGGAAGCTGCACTGGTGCAAGGTCGACGCGGCGAACGGCGCCGTGGAAGGCCTCACGACCGAGGTGACGATCGACGGGAAGCGCTCGTCCCGCGGCGACTCCGAGCTGCGGCGGAAGCTCCTCGAGCGTGGCGAGATCCCGGGCGAGTGGCGGTTCCGCCAGTTCTTCCTTCTGACGCCCGCGACGGCGTAACAGACAGCCCCCTGCTTCGCCAGACCAAAAGCCCCGCAAATCCCGTACGCTGTCGCGGTGGCACGAAGGTCTGTGCTCGGGGTTATCGCGTTCGTCCTGGCGGTTTCGGTGCTCGCAGGGGCTGCGGCGGCCAAGCGGCCGCCGTCTGCGGCGAAGGTCGCGCTCGCGCGCAATCGACCGGCAGGCGAGCCGTGGCCACCTGACGCCGGCGGACGCCGCGCGCTACCGCGGCATCGTGAACCGGACGACCTTCCTCGCGGGAAGGCTCCCCGGCGGGCGGGCGGCGCCGCTCCTCTCGCAGCTGCAGCAGGCGGCGGCGATCGCACCCGTGCTGACGGCGCCGCGCGCGCTCGCGGTCTTCTCGCAGCTCGAGGTAAACGACGACTGGTTCGCCCGACGCGGCGCGCCGGCGTTGCAGACGGACGTGACCGACGCCGACGGCGTCGTCTACCGCTACTTCCCCGGCCGGGGCTTCGAGTTCCACCCGCTCGGGAACTTCGCCGCGCTCAACGCCGCCGCCGCGAGCAAGAACCCCGCGACCACGGCGCGGCTGGCGAACGCACTGCTCGCGCGCGCCGTCCCCGAGACGAACGGCACGGTCTGGGAGTACTACTTCAACTACTCGGGCGGCCGCGCCCCGTGGCTCTCCGGGTTCGCGCAGGCGGTCGCTGCCCAGGCGCTCGCCCGCGCCGCCACGATCGACACTGCCGACGCGCCTGCCCTGCGGGAGGCTGCGCGCGGCGCCTACCGCTCCCTCCCGGGCCGCCTCGTCGAGCCAACCCGCTTCGGCTCGTGGATCCGTCTGTACGGCTTCAACCACGACGTCGTGCTCAACGCCCAGCTCCAGTCGGCGATCTCCCTGGCGGACTACGCCAGGACGACCGGCAACGCCGACGCCGCCGCTCTCGCGGAGGGCCTCAAGTCCGCAGCGGCCCGGGCGCTGCCGAGCTTCAGCACCGGCTACTGGTCGTACTACGCCCTCCCAGCCGACGTCTCGGACGTCCACTACCAGGACTACGTCGCGCAGCTTCTGGGAATCCTCGCTCGCCGTGACGACCGCTTCACTGCGGCGGCAGCCGAGTTCGCGGGCTTCCGGACGCAGCCGCCGCGATTCCGGCTCGGCAGCGCCGGGGTCGGGGCGGTCACCTTCTGGGTCTCGAAGCCGTCCTCGATCAGCATCTCCGCCCTCGGCGGCGTACGCCGCTTCTCCGCGGGCGGCGGCTGGCACACCGTCGCCTGGTCGCTGCCGTCGCGCCCCGGCATCTTCCCGGTCACGATCCACGCCACCGACTGGGTCGGGAACAGCTCCGCGGTCGATGCGCTCCCGATCGTGCACGTGGCCCCGCCGCCGCACCCGAAGAAGCACAAGCCGAAGCGCACGGTCGCCTCGGCACGGTCGGCCGCCGCGCTGCCGCCGCTCGTCGTCAGCGCGGGCCTCGACCAGCCGGAGCAGGCGAGCCTCGCGGCCCAGGCTGGGCTCGGCGGCGTCCGGATGACCCTGCTCTGGCCGGCGGGCGCCTCCGCGCCCGATCCCGGCGCAGTCACCGCCCTCGGCAAGCTCCCGCCGAGCACGAACCTCACGCTCGCCCTCTACATCTCACAGCTCCCCACCGACGACGCGGGCCGAGCTGCCCTTGCGGCCTACGCCGGCGCGCTCGCGCAGCAGGTGCCGACGCTCCGGGATCTCGTCCTCGGGCCCGCGCCGACCGCGGCGTCGGCAAGCTCCTACGGCGCCGCGCTGGCCGCGGTGGACGACGCCGTGAAGGCCGCCGGGCCCGCCGTCCGCGTCGCCGGGAGCCTCGACGGCTCGACCGGGCCCGCAGCGACGGTGAAGGCGCTCGGAGCCGCCTACCGCACGAGCGGGCGGCCGGGCCCCCTCATGGATGAGCTCGACTTCACACCCGGCGGAGCGTTCGCCAAGGGTGTCTGGACGCTCTCCAGCCTGCCAACGCTCGTCGGGGCGCTCGGCTCCGCCTTCGACGGGACCGGGCAGCCCGGCAGCTCGCTGCCGCTGCTCGTCGACGGCATCAGCGCGGATTCGGGGGTCGCCGCTCTGAAGGCCGTCGCCTGCAAGCCGACCGTCCTGTCGTTGCTCTTCGCACGCCTCGTCGACGGCACCGCGCTCGGCACCGAGACCGGGCTCTTCGCCCCCGACGGCACGCTGAAACCGAGCCTCACAGCCGTCGCCGATGCGATTTCGGCGGCGCAAGGTCCCAGCCGCGGTTGCGTCGCGACGTCGCCGGCGAAGCCACCGGCGACCCAGCCGACTCCGGCACCCGCGCCCACCTCCACGCCGACCACACCCTCGAGGCCCACGACCCCTCCGCCGCCGACGGCGGAGAAGCCGCCGGCGGCGGAGAAGCCGCCGGTGGTGGAGAAGCCGCCGGCGGTGGAGAAGCCGCCGGTGGTGGAGAAGCCGACGGCGGTGGACGCCCAGGACGAGCTCGTCTTCCCGACCAGCCTCTCGACCGCGGCGCACCCGCGGGTTCACCTCGGCTGTACCGCAGCGTGCCTCTACCTCGTGACGCTGCAGCGCGCGGCCGACGGCGCGCCGCTGCTCGCGACCCGCGGGGTGCTCACCCACGCGGGCGGGCGCACCGTGACGCTGCCGAAGGCGCCTCCCGCGGGCAGCTATCGCCTCGCGGTCTGGACCGTCTCGCAGGCGAACCCGGGGCCGGTCTCGATCGACCGCAGCCCGGTCGTCAGTGCACGATGATCTCGGACGCCTCTCCGGGCAGGCGAGCGCGTAGCCGTCCGGCTCCCTACATGGACGGCTTGGGCACCGTCATGTGGAAGACGGCCTGGTGCCCGTTCAGCGTCACGGTCACCGTAATCTTGTGGCCGGCGGCGAGGCTGACGTTGTTGCCGTAGTGCAGGTCGGAGGCGCCCTGGGTGACGCCCTCCATGACCGCTATCGGCACCGCCACCGCCATCTGGTTCGACGCGGGATCGCTGACGACGATCTTCGGATGAGCGCCTGTCACCACGGCTCCGGCCGGCGTGCAGATGTGGACCTCGAGGTGCTTCTGGCCGGTCGTCGGCATCGTCATGCCGGTCATGCCCGCCGCCATCTGGCCCGAGAGCATCTCCTCGCCGCTCTTCGGATGCTTCGCTTTCACCTCTGCCGCCGTGTACATCGTCTCCACCGGACCGATCGAGAGCGCGAAGACGTAGAACTTCGTCCTCACTACATGCCCGGAGGAGCAACTGCCCGACGTCACGCGCGCGGCCGCAGCTTCCTGTGCCGCCGCGGCGAGCACCGCAAGGGCGACGACGACGACGAATCCCGACCGCCTGCACATTGGAACCTCCGGGTCGCTCCACGACAGCTCTTCCAGTATCGCCGACGCCGCCCTCTCGGGGGCCGAGACCCCGCCCAGTCTGATCCCCGAGCGACTATTCTCCACGCCGTGGCAGGAGGCGCGAAGCAGGCGAATCCGCTGCGTTGCGAGGAGTGCAGCGCCGAGGCGACCGCCGGCGCATGGGGCTGGCGCGGTTACCGGATCGACGACCCCGAGGACGGCGATCCGCCCGAGATCGGCTTCTTCTGTCCCGACTGCGCCTACCGCGAGTTCGGGCCCTTGCTCGACCGTTTCGACACCGGTTTGCCCTGAGCGAGCCATGCCTCGCGAAGACGCGTCCGGTGACTGTCACCAGACGAGTTCTCAGCAGCCTCTTAGGCTGCTGTGCTGAACTGTTCGGTGTGAAGGTTCGGCTCGGACTCGCGGCCGCCGCGGCGGCGGCTCTCATCTTCGCCGCGGCGGGAAGTGCCGCCCGGCAGGAGGTGCCGCAGGGGATCGTGGACATCTACACGAACCTCGGCTACCAGGGCTCCGAGGCCGCTGGCACCGGGATCATCCTCTCGAGCTCCGGCGTCGTCCTCACGAACAACCACGTCATCCGCGGCGCGACGTCGATCCGCGCGACCGTCGTCGACACCCACCGCACGTACCGAGCGAAGGTGCTCGGCTATGCGCTCGGCCAGGACGTGGCCCTGATCCAGCTCCAGAACGCATCGGGACTGCCGGCCGCACCGCTCGGCCACTCCAGCGGCCTGAAGGTCCACGACCCCGTCACAACGTACGGCAACGCCGGCGGGGTCGGCGGCACGCCGAGCAGCGCAACGGGCACGATCATCGGACTCGGCAGGTCGATCACCGCCCGCGACGATTCCAACACCTCGGAGCGGCTTAGCGGGCTGATCGAGACGGACGCGGAGCTCCAGCCCGGCGACTCCGGCGGGCCGATGGTCGACACGGACGGACGCGTGATCGGCATGGACACCGCCGCCGGCAGCTCGTTCACCTTCGAGACGTCGGTGAACCGCGGCTACGCGATCCCGATCGACCACGCCCTGGGCATCGCCCAGAAGATCGTCGCCGGCCAGAGGTCGACGGCGATCCACATCGGCGCCACCGCCTTCATGGGTATCAGCGTGCAGGACGGCGACAACTACTACAACCAGAGCGGGAACGGCGTCGTCGTGGCCCAGATCGTCCCGGGCTCGCCGATCGCGCACATCGGCATCAGCCCGGGCGACCTCCTCACCGCCTTCGATGGCAAGGCCGTGTCGAGTTCGACGAGGCTCACGTCGCTCGTCGCGACCAAGTCACCGGGTGACTCGGTGAAGCTCCGCTGGGTCGACCAGTTCGGCCAGGCGCACGCTGCTAGGCTGAAGCTCGTAGCAGGCCCGCCGCAGTAGCAAACGGCGAAGCTCGGCGGCCGATGTTTGGGAATCGCCGGTATTGTGGAAGGCCACAAGCCAGTGAACACTTGGTGATCGGGGGTAGGTCACGAATGCTGCGCTCGCAGCAGTGTTTGGCGGCACTGCACGAGGTTTCACGCTCCGGGTTCCACTTCCCCGGTGGGGCCAGTTGTGGGCGTGAACACGGCGGGAGGCATGCCACGACAGGTGGTTCGAGCTCCCCGCTGACACACCGCGCGGATGATCCCGCGCTCCCCAGCGGGCCCGGAGAGGGCCGCAGCTCTCCGGGCCCGCCCCCCATCTGTGAGCCTCGACTCTGAACTTCGACGTTCTGCCGCGGATCAGGTTGTCCGCTGCGTGAACGTGCGCTCGCCCTCGTCGACGAGGGAGCCGACCGCCCAGTTGAGGAGCCAGATGATGAACACCGTGCCGACGTAGCTCCAGAACCCGTGTACCGAGAAGTTGGGCGTAATCCAGGCCGTGAGCGCGACCATCCCGATGTTGATCAGCAGGTAGAAGAGCCCGAGGGTCAGAACCACGAGCGGCAGCGTCAGGATGGTCAGGATCGGCTTGATCACCCCGTTCACGAACCCGAGCACCACGGCGCCGATCACGTAGGCCCAGCCGCCGTGGATGCTGACCCCCTCGAACAGCCGGCCGGATGCCCAGAGCGCGAGCGCGTTCGTTGCCAGCGCGATCAACAGCCGAAGCCCGCAGCCCATCGAGCCGCAGTTTACGGCCCGACCCGACACCTCCGCGGGGGACGTGACCGGCGCGGCGCCTATGGTGAGGCTCCGTGGACGACGTGGCTCGCGATGCGCAGGCGCCCGTTCGGCTGCTGATCGACTGCCCCGACCGTCCGGGGGTGGTGGCGGCGGTGGCGGGGTGGCTCTTCGGGCAGGGCGCCAACATCACCGACTCGGCGCAGCACTCGACCGACCCGAGCGGTGGGACGTTCTTCATGCGGATGGAGTTCGTGCTCGACGGCATGCCCGAGCGCCTGCCCGAGCTCGAGGCGGCGTTCGCGCGGGACGTCGCGGACCGGTTCGGGATGGAGTGGCGGTTCTCCCAGGCCGGCAGGCGGCGGCCGGTCGCCGTGCTGGTATCGCGGGAGGAGCACTGCCTGCTCGACCTGATCTGGCGCTCGCGGCGCGGCGAGCTCGGCGGCGAGGTCGTGCTCGTCGATCTCGAACCACCCCGACCTTGGCGATACGGTGAGCGGCTTCGGTCTGCCGTTCCATTATGTCCCGGTCGGCGAGGGCGGGATGGCCGAGGCCGAGGAGCGCATGTTGCCGCTCCTCGCCGGCCGGGCGGAGCTCGTCGTGCTTGCGCGGTACATGCGCATCCTCTCCGGCGGGTTCCTCGCGCAGCTCGGAACGCCGGCGATCAACATCCACCACTCCTTCCTGCCGGCGTTCGTGGGCGCCGACCCCTACCGCCGGGCGCTCGAGCGGGGCGTCAAGATCATCGGCGCGACCGCGCACTACGTCACCGAAGAGCTCGACGAGGGGCCGATCATCGAGCAGGACGTCCAACGCGTCTCGCACCGGCAAGGCCTCACGGAGCTCGAAGGCATTGGCCGCGACATCGAGCGAACCGTGCTGGCACGCGCGGTGCGGTGGCATCTCGAAGACCGCGTCATCGTCCACGGAAACAAGACCTTCGTCTTCGACTAGATTCGCTCGCCTCCGGCGCGCGGGCACGCTACACTAGGGCTCGACAGTCCTCCAAGGAGGTGCGCTTGGAGTTGATTCCACCGGACAGCGTATTGGCGATAGACGCCATTCCGGCCTGCGGTTTCTAGAACCGCCCCGGCCGGAAGAATCTGTGGCCGCGGCCCCGTACGCCTTCTGTGATCGGCGCTCCCATCTTAGGCGCATCACGTGATACGTACGGGGCCGCGGCATGCTTCGCAGAACGACTCGCGCATGCGCCCATCCGGTGTTAGTGTCGCCCGGACCGGGTGAGGGAAGCGAGTACGGGGACCGGCCGAGGGGAACGGAGGGGCATGCAAGCGGTTGCGGGTCTGCGTCGGGGAGCGTCGGCTTTGACCGAGGCAGACAAGGCACTGCTGGAGGCCACAATCGGACTGGAGCGCTACCGCGTGGTCGCGCGGCGGCCGCTGACCGTCGCGATCGGCCCCCGCGCCTACGTCCCGGGTCTTTGCAGCGCGGGGATCGCGTTCGTCTTCGCGTACCACGAGGGCCCGGTCGACGCGGTCGCGACGGCGTTCCTCGCTGGGCTCGCCCTGCTCTTCAGCCTCGCGATTCACGAGGCGGGCCACCTCCTGTTCGGCATGGGAGCCGGCGGGATCCAGCCGCGGATGCTGCTGATGCGTTCGAGCGGCGGCGTCTCGATCGTCCAGGGCCGTTTCGCCGATGCCCGGAGCGCTGCCGTGTTCGCGGCCGGCGGGCCGCTCGCGAGCCTGCTGTTGACGATCGTGTTCATCTCCGCCGGCGTTCTGATCCCGTTCAGCCCACTTCGCGACGCACTGCTGCTGACGGCCGGCCTGAACGTGCTGCTTCTGCTCGTCAACCTGCTGCCGGTGGCGCCGATGGACGGCTTCGCGCTCTTCCGCTCGGCGGTGTGGGCCGAGGTCGGGAACCGCGCCGAGGCCGAGCGCCGCGCACTTACGTGGAGCCGCGTCGTCCTCTTCTCGGGCCTCTCGATCTCCCTCCTGCTCCTGACCTCCGACCGCATCAACGGTGCCGCGGCCCTCTGTCTCCTCGCCACGCTGACCGCGCAGCACCGCGCCGCCGTCCGCCGGGTCGTTCCCGCGCCGGCCGAAGACCGAAGCTAAACCGTGCCGCTCCCGCGGCCGTCAGCCGGAGCGACGCCTCGGGCCCGGACAGCTCCAATTGGCGCGGGTCACAGGAAGGGATGACCCGCAGAAAGAACGACTCGGTAGTGGCGGCCGGATGCTCAGAGCCGGCGGAGCGGCGGGGCTGCGGTGCGTGCGGAGGCACGCAGGGCCCGCGGCCCGGCCGGCGCGCGCCGCGAAACGGCATCGCCGCCAAGCCTGACACTGCCCCGCCCCTGTCCGCCGTTCCATGCGCTCCCCCAACCTCCATACGAGCCCGACCCTGGGCTCGCCGTAAGTAGAGCCCTCGACGCCCGCAGCAGCCGCTCCCGAAGGGATAGTTCCTCCCCAACCGACGGTCCAGACCACGCCTTCAGTTCGCGATCGGGACTACTCGCCCTCGTACAGCGGGGACTCGACGAGCCCCTGCTGATACGCGAAGCGCGCCGCCTCGGTCCGGTTGGTGACGTTGAGCTTTCTGTAGATGTTCGTCAGGTGGAACTTCACCGTCTGCGGTGCGACCCAGAGCTCCTTGGCGATCGCCGCGTTCGACTTGCCCTGCGCGAGTGCCGTGAGGATCGCGAGCTCCCGCTGGGTCAGGCCGGCCGACTTCGCTGCGCTCGACGGCGAGTCCTCGGAGAGGCCGATCGCGGTGTACACCGTCTCGTCGAGCGCCTGCCTGATCGCTGACGGGAGGTCGATCGGGTTCACGCTCTTGACGATGTACGCGCTCGCGCCGCGCTTGAGGACGTTCTCGATCAGCTTCTGGTCGGTCGACGCGGAGAGCACGATCACCTTGATCTCGGGGTTGCGCTTCTTGATCTGGTCGAGGCAGACGAGCCCGTCCATCCCGGGCATGCGGATGTCGAGCAGAACGACATCGGGCGTGGTGCGCTTGACGAGCGTTAGCACCTGGTTCCCGTTCACGGCCTCGCCGACGACCTCGAACTCACCCGACTCCTCGAGGGAGCTGCGGACGCTGTCCAGGATCAGCCGGTGGTCGTCGGCCAGGAGGACCCGGTGGCGTAGCTTCTTGGTTGTGGCAGCCGTAGTGCTCAATTGAATCGCAACCTCCCGGGTCAACCGTGCAAGGACTTTGAGATGTCGAACATCGCGGGCCCCAGGACGATGACGAACATCGCGGGGAAGATCAGGAAGACGAGCGGGAAGAGGATCTTCACCGGCGCCTTCTGCGCGCGCTCTTCGATGACGTGCTTCTGCCGCGCCCGCATCTCGACTGCCTGATTCCTCAGGATCTGGCCGATCGAGACGCCGAGCCGGTCGCCCTGCACCATCGCGCGCACGAACGAGCGGACGGCGGGCGTGTCGCAGCGGCGCAGCCAGTTCTCGAGCGCCTCGAGCGTCGAGAGGCCGAGCGACTGCTCCTGGATCGTGAGCCGGACCTCCTGCCCCAGCGGCCCTGTGAGCCGCTCGGACGCCATCCGGAGCGCCTGCGTGAAGGCGACGCCCGCCTCGAGCGTCACTACCAGCAGGTCGATCAGCGCGGGCAAGCCGTCGTCGATCGTCGCGCAGCCGCTGCCGGGCCCGGCGGTGCAGGAGGAAGTTCGGCCCGACCCAGCCGACCACGAAGCCCGTGAGCCCGAACACGACGATCCAGACGGGGGACGCGCCGCCGAGGCCGACCAGCCACATCAGGAGAATCGGCAAGATGATCGCCGCGAGGGCGCGGTAGCCAAGGAAGCGGCGCGCGCCGATCCGGTAGAAGCCCGCCGAGATCAGCTCCCGCTGGATCTCGTCCTCCCGGAAGTTGACGAGACGGCGCGCAACGAAGTCCCCGACCGAGCTCGCGAGCTTGTCGAGCGACTTGCGCGTCGACATCCGCGGCGCTTCGGCGGCGTCTCAGGCTTGCCCGCGTAGCCGTACGCCTCGATCTGCGTGAGGTTCTCTGGCGCGGCGGATCCGCGGCTGCAGCGCCGCCGACACTCCGAGCGCGACGGCGAATCCGATCAGGCCGACGACGAGGATGAGCAGAATCCACATGACGAGCTCCTAGACCTTGATGTCCACGATTCGCTTGATGATGTACGAGCCGAGCGCGATCATCACGCCTGCTGCGACAAGCAGCAGCTGTCCCGTGCTCGTGTGGAAGAGCGGGTGCATGTAGCTCCGCCCGACGATCGCAAGGATCAGCGCCAGCCCCACCGGCAGGGCGGTCAGCACCCAGCGCGAGAAGCGGCCCTGCGCGGTCAGCGTCCGCACGAGCCGGCGGAGCTCCATCCGCCCGCGCACGGTCTCGACGACCCGATCGAGCACCTCGGCCGAGTTCGACCCGACTTCGCGCTGCAGGCGCGCGACGAGCGCCACCTGATCGAGGTCCTTGTTCTCCATCCGCTCGACGACCACCTGGAACGCATCCTCGAGCTGAACGCCGAACTGCTCCTCGGCGAGCACGCGGCGGAACTCGCTCTTCGCCGGCTCGACGGCGTCGTCCGCCACGACCGCGAGGGCGCCCACAAGGCTGTGGCCGGCGCGGAGCGCCGAGGCGAGCACGTCGAGGTTGTCGGGCAACTGCTCCGCGAAGGCGGCGCGCTTCCGTGCGATCCGCCGGCGGACCCAGGCGCGCACGACGAACGGCGTGACGAGCCCGATCGCGACCCCGGGCACCCCGATGATCGCCCCGAGGATGATCATCAGCAGCACGGTGCCGAGGAAGGTGAGTGCCACGAACTGGACCGGCTCCACCTCGATGTCGGCGAGCTCGAGGGTCGACCCGAGCCGGTCGGCCCACCCGGGGCGCGAGCCCGACGCGCTCTGACGGACGCGCGCAAGTAGCGAGCGTGCGACCCGCGCCTCCTGCGTCCGGGGGCGATCGGACTGATCGGGGCGCTGCACCGAGACGAAGCTCGAGACGCGCTCGACGAGCCCGTCCTTCCGTCCCTTCGTCGCCCTGCTCACAGCCCACCCGACGAGCGCCGCGAGAAACAGGGCGACGACGATCATCGTCCAGCCGGACTGCACGACGCGGTCCGTGGCCGACCGATGGTACGCGGTGGCCGGAACGATGTGGAGCGCCGGCGTCGTGTACGTGTCCGTCGCGACCCCGGGGATGCCCCGGACGGAGACGCGGACGATGACGTGGGTGTTCGGATTCACGCGCGACCGGTAGCGCACCAGGTACTCGCTCGACAGCTGGCGGCCGAGCGCGTCGTAGATCGGCGCCAGCTGGCCCGGGCTGCTGGCGGCGATGTACGAGCCTTGGCTCGTCGAGGCGAGCCGCTGCAGCGCGGGAGCGTTGAACGAGGGCGAGACGAGCCCGACCGAGAAGACGCGGACATGGCCGTGCCGGAGCTCCGCGAGCACCTTCCCGGCGGAGACCGAGCTGCCGACGTCCCGCCCGTCCGAGAGGAGGACGATCGCCGTGGACGGGGCGGTCGGGTCGAACATGCTGATGCTCTTGTCGAGCCCGTCGTAGATCTTGGTGCCAACCGCGAGCTTCGGGCTCTTCGAGAGGGCGTCGAGGATCTTCTTCTTGTCGGTCGTGAAATCCTGGAGCACGCTGACCTTGTCGTTGAACGTCACGATCGCGACGCGCTGCTCGGGGTTCATCCGGCGCGCGAACGCCCGTGCGGCCGCGAGGGCATCGGTATACGGCTGCCCGCTCATGCTCTCGGACGCGTCGATCGCGAGCACCACCTCGGAGCTGGTCCCTTGCGAGCCCTGGCGCGACAGGGAAAGGTTCGAGACCGGGCCGCCGTTCTCGGTGACCGACACCTGCGACCGCTGGAGAAGCTTCGGCGAGGGCAGCGTCAGGATGTACGCGCGGTCCGGATACGTGACCCCGCCGGCCTCGGTGATGTGGATGGAGCCCGCACCGGCGGCGGCGCCGACGCACACGGCCGCCGCGGCCGCGGCGAGCGCGACCCGGAACGCGGCCCTCATAGGCCGGGATGCTGCCCGTGCGGGCCCTCGAAGAAGAGGCCCGCCGGAAGGTCGACGCCGCGCTTCTCGAACTTGCTCAGGAACGTCGGCCGGAGCCCGGTCGCCTCCAGGTTGCCGACGACGACCCGCTCGGGCGTGATCTGGCCGATCCGGTACGTGAACAGGTCCTGGAGCGTGATCACCTCCGACTCCATGCGCTGCACCTCGGTGATCGCGGTCACCCGGCGGTTGCCGTCCTCGAGGCGCTCGATATGCACGATCAGGTCGAGCGCCGCCGAGATCTGCTGGCGGATAGCCCGCAGCGGGATCTCGTAGCCGGACATCATCACCATTGTCTCGAGGCGCGCCAGGGCGTCCCGCGGCGAGTTCGCGTGGACCGTCGAGAGCGAGCCGTCGTGGCCCGTGTTCATTGCCTGGAGCATGTCCAGCGCCTCGGCGCCCCGGACCTCGCCGACGATGATCCGGTCGGGGCGCATGCGCAGGCTGTTGCGGACGAGGTCGCGGATCGTGACCTCGCCCTCACCCTCGATGTTCGGCGGGCGAGACTCGAGCCGCAGTGTGTGCCGCTGGTGAAGCTGGAGCTCCGCGGAGTCCTCGATCGTCACGATGCGGTCATCGTCCGGGATCGCCTCCGAGAGGACGTTCAGGAGCGTCGTCTTACCGGTGCCGGTACCGCCCGAGATGAGGATGTTCAGGCGGGCCTGGACGCAGCGCTCGAGGAACTGGATCGTCTCGGTCGTCAGCGAGCCGAGCCGGATCATGTCCTGGAAGGTGAGCCGGTTGCGGGCGAACTTGCGGATCGTCACGAGCGGCCCGGAGAGCGAGAGCGGCGGGATGATGGCGTTGATGCGGCTGCCGTCCGGGAGGCGCGCGTCGACCATCGCCGACGACTCGTCGACGCGGCGGCCGACCTGCGCCACGATCTTGTTCAGGATCCGGCGGAGGTGCGACTCGTCTGCGAACCGGATTTCGGTCCGGTACAGCTTGCCCTGCCGCTCGACCCAGATGTCGTAGGGCCCGTTGACCATGATCTCGCTGACACCGTCGTCGGCGAGCAGCCGCTCGAGGGGGCCGTGACCGAGGATATCGTCGGTCAGGTCGGTCGTGATCTGGTCGCGCTCGGCGCGGGAGAGGCCGGTCTCCTGCGTCAGGTGACGGCGGATCTCGGCGACGACGCGCTCGCGCAGCCCCCCGGAATCCATGCTCACGTCGAAGAGCTGCGGCCCGAGGTCGCCGATCACGAGCAGGTGGACCTGGTTCTTGAGCTCGGAGAACGGGTCCGGCACGCCGCCGGGGCCGTTCCCACCGCCGTTGTTGTTCCCCCCACCTCCACCCGGTGGCTGGAGTCGCTCGCGGAGATCCATTACGAGCCCTTCCCGAAGAGCCGGCGGAGGCGCTTGGGCGACTCGCGCCCGCGGCCCGGGCAGGTAGCTCGCGGCGAGCTGGCGGTAGGCGACGGACGCCTCCGCCTGCGGCTTCGCGATCGGGATCGGCTTGCCCTCGTTCACGGCGCGAGGGATGTCGCGGTCGCTCGGGACGAAGATGTCGGGCTCGCGGCCCATGATCGCCACGACCTCCTCGTCGGAGATGCCGACACGGCTGCGGGCGCGGTTGAGGATGAGCTTGACGTTGTCGGCCGGGAAGCCCATCAGGTCGAGCGTCTCGAGGCCGAGCTTCGTGTTCTTGAGCGAGAGCGCGTCGAGCATGCCGACCATGATCACGCCGGTCGCGTTGTCGATCGTCGCGATGACCTCGGGCGTGAAGCCCGGGGGCGTATCGACGACGACGAAGTCGAACATGGTCCGCAGCGTGGAGTAGACCTCGCGCAGGAAGTCGACCGAGACGACCGCGGCGTGGTCGGGGCGGCTCGGCGCGATCAGCACCTTGACGCCCGAGGAATGCTTCATCAGGAACCCGTCGAGCTTCTCCTCGTCGAGCGAGCCGCCGGTGCGCACGAGGTCGAAGATCGTCTGCTCGGGGGTCAGACCCATCGTCAGGCCGACGTCGCCGAACTGAAGGTCGAGGTCGACGAGCGCCACGCTCTTGCCGTACTCCGCGAACGCCACGGAGAGGCTCGTCGCGGTCAGAGTCTTGCCCGTGCCGCCCTTCGGGCCGAGCACGCAGACGAGAGGCGCGCGGGTGAACGCCCCGGCCTCGGCGCCGCCTTCCTTCCGTGCCAGCGCCTTCTGCAGGGCGAAAAGCACCTCCCCGGAGGTGACGGGAAGCATCACCACGTCGTCCGCGCCGGCGGCGAACACACGCCGGGTGAAGCCGTTCGGCGAGCCGTAGGCGAGCACGACGACGGGGCGCCGCGGCCGCTCGACGACCGCGTTGTCGATCAGCGTCAGCGCCGGCTCCGACGGGCCAGAGCACACGACGACCAGCAGGTCGTTGGCCGTCTCGTGGAGCCGGACCCACGCGTCGTCGATCCCGCTGACCATGCCGACCACGTCGATCTCGCTGTTCTGCGGGAGCGCGCGGTCGACGTCGCTCTGCTTGACCCCTGCGTCGAGTACGACGAACGTCTTGATTGGGTCTGCCATGCCTACTTCCTTACTTCACTCCCGCCAGAAGTGTGGCTAGCGTAGCCGTTGTCTTGGGTGTGCGCGTCGCGCCGACCTGCGGGCGCAACACCAGGTAGAGGTGCTCGAAGTCGGCGGCGTAGGCGAACTTGGAAACGTCCTTGCTGTTGACGCGGAGCACCGCGGCGGATGAATCCGGGCCCGGCGCCACGAGCACGTACACCTGCGGCTCGAGCAGCGTCACAAGCGTGCCGCCCCCGGCGTCGCCGGTCGCCGACTGCGCGCCGGCCGCCACGCTGACGTAGACGTCGACCCAGCTCCCGGCGCTCACCTGTCCGATGAGGCCGTGGACGGCGTCGACGGGGACGGCGATTGCGCGCTGCTGGCCGGTGATCTGGTACGGGACCGAGTTGGGCGACTCCGTGCTGAAGTCGTCCTGCGTCAGCTGCTGCCCCGGAAAGATGTCCGCGGCGGCGACGCGGTCGTTCAGCGCCGCAGGATCCTGGATCGCGTTCACCTTCAACTCGTCCTTCTGGACGGTCGTCCTCAGGTAGAGGCCCTGGCGAGCGATCAGGTTGCCCGACGTGCCGCGCGGGATCAGCTTCTGGGCGATCAGCACGGTCTCGGGACGCTTGCCCGAGTTGACGCTCGAGCGATATGACCGGAGGTACACGACGAGCAGGACGATGGCGACCGCGGCGGCGAGCGCGCCGGCGATGATCGCGCCGCTGCGGTTCCTGAAGAGCCTGCTGATCGCATCACGCACGACGGGACCTCCCTGGGGACAGAACATCGCCGGCCGTTTCGCGGCTCGGGCGGCAATACCGGCCGGAAGGCTCGGCCTTCGTGTCGCCTAACCTTCTAGATCTTCGTCGTGATGTCGGAGAAGATGCTGCCGATCTTGCCGCCGAGAAGGGCGACGACCGCCGCGACGACCACCGCGATCAGGGCCAGGATCAGTGCGTACTCGGCGAGGGTCTGCCCCTCATCGCGCTTGAGCGAGACGGTACTCGGCAGCGTGAGCAGAAGCAATGCGAATGAATTGAGCCTCTTGGTCATGTCCCTTCCTCTGGATCAGAACCCGGTTTCGAGACTTGCCTTCGCCAAGTCCCCCGTTCGCCGCTCGAATCGCGCGCCTTTCGCCGAGTGGTGGTTTCCCTAGACCTTCTGAAATGTATCGTTGACGGAGCTCCACACGCTGTTGACCTTGTCCCGGAAGACGATCAGCGCCGTCACGACGACGACCACGACCAGCGTGAAGATCAGGGCGTACTCGGCCAGCGTCTGCCCTTCCTCCCGGACGAGCAGGCGGCCACTGAAGAAGCGTGCGATGTGCTCGGCCACCATGTTCGATCCCGGCATTGGGCCTTTTCTCCTGTCGACGCCGTGAGGTGCTTGTGATTCGAAGCGACGGTCTGTTTCGATGTGCTGCGGGGCGATCCTCTGATCGCCGGCGTAACTGGTGCCCGCCGGGCAGCGCGAGCCGCCCGGCGTGGAGAAGACGCTAAAGCCCGCGTCCCCGTCTCGCCCCACCCGAAGGTCTAGGTTCTCCCCCCGGGGTAGCGCGGGCCCTTCAGAACTACTCTGTCTGAATGGCCGTCGCCGCCGACCAGCCGGAGCCGCTCGCGGTCAGCCGGTCATGGTCGGTTCGCCTCACGATAGCCATCGACCGGAACGTCTTCACCATCTGCGTGCTCGCGGCGCTCTGCTGCGTCCAGGCGCTGCTCGTCCGGGGCGCGGTGACGGCCGACTCGTGGTACTCGCTCGTCGGAGGCCGCCTCGTCGCCGGGCACGGGCTCCCGCGGCACGACAGCCTGACGGCGCTGACGCTCGGGAGGAGCTGGCCCGACCAGCAATGGCTCGGGCACCTCACGCTGTACGGGGTCTGGAGTGCGGGCGGCTGGGGCTTCGTCGGGGCACTCTCGGTCGTCCTCTACGCCGGCGCGTTCGGAATCACCGCGCTCGGAGCGCGGCTCGGCGGCGCCTCCGACCGCAGCGTCGCCGTCGTCGCCGCAGCCTGCTTCTGCGCCGGGCTCCCGAACGCGGCCGTGAGGGCGCAGCTCCTCGCCTACCCGCTCTTCGCAACCGTGCTGGCGCTGCTCCTCGCCGATGCGCGCCGGCCGTCCCGGCGCGCGTACCTCGTCTTCCCGGTGCTCGTGTTCTGGGCGAACATCCACGGGTCGGTCGTGCTCGGTGCGGCACTCGTCGCGCTCCGCGGCCTTGTGCTCGCCGCGTCCTCGTGGCGGCGCCGCACCTGGCTGCCACGGGCCGCGACGCTCGTGCTCGCGCCCTGGCTCTGCGCGCTCGCCTCGCCGTATGCCCTCGAGCTTCCCGGCTACTACCGCCGCCTGTTCGACAACCCGATCCTCGCGAGCTCGGTGAGCGAGTGGGGCCCGAGCTCGATCCGGGGCCAGCCGGTCTTCTTCGTCCTTCTCCTCGCCGCGCTCTGGCTCGCCTCCCGCTGGAGCCGCGCTCTCACGCCGTTCGCGCAGATCGTGCTCTGGGTGACGGCGCTGGCCGGCTTGCTCGCGCTCCGGAACCAGGTGTGGTTCGCACTCGCCGCGGCGGCCGTGGTTCCCGCGGCGTTCGACGCCGCCTGGCGGCCGACGGCGAGCGCCCGGCGCCGAACTCTCAACCTCGTGCTCGCGTCGGCGCTGCTCGTGGCGGTGACGGTGATGATCGGCCGGGCCGCCTCCCGTGGCTCGGGCTGGTACGAGGACGCCTTCCCTGCGCGCGCCGCGGCCGCAGCCGCTCAGCGCTCCCGGCGCCCGCGTCTTCGCGACCGAGCGCTATGCCGACTGGCTGCTCTTCGACGAGCCGCAGCTCCGCGGCCGCATCGCCTATGACGTCCGCTTCGAGCTCCTGACCCACCGGCAGCTTCGGACGATCGTCGACTTTCGGCACCGAGCACGGGTTCGACTGGCAGCGTGCCGCCGCCGGGTACCGCGTGCTGGTGCTCGATCCGGGAGAAGACGGCGGAGCCGTGCGCTACTACCGAGCGCTACCCGGAACCGCCGTGCTCTTCCGCGACGAGCACGTGATCGTGCTCCGGCTCACGGCTTCGGCTTCGGGCACGCCCACGCCCGCGCCGACGCCGAGCTGACTCGCAGCACGCCGCCCGGCGGCCGGAGCAGCACGAGATGCCCCGGGCGGTTCACGCCGACGACCCGCCCCGCGACGCCGCGGCGCGCCGGCGCCACGACGTACCGCGCACGCACGCGCGCGCCGCCGGCCGTCCGCACCCTGCCGCGGGCGTCGACCGTCACCGGGATCTCGCCGAAGTCCGGTGCGAGGAGCCGCTCGCACACGTAGTAGAGCCGCGAGACCGAGAGGTTGAAGAACGCGGTCTCGGCGACCGCAAGGTCGCGCGTGAGGTTGCGCTGCGGGATCTGGAGCACCACCACCGGCCCGCCCCGCACCGCGGCGTCGACCCAGTCCCGGTTCGCCGGCAGCGTCTGGGCGGTCGCGGTCGTCGCTCCGGCGTCGAGCAGGCGCACCTCGAAGAGCGTGACGATCACGAAGATGACCGCCGTCACGGCAACGAGGAGGGCGATGTTCGGCCGCGCCAGCGCGTAGATCACGCCCAGGCAGAGGACGTAGGCGATCGCGAGCAGCGTCGCGTGCGGCCAGGCGTCGACGCCGCCCCTCAGCGCCGAGTGCGCCAGCGGCGCCAGGCCGAACGTGTCGGGAGCGACGCCGTTGTTGATGATCGTCCCGTAGGGGATCGCCAGCACCACGACGGCCGCGATGCCGGTCGCGGCGAGCCCGAGCCGGCGCATCCGGTTGCTGCGCGGGATCGCCGTCGTCGCGAGCATCGCGATGATGAACAGCGGCAGGACGTACATGAAGTACCGCTCGTGGATCCGCTCGAGGTCGGTGGCGCCGGGCGCGTAGGACTGGCCGTAAGACGCATAGCCCGCAAGTCCGGTCAGGAACACCGTCACGGAAACGGACATCGCCGCGAACGCCGTCACCGGCCGCGACCGGCGCGAGCCGAGGTAGAGGTAGGCGGCGACGAGCGTCCCGACGAAGGGGAGAACGGCCGCGGCGAAGACGAGCCCCGCGCCGTGCTGGGCCAGGAGCCTGGTGAGCAGCCAGAGAGGCGGGAACGGAACCGAGCGCTGGTTGGAGTAGCGGCCGGTGACCGAGAGCACCCCGGTCCCCGCCAGCGCGGCCACGATCGCGACGACCAGCCCTGCCGTGGCCAGCGTCAACAGCAGGTGCGCCCTCAGCGCCGCGCCGCACCCCGCGCCAGGCGGGCCCCGGCGCGAGCAGCCCGTCGAGCACGACCGCGACGAACGCCGCGGGCAGCACGGCGGCCAACTGGATCCGTGCCGCCGCCGCAAGCACGCAGAGTCCGATCACGAGCGCGTCCAGCGTCCAGCGCGGCGACCGGAGCGTCGCGAGGATCGCCCAGAAGGTGAGCAGAGCGAGCGGGTACGCGAGGTTCTCGCTCAGCTCGAGCGCCGAGTAGAGCATCAGGGGCAGCGCCGTCGAGAGCACCGCCGCGGCGAGCGCGCGCCCCGGTGTGAGCACGTACCGCGCGATCGCGTAGACCGGCAGCGCCGCGAGCGCGAGCAGGAAGCAGTTCACGATCTTCGTCCACAGGTACGCATCCGGGCCGGAGAGGTGCAGCGCGTAGAGCGGCGCGAGCACGAGCGGGTAGAGCGGCGAGTACGAGAGGCCCTGCTTGCCGAAGATCGCGAGCTTGTGCACCGTGCCCAGGCTCTGGGCGAGCTTCTGGTAGCCGAGCTCGTCGTCGAAGACCCAGGGGCCGTGGTACGGGACCGCGTAGATCATGTGTCCGAGCGCGGCCGCGAGCACGAGGACGCCTAGGCAGGCGGCGACGCGCCCGGGGGTCGCCGTCAGATCCTGCAGCCACGCGAGACGACTCGAACGTGGCCGCTGCATCGTCCGCCGATCATGCCAGCGGCGTCGGCGACGTCCGCGGCTACGCTCCTCCTCGTGCGCTCGGTGCTCCACGTGCTGCCCCATCCCGGCGGCGGTGGAGAGACGTACGTCGACACGCTCGAGCGGATGGGAGGATTCGAGTTCGAGCGGCTCTTCCTGGCGCCGAGCCCGGAGCCGCGCGAGGCCCTGCGGACGCTCTGCCGGACCGGTGTCGCCCTCCAGCTTCTCGCGAGGAAGCACGATCTCGTTCACGTCCACGGCGAGGTGGCAAGCGGTTTCGCGCTCCCGAGCCTGGCTCTCCGACCCTCCGTGGTGACGCTGAACGGCCTGCATCTGCTTCGCCGCCTGGTCGGCATCCCGCGGCTTGCGGCAGTCGCGAATCTGCGCCTGGTCGTAGCCGCTGCCACGCGCACGATCTGCGTCTCCAATGCCGAGAGGAACTGGACCCTCGAGGTCGTCGGGCCGCGCTCGGGGCGCCGGTTGCTCGTTGATCCCGAACAGCGTCGACCTCGCCCCGCAGCCAACCGCCGAGCGGCGCGCCGAGGCCCGTCTCGCCCTCGGGCTTCCTGCCGACGCAGTCGTCGGGGCGTGGATCGGGAGCCTCGACACGCGAAAGGATCCGCTCCTGGCTGCCCGCGCGGCGATCGAGGTCGGGCGGCGCGGTACTCCGGTTCACGCTGCTCGTCGCCGGGGACGGCCCGCTCCGGCCCGCGCTCGAGCAGCTGGCGGCGGACGGCGACGCCGTGCGCATCCTGGGTTTCCGCCACGACGTGCGCTCCGTGCTGGCGTCGGCGGACCTATTCGTCGTCTCCTCGCATCGCGAGGGGCTGCCCTATGCGCTTCTCGAGGCCATGGCCATGGGGCTGCCTGCGGTGGTGTCTGATGAGCCCGGAACGATCGAGGGCGTTGGCGACGCGGGTCTGGTTGTCCCCTCGCCTGATGTGGGCGTCTTCGCCGACGGACTTGCCGAACTCGCTCGGGACGAACCGCGCCGGCTCGAGCTAGGCAGACGCGCGCGCGAGCGAGTCGCCGCCCATTACTCCGCCGATGAGATGGTTCGACGGACCGCGGCCGTCTACGAATCGGCTCTTGGAGCCCGCCGTCGCTGAGAGCATCAAGCCTTCGGTAGCGGTTGTCGTCACCTGCTTCGACGACCGCGCGACCTTGCGCGAGGCAGTCGACTCGATCCGTTCGGATCCCGCCGTTCCGGAGCTCGTGGTCGTCGACGACGGCTCGACGGAACTCGAGACGCTCGCGGTGCTCGACGAGCTCGAGCGGGAGGGAGTGCAGGTGCTCCACCAGGAGAACCGCGGCCAGGCGGCGGCTGTGATGACGGGCCTGGCCGCGACGAGTGCCCCGTACGTGATGCGTTTCGACGCCGATGACGTCCTCGAGCCCGGCGCGCTGACGGCGCTCGCAGCTGCGCTCGACGCCCGACCGGAGGCCGTGGCGGCGTGGGGCGACGTCCAGACCTTCGGCCTCACGACTTTCCGCATCCCGGGGATCCGCGCACTCGACCCGTGGCTTGTGACCTACGTGAACTGCATTACCGGCAGCGGGAACCTGATCCGGCGGGATCTACTCGTGAAGGCCGGGGGGTGGCAGCTCGAGCAGGGATTCGAGGACTGGGACCTCTGGCTGGCGTTCGCAGAGCAAGGCGCGGCCGGCGTCTACGTGCCGCGGGTCGTCTTCCGGCATCGGCGGGACGAAGGCGGCCGCCTGGCCGGCTGGCTCGACGAGACCGAGCGGCATTACGAGGTTCTCAGAAGCCGCCACGAGCGGTTGTTTGCGCTCCGGGATGCAAACCGTATGAGCTCCGAGGCACCGCGTCCGCTGAAGCTCGCCGTGGTGGCCGTCGAAGCGCTCCCTGGTCTCTCGCGGTTGACGAAGATTCATCTCTGCGAGCTTGCTGCGCGGCTCTTCTGGTCGGGCAGCGCGCGGTTGACTGCACGAATGGTGTGGCAGGCGGTCCGGCTTCGCGTGCGATCATTCCTCGGTGCGCGGCGGAGCTGACACGGGGCAGCCGGCGCCCTACGCGCACGCCGGGGACCGCGCGACTCAAACGCCGCGCGTGAGCGCCGTCGTCCCGGTACACAACGGCGAGCCGTACCTCGCGCAGGCGATCGAGAGCCTTCTTGAGCAGACACTCGTCGACCTCGAGGTGATCGTCGTCGACGACGGCTCGACCGACGCCTCCCGGGACATCGTGGAGCGCTTCACCGCCTCGGACCCCCGCGTCACACTGCTGGCGCTCGGCGAGCATCGCGGCATTGCTGCCGCGTTGAACGCCGGGTGGCACCGTGCGCGCGCCGCGTACGTGGCGCGACTCGATGCCGACGACGTCGCGCTTCCGGACCGTTGCTTACGCGGCAGGCGGACTTCCTCGACGCGCACCCGTCGGTGGCGGTCGTGGGCGGAGCAGCAATCGTCGTGGACGCGGCAGGCGTGCGGGGAAAGACGATGCGTCTGCCGACGAGCTCGAGGCAGATCGCAGCGCTGCTCCCGCGCCGCAACTGCCTCGTGCACCCGACGGTCATGCTCAGGCGCACCGCGCTCGAGGCCGTGAACGGCTATCGCCTCGACTACGTCGAGGACTATGACCTGTGGCTCCGCCTCTCGGAGAGCCATGACCTTGCGAACCTCGAAGAGCCGATGATCCTCTATCGCCGCCACCCCGCTCAGATCTCGCTTCACATGCTGGAGAAGCAGGCGACGCGCGCGGCTCGCTGCGCGGGCGGCCGCCCGGATACGTCGGGCCGATGGCAGGGATCCTCTCGAGGGCGTCACGGTACCTCTCGCCCGAGCTCCTCGACCGGCCTCGCGATCGGCCGCGCGGAGATCGAACGCGCCGTCGAGCACGAGTGGTACTCGGGTGCGGCGATCCTCAGGCTGAACGGCCAGGACGACGAGGCTGACACCGTCACCGGGGCCGCCGTGGCCGCGCTGGGGGCGCACGCGCGTCGCGGAATCGCTGCCGCGACGCTCTTGCAGCGCACAGAGTCGATGCTGCAGCAGCGCCGCCGCTCCCTGGCGGCGCTCGCCCTAGTCCGTGCCCTGATCGCATCCCCCGGCTACACGTCATCTCGCGTCCGCGAGCAGCTGCGGATCCGTACGCACCGGTGAGCCTCCGGACGGGAGCAGGCGACACTTGGACGCGACTCCGCGTCGCCGGGATGGCGCGGGGAAAGGAGGCACGCCGAGATTCGGTCAGCGCGATTCTCGAAGCCGCGGCAGCCGGCGACGCATCCGCACGTGTCAACTGCGTCGTCTTCTCGAAGAACCGTGCGATGCAGCTCGACGCTTGCCTGCGGAGCATCGAGCGTTTCGCCCCGTACGACGCGCGCGTGACCGCCGTCTACACCACAACGGATGCCGGCTTCGCCGAGGGGTACGACCTCTTGAGCCCGCCGCCGGGCGTCCACCTCGTCGCCCAGAGCAACGACTTCCAGCGGGACGTGCTCGAGGCCCTGGATCGCCGACATGAGTACACCGTCTTCCACAGCGACGACGACCTCTTCTTCCGTCCAGCTCCGGCGTCGCCGCTTCTCTCGGCCGCCCTGGCCGCGTTCAGCCTCCGTCTCGGCCGGAACACCCGCTACTGCTATCCGCGTGCGAGCGTCCAGCCCGTTCCAGACGCCGCCGAGCACGGCCCCTACATCGCGTGGAGCTGGCCGCGCGCGCAACTCGACTTCGCCTATCCGCTCTCGCTCGACGGACACGTGATGCGGACCGACCTCGTTCGGCGCCTCGTCGCCGCCGCGTGCTTCTCCAATCCGAACGAGCTGGAGGACGAGCTCCACCGCCGCCGGTGCCACGCCCCGCCGTTCATGGCCGCGTTTCGAGAGAGCTGCCTCGTGTCGCTCCCGGTGAACATCGTGGCCTCAACGCACCGCAACCGCTTCGAGGCCGATCGCGCGCTCACTCCGGAGGCTTTGAACCGCCGGTTCGTCGCCGGCGAGCGGATCGATCTCGACTCAATGGACTTCACCGCGGTCGACGGCGCTCATGCTGTTGTCCCGTATGCCTTCGCATCCGACAACGGGCGGTCGTGACCGGCCGACAAAAAGTCGCCCTGGTGACCGTCTCGTCGGGCGCCGCGTACGGCGCCTACGCCGAGTCGATGCGATTCGTCGGCCCGTTCGGCAGGAGATCCTGGCGCCGCTCGTCGGCACGACCCACCCGGGCTTCGTCGGGCGGCGAGGAACCTACGAGCAGCGACCGGAGTCGATAGCCTTCGTCGGCGACGGCGAGGGGAGTACGTACTTCTGCGGTGGCTTCGTCGGCGGTGAGCGCCGGCCTTTTCTCGCACTTGCCGAAGCCGTTCAGGCGAACGTGGCGGCCGACGACGCTCGCGGAATCACCGCCGTCTGGCACGACGAGAGCCACCTGAATCGCTACCTGATTGACCATCCGCCGAGCCTCGTGCTCTCGCCCTCGTACTGCTACCCGGAGGACGACCGGCACTACGTTCGAACATCTGGCCGGAGGCCTACGAGCCAAGGATCGTGGCACTGGTCAAGCCCCGCCGCCTGCGCTGGTGACGCTGGTTCCGCTGACCCCCGGTCCTCCGCCACGGACGAGGCAGGCGCACCGTCAGGCGGCCCTTCGGCGACCGATCGCCGCAATCAGCTCGGGGGGCAGGGCCCGTGTGAGCCAGATGACGACGCCGAAGGCGACCGCTGCGAGCGCAGCCGTAGCGACCGACGGCAGCCCCGGAACGAGGGCACACGCCGCGGCAACGGCCGTCGCGAGCGCGACCTTCCACACGAAGCGGAAGCTCGGCGTGAGCTCCGGCGATCCCCGGACCAGAGCCACCAGGAGCACGCCGGTGAGCCCCGACTCGGCGATCAGGGCCGCGACCGCGGCGCCTATGGCCTCGTGGGGCGGTATGAGCAGGAGGCCAGCGGCGACGACGAGAGCCAGTGCGGCACCTCCCGAGGCGAGAAAGACCTTCTGTCGCCGGATCGTGACCAGGACGGCACCGCAGGCCTGGCCGACGAAGAGCGGAACGAGGGCGAAGACCTGGATGCGCAGCACAGGCGCCGCCGGGATATAGGCGCCGCCGCCGAGCAGCCGAAGAATCGGGACCGCCGCGATCGCGACCACGATCGCGATGAAGGTCGAGGCGATCGCCGCCACCTCGAGCAGCCGCTCGAACATGACACGCAGCCGAGGTGCGCTCTCGGCGGCGGCGGCAAGAACTGGAACCGCGAGGGTGAGCGCGAGCGACGAGACGCCGAGAAGCATCTGCGTGATCCGGAACGAGGTGGCGAAGAGGCCTGTCGCCTCGGCGGTCGCAAGCAATGACATGAGCACGATCAGCACCCGGAAGTACACAACGTTGACGACCGTCGCGGCGGCCAGCGGGAGGAGCTCCCGAACGAGCGTGCGCCAGGCGCGCAGCTCGAACGACGGGCGCCACAAGCTGTCGGCGCCGGGGAGGAACAACGTGGCCGCAAGGCCGGCTGCTGCGACAACGAGCGCGACGGCGAAGAATGCGGTGAGTCCGGCGCCCACGGCAACGAGCAGCGCGATTCCGGCAAGCATCAGCGCCTGTTGAAGGAGGTCGAGGGCCGTGATCGTCCCCGCCCGCAGCTCGACGTAGAGCGGCAGGGCGACCGTCGCCTGGTACGAGGCCACGATCAGCGCGCCGCTTGCGAGTGCGACCCCCGCGACGAGAGCCGTGTCGTAGCCCGCCGCAAGGGCGAACACGACCGCGGCGACGCCGGCGAGCGGCGCCAGCGCGAGCCTCAGCCCGAGCAGATTGGCGAGCAGCTGCCGGCGCGGCGCGCCGGCCGGGCGCTGGGCGAGGTCCCGGGCGCCGACGGTGCCGAGGCCCGCATCCGCCAGGCCACCCATCAGCGCCACGAGTGAGGTCACAGTCGCGAAGCGGCCGAAGTCGTCGACGCCGAGATAGCGAAGCAGGATGATCGACGCGAGCGCCGCGAGGAGAACTCCGAGGCCGTAGCCGCTTACGCGAAGTGCTCCGCCGCGGATGACCCTGAGGCCGACGTCCGCACCGAGGAGCGGCTCGCTTGGGCTGGGCGGCTCGAGGCTCGGCTCGTCCACGGCGGCCGGCTCGTCGTCCTTGACCATCGGGCGTACTGACTAGCCGGCCTCGTCGTACGCGGCGACGACCCTGTCGAGTGACGTCGCAAGGTCGAGCTCGCCGCGATGTGCCGCGAACCACGCCGCGGTCGAGTCGCGCAGCGCCGCGCCGCCCTCGATGGATGCGGACGATCGCCGTCCGCGAGGTCGTCGCGGCGCGGCCGACGGCGGCGACGGCGCCGTTCACGCCCGTCCTCGACGAGCTCGACCGCTGCGTTGTCCGGGCCGCGCCACGACGACGCTCGGCGTCCCCGACGCCGCCGCCTCGACGACGACGAGCCCGTAGCCCTCGCGACGCGACGGCAGCACGAGGCAGAGCGCCGAGGCGAGCGCCTCCTCGACCCGCTCCGCCGGCACGAAGCCCGGCACGTCGATCGACGTCGTTCGAGGCCGGCCTCGGCGACGACGCCGCGAGCACCTCGGCGCCGCTCGGGGCCGTCGCCGAAGATCTCGCAGCGGAGATCCGGGATCCGCTCGCGCGCGCGCGGCGATCGCCGGGACGAGCGCCGGCACGCGCTTCTCCGGGATGTGGCGGCCGGCGAAGACGACCGTCGGCGGCTCGCGCGCCTCGACGAGCCGGCCGGGCGGCCCGGCGTACTGACCGCGCAGCACGGTCAGCTCGCCGCGGAGGCCGAGCTCGCGCAGCCGCCGCTCGTGCAGGCGCGAGAAGCAGAACGCCCGCTGCGGGATCCGAAGGCACAGCCGCTGCACCAGCCAGCCCGACCGCGCCGGCGACGCGGCCGAGGTACTCGCGCCAGTAGGCCTCGCGTCCACACCTCGTGCCAGTCGACGACCAGGCGGTAGCGGCGCAGCGGGCGGACTGCGCCGGCTGCCAAGAGCGAGAAGTACGGAAACGACGCCGTGTGCACAGCGTCGTAGCCCCGGCCGTGGCGGAGGAGGTGGCGCAGGACGCCGAGGCCGAAGCGGAGCGGCGGACCGATCCGGCGGCGCCCGCCCGCGTACAGCTCCATGCTGGGGCCCGACCGCGATCACCCGCACGCCGGGGACTCCCGCGTCTTCGCCCTCGGGCCACTGCCGGAGCGTCAGGTAGTCGACCTCGTGGCCCTCGGCAGACGAGCCGCTCGGCCAGGTTGCGGTACCAGCGCTCGGCCCCGCCGACCGTGTGCGGGTAGATGCAGTCGTAGACGATGCAGATCCGCACCGGCAAAACCTAGCCCTAGGTCCTGGCTAATCCCCCGAACGGCTAGTACACGGCGTGCAGGGGTTCGACACGATACGTCGCACCTTTGCCCATGGGGGTTGCAGCCGAGGAACGTCCCGGGACGGCGGTCGCCACCGCGACTTTCGTCTCCGTCGTCATCCCCTGCCTGAACGAGGCCGAGAACATCGCCGAGTGCGTCTCGCGCGCCCGGGCGGTGCTCGAGGCCGCGCAGCTCGACGGCGAGGTGATCGTCGTCGACAACGGCTCCGACGACGGCAGCGCGGCGCTCGCGCGCGCCGCCGGCGCGACCGTGGTCGAGGAGCCGCGCCGCGGCTACGGGCAGGCGTATCTGGCCGGGTTCGACGCCGCGTCGGGCGACTACATCGTGATGATCGACGCCGACCTGACCTACGACTTCGCCGAGATCCCGCGCTTCGTCGCGGAGCTGGATGAAGGCGCGGAGCTCGTGATGGGGAACCGGATGGAGCACGTCGACCCCGGCGCGATGTCACTGCTCTCCCGGATCGGCAATCCGATCCTCTCCGGGTTCCTGAACCTCGTGCACGCGACGCCCGTCCGCGACGCGCACTGCGGCCTGCGTGCGCTGCGCCGGGACGCGCTCCGCGAGCTCGACCTCCGCTCGACCGGGATGGAGTTCGCCTCGGAGATGGTGATCCGCGCCGCGAAGGTGCACCTCGACGTCCGCGAACTGCCGATAGGCCTCCACGCCCGCGTCGGCGAGTCGAAGCTCTCGCCCTTCCGGGACGGGTGGCGGCACCTGCGGCTGATCCTCCTGCACAGCCCGACCGCGCTCTTCATCGTGCCCGGGATGGTGCTGACGGTCCTCGGCGCCTTCATGGAGCTGACGGCCTTCTCGCACCTGAGCCTGTTCGGGCGATTGTGGTACGTCCACACGCTGATCGCGGGCTCGGCGCTCGTGATCGTCGGCCTGCAGGTGATCGGTCTCGGCGTGTGCGGCCGAGCGTACTCGGTCTTCGTGATGGGCGTCCGCGATCCGACGTTCGAGCGGCTCGCGCGGCGCTTCGGACTCGAGCACGCCCTGCTCGCCGCGCTCGCGCTCCTGCTTTCCGGCGTCGCGCTCGGCGCATACGTTCTCGAGAGCTGGATCGCACGCGGCTTCGGGACGCTGAGCGAGGAGCAGCTCGCGATCGTGGCGACGACGCTCTTCGTAGCCGGGATCCAGGTCTTCTTCACCGCGCTGCTCGTCTCCCTGATCGGCCTGCGCCGTAGCTCACCTCACTGATCTTCCCAGTGGAGTCGGAGGCCTTCCGTGATCGCGGCCCGGGCCGCCTCGCCCGCTGCGAGCTCGAGGACGTGACGCGCGCCGCGGTGCCCGAAGGCGACCCTGAACGGCCGGATGCCGGCCACGACCCGGCGGACTCGCAGCTCTCGGTCGAGGAAGACGGCGTCGATCGGAAAGGCCATGAACGCTGTATGGATCGATCCCGTGTTCGTGATCATGAGACCCTCGCCGGGCGCGAGGCCCTTCCGGCCGAGCAGGCCGCGCATCCGCGTCCACATGCTCGACGCGACATCGCAGTTCTCGACCACCGCGCGGCCGCTCTCGTCGGCGAGGGCTCTAGACAAGCGGAGGCGGGCCCGAGAAGAGGATGGCGACGGCGCCGCCGAGGCACAGGAACGGGCCGTAGGCGAGCGAGGAGCGAAGACCGGCGCGGCGCGTGATCAGCAGCGCAGCCGACCAGATGCCGCCGGCGACGATGCCAAGGGCGAGCGCCGGGATGACCTTCGCGCCGAGCAGGAAGCCGAGCATGCCCGCGAGCTTCACGTCGCCCATCCCGAGCCCGCCGCGAAGGACGACCGCGACGAGGTAGAAGACGGCGAAGGCGGCGGCCCCGGCGATCGCGACCTCCGCGAGGTCGGAGCGGTCGTCGACGGCGCGGAAGAGGAGCGCCAGCGCGGCGACGGGCAGTGTGATCACGTTCGGCAGCCGGCGCGTCTCGATGTCGATCGCGGCGAGGCCGACCAGCACCACCTGAGCCGCGCCCCAGAGTGCCGCGTCGGCGTCGCCTCCGAGATGGACGAACGTGACCGCGGCGAGCGCGAGGGCGCCGGCAGCCCAGGCGAGACTGGCGCGCTGGCCTAAGGGGCGTCGGATGGCCGCCACGCCTTCAGTGTGGCGGTAATACGTGTCGGCCCACCGGGACGGCTGGATACCTCGAACTTGCCGCCGAGCAGCTCCACGCGCTCGCGCATGCCGCCGAGGCCGAGGCGGCGCGGCTTGTTCTTCGCCGCCTCGGGCGAGAAGCCGCGGCCGTCGTCGACGATCTCGAGGGTGATGGTGCGGGACGTGCCGCGCAGACGCACGGTCACGTTGTGAGCCGCGGCGTGCTTGGCGATGTTGGAGAGCGCTTCGCGCGTGACCGACTGGAGCGCGATCCGCTGCGAGTCGGTCTCCGTGCGCACATCGGGGTCGATGTGCCGGTCGACCTTGGCAGGCGAGCGCCGCTCGAACTCGGCGATCTCGGTCTCGATCGCCTCGATCAGCGGGATGGTGCGGATGGCGCCGTGCTCGAGCGCGCCGATCAGCGCGCGCAGCTCGGCTTCGACGCGGACGAGCTCCTCGCTGATTTGCTCCATGGCGGGGTCGATCTTGTCCTGGTGCTCCACGGGCACCACCGACTGCACGCGCCGGCGCAGGTCGCCGAGGCTGAAGCCGATCACGGCCAGGTTCTGCATCGGGCCGTCGTGAACGTCGAGCGCGAGGCGGTGCAGGCGCCGCTTGAAGCGTCTCGGCCGTGCTGTCGCGCGGGGCGGCTTCGGGCTCGGTCTCGCCGGCCGGGACGAGCGTCGACGACGCTGCCGATGCGCTTGCCTTTCCCTCGCTTCCGCGCGGCTGCGCTCATCGTCTCTCGTTCTCCCCTCCCGCGGCCCCGCTGTGAGCCCACTCGAGGATATTCCCTAGACCTATGGGATGCTGCCTTAGTCTCCTGGGCAGACGAAACCCCCGAATGGGTCAGGTTAACTCCTCACCGTCTTGTTGTCGTCAATTCACAGCGGGAGGCCCGGGGTCGCAATCTCGGCTCTGCGTCTGAAGAAGGGCCGGAGCCTCACCGCGGCGAGGAGCATCAGAGGAATGCCGAGGAGGAGCGACCCGATCCCGATCACGATCGGCACCTGGATCCCGAGCAGCGGCGCCGCGTAGCCCGCGCCGGCCAGCCGATAGTCCAGGAAGGCCTTCGCGAAGACGGCCCCCATCAGCAGGCCGCCGAGCAGCGGCAGGATCCCGACTCGGAGCAGGATCGAGGGGCTGCGGCGGAGCTCGCGGCGGAAGTACCAGGCGGCGGCGAGGCCGGTGAAGCCGTAGTAGAAGGCGATCGCGAACCCGATCGCGGTGATCGAGTCGCCGAGCAGGTTCTGCGCGGGGTTGAGCGCGACGAGGAGCACGGTCCATACAGCCGACAGGGCGCCCATGCCGAGGGTCGAGACCGTCGGCGTCAGGTAGCGCGGGTGGACTCGCCCGAACACCGCCGGCAGCGCGCCCCAGCGCGCCATCGAGAACGTCGTCCGTGCGGTCGGGAGGATCGTCGTCTGCGTACAGGCGGAGGCCGACGTGAGCACGGCGAGGATCAGCAGCTTGTCCCATGGGGCACCGAACACCTTCGTGCCGAGGACGCTCAGAACGTCGTCTGGATTGTTCTCGAGGATCGCCGTGCCGTGGTAGGCCTGCGCGGCGATCGACACGACGACGTAGACCAGGAGCAGCAGGATCGTCGACAGGACGGCCGCGCTGCCCGGGCCCTCGGCCGAGTCCTCGGACTCCTCGTTCACAGACAGGCTCGTGTCCCAGCCCCAGTAGATGAAGATGCCGAGCAGCACGCCGTCGACGAGCGCGCCCCAGGAGATGGCGAAGGGGTTCAGCCAGTCGAGCGAGGGGCGGAGCGAGCCGGGCGGCGTGCTGCCGTAGACCTTCGCGAGGGCGACCAGGGCGAAGAGCCCGAGGATCGCGATCTCGGCGGCGAGCAGGAAGAACTGCACGCGGGCGGAGAGCTCGATGCCGCGGTAGCAGATCCAGGTCATGAGGGCGATCCAGACGACCGACCCGATCAGGATCCCGGCGGTCGAGTGCGCGGCCGAGTGCCAGCCGAAGAGCAGGAAGGTGTACTGCGCGGCGATCACCGCCAGGGACGCCATCACGAGCACGTCGGCGATGAAGAGCGCCCAGCCGTTGATCCACCCCACCCAGGGCCCGAACGCGCGGGTCGTCCAGGCGAAGCTGGTGCCGCAGTCGGGGTCGGCGCGGTTCAGGTACTTGAAGCCGAGCGCGACGAGGAACATCGGCACGAACGACACGAGCAGCACCGCCGGCGCGTGTATCCCGACGCCGGGAACCGCGACGATGAAGCCGAGCGTGGCCGCGAGCGAGTACGCCGGCGCGGTGGAGGCGACGCCGATGACGACGTTGGCCGCATAGCTCAGCGCGCCGGTCTTGAGCCCCTTCTCACCCGCTTCCGCCCCCGCGGGTAGCGGAACGGCGATCTCCGCCGTGGTCAGCTCACGTGCTCCGCGGGCGTCGGGCTCACCCCGCCACGCTAGCGGCAGCCGCCACCCGTCGCGTGCAGCCACGTCTGGTGACTGTCACCAGAAGAAGTAGGGGTCGAGGACGCTGACCTGGGTGATCTGGTCGATGGGGAGGTCGTTCCGCTTCGCGGACTTGCGGATCGCCTCGGGTGTCGGTGCGTCGTAGACGCAGAAGCTCTTCTTCCGGTCGCCGGTCACGTAGGAGTGGAGCCAGGTGACGCCGTCGTCGGCGTTCCGGTCGACGACGCCGAGGCAGATCTGAGCGCCCGTTGCGTCGACGGGGATCGCCAACCCGTCGGGGAAGGTGCGCTCGACCACGTAACGGGGCATCTCGTCTCCTTATCTGTCGCCAGTCGGTGCCCGAACCGTAGGAGCCGCCGGGCGGGCCGGCCATACGGCGAACCCCTGAGATTGGCGGCCGCCTCCACCGAAGTTGCACGCGCGGCCTTTACCCGCCCGCTTCGGACGCGCATGATTGCGTCGGTGGCCGCAGTGGCACAGCTCCTCGAGCGCACGGACGAGCTCGCCAGGCTCGACGAGCTGCTCGAGAGCGGCGGACGCCTCGCGCTCGTGCGCGGCGAGGCGGGCATCGGCAAGACCTCGCTCGTGCGCCGCTTCTGCGAGCAGCAGCCGGCCGGCCGCGTCCTCTGGGGCGCGTGCGATCCGCTCTACACGCCGAGGCCCCTCGGCCCCTTCCTCGACGTCGCCCACGCGACCGGCGGCGAGCTCGAGCTCCTCGCCCGCGCGGAGCCGAAGCCCTACGAGCTGGCCGCCGCACTGATGCGGGAGCTGGAGCGGCCGCCCGCGCGCATCGTCGTCGTCGAGGACATGCACTGGGCCGACGAGGCGACGCTGGACGTCCTGCGCATCGTGGCGCGGCGGCTCGACAGCCTCCCGGCGCTCTTCGTCGCGACCTACCGCGACGACGAGGTCGACCGGCGCCATCCGCTCCGCGCCCTGCTCGGCGAGCTCGCGGTGGCGGACCGGGCGGCCCGGATCCCGCTCGCGCCACTTTCACCCGAAGCGGTCGCCGTCCTCGCCACGGAGCACGGCGTCGACCCCGAGGGCCTCTACCGCAAGACGAACGGCAATCCGTTCTTCGTGACGGAGCTGCTCGCGGCCGGGACGGACCTGCCCGAGACGCTGCGCGACGCCGTCCTCGCCCGCGCCGGCCACCTCGGGCCGCGCGCCCGCGCCGTCGTGGACGCCGCCGCGATGACCCCGCCGCACACGGAGCTATGGCTGCTCGACGCGCTCGTGCCCGAGGGAACCGAGGTGCTCGACCAGTGCCTCGCCTCCGGGATGCTCGCCGAGGACGGCGACCGGGTGTCGTTCCGCCACGAGCTCGCGCGGCTCGCGATCGAGAGCTCGCTCCCGGCCGCCAGGCGCAAGGCCCTGCACGCGAAGGCGCTCGCGGCACTCGCCGAGCCGCCCTTCGAAGAGCCGGACGCAGCGCGGCTCGCCCACCACGCCGCCGGCGCGGGCGACGTCGAGGCGGTCCTGCGCTTCGCGCCCGTGGCCGCCGCACGCGCGGCGTCGGTCGGCGCTCATCGCGAGGCGGCGGCCCACTACGCGCAGGCGCTCGCATTCGGCGACCGGCTCGAACCGGCGCGCCGCGCCGAGCTCCTCGAGCGGCGCGCCTACTCCGCTTACATGACGGATCAGAACCCGGAAGCGGTGGACGCCGTGCGGGAAGCCGTCGCGATCCACCACGACCGGGGCGACACCCTCGCCGAGGCGAGCGCCCTCACGAGCCTCTCGAACTACCTCTGGTGCCCCGGGCGCGTGGCCGAGTCCTGGGAGGCCGGCCGGCGAGCGGTCGAGCTCCTCGAGCCGCTCGGCGAGAGCCCTGAGCTGGGCCTGGCCTACGGCAACCTTGCGTTCCTCGCCCGCGCGGCCGCGGACGGCACGTCGGCCACGGTCTGGGCCGAGCGCGCGCTCGCGATCGCGGATCTCTACGACGACCCGGAGCCAGTCGTCGGCGCGCTCGCCGCCCTCGGCGAGGGCGAGTCGCTCCTCGGCCTCGACTCGGGCCGGGAGAAGATCGCGCGTGCCCTCGAGGTCTCCCGCGAGCGAGGCTTCGCCGAGGGCATCGGGTGGGGGGAGACCCTGATCGGCCACACCATGCTCCGGAACCGCGAGTACGAGAACGTGGTGCCGCTGCTCGAGGCCGCGACCGCCTACTGCGGCGGGCGCGGCTTCGAGCTCTACCGGCAATACGACATCGCCTACCTCGCCCGGGCCGAGCTCGACCGGGGACTCTGGGCCCAGGCGGCGGACCATGCGGAGACGGTGCTGCGCCTCCGCCGCGCGTCCACGACGCCGACGATCTTCGCCCTCGTGGTGATCGGGCTCCTCCGCGCGCGACATGGCGACCCCGATCCGTGGTCGCCGCTCGACGAGGCGGCCGAGCTCGCCGAGATGAGCGGCGAGCTGCCGCGGCTCGCGCCCGTCGCCGCGGCTCGCGCCGAGGCGGCTTGGCTCGCAGGCCGGGCGGACGAGATCGAGTCGCTTACGCAGCGGGCCTACGAGCTCGCGCAGACGCTACGACAGCCTTGGGTGGTCGGCGAGCTCGCGTTCTGGCGCCGGGCGCCTGTGCCCGATGGGGCGGCGGCGCCGTACGCGCTCATGCTCCAGGGCGACTGGGCGGGCGCCGCCGAACGATGGACCCGGATCGGCTGCCCGTACGAGGCGGCGCTGGCGCTCGCAGACGGCGACGAGGAGGCGCTGCGCGCGGCTCTGGCCGAGCTCCACCGTCTCGATGCCCGGGCGACCGCGGCAGTCGTCGCGCGCAGGCTGCGCGAGCTCGGTGCGCGGAGCCTGCCCCGTGGGCCGCGGCCCTCGACGAAGGACAACCCGGCCGGACTGACCCGGCGCGAGGTCGAGGTGCTCGCCCTCGTCACGGAGGGCCTCCAGAACGCGGAGATCGCCGAGCGCCTCTTCCTCTCGGTGAAGACGGTCGACACACATGTCGCCTCGATCCTGCGCAAGCTCGCCGTGCGCAGCCGGGGCGAGGCGTCGGTGGCAGCCGTCAGCCGCGGACTGCTCGAAGGTCGGTAGGCCGGTGCGCCAACCTCGGTAGCACGGCCGATGCCGCGTCGCGCCCGCCGTCGTACCGTCGCTCCGTCGGACAAAACGAGCGAAGGAGGGCACAGTGAGCAGCAAACGGTTGATCGTAGGTTTCGTAGCGGTGGGGGCGCTGCTTGCACTCGCAGCCACCTCGGCCGGCGCTCCCGCCGGGACCACGGCGAACGACGTCGCGCTCGCCCGGGCGGCCACGGCGAAGTACGTCACGAACCTCGCGCTGGCGAAGCAGAACGGCTACGGGATCATCACGAAGATGATCCCGAACATGGGTTACCACTTCATGAACCCGAAGGTGACCGGGTTCGACGTCGCGAAGCCGCCCATCCTGGTCTACGAGCATCACGGCAGCTCGTGGCAGCTCGGCGCGGTCGAGTGGGTCTTCACGAAGAAGCCGGCGACGCCGCCGCTCCCGGGCGCCACGTACGGCGCGTTCGGCGCGGGGTGCCACTACAAGGACGGGACGTTCTTCCCGGCGGCGGCGCAAAGTGCCTGTCCGGCGAAGGCGCCCGGCTCCGGCGCCGCCTTCAACTTCTGGCACCCGAACCTGATCACGATGCACCTCTGGGTCTGGTATCCGAACCCGAGCGGGATCTTCTCCGGCACGAACCCGCTCGTCGGCACCTTCAACGAAGGCTGAATAGAAGCTCAGTCGAACCCGAGCTCGTCGAGAGAGGCATGAAGGTCGGCGGCGTCGGCATAGACGCGGAAGGCACCGGCCTGGAGGAGCTCGTCGGTGCCGTAGCCGCCGCTCAGGAGGCCGATCGAGAGCATCGCGGCGCGGCGGGCGGCGAGGACGTCCCACACCGCGTCGCCCACCACCCAGCAGTCGGCGGGCTCGAGGCCCAGCGCCTCGGCGCAGGCGAGGAAGAGATCCGGGGCCGGTTTGGCCCGCGCGACGACGCCGCGATCGATGACGACCGTCTCTGGAGGCACGTCGAGCGCCTCCAGAGACGCGTCGATCTCGGGGCGGCGGCCCGAGGTGGCGATGCCGTGCACGACCCCGCGCTCCCGCAGGTCGGCGAGCAGGTCGACCGCGCCGGGCAGCGGCCTCCGGTCCGGGAGCAACTCGCTGAAGATGCGCCCGTGCCGCCTCTGGAGCGCCTCGGTCTCCTCCGCCGACAGCTCCCGCCCCACCTCGCGCGCGACCGCGCGCGTGAAGAGCCCGCCGCTCATCCCGATCCGCCGGTGGATCCGCCACCCGTCGATCGGCATTCCCTCCTCAGCCAGCGCGCGCTGCCACGCGAAGACGTGCGCGTAGACGGTGTCGACGAGCGTGCCGTCGAGATCGAAGATCAGCGCCGTCACAAGAGCCTCGCCATCACGTGCTTCAGCTGCGTGTACTCCTCGAGCGAGTAGACCGACAGATCCTTGCCGTACCCAGACTGCCTGAAGCCGCCGTGCGGCATCTCCGACACGAGCGTCCCGTGATCGTTGATCCAGACCGTCCCGAACTGGAGCGCCCGCGCCGCCGAGAGCGCGCGCCCCACGTCCCGCGTCCACACCGAGGCGGCCAGCCCGTAGGGCACGTCGTTCGCCCACGCGATCGCCTCGGCGTCGTCCGCGAAGCGCTGCACCGTCACCACCGGCCCGAACACCTCGCGCTGCACGATCTCGTCCCGCTGACCCACATCCGCCACGACGGTCGGCGCCACGAAGAACCCGCGCGCCGCCGGCGCCTCACCGCCCGTCAGCACCGACGCGCCGCCCGCCCGCTCGAGGAAGCCGAGCACGCGCTCCTGCTGCGGCCGCGAGACCAGCGGCCCCATGTCGACCTCGCCCCCGGCGGGGTCGCCGACCCGGAGCGACTCGACGGCCGGCACGAGCTCCTCGAGCAACCGGTCGTAGATCCGCGGCCCGGCCACCACCCGCGCGGCCGCCGTGCAGTCCTGCCCCGCGTTCCAGAAGCCGGCAACCTTGATCCCCTCGGCGACCGCAACCGGATCGGCGTCGTCGAAGACCAGCACGGGCGCCTTCCCGCCGAGCTCCAGGTGCACACGCTTCAGGGAGTCCGCCGCAGCGCGCGCCACCGCGCGCCCCGTCTCGACGTCGCCCGTCAGCGAGACGAGCCGCACCTCGGGATGCGTGACGAGCCGCTCGCCCACCGGCACGCCGTCGCCCGTGACCACGTTCAGCACCCCGGCCGGCAGCACCCCGGAGGCGAGCTCGGCGAAGCGGAGCAGCGAGAGCGGCGTCTGCTCCGACGGCTTCAGCACCTGCGTGTTCCCGGCGGCGAGCGCAGGCGCCAGCTTCCAGACCGCCATCATCAGCGGGTAGTTCCACGGCGCGATTCCCGCAACGACGCCGAGCGGCTCCCGACGCACCATCGACGTCAGCCCGCGCGCGTACTCACCGGCGCTCCGCCCCTCGAGAACCCTGGCCGCGCCTGCGAAAAAGCGCAGGTGCCGTGCCATGATCGGCAGCTCGAAGCGCGCGTGCTCCAGCGGCTTCCCGACGTTCGCCGACTCGATTGCCGCCAGCTCGCCGGCGTGCTCCTCGAGCAGGTCGGCAAGCCGAAGCAGCAGCTCCGACCGCTCGGCCGGGGTGGTGTCGAGCCACGCCCGGCAGCGCCGCGCGCGCCGCCTCGACGGCGGCGTCCACGTCGGCGGCGCTGCCCCGCGGGACGTGCGCGAGCACCTCCTCGGTCGCGGGGTTCAGCACCTCCATCGTGGGCGCCGCCATCGCGGCCGACCCTATCCCACGACCACCGTGCCCTTCATGTTGTCGTGGACGACGCAGAGGTAGTGATACGTCCCGGCCTTCGTGAAGGTCAGCTTGTAACCCTGGATCGCCGGCGGGAACGAGCCCCAGACGCCCGTGTTGAAGAAGCCCGAGCCGTTCCACTTGGCCGACGCCGCGAGCTTGAACGTGATCCCCTTGCCGTTCCCCGGCGGGGAGTTCGGCTGGCCCGGTCCGCCCGCGGGCGCCGCCGCGACCGGGTTGACGTGCACCGTCCCGTCGGGCGCGACCTTCCGGATGTCGTCGTTCGACTTATCGGAGTTGAAGGTGATCGAATGGACCCCGATCACCCACCAGGTCACCGAGCCGCCCACCGGGATCTTGATCGTCTTGGGGCCGAACTCGTAGATCGAGCCCGGTCCATTCGGGAGACCGGAGCCGGCGAGCACGTGGTCGGCGCCCGGGACCGTGATGCCGGGCACGGGAGCGTTCCCCTGGCGCGTCGGCGGCACGGCCTTCGCGAGCTGGGCGACCACGCCCGCGAGCTGCTTCTGGCCGAGCGCGAACTGCGCCGCCGGGCTCATGATCGTCTTGGCCGCCGGGGCGACCGTGACCTTCCCCGACATCTCCTCGCGGTGCAGGGCGCACATGAAGCGGTACTGGCCGGGAGCGGTCGAGGGCGAGAAGGCGATCGACCAGTTCTGGCCCGAGTCGGGCCAGCCGCTGTTGTAGTAGACCTGCGTCCCGTTGAAGTCGGGCTGCTCGTGCTGCGAGTTCGGGCAGACCCCGGTGCCGACGCTCCCGCTCTGCTGGTAGCACGGGTTCGAGACCGACTGGGTCGCGTCACCGGGTCCCTGCGGTAACAGGTTCGGCACCCGCGCGTCGATCGCCAGGAACGCCTTCGGCGGGTTGTTCGACTGCTGCTGCGCCGGAGTCAGCTTGTTGTACGCGAGCACGGCCTGGTTGGTGTACGTCCCGAACGTGGTCGTGTGCGGCTCGCCGACGCCGGCCCAGTGGAACTTCACGGTGTCGCCCGCATGGATCGTGGTCGCCTTCGGAAAGTACGCGTCGAATCCGAGATTCGCGCTTTTGGGCGTGCCGTCGACGTTCACCGTGAACGTCTGCGTCCCCGCGACGTGCCTCGCGGTCGCGGCTGCGCCCGGTAGCAGGACGAGCGCCGCGACTACAACGAGCGCCGCCCCCCTCGAGCCCCTCCTCATTTTCCATTCCCTTCTGGAAGCGAGTTGCGCCTGCGCCGGGAGCGATCCTCGCATCCTCAGTGCCTCCTGTCCAGGGGAACCCGGGACACGCGTCGCGCCCGACCCGAACATGAGGCCGCTGAACGTCGCCGCCATGATCCGGAGGAACTAGCCAATCGGGCGGGTCGGAATGTAGCCAGTCGGTCGTGGACTTTTCATCCCGGAGCCGATTGGATCAGCCCCAGGACGAGGGGAGACACGGTGCAGCGAGCAGGAACAACCATCGCGACGGTTCTCGGCGAAATCGGGAGAACCTCGCTTCTCGTCCTCATGTTCGGGGGGGCCATTCGCAGCAAGGGGGTGCTGCGAGAGATGGCGAAACGGCCGGCCGCGGCCGATGACGAGCCGGGCAGCGCGAGGGAATCGGAGCTGCTCGCCCTCGCGCATCGAGCCGCGAGCGAAGGCCGTGAGCCCGGTCCCTCCGGGGTAGCGCCGACCGCGCAGCGCGAGCATGCGCGCGACTGGGTACTGCGGCCAGTGCTGGTCGCCGCTGACGTGCTCGGCTGCGCGGCGGCGCTTCTCTTCATCCAGCTCGCCTTCGTGAACGAGCGTCAACTGCTAGCGCGAAGAGGGCCCCGCTCGTGCGGGGCCCTCAATCCTTCCAGCGCGGGTCGTGTGACCTAGAGCACGCTGACGTTGCGCGCCTGGGGCCCCTTGGGGCCGTCCTCGGTCTCGTACTCGACGCTCGCGCCCTCGGGGAGGGACTTGAAGCCGTCGCCTGCGATCGCGCTGTAGTGGACGAAGACGTCCTTGCCGCCCTCGGACGGGGTGATGAACCCGAAGCCCTTGGCGTCGTTGAACCACTTGACGGTGCCGGTTGCCATGCAGATACACCTCCTTCTGCCAAAGTCAAGAACGGGCAAAAGGTCGTGCAAAGAAGCTGCGCAACCGTACCTCGCTCAATGTTCGGGGTGAGGGTAGCAACCCCGATTCGCCTGTCGTAGCTCAGGCCGACACGACGACCGAACTCCCGCCCCGCTCGACCACGCGCGGCACCAACTCGACCACGCTCACGCGTGCGCAGAACGGGATGTCGTCGTCGAGGCTCGCGTTGCGGATGTTCTCCGCGCTGACCCCGCCGCCGATCCCCGCCTCGGCGCCCCCCAGCGCGCCCGCGAGCCGCACGGCCCCGAGTGCCGAGTCGTCCCAGGTCCCTCCGAGCTCCTCGACGATCCGCCCGGCGACGTAGGCGTCGTCGATCGCGAAGCCGCCCTCGACGCCGGCGCACAGGATCGCCACGTCGGCTTCGCCGCGGACCGCCTCGACGACGGCATCGAGGTTGAGGAGCGAGGCGACGAGCACTGTCTCGCAGCGGGCGGCGGCGGCGACCAGAGCGCGCGTTCCGTTCGTGGTCGTCAGGACGAGCGTCTCGCCCGCCGGCGGCGCCTTGAACTCACGCGGGGAGTTGCCGAAGTCGAAGCCCTCGATCTTCACGTTGTCGCGCTCGCCCGCGAGCGCGACGCCGGGGCCGGCCAGCGCGCGGGCGTCGGGGATGTCGCCCACGCAGACGACCCGCTGCCAGCCCGACGCAAGCGCCTGGCAGATCGTCGAGGTCGCCCGCAGGACGTCGATGACGATGCCGACCGGAGCCGCGACCTGCTCGGCCGGGGTGAAGCCCACGGAGACCCGCACTACTGACGCGCGAGCTCGGAGACCTTGGCCTGGATCTGCTCGGCGATGCCCTGCGGGCTGAAGCCGTAGTCCGCGAGCACCGCCGCACCCTTGCCGGACGCGCCGAAGCGCTCGATCGAGACCGAGGCGTCGACCCAGCGCGCCCAGCCGAAGCTCGTCGCCGCCTCGACCGAGATCTTGAGCACGTCGGGCGGCAGCACCGACTCCTGATACTCGGCGCTCTGCTCCGCGAAGAGCTCCCAGCTCGGCATCGAGACGACCCGGGCAGAGATCCCCTGCTCGGCGAGCAGGTCGCGGGCATCGAGCGTCATCCCGACCTCCGCGCCGGTCGCTACCAGCACCACGTCGGGCGAGTCCACGTCGGCGAGCACGTACGCGCCCTGGCGCAGGCCCGAGGCCGCGGCGTGCTTGCTCCGGTCGATCACGGGCACGTTCTGGCGCGAGAGCGCGAGGCACACGGGCCCCTTCGACTCGCCGAGGATCCACGCCCACATCTCGACGCACTCCGTCGCGTCGGCGGGGCGGATCACGGTCAGCTGCGGGATCGCGCGCATCGCGGCCAGGTGCTCGACCGGCTGGTGAGTCGGGCCGTCCTCGCCGACCGCCACCGAGTCGTGGGTGTAGATCCATACCACGTCGAGCTTCATCAGCGCCGAGAGCCGGACCGGCGGGCGCATGTAGTCCGTGAAGACGAAGAACGTCGAGCCAAAGGGCCTGAGAACGCCGCCGTGGAGGGCGATCCCGTTCACCGACGAGCCCATGCCGTGCTCGCGCACGCCCCAGGCGATGTTGCGGCCGGCGTGCTCGGGCGTGAAGTCCGGCTCGCCCTCGAACTGCGTGAAGGTCGAGTGGACGAGGTCGGCGGCGCCGCCGATCATCGTCGGCACGAACGGCCCGAAGGCCTGCATGAGGTCGCCCGCCGCCTTGCGTGTCGAGACCGCCGGGGCATCCGGTGAGAACTCGGGCAGCGCCTCGAGGAAGCCCGCCCTTGGCCGGCCGGCCCAGGCGTCGTGCCACTCCGCGGCCAGGTCGGGGTTCGCGACCTCCCAGGCGTGGAAGCCGCTCCTGCCACTCGGCCTGCCGTGCCGCACCGCGCTCGCGCACCGGGTCGCGCCAGTGCGCATACACCTGCTGCGGCACGTAGAACGTGGCGTCGGGATCCCAGCCGAGCGCCTCCTTCGTCGCCCGCACCTGGTCGTCGGGCATCGGGTCCGAGTGCGCGCTGCGGGTGCCGGCCCGCGGCGACCCGTAGCCGATCACCGTGCGCAGGCTGATCAGCGTCGGGCGCTCCTCCTCGGCGATCCCGGCGCGGAGCGCCTCCTCGATCGCCTGCACGTCGTTGCCGTCCTCGACGAGCAGCGTCTGCCAGCCGTAGGCCTGGAAGCGCTTCGGCACGTCCTCGGTCGAGAAGGCGAGGCTCGTCGGGCCGTCGATCGTGATCTCGTTGTCGTCGTACAGGTAGACAAGGCGGCCGAGGCGCAGGTGGCCCGCGATCGAGGCCGCCTCCGACGCAACGCCCTCCATCAGGTCGCCGTCCGAGCAGATGGCGAAGACGTGGTGGTCGCAGGCATCGGAGCCGAACTTCTCGCGCAGGAACTTCTCCGCCATCGCCATCCCGACGCCGTTTGCGAACCCCTGGCCGAGCGGGCCGGTGGTCGTCTCGACGCCCGCGGTCATGAAGTTCTCGGGGTGGCCCGGCGTGTGCGAGTGCAGCTGCCGGAACTGCTTGATGTCCTCGAGCGTCACGCTGTCGTAGCCCGACAGATGCAGCGAGGCGTAGAGCAGCATCGAGGCGTGGCCCGCCGAGAGGACGAAGCGGTCGCGGTCCGGCCAGTGCGGGTCGGCCGGGTTGTGCTTCATCACCCGCGTGTAGAGGACGTAGGCGGCGGGCGCCAGGCCGAGCGGCGCGCCGGGATGGCCCGATTGCGCAGCCTGAACCGCGTCGACCGCGAGGGTGCGGATCGTGTTGATCGCGAGCTGGTCGATGTCCTGCTCCTCAGGCACCGACCGCCGCCCCCTGCGTAATTCTTGGCCATCTCGGACAGCGGGCAGCACGGCGTAGTCGCGGGCGTGGCCGGCCGAGCCGAAGTCGCGCATCCGCTGCGCCACGACCTCCTTCATCGCCGCCCGCGCCGGCTTGAAGAAGGCGCGCGGGTCGAACTCGGACGGGTGCGCCAGCAGCGTCTCGCGCAGCGCGGCGGTGATCGCGAGGCGGCCGTCGGTGTCGACGTTCACCTTGCGGACGCCGTGCCGGATCCCCTGCTGGATCTCCTCGACCGGCACCCCGTAGGTCGCCTCGAGCTTGCCGCCCGCGGCGTTGATCCGGTCGACGAGCTCCTGCGGGACGCTCGAGGAGCCGTGCATGACCATGTGCGTGTCGGGGAGCTTCGTGTGGATCTCCTCGATCAGGTGCATCGCGAGCACGTCGCCGTCGGGCTTCTTCGTGAACTTGTAGGCGCCGTGGCTCGTGCCGATCGCGACCGCGAGGGCGTCGACGCCGGTCTGCTCGACGAAGTCGACCGCCTGGTCGGGGTCGGTGAGGTGCACCTCGCCCGAGCCGTGGCCGTCCTCGATACCGCCGAGCGTGCCGAGCTCGCCCTCGACCGACACGCCCTTCGCGTGCGCGGCCTCGACGACCTCGCGCGTGACCGCGACGTTGTACTCGTAGTCCGAGGGCGTCTTGCCGTCGGCGAGGAGCGAGCCGTCCATCATCACGCTCGTGAAGCCGAGCTCGATCGCCATGAAGCACGTCTCCGGCTTGTCGCCGTGGTCGAGGTGGAGCACGATCGGGATCTCCGGCGCCGTCTCGACGGCGGCCAGGATCAGGTGGCGGAGGAAGTTCGGCCCGGCGTAGGAGATCGCGCCGCGGGAGGCCTGCATGATCACCGGCGAGCTCTCCTGGACCGCCGCCTCGACGATCCCCTGCACCTGCTCCAAGTTGTTGACGTTGAACGCGCCGACCCCGTAGCCGCCCTTGGCAGCCTCGTCGAGCACCTGACGCAACGTCGCAAGCGGCATCGTCTCTCCTCTCTCCGGAACGGTCAGCGCATTCTCACACAGGCGACGCTAGCGAGCCCGGCCATCGTTGACAATCAAAACGTTCCAGACGTCCTATAGAGTCTAGTCGCTATGGCTGTGACGCTCAACCAGCTCTCCTCCTTCCTCGCGGTGGCGCGCGAGGGCTCGGTCTCGGCCGCGGCCGAGAAGCTCTACGTCACCCAGCCCTCGATCTCGGCCGCCGTCTCGGCGCTCTCCAAGGAGCTCGGCGTCGAGCTGACCGAGCGCGTCGGACGCGGGGTCGGGCTGACCGCGGCGGGCACCGCGTTCCGGCCGTACGCGGCCGACGTGCTCGGCCTGATCGATCAGGGCAGGACGGCGGCGCGCGAGGCGGCGGACGTCTCGATGCGCTCGCTCCGTATCGTCGCGGTCGCGACCGCGGCCGAGTTCGTCGTCCCCTCGCTCCTGCGCTCCTTCACGACCTCGCATCCGGAGATCAACCTCACGCTCGAGGTCGCGAACCGCGACTCGGTCTTCGACCGCGTGCTCGAGCACGAGGTCGACGTCGCGATCGCCGGCCGGCCGCCCGACGACGAGCGGATCGCGGGCCAGGCCTTCCTGCCCAACCAGCTGGCGCTGATCACGGCGCCCGACGACCCGCTCGCGACCGAGCGGCCGGTGCGGCCGGAGGAGCTCGGCCGGCGCGTCTGGCTGATGCGCGAGAGCGGCTCCGGCACCCGGCAGCTCGTCGCCGGCTTCCTCGCCGACCACGACCTGCGCCCGCAGACGCTGACGCTCGGCTCGAACGGCGCCATTCGAGAGGCAGTCAGGCTCGGGCTCGGGCTGTCGCTGGCCTCGCGCGTCGCGGTCGAGCAGGAGCTGAAAGCGGGCATGCTCGCGGAGATCAAGGTGCGGGGCGGACTGCCGCAGCGGGAGTGGTACGCGCTGCACTCGGCGACCGTGCCGCCGCGGCCCGCGGTCGAGCAGTTCCTCCAGTTCGCCTTCGGCCCCGAGGCGCGGCAGGCCTTCGACGGCCGCTCGTGAGACCGATCCCCAGGGGCGAGGTCGCGCCCTCGCTGCTCGCGTGCGACTTCTCTCGCCTCGCCGAGCAGGTCGAGCTGGTGATGGACGCGGGCGCGAGGGTGCTGCACTTCGACGCGATGGACGGCAAGTTCGTCCCGCCGATCACGATCGGGCCGCTGGTCGCCGCCTCGATCGCCGAGCTGATCCACGAGCGCGGCGGCCTCCTCGACTGCCACCTGATGGTCGACCGGCCCGAGCACCAGGTCGAGGCCTTCGCGCAGGCAGGCGCCGACGTGATCACCGTGCACCCCGAGGCGACGCTGCACATCCACTACACGCTGCAGAAGATCCGCGAGCACGGCTGCCACGCCGGCGTCGTCATCAACCCCGGCACGCCGGTCGAGACGGTCGAGCCGGTGGCGGGGATCGTCGACCTCTGCCTGGTGATGAGCGTCAACCCCGGCTGGGGCGGGCAGCGTTACATCGCCTCCTCGACGGAGCGGCTGCGCCGGATGCGCGGGCTGGTGCCGCCCGAGGTGGTGCTCGAGGTCGACGGCGGGATCACACTCGACAACATCGATGCCGTGCGCGACGCCGGCACGGACGTGTTCGTCGCAGGTTCGAGTGTGTTCGGCGCCACCGACCCCGGGGCGGCCTTTCGGGCGCTGCAGGAGCGCGTGGGCTAGTCGGCGCCAGCGGATGTTCTTCTGCACCTGGTAGAAGTTCGGCGGGACAGGCGGCGGGACGTCCTTGACCCGCTTGACGCTCTTGTGATGCTTGGCGTCGGCAGCAGCCGCAGGCGTCCGCGCCGTGGTTGATGCGGACCCGGCCCCGTCACCGAGGATGACTGCCGCATTCGCGGCCGGGACGGAAAGGGCGAAGAGCGCACCGACCGTGAGGCTGACCTTGCTGACGTTCACGGAAACCTCCCTCCCTCGACCGTGCAGGTCAGATCAGGTTCCGCTTGACCTGGTAGTAGTTGTCCGGCAGCAGCGACGGAGCCTCCTTGACGGTCCCGTTGTGCTTGATCGTCGTGTGGTGCTTGACGCCGCCGGCAACAGCAGGAGTGCGCGGCGTGGTCGAGATCGCGCCGGTCCCGTCGCCCCAGACGACGGCGGCGTTCGCAGCGGAGACGCTGAGGGCGAAGAGTGCTCCGACGGTGAGAGTGGTTGAGCGGACGTTCACGATGTCCCTCCCCTTCCTTGACCGGCCACGCGTCGCGACCGGATTCAGACAGGACGGACCCCGGGGGAGGTTTCTTCCCTTGCGGTTCGAATTTCTCGCGCAGGAAGAAAGAAGAACGTCGGTTACGGTTCCGTCCAGGTGAGTAGACTTCGACGTACCGAGGAAAGGACAGCAGGTGAAGCCGGTCAAGAAGCCCGTCAAGTAACAGCCGCCGAAGTCTTTCGAGCGAGTGATCGCTTGCGCGGCGGGATGGGGGGGCCTGTCCCGCCGCTTACGTACGTTCGCCGAGCGTGAGCGCCGCCACAGAGCGCGCACGCCGATCACTGTCGGCAGTCTCGGCCGTCCTCGCGAGCCCGGATCTGCGGCGCCTGCAGCTGGCAGGGGCGGCAGGGGCGATCGGAGGCTGGGCCTACTGGGTCGTCGTCTCCCTGTACGCGTACGCGCACGGCGGCGCCGTCACGGTCGGAATCGTCGCCGGGCTGCGGCTCGGCGTAGTCGCGCTCGCCTCTCCGTTCGCAGGAGTCGTCGCCGACCGATTCCCCCGCCGGCGGGTGCTGCTCGTGGCGGACGCCGTGCGGGCGGCGAGCCTCGTCGTCGCGGCCGCGATCGACGCGAGCCGACGGCCCGGCGGCGGCCGTGATCGCCTTCGTCGTGCTGTTCGCGATCGCGAACTCGGCCTTCCGTCCGGCGCTCTCCGCGCTCCTCCCCACGCTGGCGCGCACCCCCGAGGAGCTGACGGCGGCGAACGTCACCGCGTCGGCGGTCGAGAGCGTCGAGCTGGTTCGCGGGCCCAGCGCTGGGCGGGCTCGTGGTCGCGGCGGCCGGCACCGTCCTGGGGGTTCCTCTTCGCCGGCGCCTGCCTCGCCGTCTCCGCGGCGTTCGTCTTCCGGATCAGTGTGCGCGAGACGATCGGGCAGCGCGAGCCCGGCGAGAAGCGGCGAGGGGGTGATCGCCCAGGCGGTAGACGGGCTGAAAGCGATCACCGAGAACGGCGGCCTGGCGCTGCTCGTCGGGCTCTTCTCGGCGCAGACCTTCACCTCGGGCGCGCAGGGGGTGCTGGCCGTCGTGCTCGCGAAGACGTTGCTCGGGCGGCGGCGCGGCAACGGTGGGCTACCTGAACGCGGCGGAGGGTGCGGGAGCGATCATCGGCTCGATCGGCACGCTCGGCCTCGTCGGGACGCGGAGGCTCGCGACCGTCTTCGGGCTCGGCATCACGCTCTGGGGCCTGCCGCTGGTCGTCGTCGGCATCAAGCCAGAGCTGGCGCTCGCGCTCGTACTCTTCCTCGCGATCGGCTTCGGGAACACCCTCGCCGACGTGGCCGGCTACACGCTGCTGCAGCGGGCGGTCCCCGACCACGTGCTCGCGCGGGTCACCGGCGCGCTCGAGAGCGTCGTCTACGTGACCGTCGCGGTGGGCGCGCTGGCGGCGCCGCTTCATCGTCGAGGCGGTCGGCGTCCGCTGGGCGCTCGTCGCCGTCGGGCTCGTGCTGCCGGTCGCGGTTGCGGCGACGTGGCCGGCGCTCCGCCGCCTCGACACGGCGCCGAGCGCGCAGCTCGGCGAGCGGCTGCGCGCTCACCGCCGCGCAGCCGGTGTTCGCGCCGCTTCCGCTGCCGCGTGCTGGAGACGATCGCGCACGCGCTCGAGGAGCGCGAGCTGGCCGCCGGAGAGGAGCTCTTCCACGTCGGCGACCCCGGCGACCGCTTCTACCTGATCGCCTCCGGCGAGGTGCTCGCCCTGCCGCCTGGCGGCGAGCCGAGGGTCATGCGGTCGGGCGAGTCGTTCGGCGAGATCGCGCTCCTGCGCGAACATCCCGCGCACCGCGGGCGATCACGGCGCGGACGCGCGGCCCGGCTCTACGGGCTCGGCCGCGACCTCTTCGTCGCCACCGTCACCGGGCACGCCGACTCGGCGTCCGCGGCGGAGGCGACGATCACCTCACGGCTCGGTGCACGGCCGGCGCGGGCGACTGCGCCGACGCCCGTGAGCGCACGCAGCGTCTCGTCGAGCGCCTCGATCAGCCGCAGCGCCGCCGGCCGCGCATCGTCGCCGAGCGCGTCGAGGGTCTGCGCGAGCCGGCCGACCGCGGAAAGCTCGCCCTCGCCCGCGAGCAGCGACTCCGCGCGGCGCGCCCGCTGGAGCAGGTCGACGCGCCACCGCCGCCTGCGCGGCGAAGAGCTCGAGCAGGTTCATCTCCGCAAGCGAGAAGCGGCGAGCTGCTGCGGCCGGTCGAGCACCTCGAGCACGCCGAGCACACGCTCCTCCTCGAGCAGCGGCACCGCCATCAGGCCCTTCGGCACGTAGCCGGTGCCCTCGGCGACGTTGCGGGCGAAGCGCGGGTCCTTCTGCACGTCCTCGATCACGAGCGGCGTCTGCGTCGTCGAGCACCCAGCCGGCGATTCCGGTGCCGGCCGGGAAGCGCAGGCCGATGCAGCTCCTCCTCCCCCTCGCCGACGACGGCGGCGAAGACGAGCTCCTCGGTCTCCTCCTCGTAGCAGCAGGATCGACGACGCGCGCGCCTGGAAGATCGAGCGCGCCACCTCGACGATCGAGCGCGAGCAGGCGCCGGTAGCGCTCCTCCGACGCCGACCACGCCGGCGGCGACGGCTGCATTGAGCTCGCTCAGGGGGCGCTCCTGACGTTGGTGGCGGTGAGGCGCAGCACGGTCTTCAGCTCGAACGGGGTCAGCTCGGGGTGTGCGCCGCGGATCAAAGCGCAGACGCCGCTGATGTGCGGCGTCGCAAAGCTGTTGCCGGTGCAGTCGCGATCTGGTCGCCCGACCACGCGACCTCGACGTCGACGCCCTTGGCGAAGAACTCGACGGGCGGGCTCGGGTTCGCGTAGTAGACGAGCGGGTCGGGATCCTCGTGGCTGCCGACCGAGATCACCGACGAGAAGCGCCACGGGTAGCTCTCGACCGACATGTTGTGCGCCGACGCGACGAGCGTCGTCCGGCCGAAGTAGGCCTCGTCGGCGAGCTCGTGCAGCACCGCCGCGAACTGCTTCTTCGTGGTCGAGAGGCTCATGTTGATCACGTCGAAGCGCTGCTCGATCGCATACCGAAGCCCGGCGAGGAGCGCCGAGCCGCTCCCGGTGTTCGCGGCGCCGAGGACGCGGACGCGAGTGCAGCTCCACGTCCGGGGCGAGCGAGCGGATGATGCCCGCGCACGCAGTGCCGTGGCCGCAGACGTCGCCCGCATCGTCCTCGACTATCGGGGTCGCCGTCGGCGTCGGCCGTGACGACGACCGCGCTCGTGACCCCGCCGACCGAGGGGTGGGCGGCCTCGATGCCGCTGTCGAGGATGCAGACCTGCACGCCGGCGCCCGTCGAGCCGCCCCAGGCCCACTCTCGCGTGACGTCGGCCGGCCAGGTGTGCTGCGCGACGATCCCGGCGGCCGCGGTCGCGGGGAGGCTCCACGCCGGGAGCTCCTCGTGCATCACCCCCGGGGGTGAGCCGATGTCGGAGCGCCTCCACGAGTGGCTGCGCGGGCTCCACCCCCACGTGTGACAGCGCGGCCTCGAGGTTCGCGCAGACCTGAGCGCGGTACTCCGCGTCGGCCTCGGCTCGCGCGACGATCTCATCCATCAGCGCGCGCGCTCGAGGAAGCTCCCGCGCTGCCTCGACCCACCCCCGTGGGGCCGGAGGCAGCGCATGGAGCAACTGGGCGATCCTCTCGTGAGTGCGATCCGTCATCGGCTCGTCTCACTAGACGGGGCCGCGGGCGAGTTTCTTCCGTCGTCCTCGAGCAGGTCGCGCAGCTTGTCGAGGCACCGCGAGATCCGGCTTGCGACCGTCCCCATCGGCAGGTCGAGCTCCTCGGCGATCTGCCGGTAGGGCTCGTCCCGGGCGAAGAAGCGGTCCAGGAGCTCCTGGCAGCGCTCGTCGAGCGCGCGCAGAGCCTCACGGACCACGAACGCCTCCTCGATCTCGGCGAGCGTCTCGTCCAGCACGGCCTCGTCGACCTCCCCCGCCTCCGGCCGTCCCTTCGCCGCCGCGAGGCGGTCGATGCACAGCCGCCGCGTGACCTGAGCGATCCACGGGCGCAGGGCGGCGCCGTCGCGGATCGAGTCGAGCCGTAGGTAGACGCGGAGGAACACGTCCTGGAAGACGTCCTCGGCCTCCGTGTCGGAGAGGCGGAAGCCGCGGCCGGCGATCGAGTAGACGTAACGCGAGTAGCGCTCGACCAGGAGCCCCCACGCCTCCTGGTCGCCGGCACGGCAGCGATCGACGAGGTCGGCGTCGGTCGGGCCGAGCTGTTCGGATGCGGTGTCGGTCACGCGGTCTCCACTGCCCGTCTCGCTGCCTGTGCGGCCGCAGCCTCGGCCAGCTCGAGCCCACGGAGGGCCTCGTCGCGCGGGGTCACGACCAGGTTTACCCGGATCAGGGCGCCGGCTACACGGACGGCCGACTCGGCGAGCAGCGCGGCCGCGGCGGCGTCCGGCCGGACCGGCGCGTCGGAGCGGTCCGCGGCGAGCGCCGCGAGCTCGGCGATGTCGGCAGCGGCATTCGCGAGCGCGAGCAGCACGTCGACCGTGTCCCTGAGCCGCTCGCCGACGTCCTCGCGCCGCTCGAGCGCCGTCAGCGCCGTCTCGAAGGCCTCGGCGTCGAGGGTCGCGAGCTCCAGGCAGCGCTGCCGGCGGATCAGGGCCTGAGCCGCGATCCCAGGCGCCTCCGGCCAGATCGCGTACGATCGCCGCGACGCCATCACGACGAGCGCGGCGGCGGCGGCGGCCGTCAGCGCGGCGGCCGAGCCGGAGCCAGGCGCGGGCGCCTCGTCGGCGACGAGGTCGAGCAGCTCGTCGACCGTGAGGGCAGCAAGGGTGTCCAACCGGCCCGCATCATCGCACCGCCGGTCAGGGCGCGAACGGATTTACGATCTGAACCGTGCCGTAGAGCCGGCCGGTTTGAAAGTCCTCCGAAAGCAGTTCGGAGAGCCCGAATCGTTCGGCGTAGGCCCACATGTGCGCGTCCCACCACGAGAGCTGGTACGCGGCCATGCCGCGTAACGCGATGCGGACGAGGTCGGCGTCGGGAAAGAGAACCTCGAACTGGCTCAGCAGCTCTTCGGCCTCGCGCCGCGCGTCGGCGGGCTCGAGCATCGGCGTGCCGTCGTCGTCGATCGACCGCGAGACCGCGGGCAGGAACTCGACGATCGCCTGATGGGCAAGGTAGAGCGATCCGTCCGCGATCCCCACACGCAGGACGTCGGCTGCCGCCTGCTGCTTCTCCGGGAATCGCGGATCGAAGCGATAGACGAGGACGTTCGTGTCGACGAGCGCCGCCACCGCGGGCTACCCCGGGCGGCGGTCGTACAGATCATCCCGCGTCCAGCCGCGGTCGGCCGGCTCCGCGCGCCCGGTCCAGTCGCGCCGGCGAGCGAGCACACGCGCAGTCGCAGCGTCGAACAGCTGAAGCCGGCGAGCGCGATCGGCCGTGCCGGGATGCGCCGAGGGAGGCACGACGCGGATCGCCTCACCCGCCGGCAGCCACTCCACGTCGGTACCCGGCTCGATCCCGTAGCGCCGCGCGATCTCCTTCGGAATCGTCACTTGCAGCTTGCTCGTCACCCTTGACATGTCCTTACTCTAGCAAGGACACACTCATCGCACCCAGAGCTGGTCGAGGAGGGTTCCCCACTGCGGGTTGTACTGGTAGTTCCCGACGCGCTTCGAGACCACCTCGAGCACGACGCCGTTCGCGAACGGCGCCCACGGCGCCGCGTCGGTGAGCTGGGTCGATCTTCGCCCAGAGGTTCGTCGCCTGCACGGGTCGGTCGTCTGGAGCGCCTCGGCGCGCGCCATCTCGCGGTCGATCGCCGGGTCGCAGAACCGGGAGGTGGCCCCGCTCCCACGGGCGGCGCAGGAGAGGCCGGGCGGGGAGCCGGCGGGCGCGGCGAAGAGCGGGGCCCACGCGAGAACCCGACCTGGATGCGGCTCGCGCATCTGCTGCCGTGGGATCCGCCCCCACCGCGGAGCGCCCGGTAGCCGATGCTGTCGAGGACCGACACGAGGTACGGCCCGCGGCGTTGCTGAACTGGATCCACTTCGGCTGGAAGAACGTGACGCGCTGCCCTCCGTGCCGGAGCGGCGCACGAGCTCCCGGCGCGGGCGAGGTCGGGGCCGGTCCAGGTGCCGGCGGCGTTCGGCGCGACGGTGTACGGGCAGTACGGCCGGAACCCGTCGATGTCGGGCGGCAGGACCTGGCAGTCACCTTGCCGTTTCCCTGCCCGAGGCGAGGTCGCGCAGGTGCGCCCGGTCGAGGGCGTAGTTGAGCGCCCGGCGCGCGAGCACGTTGTCGAACGGCGCCACCTTCGTGTTCAGGACGACGAACCAGGTGCCGTACCAGGGGTTCACGCGGAGCTGGCTCAGGTGGCGGTGCGCAGCGACTGGAGCATCGCGGGCGAAGGGCGGCGACGCCGTCGCCAGGTCGGCGCCGCCGCGCAGGACGGTGGCGATCCGGCTCGTCCGCGTCCCGCCGTAGCGGACGTCGATCACGTCGGGATAGCCATCGGGCTGGGCCGCACGCGACCACTCGCGGAAGCTCGGGTTGCGCGTCAGGCGGATCCCGTCTTCGGGTCGAAGGAGGCGACCTTGTAGGGCCCTGTGCCCTGGACGGCCGGCAGCTCCCGAACGGAGTTCCCGCCGGCACGGGAAAGGCCGCAGCTCGCGAGCAGGTAGAAGAGGGTCGGATCGGGCGCGTGAGGTGGTAGGTGACGGTGCGCGCGGCCGCGTCGGCGACGATCCCGCGTGAGAGGTCGCAGGGCTTCTTCGGCGCGGCGAGGCAGCCGCTCACGCCGACGATGTGGCTGTAGCCGGCGAGCACGCCGTTCTCTAGCTTCGCGGGCGCTCGAGGCCGCGCCGGAAGTCCGCGGGCTGACGAGGACGCCGTTCGCGTACCGGATCCCGGGCCGCAGCTTGAAGGTGTAGGAGCGCGCTGTGCGTCGGCGCAGGGATGGAGACCGCGAGGTCGGGCACGAGCGCGTTGCCGGCGCTCCCGGCGACGCGGCGGAAGCCGGTGAGCCCGTCGCCCGTGATGACGGCGAGCTGGACCTGCCCGCTGTTGACCACGAGCGCCGGGTCGAGCGTCGGGATGTCGCCCTGCTCGGTGAGGACGGTCAGCGTCCACCGCGGTGGCCCGTGCCGAGCACGCACGGCGACGAACAGCGAGGTGCCGTCGACGACCAGACCCTCGGGCCGGTTGCCGGTGGGGACGCTGTGCGCCGGCGTGTTCGTCACCGGATCGATGCGCGTGAGGTGCCCGCGAGCTCGTTGCTGATCCAGACGACGCCGTCGGTCACGGCGACCGCGTTCGGGCCGTCGCCGACCGGGATCGTGGCGCGCACGGTTGGTCGCCGGTCGATGCGGTGACCGTGCCCGCCAGATCGTTCGCGACCCACACCGACCCGAGCCCGGTCGCGACCGCGTTGGCGCCGCCGCCCGACTGACGGCTGGACGACGGCGCCGGAGCCCTCGTCGATCCGGGTCACGGTGCCGCTCGCCTGGCTCGTGACCCACACCGACCCTCGCCGATCGCGATCCCGTCGGCGCTCTGGCCGACCGGGATCGGGGGCAGCGGCTGTCGGTGCGCAGGTCTATGCGGGTGACGGTGCCGTCGCTGGAGTTCGCGACCCACACGTAACGGCCGCCGACGGCGATCCCGGCCGGGCCGCCGCCGACGGATCTCCTGCACGGCCGTGTTCGTGCTCGAGTCGATCTGGGTGACCGTGCCGTCGAGGCCGTTCGTCACCCACACGAAGCCGCCGCCGTAGGCGATCCCGTCGGGGTCGTTGCCGACGGGGATCGTGTCGATCGTCGTCTCCTTCCCGGGATCGACCCGCGAGACGGTGTGCGCGTCGGTGTTCGCCACCCAGATCGAGCCGTCGCCTGCCGCGATCGCGCTCGGGGAGGCGCCGACCGGGATCTCGCCCTGGCGGCGGCCGCTCGCGGCGCCGAAGACGCCGACCGAGTCGGCCGAGACCGCCGCGCCCGCCTGGGCCGGGCCCGAGCCGCCGCGCGTCGCGAGCACGATCGCAGCGGCGACCGCCGCCGCGGCGGCGAGGCCGGCGGCGGCCAGGGCGGCGCGGCGGCGGCGGCGCCTCCGGGCGGCGCGAGCGCCGCCGGGCAGGCCGTCGGCGACGAGCTGCGTAGACGCGCTCGGGGCGCTCGAGGTCCTTCAGCTTCCGCTCGCCGAGATCCTTGACCGGACACCCTGCGGCAGCTCGTCGCGGATCAGGTCGGCGGTCGTGGCCGAGAGCAGCACCTGCCGCCCTGCGCGGTGTGAGCGATCCGCGCCCCGCGGTGCAGCCCCATCCCGTGGTAGCCCTCCTCGCCCACGCCCGGCTCGCCGGTGTGGAGGCCCATGCGGACGCGGCACTCGGCTGCCGTCCGGCCACTCGTGCGCCGCGAGCGCCCGCTGCCCGTCGACCGCGGCGAGCGCAGCCTCGCGGGCCCGCGCGAACGCGTAGAAGAACGCGTCGCCCTGGGTGTCCATCTCCTGGCCCCGGTGGGCGGCGAACGCCTCGCGGAGCAGGCGGCGGTGGTCGGCGAGCAGCGCGCCGTAGCGCTCCTCCCCGAGCGCCGCAGCAGGCGCGTCGAGCCCTCGATGTCCGTGAAGAGCATCGTCACCGTGCCCGTCGGAAACGAGCGGTCGCTCATCGCACCCACAGCTGGTCGAACAGCGTCCCCCACTGCGGGCTGTACTCGTAGTTGCCGACCCGGCTCGAGAGCAGCTCGAGCTTGCCGGGGTTCAGGTAGGCGACCCAGGGCGCCGCGTCGGTCGTGTCGCGGTCGACCTTGCGCCAGAGAAGCGTGGCCTGCTCGGGGTCGGCCGTCTGCTGGTCCCTCGCCCGGACGAACTCGCGGTGGATCGCCGGGACGCACGTCGCGCCGAGGGTGCTCAGGGGCGCGACCGGCTTGTTCTCGAGGCAGTTGTCGGTTGCCACGAGGAAGCCGGCCGGCGCCAGGAAGTCGGCGAACCAGCCGTTGAAGGACACGTTCCCCTCGCCGGCGAGGATCTTGTTGAAGTCCACACGACCGCCGTAGCGTGCGCGGTAGCCGATGCTGCGAAGCACGGAGGCGACGTAGCGAGCCCGGTGCGGCGCTGAAGCTGAAGAACGTCGGGAGGAGCACGGTGACCAGATCACCGGCAGTGCCGGACTTCCTCACGAGCTGCCGGGCGCGGGCGAGGTCGGGCGCCGTCCAGCCGCCGCCCGCAGTGGGCCCGGAGGTATAGGGGCAGTAGCGCGCGTACGCGTCGAAGTTCGGCGGCAGGATCTGGCACGTCACCGCGCCCTGCTTGCCGACCAGGGCGACGAGCCGGCGGCGATCGATCGCGAAGTTCAGGGCCTGCCGCGCACGCACGTTGTTGAAGGGCGGTTTCGTCATGTTGAAGGCGAGGTTGAAGGTGGCGGCCTGCGGCACGAGCCGGATCCGGCTCGCGTGCTGCGCCCGCACGCGCGTCAGCGCGGCTGCCGACAGCCCGTCGACGTCGTCGGCCACGTCGGCCTTCCCCGCGAGCACCGCCGCCGTGTGCGCCGGCTGCGTCCCCGTCAGGCGCTCCTCGATCACAGTCGGGTACCCGGCCGGCTGGGCGGCCGCCGACCACTGGCGGAAGTACGGGTTGCGGACGAGCCTGACGCCGCGGTGGGTGTCGAGCGACACGATCCTGTACGGCCCGGTCGCCGGGGACGAAGCCGTGAGCGCGGATCGGCGTCGACGCCGGGACGGCGAAGGCCGCCGGGAGCGCGAGCTTGTAGAGGAAGTCCGGGTCGGGGGCGGTGAGATGGAACGTGAGCGAGCGGCTGCGCGGATCGACCACGATCCCGTTCGAGAGGTCGCAGTGGGTCTTCGTGCACGCATGAGGCCGCCCACGATCTCAGTGAAGTAGCCGCCGGGCCCCTCGGCCGACCAGGCGATCGCGCGCTCGATCCCACGGCGGATGTCCTGCGGCTGCACCATCGCGCCGGTCGAGTAGCGGATCCCGCGGCGGAGCTGGAACGTGTAGGTGCGGCCGCCGTCGGTCGGGGACGGGAGCGAGGTCGCGAGATCGGGGACGAGACGAGCGCCCTCGCTGCCGCCCATGCGCCGGAACCCCGTCAGCCCGTCGCCCGTCATGATCAGGAGCGCCCATTCCTCCGGCGAGTACGACCTGGCCGGGTCGAGCGTCGAGATCAGGCCGGGCTGGGCGAGAACCGTCAGCGTGCCACCGAGATGGCCGGTGCCCGAGGCGCGGACGGCGACATAGAGCTGGTTGCCGTCGAGGGCGACATCCTCGGGCCGGTTGCCGGTGTGACCGTCTGCACGACGGTGCTCTTCGCCGGGTCGATCCGGGCGAGCGTGCCGGAGAGCTCGTTGCTCACCCAGACTGCCGTCGGGGTGGCGGCGATCCCGTTCGGGCCGTCGCCGACGGGGATCGTCGCCCGGACCCCGTTCGTGAGCGGGTCGAGCTGGGAGACGGTGCCGTCGAGGCTGTTCGCGACCCAGACCGCGCCCGGGCAGGGCGGCGACGGCGTCCGGGCCTGCGCCGACGTCGATGGTCTGCGTGACGCTCCCCGTGCGCGCGTCGAGCCTCGTCACCGTTCCCGCCTCCTGGCTCGTGACCCAGACCGACCCGCCGCCGACGGCGATCCCGTCCGCGCTGCGGCCGACCGGGATCGTCAGGTCGACCTTGTCGTTCCGCATGTCGATGCGGCTCACCGTCCCGTCGCTCGAGTTCGCGACCCAGACGTGACCGGCACCGACCGCGACGCCGGTCGGGCCGTTGCCGACCGGAATCACCAGCACCTGGGTGTCGGTCTGCGGGTCGACCTGCGAGACCGTTCCGTCGAGCCCGTTCGCGACCCAGACGAAGCCGCCGCCGTAGGCGATCCCGGCCGGGCCGTTGCCGACCTGGACCGTGTCGATCACGACCTGCTTGACCGGGTCGATGCGCGAGACGCTCTGTCCGTCGGCATTCGCCGCCCAGATCGAGCCGGCGCCGACGGTCACGGCCGACGGCGAGGAGCCCAGGCTCGACCTGGGCGGTGAGGCGGCCGTTGGCGGGGTTGAGGATGCCGACCGAGTCGGCGGAGACGGCGGCCGCGGTGGCGGCGGGCTGGCCCGAGCCGCCGCTCGTGACGAGGACGATCCCGGCTATGGCGGCGGCGGCAACGACCGCCGCGGCGGCTGCGACGGCGAGGCGGCGGCGGCTGCTGGGGCGGGGAGCGGTGCGGAGCGGCGGGAAGTCGTTCCGGAGGCCCTCGACCACGAGCTGGTAGAGGCGCTCGGGCTGGTCGATGTCCTTCAGCCGCTGCTCGCCCAGGTCGCGGAGCGTCGTGTCGGGAGGCAGCTCGTTCCGGACGAGCGAGGCGGTGGTCGCGGAGAGGAGCACCTGGCCACCGTGCGCGGCGGCGGCGATCCGCGCGCCCTGGTGGAGGCCGAGGCCGTGATAGCCCTCGTCGCCGACCTCGGGCTCGCCGGTGTGGAGGCCCATGCGGACGCGGCACTCGGCGCCCTCGGGCCAGTCGTGCGAGGCGAGCGCGCGCTGCGCGTCGGCGGCCGCGGCGACGGCGTGGCGGGCGCGGGTGAAGGCGTAGAAGAACGCGTCGCCCTGCGTGTCCATCTCGCGGCCGCCGTGCGCCGCGAAGGCCTCGCGGAGGAGGCGGCGGTGGTCGGCGAGCAGGTCGCCGTAGCGCGGGCCGAGCTGCTTCAGCAGGCGCGTCGAGCCCTCGATGTCGGTGAACAACATCGTCACCGTGCCCGTAGGGAAAGCGCGACCCTCGCTCACCCGTCCATTCGTACACCCCTGGCCGCCGAATTACCACCATGCGACATCCCTGACCGGCCCGGCCGGCCGGGCGTTCGATAGGCGGAGCGCCTACGACGAGCCATGTCCGGGTCGGCCTTCACGCCGAACGACCTCTTGGACAAAGCGCCACGTTCGTGCCGCAAAGCCCGCGGTGTTGATTTATTGATTTTGCTCTATGTAATTGCCAGGAAGAAATACTTGATCTCTACGACCCGCCTCCGTACCCTTTGCCGTCCCATGCGAGGTGTGCGCTGATGCCGCGCCCGGTGATGCTCGGCATCGTCGGCGATTCCGGTTCCGGAAAGACCACGATCACGCGCGGGCTCGTGCGCGTGCTCGGCGAGGACCAGGTAACGCACTTCTGCACCGACGACTACCACCGCTACGACCGGCGGCAGCGCGCCGAGCGGAACATCACTCCGCTCGACCCGGAGTGCAACCACCTCGACATCCTCGCCCAGCACCTCGGCCACCTGCGGAGCAAGGAGCCGATCATGAAGCCCGTCTACCAGCACTCGGACGGGACGTTCGGGGCGCCGGAGTACTTCGCCCCGGGCCGCTTCGTGGTCGCCGAGGGGCTGCTCGGGTTTCACAGCCGCGACCTCTCCGAGAGCTTCGACGTGCGCATCTACCTCGACCCGCCGGAGGACCTGCGGCGCCACTGGAAGGTGCAGCGCGACTGCTCGCGCCGCGGCTACACGACCGACCAGGTGCTCTCAGAGCTCGACCGGCGCGAGCCGGACTCCGAGCGCTGGATCCGCCCGCAGCGGCACCACGCTGACATCATCGTGTCGTTCCAGCCGGGAGACTCGGAGGACCAGGAGCATCTCGACTGCAAGCTGACGTTGTGCGACTCACTGCCGCATCCGGATCTCACGGGCTTCGTCGACGAGAGCGGCGACGGCCTGATCTTCTCGGAGCGGCCGGGGGCGACGGAGCTGTACGTGCCCGGCCGGCTGCCCCCCGGGCGGGCCTCCGAGATCGAGGAGGCGATCTGGGAGAAGATGCACTTCGCCCGGCACCTCCGCGAGGAGCGGCTCGGGGAGTTCACGATCGGCACGGATCTGCACCGGTCGGACTCGCTCGCGGTCGTGCAGCTTCTGATGCTGTACCACCTCGTCACCGCGCGGGCGGTCGTGTCGCTCGGCGGCAGCTCGACGCGGGAGTTCGACGTCAGCTCGCTCAACGAGCTGATTGCCGAGGGCGGTCACTCGCCGCTCTCGTAGCCTTCATGCCGATCGGGCTGACGGGGCCGGAGTGGAGCGTCCTCGTCGTCGCGATCGGGCCGCTCGTGCTCGCGATCGTCGTGGTGGTGATCTTCTGGCGCTGGTCGGTACGGAGCGAGCGCGAGGAGGCTATGCGAGCTCCGCCGAGCGAGCCGCCATCTGACGATCCCGATCCGTGATGTCGTCGGCGCTGTGCGTCCGCCAGCGCAGCGTGACGTTCCGGTAGGAGACCGCGATGTCGGGGTGGTGGTTCTCCGCCTCGGCCAGCTCGGCGACGCGGTTCACGAAGGCGATCGCGTCCGGGAAGCTGTCGAACCGCCACGTCCGCTCGAGCGCGCCGTCGACCTCGGCCCATTCCTCCACGGGGGCAGTATGCATCTTCTGATGACGGCCCCGACGCTCGCTCAGACGCGGAAGGAGCGGCCGAGCTTCGAGGTCACGTCGGAGCTCGTCTTCCGCCCGCTGGCGCACCCGCTGGTGCGCGTGCTGCTGCCGCTGCGGGTGCCCCCGCCGGCGGTGGTGCTCGTCGGGACCGCGGTGGGGCTGTGGGCTGCGTGGCTACTCTGGTCGGGGTCGCTCGTGTGGGCGGCTGTCCTCTTGCAGCTGAAGACGCTGCTCGACGGCGCCGACGGGCAGCTCGCGCGCGCATCGGGGCGGGTGACTGTGCTCGGGCGGTACCTGGACTCCGAGTCCGACCTGCTCGTGGATGCGTTCCTGTTCGCGGCGCTCGGGCACGTGACGGGGTTGTGGGTACTGGCGGTGGTGGCGTTCTTCGTGCTCGCGCTCGTGCTCAGCTTCGACTTCGGGCTCGAGCTCGCGTGGCGGCGCGAGCTCGGCGTGGCACCGCGGGAGGCACGGCCGTCGGCTTCCGGGCTCGCAGACGTGTTCGGGCGGATCTACGACGTCGTCTACGCGCCGCAGGACCGGCTGGTCGACCGGGTCGTGGAGCGGCACCTGCGGGGTGCCTCGCCCGAGGCGCGGTTGCGCTATCACGACCGCGCGACGCTGCAGGTGCTCGCGAACCTCGGGCTCTCGACACAGCTCACGGTGCTTGGGCTCTGTCTCGTGCTCGACAAGCCGGAGGCGTACCTGTGGTTCGTGCTCGGGTGCGGGGCCACGGTCGTGCTTCTCCTGCTGCGCCGGGCGCGACGCCTGAGGGGCGCGGGTACGTAGCATGGTCGGGAAGCGATCCGCTGGCCGGATCGTTTTTGTTCTGGGATGGGGCGGAAGGAGCGTGCATGGAGGATCTGAACGGCGTCGACAACGTGATCAAGTTGAGCTCGGTCATGGACCTGAGCCCGGCGGTCGACGCGCGGACGTGCTGGTTCGACCTGCCGCCGCGGCACATAGCGCCGGCCGACTGGCTGCGGCACCGCGCGGCGGTGGCGGAGATCTTCGAGGCGTTCGGGATGGATCTCGAGACGCCTGGCACGGAGGACACGCCGGAGCGGTTCCTGCGCGCGCTGTACGAGGCGACCGCGGGCTACGACGGCGACCCGAAGCTCGCGACCACGTTCCCGTCCGAGGCGTCCTCGGCTGCCGCCGCGCCGGGGCAGGTGATCGAAGGGCCGATCGAGTTCCACTGCCTCTGCGAGCATCATGCGCTGCCCTTCTTCGGGTACGCGCACGTGGGCTACCTGGCCGACGAGCGGATCGTCGGGATCTCGAAGCTGACGCGGCTCGTGCGGCTGTTCGCGCGCCGGTTCACGGTGCAGGAGCGGCTCGGCGAGCAGATCGCGGACGGGCTCGAGTCGCTGATCGCGCCCCGCGGGGTCGCGGTGCACCTCGAGGCGTCGCACCTCTGCACGCAGATGCGCGGGGTCGAGGAGCAGTCGCGGACCGTCACGACGTTCTGGCGCGGCGACTACGCCGACCCGGAGCTGCGGCGCGAGTTCCTCGACGAGGTTCGGTCGCACCGGCGCTAGGTGAGCGACGTCTCGCTCGTCTGCGGCGCCGGCGGGGCGCTCGGGTCGGCGATCGTCTCGGCGCTCCAGGCGCGGGGCGATCTCGTCGTCGCGGTCGACCAGCACACGGAGGGCGACGAAATCGAGCGCGTGCGCCGGGAGGCGTGCGACCTCACCTCGGCCGACGAGGTGGCGGCGCTGTGGTCTCGTCTGCTGGGCGACGGTCTCGAGCCGCGCTGGGTCGTGAACGGGGTCGGGGGCTTCCGCCCCGGGTCGGTCGCGGACTCGGACCCGGAGTCGCTGCGCTTCCTCGAGGACCTGAACTTCCACACCGCGTGGTGGTCCTGCCGCGAGGCGGCCCGGAACCTGCCGGAGGGCGGCGCGATCGTCAACGTCTCGTCCCGCACGGGGGTGGCGGGCGGTTCGGGTGCCGCCGCCTACGCCGTGACCAAGACCGCCGTCATCCGCCTGACCGAGGTCCTCGCCGGCGAGCTCGCCCCGCGCCGTGTGCGGGCGAACGCCATCCTCCCGTCGGTCATCGACACCCCCGCCAACCGCGCCTCGCTGTCACCCGAGGCTGCCGCGAAAGCGGTCGTACCCGCCGACCTCGCCTCGGTGATCGCGTTCCTCCTCAGCGGCGGCGCCGCCGCGATCACGGGCGCCGTGATCCCCGTCTACGGGTGGGCGTAGCGCTCGAGCTGCTCTGGGAGCAGGCGGGGTTGCCCGCGTTCGCGCTACCCGCGGAGCTCGCCGCGGTCTATCCGGGGACGCTCGGGTTCGAGGGGCCGCGCGTCTTCGCGAACTTCGTCGAGACGATCGACGGCGTCGTCGCGATCCCTTCCATCCCGTCGTCGAACGGGGTGGTCTCGGGCGGGAGCGAGGCCGACCGGTTCGTGCTGGGGCTGCTGAGGGCCTGCGCCGACTGCCTCGTTGTCGGTTCGGGGACGCAGGCCGCCTCTCCGAAGTCGATCTGGTCCCCGGAGCAGGCCTACCCGCCGGCGGCGGCCGCGTACGCGGAGCTGAGGGAACGGCTCGGCAAGCCGCCCACGCTGGAGGTCGCCGTCCTGACCCGCACCGGCCTCGTCGACCCCGAGCATCCCGCGTTCGCCGCAGGCGCGCTCGTCCTCACCACCGACGAGGGCGCGGCGCGGCTCACGCTCGGGCTCGCCGAGGAGCAGATCGTGTCGATGGGCGAGGAGCTCGATGCGCGCGCCGCGATCGATGCCCTGCGCGCCCGCGGGCGCTCGCACGATCCTCTGCGAGGGCGGGCCGCACGCGATCGGGCCGTTCCTCGCCGCCGGCCTCGTCGACGAGCTCTTCGTCACCGTCTCGCCGCTCCTCCTCGGCCGCGCCGGCTCCGACCCGCGCCTCGCGCTCGTCGAGGGGACCGACCTGCTCCCCGGCGGACCGCCACGCGCCGGACTGATCGGAGTGCGCCGCGACGGCGACCACCTCTTCCTGCGCTACCGGCTCGACGGGACCCTCCCCTCCGGCGCGTAGGATTCCGCCCGGGCAACCGCGGGCACTCCCCAAGCGATGTCGCTGACGAGCCTCCGATCGAGCCAAGCGCTGACGAATGCGGCCCTGGCGGGCTCGCTCGCCGCTGTGATCGTCTGGTTCACGCCGCCCGGCACCGACTTCGCCGCGCACGTCTTCCAGCTCCACCTCTACCTCCGCCACGGCTTCGCGCTCTGGACGAACTACTGGTACGCGGGGCGGTACACGTTCGTCGGCTACAGCCTCCTCTACTACCCGCTCGCGGCGCTGGTCGGGATCCGGCTGCTGGCCGTGCTCAGCGTCGCCGCCTCGACCGCGGCGTTCTCGCTCGTCATCCGCCAGGCGTGGGGAGAGTCGACGGTGTGGGCGACCCGGCTGTTCGCGGTGGTCGCCGCCGCCTCCGTCGTCTCGGCCGCCTTCCCCTACGGCCTCGGGCTCGCCCTCGCGCTGACCGCCCTGGTCGCGATCGCGCGCCGGCACGTGGCGCTGTTCGGGATCCTCGCGGCGCTCACACTGGCGGCGAGCCCGCTCGCGTTCCTCTTCCTGCTCGTCGTCCTCGCCGCCGCCGCCGTCTCGCGTACGCGGCGGGAGATCGCGACGCCGGCCGCGATCGCCGCCTCGATCTGCGCACTCGGCCTCCTGATCTGGCGCCTCTTCCCCGATCACGGCGTGTACCCGTTCTCGCTGTCGGAGCTGCTGGCGGCGCTGGTCTTCTGCGGCTTCGGCGTCGGGCTCACGTGGCGCGTCGAGCGCGCGCGAATCCTGTTCGCGCTCTTCATCGGCTACGCCGCAGTCTGCGTCCTCGCCTACCTGATCCCGTCCACGCTCGGCGAGAACGTCGCCCGACTGCGCTTCATCGCGCTGCCTCTCAGCGTTCTGACGCTCTCGCTGCGGCGCTGGCGGCCGCTGCCCGTGGCCGCGGTTGCGTTCGCCCTCGCCTTCTCGTGGAACGTCTCGCCCCTCCTCTGGAGCCTCACTCGCCAGTCCGACGACCCCTCTTCGCACGCCCGCTACTGGGCACCCGTGGTCGGCTACCTCCACCACGCGCTATCGCCCTCGTACCGCGTCGAGGTCGTCGGTACGGCCGACCACTGGGAGGCCGTCTACCTCCCGCAGGCCGGGCATCCCGATCGTGCGCGGGTGGTTCCGGCAGGACGACTTCCCGCAGAACGAGGTGCTGTACGACCATCTCACGTCGAGCACCTACCTGACCTGGCTGCACCGGCTGAGCGTCCGCTACGTCGTCCTCACCGATGCCCATCCCGACTACAGCGCCCGGAACGAGATCGCGCTGCTCGAGAGCGGCCGCTCGGGTCTGAGCGTGATTCACGTCGCGCCGCACGCCGTCGTGTTCGCGGTGCCGCGACCGAGGCCGATCGTGACCGGGCCGGGCGACCCGAAGGTCGAGACGCTCAGCGAGAGCGCGATCACCTTGCGTCTTTCCCAGCCCGGCCGCTACCACATCGGCATCCGCTATACCCCGTACCTGCGCTCGCCGCTCTCCTGCGTCAGCGAGGCGAAGGACGGGATGACGCTGCTCTCGGCGGCCGACGCCGGGACCGTGAAGCTCCGGTTCAGCCTCTCGACCAAGGGGGCGCTTGCCGCGCTCACCGGAAGCCGGACGACGTGTAAGGGCGAGTCATGAGCGTCAGCCGTCGTGGCGGTATGATGGTGCCATCATGATGGCTCGCTCACAGATCTCGCTCCCCCCCGAACTGCAACGGCGCGCGCAGAAGCGCGCGGCAGAGCTGGGCATCTCGTTTGCGGAGTACGTGCGGCGGCTCCTCGGCCGCGATCTCGGCGAGCAGCCAGTCGGGGACGAAGCGGCGTCGCTCTTCGATCTCGGCGACTCCGGGGGGTCGGACGTCTCGACCGAGAAGCACCGCTACATCGGTGAGGCGTTCGAGGCGTCCCGCTGAGTCTGTTCGTCGATACGTCGATGTTCTACGCCGCGGCCGATCGTGGCGACCGAAGCAACATCCGCGCGAAGGCGGTGCTGTCGGCGGGCGAGCGGCTCGTCGCCACGGATCACGTCCTCGTCGAGGCCTGGTCTCTGCTCGCCCACCGGCTGGGACGGCAAGCCGCCGAGAGCTTTTGGGCGGCCGTTCGAGCCGGCTCCGCCTCCATCGAGATGGTGACGGAGGCCGATCTCGAGGTCGCCTTCTCGATCGGTGAGGCGTTCGCAGATCAGGAGTTCTCGATCGTCGACCGGACGAGTTTCGCGGTCATGCAACGGCTTGGCCTCGAACGTGCAGCGAGCCTCGACGACCACTTCGCGGTATTCCGCTTCGGCCCGGAGCGGCGCCGCGCGTTCGAGATCGTGCGTTGAGGCGCCAGCGCGACGACGGCAACGAGCAGTGCCCTCAACGGCGCCGGATCAGGGTGCGGTACTCGAGCGGCTCGGCCTCCAGCAACGCCTGGACGGTCGAGCGGAATTGCTCGGCGGGGCGGCCGCCGGAGGCGCGCCAGCGGGCCTCGGCCCGGTAGGCGCGGCCGTACTTCCGGCTCGTCCGACCGCGTGGAACGCCCGTACCGGCCCGGTCTGCCTCGGTCGCGAGAGCTTCGCGGATGCGATGCAGGAGAAACCAGGCGGTCTTGAAGCTGCCGCCGAGCGCATCCTGAAGCTCCGCCGTCGTGAGCGGCACCGGGCTCCTCATCATCAGGTCGACCGCGACCAGCCATTTCCACCCGGGCACATGGGAATCGTGGAGCGCGCGTGCCGGCCGTGACCCGGAACTGGTACTTGCAGGTCGCGCAGTGGTATTTGCGGCGAGCCTGGAGCCGGAGCACGGAAGTCGAGTCGCAGCGCGGACAGCGTGTTCCGCCGGGCCAGCGCAGGCGCTCGAGGTACATTCGCGCACCCTCCTCGTAGCCGAGCACCACGACGAGCCGCCGCAGACCGGGATCCGGGGCGGTCGCGAGCCTCTCGATCAGCTCTTCGGCGGCGAGGATAAAGCGAGCGCTCATGCCTAGGCGTTACCTACTTTATCCGTCGCGTCCCGCTCAGGCGCCAAGGTAGGCGACGCATCCCCGGGCTCGAACGTGACGACGGCCGTCCGGAGCGGTAGTCTAGTGCTTGACTAGTAGCGGCGAGGATCATAAGATGCCGGTGGATAACACGGCGTCCATCCTCAGCGCCGCGTCGTCCCCTTCAAAGGTCGGGCTACTCGCGGCAGCGCCGCTGGAGTCCGGCCGCGCTATGGGCCAGCTGGACCGGTCGGCCTTTCGTCTGCATAGGACGGGTAGTTCTCCTGTCGCACGCCTTGCGTAGTAGCGTTTGCGAATATGGCAGTTGCAACCGAGCTCACGCCCAACGAGCTATGCGTGCTCGCGCTGCTCGTCGAGCGGCCGGCGCACGGGTGGGGGCTCGCAGACACGCTTTCGCGGAACGGAGAGCTCGGGCAGATCTGGGCGGTCGCACGTCCACTCGTCTACACGACCCTGCGGCGGCTCGAGACGGAGGGCTACATCGAGACGGCCGGTATCGAGCGCGGCAACCGGGGGCCTCACCGCGTCGTCTACCGCCCGACGGCAAGGGGCGCGAAGGCAGCGCGCGAGTGGCTGCTCGAGCCGGTCGAGCACGTCCGCGACATCCGCTCGCTCTTCCTGCTCAAGGTCGTCCTCGCCCAGCGGCTCGGCCTCGACCCTGAGCCGCTCCTCGTCGCGCAGCGCGCAGCTCGTCGTCCCGTTCGTCGGCTTCCTCGAGTCGCGGCTCGAGGACGTCGACCCCGACCCGGGAGCCGGCCGAGGCGACCGTCCTTCTGTTCCGGCTCGAGACCGCCAAGACGACCGTCCGCCTGATCGACCACGTGCTCGACGACGTCAAGGCCGCGAAGCGGCGCGCGAAGCGGCGCCGCGGAACTCAGCGGCGGTCGAGGTAGGCGACGGCAGCCCCGACGTCGAGCATCGCCTACAGAGGCGACCCCGGCAGGTCCAGGGGTTCTCCCGTCCAGACGCCCGAGACGAGGCGTGTTCCCGTGGCCTTGAACGAGGCGACCACCTCCGTGCCGACCTTCAGGCCGAGCTCCTCCGCAGACGCAGCGGTCACCTCGGCGGTCACGATGCCGACCCGGACACGCACGCGGTTCCCGACGTACGCCATCGACCGGATGGGGCCCGAGAGCGCGTTCTGTGCGGAGTCGGATCGGTGCTCGAGGCCCACCGAAACCTCCCACGGGTAGACGACGGCCTCGACGCGCCCGCTGCCCTCGTCCGCCGAGAAGATCGTCTCGCCGCTGTCGAGGATGATCTCGGTCAGGCCGTTGCCGGTCGGCCGGGCGCTGCCGTGCAGGAGGTTCGCGCCGGTGAACGCGGCGACGAACCCGTCGGCCGGGCTCGCGACAATCTCCCGCGGCGAGGCCAGCTGGCGGAGCTCGCCGTTCACGATGACGCCGACCAGGTCGGCCAGGGCCGCCGCGTCCTCGTAGTCGTGGGTCACGAGAAGGGTGGGCAGCCCGAGCTCGCGGAGGAGCTCCTGGAGCTCGCCACGCACCGCGACCTTCGTATGCGCGTCGAGGGCCGAGAGCGGCTCGTCCAGCAGCAGCACGCCCGGGTCGCGCGCGAGCGCCCGGGCGAGCGCGACGCGCTGCCGCTCGCCGCCGGACAGCTCCCCCGGCCGCGCCTTCGCAAGATGCGAGATCCGAAACCGCTCGAGGTACTCGTCAGCGCGCTTCGGCCCGCCGTAGAGCACGTTCTGGCGCACGGTCATGTGCGGGAAGAGTGCGTACTCCTGGAAGACGAGGCCGACGCGCCGCTCGTCGGGCTGCTTGAAGATCCCGCGCTCGCCGTCGAACCAGACGTCGTCCTCGAGCGCGATGCGCCCGGACTGGGGACGCACGAGACCGGCCACCGACCGGAGCACCGACGTCTTCCCCGCCCCGGACGGGCCCACGAGCGCGATCGTCCGGTCGATCCTCAGCTCCGCGCGGAGCGTGAACGTGCGGAGCGGAAGCACGATTCGTGCCGCCAGTGCCTCCACCGCGTCAGCGGAGGTCGCCGGTACGGTTCCGGTCGACGATGCTGGCCAGGCCCGCCGCGCCGTGCAGGGTCATGAGCTTCACGGTCATCAGGACGGCGATGCTGATGAGCACGAGGAGCGCGCTGATGGCAAGGGAGATGTCGAGGCCGTTCGGCAGCTCGAACGCGTAGTAGACCGCGAGCGGCAGGGTCTGCGTCCTCCCCTGCAGGCTGCCCGCGAACATGATCGTGGCGCCGAACTCGCCGAGCCCGCGGGCGAGCGCGATCGCCTGCCCGGCGGCGAGCCCCGCGCTCGCGAGCGGCATCGTCACCCGGAAGAACGTGCGGAGCGGCCCCGCGCCGAGCGTTCGCGAGGCGGCGATCAGGTTGGCGTCGACCGCCTCGAAGGCGGCGATCGCCTGCCGGATGTAGAAAGGCCCGGCCACGAGCACGACCGCGAGCACGACCGCCGCCTGGTTGAACGCGACGTTGATGCCGAGGAAGTCGAAGGTCGAGCCGAGCAGTCCGACGCGGCCGAACGCGACCAGGAGCCCGACGCCGGCCACCGCCGGCGGCAGGACGATCGGCAGCTCGACGAGGGTGATCGCGAACGAGCGCCCCGGGAAGCGCCGGGAGGCGAGGAAGTACGCGGTCGGCGTCCCGAACGCGAGGATCACGACCTGCGCGACGATCGTCGTCTTCAAGCGTCACGATCAGCGCGTCCGTGACGATGGGGTTCGAGAGCTGGTCGATCAGCTTCGTCGGCGTGACGCGGACGAAGATCGCCACGAGCGGGAGCGTGATGAACGCGAACGTCAGCGCGATCGCGAGGAAGTACGCGAGCGCCAGCGCAGCACGGCCGAGCCACGGCCACTCGAGGCGGCGGCTGGGCCCCCCGCGCGTTGCAGCCTGCGCGACCGTCAGTGCTGCACCATGACCGACGTCGACTTGACGATCGCGGTCGCGGGCATGCCCTTGCGAAGCTCGAGCTCCTCCACCGCGTCTCTCGTGACGAGGGCGACGAGCCTGACGGGGTCGGACACGACCATCTCGACCTGGGCCATGAGGCCTTCGATCTTGACGTCGGTGACGATTGCGTTGAAGCGGTTGCGCGCGCTCAGGTGAGCGGTGCCGGAGTCGCCGCGGAGCCGCTCGATCTCGCTCGCAGGCACGACGCGGCGGTTGCTCTTGTCGCGGTCGGCCTTGATCCGGCCCTGGCGGTCCCAGCGACGCAGCGTGTCGACGCTGATCCCGAGCGTCTTCGCGGCCTCGCTCACGCTGTAGTACTCCCTCGGCAATCCGACCTCCTTCGCAGGCTTTCCTTCAACCGTACCTATGCAAGTCCTAGCCTGCAAGAAGGCCTGAAAGGGAGTGCTCGCCACCGTCGCGGCCCCGGCAACCGAGTGGCGGTACCCGGCTGCCGGAGCGGGGCGCACGCAAACCGCGCATGCGCCCGGAGGATCTGGCGAATGCGCCCATATTAGTCACTCTGTGACTACCAGTCAAGTAGCCTCACGGAGTGATCGTCCCACGCGAGCTGGCGCCGGGAGAGTGGTCCGTGCTCGCCCTGCTCGCCGACGCGCCTGCCCACGGGTGGGCGCTCTCGAAGGAGCTGTCCCGGACGGGGAGCGTCGGGCGCGTCTGGGGCGTGGGCCGCCCGCTGGTCTACCGCGCGCTCGACGTGCTTGCAAGCCGCGAGCTGATCGAGCCGGCAGGCAGCGAGCGGGGAGCGCGAGGTCCGAAGCGGGAGCTCTATGCGGCTACGAAGCTCGGCCGCAAGGAGCTTGCGCGGTGGCTGAACGAGCCCGTCGACCACATGCGCGAGGTCCGCTCGCTGCTGCTGCTGAAGCTCGTGCTGCTCGAGCGCGCAGGCCTCGACCGGCGGCCGCTGCTCGAGGCCCAGCATCGGCAGACGGCGGCGTCCGTGGAGGCGCTCGAGGGCCGGCTCCGGCACAGCACCGGCACCGGCACCGCACAGAACATCCTCGTTCGCTTCCGGCTCGAGACGACCCGCTCGGTCGTGCTCTTCATCGACGCGCTGCTCGCCGAGGGACGAGCGGCGACGCCTCGCCGCCGCTCGACCCCCAGCGCTCGCCTTAAGCGCCGATCGTGATCGTCTTCCAGGTCGCGGTGCCGTTCGGGGTCGTGACCGTGAGCGACCCCGTCTTGGCCTTCTGCGGCACGGTCACCGTCAGCTTGAGGGTCGACCCGACCTTGAACTTGGCGGGCACCCCCTGGAACGTCACCGACGTGGTGCCGTTGAAGTTCTTGCCGAGAACGATGAGCGTCGCGCCTGGGCGAGTCCTCCCGGGCGTGACCTTCGCGATCGACGGCACCGGAGCGGAGATCGTCAGGAAGCCGTACTTGAGCATCCAGGCCTGCCCGGACGGGCTCATGACCTCGTCCACGAAGGCCTGCGCCGCCTGCTGATTCGGGCTCTTCGTGACGACCGCCATCGAGTAGGCGACCTTCGGCTGCGCCCATGCCGGCACCGGGATGACGGTGACGTCGCCGGGAACCGTCTGCGCGTCGGTCGAGTAGACGAAGCCCGCGTCCGCCTGGCCGAGCTGCACCTTCTGGAGGACGACGCGCACGTCCGTCTCCTGACTGACCACGTTCGCCGTCATCTGGCTCGTGAGGCCCATCTGCTTCCAGATCTGCAGCGTGTAGGCGCCCACCGGAACCGCCGAGTTGGCGATGTCGATCTTCACGCCCGGCTTCGCCATGTCGTAGATGCTCTTGATGTTCTGCGGATTCGACTTCGGCACGATGCCGACCAGCGTGTTGCGCGTGAAGACCACCGGCTTCTCGACGGTGCCCGCTGCATAGAGCTGCGCCGGGAGCGTCGTGTTCGCCGACGCGAAGACGTCAGCCGGCGCGCCGTTCGTGATCTGCGTGGCGAGCGCGTTCGAGCCGGCAAAGTTGTACGTCGCCGTCGGATCGATCTTCGGGAACACGTCGGTGAGCGACGCGGCCGCGTACACCGTGACCCCGGCGGTTGCATGGTTCGACTTGGCGGAGGCGCCGCCTGCACTCACGCCGACGACGAGCGCGAGCGCGGCGAGAGCTGCTACGGCGCGCCCGCGGATGACCTTGATCTGCAAGGGAGCTCCTTTCTGTACTGCATCCGCTGAATACCTTCGCGCCTACGACGTGTACTGGTTCAACGCGTCGGAGGCCTGCTGGATCGTGTAGGCCGGCCCGGGGAACGACAGCCAGAAGGGGTTGCCTCCGGTCTGAACCGCGAAGTACGAGGCATGCTGCGCCTCGCACGCGGCGATCTGGGCGATCCCGGTCTTGAACTGGTTCGTCACGATCCCGCCCATCGCACCGGCGTAGGTCCCGACAACGGTGTTCTCGAGCTTTGCGGCCGCCTGGAGGATCGCCGCCTCGTTGTCGAACGTGCCGTCCGAGTAGGTGAAGTTGACGTCGGCCGCAACCTGCGGCGTCTGTCCCGCCCCGCTCAGGATCCCTGCAACGGACTGGTAGTGCTCCTGCTCGTTGAGGTAGGCGCGCTTCAGGTACTTCGTGACACCGCCGCTGGTGTTCGATGCCGCGATGGCCTGCGTGTAGAAGTTGGAGGCGAGCAGCTCGGCGGTGATGAGAAGGCGGACGTAGGCCAGGTCCTGATCCGAGATCGGATCGGCACTGGCCGTCTCGGCCATGACGCCGACCACGCCCCCTGCGACGACGAGCGCCGCGCCGCCCCGCACGCCGCGGCCGAGAAGAGCTGCTCTGGTAAGGGAAAGGGTCACGTTCTTCGACGCTCCTGTCCGGTTCGAATGAGTGGATACCATTGCAACGCCTAGGTACGGCGCGGCAACGCGAGCCAGCGTATCACCCTCCTGTTGCCACTGGAAGTAAGGAAAAACCGAACCCGCCGATGCGTCCGTACTGATGGAATAGTGGGAGAACGCGATCTCGCTCCCGGTGAATGGGCAGTGCTCGCCTTGCTCTGCGAGCGGCCTGCGCATGGGTGGGCATTGGCTCGGCACCTGAGCACCTCGGGCGAGCTCGGCTCGATCTGGTCGCTGACCCGGCCGCTCGTCTACCGCTCGCTCGAGATCCTCGAGGAGCGGGGCCTGATCGCGCCGGCCGGTAGCGAGCCGGGGGCCCGGGGACCGAACCGCACGATCTTCCGCGCCACTCCGGCCGGCCACGAGGCGGTCCAGGAATGGCTGCAAGAGCCGGTCGAGCACGTGCGCGAGGGGCGCTCGCTGCTGCTCCTGAAGCTCGTGTTCGCCCAGCGAACGTGCGTCGACCCACGCCCGATGTTGCAGGCACAGCTGGCGACTCTCGAGGACGCGATCGGCGCGATCGAGGAGCGCATGGCCGAGAGCGACGGCACGGACGCGATCCTCCTGCGCTTCCGGCTCGAGTCGTCCCGGGCGGTCGAGCGGTTCATCGACGGCGTGCTCGAGGACCTCGAGCCGGCCGCACGGGCTGTGTAGCCCACCTCGAGCGCACAGTGGGCCCTCACGCGGAAGGGATGGGAACTGCGTGAGGGCCCACTTCGCACGCGGATCGCCTGTCCCGAGGCCAACCCACGGTCGCTGTGCAGTTCGGACTCTATTCGTCAGAGGCTGACTAGTCAAACTGCGCAGATCCGGCCCTGCCGTGCCTAGGCGGAATAGATCGTGACATCTACGCATGCATTGCCTATGCATATGTCGCGAGATCCGTTACGCTTCTGCACCCCGGGCATACCTCCTGAAAGGAAGGCTCTAGCAATCGCCGGCGCCGCATACGGCAGGCAGACGGCGACCCCCACCGTGCCCTCGGTGACGGTGAACACCACGACGGGCACGCTCCTGACACTCAAGACGTTCGGAGCTCTCGGCAACCGCCCGGCGATCCTCTCGATCAGCGAGAACGGGCAATTCCTGACGTCGAAGGGCCCGACGCTGATCGTCCCGAACGACTCGGGCAAGCGGAACCTGAAGCAGGTGAGCGCCGAAGTGCCGGGCCAAGCGAAGTAGCGCAGGCTAGGAGGCGTGGGCGCGGTCGAGCAGGCCGTCGATGAACCGCACGATCGCGCCCGTCGTCTCCAGGCGAAACGCTGCGACGGTGACCTCTCCGGGCGACTCGCCGTCGGTGTCCTCGAGCTGGGCCTCGAGCCAGGCCGCGAACGGGAGGAGCGCAGACCGCTGGGCGACGAGCAGCGGCTCGAGGTCGCGCCCGGCGCGCTGCGACAGCACGACCTTGAGCAGGAACACCGAGCGGACGTCGCGGACGTGCTCGACCGGGCTCGCGAGCCACTCGGCAGTAGCTCTGCGGCCCTCGCCGGTCGAGGCGTAGATGACCCGGTGCGGGCCGCGGCCGCCGCGTTCGAGCCCGACGGCGTTGATCAGCTCCGCGCGTTCGAGCTTGTCGAGCGTGTGGTAGACGGTCGGACGCCCGATCGCCCAGATCGTCCCGATCTCCGCGCCGCGCGCGACCTGCGCGGCGAGCGCCCAGCCGTGCGTCGGCCGCTCGGCGATGAGGGCGAGCACGGTGAAGTCGTTCGCCGTCAGCTCCGCAGCCATCCGGCAAATATAGTCGTCATTCCGACTACTATTCGCGTCTACTAGGAAGCGGCGAAGAGGAACGGCACGAACGGCGAGAGGTCGGTCTCGCCCACGTCCGGCACCTGGTCGTTGAGGCACGAGGCGGTCGACAGAAGCTTGGTCTCCTCGTCCCGTAGCCAGCCGCGGTAGATCGTCTCCAGCGTCAGGCGGGAGAGCGCCTCGTGGGCCGCCTCGGCAGCCTCGCCGGGCGGCAGGAGGCCGAGCGGGATCGGAGGGCTTGCCTGGGTCACGTCGAACGTGCCGTCGGCGGTGTCGATCTTGCCGGGCCCAGTGAGGGTGAAGAGCTCACCGGGGGCGAGCGTCTCCACGACCCAGCCCTTCGTGGCACCGCCGAGCCAGGGCGCCGGTTCCGTCGTCGAGACGAGCCGGACCTGCTGGTCGCGGTAGGTGGCGCGGAAGTCCGCGATCGCGGGGATGCCCGGGGCCGGCGCCCGAAAGCGCGACTCGACCTCGTCGCGCTCGAGCCGCGATGCGATGATCGCGCGCGCATCGCCGAGGGTCAGCCTGGCCGCCTTGACGGCAGCCCAGTACCTGGTGCGGTCGCCCCCGAACCCGGCGACGATCACCGCGCGCTCGGCGGACAGCAGGTCGGGGTAAGCGATCTTGACCTGGCTCGAGAGCGTCAGCTGCTCGAGCAGCGCGCTCGCAGCGTAGCCGGGGTCGCCGGTGAGGGCGGTGTAGCGCGCGACCGCGTTGCGGAGGATCGAGCCCGCGCTCGTCACGCAGCGGACGCCGGCCGGAACGTCGAGCTGCCCCTCGGTCAGCGACGCATCGAAGCCTGCGCCCGCAGCCGTGGGCCCGTCGCAGAGCGACTGGTCGCGCGTCCACAGCCAGACGCAGGCTGCGGCGGCCTTGTCCGGGTCGGGCGTGGCGTTCGGATTGAACGTCGCCCAGCCCCACGACCAGATGCCCTGCAGCTTGAACTGGGTCGCGACGTACTTCGCCGCGAGCGCCTCGAGCTTCACGATCTCGAACCACGCCTGCGGCGGCTGGAGCCCGGCACGCTGGCCGAGACCGGGCGAGCTCGTCAGCTGCATCTCGAGCGCGACGCGGCCCGAGGGGATCCCGATCTGCGTCAGGTGGTTGACGAGGCCGCGCAGGCTGTTGCGCATCGACACGCTCGCCGCCGCCGGCCCGAGCTTGTAGAGCCCGACCGCGTTCGGCGAGGTGAAGTAGACCTGGCGGAGGAGGATCGCGACCTTCGAGACCTGCTGCCACCAGTAGGTCGCGTCGCCGCCGGTGTACGGCGGGTTCGCGATCGAGAGCAGCGGCGTCGCGCCGAGATTCGCGAGGTCGGTGAGGAACTGCAGGACGTTCGCGCGGTACTGCGCGTTGTTCGGCGTCCACGGCGTGGGCGTCTGGGCGCCTGCGAGCTCGTTCTCGGCGATCGTCGGCGTCTGACAGCCGGTCACCGAGACGGCGTAGTCGAAGAGCGACTTCGCGCGCGCGTCGACCACCGAGGGGTCGGCCGGGTTGCTCGTCGTCCCGACGCGCTTGTTGAGGTTGAGGTCGAAAAGGACGGTCGCGGCGCCCGCTTCCCGGAACTGCGCCGGGACGTCGGTGCCGGAGGCGACGGCGATCGTGATCCCCGGCTTGGCCGGGATCGGGGCGTCGTGCCCGCCGAAGTCGACCCAGACCGGCGTCTGCGACGGGACGCCGCAGGTGTCGGCGACCGCCGCGGGGGCGGCCGAGGCCCCGCCGGCGGCGAGGATGAGCAGCGCAAGGAGGACACGCATCGAGCGGATTCCAGGGTACTCAGCACTCAGGTCACGTGCGCGCGCGTGACGTCGGCGGGCGTACGGCAACCGACGAGCTGCAGGGCGAGCTCGACCTCGGCGCGGAGCAGCTCGAGCACGTGCCGCACGCCCTGCTCGCCTCCGGCCGTGAGACCCCACACCACCGGCCGGCCGACCAGCACCGCGCGGGCGCCGAGCGCGAGCGCCTTGACGACGTCCGTGCCGCGCCGGACGCCGCCGTCGACGAGGACCTCGATGCGACCGTCGACCGCCTCGACCACCTCGGGCAGCGTCTCGATCGTCGCCGCGGCGCCGTCGAGCTGGCGGCCGCCGTGATTCGAGACGACGATCCCGGCGGCGCCGTGCTCGCATGCGAGCTGCGCGTCCTCGGCGGTGGCGATCCCCTTCAGGATCACGGGCAGGCCTGAGCTCGAGGCGAAGCGCTCGACGTCCTTCCACGTCACCGACGGCGAGATCTGGTCGATGGCATTGACGGGCGTCAGGTCCTCGCGCTGTGCCCAGTCGAGGCCGAGCGCGTGCTGGATCGTGAAGCCCGTGCGGAGGTCGCGCTCGCGGCGGCCGAGCACCGGCGCGTCGACGGTGACCACGAGCGCCTCGAAGCCGTGCGCGGCGGCGGCCGCGATCGTCTCGGCGGCGACGCCGGGGTCGCGCGGGACGTAGAGCTGGAACCAGCGCGGCCCGCCGGCGGCAGCGACGTCGGCGAAGGTCGCGGTCGCGAAGGTCGAGAGGCACATGATCGTGCCGGCGGCGGCGGCCGCTCTGGCCGTGGCGACCTCGCCGTCGGGATGGGCGACCCGCTGAAACGCGACCGGCGCGACGAGGACCGGCACCGCCACCTCGCGGCCGAGCACGGTCGTGGCCGTCGAGGGGTCGGCGACGTCGACGAGGACGCGGGGGCGCAGCGTGAGGCGGCGGTAGGCTGCCACGTTCTCGGCCAGGGTGAGCTCGTCGCCCGCGCCGCCCGCGAAGTACCCGTACGGGCCCGGCTCGAGCAGGTCGGCTGCTAAGCGCTCGTAGTCCCAGACGTTGAGCAGCTCCGGGTGCTTGCTTGACACCTCTGCGAGCCTAGTCGGCAACCGCCTTCCTGAGCGCGGCGAGGAGGCTCGCGTCGGTCGGCTCGCCGGCTCGGTCGGGGACGATGCCGGCGAGCGTCCGCGTGGCCGGGCGGCCGGCGTCGGGGTGCTCGAGGTCGACGAGGCGACGGCTGTCGTCGGGCATCCTGACGCCGATCCGCGCCCGGTCGAAGGTGAGGCCGCCGAAGGCGACGATCTCGGCGAAGGCGCCGGCTTCACCGCCGAGGTAGCGCTCGAGCAGCGTCCGGCCGAGCCCGGCGCCCGGGCCCTGGACGCCGACCTCGAGCTCGATGCGTGCCGGCTCGCCCGGCGGGACCCATTTGCCGGTCTCCGCGCCTCGCTTCCCGGGGGGCTCGACGCGGACGAGCTGCACCCGCTCGACCCGGTCCTCGGCGACCGCGCGCCGGAGCGTGTCGGGATCGGCGAGCCGGTCGAGGACGAGCGTGAGCCCCGGTAGCCTGGCACCGAAGCGGGCGGCGAGACCCTGCTCGAAGAGGCCCTTCACCCCGCGCCCGTAGGCGAGCTGCACGGCGAGCGTGCCTGCGGTCTCGGTCGCCGGGAGCCGGAAGAGGCAGCCGCAGCGCACGAGCTGCAGGTCGTCGGGGTGCTGGCGCAGGCGGAGCGCTCCGGTGGGGCCGACGATGTCGGCGGCGACGCCGCGGCGGCCGTGCTGGACGACGGCGAACACCTCCTCGTTCGTGCTCGAGACGGTGAGGACGCGGGCAACGCGCGCGCCGTCGGCGCTCAGCTCCGCGAAGCCGTCGAGGAGCCCGGCCAGCACGTCCGAGAGCGACGTGCCGGCTCCGTCGAGGTCGGCCAGCGGAAGCGGGTCGCCCCGACGGCGCCGGGCCTCGACGCGGTAGAGAGCCGCGCGGTCCGTCACCCTTCGCCTCCGCTCACGAGCGCCAGGTCGTGCTGGAGCGCGGGGAGGTCGAAGCCGGCGGGCGAGCGGCCGCCGGCGAGGAAGTCGGGGCTGATGATCGCCCACGCCTCGTCGCAGTAGCGCTCCCAGAACGACCAGGTCATGCGCTGCAGCGCGCCCCAGGTGACGATCGTCAGGCCCGCCCCGTCGTACGCGATGACGTTGACGGCGTGGCCGCCCCATGAGCCCGGCGCGTCGGGCCCGGTCGAGGCTCCCCGTCCAGTCCCAGACGAGCTGGTCGCGCGCCCGGAGGGGGAGCTGCAGGCCGATGTAGAGGCCGCCGAAGAGCCACGTGCCGGTGCGGACGAGGTCGTGATCGGCGGGCGCGACGTCGGCGAAGGCGGCGATGCGGTGGCCGCCGATCCCGTGCCGCCGCCAGAACCGGAGAACGTCGAGCTCGACCGCGCCCTCCTCGCCGGTCATCGGGTCGACGATCTTGACCGCCTCGAACGCATCGAGGACGTCCGTGTCCGCGACCTCGACGGCATGGCCGGCGGCCGCCTCGCACCAGGCCTCGATCATGTGGCCGGCGGCGGCTGTCGTGCAGTCGCCGATACGGTCGTTGGCGTACATCGGCCAGTCGGGCACCGCCGCGCCGAGGTCGAGCTCGGGCGGCGGCGCCGGGAGCACCGCCCGGTCGACGTACTGCGCGAGCCGGAGCGTCCGGGGATCGACGCGAGGGCGGCAGCTTGCCCAGCTGCCCGCGGGTGAGGGTGGTCGCCATCTTGCGCCTCCTTGTGAGTTGACGCCGCAGACGACGGCGCGACCTTACAGAGCACTGTTGTCTCTTGTCAACTGACGTCCTGCTATAGTTCACCTAGTTAATGGTTCACGTAGTGAATGATTCTCTGGGGCTGGCGAACGAGTTGCGGCCCGTGCTGCTGCGGCTCGCACGCCGCGTGCGCCGCGAGAGCCACGAGCTCGGCGTGACCGCCGGGCAGGCGACGCTGCTTGCGGTGATCGGCGACCACCCGGGAATCACGGGCCGGGAGCTCGCCGAAGCGCGAGGGCGTGAGCGCGCCGGGGATGTCCGCCTCGCTCGACCGCCTCGAGTCAGCGGGGCTCATCGTCCGGACGCGCGCCGCCGATCGTCGTCGGGTGGGGGTCACCCTTTCGCCCGAGGGCTCGCGCGTGCTGCGCACCGTGCGCCGGAAGCGCACCGTGTGGCTCGCCGAGCGGCTCGAGAAGCTCAGCGACGAGGAGCGGGAGGCGGTCGAGGCGGCGATCGAGCCGCTCGCGCGCCTGCTCGACGAGGACGCACTCTGACGCTCCTGCATCTCGCCGGCAGCCGGACGTTCGCCAGCCTGCGCCGGCACCGCAACTACCGGCTCTTCTTCTCGGGCCAGCTCGCGTCGGTCTGCGGGACGTGGATGCAGAACGTCGCGCTCTACTGGCTGATCCTCTCGCTCACGCACTCGCCGGTCGCGGTCGGCGTGCTGTCGCTTGCCCGCTTCGGGCCGTTCACGCTCTTCGGCCTCTTCGCCGGCGTCGTCGCCGACCGGTTCGACAATCGCCGGACGGTGATCGTGACGCAGTCGGCGCAGCTCGTCTTCTCGGCGCTGCTCGCGGCGGTGACCCTGATGGGGAACGTGCAGACGTGGCAGGTGTACGCGATCGCGATGCTCACGGGCCTCGCCGTCGTCTTCGACCTGCCCGCGCGCCAGAACCTGACGATGCAGCTGGTCGGCCGTGACGAGCTGCCGAACGCGATCGCGCTCAACTCGAGCATGTTCAACACCGCGCGCATCTTCGGGCCGGCGCTCGCGGGCGTCGTGCTCGCTACTGCCGGAGCGGGATGGTGCTTCGCGATCAACAGCGCGAGCTTCCTCGCCGTGCTCGCCGGGCTCGTGCTCATGCGCCCCTCCGAGCTCTACCGGCTCGAGGGCCGCGTGCGGCCGACGCTCGTGAACGGCGTGCGGGAGGCGCTCGCCTACGTCCGCGGCGACCGGAAGATGCTCGTGTTGACGCTGATGGCGATCGTCGTCATGTCGATCTCCTTCAACGTCAACGTCCTGCTGCCGGTGCTCGCGAAGGACACGCTCGGCGCAGGGCCGCGGACCTTCGGGATCGTCACCTCGTGCTTCGGCGCCGGCGCGCTGACCGGCGCGCTCGTCGCCGCGACGCTTGCGCAGTCGCGCTGGCGCTTCATCCTCGGGTCGGTCGCGGTCTTCGGCGTGACCGAGCTCCTGATCGCGCCGCTCCACAGCACGCTCCTGGTCGGCGCGCTCCTCTTCGTCTGCGGCGTGTGCTTCACGACCTACACCGCGGCCTCGAACTCGGCCGTGCAGCTCGGCACGCCCGACCACCTGCGCGGGCGCGTGCTCGGCGTCTTCTTCTACGCATGGACGGCGCCGCTGCCGCTCGCAAGCCCGCTGATCGGCTGGCTCTGCTCGGTCGGCGGCACGGAGCTGGCGTTCGTCTTCGGCGGCCTCTGCGCGCTCGGCGCGGCGGCGGGCGGCGCGATCGCCGTTCGGCGCGCGGCCGGTGCGGGCGCCGGGCGGGCGCGGCCGGAGCCCGCGCCACTCGGTCGCCGTCTAGAAGTCCAGGACGATCTTGGCGCCCGGGCTGCCCGACGCCTGGCGCTTCCAGGCCTTGGCGATGTCGGCCAGGGGGTAGCTCTCGATCGCGATGCCGATTCGGCCGTCGCGCGCGTGCTCGCAGAGCTCGCGGTAGCCGGTCTCGGCAACGTCGAGCGGGATGGAGAAGAGCGAGTGGCCGTGGATGTCGGCCACCTTGCCGCGCACCCAGCCCGACTCGAGCGTGGCCTTCGGGCCTGCGATCTGCCCCATGTGGACGACGCGGACGCCCGACGGAGCAGCTGCGAGCGCGCGCTCGATCGGCTTCCCCCAGAGCGCGTCGACGATCAGCGTGGCGGCCGGCAGGTCGGCGTCGCTCCTCAGGTCGAAGACCTCGTCGGCCGCGTCCGGGACGAGGTCGACCTTGCGCGCGGCGCCGATCACGCGTTGGGCGCCGAGGAGCTTCGCACCCTGGACGGCAACGCTGCCGAGGCTGCCGCTCGCGCCGAGCACGAGCACGGTGTCGTCGGGGCGGACCGGGGTGCGCCACGAGACGGCGAGCCACGCGGTGAGGCCGGCGATGCCGCAGCCGAGGGCCGTCCCGTCGTCGACGCCCGCAGGGATCTCGAAGGTCCAGCCGCCCGAGGGGTCGGCGAGCTCCGCGAAGAGGCCGTTGCGGCCGCGCACCCAGACCCGCCGGCCGTTCCTCGTGCCGACGACCTCCGAGCCCATCACGTACGGCAGCGGCGGCGTGCCGCCGTAGAAGCGGCCGTTCGCGATCGAGACGTCGATCGGGTTGAGCGCCCCCTTGACGACCCGGACGAGCCCGCGCTTGCGGGGCGGGTCGATCTCGTCGACCTGCGGGACGCCTCCGATCTCGTGCTGCCGAACCGCCCTCATCCAGCGCCTACCGTAACCGCACCCGAACCACTCGCGCCGAGGAACGTCGAGACCAGTGCACCCTTCCCGTCGAAGACCTTGACCTGCGCGCCGCCACCCTCACCCGGGGCGGTCACGACGTCCGCGCCGTAGGCCGCGACGGCGACACCGCCCGTGAAGGACGGCGCGTACGGCCCGAAGGAGAGAAGCCGCGACTTCGTGGCGCCCGAGAAGGCGCGGACGACACTCGCGGCGCCGGCCCCGGTCGCGACGACGACATCGGGCCGGTGATCGCCGTTCACGTCGGCAGCGGCGACCGAGACGCCGCCCTGGAAGCCCGGCGAGAACGGCGCGAGCGTCTCGAGCGTGGCGCCGCTCGCTCCGCTGAGCACGACCACCTGCGCCTTCACGCCCGGTCCCGTGCCGACGATCACGTCGGCCTTGCGATCGCCGTTGAGGTCCGCGGCCGCGAGGGTCATGCTCTTCGCCCCGGTCCCGAACGGCCTCAGCAGGCTCGAGCAGGTGGTGCGTCTTCGCGTCGTAGACCTTCACCCGGCCGCCGGCGCCGGTGAGGAGGTCCGCCCGGCCGTCGCCGTTGACGTCGCCGAGCGCGACGGCGGTCGCCGTGCCGGGGTACGAAGCGAGCCGCGCGCCGGTCTTGCCGTTCAGGATTACGACCGACGGGCCGGCGGCTGCGAAGTCGGCGACACCGTCGTGGTTGACGTCGCCCATCGCGAGCGCGATCGGGCCCGTGTAGGAGGCTCCGAAGGGCGCCAACACGCGGCGGAGCGCATGGGTCGCGGCGTCGAACACGCGGATGCGGCCGCCCGAGCCGACAATGACGCGAGACCCTGTCGCGGGCACCGGCGCCGGCGGCGGCGCGGGGGCGGCGGCAACGCCGGGCGGCGTCCAGGGGTGCGGCGCCCCTTGACAGGCGCCGCCGGTGGACGCGATCCAGTCGTGCACCGTCGCGGCGGACTGCTTCGCCGTGTGGTCGATGTAGTACAGGCCGCTCTGCCAGCCGGCGAGGCTCGCCTCGTCGAGCAGGTGGTAGAGGTCGACGACGCGCACGTTCGGGTCGCACGCGACGAGCGCGAGCATCTGCCCATACCAGGAGGCCTGGTAGGCCTCGGTCGCGGTCGCCCCGACGACTCCGCCGGCGGCGTCGGCAGCGGTCTCCGTCCCGACGTAGCCCGGGTGACCGGTCGAATCGGTCTGGATCCCGACCTCGTTGAGCGAGAGCGGCAGCCCGCCGCCCGGCTGCTGGCCGATCGTGGGCTGAGGCGTCCCGTTGAAGCCGTCGTAGAACGCCTGGTAGATCCGCGGCAGGTTCGAGACGGTCGCCGACGTCGTGTTCGCATAGCCGGTCGCGAACGGGAGCGACTGCGGGATCGGGTACGGGTGGAAGTCGAGCCCGTCCATCAGCGGCTTCGTCCGGCCGGTCGCGACGGCGAACGCCTTGAACCAGGCGCCGAGGTCACGCAGGAACGCGGTCGGCGAGGTCGAGACATTGCTCGCAGCGGTCGGGTTGTCGTTGCCGCGCGGGGAGAGGCCGACGCCCCAGACGAAGTTCGCGGCGCCGACGGCCTTGAGCGCGTCGTACGACGCCGCGAGCGCGCGCCCGCAGATCTCCGCGGACTGGTTCGCCCCGGACTGGTCGAACTGCGGGTTCACGAACAGCGGCTGGTTGCACTCGTTCATGACCACGAACTGGTGCACGGCCGGGAACGCCCGTGCGACCGCCGCCGTCCACGCCGCGAACGACTGGATCCGCGCGGTGTCGCCGCACGCCTGCGGGTCGGTCGAGGGAGCGCACTTCGCCGCCCCGGTGAACACCTGGGAGTGGAGCGGGAAGAGATCGAGCTCGACCGTCTGTCCGTTGGCGCTCGCCGTCGCGACCGCTTTCGCAACCGCGGCCTGGTCGGGGACGGTCGTCGGCGCCGTCTCGTCCCAGCGCAGAGCTATCGACGTCTGCTGGAGGCCCTCCGCACCGAGCGTCGAGTAGAGCCACCCGACCTGCGCCGGGTCCAGGGCCGCTTCGTCGTTGACGCCGACGATCAGGTTGGCTCCGGCCACGGCAGGCAGGAAAAGGGCAGCGGCAACCGCGAGGAGGAGCCGTTTCACGACCCTCCACGTAAGCACAGCCGTCAACCGTGCTCGTGCTTGAGCTGCGACTCCTGCCGCTGCGCCTCGGCGAGGGTGAGGTCACCGCCGCAGACCTTGGCGTTGAGCTCGTTCTCGATCTTGTCGACGTCGGCGGCGCGCGGGTACGGCTCCGGCCACAGGTTCCTGGGGTCGGTCGGGTTGCCGCCGAGCTCGAGGCTGATGAGATGGTCCTCCTGGTAGGCAGACGGCGGCCCCCGCTCGCCGTACGCCTGCATCTGCCGGAGCTTGAGCGGGGTCGTGAAACTCTGCGGAGGCCGCACCGTCTTCGTCCAGCCGCGGACGCAGATCGTGGCGCGGATCGTCGCCTGGGTGACGTCCGGGTTCAGCGAGCCCGGCGTGAGGGTCGCGCTCGCGAGCACGGCCGGGACCTTCGCCCTGTGACCGCCGAGGAACACGTAGCCGAGCAGGGCGACGACGGCAGCCGCGACAAGGAGATCGAGGAGCGTGAACCGCATGTTGTCATGCTAGGCACTCGTCCGCGTTCTGCAAGACGCTCTTGTCGCCATGTCTGAAAACGCCAGGCGAGCTCAGATCGCGGGGTGGCTCATCCGCCAGCCGGCGAGCGGCCACAGGACGTAGACGACCCAGGGCACGCCGATGATGTCGGTCTGCAGCCCGAGCGCGAGCATCGCGACGAACGCGGCAGTGAGCCAGGCGGTGCTACGGGAAAGACGGAAGAGCACGGCGAGCGACCAGGCCACGAAGAACAGCCCCCCGACGAGCCCCGCGTCGACGCCGAGCTCGGTGTAGGTCGACTCGCCCGCCTTGATGCACGTGCCGCACGTGCGCTCCGCGGTCGAGCCCGCATTCCCGGGCCCGTAGCCCTGCGGGTGGCGGAGGACGGTCTTGATGCCGTCGCGGAGGTTGCGGAGATGGCTCGAGGTGCTCGCGTCCTCTAGCCCGGCCGAGCCCACCGCCGGGCCGGCACCGGCCTGATGGGCGTGGGTGCGCTGGTAGTGGAGCTCGGCCGCGGTGAAGCTCGTGCGGGGAGCGATGTGCGTGTAGGCCTTCACGAAGCCGAGCCCGATCACGACCGTCGCGACGGCGGCGAGCACGAGCGGCACCCACCACTGCGGCCGCAGCGCCGCGAACACGACGAACCCGAGCGCGAGCGCGATGTACGAGCTGCGCGAGTGCGTCCAGAGGAGCCCGGCGGCGACGAGCCCGGTCACCGGCAGCCAGACCAGGAGCCGCGGTCTGAGGTTCAAGCGCCACGCGGCGGCGAGCAGGAGCGCCGTGACGAACATGTACGACGCGGCGAGCGGCGAGAGGAACGTCGAGACGAGGCGTCGGAGCGGATGCTCGTTGCCCGTGTTGTAGATGAAGTTCTCGGGCAGGTCCGACAGGCCCTTGTAGGAGAAGCCGAGCTGCTTCGAGAACCAGCCAGGCGCGCCGGAGTGCCGCCACCACGAGAGCGGGATCGTGTAGATGTCGATCAGCCCGAACGCGGCGACCGCGCACGAGGCGCCGAGGATGGTCGCGCCGAGCCGGCGCGCGTCGCGGACGCCGAGGTCGAGCCCGCGGCCGAAGAAGTAGGCGGCGACCGGAAGCCCGTCGTGGCGGACGCCGAGCACGACGCCGCGGTGGGTCGCGGCGCCCCCGAGGACGTGCTGGGGGATCAGCGCCCAGACGACGACGATCGCCCCGTAGCCGATCGCGAGCCAGTCGACCGGCCTGGGCCGAAAGTGCAGCGTGAAGCTGCGCGCCCGCCACACCAGGAAGAGGCCGAACGCGAGCAGCGCCTCCTTCCAGGCCGAGAGGACGTCGAGCGCGGTGCCGCGAATGCCGGCCGCCCAAAGCTCGGCCATGACCAGGTTGTGGAGCGCCAGGCCGACGACGAAGACGTGGAGGATCCAAACCGGGCGCTCTGAGCCTCCGTCGAGTCTACGGCTCATGCCGGGCCAACGGCAACGAGCGTCATCCCGCGGCTGACGATCTCGACCGGGTACGGGAAGAGCGCAGCGAGCTCGCCGGGGCCGAGCGGGTCGAGCACGTCGTCGAAGCCGCGCGCATGAAGGATTCGACGCCGAAGGTCGCCGTCGGGGAGCCAGTGGACGAACGGGAGCAGCGAGTGCGGGTCGACCGGAAAGACGCGGTTCGGCGTCGTCACGAAGACGCGCCTCGCCACGCGGCACAGCTCGGCGAGGAAGCGCCGCTGCCCCTGCCGGCCGCCCGCGACGTGCTCGATGACGGCGTTCGAGAAGCCGAGGTCGAACGCGCCGTCGGCGAACGGCAGCTCCCGCCCGTCAGCCCGTACCGCGGTGACCGCGGGAAACGCGGCCTGGAAGCGATCGAGCTCCGTGTGCCCGACCGCCGTGATCCGCTCGGGCCACGGGTAGAGCGCCTCGAAGAAGTTGTCGGTCGAACCGCCGCCGAACGGGGCGTCGGTCACGCCGACGTCGACGACGCTCGTCTCGGGGCCGGGCTGGAGGAGGTCGAGGAACAGACACAGCTTTCGCTCCCGGCTCCGCAGGGAGATGCGAGCCGACACGTGCCGCACCACGTGAGAGTAACGGCGCGGGCGGAATGGATACCTCCCGCCCGCGCCTTTCCACTACGGCCCCCAGGGACAGCCGCCGAGCCATGCCGCCGCAGCGACAGACGCGAGCGCCACGAGCGCCAGCTGGACGCGCCTCGAGATCAGCACCACCAGCACCTCCTCTCCTCGTTCGAACACCGGCCGGAGACAAGGAGACACGAGATTTCTTTTGTTGTCAATCCTGTCATCAGTAGTCATGGCCGGGTTGACCCTGGCCCTTCCGGACGGCATGATCGGCCCATGGGATGGAGGTCCGAGCCGCCCGACGAGACGGTCGGAGCGAGGCTCCGCCGTCTCCGGCGCGAGCGGGGCTTGTCCCAGCGGGACCTCTCCTCTCCGGGCATCACCTACGCCTACATCTCGCGGATCGAGGCCGGCGCGCGCACACCGTCGGTCAAGGCGCTCCGGATGCTCGCGCAGAAGCTGGGCGTCACACCCGAGTACCTCGAGACGGGCTCGGAGCTCGGCGGGCCGGACCTGCGCGAGCTGCGCCTCGCCGAGCAGGAGCTCCGGCTGCGGCTCGAAGGCGAGCTCGACCGTGACACCGTGACCGCCGTGCTCGCCGACGCCGAACGCCAGGTGGACGTCGCCGCGGCGACGACGGCGCGGATCCTGCTCGGGCTGGCGGCGGCAGCGCGCGGCGAGCACGCCGAGACGATCGAGCACCTGTCGGCGATGATCGGCTCCGAGCTCGTGACGCCCGCGTCGCGCGCCGACGTCTATTCGACGCTGGGGCGCGCCTACGCCGCGGCCGGCCAGACGCGGCACGCGGTCGCGCTGTTCGAGCAGGCGCTGCAGGGGCTCGCCGCAACCGAGCCGCAGAACGCAGCGGCGCGCATCCGGTACAGCACCTACCTGAGCTACGCACTGACCGACCTCGGCGAGTTGACGCGCGCCCGGGCCGTGGTGGAGGAGCTGGTCGCTCTCGCGCCGGACGCCGCCGACCCGTACACGCAGGTGCGACTCCTCTGGTCGCTCGGGCGCCTCTCGCTCGAGCAGGCCCGGCCGTTGCCGGCGCTCGACAGCTTCCGGCGGGCCGTGCGGCTGCTCGAGACGACAGAGGACACGGTGCACCTGGCGCGGGCGCACGTGGCGTGCGCCGATGCCGCGCTCAGCGGCGGCGAGGACGTCGCGACGGCGACCCAGCATCTCGAGGTCGCGGAGCGGCTGCTCGGGGTGCATCCCGCGGCAGACGACCTCGCTGCGCTGCGGCGGCTCCAGGCGATGTGCGCCACTGCCGCCGGCGACGCCGAAGGCGCGCAGACCCTGGGCCGCGAAGCGCTCCTGCTCGCGGGTGAGCTCCCGAACGAGCGCGGGAACGCCTGGTGGGCGATCGCGGCCGCGCGCGCGGCCGGCGCGGACGGCGATCCGGACGAGGCCTACCGCGAGGCACTGACCTTGCTCGGCGAGCACGGGACGGTGCGCGAGCTCGCGGCGCTGCTCCGCGCCTACGGGCGCTACCTGCGCGAGACGGGCCGCGAGCGCGAGGCGCTCGACGTCTTCGAGCGCGCCGCCGAGGTGGCGGCGAACCTCCAGGGCGACCCGACTCCAGCCGACCGTTGAGAATCGGGCGTGCTGGGGCTCGGTGCGCCTCGGGCGGCGAGACCGCCCGCCGGCGAAGCTACAGTCCCGCGATGCTGACGGCCCGGGTGCGGCCGCGCGGGCCGTACTCGCTTCGGCTCTCGGCGCGGCACGGAAGCGACGCGACGCGCATCGTGCGCGACGGCGTCCTGACGGCGACGCTCGACACCGGCGAGCGCCTCGAGCAGGCGCGGGCGTGGCAGCAGGACGACGGGACGGTCTGCATCCAGGCGCTGAGCGACGAGGCCGTCGAGCAGATGCGGTTCGTCCTCGGCGTCGACGACGACCACTCGGAGTTCCTCCGGCTCTTCGCGCGCGACCCGCTGGTCGGTCTCGCGACGCAGCGGCTGCGCGGGCTGCGGCCGCTCCGGACGGCCACGGTGGCGCACGCACTCCTCAGGGCGGTCGCCGGGCAGCTGATCACGGCGAGCCGCGCGCGGCAGATCGAGCGCACGGTCGTCCGCGCGGCGACCCGGCAGCTCGGCGGGCTCCACGCGGCGCCGACCGCCGGCGACCTCGCGCGCTTCGCGCCTGCGGAGCTGCGGCTGCTCGGCCTCGGAGCCCGGCGCGGCGCCTCCCTCGTCCGGCTCTGCCGCGGCTCGGACCTCGAGGCGCTGAAGGCCCTCCCGACCGACGTCGCGGCGCGCCGGCTCGAGCGCGAGCGCGGGCTCGGGCCGTGGTCTGCGGGCGTCGTCTGCCTCGAGGGGCTCGGCCGCTACGAGCGCGGGCTTGCGCGCGACCTCGGGCTCGTCAAGCTGGCCGCCGCGCTGTGGGGGCGGCACGTCGAGGCCGAGGAGGCGGACGCCCTGCTCGAGCCGTACGGCGAGTGGGCCGGGCTCGCGAGTGTGTACCTGCTGGCGGGATACACCGCCGGACTCGTAGGCTTGGAGCATGAGAATCGCGATCCTCGGCGCAGGCAAGATCGGCGAGTCGCTCCTCGCCGGGCTGCGTAGCTCCGACTGGGCGGACATCATCGCCAGCTCCCGACGCGAGGAGCGCGCGGCGGAGCTCCGCGAGAAGCACGGCGTGGAGGCCACGACCTCGAACGAGGAGGCGATCCGCGGCGCCGACGTCGTCGTGCTCGCCGTCAAGCCGCAGGACATCGAGACGCTGCTCGGCGAGATCGGCCACCTGCTCACCTCCGAGCAGACCGTCCTCTCCGTCGCGGCCGCGATCCCGACCTCGAAGATCGAGCGGCACCTCGCGGCCGACGTCCCCGTCGTGCGCTCGATGCCGAATGCGCCCTCGACCATCCACGAGGGCATCGCCGGGATGTGCGCCGGCCGCCACGCCGGGCCCGAGCACCTCCAGCGCGCCGGCACGGTACTCCGCGCGGTCGGCGACGTGGTCGAGGTGCCGGAAGACCAGATGGACGCGATCACCGCCGTCTCGGGCTCGGGCCCCGCGTACTACGCGCTCCTGGCCGAGGCGATGATCGAGGCGGGGATCCTGCTCGGCCTCTCGCGTGAGATCTCGACGAAGCTCGTCGTTCAGACGATGCTCGGCACGGCGAAGCTCCTGCGCGACGAAGGCACGCACCCGGTCGAGCTGCGCGAGATGGTGACCTCGCCGGGCGGCACGACGATCCGCGCGATCCGCGAGCTCGAGATGGCCGGCGTGCGGGCAGCGTTCCTGAACGCGATCAACGCCGCGATGGAGCGCAGCAAAGAGCTCGCACGCGGCGATGAGTGAGACGAGCGTCCCCGAGCTCCACGTCCTCGACGACCCGGCGGCTGCGGTCGCCGAGCTGCTCGCCGAGGAGGCGAGCCGCGGCGGGAACATCGTCCTCACCGGCGGCCACTCCGTCGACCGCGCCTACGAGCTCGCCGCGGCGCTGCAGCCGGACTGGAGCGAGGCGGCCGTCTGGTGGGGCGACGAGCGCTGCGTGCCACCCGACGACGAGCGCTCGAACTATCTCCTCGGCCGCCGCTCGCTGCTCGACGGGCTCGAGCGGCTGCCCGACGTGCACCGCATCCGCGGCGAGCTCCCGCCGCCGGAGGCCGCCGACGAGTACGACCGGGCGGTCACGGGCGTCACGCTCGAGCTGCTGCTGCTGGGCCTGGGCCCGGACGCGCACGCGGCCTCGCTCTTCCCGCACTCGCCCCAGCTGCGGGAACGGTCGCGGCTCGTCACGTACGGCCCGGCTGGGCTCGATCCCTTCGTCGACCGGGTGACGCTCACCATGCCGGCTCTGCTCGCCGCCCGCCGCATCGTCTTCCTCGTGGAAGGCGCGGGCAAGGCGGATGCCGTGGAGATGGCGTTCTTCGGGGAGATCGGCGAGCACGCGCCCGCGAGCCTGCTTCGCACCGGGATCGCACCGATCGACGTCTACCTCGATCCCACGGCGGCCGGGCGGCACGCCGCCTAGATCGGAAGCAGCGCCGAACGGCGGCCGCGCGCCGGAAGGCCGCGGCTGCGTGCGAGCGCCTGCAGTACGAGCACGGTGTCCGCGACCGCGACGTCCTCCAGGTAGTCCTCCCGCATCTCGAACGACTCGAGCACCCGCTCGAGCGCCTCGCCGGCCGCGTCGCCGTCGCCCCGCGCGACCGCGGCCAGTGCGTCCGCGACCGCGGGCGGGAAGTCGTCGCGACCCTGCAGAGAAGGCGCCAACCCCGCCGCCTCGTCCCAGCGGCCGAGCACGAGCAGCGCGAGCGTCGCCGCGTAGCGCCCGATCGGCGACTCGGCCTCCGCGCTCCCGAGCCCGAGCGTCCACTCCGCGTACCCGGCCGCGTCGCCGCCGGAGAGGAGCGCCGCCTTGATCACGCCGATCGGCCGGCCCCAGGAGGTCGGCGTCGCGTGCTCCCAGCTCTCGCGCCAGCGGAGCGCCGCGCGCTCGAGCCACTCCGCCGCCTCCTCGCGCCGGCCGAGCATCAGGCACGCGAGGCCCGCGCCGTAGGCCGCGTTCCCGAGCCGTACCAGCTGCTCGGGGTCGAGCCGCGCCATCCCGTCCTCGTAGCGAGCCTGCTCGCGCTCGACGTCGTCCTCGAATCCCACCCCGGCGTTGTAGCGCGTACCGTGGTGCCATGCGACGGCCGGCCCTGCTCGCGCTCCTTCTCTTCGTTCTCGCCGGCTGCGGGAGCGGCTCGAAGACGGCCGACACCACGACGGCGCCCGCGCCGAAGGTGCAGAAGACCGTCTGGCTCTGCTTCCCGGGCCGCAAGCCCAATCCGTGCGTGACGAACCTCGCCACCACCTACGTCGGCCCCCATGGTACGACCCGGGTCGAGCGGCCGCGGCTGCCCCCAAACCCTCCGGTCGACTGCTTCTACGTCTATCCGACCGTCAGCGACGAGAACCGCGGCAACGCCGACCTGACGATCGGCCCCAGCCAGATCCTCATCGCGCAGACGCAGGCGGCGCGCTTCTCGCAGGTCTGCAAGGTCTACGCGCCGGTCTACCGCCAGATCACGAACCGCGGGCTGACGACGCCGTCGCTGCACGCGAAGCCCCTGCTCGCCTACGGCGACGTGCTCGCGGCCTGGCGCGATTACCTCGCCCACTGGAACCACGGGCGCGGCGTCGTCCTGCTCGGCCACTCACAGGGGAGCTACGTCCTCAAGCACCTGCTGACGACCGTGATCGACAGGACGCCCTCGCAGCGGCGCCTGCTCGTGTCGGCGATCCTGCTCGGCGGCCAGGTGCACGCCGCGAACGAGGGCACGGCCGGCGGGGACTTCCGCCACATCCCGCCGTGCGCCGGCGCGACCGCCACGGGCTGCGTGATCGCGTACTCGAGCTTCGCGCCGAAGGCCGCCGCCCGGAGCGATGTTCGGGCGCTCGCGCATCCCCGGGACGCACATCGTCTGCGTCAACCCGACGCGGCCCGGCGCAGGGGGAACCGAGCCGGTGACGGCGATGTTCCCGTTGGTGCTCCTCGGGCTCACGGGGCTGAGCGCCGGCGGCGCGGTCGCGACGCCGTGGGTCGCCTACCCCGGGCTCTACACCGCCCGCTGCGAGCGCTCCGGCAACGCGAGCTGGCTCCAGATCGACCGCAGGCAGATCCCGAACGACCCGCGTCCCACCGTTCGCCCGCTCTTCGGGCCCGGCTGGGGGCTCCACGCGACGGACGTGAACATCGCGCTGTCCGATCTCGTGAACGTCGTCCGTGCCGAGTCCCGCGCGTACGCCAAGAAGTGACGTGTTTGACACACATGCCCGCCGGAGGATCGGGTATGGTGTGGTTGCGGCTCGCGAGGGGTTGACCCCCGGGGCCTTCTGTAGAGGCGGCAGGGTCTGACAAGACAGGCCATGTCGCGCACATGCACGAGACGGTCATTCAATCTCCGGTTGCTCCTGTGGAGGCGTCCGACGGCATTCGAGCCGAGGCCCTTCGGGCCGAAGCCTGGGCCGGCGAGCCCTTCCTCCGACCCGACGACGACGACACGGCGCTCCTGCCGGGCTCGGCGATCCGACGTGCCCTCGACGACGCGCTCGCCGAGATGGCGGCCGGGCTCGAGCAGCCCTCGCCCGAGTGGAAGGTGCGCTACGCGCTCATGCTCGGCCTCGAGCGCGTCCTCTCTGAGAAGCCGCCGCACCTCGCCTCCGGCACCGAGCTGCGCCGCCACCAGGTGGACGCGCTCGCCGGCATGCTCACCGAGCTGATCGCCGCGGTCGAGAAGCGCGACGGCGACACGAACGGCAACGGGAACGGCAACGGGAACGCCGTCGACGAGCTGACCGACGAAGAGGAGGACGAGGACTACGATCTCTCGGTCGAGCTCGAGGACGGCGACGACGCCGACGACCTGCCGCCGGCCGCGCACGACCCGGGCGCCGAGCGGCGCTACCGCTTCCGCCACCCGACCGCGTCGGGCAAGACGATCGCCGCCGCCGGCTTCGTCGAGGCGGCGCGCACGGAGGGCGTCCTGATCCTCACGCACCGGCGCCTGCTCGTGAGCCAGTTCCGGCGCGAGCTGACCGACCACGGCTACGGCAACCGCCTCTCCGACATCGTCGTCAGCGGCGCGACGCCGCGGCAGCCGAACCCGATCACGATCCAGACCTACGCCTGGTTCGCGCGGCATGACAACGAGGTCTCGCGCTCCGCCTACCAGCTCGTGATCTGCGACGAGGCGCACACGGCCCTCGGCGAGAAGACCTCCGCAGCGATCCGCCGCCTGAGCGACCCCATCTATATCGGCATGACCGCGACCGAGGAGCTGATCGCGAAGCAGGTCTCCGACGTCTTCCCGGCCTCCGTCGACGACCTGCCGCTCGCGGACGCCGCCCGCCGCGGCCTGATCGCGCCGCTCCGCTGCCTACGCGTCCCGCCGGTGGCGGCGATCAACTCGGTGCCGATCGTCGGGGGCGACTTCGAGGAGCGCGCCCTCGCCGCGGCCCTCGACCACGAGGCGCTGAACATGGCCGCCGCGACCCTCTATCGAGAGCGCTTCGACGACACGCCGGGCATCGTCTACGCCGCCGGCGTCGAACACGCCTACAACCTCGCCACCGCGTTCCGCGCGGCCGGCGTCAAGGCGGAGGCCGTCTCGGGCCGCACCCCGCCGGTGAAGCTCGCCGCGATCCTCGCCGCCTACGAACGCGCCGAGATCGACGTGCTGATCAACGCGATGCTGCTCGCCGAGGGCTGGAACTCTCCGCGCGCGACCGTCGTGATGCACCTCGCGCCGACCGCGTCGAAGCGCGTCTACCAGCAGCGGATCGGCCGGATCATGCGCATCCACCCGCGCAAGGAGGCCGGGATCGTCGTCGACTTCGTGCCGAAGTCGGCCACGCACAACGACCGCGTCGTCTCGCTCCACTCGCTGCTCGCGGCCGACTTCTACCGCGAGGGCGCGCGGGTCACGCCGGCGCCGCGGCGGCGCACCCAGCGCCGCGCCCGCCGCAAGCTGACGCCCGCGAGCTGGCTCGTCCCGGTCACGCCGGAGGTCGCGCGCCGCCTCGCGGTGATCCAGCGCGAGTGGCAGCGGATCGACCCGAAGTACCTCGACGAGGACGAGCAGCGGTTCTGGGCGACGATCGCCGGCCGCCAGATGCGCTTCGACGAGCGCCAGGCGTTCGTGCAGAAGTTCACGGAGCGCGGCGCCTCCAAGGGCGCGCTCGAGACGTTCCTCGCGACCTGCGCGGCGCAGAACCCGAACCGGCGGCTGCGGCTGATCGCGCTCGCCGACCGCGTGTCGATGCGCGTCGAGCGCGCCGACTTCGACGACCTGGTCACGCTGGTCACGCAGGCGCCGCCGTGGGAGAAGGACCGCGCCGCGGGCGTGCGGATCCTCCTGCGCGCCGTCGCCGAGGGCCGGCCGGACGCGCCCGAGCAGATCCTCGCCCGCTGGACGTGGCGGCTCGCACGGGCCGTGCGCAAGACGCTCGACCGCAAGGCATCGCAGGAGTACCCCGACGCAAAGCGGCTCCTGGGCGCGCTCGCGAACTCGCGGGGCAACCGCCACGAGGACAACACGGCCCGGCTCGTGAAGGCCGCCCTCGAGATGCCGCGCGACGTCGGCGCGGCTCTGCTCGCAACCGCCGAGGGCTACACGCCGCGCGCGACGAAGCTGCTCGACGAGGCCCGGGAGCAGCTCGGCACGATCGAGGAGATCGCGGCCGCGCTCGCCGACGACCTTCCGGCGCCGAAGACCGGCCCCTCGCGCTCACGGCGCCGGCGCCGCCGCAAGAAGAAGAACGGCAACGGCGAACGGCGAGGCCGCCGCGACCCCCGCGGAAGGCACCGAGGCCTCGGCCGAGACGCACGAGCCGTCGGCCAACGGCGACGGCCCCGCGGAGCCGCAGAAGCGCCGCCGGCGGCGCCGCAAGCCGGCGCAGGCAGCAACCGAAGCCGACGCCGCCGCCGAGTAGCGCCCCTCACGTTGGGCGCGCACCCGGCCGGTTAGCCGACCAGCGGATGCTGGAGCGGTGCTTCCCGCGAGCCCGGGAGCTGCCCGAGCAGCCGGCTGTACGGCGACACGCCGGCAGGCTGCCCGAGAACGACCACGTCGTAGCCGCGCTCACGTCTCACGAGGGTGGCCTCCTCGCCGTGGCCCGTCGCCACGATCGCGAGCTCGCCCGCTGCGACCGCGGCCTCGAGCTCCCCCGCCGGCACGGAGACGTTGACGAAGCAGTCGGGCCGCGCGCACTCGCAGACGAGGCTCACAGGATCAGTCTCGGCGTACTCGAGAATACGCTCGTTGATGCCGCGGCAGAACTCCGGGACACCACCATCCCCTGTCATCGCTTGGACAGTACGCCCGAAGGCGCGACTGCGCAAGCCCCGCGCACACTATCGTTCTCCCGCCGTGACGTCCGAGGCCCGGAAGGCGCAGAACGAGGTCTGGTTCCGTGACGTGAACGAGCGGCTCGAGGCGCGCGCGATCGAGCGCGGCGCAGACGAGCCGTCGTTCGAGATCGTCTGCGAGTGCTCCCGCGAGGAATGCACCGAGCGCCTTTGCGTCTCGTACGTGACCTACGAGCACGTCCGCAAGAACCCGACGCACTTCATCCTCGCCTCCGACCACCGCGATCCGGCGATCGAGCGGCTGCTCTCGGAGCACAACGGCTACGAGATCGTCGAGAAGACGGGACCCTCGGCGATCGTCGCGAGCGAGGACGACCCCCGCGCCTGACGCCGGTCAGGCGTACCCGTCGAGCGCCGTATCAGAGAAAATGAAGAGCCCCGGCTGCGGCACCCGGGGCTCTTCCCTCGAGCGTGCGCTCTGATGGGCCTGAGAAGGGCCGGCTCTGCGGCACAGCGGGCCTTCACGTGTGGCTTCTCGGCGCTCGCCCTGCACCCGCCTCTCGGCCGGTGCAACCTGTCTGTCGCCCGGGACAATACGACCCGCTCCGTGCCCTGTCAAGTAATCGGATCAAGTGTCAGTCGTACGAGGGACTTCACCTAGAAGCGCGTCAACATCCCGCTAACGAGCGAAAGACGAGTCGTCCAGAGAGAATGCAAAGCTCTGGTTACTTCACTTCGCCACTTGACTTACCGCTGTCCATTCAGGAGGATTGCGTTCGAAGAGGCAGCTGCAGCACACTGCCTGAGCCCGATGGCGACCGACGCTTCCCGCATCCATACGACCCACCGCGGCTCGCGCCTGGGTGAGCGGCTGCGCCAGCTGCGCGTCGCTGCGGGAATGACGCAGTCCGAGCTCGCGGCCCACCGGTTCTCGAAGGAGTACATCTCCCAGATCGAGCGCGGCAAGACGCGCCCGACGCCGGAGACTGTCTCCTGGCTCGCGTCGCGCCTCGGCGTCGACACCACGTTCCTCGCGAGCGGCATCTCGAGCGACGAGCGCGCCCGCGCCGAGGCGGTGCTCGCGCGGGCGGAGGCGTTGACCGAACGGCTCGACTTCGACAGCGCGATCGACGAGTACGCCTCGGCGCTTGGGCCGGTGGTGGCCAGCGGCGCGCCGGAGCTGCGGGTGCGGCTGCTCTCGGGCGAGGCCTGGGCGCGGATGCACAACGGCGAGGTGCGAGCCGGGCTCGACCTGCTCGCCGAGTCGCGCGCGCTCACGGAGGGACGCGAATTCTCGGACGTCGACCGCGCCGAGGTGCTCTTCCGGCTCGGCGTCGGCCGCTACCTGCTCTCGAGCATCGCGACCGCCGTCGCGCTCTTCGGACAGGCGCTGGAGCTGCTCGACCGATCGGAGATCCCGGCCGACATCCTCCGGGCACGCATCCACACGTGGCGCTCGCGCTGCCACCGGAGGCAGCGCGACTACGAGGCCGCGCGCGAGGACGTCGAGCGCTCGCTCGAGCTCGCGGAGGCGATGAACGACGTGCGCGCCGCGGGCAATGCGTACTTCGAGGCCTCGCTGATCGCCGAGCGCGACGGGCACTGGGTGCTGGCGCGGACGTACGCGGAGCAGGCGAAGTCGGCGTACGAGGAGCTGAGCGACCGCAGCAACGTCGGCCGGCTGCTCAACAACCTCGGCGGGCTCGAGTTCCTGCTCGGCAAGCCCGACAGGGCGATCGAGCGACTCAAGCAGGCGTTCGCCGTCGCGCTCGAGCACGGCACCGACGACGACGTGGCGACGATCATGTCGTCGCTCGCGCAGGTGTACCTGCGGACCGGCGATCCGGTCGCGGCCGAGGAGCACGCGCGCAACGCGCTGCGCCGGCTCGACGGGCGCGAGGACCGCATCGACGAGATCGGCAACGCGCGGCTTGTCCTGGGCCGTGCGCTGCTCGAGCAGGACCGCCTCGACGAGGCCGAGACGGCGCTGGCCGAAGCAGACGACGCGCTGGCCCAGCTTTCGTCCGGCCCCCACCGAGCCGCGGCATGGGTCGCGCAGGGCGACCTCGCCTGGCGCCGGGGCGACGACCGCCACGCAGCGGTGCTGTACCGCCGGGCGGCCGAGGAGCTTCAGGACTTCCGCTTCTAACGGCAAACCACCTCCAGCACAACCAGGGCTCTAGCAGCAGGAGCAGGACTTCTCGCGACACGGAAAACGGCAGGAAAGGAGAGAATTGTGGCAAGGCTCTTCGCTTTCATCGCAGGCAGGCCGGCGCTCGTGTTCGTCCTCGCCGGACTCGCGGCAACCGTATCCGCCGGGATGTTCGACGGCCCGCACTGACTGACTATTCGCAGGAGACGAGCGCGACGGGCCCGCGAACACGGGCCCGTCGCCGTTGAAGGAGTCGGCGCGGCGGGGAAGAAAAAGCGTTCACCCAACATAAGTTCCTCTCCCCCCGGTGACGGCCTCCCCCAAGGCCGTCACTGCTTTAAGGGCTATCTTCAAAGGCATGGAGGCTTCGCTGCCGCGCCTTCGCCGGCTGGCGGTCTCGACGCGGTCGTTCCGCCGGCTCGCACTCGCGAGCGCCGTGATGCTCGTCGTGATCGTTGCGTCCGGCGCCACCGTCCGGCTCACCGGCTCCGGCCTGGGCTGCGAGCACTGGCCCGGCTGCACTGCGGGCGACCCGTTCCCGAAGGCGAGCTACCACCCCGCGATCGAGTTCTCGAACCGGATCGTCTCCGCGTTCGCGATTCTGGGGACGCTCGCCACCTGGCTCGCCTCGCTGCGCACCCCGGGCCTCAGGCGCTGGGTGAAGTGGGTCGCCGGATGCGCGTTCTTCGGAACGCTCGCGCAGGCGCCGCTCGGCGCGATCACCGTCCACTACAAGCTCAACCCGTGGCTCGTCGGCACGCACCTGCTGCTGTCGATGATCGTCCTCGCGCTCGCCGTCCTCGTCGCGCTCGAGGCCTGGGACGTCCGCGGCGATCCTGTGCCCCGCGGCCTCCGCGAGCTGGCCGCACTCGCGGGCGCAGCGTGCGGCCTGCTGCTCGTCAGCGGCGTGCTCGCGACCGCGGCCGGCCCGCACTCCGGCAGCGACAAGGTGCCGCGGGTCTGGCGGTTCGAGCCCGCGGTCTACGTCCACGTCCGCGCGACGGCGGTCTTCGGCCTGACGTTCCTCGTCCTCCTCACCTGGATCGGCTACCGCGCGAGCGGCCACCTGCGCGCGGCGCTCATCCTGCTCGGACTCCTGGTCACCCAGATGATCGTCGGTGAGATCCAGTACCGGACGCACCTGCCGCTCGGGCTCGTGATCCTGCACGTCACGCTCTCGGCGATCGTCTGGGCGGCGACGGTCGTGGTCGTCGCCACGATCTGGCGCCCGCACCAAAGTAGGATGGCTTGATGGGGGATGACGAGCTTCGCATCGAGCGCCGACCAGAGGTCGAGAGCCCGGTCCTGATCGCTTCGTTCCGTGGCTGGAACGACGGCGGCCAGGGCGCCTCGCTCGCCACCTCCTTCCTGGCCCGCAACTGGCAGGCCGAGCGCTTCGCGGACATCGACTCCGAGAGCTTCTTCGACTTCCAGATGACCCGGCCGCACGTCGCCCTCGAGAGCGGCCTGCGGCGGATCGACTGGCCCGACAACTCGTTCCACCATGCGCGCGTTGACCGCCGCGACATCCTGCTGCTCCTCGGCACGGAGCCGAGCCTCCGCTGGCGGTCGTTCAGCCGCCTGATTGCCGGCCTCGCGACCGACCTCGGCGTCTCGATGGTGGTCACACTCGGTGCGCTGCTCGCCGACGTACCGCACACGCGGCCGGCTCCGGTCACGGCGAGCGCCACCGACCCGCGTGTGCTCGAGCAGCTCGGCCTTCAGCCCTCGCGCTACGAGGGACCGACCGGGATGGTCGGCGTCCTCCACGACGCCTGCAACGAGGTCGACATTCCGTCGGTCTCGCTCTGGGCGGCCGTGCCCCACTACGTCCAGCTCACTCCGTCGCCCCGCGCAGCGAAGGCCCTCTGCGACCGGCTCTCCGCGGTGCTCGACATGCCGGTGGACACGACCGAGCTGGAGGAGGCCGCGAAGGCCTACATTCAGCAGGTGAGCGAGGCGGTGGCCGCGGACGAAGAGACGGCGGCCTACGTCGACGAGCTCGAGAGCCGCGCAGAGGACGTCGAGGAGGAGCTTCCGAGCGGCGAGACGCTCGCGGCCGAGCTCACCCGCTTCCTCCGCGAGCGTGAGCAGGGCGGCGGCGACGGCACGCCACCGCCGACCGCGCAGTAACTACCCGAAGGTGAACGCGTACGCCTGCACCCCCGGCGTGAAGCGCAGGTCGAGGCGGGCGCTCGCAAAGCGCGGCGAGCTGCGCAGCGTGTAGAGCTTGTAGGCGTTCACGTGCACCGTGCTCGCGGGCTTCCCGCCGACAGAGACGTGCACCGTCGCCCTTGCCGCCGAGCACGAGGTAGACGTTCTTCGCCCGGAAGTGCAACGACAGCCTGGCGCCGCGGCCGGCGACGATCCTCTCCTCCTCGACCTTCCATGAGCCCGAGTACGCGAAGTGGTCGCCCGGCAGCGAGACGGTGCCGGGGTACGTGTGGTCGCGGTCGGTCACGAGCCGGTCGGCGAAGCGCGACGGATCGAGCCGCCCGTAGCCGAGGTAGGTCTCCGGCGTCGTGATCTCCGTCGGGGTCGTATCGGCGACCGCGGCTGCGTCGGTCGACACGCCGAGGAGCGTGCGAATCGCCTGCTCCGTCTCCCCGTAGCCCCCCTCGCCGAAGTGGTAGTCGCGAATCCGGCCCTGCCGGTCGATCAGGTAGTGCGCCGGCCAGTACTGGTTCGAGTAGTTCGTCCAGGTGCCGTACTTGTTGTCCTGCACGACCGGGTAGTGGATCCCGAGACGCTTGACCGCCGCGGACACGTTGGAGGCGACGTGCTCGAAGGCGAACTCGGGCGTGTGGACGCCGATGATCACGAGCCCGTCGCGGTGGTAGGTCCGGTACCAGGATTCGAGGTGCGGCAGCGTGCGCAGGCAGTTGATGCACGAGTACGTCCAGAAGTCGATCAGCACGACCTTGCCGCGGAGGTCGTTGAGGGTGAGCGGCTTCGAGTTGAACCAGTCCCCTGACGGATTGAGCGGCGGCGCCATCCCGTAGATCGGCAGCTTGAGCGGCTTGCCGGGCGGCGCGGCGGTGGTGACGGCAGCCGGCTTGCGCGCCTTCGTACCCGTGACCTTGCCGAGCTGGTGGCGGGCCGTGGCGGTGTCCTCGACGTGTTTCTGGAGCGCCTCCGTGTAGCCGGGCAGCGCGGTCTGGAAGCGGCTGTCCTGGTTGAACGCGATCGCGAGGGCGACGAGGCCGATCACGATGCCCGAGACGAAGCGGACGCGAGGGGCGTCGGCGCGCAGGCGGCGACCGAGTCCCTGCCCGCCGTAGGCGATCAGCAGCAACGGGACAGCGGCGCCGGCCGCATAGGCGAGCGTGAGCGCGATCGCGCGGCCGCCGACGTGGTTCGTCGCCGCTACGGCGGCGATCGTCGCCAGCACCGGCCCGGCGCAGGGCACGAAGACGAGCCCGAGCGAGGCGCCGAGCAGGAACCCGCCGCCGCCGGCACGGAAGCGGGTGAGCCCCGCGAACGGCCTTTCCAGGACCGCCGCGAGCGGCGGGAAGAGGAGCGTCGCGGCGACGAGGAAGAGCAGGCCGATCGCGATGTTTCGCAGCAGATCGTCGGGCAGCCCCAGCTTGTCGAGCAGCCAGGTGGCAAAGAGCGTGAAGACGACGAAGCTGACGACGAGCCCGGCGATGATCCGCAGGGGCTTGCGGCCGGAGGCGCCGCCCGCGAGCAAGATCGGGAGCACGGGCAGGACGCACGGCGAGATCGCCGTGACGAACCCCGCCAGGAAGCCGATCCCGAGCAGGACGAGCACTTGCTGACGAGGGTAGCCCGCGCCCCACTCGAATTGCCCTTAAGAACCTCTTACGGACGACGTGCGCTAAGGTTTTAGATCGAGAGGAGAAAACTGGTGAGACTCGCGCTTGCACAGATGAACAGCGTCGTCGGCGATCTCGACCGCAACGCGGCTGCGATCAGGCAGCACGTGGACAACGCAAAAGCGGCTGGGGCCGACCTCGTGATCTTCCCCGAGCTCGCCGTCACCGGCTACCCGCCGGAGGATCTGCTGCTGCGGCCCGCCTTCATCCGGGCGGCGCGGCGCCACGTCGAGGAGCTCGCGACGGCGGCCGACGGCATCGCCGCGCTCGTCGGCGCACCCCACCTCGACGCCGATCTCTACAACGCGTGCCTCGTGCTCGCCGGCGGCGAGATCCGCGCCGTCTACCGCAAGCGCTTCCTGCCCAACTACGGCGTCTTCGACGAGAACCGCTACTTCGCATCGGGCAACGACCTGCTGCTGCTCCGCTTCGGCGACGCCATCTGCGGCGTGACGATCTGCGAGGACATCTGGCAGCCCGGCCCGCCGACGACCGACCTCGCGCTCGCCGGCGCCCAGCTCGTGGTCAACCTGTCCTCGTCGCCCGTTCCATGTCGGCAAGGACCGCGAACGCGAGGAGATGCTGCGCGTGAGGGCGCGCGACAACTCGTGCTTCATCGCCTACTGCAACCTCGTCGGCGGCCAGGACGAGCTGATGTTCGACGGCACCTCCGTGGTGCTCGACGACGAGGGCGAGCTCGTCGCTCGGGCGCGGAGCTTCGAGGAGGAGCTGCTCGTCGTCGACGTCGACCCGGTGAGCGCGATCGCGCGGCGGCTCCGCGACGTGCGCCTGCGGTCGCTCGCGCTCGACCGCCACGGCGCGGCCGCGCCGCTGACGCGTCGAGCTCGGCGCGCCGCGCCACCAGGAGACGGTCGCGCGGCCGGAGCCGGCGCCGCCGCTCGACGACCTGGAGCAGATGCGGCTCGCGCTCGAGCTCGGGCTGCGCGACTACGTGCGCAAGAACGGCTTCGGCGACGTCGTGCTCGGCCTCTCGGGCGGCATCGACTCCGCTCTCACGGCCGCCGTCGCGGTCAGCGCGCTCGGCGCCGAGCGCGTCCACGGCGTCTCGATGCCGTCACGCTATTCCTCGGAGGGCACCCGTAGCGACGCACGCCGCCTCGCCGAGTCGCTCGGGATCGACTTCCGCGAGATCCCGATCGAACCGATGGTCGAGGGGTTCAGCGCTGCCCTCGCGCCGTCCTTCGCGGGCCGCGAACCTGACCTGACCGAGGAGAACCTGCAGGCCAGGATCCGCGGCACGCTCCTGATGGCGCTCTCGAACAAGTTCGGCTGGCTCGTGATCGCGACCGGCAACAAGTCGGAGCTCTCCGTCGGTTACTCGACCCTCTACGGCGACCTGGCCGGTGGGTTCGCGCTGATCAAGGACGTCTACAAGACGGACGTCTTCCGGCTCGCGCGGCGTTTGAACGAGCGGGCCGAGCGGGAGCTGATCCCGGTGTCGATCATCGAGCGGCCGCCGAGCGCCGAGCTGCGGGCCGACCAGCGCGACGAGGACTCGCTGCCGCCGTATCCGAAGCTCGACCGGGTGCTCGAGGCGTACGTCGAGCTCGACCGCTCCCGCGACGAGCTGGCCGAGGACGGCTTCGAGCCCGAGATCGTCGAGCGCGCGATCGCACTGATCGACCGCGCCGAGTACAAGCGCCGCCAGGCGCCGCCGGGCGTGAAGCTGCGCCCGAAGGCGTTCGGCCGCGACCGGCGCACGCCGATCACGAACCGCTGGAGAGGCTAGGCGAGATTCGCGAGGACCGCCCCGAGGATCGGGACGGTCAGCGTAAGGGTGAGGCTGATCCAGCCGACGACGACGAGTGTCGGCCGCGTCCGCTCCGGCTGCCCGTCGCGGATCTCGCGCTGGAGGCGCGGCCCGTAGACGTAGTTGTGCAGGTACGAGACGACGATCAGGCCGACCGAGAGCGCGACCTTCACCCAGAGCACCGTCTTGAACGGCGAGCGGCCCTCGCTCCAGTCGTCGCTTGCGAGGATCACCCCGGTGAGCGCCGCCACGCCGAGCGCGCTGTAGCCGAGCGGGCGCCAGCGGAGGCCGAGCTCCCGCATGGCCCGGCCGCGCGGCTCCCCCTCGAGGATGCGGATCGCGGGCACGCCGACGAACACGAGCGCGACCGAGCCACCGACCCAGATCATCGCGGCGAGCAGATGGATGATCACGATCACTTCCACTTAGGCGAGAGAGGCTAAAAGCTCCGCGAGGTTGGGCGGGGAGACGCGCTCGGACGTGCTCTGGAGCTCCTCCGCCGTCCACCAGCGGAATCCGTACATGTTCTCGGGCTCGAGATCGATGGTAGGCGACGGGTCGAGTCGCTCGACGCGAACGAGGTAGAAGCGCTCACTCTGGTAGGTCACGGACGGCGGGTACGGGAGCACGTTGCGGCGTTCGAAGACGAGCGGCCCGAGTTCCGGGTCGGCGAGGCCCGTCTCCTCGAGCAGCTCGCGCCGGAGCGCGTCCTCCTCGGTCTCGCCCGGCTCGATGCCGCCGCCCGGCGTGATCCACCACTCATCCCGCGCGATCCGCCAGCGGAGGAGAAGCGTCCGCCGCTCGGCGTCGACGAGGAGCGCGCGGACGGCCGGGCGCTCGCGCGGCTCGATCCACTCGCGCAGAGCCCTGAACCAGCGCAGCCGCTCGTCGTAGGGCACGGCGGCGTTCGCCGGGGACGTCGACGGGAGCACGAACAGCGCCGTCTCGCCGAGAAGACGGCCCTGCGGGCCGAGCTCGGGGCGCTCGTTGAAGAGCCCGCGGTAGGCCTCCTTGCCGACGAAGGCGATCGCGCGCGGCCGAAGCTCGCGTGCGACCTGCTCGATCCGGGCGGGGTCGAAGTCGGCGCGGCGGAGATCACCCGAGCCGGGGGTCGTTCGGCACGCGGCGTTCGTGACGCCGAGTCCGAGGTCGAGCAGCTCGTCCTGCTCCGACGGCTCGAGCAACCGCGGCGTGAAGGCGGCGCCGTGGAGAAGCCGCCAGAAGTCGTTGCGGGGGTTCGCGAAGTGCGCATGCGCTGCGGCCGAGACGCGGCCCGGGTTGATTCCGCAGAAGACGCAGCGCAGGTTCGGTGCGAGGACGTCCGGGACGTCAGAGGCGGGTGCGGCCACGCGGCCGACAGCGTGGCACATGCGACGTCCACGTCGCCGTGCACACCCACGCGCTCGGGAGCGCCGGCCGCGGGCGGCCCTTGACGGGCGGGGCTGCGCGGCGCCGGGACGTCCAGCTCGCGCAGGCCGGCGTCATGCCGCCTCGCGCGCCTCGGGCTGGTCCGCGCCGGAGCTGCTGTCCGTCGACCCGTCCGAGGCACCGGCGTCGCCAGATCGGCGCGCCCGGACCACGCTGACCGACTCCTCCCGCCGCGCGCCGTAGCAGCGGGCGTAGCACTCCTCTTCCGTGAGCGGCCTCAGCCTCACGGACCTCACGATAGGACCGGTGGCGGACGGATTCGGCTACGTTGCGGCCCTGATGGGCCACCATGAGGGCGAGCAGATCCTGGACGTGACGATCGAGGCTGTTCGCGACCGCTTCCACACGCTCAACGTCCCCTACGCCTACTTCGACGGGCCGGCGGGCACTCAGGTGCCGGACTCGGTGCTCGAGGCGGTGTCCGGGTACATGCTGGCCGCGAACGCGAACTCGGGCGGGAAGTTCCTGACCTCGATGGTCACCGACGACGTGATCGCGTCGGCGCGAGCGGCGGCGTCCGACCTGCTCGGGGTGATGACCGACGAGGTGGCCTTCGGCGCCAACATGACGTCGCTCAACTTCCACCTTTCGCGCACGGCGGCCCGCGACTGGCAGGCCGGTGACGAGGTGGTGGCGACGAAGCTCGACCACGACGCGAACATCGCGCCCTGGCTCGAGCTCGCCGAGGACAAGGGCCTCGTGGTCAAGCTGGCCGACCTCGACGAGGAGTGCCGGATCGACCTCGACCACCTGCGCTCGCTCGTCACGGAACGGACGAAGGTCGTCGCATTCCCGATGGCCTCGAACGCGGTCGGGACGGTGACGCCGTTCAAGGAGATCGTCGAGCTCGCGCACGAGGCGGGCGCGCTCGCGTGGATCGACGCGGTGCACTACGCGCCGCACGGCGACATCGAGATCCCGGAGATCGGCTGCGACGTGCTGCTCTGCTCTCCGTACAAGTTCTACGGGCCGCACCTCGGGCTCGCCTGGGTGCGGCGCGAGCTGTCGGAGAGCTGGCGGCCGTACAAGGTGCGTCCTTCGAGCACCTCGCCGGGCGGGCGGCACGAGACCGGGACGCTGCCGCACGAGCTCCTGTGCGGGTTCGTCGCGTGCGTCGAGTACCTGCACGGCGTCGGCTGGAGGTTCATCTCCGAGCACGAGCGCAAGCTCGGGCAGCGGTTCCTGGACGGGATTCCGGACGGGTGGGTCCTGCACGGGCCGCCGACGATGGACGGCCGCGTACCGACGTTCTGCCTGACGCCGCCGGACGAGAGCCCCGAGGACGTCGCGATCCGGCTCGGTGCGGCCGGGTTCGCGGTCTGGCACGGCAACAACTACGCGGTCGAAGTCTTCAAGCACCTCGGACTGGACGACGGCGCGATCCGCGTCGGCATCGTCCACACGAACATGGAGGACGAGGTCGACCGGCTGCTGGCGGCGCTGCCGAAGCCGTAGTGGGCGCTGCGCTTCGTCTACCGGCTCACGGACCGTTGGACAGCACCGCGCACCGTCCACGCCCGCACCTCGTGGGTGAACGGTGCCGGCGGTAGCTCCTGGCGTACGAGCTCGCGCAGCCGCTCGAGCCGAGCGGGCTCGAGGCTCGAGAGGAGCTGCGCGGTCGGCCCCACGCTGAGCTCGAAGGGCGTCCAGTAGTCCTCGAAGGTCTGGTACTCGACGGCAACCGTCAGGGTCGTCTCCTCGGGGCTGCCGATGCCCGCGGCGGCGAAGAGCTCCCGCAGGTGGCCCTCGTTGACGCCGGCGCGGCCGGACTCGTCGGGGCGGCTCGGGTCGAGCCGGTTGACGGCGCGGAAGTACGGGCTGAGGGGTCCGTCGCCGTTCGTGGCGTGGTTCCAGACGCAGGCCGCGACGACTCCTCCGGCGCGGGTGACTCGGGCCATCTCACGCAGGCCGGCGACCGGGTCGGCCATGAAGTGAACGACGAGCTGGGCGAGCGCGGCGTCGAACTCGACGTCGTCGAAGGGGAGCTCCTCCGCGCTCGCGTGCTCGACCCTCACGCCCGGCTGCCGACGGCGGACGGCAGCGACGAAGCTCTCGGAGGGGTCGACGGCGGTGACCGCTTCCGGGCCGAGCCGTTCGACGAGCTCGGCGGTCAGGGCCCCGGGGCCGCACCCGACGTCGAGTGCGCGCTGTCCCCTCTCCACGCCGGCGAAGTCGGCGAGCGGCGCGGAGAGGTGGCGCGAGTACCGACCCATGAACCGGTCGTAGGCATCCGCCGGCACCTCGAAGTTCGCCTGCTCCGCCACCGGCAGGCACCTTAACCGACCGGCAACGCTGCTTAACCCGGGCGTCCAGGCCGGCCGGCTTGACTGACTGCGCCTTGCCGATGTCCGTCGGGAGATCCTCACCGGTCCTCATCCGGGCGCCCGTGCTCCGTCTTCCGCGCACGGAGACGTCCCGCGCCTACCTCGCGATCGCCGGCTGGTGGGCGGGCTCGCGGCTTTTCGTTCTGCTTTGCGCACTCGTTGCGCAGGTCGTGCGCTGGCCGATCCGCGCCTGGCACCCGAGCCCGCTCCGGCACCCGCTGGTGCTGCTCGGCGCGTGGGACGGGCAGTGGTACCGCCTCGTCGCCGAGCACGGCTACCTCATGATCCCGGCGCAGCCGAGCGACCCGGCGTTCTTCCCGCTCCTGCCGGTCGCCGAGAACGGGCTCTCCGTGATCGGGATCCCGCCGATCGTGGCCGGCGTCCTGGTCGCGAACCTCGGCTTGCTCGTCGGCCTGCTCGCGATGTACGAGCTCGGCCGCGCGCTGCTGCCGGAGAGCCAGGCGCGGCGCGCGGCCGTCTACCTCGCGATCTTCCCGTACGGCTTCGTCTTCTCGATGGCATACCCGGAGGGCCTTGCACTCGCGCTTGTCGCGCTCACCGGGCTCCTGGCAGTCCGCCGCCACTGGCTCGGTGCGAGCGCGACGGTGGCGGCGGCGACCCTGGCACGGCCGCAGGGCGTGTTCCTGCTGCTGCCGGTCGCCGCCGCCGCCTGGGGTGCGTGGGCTTCGCTGTCGGACGGCGAGCGGTCGCAGGCGGTCGCGGCCGTGCTGGCAGGACCTGCTGCGCTCGCGTCGTTCTCGCTCTACCTGTGGCACAGCGTCGGGAACCCGATGGCCTGGAGCCAGGCCGAGGTCGCGTGGGGCAGGTCGTTCTCGCTGCTCGGCCCGTACCGCGCCGTGCACCAGCTCGTGCTGGCGCCTTCCCAGCACAACTCGTGGCTGTTCCGCGACGCGGCCTTCTGCGCGGCGTACCTCGCCCTGCTCGCCGTCGCCCGCCGCGCGGGCGTTCCGTGGCCGTGGATCCTCTGCGGCCTCGCGATGGTGCTGCTGCCGATCGGGAGCGGGACCTTCACCTCCGACGGCCGCTTCGGGCTGCTCGCGCTTCCGGTCTTCTGGGGGCTCGCGGCGCTGGGACGGCACCGCGTGGTCGACCGGCTCGTGCTCGCGCTGAGCCCGGTGCTGCTGCTGCTCTCGGTGCTCACCCTTCACGCCAGGTATCCGTAACCGTGCCGAGCGTTCGCAGGCTGATCCCCCTGCTCGGCGCGATCCCGTTGACGGGCGCGATCGCGGGCGCCTCTCTCGCGCTCCAGAGCAGCCTCAACGGTCCGCCCCCAGGCTCCGGCGTCGCGGCGGCGGCCGTGGCGACCCTCGAGCGGCTCGGGACGGTCACGACGCTCGAGACGCTGCCCGGCGGGCAGACGCTCCGGGCGACGTGCTCCGACCGCCATCACGTCGACCACCTCCGGGTCGGCGACCGCTTCACCACCGCGATTCGCGGCGGCCGATTCATCGGCTTCAGCGGCGTGCGGCCGACTCCGGTGGACATCGTCGAGGCGGAGCTCGCGGTCTGCCCCGGGTTCGCCGTCGACGAGCTCTCGCACCGGCTCAGGCTGGGTCTCGCAACACTGAGGCGGCGCGTGGTGCTGGGCGACGGGCAGCCGGCGTACATCGTGCGCATCCACGGGCCGGCGCCGGTCGTCGACCTCACGCTCGCGCGGCCGACGCTCCGGCTGCTGCGGGCCGACGTCGTCAGCCGCTCGGGCAGGGCCGCGGCCTCGGTGGTCAACACCACCCTGCGCGCCGATGCGACGCTAAGGCCGGTCAGCCCGCCGAAGTTCCTGCAGATTGCGGAAAACACGCTCGCGCGAACCCGGCGGGTGTTCTGGAACGCGCGGCTCGGGTGGTACGACGAGCGGGTCGCGAAGCGCTGGCACCCGCAGCAGCCGCTCGCGCACCTCTGGTCGGCGTTTCCGCTCTTCGAGGCGCTGGACGCGGTCGCGCTCGCCGACCCGACGGCCGCGAACCGCAACGCCGTCACGACGTTCGCCCGCGGCGCCGAGCGCTACTACGACCCGAACCTGAGCCCGGTCGGCGGCTTCACGTGGTACCCGGGCATGACGAACCCGCGCCAGCATGCGTTCTTCGACGACAACGGCTGGTGGGAGATGTCCTATCTGGACGCCTACCGGGCGACGGGCGACCCGCGCGACCTCGTCGACGCCGAGCGCGGGTTCAGGTTCATCGAGGAGGCCGGGTGGGATCCCCGCTGGGGCGGAACCTGGTGGGAGACCCTGCACGAGCACAAGACCTCGGAGCCGCTGGCGGCCGAGATCTACACGGGGCTCGGGCTCTACCAGTTGACCGGCGAGCGCAGCTACCTGGAGACCGCGCTGAGGTGGCTGCGCTGGGCGAGCCTCCACTCCTGGAACGCGCAGGCGAAGCTGTACGACCGCAGCCCGACCGACACCACGGTGCTCGACTACGTCGAGGGGATGATGATCGGCGCGCAGCTCGAGCTCTGTGAGATCCGAGACGTCACCGGCCCGTGCACCGCCGCCGAGAAGCTCGCGCACGCCAGCCTGGCCGCGTTCCCGCCCGAGGCGAACTGGACGCCGGCGGCGGACGCCGTCTACCTTCGGTTCCTCCTCGACCTGTACGAGCAGGACGGCAACCGCACCTGGTACGACGTCGTCTATTCGAACGCGCGCCGCGCTCTCGCTCTCGCACGGTCGTCCGACAACCTCTTCTTCAAGCGCTGGGACGGGACGCCCTTCCCGGCGCGGGAGCTGCAGCCGGACGCGGCGACGCTCAGCCTGTTCGCCTGGCTAGGCGGCCTCAATGCCTAGCGGTAGGCGGCCCGCGCCCGGGCCCACGGCTCGTGGTCGCGGTGGATCGGGTCGGGGTCGATGCCGCGCGCCTCGGCGATCGCGAGCGTCAGGAGCTGGAAGCGGACGATGTCGACGACTGGATGCTGGGTCGGGACGAGCGTCGTCTCGCAGCCGAGCGCGCGCAGCGCGGCCGAGGCGTCGGCGGCACGCTCGGCAGCGCGGCCCTCGCCTTCGAGGACGTAGGCGCGGACACCTTCGTCCACCGCCGCCAGGTGGCCGTGCAGGAGCTGCTCGGTGTGGTGGGCGCCGGCCGAGACCCACGCGCCCTCGCGCAGCTTCAGCACCGCCTCCTGCGCCGTCGGCCAGTCGCGGCCCGCGCCGGCGACCAGGATCTTCGCCTGCTCGGGCGGCGGGGCGGCGGGCTCGTCGAGGACGGCCTGCACGGCATCCGGAAGCCACGACACGTCGTCGCCCCGGAGCGCGGCGATCGCGGCGACGGCGCACGTGTAGCTCGCCGTGTGACACGACGAGCGCTCGAGCTCGGGCGTCGCCACGATCACCTCGTCCGCGAGCTCGGCGAGCGGCGAGTCCGCCGCGCCGGTCACGAGCCACTTCGGGCCGAAGAACGCCTGCGCCGCCTCCACGGTCAGCGGCGTCGAGCCCTCGTGCGAGACGCACACCATGAGGTCCGCCTCCGGCGGCGCGAGCACCGCCTCCAACGACTGCATCGCCCACCCCCCGGCTTGGGCCGCGTGGAACGACGTCCCGCACCCGACGAAGACCACGCGCGCGCCCTCCGGCAGCCGCGATCCGGCCGGCACCGAGCGCAGCCACTCCGGCTGGGCGAACGTCGCGCGCCTCGTCTCTCCGGGCATTGCCTTCCTCTATAGCATCGGAGGCGTGTCGGTCTTCGAACGTCAGACGCTCGAAAACGAGCTCCGCGTCCTCACCGCGCCGCTCCCACACGCCCAGTCGGTCGCCTGCTTCGTCATGCTCGCCGCCGGCTCGCGCTACGAGCGCGCCGAGAACCGCGGCATCGCGCACTTCGCCGAGCACATGTTCTTCAAGGGCACGGAGCGCCGGCCGACCTCGCGCGACCTGACGACGCTGATCGACGGCATCGGCGGCGAGTTCAACGCCTTCACCTCGAAGGAGTACACGGGCTACTACGTGCGCTGCGCCGGCGCCGACCGCGACACCGCGCTCGACGTCCTGCTCGACATGCTCCGCCACTCGAAGTTCGACAGCGAGGAGATCGAGCGCGAGAAGGGCGTGATCCTGGAGGAGATGAACATGTACCAGGACACCCCGCGCGACCACATCGGGGCGATCTACGAGACGCTGATGTTCGGCGACAACCCCCTCGGCTGGGAGACGCTCGGCACCAAGGAGACGATCAAGGACGCGAACCGCGAGACCTTCCTCGACTACATCAAGGAGTGGTACACGGCCGAGCGCATGGTCGTCGGCGTGAGCGGCATGGTCGGCGACGACCTCGCGCCGATGCTCGAGGAGCTCCTCGGCGACCTGCCGGCGAACGGACACCGGCGGCCCGCGCCGGCGCAGCTCGACCGCATGCCCGGACCGCACATCGCGGTGCAGCGCAAGGACGCCGATCAGGCCCACCTGATCCTCGGCGTCCCGAGCCTGCCGCTCGAGCACCCGGACCGCTACGCGCTGCAGATGCTCGCCGGCGTCCTCGGCTCCGGCATGAGCTCACGACTCTTCCTCGAGGTGCGCGAGCGCCGCGGCCTCGCCTACTACGTCCACGGCATGAACCACTCGTACACGGACGCCGGCTCGCTCCTCGCGCAGGCGGGCGTCGACATCAACCGCATCGACGAGGCGATCGAGGTGATCGTCGAGCAGTTCGAGCGGATGGCGTCGGAGACCGTGCCCTCGGACGAGCTGGAGAAGTCGCGCGCGCTGATCAAGGGCCGCTTCGTCCTGCGCACCGAGGCGCCGCAGGGCCTGATCATGTACGGGCTGAATCGTGAGATTTTGGAGGGCGCAGCGCTCGAGCCCGAGGAGCTGCTCGCGAAGATCGACGCGGTGACCGCCGAGGACGTCCAGCGCGTCGCGCAGGACCTGATCGCCCACGACAAGCTCCACCTCGCGGTGATCGGGCCGTTCGACGAGGACCGCTTCTCCTCGGTTCTGGACTAGCGCGCCAGCTCGGCGTAGATCTGCACCATCCCGGCCTGGTCGAGCAGCGTCGGCTGCCGCCCGCCGAAGTGGAAGAGCCCGGTCTTCGGGTCGCGCGCCTTCGTCCATGCCTCCTCGGCGAACCGCTGGATCGAGGACCGGTCCGGCCGCAGCTCGAGCAGGTCGCGGTAGAAGATCGCCAGGAAGAAGGGCGGCTCACCCGAGGCGAGCGGGTCGCGCAGGGAGGCCAGCGCGGCGTTCGCCGTGCGCGTCGCGTCGGTGAGGTAGCGGCGCGCGCCGGTGGCGCGGTAGAGCCGCACCCCGGCGGCGATCATCGCGCCCTGGTTGTAGCTCCACGTGTGCGCATCGACGTTGCCGTTCAGGTCGAGGTGGTCGTTCACGAGACCGTCCGACCGCCCGAGGCAGTGCTGGGTCCAGTCGTAGGCCATCTGCGCGTACCTGAGGTACGTGGGCGAGTGAGTGAGCTCGTAGAGGTCCATCGCGAGCAGCGCCGAGTTGGCGGTCGTGACGGTGTTGCGGTCGTGGTTCGACCCCGTCCGCGTCCAGAAGACGCCGCCCGGGCAGGGGTGCGTCACGTCCGCATCCCAGCCGTCATCGACGAGCGTGAAGATCTGCTGCGCCGTCTTGACGCAGCGACGGGTCGTGCGTCACCGGCTTCGCCGCGAGCAGGCCGAGCGCGATCCAGAGGTTGTCGTCGTAGTACACGTCGCCCGAGCCCCCGTACTTGGGCGCGAACTCGGCCGGACGGCCGGCCTCGGGATGCTTGTAGGCCGAGAGTCCGCGGATCCGCTCCAGCAGATCGGAACGCGCGTCGCCGCTCATCCCCGGCAGCGTCGCGATGTCGAGCGTCGCCCACAGCGCCTGCGAGAACGGCCAGGCCTGCGCGCGGACACGCGGCGGGTAGACGCCGGCGTACGACTTCGTGTCCGGCTCGTAGAACGCGCGCTGCATCGCCGCGTACGCGTCGAGCGCACGCGCGCGGGCGACGTCTTGCGCGCGCGGCGCAGCCGCGGAGCCCTGCGCCAGCACGAGTGCGATCCCCGCGACGATCAGCAGCCTGCGGAGAATCAGGGCTCCAGGTCGTAGGGGAAGTCGGTCAGCACCTCGGGGCCGTCCTCGCCGACGCGGACGAGATCCTCGAGCCTGACGCCGCCGAGACCCGGACGGTAGAGGCCGGGCTCGAGTGCGAGCACGTCGCCGGCGACGAGCGGCGCGGAGCCGAGCAGCGACAGGTGCGGCTGCTCATGGGCCTCCAGGCCGACCCCGTGGCCGAGTGAGTGGAAGAAGCCCTCCTCGAGCGGGACGCCCTGCGCTTTCGTCCGCATCGTCAGGTGGCCCTCCGCCTCGAAGACCTCGCAGGCGGTCGCGAAGAGCTCACGGCCGGTCTCGCCCGGCCGGGCCCGGTCGCGGGCCTGCTCGAGCGCCTTCAGGCACAGCTCATGCCACTCGGCGACCTCGGCGGGGACGTCACCGACGACGAACGTTCGGGTCATGTCCGCGAAGCAGGACGACGCGTTGTCGCGCGGCCACAGGTCGACGATGATCGGCTCGCCTGCGCGCAGGTGGCCGTCCCCGAGATGGTGGGCAATCGCGGCCTGCGGCCCGTGCGAGACGACGAAAACGCTTGCGGTCGCGTCGTTGGCCAGGAATGCCGACGCGACGGCGGCCTTGACGTCGGCGACGCTCAGCGGCCGTCCGGAGACGTGGAGCTCGCCGTGGTGGTCCGGACTCGACCGGCGGAGCAGCTCGCGCGCCGCGGCCATGCCCTCCTCCGCGGCCTGCTGCGCACGGCGGATCCCGGCCAGCTCGGCCCCGCTCTTTCTCCGGCGCCGCTCGGTGAAGAACTCGCGGTTCGGCGTCAGCTCGATCCCCGCCGCACGGAGCTTATCGGCAGTTAAGACCGGAAACTCCCCGGGTACCACCGCCTCCTCGACGCCGAGCTCGCGCAGGGCGTTGAGCGCGATCCCGTCGATCAGCTCCGCGTGCGACCGGCTCGTCCGCCGCAGCTCGTCGGCGCCGAGCTCCTCGAGCGCATGGAGCTCGTAGTCGCCGGTGCCCGTGACGACCGGAAGCTCCATCGCCGCCATGACCAGATGGCGCGCGCCCCCCGCCTCGATGTAGACGAAGTCGTCCGGAATACCGACGGGCACCTCGTGCCGGAGCTCCGGCAGCCGGAAGGTGTCCCCGATGATCAGCGACATCGGGCATCGCCCGCACCTTAGCGGCCTCTCCCACGCGAGCCTCAGGGGATAGCTTTCAACGATGGCGACCCCGCTGCAGCGTGCGCTCGAGCTGAGCGCGGCGTACGACGAGGAGCTGAAGCGCCTGATCCCGCCGGGCGCCGACGTCTTCGACGCGCACCTGCACCTGGGACACGACATCGACGGCATGGTCGGCGACTACGACGCGTGCGAGCAGGTGATGGCCGCGCACGGAATCTCGCGCGCGTTCATGTTCTGCCTCGACGAGCCCGACCGCCACCCCGCCTTCAGCGCCGCCAACGACAGGACGCTCGCGTTCGCCGAGCGCTCCGGCGGCCGCCTGATTCCCTTCGTTCGGCTCGACCTGAACGAGCGCCCGATCGAGGAGGCGACCCGCTGCCTCGACGCCGGCGCGCGCGGGATCAAGCTCCACCCGCGGGCGCAGCGATTCGACGCGGCCGACGAGCGCCTCGCGCCCGTCTTCGCCCTCGCAGAGGAGCGCCGGGTGCCGATCCTGATCCACGGCGGCCGCGGCCTGCCGCCGATCGCGGCGGGCCTCGCCCGACTGGTCGAGGCGAGCCCGGACGCGGCGTTGATCATCGCCCACGCGGGCATCGCCGACCAGGCCCACCTCTGTGAGGCGATGGCGGGCCGCCGAAACGTGTTCTTCGACACCTCGACCTGGAGCGCGGTCGACCTGCTCGACCTCTACTGCCGTGTGCCGCCGGAGCAGGTCGTCTACGCCTCGGACTTCCCCTACGGGCAGCAGCCGAGCTCGCTCTTCTTCGCGCTCCGCACCGCTCTGCGCGCCGGCCTGAACGAGGCGCAACTTCGCGGCATGCTCGGCGGCAACGCGGGCAGGCTTGCGGACGGGCAGCCGCTGCCCGAGCCGACTCAGCCGGTGGGTGAAAGCACGTTCGCGATGCCGCTGCAGCTCGCGCGGATCCACCAGTACCTCTCGATGGCGATGCCGTTCCTCTGGCTGCGGCAGGCGGACACGATCGGCGCGCTCGGGCTCGCGCTCAACGCATGCGCCGAGCGCAACGGGGCGCCCGAGACGACCGAGCGGATCGAGGTGCTCCTCGCGCGGGCGTCCGAGCTCTGGCAGTGGCTGCCGGAGGTCGAGGCCGACGACGAGCGCACCCGCGGGTTCCGGACGATGCAGCGCCTCCTCCACATCGCGGATGTGGAGGCGCTCACCTGTGTCTGAGCTCCGCGTCAACGGCGGCACGTACAGCGTCGACGTGCCCGTCGGCACGTCGCTCGCCGAAGCGCTCCGCGAGGACCTCGGCTTCACGGGCACGAAGATCGCCTGCCACGAGGGCCACTGCGGCGCCTGCACGGTGCTGGTCGACGGCACGCCGGTGCTCTCGTGCATCACCCTGGCGCACCGGGTCGAGGGACGCGAGGTCACGACGATCGAGGGCCTGCGCGACCACCCGCTCGTCGACGCGTTCGTGCGCGCGGACGCGCTGCAGTGCGGCTTCTGCACGCCCGGGCAGATCGTGTCGGCGGCGGCACTCGTCGAGAGCTCGCCCGACCCGTCGCCCGAGGAGATCCGCCACCGCATGGCCGGCAACCTGTGCCGCTGCGGCACCTACCCCAAGATCGAGGAGGCGATCCGGACGTGGCGCGACTGATTCGCACGGAGAAGGAGGTCGAAGGGCGGTTCGAGGAGGTCTTCCTCGTCGTCGACGAGGACCCGCTCGAGCAGTGGCGGGAGGGCCCGCTCGACGTCGTCGGCCGTCCGGCGCCGCGAACGGACGGCCTGGCCCGGGCGCGCGGCGAGGCGCTCTACACGGGCGACCTCCGGCTGCCCGGGCTGCTTCACACCGCGGTCGTGCGGAGCCCGTACCCGCGCGCGCGGGCCTCGCGCATCGACCTCTCGGCGGCGCTCGCAGCGCGCGGCGTGCGGGGCGCAATCGGCCCGGGCGACATCCAGGCGCTCTCCGCCGACTGCAACTTCGAGGGCTCCCCGGTCGCGGCCGTGTGCGCGGACACGCTCCGCCAGGCGCAGGCCGCCGCGGCGCTGGTCGCCATCGAGTGGGAGGTACTGACGCCTAGGCTCGACCCGGACGAGGCGGTCGCAGCGGGCGAGATCCTCGACCAGCGGACGCAAGAGCGCGGCGACCTCGAGCGCGGCCTCGCGGAGGCGGACGTGGTCGTGGAGGCGACCTACCGGACGCAGGTCGTGATGCACAACTCGATGGAGACGCACCAGGCGGCCGCGCGCTGGGTCGGCGACACCCTCGAGGTCTACATCTCGACGCAGTACGTCTGGGGCGTGCGCGACGGCGTCGCCAAGGGGCTCGGCCTCGATCCCGACCGCGTGCGCGTGTTCTGCGACTTCATGGGCGGCGGCTTCGGCTCGAAGAACGGCCCAGACGAGCACACGTTCATCGCGATCGAGCTCGCGAAGCGCACCGGGCGGCCCGTCCACTGCGCGCTGACGCGCCGCGAGGAGAACATCGCCGCCGGCAACCGCAACGCGACCATCCAGCGGCTCGTCGCCGGCGCCCGCGCGGACGGCACGCTGACCGCGCTCGGCGGCGAGTACGTCAACGCCGTCGGCTTCTCCGGCTGGACAGCGATGACCGAGGGGCCGATGCAGACGCTGTACGCCTGCCCCAACGTGCGGACGCGGACGAGAGGCGCGAAGCTGAACCTGCCGCCGATGAAGGCGTTCCGGGCGCCGGGCTACGTCGAGGGGACGTTCGGCCTCGAGTGCCTGCTCGACGAGCTTGCGGCCAGACTCGACCTCGACCCGCTCGAGCTGCGGCGCCGCAACTACGCCGAGACCGATCCGACCGGGCGGCCGTACTCGGGCAAGCGCCTGAGCGAGTGCTACGAGCGCGCGGAGACGCACTGGGAGCGCCGCCACGAGGTGCGCGCGCGCTCGACCGGCTCCGTCAAGCGCGGGGTCGGGATGGCGTCGCAGATCTGGTTCGGCGGCGGCGGGCCGCCGAGCTACGCGTGGATCCGCGTCGGCTCGGACGGCCACGCGGCCGTTCTCACGGGCGGCCAGGACGTCGGCACCGGCACCAAGGCGGCCCTGGCGCAGATCGCGGCCGAGGAGCTCGGCGTCCCATTCGAGCACGTGACGATCGCGGTCGGCGACTCCGCCCGCGGCGCCTACGCGACGCTCTCCGCCGGCTCCTCGACGGTCCCGTCGATGGGGCCCGCCGTGCGCGCGGCCGCCGGCGACGCGCGGCGGCAGATCCTCGAGCTCGCGGCCCAGCGCTACGACACGCGCGCGGAGGAGCTCTCGCTCTCGCGCGGGGAGATCGTGCTTCCGGACGGGAGCCGCAAGCCGCTGGAGGAGATCGTCGGGCTGCTCGGCAGCGGCCAGATCCTCGGCGCGGGGGCGCGCGGCCCGAACCCGGCCGGGATGAACGTGCTCACGTTCGGCGTGCAGGTGGTGGAGGTCGCCGTCGACGTCGAGACGGGCGAGGTGACGGTCGAGCGCGTGGCGTCGATCCACGACGTCGGCCGCGTGATCAACCCGCTCGGCGCCTCGAGCCAGATCGAGGGCGGGATCATCCAGGGGATCGGGCACAGTCTCTCCGAGCAGCGGCTGAACGACCCGGCGACGGGCGGCATCCTCACCCGGACGCTCGACGCCTACAAGATCCCGACGATCGCCGACGTGCCCGAGATCGTGGGCGAGCTGATCGACGTTCCCGACGACCAGCTGACGAACCTCGGCTCGAAGGGGATCGGCGAGCCGCCGATCGTCCCGATCGCAGCCGCGATCGCGAACGCGATCCGCGACGCGACCGGCGCCGACATCCGCGAGCTGCCGATCACGCGCGAGGAGATGCTCAGAGCGCTCGCCGAGGCCCGGCAGAAGGACCGGGTGGCGATCGCTTGACGCTCGCAACGGAGCTCCGGCTCGTCACGCCGGCGCGCCTCGACGACCTCCCGGACGGCGTGTTGATCGCGGGCGGCACGGAGGTCGTGCCGCAGCTCGAGGACGGGCTGCTCGACGCGGAGACGCTCGTCGACATCGCCGCACTGCTCCCGCGGGGCATCGCGGGGACGACGATCGGCGCCGGGACGACCCTCGCCGAGCTCGAGGCGAGCGGCGCCGTGCCCGAGGCGTTGCGCGAGGCCTGCCGGCTCGCAGCCTCGCCGCAGCTGCGCGCGATGGGCACGATCGGCGGCAACCTGCTCCAGTCGACGCGCTGCTGGTACTGGCGGCTGAGGTATCCGTGCTTCCTGCACGGCGGCGACGCGTGCCAGGCCCGCGCCGGCGAGCACCGCGAGCATGCGTTCTTCGGCAACGGGCTCTGCGCCTCGGCGCACCCGTCGGACCCGGCCGCGGCGCTGCTCGCGCTCGGCGCGACGCTGCGGACGAACCGGCGCGAGCTGCCTCTGGCCGAGCTCTACCGGCTGCCCGACGAGGGCGACCGGCGGCTGACGACGCTCGCGCCCGGCGAGGTGCTGCTCGAGCTCGAGGTGCCGGCGGCCGACGCGTCCGTCTACCTGAAGGCGATGGACCGCAAGCGGTTCGGATTCCCGCTCGTCGGCGTGGCCGCAGCGCGGCTCGGCGGAACCACCCGGGTGGCCCTGGCAGGCGCGGCGCCCGTGCCGTGGCTGCTCGAGGGCGCGCTCGACGAGGCCACTCCCCTTCCCGGCACCGCGTACAAGGTGGAGGTTGCGCAGGCGCTCCTGTCACGTGCGCTCGCTACCATCGCCTCCGAATGAGGCGCTCCGCTTCGGTCACGCTCGCTGGAGCGCTCGTTCTGCTCGTGCTCGCCGCTGCCGGCTGCGGCGGTAAGAAGTCGTCCGCGTCGACGTCGACCTCGACGAGCTCGAGCACGACCGCAGCGCAACACGGGGAAGCCTGAACGGCTGCGAGCGGCTCGAATCGCCGCCGTCGATCGGCGCGAGGAAGCAGCCGAAGCCGACCGAGAAGCTCGATCCGAACAAGGTCTACGAGGTCACGATGAAGACGAACTGCGGCAGCTTCACGATCCGCATGGATCAGAAGCAGTCGCCGAACGCCTCGGCGTCGTTCGTGACGCTCGTGCAGCGCGGGTTCTTCAACGGCACCATCTTCCACCGCATCGTCCCGGGGTTCGTGATCCAGGGCGGCGATCCGACGGGAACGGGCGCGGGCGGCCCGGGGTACCTCACGGTCGACAGGCCGCCGAAGACGGCGAAGTACACGCACGGAATCGTGGCGATGGCGAAGACGGCGACGCAGCCGGCGGGGACGGCGGGAAGCCAGTTCTTCATCGTGACGGTGCCGGACGCCAAGCTGGCGCCGGACTACGCGATCATCGGCAAGGTCGTGAAGGGCCTGAACGTCGTCGATCACATCGGCACGCTCGGCGACGTGAGCACGCAGGCACCGACGCAGACCATCGAGATCCAGCAGGCGACGGTAAAAAGCTCGTAGCGTGATCTCGGCTGTCGTCCTCGCTGCGGGGGCCGCCACCCGCTTCGGGTCGCCGAAGCAGCTGCTGTTGCTGCCCTACGTCCTGGACGGGCTGCGCGCCGCGCCGGTGGACGAGGTCGTGATCGTGTCGGGGGCCTACGCGGTCGAACCGGCGGAGGGACTCGACCTCGCCGATACGCGGGTCGTCAACTGCCCCGACTGGGACCGCGGGCCGGGCGCGAGTCTCCGCTGCGGCCTGGCCGCGCTCGCCCCGCAGGCCGAGTCGGCGCTGATCGTGCTCGCCGACGGGCCGTACCTCGACCCGAGGGCGATCGAGCGCGTGCTTGCGCACCGCGACCGCGCACCGTTCGTCGCTGCGACGTACGACGGCACCCGCAGCCACCCGGCCGTGATCGCGCGCGAGCTCTGGGACAGGATCCCCGACGACGGCGGCCGCGGGCTCGACGCGCTGCTGATCCCGTGCGACGACCTGACGCCGCCGGGCGACATCGACACCCCGGATCTAGCGCGGGATCTCTAGGCGCGCGGTCGTCTCGTGGACGAGCTCGCGCAGGCGGCCGAGCACGTCCGGGTCGGTCGCCGGGAGCACGCCGTGGCCGAGGTTGAAGATGTGGCCCGGGCGGCCCCCGGCGCGGGCGAGGACGTCGACGGCGGCGGCGCGCGTGCGCTCCCAGGGGCCGAGGAGGATTGCGGGGTCGAGGTTGCCCTGGACGGCCCTGTCCTCGCCGGCGAGCGCCCAGCCCTCGTCGAGCGGCACACGCCAGTCGAGGCCGATCACGTCGCCGCCGGCGGCGGCCATCGCCGGAAGGAGGTGGACGGCGCCGGTGCCGAAGTGGATCGACGGGATGCCGGCCTCGGCGAGGGCGGCGAGGACGCGCGCGGAGGCGGGCGCGGCGAACTCGTCGTAGTCGGCCGGAGCGAGCGCGCCGGCCCAGGAGTCGAAGAGCTGGACGGCGTCGGCGCCGGCCTCGGCCTGCGCGACGGTGTACGCGGCGAAGGTGGCGGCGAGCTTCTCGAGCAGGGCGTGCCACACTTCCGGCTCGCGGTACATCAACGCCTTCGTCACGGCGAAGTCGCGCGAGGGCTTCCCCTCGACCAGGTAGCCCGCGACCGTGAAGGGGCCGCCGCAAAAGCCGACCACCGCCTGCTCCGGCGCGAGCTCGGAGCGCACGATCCGGATCGCCTCGAGGATCGGCGCGACCGTCTCAGCCGGGTCCGGGACGCGGATACGCTCGACGGCGGCGAGGCTGCGGATCGGGTCGAGGACGACCGGGCCGACGCCCTCCACCAGCTCGACGTCGATGCCCATGGCGACGACCGGGGTCATGATGTCGGCGAACATGACGGCTGCGTCCACCTGGTGGCGGCGCACCGGCTGGAGCGTCACCTCGGCCGTGAGCTCCGCGGAGCGGTTGACCTCGAAGAAGCCGTGGCGCTCGCGGATCGCCCGGTACTCCGGAAGCGACCGGCCGGCCTGGCGCATGAACCACACGGGGGTCCGCTCGACCGGCTCGCGCCGCGCAGCGCGCACGAGGAGCGGTTCCACGCCCCTAGAGTATCCGCCCATGTCGAAAGGGCCGCTGGGCGTCCGCTGGGGCGACTGGACACTCGACGGCCCCCAGGCGGGCGCCGTGTCGCTCGCACGCGTCGAGCTCGAGAACGCGGGATCGGTCCCGTGGCGCGACGGGATCTTCCTCGCGTACCACTGGCTCGACGGCCACGGGAACCCGATCGTCTGGGACGGGGAGCGGACAATGTTGCCCGTGGTGGCACCGGGCGAGCGTGTCGTCGTGGATGCACGTGTTCGGGCGCCGATCCCGCCCGGCCGCTACCGCCTCGCCTTCGACGTGGTGGCGGAGTTCCGTGCGTGGTTCAGCGAGCTCGGGAGCGAGACGCGCGCCGCCGACCTGGAGGTGAGGCCGCGGCGGGGATCGTTCAGCGCCGAGTTGCCGCCGTGGGTCGAGCCCGCGCCGGACTGGGCCGAGCGCGTGGCGGCGGCGCATGCGGAGGGCTACGGCGTCGTGTCGGGGACGATCGAGTGGATCGGCGGGCTCGGGCGGCGGCGGCCGAAGGCGCTCGCGCCGTACGCGCCGGGACCGGGGCGCGTGCCGGGGTTCTCCCATCCGCTCCTCTGCCCCTCGGTGATGGACGGGATCACGCTCGATCGCCTCGGGGACGTCGCGGGGCTGCCGGCGTTCGCGGCGCCCCTGGTCGAGCCCTGGCTTTACGACGGGCGGATCGTGCTGCGCGCACGGCCGCGCTCGCGCTGACACTCCTCTACGAGCGCCGCGTCCCGCTCGTCGCGCGCTTGCGCAAGCCGCTCCGTATCGGCCTCCAGCCAGCGGTCGAGGCCGGCCAGGTCGTCCGCGCGCGAGAGCTCCGGCAGGAGGTTCTCGCCGACCTGCAGCCAGGTGGCGACCCCACCGAGCGCAGCGGCGCTGAACGGACCAACGTGGCGCCAGCGCCGCGCGAGCCCCTCGCGCATCACCGTGTCGACCGTCTCGGGGGAGGCGACGCCGTTCTCGACCAGCCAGAGCGCCTCCCGCACGAGAGCGAACTGGAGGCGGTTCCAGACGAAGCCTGGCACGTCCCGCTCGACGAGCAGCGGCAGCTTGCCGAGCCCGGTGAGCGTCCCCGCGATGCGCTCGACGACCGCCCGGTCGGTACCGGCGCCGGCGACGACCTCGACCGGCGGCATGAGCAGGGGCGGGTTCAGGTAGTGCGTGCCGACGGTGCGCTCCGGGGCGCCGATCCGCTCGCCGAGCTCGGTGATCGAGAGCGAGGAGGTGTTGGTGGCGATGACGGACGCACCCGCGAGCGGCGCGAGCAGCGTGGCCTTCAGCTCGATGTCCTCGGGCAGCGACTCGACGACGACGTCCGGCGCGGCTTCCGGGATCGTCGACACCTCGAACTCGCCGGGGTGCCCTTGGAGCCCGAGCTGCGCGGCGAGCGCGAGCGCCTCGTCGACGCGCGCGGCGGCTGCCGCCCGGTCGCGTGCCACGAACGTGACGTCGTGGCCGCCGAGGAGGTACTCGCAGCCGATCTGGGCACCCATCCGTCCGGCCCCGAGGATCAGAACGTGCATGTCACCATCGAGCCGCGGGGGTCGAACTCGAGGCCGATCGCCCCCTCGTACCCGGCGTCCTCGAGCGCACGCACGAACCCTCCGAGGTCGACGTCGCCGGTGCCCGGAGCACCGCGGCCCGGGCAGTCGGCGTACTGGACGTGGCCGATCAACGGCGCGAGCTCCGCCACCTCGCGGCACGGGTCGCTGCCCGCCCGCGCCGCATGGTAGGCGTCGTAGAGGAGCCGCACGTTCGGCCTGTCGACCGCTTCGATCAGCGCGGCCGCCGCGGCCGGCGTCGGGACGAGATACCCGGGCGTGTCGAGGTCGTTGATGTTCTCGACGAGAACCGTCAGGCCGGCCTCGCCCGCGATCGCCGCGCACTCGCGGAGCACCTCCGTCGCGCGCGCGAGCTGCGCCTCGCGCGACTCGCCCGCGCGCTCGCGCCCGACGAGGACGTTGATCCGCGGCGCCCCGCAGCGCTGCGCCAGCCCCACCGCGGCGCGAAACCCCGCCACCGACTGGTCCCGCTGCGCTGCGACATTGAGAAAGCCGCGGTCGCCGGCCTCCAGGTCACCGCCGGCCGCATTGATCGCTGTCACGGCCAGCCCGTGGCGCGCGACCTCGTCCGCCCAGGCGCCGGCCGGTTCGTCTGGCCACCACGTCTCGACCGCTGTGAAGCCCGCCTCGGCCGCGGCGCGCGGACGCTCGAGATACGGCAACTCACGAAAGAGCATCGACAGGTGCGCCGAGAAGATCATCCGAGCGCACGCTCGACGGCGAACGCCGCGCGGAAGGCGGTCGCCTCGCCGAAGTGAGGCCCGACGATCTGGACCGCCGTCGGCAGCCCCTCGCCGTCGACGCCGCTCGGCACCGAGAATCCGGGATGCCCGCTCAGGTTGAGCGGCATCGTGTTGTAACAGAGCCGAGCGGCGGTGCGGCCGGAGACCTCGGCGAAGGAGGCGTCCTCCGTCAGCAGCGTGGGCGCGGTGAGCGGCAGCGTCGGGGTCAGCAGGAGATCCCACTCCTCGAGTGCGTCCGAGATCGCCCGCCGCACGGCCAGGCGCGCGTTGTGGAGCCGCGCGTACGGGACGCCCGCGTAGCGCTCGTGCACGTACCGGTCGGCGAGCAGCCACGACTTCACCTGCGGCGGCAGCAGCGCGCTCTCGTTCCGTCGCATCTGCGCGTGCGCAGTCATCGCCTGGACGTCGTATGCGCCGAGATGGCCCGTGCCCTGGCCCTCGCTCCGGAAGAGGTCGCTGAAGAGGTGCGCCACGTACGGGATGAAGATTGCGAGCCCGTCGCGCCAGAGAGGGATCGACCGCTCGCCGACGGCGGCACCGGCCTCGTGCAGCGCCTCTGACGTGCGCGCGAGGTTCTCCAGCACCGGCGCATCGCAGATCTCCGGGTCGATGCTCTCGGGGACGACCGCGATTCGCAGCCCCTCGACGCCGAGGTCCCGCGCGCCGGAGTAGTCGCCGGGCGCCGGCTCGCGCCGGACCCACTGCGCGTCGCGCCAGTCGTTGCCCGCGATCACCTCGAGCAGCAGCGCCGCGCCCTCGACCGTGCGGGCGAGCGGCGTGATGTGGTCGATCGTGTGGTCGATGTGGCTGATTCCCCACGACGGGACGAGCCCGTGGGTCGCCTTGACGGCGACGACGCCACAGAAAGCGCCGGGAATGCGCCCGCTCCCGCCCTGGTCGACACCGAGCGAGAGGTCGACCTCACCCGACGCCACGGCCGCCCCCGAGCCGCCGGACGAGCCCCCGGCCGAGCGCGTCGGATCCGCGGGGTTGCGGGCGGGGCCGAAGGCGCTCGTCTCGCCGAGCCCCGACGAGCCGAAGTCGTCCATGTTCAGCTTTCCGACGATCGTGCCGCCCTCGGCCAGGATGCGCTCGACCACGACGGCGTCGTGCACAGGCGTGAACGCGCTCACCCGGGAACCGTTCGTCGTCGGGACGCCGGCGAGCGAGATATTGTCCTTGAGCCCGATCGTGAGGCCGGAGAGGCGGCCGGTGGGGCTCCCCTCGACGCGGCAGCGGCGGACGAAGGCGTTATACGGGTTCTCCTCCGGCGACGGGACCCAGCCCGGGTCGCGCTGCGGCCCCACCGGGAGATCGAGCAGGCCGCCGACCCGGTCGAGGACCCCCTCGAAGTCCGTCAGCGTCGCCACGACGGGAGCCAGGTCCGCCGCCTCGCCCGCCTCGAGCGGGATCCCCTCGAGCCGCGCCAGACGCTCGATCTCTTCGAGATTCGGGGGCTCGACGCGGTCGGTCATCGCCCTGCCCGGATCGCCTCGCGCCGCTCGGCGGTCGCGGCAGCGTCGACGGAGCCATCCCTCGCGAGGACGACGCCGTAGTCCTCGCCGGCCGATCGCTCGCTCACCTTCTCCCGGCGCACGTCGCGCGCCACCGCCTCCGGGTCGCGCTCGAGCGGATCTCCCCAGCCGCCGCCTCCGGCCATCCGGTGGTGGTAGAGCGTGCCGTCGCCGAGCGTCGTCGAGAACATCGGCGGGTACGAGCGCATGCCGTTCCCGTTCGAGACGCCGTTCCAGGAGCGGCCGCCGGGGAGGCCGCCGTAGAGGCCGTACGGCGCGTGGTTCTGCCGGTCGGAGCGGACCTGCAGGGTCGTCTCGGGAACGAGCGTCCGCCACGAGCGCTCGATCGCGAGCCCGCCGCGGTACAGGCCCGGCCCGCCGCTGTCGGGAACGAGCCCGTAGCTCTCGATCCGGATCGGGAACTCCGACTCGGCCACCTCGACCGGGATGTTCGCCGCCGTCGCCGCCGGGTTGCAGAGCCCGTCGTTGCCGTCGGCGGTCGGCCGCGCGCCCCAGGTGCCGACCACGAGCTCGAAGTAGATGAACGGGTCGCCGTCGGGACGGCGCCCCGCGAAGATCGCGAGCGAGTTGCCGCCCTCCCCCGCCGCCGGGACGCGGTCGGGGATCAGCTGCGCGAGCGCGCCGTTCACCGCGTCGAACATCCGGAAGCCGGTGACGCCGCGCATGGTCGATGCCGCGGGCATCACGACGTGCGCCACGGTCCCCGGCTTCGTCACCACGTTGACCGGCCGGAACGCACCCGAGCTGGTGGGAATCTCGGAGCTGACGGCGGACATGACCGCCTGGTAGACGGTCGCCTCGGTGAAGGAACGCGTCGAGTTCAGGGCGCCCCGCACCATCGGCGCCGAGTTCGAGAGGTCGACCGTCACCTCGTCGCCGTGGATGCGGAGCTCCACCGCGATCTTGACGTCGACGACGTCGATGCCGTCGGAGTCGAGGTAGTCGACGAAGGTCGCGGTGCCGTCCGGCCAGCTGGCGATCTCGCTCCTGACGACCTTCTCGGTGTGGTCGACCACCCCGCTCATCAGCTGTACCAGCCGCGCCGGACCGTAGCGCTCCGCGAGCTCCCGCAGCGCCCGCTCGGCGATATTGCACGCGGCGATCTGGGCGTTGATGTCGCCCATCGTCATCCGCGGGATGCGGACGTTGGCCCGGATGATGCGGACGAGGTCGTCCACCGGCTCGCCGCCCCGGTAGAGGTGCACCCAGGGCAGGCGGAGCCCCTCCTGGAAGACGTCGGTGTTGTCGCACGCGCTCGTGCCGGGCAGCCGGCCGCCGACGTCGCCGTGGTGCGCGACGGTGACGGCATAGCCGATGAGCCCACCTGCAGCGAAGACCGGCTTCACCACGTAGATGTCGGGCGTGTGCATGCCGCCGTCGAACGGGTCGTTCATCACGAACATGTCGCCGGGCTCCATGCGGCCGCCGAAGCGCTCGAGCAGAGAGCGCATCGCGGTGGGGATCGAGCCGAGGTGCAGCGGGATCGTCACCGCCTGCGCCACCGTCTCCCCGGCCGGGTCGCAGAGCGCAGCCGAGAAGTCCATCACGTCGCGGACGACGGTGGAGTGGGCGGTGCGGAAGATGGTGGTCGCCATCTCGTCTGCGATGGACGCGAAGGCGTTGGCGACGATCTCCTGGACGATCGCCTCGGCGTGCTCGAGGTCGGGCGGCCTTTCGCCCGAGGTCTCGTCGCGTGAGGAGGAGTGTGCCGGACGGGTGCCGGCGCACGCTCCAGCCCGGCGGGACGACGATCGTCGTGTCGTACTCGTCGATCAGGAGCGGCCCGGCCAGCGGCTCGTCCTCGGGCACGGCGCTGCGGGCGGCGACGGGCGTGTCGGAGGCGACCGGGGTGGCGCCGAAGTCGGCGATCCGGCTCGCGGCGCGCGGAGCAGGGTCCTCGGTGGTCACGCGGAGAACGTCTTCCTCGCGGACCGGGCCCACGATCGCGAGCCGCAGGGCGCGGATCTCGACCGGGCTGCCCTCCTCGTGGCGGACGCCGTAGAGCCGCTCGTGCTCGCGCTCGAAGCGCACCACGAGACCCGCGATCGCGGCGGCGTCGAAGCCCTCGCCCGGGAAGTCGACCTCGATGTCCCAGCTCTGCCCCGTGTAGCGGAGGTCGGCCGTGCGCAGCCACTGGCGCTCCGAGTCCGGCCCGAGGGCGGCGCCGAGGTTCGCGCGCATCTCCGCCTGCAGGGCGGTCAGCAGCTCGAGGTCGGGCTCGTCGGCGCGCACCTGACAGAAGCGGACGTCGTGGAACTCGCTGCGGGCGAAGAGGAGGCCGGCCGCGGAGTGCAAGCCTGCGAGCGGCGGTACGATCACCGTCCGGACGCCGAGCTCGGCGGCGAGGCCGCACGCGTGGATGGGGCCCGAGCCGCCGTAGGCGACGAGCGCGAAGTCCCGCGGGTCGCGGCCCTTCTCGGAGGACACGGAGCGGAGGGCGCGCATCATGGCGGCGTTCGCGAGCCCGTGAATGCCCCGGGCAACCTCGATACGGCTGAGGCCGAGCGGCGCGGAGAGCCGGTCGAGCGCCGCGGCGGCCAGGTCGGGATCGACGGAAAGGTCGCCGCTTGCGAGCTGCCCGGTGGGGATGTAGCCGAGCACGACGTTCGCGTCGGTGACGGTCGCCTCAGCGCCCCCACGCCCGTAGCAGGCGGGGCCCGGATCGGCGCCGGCGCTCCTGGGGCCGACCCGCAGAGCGCCGCCGGCGTCGAGCCAGGCGAGGCTGCCGCCGCCGGCTCCCACCTCCGCGATGTCGATGGTCGGGATCCTGATCAGCTCGCCGCTGCCGCGCAGGAGGCGGCTGCCCGCGGAGAGAGACGCGCCCACCTCGTACTCGCGGCTGCGGGACACGCGGCCGCCCTCGACCAGCGAGGCCTTGGCTGTCGTTCCGCCCATGTCGAAGGTGATCGCGTTCTCGAAGCCGAGGCCGCGCGCGAGCGAGAGCGCGGCGACGACGCCCGCAGCCGGCCCCGATTCGAGCGCGAAGACGGGGCGGCCGGCGGCGCTCTCCGCGGTCATCACGCCGCCGGACGACTGCATGATCGTGAGCGGCGCCGCGATCCGCCGCTCGTCGAGCCCGCGGCGGATGTCGTCGATGTAGCGCTCCATCAGCGGCCGGACGTAGGCGTTGACGACGGTGGCGGCGCTCCGTTCGTACTCCTGCTGCTCGCGCAGGATCTCGCTCGAGAGCGAGACCGGGCGGCCCGGAAGCTCGGCGCGGAGGATCTCACCCACCCGCTGCTCATGGCGGGGGCTCCGGTGGGCGTGCAGGAGGCAGACCGCAACGGACTCGACGTCGAGCTCGCGCAGCCGCGCGGCCAGGCGCCGCACCTCGTCGTCGTCGAGCGGCCGCAGCACCTCGCCGCCCGCGCTCATCCGCTCGTCCAGCTCGAGGCGGAGGTCGCGCTCGACGAGCGGCGGCGGCTTCGACCAGAAGAGGTCATAGAGATGGGGCATGCGGACGCGCCGGAGCTCGAGCACGTCGCGGAACCCCTTCGTGGTCACGAGCGCCGTCCGGGCGCCGCGGCGCTCGAGGACCGCGTTGGTGGCGACGGTCGTGCCGTGGACGACCTCCTCGACCTCGCCCGGGTCGGCGCCACGGAGGAGGTGGGCGACACCGGCCACCACTGCATCGTCGTACGACGGCGGCGTCGAGAGCGTCTTGTGGTACCGGACCTCGCCACCCGGGAGTCTGAACAAGATGTCGGTGAACGTCCCCCCGACGTCGGCGGCGGCGCGCATCAGACGACCCGTCTCTCAGACAACAAAATCCTGGCCCTCGACGGTGAGCTCGGAGCCGGTGATGAGCGTGACGATCTGCTGGGCGGTCGCATCCGCCGTCGCCACGTCGCCGACCTTGACGCCGTGGCGGAGCACCACGATCCGGTCGGTGACCCTGAGCACGTGCTGCATGTTGTGGCTGATGAAGAGCACGGCGACGCCGCGCTCGGCCATCGTCCTGACGAACCGGAGCACCTGGATCGACTGGCGGACGCCGAGCGCCGCGGCGGGCTCGTCCAGCATCACGATGTGCCGTCCCCAGGTGATGGCGCGGCCGACGGCGATCATCTGCCGCTGGCCGCCCGACAGCGCCGAGACCTGCCGCCGTGCCTCCACCGGCAGCCCGAGCGCTCGCAGGTGCTCGCCGGTCTCGCGATACATGCGCCGCCGGTTGAGCAGCCCGAGCGGGCCCACCATGGGGGTGCGGTACGTGAGCTCGCGGTTGAGGAAGAAGTTCTGCATCACGTCGAGCGTGTCGATCAGCGACAGGTTCTGGTAGACGGTCTCGATCCCGAGCGTCCGCGCGAACTCCGCCGTCATGGCGTGGTGCTCGACGCCGTCGATCAGGATCGAGCCCGAATCCGGGCGGAGTACGCCGGAGAGGCACTTGACGAGCGTCGTCTTGCCGGCGCCGTTGTCGCCCACGAGCCCGAGCACCTCGCCGCGCCGCAGCTCGAGGTCGACGGCGTCGAGCGCCTGCACCGCGCCGTACGCCTTCGAGACGCCGCGGGCCTCGAGGACGGTCGCGTCGGTCACCGGACCGCCAACCTCGCCGCCTTCACGAGCTGGTCGACGACCATCGCCGCGATGATGATCACGCCGACCACGATCTGCTGCCAGAAGTCAGGCACGTTCGTGAGGATCAGACCGTTGTTGATCGAGGCGATGATCACGACCCCGACCGCGGTTCCGATCACGCTGCCGACGCCGCCGAAGAGCGAGGTGCCGCCGATCACCACCGCGGCGACCGCCTCGAGCAGGTCGCTGGCGCCGAAGAGGCCGTTGCCGGCGTCGAGCCGCGAGCTGAGGATCAGGCCCCCGATGCCGCCTGTGAGCCCGCTGATCATCAGCGCGATCAGCTTCACGCGGCCGGGGTTGATGCCCGCGTAGGCGGCAGCCTCGGCGTTGCCGCCCACTGCGTAGATCTGCAGCCCGAGCTTCGTCCGCGTGAGCAGCACGTGCAGCGTCAGGAAGACGCCTCCCGCGATGACGGCCGCGCCCGGGAAGCTGCCGATCTTGAACGTGCCGATCTTGTCGTACATCGCCGGGAAGCCGGCGATCGCGTGCGCGTTCGTGAGCAGGAACGCGACGCCCTGCGCGATGCCGAGCATCGCCAGCGTCGAGATGAAGGAGACGACCCGCAGCTTCCACGTGATCAGGCCGCTGATCGCTCCTGCGAGCACGGTCGCGCCGAGGGCGGCGGCGATGCCGAGCCACATCGAGTAGCCGTGCTCGATGATCACGACGGCGGCGACGGAGCCGCTGAGGGCCTCCAGCGAGCCGATCGAGAGGTCGATCTCGGCCGTGATCATGACCACCGTCAGCCCGGCCGCAATGACCCCGATGTTCGAGGCCTGCAGCAGGATGTTCCAGATGTTCGTGGTGGTGAAGAAGTACTGGGACTTGAGGCCGAAGTAGAGCCAGATGATCCCGAGCGCGACGAGCGTGCCGAGCACGCGGAACGAGCCCGAGGCGCGCGTGAGCCGCGCCTGCAGCCGGGCGCGCCGGGGGTCGGCCGCGACGGGCGTCGGTGGCGTGGTCTCGGTCATCGGCCTCGCGCAAGCGGAAGGGCGGGGCGGCGGCGGCCGCCGCCGCCCCGCGTGGCTTCCGCTTCAGGGAACTACTTCGTGGGGCAATGCCCCGACTTCGCCTGCTGGAGTCGCTTGATGATGTCGGCCTTCACGTTGGCGGGCGGCGAGGACTTGCCCGTCAGCCACGCGTTGCCATCCGCCGTGCTCACGCCGAGCACCGGCGCCTCGATGTACTTCGGCAGCGACTTGCCCTGGAGGGCGGCAATGGCACTCGTCACGCCCGTGCCGCCGATGATCGACGGGAAGAACGCGGCCGTGACGGACGCGTCGCCCTTGAGGACGAGGCCGAGCTCGATGCAGTCGCCGTTCTGCGAGGCGACGCCGACCTTCCCCAGCTTGCCGGCGGCCTGGATCGCCTTGACCGAGGCGGCTCCGCCCGGATCCCACCACGCGTAGATGTAGTTGAGATCCGGATGCGCCGTCAGCAGGTCGGTCGCGACCTGCAGGGCCTTCGCCGGGTCGTACTGCGTCTCGGCGCCGCCGACGATCTGGATGTTCTTGTGCGGCGCGACGGTCGCGCGGAACGCCTTGTTCTCCGCCGCACCCGACTGGTCGGCGAGGATCCCCTCGACGACGCCGATCTTGCACGGGTTGATGTTCTTACACCAGTCGACGGCGTTCTGGCCCATCGCCTGGCCGGCGTGGTCCTCGCGACCCGAGATGAACGTCGCGACCTTGCCGCCGTAGACATTCGACTGGATCGCGACGACCGGGATCCCGGCGGCGTTCGCCGCCTTGATCGCGGGCACGATCGCGTGGCCGTCGATCGCGTCGACGATGATCGCGTCGACCTTCGCGCCGACGTACGACTGCAGGGCGTTCGCCTGCCCCGCAGCGTCGTTCGTGCCCTTCACGAGGATCGTGGCGTTGCTCTTGCCGGCCTGCGCCTGCGCGCCGTCCCTGATCCCGGCGATGTAGAGGTTCGAGAGATCGGGGAGGACGAGCCCGATCCGGTACTTCGCTGCCGCCCGGGCGTGCGTCGTGCGGCTGCTCGAGCCGGCGACCGCACTGGCCACCAGCGTCCCGACGATCGCGACTGCGACGACAAACAGCGCGAGCCTGCCGAGGTTCCTTCTCATGCGACCTTCCCTCCGTGACTCGCGCCGACCCCGTTGGGCCGGCGCAGGAAGCGCGAGTCTAAGCGGAACGCTTTCTGCTTTTCAACGGGGTGTCACAATTCGATCGCGAGCCGGTCGTCGATCCGGTGGAAGACGACCGAGCCCAGAACGAGGGCGACGACCGCCGCCACGGCGAGATAGATCGTGTCGCCGGCCGTCGGCGCATGGCCGCTCCAGAGCGCATCCCGGAGAGCTGCGATCGGCGGCGCGATCGGGTTGCCCCAGCGGAGCACCTCGATCAGCTTGTGGTGGGCCTGCTGGCTCGGGTCGAGCGTGGCGAAGCTCCACAGGATGGGCGTGAGGAAGAACCAGGGCAGGAGCGCGGCGGCGAGGATGTGCTCGACGTCGCGGAGGACGGCGTTGATGCACGCCACGACGAGCGAGGCGCCCGCGACCAGGGCGGCGTAGAGCGGAGCGAGGGGGATCACGAGCCAGACGGTCCGCGCGCGCGTCCGGGATGAAGATCAGGGACAGCACGATCAGGATCCCGAGCATCACGACGAACGTCACTGCCTGGGTTGCGACCACCGAGAACGCGACGAGCTGCCGGGGGAAGCGCACCTTCCGGATCAGGTCCGCGCTGTCGACCATCGACCGCGCCGCCGACTGCAGCGAGACCGCGAAGAAGAGCCAGCAGGCGATCCCGGAGAGCAGGTAGAGCGGGTAGTGCGGGATGCCCTTCGTCTTGTTCCAGATCACGCCGACGACGACCAGATAGACGACGACGAGTGCGAGCGGGTTTACGAGCGACCACAGCACCCCCAGCGCCGACCCGCGGTACTTCGCCTGAAAGTCCCGCCGGAACAGGTTCGCGAACAGGTCGCGATAGCGCACGAGGTCGCCGTACACCGCCATCGCGAACCAGTGTAGGCTCCCGGTCCATGGCTCCCGAACACGGCTGGGACGGCCAGGAGGGCCGGTTATCCAAGTACCGTCCTCACAAGGTGCTAACCGCAATCGACTACGCTCAGCTCCTGTGAGCACCACCGTGGCGATCGTCGCCTTGCCGGTGGCTGCGGGAGTGATCTGGGCGCTGCTTCGGACGACGGTCGGACGGCGGCTCGTCGCCGTTCCCACCGCCGACCGCTGGCACGACGCACCCACCCCGACCTTCGGCGGGATCGGCATCTTCGCCGGCTTCAGCGTTGGCCTCTGGGGCGCCGCCGCGGCGGGCGCCTACGAGCCCGACAAGCCCTTCGTCGGGATCTACGCCGCGATCGCGCTCGTCTTCGCCGCGGGGCTCTTCGACGACCTGTTCGGCATCCCGCCGCTCGGGAAGCTCGCAATCCAGGGCGCTGCCGCCGCGATCGTGCTCGCGACGGGCACGCACGTCCAGATCGTCCACAACGAGGTGCTCGCAGACGCGATCGCCGTCGTGTGGCTGATCGGCGTCGCGAACGCCTTCAACCTGCTCGACAACATGGACGGCCTCGCCGCCTCGCTCGCGTCGATCGCGTTCTTCTTCTTCGCCGTCGACGCCGTCACCCTCCACCCGAACGACGCCTTCCTCGCCTTCGCACTCGCCGGCATGTTCGCGTGCTTCGGCTTTCTACCGTTCAATCTCCGTCCGCGCGGCCCGGCGCTCGTCTTCATGGGCGACTCCGGGAGCCAGGCGCTCGGGTTCGCGCTCGCCGCGCTCGGCCTCTCGTCGAGCTGGCGCGTCGCCGGAACGACCGTCGCCACGTTCGTCCTGCCGGTGCTCGTCCTCGCGGTGCCGATCCTCGACACGACGCTCGTCACGATCGCCCGCCTCCTCGACGGGCGCCCGATCCACCAGGGCGGGCGCGACCACTCCTCACATCGCCTGGTGCGCTTCGGCCTCTCCGAGCGGCACGCGGTCGCGCTGCTCGGGCTGATCGCCCTCTGCCTCGGCGGCTCGAGCCTCGCCTACACCGTCCTCGACAACTACGTCTACACGGTCGTCGGCGTCGTCCTCACCTTCGCGCTCCTCGTCCAGTTCGGAAGCTTCCTCGCAGACGCCGACCGCGGCTCGCAGCCGAGGCTTGCGGACGTCTTCAGCGTCCACTGGCGCCGCCTGATCGAGGTCCTGGTCGACTTCTTCGTGATCACGGCATCCTTCATGGCCGCCTACGTGATCATGTTCGGCTGGCCGGGGACGACGAGCCAGCGCTTCATCCGCGACCTGACGCTGCCGGTGATCCTGGCGTGCCGCTTCCTCGCCTTCATCCCCTTCGGCCTCTACCGCTCGGTGTGGCGCTACGCGGGCGCCGTCGACGTGGTCGCCGCCGCCGCCGCCGTCGTCGTCTCCGAGCTCGTCGCACTGTCCTTCATGGTGCTGACGCAGGACATGCGCGACTTCCACCGCTCCTTCTTCATCGTCGACGCGCTGATCTGCATGGTCGCGATCGTCGGGTCACGCCTCGCCGAACGCTGGCTCGTCACCGGCCGGCGCTCGGTGCGCGACACGGCGCGGCGAACGCTGATCATCGGCGCCGGCCGGACCGGCCGCAGCCTGCTCCCGGAGCTGCGCGAGTCGGCCGACGACCGCGTCGTCGGCTTCGTCGACGACAACCCGCGCCTGCGCCACCGGCGCCTGCACGGGATCAAGGTCGCGGGGCGCACGGACGAGCTCGACCGCATCCTCGAGCGTGCCCGCCCGGACATCGTCCTCGTGACGATCCCGGACGCCCCGCGCGAGGTGCTCGACGGCGTGTTGGCGGCGTGCGCCAAGGCGGACGTCCCGTGCCGCTTCGTGCGGCGCGAGATCGATCTCGACCCGCACGTCGCCTACGGCGTCGCGTCAGAATGATTCATCGGTGACGACCGTCTCGGTCCGGAGACCCCGTACGCGGGCGCAGGGGCGGCCGCTGCTCGACCGCCTGCTGGCGGTCGTTCCGGCGCTGGCGCTCGCACTCGCGCGTCCTCGTCGTGCTGCTCGTCGAGGCGTGGTCGCGCAAGACGCCCTGGGTCTTCACCGACGAGCTCGAGTGGACGCAGATCTCCCGCTCGATCGCCGCCACCGGGCACGCCGCGCGCCGCGGCGACCCGATCTTCTTCAAGACGGTCTATGCGTACGCGATCGCGCCGTTCTGGTGGCTGCACGGTTCGAGCGCCCCCTACGCGGCGATCAAGTACGCAAACGCCGTGATCATGTCGCTGACCGCGGTACCGGTCTACCTCATCGCGCGGATGCTCGTCTCCAAGCGCGCCGCGGTGATCGTCGCGGCCGCCTCGGTGATCGTGCCCGCGACGGCCTACGTCACCTCGATCGTCCCCGACGTCCTCGCGTACCCGTACTTCGCGCTCTGCTCGCTGCTCGCGATCCGCGCGCTCACGTACCGGAAACGGCTGGACGTCATCCTCGCGCTCGTGTTCCTCGCCGGCGGCTACTTCGTCCACCAGCGCGAGTTCACGCTGCTGCCGGTCATGTTCGGCGTCGCGGCGGCCGGCCTCTGGGTGACCGGGCCGCGCGGCCGCGAGGTCCGCCGCAACTGGAGCCGCTACGACACCGCCGGCGCGATCGCGCTCATCCTCGGCTTCCTGTTCGTCGTCAACCACGTTGTCTTCAGCCACGTGCACGAGTGGCAGGTGACGACGGAGTACTTCAAGAACCGGATGATCGACCTGGGCCTCGACGCCGGTCTCTCGCTGTCGATCGGCCTTGGGCTGCTGCCGGTGATCGGCGGCATCGTGTCGCTGCACCTCCCCGATCGGAAGGGCGATCCTGCCTACCGCGCGTTCGCCGCGTGGACGGCGACGGTGATCGCGTTCCTCGGGCTCTACGTCGCCGAGAAGGCCGCGTCCCTCTCGCTGACGTTCGCGACGCTCTGGGAAGAGCGCCCGATGATCTTCGTCTGCCCGCTGCTGCTGATCGGCACGGCTCTCGTCTTCGAGGCGCGGCGCATCGACCGGCGGCTGTTCGCCGGCTCGGTCGGCTTCGTTCTGCTCCTCGTCCTGGCGAAGGCGATCCAGCTCGGCTGGCCCTACTACGACGCACCCGGCTCGGCGATCCCCGCCGTCCTGAACTTTTACCGCCACTGGACGACGCACAGCCTTCGGCTCGGGCTGCTCGGCGTACTCGCGCTGTCGGTGCTGGCGATCGCCTTCCGGCGCCGCCGCGGCGTCGCCGCCGCCACGGTGGTGCTCGGATTCGCCTGGCTGCTCGCGGGCCAGATCGCGTTCACGGTGGGCGTCGACCATGTCGCGACCGGCTTCACCCGCAACCTGCCCGGCGCCGCTGAACTGGGTCGACCGGGCGGACGGCGGGCAGCCGGCCACCTACCTGGGCCAGGCGATCAAGGACCCGAACGGCGAGAACCTCACCGAGTTCTGGAACCGGTCGATCCACAAGGTCGCGAGCCTCGACGGCTCCGCGCCCGGTCCCGGTCCGTCCTTCACGCCGAGCCTTGTCTCCCCCGACGGCCGGCTCGCGGGCCTCACCACTCCCTACGTCGTCGCCGACGCCGGGATCCGGCTCGCCGAGCCCGTGGCCGCCACGCCGAGCCGCGGGACGATGGTGCTCTACCACTCGCCGAACGGGCAGTGGCACCTGCTCGACTCCGTCACCCAGGTCTACTCGGACGGCTGGTGCCCGGAGTGGTGCGCGTACACGTACTTCAAGCCGCACAGGCGGGGCACGCTCCTCGTCACCCTCAGCCGCACGGCGTACGGCGGCACGGCACCACCGGCCCGCACCGCGCTGACGGTGGGGACGGTGAAGCTCGACCGCAACGGGAACCCCGAGCTCGGGCGGATCGAGCGGCGGCTCCACCCGGTGATCGAGAACGGGACGCAGCAGATCGTGCGCATCCCCGTGACGCAGACGCCGGTGCGGGTCGAAGTCCGGGTTCCGGCGTCGGACATGATCCCGCCGACGAGCTCCGATCCACGCAGCCTCGGCGTCAGGGTCGGGTTCCAGTTCCAGCCCACCTCGGAGACGTGAGCGAGAGCTCGGAGCCGCGCGGCGGCCTCCGCCTCGAGGTGGCGCGCACGCTCGAGGAGCTCGAGCAGCTCCGCCCGGCCTGGGACCAGCTCCCGTGGCAGCGCGAGGAGGCCGCGTACGAGTACTTCGTGACGCGGCTGCGCACGCGGCCGGACGTGATCGGGCCGTTCGCCGCGGTCGTCTGGAACGGCGACCGCCCCGTCGCGGGGCTGGCGGGGCGGATCGAGTCGCGCCGGTTGCAGACCGCGCTCGGCTACCGCGTGGTCTACGCCCCGCTCGTCCGGCTGCTGCAGGTCGTCGACGGCGGGATCGTCTACGACGACCGCGCGGCGCTCGAGCCGCTCGCAGGTGCGATCGAGGACGGGCTCGGGAGCGACGAGGTCGACGTGGTCGCGTTCCCGCCGCTCGAGCTCGGGTCCGACCTCTTCCGCGTCTTCGGGACGCTCGGCGGCGCCATGGCTCGACAGCCGTTCATCGCGCCGTGGACGCGCCGCGCGCTGATCCTCCCCGCCGCCTACGACGACTTCCTCGCCTCGCTCGGCCACCGCACGCGCAAGAACGTCCGGCGCGACGCGCGCCAACTCGAGTCCGCCTTCGGCGAGCGCCTGAAGATCGAGATCGTGCGCGACCCGGGCCAGGTCGAGCGCCTGATCGAGGACGCCGATCGCGTCGCCCGCTCGACCTACCAGCGCCGCCTCGGCGCCGGCTTCGCCGACACGCCCGAGCAGCGCGCGCTCGCCCTCGTCGGCCTCGAGCACGGCTGGCTCCGCGGCTACCTCCTCTACCTCGACGCCCAGCCCATCGCATACTGGCTCTGCTCGCTCTACGGCGACACGATGCTGCTCAAGACCGGCGGCTTCGACGAAGCGTACGAGGACTACCGCGTCGGCATCTTCCTGCTCATGCGCGTGATCGAGGACGCCTGCCGTGACGCCGCGCTCCGCGTGCTCGACTTCGGGCCCGGCGACACGACCTACAAGCAGCAGTTCTCCAACCAGAGCCGTGACGAGCGGAACGTGGTCGTCTACGCACCGACCTTCCGCTCCTACCGCATCAACGCGACGCGGACGGCGATCCTCGGGCCCGCCCGGCTCGCCCGCGGCGCCCTCGACGCGGCCCGGCTGACCGACCGCGTCCGCGCCGGCTGGCGGGGCAGGCGGCGGTGAACGTCTCGACGCTGGTCCACCGCGGTCCGACCATGGTCAGGAGCGCCCTGCGCGACCTCCGCCACGGCCGCCCGCTCGGCGGCACCGTGCGCTCTCGCTACGAGCACCTCGGCGCCTACCATGCGACCAACTCGCCCTACGAAGACCTCGACCGCGTCTTCGCCGGCGTCGAGATCGGGCCGTTCGACACGATCGTCGACGTCGGCTGCGGCAAGGGCCGCTCGCTCAACTGGCTGATCGACCGCTTCCCCGCCAACCAAATCGTCGGCATCGAGCTCGACCCCGAGCTTTGCGCCCGGACGGCCCGGCGGCTCCGGCGCCGTTCCAACGTCACGGTCGTCTGCGGCGACGCCACCGAGCTGATCCCGCCTGAAGGGCGGGTCTTCTACCTCTTCAACCCGTTCGACGAGACCGTGATGACGCGCTTCGCGGCGGCGCTCCTCGAGCGGGGCCGGCCGGCGACGATCGTCTACTACAACGCGAAGTTCCTCGAGCCGTTCCGGACCGGCTTCACGGTGCAGGAGCTGAACGACCCGGCTCTGGCACACCGGTCGGCGGTGATGACGCTGGCGTGAGCCCGGTCCGCCGGAGGCGGAGCAGGATCACGGCCCACGCAAGCGCAAACGCCACGGACGAGACCAGCACCGCCGCCCCCGCCCCCGTCACGCCCCACTCCTTGCCGAGCACGACGATCAGCGGCAGCATCACCGCGGTCTCGACGCCGTGCGCCCACAGGCGCAGGCCCGGCCGGCCGATCGTGACGGGGAAGGTCTTGGTCCAGCTGAGCACGAGCTGGATCGCGCCCGCGACCAGGATCAGCCGCGCCGCCGGCACCGCCGGCAGGTACTGCCGCCCGACGATGACGCGCACGAGCCACGGCATGAGCGCCCACGCCGGGATCAGCGCGAGCGCGGCCGCCCCCGCCGACCCCTTGACGTAGCGGCGAATCCCCCGCAGCACCACCTCGGGGCGCCCGTGCTCCCAGTCGCGGGTCTGCTCGCTGAGCAGGATCATCCGCAGCGGCGAGGACGCCGCGCTGAGGCCCGTCATCGGGAGCTGCGCCGCGCGGAACAACCCGACGGCCCGGGAGCTGCGGACGATGCCGAGCGTCAGCGGTGCGACCCACGTCCGCACCGAGATCAGCCCGGTGTAGGCGGCGCTCTGGCCGACGAAGCGGATGATCGGCCCGCGGTCGTCGCCGAGCGGCACCGGCTCGGCAGGCGGGAACGTTCGCAGCCCGCGAAACGAGATCGCCAGGATCGACACCGTCGTCAGCAGCTGCGCCACGACAACGCCGACCACAGCCGCCGTGACACCGTTCTGCGCGCCGATCCAGATGCCGGCGAGCCGCAGCCCGATCGAGATCGTCAGCCAGATGCCGCGCAGGTCATAGCGGCCGTTGAGGATCAGCGTCGCGGCGGCGATCGACTCGAGCGCCTGCAGCGGCGGCAGGAGCGCGGCGACGAGGAGCGGCTTCTCGAGCCCGGCTCCGTGCGCGAAGATCGAGTCGGCGAACGGCGCGATCGCCACGATCAGCAGGCTCGCGAGCAGCGCCGCGCCCGCCTCGCACCGGTAGGCCACGCCGACGAGACGGCGAAACCGCCCCCACTCCCCGCCGGCCGCGTAGCGGAAGCCGTACTTGACGAGCGCGTCGTCGCTCGTCAGCCAGACGAGCTGCGCCAGGAAGTCTGCGAGCCCGACGACGATCGTGAACCGCCCCGCCCCGGCAGGGTGCAGCACGCGCAGCACGACGAGCGACGTGGCGAGACCGAGCGCAACGGATCCGTAGACCCCGGCGAACGCCGCCACGCGGCGCCGCAACAGCGCCGGCGCACTCAAACGGAGGCGCTGCAGAACACGCGGCCGAAGCGCTTGGAAAGCCACAGCGCCAGCGGCCCCGTTCGCTCGACCAGCCCGAGCACGGAGAGCGCGACCCCCGGCAGCGCCCGCCGCTGCGGCGTGAAGAACGGCCGCAGCTCGATCTTCGAGAAGCCCGCCGCCCGCACGTCGGCCAGCACCGACTCCGCGGAGTGCTCGGCCTGGCGGAAGTCGAACACGAACTTCACCTTCGTGTAGCCCGCGACCTTGCGAAAGAACGCGACGCGGTCGTCCGGGTAGTAGAAGGCGCGCAGGCAGAGGGTCGCGTCGACCGGCTCGCGCGGCTCGTAGTCCTCCTGCGCCACGGCGACGAACTCGACGCCGGGATGACGGCGGCGGCCGGCCTCGACCATCTGCTCGCTCGAGTCGACCCCGATGTAGTGCAGCCCGTGGCCGATCAGCGGCCCGGCCATGATGCCGTCGCCGCAGCCGAGGTCGACGACCGTCGCGCCCGGGTCGAGCCGCGGCCCGAGCTCGAGGAACATCTGCGCCCGCCGCGCCGAGTAGACCTCAGGATCGGCGTACTCGCGCTCGGAGAACCCTTCGGCCAGCCGGTCGTACTTCTCGGACGAGCTCACAGGCTCCGCAGTCTCTCAGGATGCTTGCGCACGAAGCGTAGGATGCCGCGCCAGTGCCAGAGCGTCCGCCTGGTGAGCCAGCGCCGGTCGGTCTCGGCTTTGTGTTCGTGGCGAACGATTGCCGCTGGAACGTACCAGCGCTCCCACCCGGCAAGCATCGCCCGGTACTGCAGGTCGATGTCCTCGCCGTACAGACGGAACTCGGGATCGAAGCCGCCGAGCTCCTCCAGCATCGCCCGCCGGAGCAGCAGGAAGCCTCCGAGCATCCAGTCCGTCTGCACCGGCTCGACCGGCGCAGGCTCGTCGAGGTGGTAGTGGTGGCGGAGGTGGACGACCTTCCGCAGCGGCGTCCGCCGGACGACCGTCCCGCCGACCGTGGGGAAGCGCCGCCGCGACGGTTGCGGGCTCCGATCGGGAAAGACCATCGCGGGCCCGGCGATCCCGCATCGCTCGCGCTGCGCCATGAAGTCACGTAGCGCTGCCACCGCCCCCGGCTCGGGCACCGCGTCCGGGTTCGCAATCAACACCGCTTCGCCGTCGGTGCGCGCAAGGCCGAGGTTGACGTTCGCCGCGAAGCCGAGCGGCCGCGCGTTCGCGAGGGCGTCGACGCCGAACGGCACCGAGCCCGGGACGTTCGCGATCACGAGCAGCTCGTCGACCTGCGGCTCGAGCGCCGGAAGCGACTGCTCGAGCTCCGCGGCGTTGCCGTGCGAGACCACGATCGCCGTGACCTTCACGTCAGTACCTCGCGATAGACGGCGGCCGTCCGCCGCGCGGTCTCCTCCCAGGAGAAGAGCTTCGCCCGCTCGAGCCCCGCGGCGGCCAACCGGTCGCGCTCGGCCAGCGCGCGTTGCGTAGCCGCGCCGAAGTCGCCGTCTTCGGCGAAGACCGCCGCGCCGTTCGCGACCTCGCGAAGAGCAGGCTCGGCCGCGGCGACCACCGGCGTCCCGCTCGCCATCGCCTCGAGCACCGGCAGCCCGAAGCCTTCGAAGCGCGACGGCAGCACGAGCGCCGCCGCGCCCCGGTAGAGCTCGGCCAGCTGCTCCTTCGAGACGTACCCGCGGAGCTCGGCCCCGCCGCGCCGCAGCTCGGCCGCGAGCTCGCCGTCCTTCTCCGGCCCCGCCACGACGAGCGGCAGGCCGACCGCATGCGCCGCGTCGAGCGCGGCGAGTGGGTTCTTGCGCGCATGGACGGCGCCCACGAAGAGGACATACTTGCCGTGCTCGCCGCCCGGCGTGAACGCGGGGTCGACGCCGTTCGGGGTGACCGTGACCTTCGCCGCGGGCAGCCCGTAGCGCGCGACCACGTCCTGCTTCGTCCGCTCGGACACGGTCAGGACGTGGTCGGCGCGCCGCGCCGCGCGCGGCACGACGGTGCGGAAGACGGTTCGCTCGAAGCGCCCCATCGGCGTCCCCGCCTCCTCGAAGGAGAGGTCGTGGATCGTGACCACCGAGCGGCCGCCCCAACCGAGGGGAATCGCGTATTGAAAATGCGCGAGCGCCGGCCGCACCCTCCTTAGCAGCCGCGGGAACGAGACCGCCATCCGCACCTCCTGGAGCCGCGCGGGCAGCTCGATCGGCTCGACGCCCTCGGGCACGAGCTCCGGTCGTCGCGTCACCGCCCCGAACGAGAGGTCGGACGCGACCCGCGGCAGCTCGCGGAGCAGGTTCAGGACGTACGTCTCGTCACCCGTCCGCTCGCGCCCGAGCACGTCGGCGTCGATCAGGATCACGTCAACTCCTCGTAGACCGCCTGCGTCGCGCGCGCCACGTCGGCCCAGCTCGCGCCGCGGCGCGGAGCGACCGGGTGCGCCTGCGCGATCCCCTCGCGAATCGAGGCGACGTCGAGCGGATCGACCAGCACCGCGTCGGCCGCCAGCTCCGCCATCGGCGAGTCGCGACTGGTTACCACGGCACACCCGCACGCAATCGCCTCCGCGACCGGGATCCCGAACCCCTCGTAGAGTGAGGCGTAGACGAGGCAGCGCGCGCCGCGGTAGAGCGCCGCCAGCTCGGCGTCCCGCACCTCGCCGAGCCACGTCACGTTCGCCGGAGGCTCGACCCCGCCCCAGCCGCGGGCGCCGACGACCCGCAGCTCACCCTCGACGGCGGCGGCGATCCGCGCCAGGTTCTTGCGCGGCTCGAGCGTCCCCACCGCCAATACGTAGTCGCCCTCGGCCCGCGGGCCCTCCGGCGTGAAGACGTCCTCGACCGCGTTCGGCACCACCCGGATCTTGGCCGGTGGGACGGCGAGCAGCTCCACGAGCTCCTGCTTCGTGAACTCCGACACGGCGATCAGCCGGTCGGCGGCCCGCACGACGCGCGGCACCGCGAGCCGCGAGTAGCGCCGGCTCCAGCCCCGGAACCACTCCGGGTGGCGCAGCACCGCGAGGTCGTGCACCGTGACGACGAGCGGCGTCCCCGAGCGGAAGGGGCCGCGGAACGTGGGGCAGTGGAGGACGTCGGCGCGGGCTCGCAGGCGCGGGTACCAGAGCGCGTCGGCCGCCACGCTCCCGAGGCGCGAGCCCGCCGGAAACGACACCTCCTCGACGTCCACGTCCAGATGGGCCAGGAGGCCGCGCAGGTAGCGGGCGGTGCCTGCGCGCGTCTGGCGCAGCGGCGTGGTGTCGATCGTTACGCGAATCGGCGGTACCCCTCGAGGAAGAGCTCGCCGGTTCGCGCCCAGGAGAACGTCCCGGCGTGGGCGAGCCCGAGCGCGCGCAGCTCGTCGCGCCGGGCGAGCGCCTCCCGGACCGCGGCCGCCATCGCCTCCGGGCTCTCCGGGTCGCAGCGGACGGCCGCGTCACCCGAGGCCTCGTCGAGCGACGGATGCGACGAGGCGACAACCGGTGCACCGCACGCCATCGCCTCCGTGATCGGCATCCCGAACCCCTCGAAGCGCGATGGGTAGACGACCGCCGCGGCACTGCGATAGAGGCACGCGAGCTCGGCGTCGCGGACGCGGCCGAGCCGGTCGATGCCGGGCCGGTCGAGCGCCGGCTGGTCGCCCCAGCCGGCCCCGCCGACGACCGCGAGGCGAAGACCCGTGTCGTCGAGCAGCCCGAAGGCCTCGACCAGCGTCCCGAGGTTCTTGCGCGGCTCGAGCGTCGCAACGGTGAGGAGGTACGGTGCGCGCCCGGCCGGCGGCCCCTCGAGCGTGAACTCCTCGCCGATGCCCGGGTGCGCCACGACGATGCGCTCGCGCGGGAACTCGAGCGTCCCGGCGGTGTCGTCCGCCGTGAACGCGGAGTTGGCGAAGATCACACTGCACGTCCGCGCCGCGTTCGTGTACTTGCGGGAGTGCATCGCGCGCGTGCGCGGCGTGACCCATTCCGGGAAGTGCAGCGGCACCAGGTCGTGGATGGTCGTCGCCCGGATGCCCGCGCGCTGCGGCGGATACATCCAGTCGGTGAAGTGCAGGACGTCGAAGGCGCCGAGGAACTTCTCCGCCGGCGGCCACGCGACCCGTGACCACGCCGTCCGCCAGGCGTGCGCGAACGGCAGCGTGACGAGGCTGACCTCCACCGGCATCCCGTCGAGCGCCTCCGGGATCACATGCCTTCCCGCAGGCGAGGTGGGCGCGAACGCCACGACCTCGTCGCCCTCCCGCGCGGCGGCCGCGGCGAGCCCGGCCAGCGACCCGCGGATGTAGTTGTTCACGCCCGTCCGCTCGTGCGAGAGCGGCGAGACGTCGAAGGCGATCCTCACGGGTTGTAGGTGAACCGGAGGAAGTGCGCGCCGAGGCGGCGGCGGTCCTGCGGCCCGGGCACGGCGGTGCGGCCGACGTGGAACTGCACGGTGCAGACCTCGTCGCGCGAGGGCCGGAGCGGGACCTCGAGGTTCGTCTGCCCGTCGACGGGGATGGCGACGTGGCCGACCACGGCGCCGCCCTCGGTGGCCGTCACCGTCTGCGGGCGCGTGAAGAGCGAGGCGTCGCCCTGCAAGGCCACCGTCACCGAGCCGCCGGTGCACTGCACCCGCTGGTAGGTCACCCTGGCGCCGGACCAGGTGTCGTTCCTGTAGAGGCCGTTCACGTGGCTGAGGATCACCACGGGCCCGTTGACCCGGTAGAGCTCGACGCCGGCCTGGTCGGGCGGAGCGGCACGCGTTCCTGCGACGTCCACCCCGCCGCCGACGAGGACGTACTGGGCGATGACCGGCTTGTCGTCCGCGAGCAGGACGCCGTTCGGCGCGCGCACGGCGTCGGTCTCCGGCAGCGGGTCGGGCCGCGCGGCGCCGTCGACGTCGTACACGGTGCGCACGCTGCGGCTGAAGAACTCGTTCTCGTAGACCGGATACGGGCTCGGCATCGTCCCCGTCCACAGCACGGCTACGTCGGCATGCGGGCCCACGGTGCGGTCGATCCAGTTCGGGTGCGCCATGTGCGTCCCCGCCCAGAGCGAGCCGACGGTCGTCTTGTGGATCCCGTGCCTGCCGTTCTCGACCACGAACGCAGTCAGCACGAAGTACAAGGCGACGAGGCCCGGCAGGACGAGCGCGTAGCGGCGCGGCAGCAGCGCGAACACCGCGGCGCCGGCGGCACACACGCCGAGCGCCGCCCAGCGCACCTGGTCGAGGTGGATCAGGTGGTCCTGCGCCCACCACCACGGCAGCAGGAGGAACGTGTCCGAGAGCGCGCTCGGGCCGATGAACCTCGCGTACGGGATGAAGACCGGCAGCACGCCGGCGACGACCGCGGCCGTGACCACCACCCGCCGCGACCGCGGCACGATCCCGTCCGCGGCCAAGCCCAGGAGCGCAATCAGCGCGAAGGGCGCGAGGTAGAACATGTTCCGCTCCTCGATCCGGTCGACGTAGCTCGCGGAGGCGAACGCCGCGACCTCGGCGATCAGCCAGACCGAGACGGCGAGCGAGGCGACCGTGAACGCGCGCGCCGCCGGGGTCGGGCGCCGCGGTGCGAGCCACATCGCGAGCAGCGCCGCGAACGGGAGCACGCCGACCATCAGGTCGAAGGCGGCGACGTGGTAGAGGAGAAAGTGGAGGATGCCGCTCGGGGTGTAGCTGCTCGAGGCGGCGGCGCGGTAGGCGCCGAGCAGGGTCAGCGGCGAGCGGCCCCGGGCAACGGTGGAGGCGAGCGCGACGAGGCCGCCGGCGATCAGCAGGCCGTAGAGCCAGGCGTAGGGCCGCACGGTCCCGCGCCAGCCGCGCCGCTCGACGAGGCCGAGCAGCAGCGGCGCCGTCGCGACCGCGGCGAAGAGCGCCACCGCCTGCGCGCGCGTCTCGAACGCGACGGCGCAGAGGACGAGGAGGCCGATCTGCCGTGCCACCGTCGGCCGCTCGAGCGTGACGACGAGCAGCAGCGCGACGCAGAGGAAGATCGGGTAGAACGCGTTCTCGGTCATGAGCTCGCCCGTGTAGAGCATCGACGGCACCGTGACCGTCAGGGCCGCCACGATCAGGGAGAGCCGCGCCGGCAGGAGCCGCCGCGCGAGGAAGTACGCCGGGATCGCGGCGAGCGACATGAGCACGGCGTTGATCGCCTTGGCCGTCGCGTAGGCCGAGGGGATCGAGGTGAAGAGCCGCCACGCGGGCGCGATCAGCACCGGGTAGACGAAGCCGTAGCCGTGCGACGGCACGCCGCGGACGAGGAACTGCCCGTGCGCCGCGACGTTCTTCGCGAGCTCTGAGTAGACGATCTCGTCGACCATGATCCAGGGCGCGACCATCCGGTGGCCGAGCAGGATCCGGACGACGATCGAGACCGCGACGATGCCCGTGAGCCAGCCCCAGCTCGACCCTCGGGACAGGTTGAAACCTGTCCCGTCTTTGCGGTTGGCAGGAGCGTCCGTCGCCTGCTCGCGGTCGGCGAGGGTCGTCACACCAGACCTGCCTCGCGCGCGACCCGGACGATCTCCTTCGGGTCGTCGATGCCGATCTCGGCCGCGGCCCTGGCGATGCGAATCAGGACGGCGCTGGTGGCGGCCTCGCCGCCGGCCGCCTCCTCGAGGGCGGCGGCGTAGAGGTCTGCCGTGCGGCCGAGGTCGTGCTCGGCCTCCACATACGCGCGCGCCGCCGACCCGAGCTCGTCCGCATGCGCGGCGGCGAGCTCGAGCGCGGCCGCGACCGTCTGCACCTCGTACTCGTCGACCGGGACCTTCAGCACGGCTTCGTCGGGCAGCTCCGAGAACCAGCCGACGTCCGAGACGAGCATCGGCTTGCCGAGCGCGAGACCGCGGATGACGGCGCCGGACGTCTCGCCCATCGTCGGCGAGCGCAGGTTGACGAGCACGTCGCAGGCGGCCATCAGCTGCTCGAAGCGCTCCTCGCTGACGCGCTGCTCGTGGATGAGCCCCTCGCCCAGGCCGAGCCGCTGCACACGCCGGTCGAGGTCGAAGCGCTCGGTGGCGGAGCCGACGAGCAGCAGCCGGGCGGCCGGGCGCCGCTTCCGCAGCACGGCGAAGGCCTCGAGCAGCACCGGGATGCGCTTGTTCATGTTCAGGTGCCCGAAGCAGCCGATCAGGGGGTCGCCGCTGAAGCCGGGCTCGGGCTCGAGCGGCCGCTGCGGCCAGACCGGGTGGGGGATCCGCCAGAGCGGCCCCGCGTAGCCGGCGCGGCGGGCGCCCTCCTCGACGTAGCGGGAGTGGACGACGAGGCCGGTGGCGAGGTCGAGGATCGTGCCGGTGAGCGGGAAGCGCTCCGGCTGGGTCTCCCAGATGAGCGGCAGCAGGTTGTCGAGGACGCCAAGGCCGATCAGGCGCCCGACCACGCCGAAGTCGCGCTCCATGGCGTCGAGGTAGCCGCGGCCGTCGCCGCGGCCGAGCGTGATCCCGGCGATCAGGTGGTGGAGGACGAGCTCGTGCAGGACGACGACACCGGGCCGCTTGCGGAGCGCGTCGACGATCCAGGCGTGGTCGTCGGGGCTGTTCCCGACGTGGTAGAGGTCGACGTCGGCGCGCGGCGACCGCTTGCCCCGCCGCGCGACGACCACCTCCTCGATGCGCTCGCGCAGCGCCGGCAGGAGCAGCGTCGAGTAGTCGGCGATTCCCGAGTGCGAGGGCGGGAGCGGCGAGTAGTAGGCGACTCTCACGAGAGCAAGGCCTCGATGCAGGCGTCCCAGGTGATCCGCTCGGCGACCGCCTTCCCGGCCTCGCCGAGCTTGCGGGCGCGGGTTGGGTCGGCCACGAGCGCGGCGCAGGCGCGGGCCACTCCCGCCGCATCCGGCTCGACCACGAGGCCGGTCTCGCCGTCGTGGACGACCTCGAGCGGCCCGCCCGCGTCCACCGTCGTCACGACGGGCTTCGCGGAGAGGAACGCCTCGAAGGGCACCATCCCGTAGTCCTCGTCGACGGGCGCGTAGTAGACGGCGAGGCAGCGGGCGTACAGGTCGGCCAGGCGGTCGCCGTCGACGCGGCCGGCGAACTCGATTCTGCCGTTGACCCCGGAGGCGAGGCCCTCGAGCCGGCCTCGGTCGGGCCCGTCGCCGACGATCACGATGCGGAGCGCCGGGTCGGCCTTCGCCGCCTCGATCAGCAGGTCGATCCGCTTGTAGCGGTCCAGGCGGTTCACCGACAACAGGAAGGGTTCATACCCGTCGGTGTGGTACGGGAGCTTCTGCGGCGGCGGCGGCATGACGGTCGCGTCGAGGCCGGAGTAGCGCTTGAGACGGTCGGCGACGTTGCCCGAGATGGTGAAGAGGCGCCTCGCCTCGCCGAGCGCGACCCGGTCGAAGCGCTCGACGGCGAGCCGGACGGCGCGGTCGGCCGCCGACTCGGAGAACTGCCCGTACTCGCCGCGGTCGAAGTCGTACGCCTGCCGGAACTGGTGCACGAGCCACACGACCTTGTTCGGGTGCCGGATGCCGTAGGAGGGGAACTTGGTTCCGATCACGAGGTCGACAGGCTTTGCGACGTTGCCCGAGAGATCGACGAGCCGCCAGAGGAGCGCCTGGTCGAGCACGTGCGCCCCCTCCCAGGCGTACGGGATCGTGACCAGCTCGACCTCGTGCCCGCGGACGCGCAGCTCGTCGGCGAGCTGGTCGGCGACGACCTCGGCCCCGCCGTAGATGAACGGAACCTGCGGCCGGCAGACGGCGATCTCTCACTTCTGCTCGAGCCGCGCGACCCGCTCGTCGAGATCGTCGATCAGCTTGAGCACGGCGTCGTTGAACGCCCGCTGGTCGGCGAACGCCGGCTCGACGTACCAGCGCATCAGCCGCCGGAGCAGGGCCTTGATCGGGCCGCCCTTGCCGACGATCGGTCGCTCGACGGAGACGGCCCAGAGCCGCTCGGCCTGGTCGCGCGCGGACAGCCGCACCTGCACCGGGGTCACGTCCGTCGCCCGCGGGCCGGACGCGCGGATCTCCTCCTTCAGCTGCGCGAACAGCGCTGCGACATCCGTCCGCTCCTGGGCCATGGCCGGAAGTGTAAGCCGGGGGCGTTACGGGGCGGTAAGTACGACCCGGACGGCTTGAAGTCGACGTGGCGGGTGTGAGAGGATCGACGTTGTCAGGGTGCTCCGTCACACCGACCTCCCATGGCGACGGCCTCGGCGTGAGCTTCTCATCCTCTCGCTCGTCGCCGTGGCGGCGTTGTCGCCGGTCTATCCCCAGGACTCACAGGACCCGTCACGCCTCTGCCTCGCCCAGGCGTTGTCCCGCGCAAGCCTGTCAGCGGATTCCTGCCTGAGCGACGTGTTCGACCGCTCGAGCCACGGAGGGCACCTCTACTCCGACAAGGCCCCGGGCCTCTCCATCCTTCAGCTTCCGTCCGAACGGATCTTCGGTCTCGGGCGGGCACCGGAGAAGTGGCCTCCCTTCTACCTCCAGCTCTGGGGGGTCCGCGTGCTGTCGGTCGGCCTCCTGTTCGTCCTCTGCGCGTTCCTCGTCGGCCGTGTGGCCGAGGGGCTCGCGCCCGGTTACGGGGCCGCTTCACTCGTCGCTTTCGCGCTCGGAACGATGACCGCGCCGCTCGCCGCCACGGGCTTCTCGCACGTCGCCACCGGAGCCCTCCTCTTCGCCGCGTTCGTGCTCGCCTGGAGCCGGCGACCGGCACCGGCGGGGATCGCAGCGGGTGCCGCAGTGCTCACGGACTACACGGCGGTCCTCGCCGCAGCGCTCATCGGCGCCTACGTCGCGCTCCGCGGCGCCCGTGCTGCTGCGAGGTACGGAGCGGGCGCTGCTCCCGGGGATAGCGCTGCTCGCGCTCTACGACTGGGCCGCCTTCGGGGCGCCGTGGCACCCCTCCTACCGGTACGTGGACAACTTCTTCGCCGGCAGACAGGCCTCCGGCCTGTTCGGCCTCGCCGCGCCGCATCTGCTGCAGACATTCGAGGTCTTTGCCGGCCCCGGAGGACTGCTCGTCGTGTCGCCGGTGCTCGTGATCGCGGCGCTCGGGCTGCTGCTCTCCCGGCGCGATCGTCCGGCCGAGGCCGCGCTCGCCGCCGCCGTGACCGTCCTCTACGTGCTCCTCAACTGCAGCTACTTCCTTCCCTACGGCGGGCTCTCGCCCGGGCCGCGCTTTCTCGTTCCCGGGCTTCCGTTCCTTTGCCTGGGCCTCGGACCGGGATTCCGGCGGCTCCCCCGAACCGCCGCTCTCGCGACGGCGTTCTCGGTCGCGTCGATCACCGCGATCGTTCTCGTATGGCCCTCGAACAACCCCATGCGGGGAACGGTCTGGGGCGAGCTTGCACGGGTTCCGGTGCAGCTCGGCTCGTCGCGTTTCGTCCAGAGCCTCACCCAGACGATCCTTCACGAGCTCGGCGCCGGAAGCGAGCTCGGCGTGCTCGCCGTCGTCGTGCCGGCTGCGGCAGCGCTCGGCGTGGCGCTCGCCGGCCTACCCTGGGCGAGCATCCGTGCGGCCCGGAGCCGCAATCGACCGAGGCTGAGGGCAGCGGCAGCCGCAACAGCCGCCGTCTACGTCGTGGCTGCCGCCGACATCAGTGCCGCCTCCGGCTTTCCCTACGGCAACCGCACTGCCGGTCGCGCGACCGAGATCGCCAACATCGATACGCGGCTCACGGCATCCTCCACGACAGCGCAGCGCGGAGGGCACGTCAACTTCGACGTCACCATCACCTCTCACGAGACCGTTACCGCACGGAAGCTCGAGCTCACGATCACGCTCACGCCGGGACTCCGGCTCGACGGGCCGCCCGCCTACTCGATCGGCTCCGGGTGCACCGGGGCGGCAACCATCGTCTGCAACCTCGACTATCTTCCCGCGTACCACTCGACCCAGGTCCACTTCGGCGTCACCGTCACCGACGAGACCGACCAGGCCGTCACGGCCGAGACCACAAGCGACGGAATCGCCGGCTACGACCGCCCGAAGACGGTCGTCACGGTTCGCGGGTCGACGACGTACCTGCCCGGCGACTGAGGACCACAAGGTCCTTACACCACACGGCGGCCGGACGCGCTACCTTCCTGTATGCACATGCGCAAGGCAGGCAAACTGACGACGACTCGGGCGGCGCCGGCAGCTCTTTTGTGCGCCCTGATCGCGGCACTCGCGACCGTCGGCTCGGGTGCTGCCGCTTCGACACACTCCTCGCTCTTCCCGAGCCAGGGTGCCGTCGTGCCCGGCCAGTCGATCGCCGGCATCTCGATCGGCATGACCGAGAAGCAGGTCGTCGCCAAGTGGGGCCATGGCTACGAGATCTGCACCTCGTGCGGCAAGAAGCTCGTCTGGCTCTTCGAGTACAAGGGCTCCGAGCCGCTCGGCGCCGCGGTGAAGTTCGACGCCCCGGCTCCGAAGGGCAGCACGAACTCGCAGAACGTGAAGGGGGTCGCGCCGTCGGGGAACCTCCTCGGCACGGCAAACGCGCCCGGCAACAGCAAGGTGATCGCGGTCTTCACGCTCGGCTCGCCGACCGGCTGGGGCGTCAAGGGCAAGGTCATGACCTTCGGCCCGGTCACGGACGTCTACAACGTCTACGGCAACCTGAACACGGTGCAGTGCATCGGCTACGTCGCGCTCACCGCGAAGGTCGGCCAGAACACGTTCGCGTTCTACACCTCGTCGGGCGTCATCTACGGCTTCGCGCTGACGGGGCCGTCCGAGCCGGCCTGCCAGTAGCCGGCCGGCTCCGGACGAACCGAAGCGCCGCCCACACCTGTCTACCCTTCGCGCCATGGCGACGGTGAGGAGGCGCGTCGTCGTCCGCGGGGCCGTCCAGGGCGTCGGGTACCGCTACTCCGCCGCGCGCGCCGCCGGGACGCGCGGGGTCGCGGGCTGGGTTCGGAACTGCCGCGACGGCTCAGTCGAGGCCGTCCTCGAGGGTGAGCCGGCGGCGGTCGAGTCGATGGTCGAGTGGTGCCGGCGCGGCCCGCCGCACGCCGACGTCCGCGAGGTCGAGGTGCACGACGAGGAGCCCGAGGGGCTTGCGGGCTTCTCCGCTTCTTAACGGGTCGCTGTTGCCGAAGCTCTAGGCTTGCCCGGTGCCCGCGAACTTCCAGAAGTTCCTGCCGCTCCTGCTGATCGTCTTCCTGCTCCTGTTCGTCCTCCCGACGATCTTCAAGCACCACTCGTCGAAGGGCCTGACGTCGAAGGAGCTCTCCCAGGAGACGATCGCCGCGACGACGAAGGTGGACGCGCTGCAGCGGGAGTTCCGGACGGCGCACAAGGGCTACACGGGCAGCGTCGCCGACCTGCTGGCGCTCGACCACTCGCTCGGCAAGGCGCTCGGTGACGGGGTCGTGATCGCGCTCGACGTCTCCACCGACAAGCAGACCTACTACGCGCAGGTGGCGAGCAGCGTCATCCAGCTCACGCGCGCGCGGGAGGGCGACAAGATGATCTCGAAGAGCTGCCTCGTCGTGAAGTCGTCCTCCGGCGTCGCCTGCCCGCAGCCGCCGGCGAAGAAGACCACGAGCACGACGACGAGTACCGCGACGACGACGACCAGCTCGGGGTAACACTGGAGTCAGCGTGCTCGGTCTAACCGCGCTCAGCTGGGTCCTCCTGATTCCCGCCGTCCTCTGCTGGCCGGTGGTGTTCTTCGTCGGCTGGCTGATCTGGCGCTCGTCGAAGCGCCATGCGGCGGAGGAGGACGCCCAGCGGCAACAGCTCCTCGAGGCGGCGCGCTCAGCCGAACAGGACTAGATGATGCTCGGCATCGCCCTCTTGACGCTCGTCCCGGGCGAGCTCGGCGGCAGCGAGTCCTCGACGCGCGAGCTCCTGCGCGCACTCGCGCGCGGCGGCACGCTTCCCTACCGCGTCTACCTGCCGCCGGTCGCGCCCGACGCCGCCGAGGGCCTGCCATCGGAGGTGGCCAAGGAGTACCGCGCCGCGCGATCGCTCCGCGGCCGGCTCGGCGCCATGACCTGGGCCGCGGCGCGCCCCGGCCCGCTCTGCGCGCGACTCGGGAAGGCCGATGCGCTCCACTACCCGCTCACGATCCGCCTGCCGCCCGTGAGGGTGCCGACGGCGATCACGCTCCACGACGTCCAGCACCTCGACCTGCCGCAGCTCTTCTCGCGGGCCGAGCGCGCGTTCCGGTCGGCCGCCTACCACCGGTCGGCGCGCTCCGCCCGGCTCGTGATCGTCCCGAGCGCGTTCGTCCGCGACCGCGCCGTCGCCCGGCTCGGGCTCGACGCAGCACGGATCCGCGTGATCCACCACGGCATCGACCACGCCCGCTTCAGCCCGGGCGAGGAGCCGCGCGAGCCGTTTCTGCTCTATCCGGCCCGGCCGTGGCCCCACAAGAACCACGAGCGGCTGTACGAGGCGTTCGCGCTGCTCCGCGGCGAGCGGCCGGAGCTCCGGCTCGTCCTGACCGGCGGCGGGCACGTGGGCGCCGTGCCCGACGGCGTCGAGGTGCGCGGGAACGTGACGCTCGACGAGCTCGTCTCGCTCTACCGCCGTGCCGCCGCGCTCGTCTTCCCGTCGCGCTACGAAGGCTTCGGGCTGCCGCCGCTCGAGGCGATGGCCTGCGGCTGCCCCGTCGCCTGCTCGAGCGCGGCGTCGCTGCCCGAGGTGTGCGGCGACGCGGCGCGCTACTTCGACCCGGACGACGCCGGCGCCATGGCGGAAGCGGTCGCGGACGTCCTCGACGACCCGGCGTCCTGGGCCGAGAAGGGCGCGGCCCGCGCCTCCGGCTTCACCTGGAAGCGCTCGGCCGCGCTGCACGAGGACGTCTACCGCGAGCTGCTCGACGTAGGCTAGAGCCGTGTGCGGGATCTGCGGACTCCTGGGCTCGGACGCGCCCGATCGCGCGCTCGTCGAGGCGATGAACGCCGCGATCGTCCACCGCGGCCCCGACCACGGAGCCGTGGCCCCGTACGGGCGATGCGTCCTCGGCTACCGCCGCCTCGCGATCGTCGACCTCGTCACCGGCGACCAGCCGGTCGCGAACGAGAGCGGCGAGGTGGCCGCGGTCTTCAACGGCGAGATCTACAACTTCGGCGAGCTCCGCGCGGAGCTGGAGGCGAAGGGTCACGAGATTCGCGGCACCGGCGACTCGCCGCTGATCCCCCACGCCTACGAGGAGTGGGGGCTCGACTTCGTCCGGCGGCTCGATGGGATGTTCGCGATCGCGCTCTGGGACCGCCGCAACGGCCGCCTCGTCCTCGCCCGCGACCGCCTGGGCAAGAAGCCGCTGCTGTATGCCCACCTCCCCGACGGCTCGCTCGCGTTCGCCTCGGAGACGAAGGCGCTGCTGCAGCTGCCCTCGCTGCCGCGCGAGCTCGACCTGGAGCAGATCGACGCGTACCTCGCGCTCCAGTACGTTCCACGCTCGGGGCTCCGCGCAGTGGAGAAGGTGCCGCCGGGCTCTCTGGCGGTGGCGGAGGGCGGCGCCGTGCGGGTGATGCGGTACTGGCGGCCGGCGCCCGCGGAGAAGCAGGGCGAGTGGATCGAGCGCGTGCGCGAGGAGGTCACCGCCGCCGTGCGCAAGCGCCTCGTGGCGGACGTCCCGCTCGGCGCACTGCTCTCGGGCGGCATCGACTCGTCGATCGTCGTGGGGGCGATGGCAGCGGCGTCACCGGAGCCGGTGCGGACGTTCACGATCGGCTTTCCCGACCGGCGCTACGACGAGCGGGAGTACGCCCGCGCCGTCGCCGAGCGATATGGCACCACGCACGAGGAGCTCGAGGTCGATCCGGGGCCGGAGCTGCTCGACCGCGTCGCGGAGGCCTTCGACGAGCCGCTCGGCGACGAGGCGGCGCTGCCGATGCTGCTCGTCTGCGAGGCGACCCGCCGCCACGTCACCGTCGCCCTCGTCGGCGACGGTGGCGACGAGGCGTTCGGCGGCTACGAGCGCTACAGGGCGCACGCCCTCGCGGGGCGGGTGCCGCGGTTCGCGGCGTCGCTCGGCAGCGCCGCGCTCGGCGCCGTCCCCGCCGCCCGGCGCGAGCCTCGGTCGAGCCTTTTCCGGGCCCGGCGCTTCCTCGACGTCGCCGCCCGGCCGGCCTCCGAGCGCTACGCCCGCCTCGTCGAGGTGTTCCCGCTCGAGCTCCGCCGCGAGCTCTGGACGGACGAGGCGCGGGCGCACGCGGCGCGGACGATGCTCCCGGACGACCCCGACCTGCGGATCGTCGACATGGAGTCGTACCTTCCCGGCGACCTGCTGCCGAAGAGCGACATCGCCTCGATGGCCGTCTCGCTGGAGCTACGCGCGCCGTTCCTCGATCACCGAGTGATCGAGCTCGGCCTCGCGTTGCCGGCAGAGCTCGCCAGGGGCAAGCGCGCGCTCAAGGAGGCCTTCGCCGCCGACCTGCCGCCGGAGATCGCCGGCCGCGGCAAGACGGGCTTCGGCGTCCCGCTCGACGAGTGGTTCCGCGGGCCGCTGCGCGAGACGGCCGAGGAGCTCCTGCTCGGACGCGACCGGGGCCTCTTCCATCGCCCTGCCCTCGAGCAGCTGCTCCGCGAGCACGTCGAGCGGCGCGCCGACCACGGGCACCGCCTCTGGTGCCTCTGCATGCTCGAGCTCTGGCAGCGCCGCTACGTGGACGCAGGCGCGCCCGTGCTCGCCGCTGCGTGAGAGAGCCCGTTCTCGTTCCGGACGCCGAGCCAGTGGCGGTAGACCTCCTCGGTGCGCTCGGTGCAGCGGACCTCGGGGAAGCGCTCGATCGCCCGCCGGCGCGCCTCTGTGCCCATCGCGACGGCGCGGGCCGGGTCGGCGGCGAGCTCGAGCATCGCCCCGGCCAGCGAGTCGGCGTCGCCCGGCTGCACGAGGAGCCCGGTCTCGCCGTCGCGCACGAGGTCCTCGAGGCCGCCGATCGAGGCGGCGATCACGGGCCGCGCCCGCTCCATCGCCTCGAGCGCGACCATGCCGAAGCCCTCGCCGAGCGACGGCACGACGACCGCGAGCGACTGCTCGACCGCGCGCTGCACCGGCGTGACGTGGCCGAGGAACCTCACGGCTCCGTTGAGCCCGAGCTCGCGCGAGAGATCCTTGAGCCCATGCTCGAGCACGCCGCGGCCCGCGATCTCGAGCGTCGCGTCGGGCCGCTCGTCGAGCACCTTCCGGAACGCGCGCAGCAGCACGACGTGGCCCTTGATCGGAATCAGGCGGCCGATGCAGAGGAAGCGCGGCACGCCGCCGGTGTAGGGCGCCGGGTCCTCAGCGGCCGCGATGCCGTAGTGGACGATCTCGAAGTCCGGCTCAGGAAAGCCCTCGGTCTCGGAGAGGTAGCGCGCGAGGCCGCGCGAGATCGCGATCTGCTTGTGCGCGAGCGCGCCGATCGTCCGGTCGCCGAGCGCGAAGACGCGGCCCTCCCGGAACTCGTTGAAGCCGTGCTTGGTCGAGAGCCGGATCGGGATGCCCGCGAGCGTGCCCGCGGTCTGGCCGTAGGCGTCCGCGTGCACGAGGTGCGTGTGGAGGATCGTCGGCCGCTGCTGGGCGAGGTACGAGAGGACGTGCAGGAACGTGCTCGGGTCGACGTCGGTCTTCATCTCGATCCCGTCGACGGGTACGCCGCCCGCCTCGAGCGCGCGGGCGAACTCCCAGGCCCCCGGCTCGTGCTCGTGCAGCATCAGGAACCGGATCGGCCAGCCGCGCTGCACGAGCGCCGGCAGCAGCTGGAGCAGGTGCGCCTCCGAGCCCGAGATGCCGGCGACCTTCTGGACGTGGAGGACGATCACACGGTAAGCCTAGATAGGCTCAGAAGAAGTCGAGGTCGCCGAGCTCGAAGTGCGGCTGCGGCGGGACCGGCTGCTCGGGGTGGAGCGACTTTCCGAGCACGGTGAAGGTCTTGTGCGTCGGGATGTAGCCGGCGAGCGAGTAGCGGGAGCGCTGCCAGGGAGGCGGCGAGGCGATCGCGCCGGGCCCGCCGGCCGCGAGGCCGGTCGGCCGGAGCAGCTCGCCCTCCACGACCGCGACCACGCCGACGCGTCCCCGGCGGCTCGCGACCCCGTAGCCCGCTCCCTCGAGCAGCGTGTACGGCGTCGGCGCGTCGGCGAAGCGCCAGTTGAGCCAGGCCGCGTCGCGGAGCACACGGTCCGGACCGCCCGGCGGCGCGACGATCCCGGGGCCGAAGCGGGCGACCTGATGCGCGGGCGCGGAGCGCCACCGGATCCGCGCGCGCGCGAAGACGCGGAGCGACGGCAGCGGCGTCCAGCCGAGCTTGTTCACGAACACGGGCGCCGAGGCGTCGTTCGGCACGGTGAGCAGCAGCCGGATCCCGAGCCCGCGCACGCGCTCCTCGTTCGCGGCCTGGAGCTCGCGGAAGATCCCACGCCCCTGGTAGGCGGGGTCGGTCGCGACCCGCAGCGGCATCCCGACCTCGATCGCCCGCCCCGCGATCGACATGCGCAGAAAGGCGATCGCGACGGTCGCGACCACCTTCCCGTCCTCCTCTCCGAGCAGCACCGAGGCCTGGCGCACCGGGTTGCGCTCGTAGAACCACTCGAGCTCGGCGTCCGCGGGCCGCGCGCCCCACACGCGCCCCATCAGGTCGGCGATGTCGGCGCGCCGCGACGGGTCGTACTCGACGATCTCGCAACGGCTAGCGAGTCGCGGTGCCGAGCGCCTGGTTGAACAGGCGCCGCGCGTGCGTGCCGGCGACCGTGTCCTTGAGCGAGATCAGGTCGCAGGCGCCCGAGAGCACGAGATCGAACGTCCGCTCCGGGTACGGCTCGACGTTGTAGCGGCCGAGCCGGAACGGGTTCGTGCCCACGCCGTTGGCGCGCGAGATCGACGTGAACGCGATCTCGTAGCCCGCCTGCTTGAGGATGCTCTCGTGCACGGGGTGGAAGTGCGCCTCCGACCCCTTGACGTAGGCGTAGGCGCGCACGGGGCGCCGGAGCTGCTCCTCGAGCTTCAGCTTCGAGACCGCGATCTCGCGGACGGCCTCGTCGAGCGCCACCTCCGCAAGCGGCCGGTGGGCGATCCCGTGCGACTCGACCCGCACGCCGGACGAGTCGAGCTCGCGCATCAGGTCCCAGTCCAGGGTCGGGTTGCGCATGCCGCGCTCGACGAGGTGGGTCTCGTGCGGCAGCGGCGTCTCGTCCTCCATGTAGGCGACCGGGATGAAGATCACCGCCGGGAGGCCGTGCTTCTGGAGCACCGGCAGCGCGTTCTCGAGCGTGTCGCGGTACCCGTCGTCGAAGGTGATCAGCACCGCCTTCTCGGGCAGCGGCGTCCCGACCGTGTAGTGGTCGAGCACGGCGTCGAGGTCGACGACGTTGTAGCCCAGCTCGCCGAGCCGCTCGAGCTGCTCGTCGAAGACCGCGACCGGCACCGTCGTCGGGTTGTCGGGCTGGTCGTTGACCTTGTGGTACATGAGGATGCTCAGGGTCTTCTGGGCATCCGGCTGGAGGCGGAGCGCGGTCGACGTCTCGCCGATCGTGCGGTAGAGCGCGTTCTTGACGACCTGCTTCGCCTGCTGAGCGGTCACGGGGACATCCTAGGGCCGAATCGGCCTTTGCGGAAGTCGCGCCAACCGTCGCGCACCGCCGCGAGCGCCTCACGCCGCCGGTGTGACCGGAGCGCCTGCGCGGCATGTGCCGAGAGCAGCACCACCCGCCGCCGCCACGTACCGAACGCCCCGAGCGGCGCGTGCCGCTCCGCGACCGCGAGCGCGTTGCGCGTGCCGTAGTAGAGCGTCGCCGGCGAGCTCTCGCCGCCCGACGATGCCGACACCCGGTGGTGGACGCGGCTCGCCGGCACGACGTAGTACGGCCCCCCAGCCCGCAGCGACCAGTCCGTGTCCTCGTAGTACGCGAAGAGCCCTTCGTCGAAGAGGCCCGTCGCGCTCGAGCACCGCGCGCGGGACGAGCATCGCGGCGCCGCACACTCGATCGGTCTCCCGGACGTCGTCGAAGCGCCCGTCGTCGCGCTCGCCGTACCCGCGCTGGCGCCCGTTGTAGCCGCGCCGCGGGTCGTAGCTCGCGCCGGCGAACCAGATCACGTCCGCAGGCTCGGCGAACAGGATCTTCGGGCTGAATGCGGCCGCGTCCGGGCGCCGCGCCGCCTCGTCGAGCAGCGGCGCGAGGAACCCCGCCTCGACCTCGACGTCGTTGTTGAGCACGAGCACCCAGTCGGCGCCCAGCCCGAGCGCCCGCCGGATGCCGGCGTTGTTGCCGGCCGAGAAGCCGAGGTTCGCGTCGTTGACGATCAGCTCGGCGGCGGGAAACTCGGAGCGGACCGCGTCGACGGTGCCGTCGGTCGAGGCGTTGTCGACCACGATCACGCTCAGGCCCGGCTCACCGGCCAGCGAGCGCAGGCACGCGAGCGTGTCGTCGCAGCGGTTCCAGGAGAGGACGACGGCCGCGACCACGGCGGGACGTTAGACCGTCGGCGCACGCAGCGACGCGGCGGCGTCAGCCGAGGTGGCGTAGGTAGGCCCAGGCCTCGAGGAGCGGCGCGGGGCGCCAGGCCGCCAGCGCCCCGGCGTAGAGCAGCGCCCCCGCCGCGGCCGCCGCGACCGGCCCGAGCAGGAGCCCCGTGAGCCCGAAGGCCGCGAGCGCGGGGAGCCCGCAGGCCGCCGCGGCGAGCACGACCCCGCGCGCGGTTGCCGGCGAGTGCGCCGAGCGAATGCAGCAGCACCGCGAGCACGGCCGCCGTGGTGACGGCCATGCCTGCCGCGACGCCGCCGAGCCCGAACGCCTTCGAGCACGCCCACTCGACCGCCACCTGCACCCCGAGCGCCGCGACCGCCAGCAGCGGCAGCCACCGGGCCCGGCCGCGCACGAAGAGCAGCGGGAAAGTGACCGACAGCGCCACCGAGGCCACCATCCACGGCGAGAGGTAGCCGACGACGCGGCCGAGCTCGGCACCGGTGCCGCCGCCGTAGCTCGGGCCGAGCACGAGCCGCGCAATCTTCGCCCCGGCGAGCGCGAAGATCCCCGCCACGGCCGCGACGAGCGGCAGGCAGACCCACGACGTGGAGACGACGTGCCGCGTCGTTCCCGCCGGCGTGAGCTCCCTGCGGGTCAGCGGCACCGACGAGACGAGTGCGACCGACGTGGCCGTGACGGCGACGAGCAGCGAGGCGATCAGGTATGCGTACGAGAACGTCGTCGGCCGCCCCGACCCGAGCCCGCTCGCGAAGCGGTAGGCGATCAGGTACAGCCCCTGGAGAGCGAACGGGAGCGCGACGCCCTCGACCAGGACGCGCAGCGGCCGCCCCATCCCGGAACGTGGGAGCGCAACCGCGCCCCGGTTCACCACCACCGCGAGCGGAATCCCGAGCGCGAGCGCGGCGTTCACCGCTAGGCCCCAGCCGAAGGCGACCACGCCGTGCCCGACCAGCGCCGCGATCACGGCCAGACCGACGACCGCGCCGGTCGCGAAGCCGACCGCGGCCGTGCCGTAGTCGTCGAGGGCGCCGAGCGCGCTCGCCGCCAGGCCGGCGAGCACCTGGGCCGCCGCAGCGGGCACGAGCCAGGGCAGGAGCTCGGCCGCGCTCGCCTTCCCCGCCCCGTTGCCGGTGATCAGGCCCGCGACCGCGTCCGGCCAGAGGAGCGCGACCACCACGGCCGGGACGAGCGGCATCGCGAGCGCGACTGCCCACGTCCCTGTCTCGCGGCCGAGGCCCGCGGCGGCGCGCGCCCGGGCGAGCTCGGGCAGCACGACGACCCGGAGCGCGCTCGCCACGAGCAGCAGCACGACGTAGACGGCATAGGCGGCGAAGAACCCGTCGGTCTTCGCCCCGTGGCCGAACTTGCGCGCCAGGAGGGCGCCGGCCAGGGCTGCGGAGGCGCTGACAGTTGCGGTCGAGAGGCCCGTGTACAGGCCGCTTCGAACCGCGCTCCGGGTCCCGCCTCGACTACCCTGCATGGATGCCGCGCGACGATAGCGCCATCTGGTCCGGCGACGAACTCGAGGCGCTTCGTCGCGACTTCGGGGACGCCTATGCGGAGCGCACGTGCGTCGTGACGGGCGCGGACGGATTCATGGGCTCGCACCTGACCGATGCGCTGGTCGAGATCGGCGCCGAGGTGATCGCGTTCGTGCGCGCGACCTCCTCGGGCGCGCTCAACAACATCGGCGGGCAGCGGCGCCGCCTGGCCCGCGTCGTCTTCGCCGACCTGACCGACAAGACGTCGATCGACTACCTCGTGCGCGACCTGAAGGCAACGGGCGACCGCCCGTACGTCTTCCACCTGGGCGCACAGGCGCACGTCGGCGAGTCGTGGCACCGGCCGTACGAGACGGTGATGGCCAACACGCTCGGCACGCTCAACCTGCTGCAGTCGATCGTCGACCACGAGCTCGAGCTCGAGAAGTTCGACACGGCCGGCACGTCCGAGGAGTACGGGAACGTCCGCGAGTCGGTGTCGCACCATCACGATTTCGACGAGCTCGGCGGCCTGATCCTGCACGAGCGCTCGCCGATCAATCCGAAGTCGATCTACGCGACCTCCAAGGTCGCCGCCGACTTCCTGACCATGAACTACTACGACGCGTACGGGATCCCGGCGATCGTCACGCGCATGTTCAACAATTACGGCCCGCGCCAGAACCCGCGCTACATCACGGGGACGATCATCACGCAGGCGCTCGAGCGCGAGCAGGTCGAGCTCGGCTCATTGGAGCCGCTGCGCGACTTCTGCTTCTGCACCGACGGCGTCCGCGGCCACCTGACGGTCGCGGCGCAGGGAAAGCCCGGCGACGTCTACGTCTACGGCCAGGGCGAGAACATCTCGATGCAGGACTGGGCCGAGATGATCCTGCGGGTCGGCGAGGAGGGCGGCTACTGGCCCGCCGGCCGCGAGATCACCTCGACCGCGCGCCGCGTGCGGCCCGGCCAGAGCGAGGTGATGGCGCTGCGCGTCGGCTACGACAAGCTGCACGCCGAGACCGGTTGGCGGCCGACGGTGACCTGGGAGGACGGCCTGCGCCGCACGATCGCCTGGTACGCCGCCAACCGCGACCGCTGGGTCGGCCGCGTCGACTGGATGCAGGGCGAAGACCGGAACCGCGGCAAGGCGGCGGCCGAGTCGGCTCCCGCCGGCTGATCCGCGATGCGCGCGCTCGTCACGGGCGGGGCAGGCTTCCTCGGGTCGTTCCTGGTCGAGCGGCTCGAGTCGCGCGGCGACGAGGTGATGGTGCCTCGCCGCGCGGAGTTCGACCTGACCCGCTGGGACGACGCCGAGCGGCTTTTCGCGGAGGTGCGGCCCGAAGTCGTCTTCCACCTGGCGGCCGAGGTCGGCGGGATCGGCGCCAACCGGGCGAACCCGGGCCGCTACTGGTACGCGAACCTGATCATGGGCGCGCACGTGCTCGAGCTCTCGCGCCTGCACGGCGTGCAGAAGCTGGTCGTCGCGGGCACGGTCTGCGCCTACCCGAAGTTCACGCCCACCCCGTTCAACGAGGACGAGCTCTGGAACGGCTACCCGGAGGAGACGAACGCGCCGTACGGCGTGGCGAAGAAGTCGGTACTCGTGGGCGGGCAGGCCTACCGCGAGCAGTACGGCCTCGACACCGTGTACCTACTGCCGGCGAACCTCTACGGACCACGGGACAACTTCGACCTCGAGACCTCGCACGTCGTGCCGGCGCTGATCCGCAAGATGGTCGCGGAAACCGAGCAGGTCGTGCTCTGGGGCGATGGGTCGCCGACGCGCGAGTTCCTCTACGTCGAGGACGCCGCCGACGCATTCGTCGCCGCCGCCGAGCGCTACTCGGGCCCGGAGCCGCTCAACATCGGCACGGGTGCCGAGATCTCGATCCGCGAGCTCGCGGACACGATCGCCGGGCTGACCGGGTTCGAGGGCGAGATCGTGTGGGACGAGTCGATGCCGAACGGCCAGCCCCGGCGGCGGCTCGACACGAGCCGCGCCGAGGCCGCGCTCGGCTGGCACGCGCGCACCCCGCTGCGCGACGGCCTCGAGCGCACGATCGCGTGGTACCGGGCGCATGCGCTCGCCCATGCCGACGGATAGCGCAGCCGTCGCCCCGCCCTCCCGGCTCGCCAGGGCCGGCTACCACGTCGGGCGCGCGATCGGCTGGGTCGACGTCCACACCGCCCGCATCCCGCCCTGGGCGGTGCTGCCGCCGCTCGCGGTCGCGGGCTGGCTGGTCGCGGTCGGCGTCGCGAGCAAGGCCGTCCACACCGGCTGGCTCTACCACCTCGGCGGCGACGAGCGCTGGACGTACACGACCGGGTGGCTGCTCGCCCACGGGCTGATCCCGGTCGCGCCGGGGGGCTACCTCTACTCGCTGCTGCTCGCGCCGGTCGCGGCCGCCGCGGGCCCGAGCCTGCTCTCGGGGGTGCGGGCGGCGATCGTCCTCAACGTCGCGCTGCTGGGCACGATCGCCCTCTTCACGATCTACGCGCTCGCGAAGGCGATCGCCGGCCGCCGCTACGCGTACCTCGTCACGGCGGCGTGGGTGGCGGCGCCGCTGATCGTGATCCCGTACTTCCTGCTCGACTACCACCGTCGCTACTTCGGCTTCCAGCTGCCGGCCGACCTCGGCCTGACGACGGCGACCGCCTACCCGGCGATGGTGGCCGTGACGGTTTCGGCCTATTTCGCCTTCCGCGCGCTCTCGACCGGCGAGGAGCTCGACGGCCTGACCGCGGGCCTCGCGGCCGGGCTCGCGATCGCGGTCAAGACCGGCAACGCCGCCTTCCTGCCTGCGCCCGTGCTGGCGCTCGCGGTCGCGCGGCGGCCGCGGGCGCTGCTGATGTTCGGCGCGGGGCTCGTGCCGGCGCTCGTCTGCCTCGGCCTCTGGAAGCTCCGCGGGAACGGCGAGATCTTCTCGAGCGGCCACTTCGTCCACTTCTCGTGGCACCACTTCCAGCACAACCTCGACGGCTTCCGCGAGTTCACTTGGAGCCGCCGGATCACGGAGTGGGCGGTCGTAGCGGGCGTGATCGGGATCGCGCGCCGCTCGATTCCGGGCGCGGTGCTGATCGCGGGCTGGCTCGCGTCGTACATGTTCTTCAAGGGAGGCTCGGGCGCGGACTTCTACGGCGGCACGTTCTTCCGCTCGATGGCGCCGGCGTTCCCGGCGGCGTTCCTGCTCGTGATGGCGCTGCCGCTGCTCGTCCCGATCCTCGGCGGGCGCCTCGCTCGCCACGGCACGGTGCGCACCTGGCCGCAGACGCAGCGCTCGCGCCGCTGGGTGCTCGGGGTGTGCACGTTCCTCGCGGTGGCGCCGCTCGTGCCGATCCTCGCCTTCAGCCGGCAGCACGGCGCGAACGCGGCGGTGACCCTCGACGGGGCCGCGCTGGTCCCGGTCGGCACGTTCGGCCTCGCCGCCACCGTGCACGATGGGACGGTCACCCTCGCATGGAAGCGACAGGGGGCCGACGGCGCGCGTGTGGCGTACGGCGTGATCCGCTCGCGGGCCGACGTGGTTTGCGCGCACGCAAGGGGCGCCGCGCGCTGCTACCTGCCACCCGTCCACGCGAAGACGTGGGTTCCGCAGTACACGGACACCCCGCCGGCCGGCCGCTGGACCTACCGCGTCGTCGTGCTGTCGGGCACGCCGCCGCCGGCGAACGACCCGGTCGAGGTCAGCAGCCCGGTGACCGTCAAGAGCGGGTTATTGCTCCGCCTCACCGATCCGTGACTCCAGGAGCGCGAGCCGCTGCGCGAGGATCGTGTTCTGGTCGGAGAGCTTCGAGATCACCGTCGAGTAGTGGAGCAGGACGATGATGACGAAGAGCAGCCCGACCGCGAACAGGACCGCGGGCGGATAGGTGGAGACGCCGAACCAGCGGGCGATCGTGTTCAGGCCGTCGCGCCAAACGGAGAGCGCGACCAGGACGAGGCCGGTAGCGAGCCAGAGGATTGCGTAGCGCTCGCGCAGCCGGCGGGAGCGGATCAGCTCGAAGACGACGAGCAGGAGCAGCAGCGAGACCGCCGTGGCGGCGATCGAGGTGCGAAGCGGGGTCATGGCTCCTCCAGGGGCACGATGTCACGGCGGAAGAGGTCGACGAAGACCGCGAGCAGCACCTTGATCATGTAGTAGACCGATCCGAGGGCCGAGATCGAGGAGCGGCCGTGCTCGCGCTCGCGCATCGTCACCGGCACCTCCTTCACGCGGATCTTGTGCCGGAGCGCCATCACGAGCCCCTCGACCTCGGGGTAGTCGAGCGGCAGGTCGGCGGCGAAGAGGCCGATCGCCTTGCGGTTGAGCGCCTGGAAGCCCGACGTGGTGTCGGTGAGGCGCTGGTGCGCGATCCAGGAGACGACGCGGGCGAGGACGCGGATGCCGATGCGGCGCGCGGCCGACGAGCGGTAGCCGCCGGCGGCGAGGAAGCGGGAGCCGACGGCGAGATCGGCCTCGTCCGCGGCCACCGGCGCCACGACGGCGCGGAGCTGTGCGGGGTCGTGCTGGCCGTCGCCGTCGAGCCGCACGGCGAGCTCGTAGCCGCGCTCCCATGCGAAGCGGAAACCGGTCTGCACGGCACCGCCGATGCCGAGGTTGAAGGGGAGCTGCACGACGTGAGCGCCGCCCGCCCTGGCCACGTCGGCCGTCCGGTCGGTGGAGCCGTCCGAGACGACGACGACCTCGAGCCCCGGGTCGAGGACGTGCAGCTCGCCGAGCAGGCGGCCCAGGTTGCGCTCCTCGTTGTAGGCGGGGACGATGGCGATGCGCCGGACGGCGGCGAGGGGCGCTCCCGTCACGGGTGCAGCCGCCTCGGCCACCGGCGCCTCAGGCGACATGGGCTCCTGCGCCGACGCCGAGATCGAGCAGGTCGAGCACCTGCCGGGCGCGGTGGCGATAGGTGTGCTCGTCGAGCACCCGCTCGCGGGCCCGCCGGCCCATCTCCTCGGCCTGCGCCGGGTCGTCGAGCAGCATCCGGTAGGCGGCGATCGCTTCGTCGGCGTCGGCCGCGACGATCAGCTCGCTGCCCGGCTCGAACCAGCGTTCGATCCCGTCGTAGGGGTTCGCGACGATCGCCGCGCCCGCGGAGGCGAGCTCGAACGGGCGGCACGACGACGAGGCGTAGACGGTGGCGTGCGAGCGGCGCGTGATGCAGAGATTGACGCGCGCGGCGGAGATCGCCCGCGGGAAGGACGGAAACGGCACGTCCCCGACCAGGCGCGCCCGGCCGGCGTCGCCCAGGAAGTCGCGGCCGCCGAGCGAGAAGTCGACGTCGGGGAGCGCCCGCGACGGCTCCCCGACGAGCGCCTTCATCCAGTCGCGCCGGAACTTGTCGCCGTAGCCGTAGAAGAAGACGTCGGTCTCCTTCTCGACCGGCTGCGGAGCGAAGAACTCCGGGTCCGCGCCCCAGAAGACCGCCTCGGCGCGGCGCGCGCCGAGCGCGAGCAGGCTCTCGAGCCCGCCCTCGGAGTTCGAGATCACGAGGTCGTACTCGCCCGGATCGGCCCCGTGGTAGTAGTTGAAGCCCGTGTCCATGCCGCCGAACTCGGGCAGGCTCATCGGCACGTCGCCGTCGTAGAACACGACGGGGAGGTCGAAGCGATCGCGCAGCGCGCCGGGGATGCCCCGGAAGTGCGCCATCGGGACGGTGAAGACGAGGATCGCGTCCGGGCGCTCCCGCTCGACAAGCTGCTCCAGGTGCCGCTGCCAGCGCGGGGTGACGAGCCGCCAGATCGTCTCGCGCGTCAGCTTGTCGCCGAACGAGTCGTCGGGCGAGCTCTCCTCGCGGCGCGGGTGGCCGTTGCCCTTCATCTTCGCCGTGAGCGCACGCAGCTTCGCGTACGACTCGCCCTCGAGGTAGGTCGGGTTCGGCGCGCTCCGCCAGTACGGCGTCTCGATCGGACGCCCGCGGTACGGCGCGACCGTGAGCTCCGCCCCCTCGTCGTTGAGGGCGCGCCAGAGCTGCCACCACGCGGGGGTGCAGCCGTAGCGGAAGTCGAGGTCGACCGCGGAGGCGACGCAGAGGAGCCTGGGGGCGCGCATGAGCGCTTAAGTGTCGCAGGCGGCCGTTACGTCGTCGTAAGGGACGCGGCTTGCGTGCCGCCCCGTACTCTCGACGGCGATGACGAGGGTCACGGTCGACGCGGCGACGGGAAACCTGGTCGTCGCCGGACGCCGGGTGTTCCCGATCGGGCTCTCGGACCCGCCGCCCCTGGGGAGCGAAGCGCCGTCGGGCCGGGACGCGTGGGCGGAGATCGCCGCGGCCGGCGTCGGCTTCGTCCGGAACTACACCGTCTGGACCCAGGCGGGCGTCTCCGAGCAGCTGATCGCCGTCGCCCAGGAGCTCGACGCGGCGCCTGCACACGGGCTCCAGCTCTGGCTGGCGCTCGCCGGCGCCGACAACGACCTCTCGCACCAGGCGCTGCTCGACCGGATCGTCGGCACGTTCAAGGGCCACCCCGGGCTCGGAGTCTGGAAAGGAGCCGACGAGCCTGCCCACGCCCGCATTCCCGCCTCCGGGTGTCTCGAGGTCTACGAGCACCTGCGCGCGACCGACCCCGACCATCCGGTCGTGATCATCGAGGCGCCGCGAGGGCCGGCGCCGGCGCGCGGGAAGCACGACACGCCGCTCACCGCGGCCGCGATCGCGCCGTACGCGGCGGCATGCGACATCCACGGCATCGACATCTACGCGCTCCCGCCGGGGGCGCACGCGGGCGGGCCGCCGGTGAACACCGACCTCAGTGTCGTCGGCGACATGACGACCATCGTCAAGCGCGCGACCCGGCGCAACGGAATCTGGACGACGCTGCAGATCGCGTGGAGCGGCGTCCTCCCGCCGCATCCGCTCGTGTTTCCCACGCTTCAGCAGGCCCGCTTCATGGCCTACGACGCGATCATCGCCGGTGCGCGCGGCCTCGTCTTCTTCGGCGGCCACCTGAAGCAGGCGATGAACCCGGCCGACCGCGAGCGCGGCTGGAACTGGACGTACTGGGAGCATGTCCAGCGGCCGCTCCTGGTCGAGTTGACCGACGGGCCTCACATGCAGGCGTTGACCGCACCGGTCGCAGCCCTCTCGATCAGGGCCGACGCGCCGGACATCGTCCTGAGCGCCCGGGAAGCAGGTGGCTTCCTCTACCTGATCGCCGCACGCACGAGCCCCTCGGTGACGAGCGAGGTGCGGTTCAGCGGCCTGCCGCCCGGGCTCGGCCAGGGCGTCGTGCTCGCCCACCCGGGAAACCCGGCCCGCAAGGTGACGGCGGACGGAGGGGCGTTCACCGATCCGAGCCCGTTCGGACCGCACAACGCCCGCATGTACCGCTTCAGCTGACCTTGTTGACGCGGTCGACGACGCGTCGAGCGGCCCGAGGGCCGCGACAACCTCGGCGTGGTACGCCTGCCTAGAGCAGACCGGCTGCTCTAATGTCTCTCACCGTGCAGTCGTGGAGAACGCTGCGCGCGGCCGGCGGCGCACCCCCGCTGCTCGTGAGCTTCCCGATGTCGCTGTGCCGCGGGCGGGTGGTGTGCGCCCGCGCCGGGTGCGGTGGTGGCATGCTCGCGCTCGTGGCTCTGGTCGTCGTCGCCGTGGTCGGCGCGGTTCGCGGTCTCGCTCGGGCTCGACACGCCGTGGATCGCGCCTGACGAGATGGTCTACGCGCTGCTCGGTCGGTCGTTCTGGCCGACGGGACACTCGAGTCTCCTCGACGGCAAGTCGAGCTTCCTCGGGCGTCTACCCGCTCCTCGCGGGCGCGCCGCTGGCGGCCTTCGGGCCCGGCCCGGGCCTGGTCGTGCTGAAGGGGCTCCAGGCGCTGCTGGTGGCCGTCCCGGTCGTCGACGGTCTACCTCTGGACGCGCTCGCTGACGCGGGGCGGCTGGGCGCTCGCCGCCGCGGCGATGACCGCTGCGCTGCCGGCGTTCGTCTACACGGGGCTGTCATGACCGAGGTGACGTTCCTGGCCGTCGTCACGCTGCTTCTGTGGCGCCTGTGGCGGGCGCTGCTCGACCCGTCCCTCCGCAACCAGGCCCTGGTGCTCGTCCTGACCGTGCGCCGCGGTCGCGATCCGCCTCAAGGCGTTCGATCCTTGTGCCGTCGATCGTCCTCGCCGTCGGGCGATGGCCTGGTTCTGTCCGTGACGCCGCCTGCTGCGACGGTTTCGTCGCCGCTCGGCGGTCGGTCGTCGCGAGTCGGCCTTGTCGCTCTCGGCCGCGGTCGCCGCGATCGCGCGGCTCGGCCGGCCTTCGGGCCCTACGGAGGCGCGCTCGGCCGGCGGCTACCACCTCTCCGCGCGTCCTGCACTGGATCGCCTACCAGGCCGGCGACCTCCTCCTGCTCGTGATGGGGATCCCGCTGTGGCCGCGCTCGCGCTGACCGTCTGTCGTGCCTCCGGCGCCGCGAGGAGCGCGTGAGGTCTCTGCCCTGGTCGCTGTTTCTGCCCTACTGCGTTCTGCTCGTCCTCGAGGTGGGCATCTACGTCTCGCGCTACGAGGGCCGGATCAACGAGCGCACGATGGTCACGCTCGCTCCGCCGTTCTTCGTCGCGCTCGCCGCGTGGCTCGACCGCGGGATGCCGCGGGCGAGGTGGCGGCGGTGATCGCCGCTCGCGCTGTTGCGCTGGCCGCCTGCTTCTGGCCGGCCGAGAAGCTCGTCGTCAGGCGATCGTGCCGGACTCGTTCACGCCGGTGCCGCTGTTCGACCTGCGGCTCCACACTTCCGGGTCCACGTGCTCCGGCTCGCCTGGATCGCGCTCGTCGCGCGTCGTGCTCCTCCTTCCCCTGGTGCTCCCACGCCGGCTGCGGCGGTGCTGCCCGTGCTGCGTCTTCGGCCGCCTGCTGACGGCTCGACGTCCTGGCGGAAACGAAGATCGCCGGCCGCGCATCCGCCGACCGGCAGATCTTCTTCGGCGCGGTCCCCCCGCAGTGGATCGACCGCCGCGCATCGGCCCGGTCGTCTACCTCGACGACGACCCGCTCTGGGCCGGCTCCTGGCACCTCGCCTACTGGAACCCGAAGATCGCGCTCGTGAGCGTCGTCCGGCCCCCCACCGGCTCCCGGCCCGACGACGCCACCGCCGCACCCCAGAGCGACGGAGAACTCCTCGACCAGAACGCAAAGCCGCTCACGCAACGAATAGTGCTCGCCCCCTCCACGATGACGCTCGCGGGCCGCCGACTCGCCCACCGCTCCCAGGCAGGCGACGAGCCCGGACTCGACCTCTGGGCGACACCCGGGCCGCCCCGCCTCCAAACCTGGACGCAAGGCGTGCTGCCGGGAGGGCAGATCGGGGAGACGGCCAAGATCACGGTCTATGCGTGCAGGTCGGGCTCCCTCGAGCTGACGCTCGTGGCGAAGGACGGCCCGGCCCGGGTCGACGTGTCCGTGCATCCGCTGAAGAGCGTCGAGGCGCTGATTCGCCCGGGGGCAGCGCGAAAGCTGTGGATTCCCACGCCAAAGAGCGCGAACGGGCGAGGCAGCTGCATCTACTACGTCTCCCCGAACGGGACGCTCGTGGCGAAGACGATGGCGTTTCAGCCGGGCGCCTCGACCATCCCGTCTGGCGTGCCCGTGCACCGGGTCGCGTCCGGAGCTACGGAGGTCGCCACCAGGAGCCCGGTCACCCTCTCGCAGACTCCCGCCGCCTCCACCTATGCGATTCACGTCGGCTACTGCCTCGACGGCCAGTTCCTGCTGCTCGACTACAACCAGGCGCGGCAGGATCCGGCCTACAAGCGGGCCGTTTACGCGAACTTCATCGCCGGGGAGGGCCTCACCTGCGCGCAGCCGCCGCCGGGGTACGTCCGCCAGGGGTTCGCGACCGAGGGCGTCCCGCCGGGGATCTATCCCTACTTCGCTCCGGCCCCGTCCGGCTCGACTACGGCGACGACGACGACGTCCGGCTAGGTGGTTGACCGGTTCTGTTCGGGCGCCGGCGGTCGCGCGGGCGCGGCTGCTCTAATGTCCGTCACCGTGCAGTCGTGGAGAACGCTGCGCGCGGCCGGCGGCGCACCCGCTGCTCGTGAGCTTCCCGAGGTCGAGGTCGGGCCCGAGGGGAGGCGGGGGCGCGGGTGGCAGCTCGCGCTCGTCGTGCTGGTCGTCGTCGCCGTCGTCGCGCGTTTCGGGGCGTCGCTTGGGCTCGACACGCCGTGGATCGCGCCCGACGAGATGGTCTACGCGATCCTCGGGCGGTCGTTCTGGTCGACCGGACACCTCGAGCTCCTCGACGGCAAGTCGGGCTTCTACGGGGTTTACCCGCTGCTGGCGGGCGCTCCGCTGGCAGCCTTCGGCCCGGGCACGGGACTGGTGGTGCTGAAGGCGCTCCAGGCGCTGCTGGTGGCCGTCCCGGTCGTGAGTGTCTATCTCTGGACGCGCTCGATGACGCGCGGCGGCTGGGCGCTCGCCGCCGCGGCGATGACCGCCGCGCTGCCGGCGTTCGTCTATTCGGGGCTCGTGATGACCGAAGTGACGTTCCTGGCCGTGGTCACGCTGCTTCTGTGGTGCCTGTGGCGGGCGCTGCTCGATCCGTCGCGCCGGAACCAGGCGCTGGTGCTCGTCCTGACCGGGGCCGCGGTCGCGATCCGCCTCAAGTCGGTCATCCTGGTGCCGTCGATCGTCCTCGCCGTCGGCGCGATGGCGTGGTTTGTCCGTGACGCCCGCCTGCTGCGACGGTTTCTCCCGCTCGGCGGTCGGTCGTCGCGATCGGCCTTGTCCTCGCGGCGGCGATCGCCGCGACGCGCGGCTCGGCGGCCTTCGGGCCCTACGGAGGCGCGCTCGGCCGGGGCTACCACCTCTCCGAGGCGCTGCACTGGATCGTCTACCAGGCCGGCGACGTCCTCCTGCTCGTGATGGGGATCCCGCTCGTGGCCGCGATCGCGCTGACCGTTGCGTGCCTCCGGCGCCGCGAGAGCGCTGAGGTCTCTGCCCTGGTCGCTGTTTTGGTGCCGTACTGCGTTCTGCTCGTCCTCGAGGCAGGCATCTACGTCTCGCGCTACGAGGGCCGGATCAACGAGCGCACGATGGTCACGCTCGTTCCGCCGTTCTTCGTCGCGCTCGCCGTGTGGCTCGACCGCGGGATGCCGCGGGCGAGAGCAACGGTGATCGCCGTTGCGGCTGTTGCGCTGGCCGCCTGCTTCTGGCCGGTCGAGAAGCTCGTCGTCAGCGCGATCGTGCCGGACTCGTTCACGCCGGTGCCGCTGTTCGACCTGCAGCCTGCACGCTTCCGGGACCACGGCTCCGGCTCGTGTGGATCGCCGTTGTCGCCGTCGTGCTCGTCCTTCCCCTGGTGCTCCCACGCCGGTTTGCGGCGGTGCTGCCCGTGCTGGTGATCGCCGGCCTGCTGCTCTCGAGCGTCCTGGCGGAAACGAAGATCGCCGGCCGCGCATCCGCCGACCGCCAGATGTTCTTCGGCGCGTCCTCCCCGCAGTGGATCGAGCGCGCCGCGCATCGGCCCGGTCGTCTACCTCGACGACGACCCGCTCTGGGCCGGCTCCTGGCACCTCGCCTACTGGAACCCGAAGATCGCGCTCGTGAGCGTCGTCCGGCCCCCCACCGGCTCCCGGCCCGACAACGCCACCGCCGCCCCCCAGAGCGACGGAGAGCTCCTCGACCAGAACGCAAAGCCGCTCACGCAACGAATAGTGCTCGCCCCCTCCACGATGACGCTCGTCGGGCCGCCGACTCGCCCACCGCTCCCAGGCAGGCGACGAGCCCGGACTCGACCTCTGGGCGACACCCGGGCCGCCCCGCCTCCAAACCTGGACGCAAGGCGTGCTGCCGGAGCCCCTGAGCGTCGACGTGTACCGGTGCAACGGCGCGCTCGACCTCACCGTCGCAGCCGGCTCGGGCAGGCCGGACGTGTTCATCTCGGTGAACAAGCTCGCGCCCGCCGTTCTCTCGATCCCGCCGGGCCGAAGCCTTCACCTCCGGGTTCCCGCCGCGCCGCTCGTCACGAGCTACGCCTGCACCTACACGATCCGGACCGACGGCGACATCGCGCTGACCGGCCTCGCGTTCAAGCGCGCGCAGGTGCCCCCCGGGCAGCCGGCCGACGGGACGACGAAGGTCGTCCGGCTCGGGACCTCCCCGCTCCCCGGCTACACGCCGCCGACCACACCGCCGGCGCGCCCGAAGCTCGCCTACTGCGTGGACGGGAACTTCCAGATGCTCCCCGCCGGGAACCACGCGGGCGGCACGCAGGCGGTCTTCGTCGAGGGCACGGGCCTCACGTGCTCGATCCCGGACGGCTACGTCCAGCAGGGATACGCGAGCGACGGCGTGCCGCCCGGGATCTACCCCCTCTACGTGCCGCCGGCCGGTTGAGGCTCGAGCCCCGGCCGCTGCCGTGGGCGCGCCCACGGTGGGAGCTGCTCCTGCTCACGCTGGTGGCGCTCGGCGCGCTCACGGTCGTCCAGCCGCCGAACGTGCAGGACATCTCCAGGCTGTGCCTGTCCCGGGCGATCACCCACGGCAACCTCTACGCCGACCGCTGCCTCAGCGAGCAGGGCGACCGGTCGCGCTACGACGGTCATCTCTACTCGGACAAGGCGCCGGGATGGTCGGTCGTGGCGATCGCGCCCGCCGAGGCGGTCCGCCTGCCCGCGCCCAACACGAGCAGCTGGGACGACCGCGGCGACCCGAAGGTCTGGTTCGTCCACCTGGTCGCGTCCGGCCTCGCGTTCCTGCTCTGCGTCTTCCTGGTCGGCCGCATCTCGGAGGGGCTCGCGCCCGGTTACGGCGGGGTGGCCGCCGTCGTCTTCGCGCTCGGCACGGAGATGGGCGCGCTCGGCATCTCCGCCTTCGATCACGTGCTGACCGGGACGCTCGCCTTCGTGGCGTTCGTCCTGGCCGCGCGACGCCGGCCGGGAGCCGCCGGCCTCGCGGCCGGCGCGGCGCTCACGACCGAGTACCAGGCGGCGGCCCTGGTTCTGATCGTGATGGCCTACGCGGCCCTGCTCGGCCTCCGTCCGGTCGGGCGCTACGTGGTGGGGACTCTGCCCGGCGTGATTCTGCTCGGCGCCTACGACTGGGCGGCGTTCGGCGCCCCCTGGCATCCGTCGTACCACTACCTCGCGAACGGGCTCCGCTCGGAGCAGCAGCAGGGCATCCTCGGGATCCATCTGCCGACCCTGCATACCGCGGGCACCGCGCTCTTCGGCAACCGCGGGCTGCTGCTGCTCGCGCCGGTCCTGGTCGCGGCCGCCGTGGGTCTCTGGCTCGTCTGGCGGAGCGGCCGGCGCGCGGAGGCGCTCGTGTGCATGGTCGTCTCGTTCCTGTTCGTGTTCGCCGACGCCGGCTACTTCGACCCGATCGGCGGCTATGCCCCCGGGCCGCGCTTCGTCGGCCCGGCGCTGCCGTTCCTGGCGCTCGGGCTCGGCCCCGTGTTCAAGCGGTGGCCGGTGATCTCGACGGTGCTGGCGATCCCGTCGGTGATCGCATCGACCGTCATGTCGCTCACCTGGTCCACGCTCACCCACTACCGCGAGACGGTCTGGGGCGAGATCGCCCGGCTCGGGGTCGATGCCGGGCGGTCACGGCTGGCGCGCAACCTCGACCGGAACATCCTGCTCCCGCACGTGAACCGCATCGCCGGCGCGGGTCTCGTGTCGCTGTTCTGCGCGGCCGCCTTCGTGCTGGCGCTCGTCGCGGCGAGACGTCCGCGTAATGCGTGATTTCCCGGTGGTGGGGTACGCAGATTGGGGGTATTGTTGGGCTGTCCACCGAGGAGGGAGGACGATGGCATTCACGGGTACGGCGTCTGGAGCGGCGAGGGTGGCTCACGGAGCAACCGAGGCCCGGTCACGCCGTGACCTGCTGCGTCTCACGCGGACCGTGGTCGCCGTCAAGGCGCCCCGCTGGGCCGGGGGCGGAGCCGAGACGGTGGTGGTCAAGGATCCGAAGCTGACGCCGGACGACGTCCGCGTGGCCTTCGAGGAGATCTGCGAGAAGCTCCGGGTCGACGGAGTCCACCTCGAGGTGCTGAGGCACGAGCCGGCCGCGCTCTGGGCCGTCTTCCGGCAAGCCCCGCTCCGCCGTCAGTAGGCGCCGCGGCGGCCGAGCACGGCCGGAAGCGTCTTCACGAGGATCGTGATGTCGAGCCAGAGCGACCAGTTCTCCAGGTAGTAGAAGTCGAGCCGGACCAGGTCGTCGAACGACAGGTCGCTTCGGCCCGCGATCTGCCAGAGGCCGGTCATCCCGGGAAGCGCGTTCGAGCGGCGCCGGTGCCAGGGCTCGAGCCTGGAGTAGTCGCGGAGCGGCAGCGGCCGCGGCCCGACGAGCGACATCTGGCCGCGGAGGACGTTGATGACGTTCGGCACCTCGTCGATCGAGAAGCGGCGGAGGACACGGCCGACGCGGGTCACCCTCGGGTCGTTCCGGATCTTGAACAGCGCGCCGCTCGCCTCGTTGGCGCCCTCGAGCGCCGCCTGCTTGACGGCGGCGTCGGACACCATCGTGCGGAACTTGAGCATACGGAAGGATCGCTCGCCCAAACCGACGCGCTCGTCGGTAAAGAGAACGGGGCCGCGTGAGCCGAGCTTCACGGCCGCAGCGATCAGGAGCCAAACGGGCAGCCCGAGCACGACGACGAGCGCGGACACGAGGATGTCGAACACCCGCTTGACCGCCCAGTCGGCCCCCGCGAGGATCGGCGGCCGGACGTCGAAGAGCGGCACGCCCTGGCCGGGCACGTACTCACCGCGGTCGACGAGGAGCTGCGTCGTCCTGGGCGCGATGCGCACGCGGACGTCCCGGCGGTGGGCGGCGTCGATGATCTCGAGCAGAACCTCCTCGGGCAGGCCGTCGTCGGCGACGATCAGCTCGTCGAGCTCGTTCTCGCGCAGCTCGTGCGTGAGCTCGGGGCCCGGCTGCACACGGCCCAGGAACCGATAGAGGATCCCGCTCCGGCTGGCGCCGAGCGACGCGCGCAGATGGGCGACCTGCGCCTCGTTGCCGACGAAGAGCACGCGGCGGCGAACGCCGGCCGAGCGCAGCATCGCCCCCGTCAGCGTCTCGTAGGCCCAGCGGAGCAGGCTGATCATGACCGCGACGGAGATTGCGCCGACCACGTAGAGGCCGAACGTGGTGATGTGCTGGCTCGTGCCGATCGCGAACGCCAGGGTCAGCGCCGCCACCAGGGCCACGGAGGCCACCACTTTCCCGGCGCCCTCCCGCAGCTCGCGCGTGCTGTACAGGCGGTTGCGCCAGAAGACGAGCAGCATCAGCAGCACCAGGAACGGGAGCCACTCGCTCTCGGCGTCCCAGAGCAGGTTCCAGAGGATCGGCTTGGGGTCGCGGATGAGCGCCCGCAGCGCCAGCGCGAGGTAGAGGCCGATGGTCAGGCCGGTGATGTCGACGACGACGAGCCCGAGGACCCGCACGGCACGCCGCAGGAAGCCCGTGAGCGGGCTGCGCCGGAGGAGGTACGGCCGACTTGCCCGGTAGTCCTCCGGGGGGTCGGGGGGGAGCCTCTGGGGCACACTCATCACGACAGCTTATGACGGCGAGAGGGCGATTGTGCCCTGCACGGAGGGCCCGTGCACGCGCACGACGACCCCGCGGAGCGGCCCGTCGTTCCAGCTCCAGGGCACGTCCTTACCGTCGAGGGTGACGCGCCCGGGTGGCGCGCCCGCCGGGACGAAGAGCTGCACGTCGTGCGGCTGGCCGCTGAGGTCGAGCGTGGCGCCGTTCGTGGCGAGGAAGCCGGCGCGGCCGGGGTGGGTGAGCTCGTCCGTCCCCCACCAGGAGCGGGTCTGCGCGCGGAGGTTGAAGGGCACGACGGCGCCGGCGCGCGCGTAGAACGGGAACTGGCTAAGCGGCGTCGCGCGCGTGAACGGCGCGGCTCCTCCCTTGATGGTGGAGCCGGTGTAGAGGTCGACCCACGAGCCCGGCGGCAGGTAGACGGTCGGGGTCTCGCCCGGCCCCACCACGGGCGCCGCGAGCAGGTCGGGGCCCACCATCAGCTCGTAGTTCGACCCCCAGGAGCGCTGGTCCTGCGGGTAGTCCCAGGCGAGCGGGCGGAGCACGAGCTGGTGGGCCTGCAGCAGCCCGTAGAGGTACGGGAAGAGCTCGTAGTGCAGGACGGCCGCGTCGCGGAGGCCCGTCATCGCGTCCGGCCCGAGCAGCCAGGGCGTCGAGTTGAGGCCCACGCCGCCCACCTCCATGATCGGCGAGACGGCGCCGAGCTGCGCCCAGCGGACGAAGAGCTCGGTGTCGACGCCGGGCGGCGCGGAGTAGCCGCCGACGTCGGAGCCCCAGGTCGGGAAGCCGCTCACGCCTGCGGTGAGGCCGGCGACGACGGCGCGCTGCAGGCCGACGAACTGCTGCGGCTGGTCGCCGGCCCACAGGCCCGGCACGACCGACTGGGAGCCGACCGTCCCGGCGCGGAAGATCGCCGGCGTCCCCGGCGGCAGCGCGCCCATCACCGCCTTTGCGTAGAGGAGCGCGTAGTCGTTCGTGAGAGCGAGGTCGATGTCGTGGAGGTCGTTCTCGTCGCCGCGGTCGGCCTTGACGCCGTCGACGCCGAGCGCGACGAGCGCCCGGATCCGCCTCCGGTACTCCTCGACGACAGCCGGATTGCGGAGGTCGAGCACCTGACGGCCGGAGTCCTGTCCGAGCGGCACGCCCGGATAGCCGTCGGGGCAGGTCGCCCGCGGCGAGACCCAGAGCATGAACTTCAGGCCCAGCGCGTGCACCTGCCGGATCAGGCCCGCCGGGTCGGGAATCCGCGTGCGATCGAAGGTGAGGGCGCCGTTGCACGTCTCCCACGGGTTGTCGACGAGCACCCAGCCGAGCGGAACTCGCGCGGCCCGGAGCCGCTTGATGTCCTCGAGCACGTCGGCGGGGCCGGTGATGACGTCGCGCCACTTGATCAGCGCGAGCAGGGATGGAGGCGGGACGCCGGGGCTCCCGGTCTCGGCCTCGTAGTCGGTGAGCACCTGCTGAGGCGTTCCCGCGTAGATCCGCTCGTGGAGCACGTTCCCGGCGAGGCAGACCTCCGCGCGGTCGGTGAGCGGCGGGAAGCTGCACTCGGGCTGGCCCCCGACCTGGCAGCCGTAGCCGCCCGTCGAGCCGGGAAACGCCATCGCCGACGGGAACTGGCTCGCGATCCGCAGGCCCCAGCCGGCGGAGCTCGAGAAGTACGGGATCGGGGCGTAGGAGCAGTTGAAGTTCACGACGTTCGAGAGGATCTGCTCGCGCAGGTCGACCGCCTGCCCGCGCTCGCCGCCGCCCAGGAAGTGCTCGTGCGGCTTTGTGTCGAACGCGTCGATCACCAGCGCGATGCCGGCGGCGGGGTGGACGGCGACGTCGATCCGCGCGCCGGTGGGCGTGGCCGCGACCGTGACGGTCGCCGTGCGGCCGGGCTCGTTCGTCGCGACCCGGTAGACGTCGCCCTTCGACGAGATCACGTTCGTGAGCGAGTGCTGCTCGCCGGTGCCGTTCAGCTGGTAGCGGAGCCGCGCGTTCGAGTCCTCGGCGACGAGCAGCTTGCCGTTCTGGAAGATCGTGATCCGGAACGGGCTCTGGTCGACCTTGATCTGGACCTGGTCCGACGCCTTGCCCGAGCCGCAGCCGGTCAGGGCAGCGAGCGCCGCGACGGCGATCAGCCTGCGCATAGGGCGTCCCAGGAGACCTCGCGCTCGGCGGCGAGGTCGTCGAGACCGGCGGGGCGCCTGCGCCGGGCGAGCAGCACGAGCACCGCGGTCAGCGCGGCCCGCCGGCGCGCGTCGAGGAGCTCGTAGTCGTGGAAGTGCACGTGGACGACGGGCGGGAGCGGACGGTGCAGCGCGCGGGCGACTGCGCCGAGTGAGTGCGTGGTCGGCAGCTCGAGCACGCGGCGGCCGTCGGGGAGCTTCACCCAGGCGGGCTGGTCGAGCGCGGCGCGCGGCTCGCCCTCACCGAGGTGCGAGGGCCGCCAGGAGGTCGCCGTGCAGTCGGTGTAGCCGAGATCGGCCACGGCCGCCATCACCTCCGCGTCCGTGTACCAGCCGCCGCCGCAGAAGAAGCGCGGCTCGAGCCCCTGCTCGCGCAGCCAGGCCCCCTCGCGCCGGACGGCGGCCGCAGGGTCGGGCCCGATCGGCCGCGCGTGGGTCGGGGACGTCCAGTGGATGTGGTGGCCGTACGGCCCGCGTGCGGCCGCCTCGCGGGCCCGGCCGACGAACGAGCCGCCGTTCTCGCCTTCGGCCGGCGGCCGCATGAGCGACGCGATACGGAAGCCGCCCGGCCGTTGCTCGAGCAGGCGCTGGTAGCGCTGCCAGACCGCGTCGTCGAGCGGCCGCTCCACGTGGCACGACACGACGGCGTAGCCTTGCGGAGCGGCCAACCCGGCGATGGTACCCGCCCTTTCATCACACCGAGTCGGCACACTCGTCAGTCGTGACCGACGCGGCCGACACGGAGCCCATAGCACGCCCGCGGGCTGAACGCCGCGTCCGCCACCTGACGCGGGTCTGGGCGTACCCGATCGTGATCGCCGCGTGCGCGCTGCCGCGGCTCGGCGTCCTGTTGCACGAGAAGGAGAGCATCCTCTCGAACTTCGAGAAGTCGAGGCTGCTCGCACAGATGTTCCTCCGCGACGGGACGTTCGGCTACGTCCCGGGCCATCCCTCCGCCTACACGCAGCCGCTCTACGGCTGGTTCCTGATCCCCGTCTTCTGGATCGGCGGCTTCCACTGGTGGTCGGTCGGGTTCGCGCAGCTCCTGGTCGCGATCGCGACGTCGCTCATCGTGTTCGAGATCGGGCGGCGGTTCCTGTCGGCGCGCGTCGGGCTGATGGGAGCGGTGATCGCGACGCTCCAGCCCTATCTCGTCTGGCACGACCTGCACGGGAACCGCGAGATCCTCGACCAGCTGATCGGCGCCGCACTGTTCGGTCTGACGCTGCTCGCGGCGTCGAGGCGCACCCTCTGGTCTGCCGCCGCGGTCGGCGCGGTGGGCGGGCTCGCGGTCCTGTCGAACGCCCGGCTGATCGTGCTGCCGCTCCTGCTCGCGGGCTTCCTGCTCTGGCGGCACGCCGGCTGGGTGGCGGCCCTTGCCGTTCCGGTGGTCGCGATGGTGGTGATGGCGCCGTGGGTTGTCCGCAACAAGGTCGAGCTCGGCTGCTTCGCGATCACGACCGACGGGCGCGCGCTCTGGAAGGCCAACAACGTCAACACCTACCACGTGCTCGCCACGGGCAACTGGATCGACCAGGTGCCGGACATCCCACCGCGACAGGGCGGGCCGGGCACGTACGGCCCGAAGTGGATGACCGCCGACGAGGCCGGGCGTGACTGGACGCAGAACGGCCGGATCGTCTCCGTTCCGGAGTGCGCCCAGGAGAGCTACTACGACCACCTCGTGTTCCAGTTCTGGAAACATCACCCAGGTACCAAGGTCCGACTCGCTGTTCAGGCAACGGCGATGCTCTGGAACCCGCGCGTCGGGATCGAGGGCGCGCAGGAGAGCGGCGTCGACAACCTGCGCCACTGGGTCGAGCCGCTCTACACGCTGCCGCTCTTCCTGCTGGCGATCGTGGGGCTGTTCTTCGTGCCGTCGGCGTTCCGCGCGCTGGCGCTGATCTACGTGTTCTACGAGACGGCGGCAGCGTGGGTGTTCGCGGGGACGACGCGCTACCGCGTGTCGTGGGACTTCGTGCTGGCGCTGCTCGCGGCCGCGGCGCTGGACGGGATCTGGCGCCGGCTACGCGGGCATGTGCGCGTTCCGTCCGGCGGCGACGCCGAGCCGCTCGATGTCGCCGGCGCGAGCCGGGTGTGACCGCAGGAGCTCCGGCACCAGGCCGCCCTCGAAGCAGCCGGGCGTGAAGCCGGGGGCCATCGTGCAGCCGAACAGCGACCAGCTGCCGCCGGGCGCCACCTCGCCTGCCATCCACGTGCCCGAGGGGACGACGTGCTGCACCTGCTCGCCGCCGAGCACGTCGCCGCCGAGGAGCACCTCCTCGTCGGAGCCTTCGGGATGGAGCAGCACGAGCCGGAGCCGGTCGCCGGCGTAGAAGTGCCAGACCTCGTCGTGGTCGAGGCGGTGGAAGAGCGAGCGGCTCGGCGGGTCCTCGCAGAAGAGGCCGATGCCCGCCGTGCCTGCCGGGATCTCTCCCCTGCTGGTGTAGGTCTGCGCGAAGAACGTCGCCTCCACCGGAAGCGGCGTCATCCCGAAGCGCTCGACGAGGAACTTGACGGTCGGGTCGATGCGCGCACGCTAGACGATTAGTGTCCGGCCGTGACTGTCCCGCCCGTCGATTCCCTGCTCGACCTCTCGGGGCTCGTCGCTGTCGTCACCGGCTCGAGCGGGAACATCGGCGCCGGGATCGCGCGCCGGCTGCACGAGGCGGGAGCGTCCGTCGTCGTGCACGCCCAGCGGGACGCAGCGAGGCTTGACCCGCTCCTCGACGAGCTCGGCGAGCGCGTCGCCGCGACCGCGGGCGATGTCGGCCGCGATGCGCGGGCGATCTGCGGGACAGCAGTCGAGTCGTTCGGGCGGCTCGACATCGTCGTCAACAACGCGGGCATCCAGCCGGTTGCGGCGCTCGAGGCGATCGGCGACGATGAGCTCGCCGAGATGCTCCGGGTGAACGTCCAGGGCGTGGCCGCGATGACGCGCGAAGGCGCGGCCGCGATGGCCGGGCACGTCGGCGCGATCGTCAACGTGAGCTCGATCGAGGGGCTGCAGCCGGCGTCCCTGCACAGCCACTATGCAGCCTCGAAGGCGGCGGTGATCATGCACACGCGCGCGGCCGCGCTCGAGCTCGGGCCCTCGGGGATCCGCGTGAACTGCGTGTCGCCGGGGCTGATCGATGCGCCCGGCCTCGACACGGCCTGGCCTGAGGGCGTCGCCCGCTGGCACGCCGCAGCGCCGCTCGAGCGGCTCGGCGAGCCGGCGGACGTCGCCGACGCGGTGCTGTTCCTCGCCTCATCGGCCGCTCGCTGGATCTCGGGCGCGAACCTCGTCGTCGACGGCGGCGTGCTGGCGCACAACACCTGGTGAGCGAGCTCCTGACGCACGCGCAGACCCTCGAAGCCCACGCCGCCGAGGCCGGCGAGAGCACTCATGCCGGCCGCGAGCTCCTCGCGCAGAGTGCTTCCGCGTCACACGGGCTGGGTCGATGCGGGCGGCGTCTGCGATCCATGCGCGCGGAGCCGGCAGCTCGAGGCGGCCTAGTCGGCCTCCCGAGGAAGGCTACGAGATCGACCGAGCTGCTGGACGAGAGCTGACGCCAAGCCGCCGGTCGATCGCGCGGCGGGCGCGGTCGAGCGGTACGGAATTCTGCATCGACACGAACATCGCGTTCGCGAGCAGGAGGTAGGAGTCGACCTCGAACGCGAGCTGCTCCGGATCCTCGCCCGCGTCCACCGCACCCTCGACCTGCGCATCCCTCACCGCCTGCACGAGCGCTGTCGACCCACTCCCCTGTGATCTGCTGTGCCCGGTCGCGCACCGGTCCCGGGTGGGTGTCCATCTCGGCCATCACCGACGCGAAGAAGCATCCGCCCGGGAAGGTGCCGTCCTCGACGTGCCCCAGAAAGCGCTCCGACAGGGCCCGGAGGCGCTCCATGCCGGTCGGGGCGGCGGCCGCCGGGTCGATCACCTCCTCCCGGAAGATCGCGGCCGCGGTGTCGATCGTCGCGAGCTGGAGCTCCTCCTTGGAGCCGAAGTGCGCGAAGAGCCCGCTCTTGCTCATGCCCACGGCGTCGGCGAGGCGGGCGATCGAGAGGCCGGCGAGGCCCTCCACCGTTGCGAGCTGTGCGGCCTCGCGGAGGATCGCGTTGCGGCTCCGCTCGCCGTCTGCCCGCTTCTTCCGCTCCTTCGTAGTCATTACGCTTGACAAGATAGCACGATCGGTCGTACACTACCTCGACATAAACCGAACGATCGTGCTAAGAAGATACGGGAGGGTTCCATGAAGCTGATCACACGCGACGAGCTGCGCATCCGGATGGCGCGCGGCGACAAGCTGAAGCTGGTGATGACCATGCCGGAGCTGGCGTACTCCGTCAAGCACATTCCGCGCTCGGTCTGTGCGGCGACCGTGGACGACGCGCTCGCGCTGCTGGAGCCGGCGGACGAGATCGTGGTCTACTGCTCCGACGTCTACTGCGCGGCGAGCATCTACGCCTACCGGGCGCTCGAGCGGCGCGGATACACCAACATCCGGCGCTACGCCGGCGGGATCGCCGAGTGGGAGGCGGCGGGCTATCCGCTAGAGAGCGGGCCCGCCGCCGAGGCGCCCCAGCCGGCCGCGGCGGAGCCGCGCCGGCGACCCGCACCGGGACGGCGCCGCCGCCTCACCTCTGCGTTCGCGTAGTCGTCGCCCGGCGCGCTCGTCGGCGAGGCGGACGGCGAGCTCCGCCTCCCATGATTCCGTCGTGCCACACGACCACGTCCACGAGGTGCTCGAGCAGTGGCGTCACGAGCTGCCGAAGCTGGACCGGGCGCCGATGGGGGTCATCGGCCGCATCTCGCGGCTGGCGCACGGGCTCATCACCCGCACCGGCGATCCGCGCGACGCCCGCTCGAAGCAGGTCACGCTCACGCTCGAGGGCGTGCGCCTGACCGAGGAAGCGGTCGCTGCTCATACCGCGAACGAGGCGCGCCCCCCTCACCCCTCGGGCCGCGCCGCTGAAGCGGACCAGCTTCCCCGAGCCATGGCTGGGGACAGTCCCACCTCGTGCGTGCACGGGCCATGGCCTGGCGAGACAGGTGAACGGGCGAGGCCGGAAGGGCGCGAGCCTTCCACCGCGGCGCGGGTCGGAGGCAACTGTTGGGGCATGTCCCGCCGCGACGCGAGCGGGGACAGTCCCCAGCCGCGTCTGCGGGAGACGTGGCCGTCTGGGTCAGACGCGCTGCGCGACCTCGAGGAGGCGCTCGGCCCAGCGGTCGACTGAGTGGCGCTCCTCGACCGCGGCCCGGAGGCGGCGGCCGAGATCGTTGCGGTCGACCTCGGCAAGGGCGCGGAGCTTCTCGGCGAGGTCCTCGGGGTCGTGGCGGGCGAAGCGGAGCTCGGGCGGCAGCACGTCGTCGAAGCCGCTGTTCGACGCGAGCACGGGTAGGCACGTGGCGGCGGCCTCGTAGACGACCTTGTCGAGCGCGCCCTCGCGCATGTTGTCGACGAGGACGTCCTTGACGGCGAGGAGCGCGGGCACGTCGGAGTACGGGACCGGATCGAGAACGTGCGCGCCCAGAGCGACGAGCCGCTCTCGCTCGTCGCGCTCTTCGGCCGTCCCGGACGTGCCGCGGATCTCGAGCTCGACGCCGGCCAGCTCGGCGGCGCGGGCGATCGTCTCGTAGCCCTTCGCCGGAGACGTGCGACCGAGGGCGACGGCGCGCAGCGGGCCCTCCAACGCAGCGCGCTCCGTGCAGGCGAAGGCGCCGGTGTCGATGCCGTGACCGATGGGGACGACCTTCTCCGACGCGAGCGGGAAGGAGCGGCGGTCGACGCTGAGGACGGCCGACGAGAGCCGCTCGGCGGCGACGAGGGTCCGGCTTCGCTTCCAGTGCGTGAACCAGAGCAGGATCGGCACCCGGGCCGGCAGTGTCAGCGGCGCGGCGAGCAGGGCATAGCGCGGGACCATGTGCGCGACGAAGGCGACCGGCCGCGGCCGCAGCTCGCGTCGCAGGCCGTCGAGGAACAGCCGCACGCGCCCCACCTGCGACTGCGAGCCGAAGAGCCGGACGCGGCAGTTCGCGGGCAGCACGCCGTCGACGGCGCGGTCGGCGAGGACGACCAGCTCGTCGACGCGTCCTGCCAGCGCGCGGAGCTTCGGAACGGTGGCACCCAGCACCGGGTCGGCCGGGTCGACGACCTGGGTGGCGAAGATCAGCCGCACACCTTCTCCACGAGGTGGGTCAGGTTGTCGGCGTACTGCTCGGGCGTCGCCTGCCAGCGGTGCGACGCCTCCCGCGCACCCGCTGCGAGCTGCACGGCGAGCTCACGGTCGGTGAGCACCCGGACAAGCGCCTCCTCGAGCTGCGCCTCGTCGTCGGCAAGCAACCCGCTGACGCCGTCCTCGACCGCGTCGCGGATCCCGCCGACGTTCATCGCCACGGCCGGCCGGCCGCGGAGGAAGGCCTCGAGCAGCACGCGACCGAGCCCCTCCGAACGCGACGGCAGGACGAGGCACGTCGCGGCGTCGAGCGCGGCCGCGACCTCGGCCGGCTCGAGGCGCTCGACCCATTCGACCTGCTGCGGAAGGTCACGCACGAGGGCCTCGACCACCTCCTGCCGCGGACCCCGCCCGACGATCTTCAGGCGGGCCTCGGGAACCCGTCGCGCCACGCGCCGCCACACGCGGGCGAGCCCGTCGACGTTCTTGTAGAGCTCGAGCACCCCGACGAACAGCGCGGAGGCCCGCTCGGGCAGCGGCGCCGGTGGCATGTCGATGAAGGCATCGAGGTCGAAGAACGTCGGAAACTCGGCGTCCGGCTCGACGCCCAGCTCGCGCACGAGCCCAGACGTGTAGCCCGAGATCGTCCGGACCGCGTCGGCTCGGCGGAGGCCCCTGCGCGCGACGGCATCGGCGACAGGCGAGAGCAGCGCGCCGCCAGGACGAGCCGTAGAGGCGCGTGAACGTCCGCCAGTCGCCGTGCACCTCGACGATCAGCCTCGGCGCGCCGCCCGCGAGCGCCGCCTCGTACGGGCTCTGCGCGAGGATCACCTGCGACCGGTGCTCGCGCGCGAGGCGCCGCGTGCGCAGCGGCAGGAGCGCCCAGAAGAGCAGGCCGTCGAGCGGCAGGCGCCGGACCAGGTGGAAGACGCCGTCGTCGCGCGGCTGTCCGTCCGCCGAGGTCGCGAACACGCGGAGGTCGAGGCGCTCGCGGAGCGCCGCAAACTTCCGCTCGCTACCCGGCGGAAGCGGCAGCGTGTACCGCGTCCTCGCAACCATCAACACCCTCATCGCTTGCGCAGCGTCGCGTCGACGACCGCCCGCACGTTCGCGGCGTACTCCTCCGGCGTCGAGACCCAGCGTCCGGAGGCGGCGCCGGCCGCCTCGCCCAGGCGCTCGGCCAGCCCGTCCTCGGTCAGGATCCGCTCGAGCGCCCGCGCCAGCGCCTCGGTGTCGCCGAGCTCGACGAGCAGGCCGGACACCTCGTCCTCGACGATGTCCGGGATCCCGCCGGCGCGCGTGCCGACGACGGCGCGCCCGCGCAGGAACGCCTCCACCGCGACGCGCGGCAGGCCCTCCGACGCCGACGGGAGCGCCAGCGCCCGCGACTCGTCGAGCGCCCGGGCGAGCTCCGCGGGCTCGAGCCGGCGGTCCCAGCGCGCCCCGTCGCGCTCGAGCTCCTCCGCCACCGCGGTGAGCGTCCCGCTGCTGACGAGGTGGAGCTCCGCATCCGGCACCCGCTGCCTCACGAGCCGCCACGCCGCCGCGAGCCCCTCGACGTTCTTGTAACGCTCGAGCACGCCCACGAACAGCACGCGCCGGGCGGCCGGCACGGGAACGCGCGGCCCGGTGAAGGCGCCGAGGTCGGAGAACGTCGTGAACACGCCGAGCGGCGGCCGGCCCCGCTCCTCGAGCATCGAGGCGGTGAACGCGGAGACGGCGCGGTGGCCGTCGGCGTGGTCGACCGCCCAGCCCGCGACGGCGTCCGTGACCGGCTTCAGGAGGCCGCGGAGGTGGGAGCCGTAGTGGGTGGCCGACACGTGCCAGTCGCCGTGCACCTCCGCGATCACCTTCGCCGGCGAGCGCGCGAGCCGGACTGCGACCTCGGCCGGCGCCGCCTCGAACGGGCTCTCGGCGATGACCGCATCCGGCTTGAAGCTACGGAGCTCGGAGGCCACGACCGCCGGAAGCGAGGCGTAGAAGACCGGCCCGTCGAGCGGCCGCGGCGGCAGCAGGTGGAAGCGCTGGTCGCGACCGGTGCCGCTCGCGACGACCCGCAGGTCGAGCACCGTCGAGAGCGCGTCCCACTTGCGCGCGAGGCCGCCCTCGAGCGGCAGCCGGTACCGCGTCCGGCCCACAAAAAGAACACGCGGGTTCATCCGGCAGCGCCGACCAGGATCCGCTCGAGCCGCCCGTACACGCGGTCGGGCGCGTAGCCCGCGACCGAGGGCGCCGCCCCTGCCCGCAGGCGGGCAGCCAGCTCCGCGTCGGCGAAGAAACGCTCGATCGCCCCTGCGAGCGCGTCCACGTCGCCCGGCTCGACGACGAGCCCGTTCTCACCGTCGCGCAACACCTCGCCCACGCCGCCCGTACGCGTCGCGATCACCGGCGTGCCGACGGCGAGCGCCTCGACGACCGTGTGCGGGAAGTTCTCCCACGCCGAGGAGAGAAGCGAGGCGTCGCCTGCGCTGAACAGCTCGAGCACCTCCCGCCGCGGCAGCGGGCCGAGGAATCGCCCGTAGCCGAGCCGCTCGAGCGCGGCGCGGTCGGGGCCGTCCCCGGCGATCGCCAGGGCGACCCCCGCGCGCCGGGCCGCCTCGATGCCCAGGTCGAGCGACTTCTGGGCCGTGAGCCGCCCCGCGAACACGAGCGTCGGCCCGTCGAAGCCGAAGCGGGCCCGGAGCGCGTCGCGCGGGTCGAGCTCCGGCAAATGCGGGGCCGGGTTCGGGAGGAGCGTCACCCGGTCAGCAGGGACCCCCCAGCCGATCGCCAGCTCGCGCAGGTAGTCCGAGGGCGTGACGACGTGCGCCGCGCGCCGCACGTCGAGGTCGCGCGCCACGCGAAGCGGCAACGTCGAGAACGCTGCCTGCCGCTGGAACTCCTCGAGCGAGCCCGCCGTCAGCCGCCAGCGGCGCGCGCGCTCGTAGGCGGGGTCGGCCGTGAGCTTGGTGACGAACGGCGTCCGCCCGAGCAGGGAGCCGAGCGAGGAGCGGCCGAGCATCCCCGTCGTATAGACCACGTCCACTCGCCGCGCGAGCGAGACGAGCAGCCGCACCGTCTCGGCGTGGCGGACGCCCGGCGGCAGCGACCGCCGCACCCAGTGCACCGGGTAGTCCTCCGGCGCGGGCTCGGCATCGGCCGTGATCGCCGCCTCGACCTCGTGTCCGCGCGCCCGCAGGAAGGCCGCGACCTCCGGCGCGTGCGACGCGGGACCGCCGACGTCCGGCGGCCAGATCCCGGAGACGACGAGAGCTCTCAGTGCGCCACGGCCTCCGCCGAGCGCCACCCGGCGCGAAGCCGCAGCAGCACGACCGACCACGCGGCGCAGAAGACGACGGTCGAGACGAGCATTGCCCCGGCCGCGCCCGTGGCGCCCCAGCGCGCGGCGAACACGAGCAGCAGCGGCACGAACACCGCGATCTCGAGCGACTGGACGATCACGCGCAATCCCGGCCGCCCGATCGAGACGGGGAACGACTTCGTCCAGCCCCAGATCAGCCGCAGGGCCGCCGCGACCAGCACGAGCCGCGCGGCGTCGGTCGCATGCGCCCGGAAGTCGGGGCCGTAGAAGAGACCGATCAGGTAGGGCATGACGATCCAGAGGATCGGGACCGCGACGACCATCAGCAGGCCGGTGCCGGTGACGTAGCGGCGCAGCATCTGCAGCACGCGGTCGTGGCGCCCCGCCTCGAAGTCGCGCGTCTGCTCGGTGAGCATCACGAGCCGCGCGGGGCCGGAGAGCGCCGCGAAGCCGGTCGCGGGCGCCTGGGCGTTCCGGAAGTAGCCGGCCTGGACGATCGGCGCGACCACGGGAACGAGCGAAGTTCCGAGCGTCCCGCGGGCGGAGTCGAGCGACGAGGCGAGGGTCGACGAGACCAGGAAGGACCGGAGCGCGGGCACGTCGTCCGCGATCGGCTGGGCCGGCTCACGCGGGAACCGGCGGTAGGCGACGATTCCGGCCGCGCCGATTGCGGCCGTCGCCGCCACCTGCGCGACGACCATCCCCACCACGCGCGCCGACGACGCCGTATCGGCAGCCGACGGCGAGCCCGATCAGGCGCAGCCCCATCGACACTGCCAGGAACCCGCCGCGCACGTCGTAGCGGCCGCGGAGGATGATCGCGCCGGCGGCGACGTTCTCGGGCGACTGGGCGACGGAGATCAGCGACGCGATCGCCATCGGCAGCACCACGCCGCCCGTCCCCCAGACGTCCTTCGAGAACGGGGCCAGGATGATGATCACGAGCCCCGCGAGGACGCCGCCGACGAGCTTGAACCCGAGTGCGACCTGAAACAGCCGCCGCAGCCGCCCCCAGCGCCCCGCCTCGACGTAGCGGAACCCGAACTTGACCAGCGCCTCCTCGATCGTGAGGTCGAGCAACTGCTGAAAGAAGGTCGACGCGGCGATGACCGCGGCGAAGCGGGCGTAGTCCTGGACGCCGAGCTCCCGGGTCGCGACCACCGTCGTGAGGAAGCCGAGCACGGTTGCGACGTACACCCCGATCGCCGTCGCCGAGCGGCGCCAGATGACTCGGGAGCGCATCGCGAAGCCACTATAGTGACGGCCCTTGACCCGCCTGCGTGCGGCCGATGTTCTTCCGCTCGTCGCGGCGGCCGCGATCCCTCTCATCTTCCTGCACCGCCACTACCAGGCCCACGCGTCCCTGGGCCCGCTCGACGTCTACAGCTCGGACGTCGTCATCGCGCTCACCGTCGGATGCGCGATCGCGGCCGGCTTCCTGTTCGGCTGGGAGCCGCTCCGCCCGACGCGCTGGCTGTGGATCGTCGCGGCGGCGCTGCTCGCGCTGTTCGTGATCGCGTGCCTCTGGACCCCGATCGAGCGGCCGACGAAGCACCTCGTCAGCGCCGGGAAGATCATCGAGTACGCGCTGCTCGCGCCGTCGGTCGTGCTCCTCTTCCGCCGGCAGCTCGACGTCGACCGCTTCCTCGCCGTGTTCGTCGCGTGGGCGTGCGCCGCCGCCGTCTTCGGGACGATGATGTTCCTCGGGTGGGTCGACGACCCGCTGGCACAGCCGCCCGCGCCGCGGCCCGGGCAGCGGGAGGTGTCGTTCCTCGGCCACCAGGACCTCGGCTCGTTCACGGGAGCTGCGCTGGCGGTCGGCCTGACCGCGATCGCGCTCGGCACTCGGCGGTGGCTCGCGGTGGCGGCCGTCGTGGGCGGAGGGATCGGGGTGATGCTCGACGCCTCGGTCTTCGTCTACCTGGGTGTGCTCCTCGGGGCGGTCGCGATCGTGATCGTCGCACGACACCTCGGGACGCTGAACCTGCGCCGACTGCTCGCGGTCGGCGCCGTGCTTGCCGTGGTCGCGGGCGGCGTGCTCGTCCTGCGAGGCTCGGACGTCACGAACTACCTGGGCTGGCTCGGCGTGACGAAGCCGGAGACGACGTCGGTCGAGTCGGACGTCCAGACGGGCTCGCAGCGGACGATGCTGCTCTGGATGGGCTACCAGATGTGGAAGGACCACCCGATCCTCGGCATCGGGTTCGAGCGCTCGAACTTCGACTTCGGGCCCTACCTCGCGGCGATGAAGCGAAAGTTCCCGAACCAGCCGCCGGAGGCGTACCCGTCGCTGCAGAACCCGTGGGGCGTCCAGAACTCGTGGGTCGAGCTGCTCGCCGACACCGGGGTCGTCGGCTTCGCGCTCGGCGTGGCGACGTTCGTCACCGGCCTCTGGCTCGGGTTGCGCGCCGCCTGGCGAAGCTCGTACACCGGCCTCGTGGCGGTGGGCTTCATCCTCGTCGCCGCCGGCACCCTGAACGCGATCGGAATCGTGGCGGGCCTCCCGCTCGACGCGGTCACCTGGCTCGGGCTGGGGCTGGCCGGCGTCGCGGCGGCGCTGACTCGCTAGGCTTCGCGCCCGTGCCAACGGCGCTCGTCACCGGCGGCGCCGGCTTCATCGGCTCGAACCTCGTTCGCGCGCTCCTCGAACGCGGCGACGAGGTGCGCGTGCTCGACAACTTCTCGACCGGGTCGCGCGCGAACCTCGAGGGGCTGCCGGTCGAGATCGTCGAGGGCGAGCTGCGGTCGTACGAGCGCGTGCACAACGCCGTCCGCGGCGCCGACGTCGTGTTCCACCTGGGCGCGCTCGGGTCGGTCCCGCGATCGGTGCAGGATCCGCTCAACTCGAACGCCGTGAACGTCGAGGGGACGCTCAACGTCCTGCTGGCTGCGCGCGACGAGGGCGTGCGGCGCGTCGTGTACTCGTCCTCGAGCTCGGTGTACGGGTCGAGCGCGACGCTGCCGGCGCGGGAGGACTCCGCCTCCGACCCGATCTCGCCGTACGGGGTGAGCAAGCTCGCGGCGGAGCGCTACTGCGTCGCCTTCTCGCGCGTCTACGAGGCGTTCGAGACGGTCGTGCTGCGGTACTTCAACGTCTTCGGCCCGCGGCAGAGCCCCACCTCGCAGTACGCGGCGGCGGTGCCGCTCTTCATCTCGGCCGTCGCCGCCGGGCGGCCGCTGACGATCCACGGCGACGGCGAGCAGTCGCGCGACTTCACCTACGTCGACAACGTCGTCGCGGCGACGCTGGCGGCCGCGGAGGCGCCGGGGGCGAGCGGACGCATCTTCAACGTCGCGGCCGGCACGCCCGCGAGCGTCAACCGGGTGGCCGACCTGATCGGAGAGATTCTCGGGCGACCCGTGGAGAAGGTGTTCTTGGCCGCCCGCCCGGGCGATATCCGGGACTCGTGGGCCGACCTGAGCGCGGCACGGGACGTGCTGGGGTACGAGCCCGCCGTCTCGCTCGAGGAGGGGCTGCGACGGACGGCCACGGCACTTGTCGGGTGACTCGATGGCCGGAGCGTCCGAGAAGGTTCGCGTTCTCCGCCTGATCGCGCGGCTCAACATGGGGGGCCCCGCCCTGCACGTCTCCTACCTCGCCCGGGGCCTCGAGGAGCGCGGATATGCCACCACCCTCGGCGCGGGGGCGCTCGCGCGAGGCGAGGGCTCGATGTCGTTCGTCGCGGACGAGCTCGGGGTCGAGGTCGTGGACGTCCCGTACCTGCACCGGGAAGTCTCGCCGATCCTCGACCCGCTCTCGGTCCGCGCCGTCGTGCAGCTGATTCGGCGCGTCCGCCCGCACATCCTTCACACTCATACCGCGAAGGCAGGTGCAATCGGACGTACCGCTGCCGCGCTGGCGCGGGAAGCGAGGCCGCCGATCGTCGTGCACACATTCCACGGGCACGTCCTGCGCGGGTACTTCGACCCCGTCAGGACGGCCGCCTACACGATGGTCGAACGAACGCTCGCGCGGCAGACGACGAGACTGATCGCGGTCAGCCCCGAGGTGCGCGACGACCTGGTGGAGCTCGGCGTCGCGCCGCCGGACCGGTTCACGGTCATCCGGCTCGGGATCGACCTCGACGACCGCATCGCCAAGGGCACGGTCGACGGCGCTTCGTTGCGGCGGCTCTTCGGGATCCCCGAGCACACCTTCGTGGTCGGGTGGATCGGACGCATGACGGCGATCAAGCGCCTCCCGGACGCGCTCGCCGCCTTCGCGGGGCTCCGAGCTCGGGGAATCGACGCCACGCTGTGCCTCGTCGGCGACGGTCCCGATCGCGAGGCCGTCGAGGAGCGTGCGCACCTGCTCGGCATTGCCCGACACACCCTGTTCGTCGGGTATCAACGCGATGTCGCACCGTACTACGGCCTCTTCGACGTCCTGCTCCTGCCGTCCGGCAACGAGGGGACGCCCGTGGTCGCGATCGAGTCGCTGGCCGCAGGAACGCCGGTCGTGGCGACAGGCGTGGGCGGCGTTCCGGACGTCGTCGAGCACGAGCGCGGCGGCTTTGACCCGCGTCGGTGACATCGACGCGATCGTCACCGCGCTCGAGCGGCTCGCACGCGACCCCGATCTGCGCCGCGAGCTCGGGCGGGCTGGGCGCGAGCGAACGGTTCCGCGGTACCGGGTCGACCGCCTCGTCGACGACGTCGACGCGCTCTACCGGGAGCTGCTCGCGGAGAGCGGGCTGCCTCTGCCTAGTCCTTGAGGTTGGCGAAGACCGAGTACGACGGCTTCTTCTTGCCGGCTGCGGTTATGAGCCCGGACTGCCACCGCGACCGCCGTGAGACCACGGCGAGGCCCAGCACCGCCCGGCGCAGCATCAGGTCGCGACCGGCTCCCGGCCGAGCGCGCGGACCCAGCGCCGCAGGCCCTCCTCGAGGTCGACCTCCGGCTCCCAGCCGAGGATCTGGCGCGCCTTGGTGATGTCGGGGCGGCGCTCGCTCGGATCGTCGACCGGCAGCGCCTCGAAGACGATCTCGCTGGTCGAGCCGGTGACCTTGATGCAGGTCTGCGCGAGCTCGAGCATCGTCACCTCGTGGTCGGGGTTGCCGATGTTGACCGGCAGGTGCTCGTCGGACGTCGCGAGCAGGTAGAGCCCGCGGATCAGGTCGTCGACGTAGCAGAGCGAGCGCGTCTGCGAGCCGTCGCCGAAGACGGTGAGCGGCTTGCCTTCGAGTGCCTGATGCAGGAACGTCACCGTCGCTCGGCCATCGTTCTTTCTCATTCTCGGACCAAACGTATTGAAGATACGGGCGATCGCCGTGTTGACGCCCTGCTGGTTGTGGTAGGCCATCGTGAGCGCCTCGGCGTAGCGCTTCGCCTCGTCGTAGACGCCGCGCGGGCCGATCGGGTTGACGTGGCCCCAGTAGGTCTCGGGCTGCGGGTGCACCTGCGGGTCGCCGTAGACCTCGCTCGTCGAACTGATCAGGAAGCGGGCGCGCTTCCACTTTGCGAGGCCGAGCGCGTTGTGCGTGCCCAGGGAGCCGACCTTCAGCGTCTGCAGCGGCAGCCGGAGATAGTCGATCGGGCTCGCCGGGCTCGCCAGGTGGAAGACGAAGTCGACGTTCTCGTCGATCCAGATCCCCTGGACGACGTCCTGGTGGACGAACACGAAGCTCGCGTCCTTCAGGTGCTCGATGTTCTCGAGCGACCCCGTCTCGAGGTTGTCGACGCAAATCACGCGATGGTCGTGGTCGAGCAGGTAGTCGCAGAGGTGGGAGCCGAGGAACCCGGCGCCGCCGGTGACAACAGAGGTGGTCATGAGGTCATCGTACTGGGGGCCCCGGAAACCCCCCTGGATCATCACGGAACGCTAACGAGAGGACTTCATCGAGCTCCAGCGCGCGCCCCTCCGCCACCCCGGCCTCGAACGCGGCGTCCCGCTCGCCGAGCTCCGGCTCGAGCTCTTCGCGCTCGGCCGCGAACAGGGTGGGGCCGAGCTCGGCATCGAGCCGCTCGACGGCGCCCCAGAGGAGTGCCGCCCGGTGGCGGTCGCCCGCGAGAGCCGCGACGACGGCCAGCTCGGCAACGCCGCTGAGGACGTTCGAATGGGAGTCGCGCTCCCGCGCCCGGAAGAGAGCGTCGCAGCCGAGCGCCCAGGCCCGCTCCAGGTCGCCGCGCAGCCGCATGATGTAGCCGAGCTGGGCAGTGTCCCAGCTGATCCAGAGCTCATCCTCGATCTCGCGCGCGATCCGGAGCGACTCCTCGAGCAGCTCCTGAGAGCCGTCCAGATCCCCGCGCAAGCGGTAGGCGCCCGCGAGGATATGGAGCGACTCGACGAGCCCGAACTGGTAGCCGATCTCGCGATTGATCGCGACGGCCTCCTCGACGAAGCGCTCACCCTCCTCGACGCGGCCGGCGACGTAGAGCGGCGGAGCGAGCCGGGCGAGCATCCGCGCGGTGCGCATGGGATCGCCCAGCTCGCGACAGAGCGCGAGCCCCTGGGCGAAGAGCTCGATCGCCTGCTCGAGGTCGCCCGTGAAGTAGGCGGCGCCACCCGCCGTCGCCAGCGCGTCCACCCGCACTTCGTTCGGCACCCCCGGCGCGTCCAGCCCGCGGCGGATCCACTCGAGGCCCTCGTGCGAGCCGCGGATCCACCAGTAGCGCTCGAGCGGCGCCGCGATGCGCAGAGCGAGCTCCACTTCGCCGGTTCTGTACGCCCACTCGAGCGCGGCGCGGACGTTGTCGCGCTCGAGGTCGAGCCGCCGCGCCGCGTCATCGGCCTCGGCGCCGCCGAGCTGCGGCTCCACCTCCTCCGCCAGAGAGAGCACGAGCCGCGCCTGCGCGGCCCGCAGCTCGCCGGCCTCCGGGGACGCGTCAAGCCGCTCCAGTGCGAACTCGCGAATCGTCTCGAGCATCCAGAACCGCTCGTGCGTGTGCCGGACGAGGTTCTTCTCGACCAGCGACTGCAGGACATCGACGTCGGCGCCCAGCACCTCCTCGGCCGCCTCGAGGGTGCAGCCGCCGCGAAACACTGCGAGGCCGGCGAAGAGCCTCTGCTCGGCCGGCTCGAGGAGGTCGTACGACCACGCGATCGTGGCCCGCAGCGTGCGCTGGCGCGCGTCGGCGTCGCGGCCGCCCTCGAGCAGGTCGAGCCGCTGCGAGAGGCGCTCGAGGATCTGGGCCGGCGAGAGCGCCGCCGTCCGCGCGGCGGCGAGCTCCACCGCGAGCGGGAGGTGGTCGAGGCGGCGGCAGAGCTCCTCGATCACGGGTGAGGCCTCCAGGCGGGAGCGGAGGCAGAAGAGCTCGACGCCCTCCGGCTCGGCGAGCGGCGGCACGGGATAGGTGACCTCGCCGCGGACGCGCAGGAGCTCCCGGCTCGTGACGAGCACGCGCAGATTCCGGCACCCCTCGAGCAGGTCGGCGAGCCCCGGGGCCGCGTCGACCACCTGCTCGAAGTTGTCCAGGAGCAGCAGCAGCTCGCGCTCGCCCACGAACGCGGCCAGCTCCTCCTTCGCGCCCAGGGTCTCGGCGATCGCGCCGAGGACGAGGGCCGGGTCGCGCAACGTGGCGAGGCCCACCCAGAAGACGCCGTTCGCGAAGCTCGGCACCAGGTCGCCCGCGGCCTCGATCGCGAGCCGCGTCTTGCCCGAGCCGCCGGGCCCGCTCAGCGTGACGAGGCGCGCGCCGTTCTGGAGGAGGGCGGTGATCTCCTCCCGCTCGCGCTCCCGCCCGACGAACGACGAGACCGGCCGGGGCAGATTCGTGTTCGAGATCGTCTTCAGCGGCGGGAAGCGCTCGCTGCCGAGCTGGAAGAGCCAGACGGGCTCGGCGAAGTCCTTCACCCGATGCTCGCCGAGGTCCGTGATGTCTGCGCCGGCCCGGTCGCGCGTCTGCTTCGAGACCACGACCTGGCCGCCGTGCCCGGCCGCGGCGATCCGCGCCGCGCGGTGGAGCTCCTCGCCGACGTACCCCTCGTCGGTGAGCATCACCTCGCCGGTGTGAACGCCCATCCGCACGCGGATCGGCCCCGAGCGGAGCCCGTCCTGCGCCGAGGCGGCCGCGGCCAGCGCGCCGTCGGCGGTCGGGAAGACGACGAAGAACGCGTCTCCCTGCGTGTCGACCTCGACGCCGCCGTGCTCGGCGAACGCCGCGCGCAGGATGCTCCGGTGGCCGGCGAGCGCCGCCGCGTACCCGTCGGCCCCGAGCTCGCGCAGCAGGCTCGTCGAGCCCTCGATGTCGGTGAAGAGGAACGTGACCGTGCCTGCGGGCAGATCCTCGCGCACGCCGGGATCATTACTAAGGTCTCCGCGTGGCGGAGCCGCGGCACGCGCGCCTGATCGCGTTCGGCGCCTACGCGCTCCTCGCCTTCCTCTACTTCGGGCTCGGGCCGCTGATCGAGCCGGGCCACCAGTACGTCGGCGTCTTCGACGACCCGCAGATCCCCATCTGGTCGTTCGCGTGGTGGCTGCACGCGATCGAGCACGCGCAGAACCCGTTCGTCACCCCCGACGTCTGGGCGCCGGCGGGGCTGAACCTCGCCTGGGTGAACACGGTGCCGGCGCTTTCCGTCGTCTTCGCTCCCTTGACGGCGCTCCTCGGGCCGGTCGCGTCCTACGACGTGGCGGCGGTCGCGCTGCCCGCGCTCGCGGCGTGGACGGCCTTCCTGCTCTGCCGCCACCTCACCGGCCGCTTCTGGCCGTCGCTCTTCGGCGGGTACCTGTTCGGCTTCTCGAGCTACGAGCTCGGCCACGTGCTCGGGCAGCCGCAGCTGACGGCGGTGTTCGCACTGCCGCTGATCGCGCTCGTGATCGTGCAGGGGCTCGAGGGGGAGCGCCGCATCACGCTGCGGCTGGGGCTCCTGATCGCGCTCCAGATCTACCTCTCGAGCGAGCTCGCGCTCACGGCGACGATCGCCCTCGTGCTGGCGCTCGCGCTGGGGTTCCTGCTCGCGCCGCGCTCGCGGCCGGCGCTGCGCCGCCTCCTCGGGCCGGTCGCGCTCGCGTATGCGGTCGGCGCAGTGCTCGCCGCGCCTGTTCTCTACTACTCGCTCACCGATCTGCGCGTTTCCGGCTTCACGCCGCCGGAGGCCTACACGGCCGACCTGCTGAACCTGTTCATCCCGTCGCACCTCGAGGCCGTCGGGGCGTGGTGGGCGCACTCGGTCGCGAAGCACTTCCCGGGCAACAGCACCGAGCAGGGGTCGTACGTCGGGATCCCACTGCTCCTGATCATCGTCCTCTACGCCGTGCGGAGCTGGCGCACCTACCGCGGGCGGTTCCTGCTCGCCTCGCTACTCGTCGTGACGTACCTCTCGCTCGGGCCGAGGCTCGTCGTCGGCGGCCACAAGGTGATCCCGCTGCCGAATGTGCTCGGGCATCAGACGATCACGATCGGCGGGCGCACGAAGTTCCTGCCGCTGCTCGACAACATCCTCCCGGTGCGCTTCGCGCTCTATGCGGCGCTCACGGTCGCGGTGATCGGCGCGCTCTGGACGGCGGCCGCGCGCCAGGGCGTGCTCCGCTGGCTGCTCCCCGGCCTCACGGTGCTCCTGCTCGTGCCGAACCCAGGCGCCGGCGTCTGGGCGACGACCTACTCGGTGCCGGCGCTCTTCACGGACGCGCAGTACCGGCCGTGCCTCGCCACCGAAGGGAACGTGCTGCCCCAGCCGGTAGGCGCGGGCGGGCAGGCGATGCTCTGGCAGGCGGCCTCGGACTTCCGCTTCCGGATGGCCGGCGGCCGGCTGCAGACCTCGCCGCCGAGCTCGTTCCAGCATCCGCCCGGGATCGCGCAGATCGCGGTCGGCTATCCGCCGGTCGCGAACCAGGCGCAGCTCCTGCGCGAGTACGCGAAGGCGAAGAACGTCACGCTCGCGATCGTCGACAAGCGCTGGGCGTCCACCTGGTCGCCCGCTCTCGACCGGATCGCGTCAGCGCACGACCTCGGCGGGGCGCTCGTGTACCGGCTCGGCGGGCCCCCGCTCCGGGGCTGCGGCGGCACGGGCTGACACGCGCAGCTCCTGGAGGAGCAGCACGAAGATCGCCGCCAGACCGAGGTTGCGCACCAGCAGCACCCACACCGTCCAGTCCTGGTTGCGCAGCCCGTCGCGGTGGACGAGGTACTCGGGCATCGTCAGCGCGAGGACGCCGAGAAACACCACCGTTGCCCAGCGCCCGCGCCGGCCGGCCGCGAGCGGGACGAGCGGCACGAGCCAGGTCAGGTACTGCGGCGAGAGGATCTTCTCGAACGCGACGAACGCCGTCACGGCCCCGGCCCACGCGGTGACGAACCGCTCGTCGGTGTCGGGCCCGCGCCAGTAGGCCCACGCAACCCAGAGGACGGCGCCGAGCGCGGCAAAGGTGCTGATGCCGCCGACCGTGTCGGCGAGGCGGCCGCTGACGTCGATCGACCCGGGTTCCCCGGCGAGCCAGCCGACGTGGTGGATCCCGAGCTTCGAGCCGACGAGCAGGAGCGAGGCGCCGAAGCTCTCGATCTGGAGGTGGCGCGAGGCCTGCGTCCAGAGGCTGAAGCCGACACCGCCGGGCGAGATCGCCACCCAGGGCAGCGTGAGCACGGCGACCGCGATCACGAACGACGCGGCCGCCGCCTTGACAGAGCGCACACGGCGCACCGCGATCGGCACGAAGATGGCGGCGTAGATCTTGAGCGCGGCGCCGACGCCGAGGAGCGCGCTCCACGTGCGCTCGTTGCCGCGCAGGCAGAAGACCAGCGCGAGCATCGCGAGCAGCGCCGCGAGCGGGTCGTAGCGGTTCAGGAACACGGGCCCCATCAGCACCGGAGCGAGCACGACCGGCACGAGCCGCCAGGCGCTCAGCTCGAGCCGGCGCAGCACCCACGCGGAGCAGAGCACGAAGCCGACTCCGCAGGCGGCCATCATCACCTTGAAGACGGTCACGTAGTGCTCGTCCCAGACGAGCACCGGAATCGTGAAGAGCGGCACCGCGCCCGGCGGGTACTCGACGAAGAACACGTGGAACGGCGTCAGCCCCTGCAGCACCCACTCCCGGCCGTAGCGCTCGTACATGCCGACGTCGCCCGGGTAGGCGTGGCTGAGGAGGCCGCCGTAGGCGGCGAAGCACGCGACCAGGAAGGCGGCTGCCGCCAGCCACGCCGTACGGTCGAGGTAAGCGCGCCGCATCACGGGTTAGCGTAGGCCGCCGTGTCGTCGGGCTACCACGAGATGTCGCAGGCGTTCGATGAGCTGGCCGGCCGGCGGCTCCGTTCCTCGCGCGGCTATCACGAGCTGATCGAGGCCGTGCACGAGGCGATCGTGCGCACGGGGGCGTCGGTGGTCGAGATCGGGAGCGGGAACGGCGACCTGCTGGCGGCGCTCCGGCCGGCGCGCGGCCTCGGCGTCGACGTGAGCCCGCGGATGGTCGAGCTCGCCCGGTCGAGGCATCCCGAGCTCGAGTTTCGCGTCGAGGCGGGCGAGGAGCTCGAGGGCGGCGAGACCTTCGACTACGTCGTCCTCTCCGACCTCGTGCCCTACGTCGACGATCTGCTCGCGCTCTTCCGCAGCGTCGCCGCGCACTCGCACCGCGACACGCGCATCGTCATCCAGTCGTGGAGCCAGCTGTGGCGCCCGGCGCTCGTCGTGCTCGAGCGCCTGCACCTGAAGCGGCGCACGCCGGTGCGGAACTGGCTGACGATCGCCGACGTCCGCAACCTGCTGCAGCTCACCGGCCTCGAGGCGGTGACCACGACCCGGCGCATCCTCTTCCCGCTGCGCGTGCCGTTCCTGTCGGCGTTCCTGAACGGTGTGATCGGGCCGCTGCCGATCATCCGCCATCTGTGCCTGACATGGTGGATCGTGGCGCGGCCGGTGCCGATAGCGGACGCCGAGGCGCCGAGCGTCTCCGTCGTCGTCCCGGCCAAGAACGAGGCCGGGATGATCGCGCGGATCGTCGAGGAGACACCGGCGCTCGGACGGGAGAGCGAGCTGATCTTCGTCGAGGGGCACTCGAGCGACGGGACGCGTGAGGAGATCCTCCGCCAGGTCGAGCTGCACCCCGAGCGGGAGATCGTCTACGTCGAGCAGACCGGGAGCGGGAAGGGCGACGCGGTGCGGCTCGGGTTCGCGCGGGCGCGGCACGACGTGCTGATGATCCTCGACGCCGACCTGACCGTGCGGCCGGCGGAGCTGCCGGCGTTCGTCGACGCGATCGCCTCCGGCCGCGCCGAGCTCGCGAACGGCTCCCGGCTCGTCTACGACCTCGAGCCCGGGCGCGATGCGCTTCCTCAACCTGCTCGGCAACAAGCTCTTCTCGCTCGTCTTCAGCGCGCTGCTCGGGCAGCCGGTGAAGGACACGCTCTGCGGGACGAAGGCGCTGCGCCGCACGCGCTACGAGGAGATCGCCGCGGAACGCTCGTACTTCGGCGACTTCGACCCGTTCGGGGACTTCGACCTGCTGCTGGGGGCGGCGCGGCTCCAGCTCGAGATCGTCGACATCCCCGTCCGCTACGGGACGCGCACCTACGGCGAGACGAAGATCTCGCGCTTCCGCCACGGCTGGCTCCTCGTGCAGATGGCGGTCTTCGCCTACCGCAAGCTCAAGATCCAGATCTACAAGCCGCGCTAATTGAGCCGCCGCGTCCAGTCCGGCGGGACGCGGCCCTCGGGGCCAGGCGTCGGCTGGTCGGCGGGGTGCGAGTGCGGCGCTGCGAGCTCGGGCCCGTCGTAGTACGCGTCGTCCTCGTACGACCAGAACCAGTCCTCACCCGGCTCGAAGCTCTGGACGATTCCGTGACCGGTCTCGGCGGCGTGCTTGCTCGCGTGCTGGCTCGGCGAGGAGTCGCAGCACCCGACGTGGCCGCACTCGGCGCAGCGCCTCAGGTGGAACCACCAGCCGTCGGGCGTGGCGAGGCACTCCACGCACCCGGTGCCGCTCGGAGGCACGCTCGGGTCGATGTGCTCGGCGGCGCTCACTCCGTCGAAGCTTACGCCGAGGCGAGCGTCACGTAGGCGCGGGCGACCGCGGCGTCGATCGACCGTGGGACGGGGACGACGCAGTCGGCGGGGCCGACGTCACCCCGGGCGACCGCCTCGAGGCAGCGCGCCTGGAGCGCGAAGCCGAGGTCCATCGACTCGATCGAGTTCCCGAGCGGGCGCGGGCCGGCGAGGTTGACCATGTGGCCGCCCGTGAGCAAGTGCACCTGACGTCCGCCGTCGAGGAAGAAGGTGGTGATGCCGTCGCCCGGGTGGTCCTCGTCCTGCGCCGCGGCCTGCAGCGCCGGCACGTCGATCTCGCGCGGGAAGTGACCGACGTTGAGGAGGATCGCTCCGTCCGCGAGGAGCGGAAGGTCGTCGGCGCCGAGTACGCCCTGGGCACCCGTGGCGGTGATGACCACGTCGGCGCTGCCGAGCGCGTCGGCCTTGTCCGGGACGGCGAAGCCGTCGAGCAGGGCCTCGAGCCTCGTCACCGGGTCGACCTCCACGACGGAGACCTCGGCGAACGCATTCCGGAAATGAGCGGCGACCCCGCGGCCGACGGCGCCGTAGCCGAAGACGGTCACGCGCTTGCCGTTCGTCGAGCGGTTCGTGATCCGCATGAACGACTCGACCGTCCCCTGGCCCACCGCATGCTTGTTCTCGGCGAACTGCTTGATCGGGCTGTCGTTGATCACGAGCACCGGCAATCCGATCTGCGCCCGGAGCGGCTCGAGCCGCATCCGCCCGGAGGTCGTCTCCTCCGTGCCTCCGATCAGCGTCTCGTACGGCGCCTCGAGCCAGCGGACGAAGAGGTCGCCGCCGTTGTCGAGCAGGAGCTCCGGCTGGAACGCGAGCACGTCGCGCAGGTAGGCGTCGTGCTCGGCCGGGTCGGACGTCGGCTTCCCGACCGGCCGCACCCCGTGCGCCGCCAGGTAGTCGAGAGCCTCCTGCTGGGTCGTGTTCAGGTTGCCCGTAGAGACGACCTCGGCGCCACCCGCCTCGAGTGTCAGCAGCAGCGCGACGGTCTTCGGCTCGAGGTGGATCCCGGTCCCGATGCGGACGCCCTCGAAGGGCTGCGTCGACTCGAACTCCTCCCGGATCTGCGCGAGCAACCGGCAAGACGCGATCACCCAGTCGAAGCTCAGCCGCACGTCGGCACATTAGACATGGCGCCCCGAGACACGAGTGGGGACTGTCCCCGGTCGTGTCTCGGAGGGACACCTGTCTCCTCAGGGCGCGATGTTGTGGTTCAGCCGAAAGACGTTCGTCGGGTCGACCTCGCGCTTCAGCGCCACCAGGCGCCGGTACTTCGCGCTGCCGTAGGCGCTCTCGGCGGCCGACGAGTCGCCGAGGAAGTTGACGTAGGCGCGGCCGGTCGAGGACGGCGTCGCCACGTCGATCACGGACCGGGCCCACGCGATGTGCGCGTCGGCGAGCGACGGCTCGTGCCAGCCCGTCACGCAGTTCACGAGGAACGGCATCGAGCGCTCCGGGAACGCGGTCGCGTCCTCGGGCACGCGCCCGACGGCGCCGCCCATCTGGTGCACGTGGATCTCGGCCTGCGGTCCCGGAACCTGCGCGTGCAGCGCCACGAGGTTGTCGATCAGCGCGTCGTCGAGCGACGCGAGGTTCGCCGCCTTGAAGTACGAGTGGATGCCCTTGCCCCAGAGCGGGTCGAGCAACGTCTGGAGCACGTTGTACGGCATCGGGCCGAGCAGGTCGGCGATCGGCTCGGCCAGCTCGCGGAAGGGCCGCACGCGCGCATCGGCCTCGCTCGCCGGCCCGGTCGAGCAGGCGACGAACGCGACGACCTTCTTCCCGTGCCACTCCTCCGGAATCACCGGCAGCGGCGGCGCAGTCGTGAGGTTCACGAGGGCCGTCACGTCGTCGGACGCGCCGGTCGCCCATTCGCGGAACAGGCGCAGCAGGGCCCGCGCCTGCTCCGGCGCGTAGAAGACCGGCCCCGCGTGCACGATCGGCCCGACCGGGTGCAGGGCCAGGTCGAACTGCGTGACGATCCCGAAGTTCCCGCCGCCGCCGCGCAGCCCCCAGAAGAGCTCCGGGTTGCTCTGGGCGCTGGTGCGGACGAGCTGCCCGTCGGCGGTCACGACGTCGGCGCCGACGAGGTTGTCGAGCGCGAGCCCGTGCTTGCGCATCAGCCAACCGATGCCGCCGCCAAGGGTGAAGCCGCCCACGCCGGTCATGGAGACGAGGCCGCCCGTCGTCGCCAGACCGTGCGCCTGCGTCTCGTGGTCGACGTCGGCCCAGACGGCGCCGCCGCCGACGTGCGCGACGCCGTCCTCCAGGTCGACCCGCACCTCGCGCATGTCGCCGAGGTCGATGACCAGGCCGTCGTCGCACGACGAGAACCCGGCCACGCTGTGGCCGCCGCCGCGCACCGCCAGCGGCAGGTTGTTGCTCCGCGCGAAGCCGACCGCCGCGATCACGTCCGCCACGCCCGCGCAGCGCACGATCACCGCCGGCCGGCGGTCGTCGTACATCCCGTTCCAGATGCGGCACGCCTCGGCGTAGCTCTCGTCACCGGGCGCGATGACCTCACCGCGCACGGCTTCGCGAAGCTCCTGGACGGTCGCCTCCCCGATGACCGGAGACACCGTTGCACTCATCTCGCCCTCCCTTTTTCGCGGATTCGTGAGGGAGTTGTACGAAGGCGCTCTTTGCAGCGGCTTAGCGGGGATCTAACAACGTCGCGGCCCGCGCGTCCAGTGCCGCGACGCCGAGCCCGTCGCCCGCGCGGGCATACAGCTCGCGGGCCGCCGCGTACCGGCTCCTCGCGGCCTCCAGGTCGCCGCGCGCCGCCAGCACGTCCCCGTAGCTGCCGAGCGTGTGGCCGGCCCAGCGCAGGCGCTTCGTCTCGCCGAGCACCCGCAGCGCTTCCTCGAGTGCTTCCTCGGCGTCGTCGAACTCGCCCCGGACGAGGGCGAGATCGGCCCGCCGCCAGAGCGCGCTCGTGAGCCCCCAGCGGTCGCCTGCCCGGCGGAAGAGCGCGAGCGCGTCCCCGAGCTCGCGCTCCGCGCGCTCGTGCTCGCCGGCGACCGTGTCGACGAGGCCGAGGCCGGTGAGCGCCATGCCGATCGCGCGCCGGTCGTTCAGGGCACGGACCAGCTCGAGCCCGCGCTGCAGCTCGACGCGCGCGGCCTCGAGATCGCCCTCGGCGAGGTGGAGATACGCCCGGCGGACGTGCGTGCTGGCGAGCCCCCGCAGCGCGCCCAGCCTCGCGGCAGATCTGCTCGCCCTCGTCGAAGAGCTCGCGCGCCCGGACGTTGTCGCCGCGCACGCGGGCAAGCCCGGCCTGGTTCACGAGGACGTGCGCGACGGCCACGCGCGCCGGGAGCTCGAGGAACGGCTGGAGCGTGTCCTCGAACAGCACCCGCGGGCCGAGGAGGCCCGGGATTCCGTCCCACGGCAGCTCGCCGATGTTGAGGGGCGACTGCAGCCGCAGTTCGGGTGGCAGGCGGCGGAACAGCTCCAGGCTCTCCGCGACATGCAGCTCGGCGCGGTCGAGGTCGCCGAGGAGCCAGTACGCGCTCCCGAGCGCATAGACGCTGACCGCCTCCGGCGCCTGCGAGCCCCTCCCGCCGCGCGCACGTCAGCGCGGCGTCGACGGTGAGGAGGGCGAGCTCGGCGTCGTCCCAGGCGACCGTGAAGTCGGCGAGCCGCTGGCGGACCTTCCACTCGATGCGGGCGTCGCCGAGCTCGAGGGCGACGTCGAGCGCCTCCTCGACGCGCTCGCGGCCGTCGGGCATCGTCCCGGAGCGGAGGGCGACCGCGGACGCCGCGAGCAGCGCCTCGACGCGGAGCGCGGTGCGCTCGGGCGCGGCCCCGAGGACCTCCGCGAGCCGCCGCCGGCCCTCGTGGAGGTCGATTCGCCTGAGCCAGAACGGCAGCAGATGGACGCAGAACCGCAGCGCCTCTTCGGGCTCGCCGTCCATCAGCGTGTCGAGTGCCGCGCGCAGGTTCGCAGCCTCGCGGTCGAGCGCCGGACGGTCGGCTTCCGCCTCGGCGAGCGCGAGTGCCCAGTGCGCGTGGCGCATCGCGAGCGGCCGCGCCTCGCCGGCGTCCAGGAGCTGCTCCTGGGCATAGAGCCGCACGGTCTCGAGCAGCCGGTAGCGGCGCTCGGCGCCGCGCTCCTCCGCACTGACGAGCGACTTCTCGACCAGGCGGCCGAGGACGTCGGCGATCTCGGCCAGGCCGAGCTCGTCCCCGGCGCACACGACCTCGGCGGCCCCGAGCTCGAAGCCGCCCGCGAACACGGCGAGCCGCCGGAAGAGGACACGCTCGCCGGGCTCGAGCAGATCGTGGCTCCAGCGCAGCGCCGCCGCGAGGGTCTGCTGCCGGGTCGGCGCTGCACCGGCGCCCGCGCGCAGGAGGCGGAAGCGGTCGTCGAGCCGCTCGGCGATCGCCGCCGGCCCGAGGCCCCCCACGCGCCCGGCCGCCAGCTCGACCGCGAGCGGCAGCCCGTCGAGGCGGAAGCAGATCCGCGCGACGTCGGCCGCATTCTCCTCCGTGAGGGAGAAGCCGGGCGCGACCGCGGCGGCGCGCTCGACGAACAGGCGGACAGCCTCGAGCTCGCCGAGCTCGGACACCGGCGGGAGCTGCTCGGGATCGGGGATCGTGAGCGACGGCACGCGGAAGACGACCTCGCCCGGAAGTCTCAGCGGCTCGCGGGTCGTCGCGAGCACCGTGAGGTTCGGCGCCGCCCGGAGCAGCGCCTCGGCGAGCGAGGCGCTCGCCGCCAGGACGTGCTCGCAGTTGTCGAGCACGAGCAGCATCGCCCGCCCGCCGAGGAAGCCGGCCAGCGCGTCGGAGACCCCCTGCCCCGGAAGCGCGCGCACGTCGAGCGCGGCGGCCACGGCGTCTCCGACGAGCCCGGGATCGGACACGGGCGCGAGCTCGACGAGCGCCGCGCCGTCCGCGAACGACTCCTGCACGGTTCGCGCCAGCTCGAGCGCGAGGCGCGTCTTGCCTGCGCCCCCGGTTCCGGCCAGGGTGAGCAGCCGGCCGCGCCGGAGCAGCGCGCTCGAGCTCGCGCGAGCTCCCGGCGCCGGCCGACGAAGGAGCTCGTCGCCGCAGGCAGGCGGAGCGGCTCGCGCCACTCCCTCGAGCCGCTCGAGCTCGTGCGCGACGGCGTCCCGCAGTGTCTCCAGCTCCTCGCGCCGCGCCTCGGCGAAGTCGTCGTAGCGGTTCTCGGGCAGCAGCTCGCCGCCGTAGGCGGCGAGCGCCGCGCGATATGCCGCCGCGGTGCCGGCCCGCCGCGCGGCGGCGGCGGCCTCCTCGAAGCGGTCGACGTCGACCTCGGCCGCGAGCACGAGCAGCCCGTCGCGCGCCTCGATCGCCTCCGCGCCGAGCGCGCGCCGGGCGACGTGCACGGCCTGGTTGAGGTTGTTGGCCGCCGCGGCCGGGTCGAGCTCCCGCCAGAGCGCGTCCATCGCCTGCTCGCGGTGCAGCCGGTGCCCGTCCGCGAGCGCGAGCAGCTTGACCAGCTCGCGTGCCTTCTTCAGCCGCCAGGCGGTCTCGGGCACGGCGACGCCGTCGACCGAGGCCGAGAAGCCGCCGAGAAGCCCGATTTCCAGCTCCGGCACGCCCCGAGCATGCCCAGCCTCTGGCTACGTCGCGAGTCTCAGCGCAGCGCGGCTGTTCTCCTGCACCGTGTACGAGAAGCCCTGGGTGCCGGCCAGCCGGTCGAGGTACTCGATGTCGTCGGCAGTCCGGTGCTCCAGGTCGATGAACATCGAGACCTTGGCCTGGTTGCCGTCCGGCCGGGCGTGAAGCTCGGTCGAGAAGCCTGCGCGCACCAGCTCGACCTGTAGGTTCTGGAAACGCTCGATCGTTGTCATGCGAGCGTGCTACCCAGCCGCAGACGGGGATAACCGGCCCTAGACTCGTGACGTGCAGGCGCGGCGCGAGCGCAAGGTCGTCACGGTGCTGTTCGCAGATCTGGCGGGGTTCACGGCGCAGGCAGAGACGATGGACCCCGAGGACGTCGCAGCGCTTCTGGACCCCTACCACGCCCAGCTCAAGGCAGAGCTCGAGCGCTTCGGCGGCACCGTCGAGAAGTTCATCGGCGACGCCGTGATGGCGGTCTTCGGCGCGCCGGCCGCCCACGAAGACGATGCGGAGCGTGCGGTGCGGGCAGCACTCGCGATCCGTGACTGGGCGGAGGGCGTCGGCATCGAGCTCCGCATCGGCGTCAACACTGGCGAGGCGCTCGTGACCGTGGATTCCGACCGCGATCGCCGGCGGCCAGGCACTGGCGGCCGGCGACGTCGTGAACACGGCGGCAAGGCTGCAGTCGGCGGCGCCGGTGGGCGGGATCCTCGCCGGCGCGCAGACCATCCGCGCCACCGGCCGCGCCATCGTGTATGGGGACGAGCTCGCCGTCGAGGCGAAGGGGAAGGCACAGCCGGTGGCGGCGCGCCCCGCACTCAGGGCGACGGCGCGAGTCCACCTCGAGCGGGTGCACGGGGCGACGCTCGTCGGGCGTGAGCGCGAGCTGATGCTGCTCACCGGAGCCCTCGACCGCGCGCGGCAGGAGCGCTCCACACAGCTCGTGACCCTGGTCGGAATCCCGGGAATCGGCAAGAGCCGGCTCGTCCTCGAGCTGTACGCGTCGGTCGAGCGCGAGCCCGAGATCACGGCCTGGCGCCATGGGCGCTGCCTCGCTTACGGGGACGGCATCACTTTCTGGGCTCTCGGCGAGATGGTCAAAGCGCAGGCCGGCATCCTCGAGGACGACGACGAGCACGAGGTCGAGCGCAAGCTCGCGCGGTCTCCGACGACCCGTGGATCGTCTCCAACCTGCGACCGCTGGTCGGCCTCTCCGGCTCTGACCTCGGCGGCGGCGATCGCAGGGACGAGGCTTTCACCTCGTGGCGGAGGTTCTTCGAGGGTCTCGCCGACGAGCGGCCGCTCGTGCTCGTCTTCGAGGACCTCCACTGGGCCGACGAGAGCCTGCTCGACTTCGTCGACCACCTGGTCGACTGGGCGTCGGCCGTCCCGCTCCTCGTCGTGTGCACCGCGCGCCCGGAGCTCCTCGCGCGACGCCCCGGCTGGGGCGGCGGCAAGCAGAACTCGCTCACGATCTCGCCGGTGCCGCTGGGCGACGAAGACACCGCGCGCCTGGTCGGCGAGCTCCTCGAGACGCTCGGTGCTGCCCGCGGACACCCAGGCCGAGCTCCTCGCCCGCGCCGGCGGCAATCCGCTGTACGCGGAGGAGTTCGCGCGCATGCTCCGCGAGCAGGGCGCGATCGAGCGGCTGCCCGACACGGTGCAGGGGCTGATCGCGGCACGGCTCGACCTGCTCGACCCGGAGCAGAAGCAGCTCGTACAGAACGCCGCGGTGATCGGGAAGTCGTTCTGGACCGGCGCACTTGCGCTCTCGCCGACCGCGACGGCACCGAGCTCGAGCACGCGCTCCACCTGCTCGAGCGGCGCGACTTCGTGCGGCGCGAGCGCTCGTCAGGTGTTGCGAACGAGAGCGAGTACTCGTTCCGGCACGTCCTCATGCGCGATGTCGCCTACGGGCAGATTCCGCGCGCCGACAGGGTCGACAAGCACGTGCGGGCGGCGCACTGGATCGAGGGGCTCGGCCGGGCCGACGACCAAGCGGAGATGCTCGCCTATCACTACCTGCAGGCGCTCGAGCTCGGGACCGCGACCGGAGCGGACACGAGCGGCTTCGCCGCCCGCGCACAGGTCGCACTCGCAGACGCCGGCGAACGCGCCGCGTCGCTCCACGCCCACGCGGCGGCCGAGCGGTACTACCGCGCCGCCATGGCTTTGCTCCCCGAGGACGACCCGCGGCGGTTCCGCCTCCTGCTCGCGATCGGCTACAACCGCTGGCTGCTCGGCGAGCCGTCTGCGGAGCTCCTCGAGCGGGCCGCTGAAGGCCTGAAGGACGCGGGCGACGCCGAGGGCGCCGGCGAGGCGGAGACGAGGATCGCTGCGGCCGCCTGGCTCGCAGGCGACCGCGATCAGTCGTTCACCCACCTCGCTCGGGCGCTCGAGCTGCTGGAGCCGCTGCCGCCCTCGCCCGCGAAGGCGTACGCGATCTCGACCGCCTCGCGGTTCCGGATGCTGGCGGCCGATCCCGAGGAAGCGATCCGGATCGGGCGCGAGGCGCTGGCGATGGCGGAGGCGCTCGGGCTCGAGGAGGTGCGGGCGGCGACCCTGAACAACATCGGCTCCGCGCGCGGCATGACCGGCGATCCCGAAGGGATCGACGACCTGGCCGAGGCGATCCGGGCGGCCGAGGCGGCGAATGCAGCCTGGGAGCTCGGCCGGGCGAAAGGCAACCTCGCGAACCTGTACTGGCAACGCGGCCGGCTCCGGGAGGGGTTGGCCCTCTGGGAAGACGCGCTCGAGGATTGCCGCCGGTTCGGGCAGCGGGAGTTCGAGCGGTGGGTGCGCGGAATCCTGGTCGACGATTATTTCGCGTTGGGACGCTGGGACGACGGCGTTCGGCTCGCCGACGACCTGATCGACGACGTGGAGTCCGGACGTCCGCACTATCTCCTCTTCCAGGCGTACTCCGCGCGTGCCCTCGTGCGGCTCGCCCGCGATGCAGGGCACGAGGCCCGGGCGGACGCCGAGCACGGCATCGCCGCCGCCCGGCGTGCACAGGACAGCCAGGCCGTGTTCGTCGCGCTCGCCCGCGCCGCGTACGTCCTGCTCGAGCTGGGAGCCCGTGACGAGGCCGCCGCGGCGGCCGTCGAGATGCTCGAGATCGCGGAGACGGGCCATCCGGGGTTCTCCGCCTCGTCGATGTTCGAGCTGTCTTGGTCGGCGCCCGTCCTGGGGCTCGGCGAGCGCCTGGCCGATGTCGCCGCCCGCCTGCCGGGGCTCTGGGCCGAGGCCGCCACGGCGGCCGCCCGGGGCGATCCGCTCGCAGCAGCCGACATCGCGGCCCGGATGGGTGCGGTGTCGCACGAGGCATTCGCCCGGCTCGCCGCCGCCCGGCAGCTCGCAGACCCGGAACAGCTCGAGCCGGCGCTCGCCTTCTTCCGCTCGGTCGGCGCCACCCGCTTCGTGCGCGAGGCAGAGTCGCTTTTCGCCGCTTCGGCCTGACTCAGTGCGCGGGCGCGCGTCGTGTGAGATCAGGCCACGAGGTCCCGGTACTCCGGGTGGTCGTCGATGTACGCCGCCGTGAACGGGCACAGCGGCACGACCTGAAGCTCCTCGGCACGGGCCGCGTCGAGGGCGGCGCCCGCGAGGAGGCTGCCATAGCCGCGGCCCTCGCAGCTCGGATCGACCTCCGTGTGCGTGATGACGATGGAGCCTGGCTTGCGCCTGTAGGCCGTCAGCCCGATCAGCCTGCCTTCGAGCCGGAGCTCGAAGCGGTGCAGATCGGGCGCATCCGTCACGACCGGCTCCGACTGCTGGTCGTCGTGTGCGGCCTCGAGCTCGCCCTGCCCGTGGAAGTACTCGAGGATCTGCGCCGGGACGTCGGTCTCGCGCGCATCTGCGTGCGCGGCGAACCGCCGCCGGTGCGCGGCCGCGTACTTCCACGGCTTGCGCCCGCTCAGGTGCCGGAAGATCTCGCGCGTGCCGCGGTACAGCTGCCCGTCCTCCGCCTGGAGCACAGGGATCTTGTCGGTGCCGGCGAGCTCGCGCAGCTCGTGGCGGTCCCTGGGGAACGGCTCGACCTGGCGTATCAGATAGTCGATCCCGAGCTCGGTCAGCACCTCGCGCACGGCCGACGAGAACGGGCACCACTCGGCCTGGTACAGGATCAGCCCCGATTCGGGCATCAGCCCATCTTCGCCGAATCACGGACGCGCGCGAGCTGCAGCGCGGCCGGGATGTGCCAGTCCACCGCCTCGTAGCCGTCGAGCGGCGAGCGAACGAGCTCTGCCAGCGGGACGAGGCGGACGCGGATCTGCTCGTCCTCGACGCCGCCGCCTGCCGCAATCCGCTCTCCGCAGCGCACCCGAAAGAGATGGAGGATGCTCGAGGTCAGCCCCGCCAGGATCGGCGCCGAGAGCAGCAGCTCCGGCGGGCCCTCGGCCGCGTACCCGGTCTCCTCGAGGAGCTCGCGGAGAACGGCAGCCTCGGGTGTCTCGCCCGGATCGACGATGCCCGCGGGAAGCTCCAGCACGACCCGGTCGACGGGTGTCCGCCGCTGCTCGATCAGCACGACCTCGTCGGCCGGCGTCAGCGCCAGCGCCGCCACGGACTCGCCGGAGATCAGGTGCTCGGCGTACTCCCAGCCCTCGCGGCGGACGAGCCGCAGGTGGGCGCCGCTGCACAGCAGGTGGTCGTACGCGGGCACGACGCTACCCTGTCAAACGTGGGAGTCGGCGCCGTGCTGAAGAGGTTCATCTGCGCCGGGATCGTCGCGGGGCTCGCGCTCCTGGGCTCCTCCGCCTCCTCGACAGGCCGCAACGCCGACGCTCTACTTCCACTACGCGGCGAACTGCACGTTCTCGATCGTCGACGACAGCGGGAATCCGGTCACGACGATTGCGCCGGGGACCTACCAGGTGGTCGTCGATTCGCCGTTCGCATTCTCGGACGAGACCGGCGGCTGCTCGTTCGTCCAGTTCCAGCTCACGGGTCCGGGCGGCGTCAACATCAGCACGACCCTCGGGACGGGGGACTCGGAGATCGAGCTCTTCACGGCGACCCTGCTGCCGAGCTCGACCTACGTGGCGCAGGACAACAACAACCCCGGCTCGACCCGGCGCACGTTCACGACGGCAGCGAGCGGGTCGCCGACCCAGGTGGCCGCCGGCGGCAGCGGCTCGAGCTCGTCCCCGACGGGCGGCACGAAAGGCACGGCGTCCGGGGGCAAGAGCGGCTCGCCGATCGGGACCACGCTTCCGGGGGCCGCGCTGCGCGGGACGCTCGTCGCCACCGTCAAGCCGAACGGAACCACCACGCTGACGAAGAACGGGAAGCCGGTCCAGAGCCTGACCTCGGGGCGCTACTCGTTTACCGTGCGCGACGAGTCGGGCAAGAGCGGCTTCACGGTGCAGGCGATCCGGAGCGACCCGATCATCCTCACGTCGGGGGCTTTCGTGGGCAAGAAGTCGAAGTCGCTGACCCTGAACCGCGGGCAGTGGCTCTTCTACGGCACGTTCGTGGGTAAGAAGACGTACTTCCTGGTGACCGCTTAGCGGCCGCGGTGGAAGATCCCGAGCAGCGACCGCCAGAGCAGCCCGAACCCGCCGACCGGCTTCACGGGCTGCGCGGGAGCGGGCTCGGCGGGCGCCGCCGGCTCACCGTCGGCAGCCGGCGCGGGCGGGGCCGCCTGCAGCTGCTTGGCAATGCACGCAGCGAACTGAGAGACCATCTGGCCCGCGACGGGCTGCACCACGCCGCGGCCCATCGTCGCGATCGTGCCCTGCAGGTGGAGGTCGGTCACGATCCGGACGACGGTTCCGCCCTCCGTCGCCTCCATCGTCGACTCGATCCGCGCGTTCGCCATGCCGCGGCCCTTCGTGTCGCGGGCCTTCGCGGTCATGGTCGTCTTGTGGGCCTCCGCATCCGACTCCTCTCGCGTCACGTCGCCGGCGAACTGGAACGAGGCCGGGCCGAGCTTCACGTGCATCGTGATCTTGAAGGTGTTGTCGTCGACGACCTCGTCCAGCGCGGCCCCGGGCATGCACGGGATGACGCGCGGGACGTCGTTCAGCAGCTGCCACGCCTCCTCGGGCGCGACCGGAACCTCGAACGAGCTCTCGATCTCCACCGCTACGTACCGACCGCCACCGCGGCGTCGAGCAGCTCGAGGACGCGCTCGGGCGTGAGCGGGAGCCGCGTGATCTTCCCGCCGCCGACCGCGTCGACGACGGCGTTGAGCACGGCGGGCGGCGCGCCGATGGCGCCGCCCTCGCCGACGCCCTTGTACGCCACTTCCTCGAGCGGCTCGTTGTGGAGGTGCTCGATCTCGATCGCCGGGATCTCGGTCGCGGTCGGCACGAGGTAGTCCATGAAGGTCGCCGCGAGGAAGTTGCCGTCCTCGTCGTATGCGGCGTCCTCGTAGAGGGCGAGACCGATCCCCTGCGCGACGCCGCCGCGGATCTGGCCGTCGACGATCGCCGGGTTGATGCACGGGCCGCAGTCCTCCACCACGACGTAGCGCTGGATCGCCACCAGCCCCGTCTCCGCGTCGACCTCGACGATGGCTGCGTGAGTCCCGCCCGACCAGCCACCGCGTGTGATCCCGGCGAAGACCTCGCTGCTCCGCAGCCCGGGCTCCTCGCCGCTCGGCGGCGCGAAGTAGGCTGCGGCAGCGACGTCGGCGAGCGGGATCGCCTTCGCCGGGTCGCCTCTCGGCGTCACCATCGCGTCGACGATCTCGAGGTCGCCGGGTGCGATCTCGAGCAGTTCGCCCGCCACCTCGAGCGCCTTTCGCTTGACGGTCCGCGTGGCCATGAGCGCCGCGCCGCTCGCCATCGTCGCGGCGCGGGAGCCGCCGGTGCCCACCATGCTGAACGGGACGAGGTTCGTGTCGCCGTGGACGATGCGCACGTGGTCGAACGGCACCCCGAGCTCCGTTGCCGCGACCTGCGCGAGCGTCGTCTCGTGCCCCACCCCGGGGCCCTGCTGCGTCGTGAACACGGTCAGCCGCCCGTCCGGCTCGAGGATCGCGTTCGCGCGTTCCCCGCCGACCTCGAACCCGAGCCCGTCGAAGAAGTCCGGCGGCCCGGGCGCCGCCTCGATGTAGGTCGAGAAGCCGATCCCGAGCAGCCGCCCCTGTTCACGAGCGAGGCGCTGCTCCTCGCGGAAGGCCTCGTAGTCGAGCAGCTCGACAGCGCGCTCGAGCGTCTCCAGTGACGTGACGTCCTCGAGCGTCGGCCCCGTGATCATCGTGGTCGGCTGCTCGCCGGCCGTGATCAGGTTGCGGCGACGCACGTCGACCGGATCGAGGCCGAGCTCGCGCGCGACCTGGTCGACGATCAGCTCGCGGAGGAGCGTCTCGACGGCCCACGGGCCGCGGTAGGCGCCGTACGAGGCCTTGTTGGTCGCCACGACGGTGAACGCCCAGCGCATGTTCTGCAGCCGGTACGACGACGGGATCATGTGGCGGGCCACCCAGCCGAAGAGCGGCGAGAACGTCGTCGGGAGCGGGTAGGCGCCCTGGTCGAGCGTCATCCTGACGTCGAGCGCGAGGATCGTGCCGTCGTCCGTGACGGCGGCGTCGACGTCGACCCGCTCGTCGCGCGCATGGGTGGCCGAGGTCATGTTCTCGATCCGGTCCTCGACCCAACTGGACCGGCCGCCCGAGCCGCTTCGAGGCCACGCACAGGGCGAGGTCCTCGCGCCACATCGACGTCTTCTGGCCGAAGGAGCCCCCCATGTCCGGCGAGATCACGCGCAGCCGGTCGAGCGGGTGGTCGAGGAGGCGTGCGAGGTGGAAGCGAAGACCGTGCGGCGCCTGATTCGACGAGTAGAACGTGAGTTCGCCGGTGCCGGGGTCGTAGTCGGCAATCCCGCCGCGGCCCTCCATCGGCACCATCGCCACGCGCTGAGGCCGCAGCGAAAGCGACACGATCCGGGCGCCCTCGAATGCACTGTCCGGGTCGCCGAAGGTCTTCTCCTCGGTGTAGAAGACGTTCGACGGGACGTCGTCGAAGATCGGCGGAACCGACGGGTCGAGGGCATGCTCGATCGTCGCGACCGCCGGCAGCGGGTCGTAGTCGACCTCGACCGCGTCGCAGCCGTCCTCGGCGGCGTGCCGCGTCTCGGCGACGACGATCGCGACCGGGTCGCCCGTGATCCGGACGCGGTCGGACGCGAGGGCGGTGAACACGGGGCGCAGGTACCCCGGGATCTCCGCGACGCACTGGAGGGTCGGAAGGGCGAGGTCGTCCGCCGTCAGCACGGCGACGACGCCGGGCACCTTCCGCGCCTCGGTCGTGTCGATGCCGTTGATCGCGGCGTGCGGGAACGGGCTGCGCACGAAGGCGGCCTGCAGCATCCCCGGCAGCGAGATGTCCGCGAGGTAGCGGCCGCGGCCGGTGAGCACGCGCGCGTCCTCGACCCGCGGGACGCTCTCGCCGACGTAGCGGCCGGCGGGCACAACGCTCACGCGCCACGTTCCGCGGCCAGCGCGATCCCGCGCACGATGCTCTCGTAGCCGGTGCAGCGGCAGAGGTTGCCCGAGATCGCCTCCCGGATCTCGTCGTCGGTCGGGCGCGGGTTCTCCCGCAGCAGCTCGACCGCCGTCATCACGAAGCCGGGCGTGCAGAAGCCGCACTGGAACGAGAGGAGCTCCTTGAACGCGTCGCGCAGCGGCTCGAGCTCGCCTGCCTCTCCCTCGATCGTCTCGATCTCCGCTCCGTCGGCCTGCACCGCGAGCAGCAGGCACGAGCGGACAGACGCGCCGTCGACCAGAACGGTGCACGCGCCGCAGACGCCGTGCTCGCAGGCGAGGTGCGTCCCGGTCAGCCCCAGGTCGTCGCGCAGGAAGTCGGCCAGCGTGACGCGGGCCTCCACCGGCGCCGAGCGCTTCGCGCCGTTCACCGTCAGGGTCACCTCGCTCATACGCGGTATCGCCTCCTCGAGGGCGCGGCGGGCAACGACGCGCGCAACCCGGCGCCGGTAGTCGGCAGATGCATGAACGTCGCTGATCGGCTCGAGACCGACCACCGCCTGCTCGGCAGCCTCCGCGAAGGCGGCCCGGTCCGGACGCTGCCCGCGCAGGGCTGCCTCGGCCTCGTCCGCGCGCACGGGCGTGCCGCCGACGCCGATGAAGACGAGCCGCGCGTCCGCGATCGCGCCGTCCCCGCCGAGCTCGATCGCGGCGGCCGCGCCGACGAGCGCGAAGTCCCCGTGGCGCCGCGCGACCTCGACGAACGAGACGCCCGAGCGTTCCGGCTGCCCCGGAATCCGCACCTCGACGAGGATCTCGTCGGGCCCGATCGCCGTCGTCATGAAGCCGTGGAAGAACTCCGCGGCGGGAACCGTCCGCTCGCCGCGCACACTTCGCGCCACGAGCTGGGCGTCCAGTGCCAGCGCCGCGCCGGGCAGCTCGCCGGCGGGGTGGGCGTGCGCGATGCTCCCGCCCACGGTTCCGCGGTTCCGGATGGTCACGTGGCCCACGTTCGCCAGCGCGCGCGTGACAAGCGGCGTCCGCCGCCGCACGAGCTCCGACCGCTCCACCGCCCGCTGCCGCGCCATCGCACCGACGGAGACGCCGCCGTTCCACTCGGAGACCCCCTCGAGCCCCGGGACGCGCCCGAGATCGATCACCACCGCCGGCCGAGCGAGCCGCAGGCTCAGCATCGGCACCAGGCTCTGGCCGCCGGCGAGGACGACCGAGTCGTCGGCGTGCTCCGCGCGCAGCGCCAGCGCCTCGTCGAGCGACGCCGGGGCGTAATAGTCGAAGGGGGGCGGTTTCACGTTGGTTGCTTCCTCAAGCGGCGAGCCTAACAAGCACGGCCGGTGCCTCGCCCTTTCGCGAAGTACGTTTCCGAACGGAGCGAGAGCGTCTCGTTCCCGCTACCGAAGAAAGGGCGTTCGATGAGTGAACAACGAGGATCGATCGACCTGGGCCTGGTCGACAAGGTCGCGCTGGTGATCGGCACGGGCAGCGGTATGGGTCAGGCAACGGTGGCGGCGCTCGCGGGGGCCGGAGCCAATGTCGCGTGTTTCGATCTCGACGAGGCTGCCTCGGCGGCCGCCGCGAAGATCGTCGAAACCGCGGGCGGTAACTCGCTCAGCCTCACCGGCGACGCGACGAGCAGGGAGCAGGTCGAGCAGGCCGTTGCCGAGACAAGGCGCGCCCTCGGCTCGATCGATGTCGTCGTCTCGGTTGTCGGGGACGGCACGAAAGGCGACAGACTTCTCGACACGGACGACGCGGCCTGGAACCGAACGTTCGACATGTGCCTGAAGACCGCCCGCAACGCGGTACAGGCGGCAGTCGGGCCGATGATCGAGCAAGGGCGAGGAGGCTCCTTCGCGTTCATCGCGTCGATCGGCGGCATCTCGGGCCTACCCGGTCAGGCTCCTTATTCGGCTGCCAAGGCAGGGCTGATCAGCCTTGTGAAGACGCTGGCGCTCGAGTACGGCATGGAGAAGATCCGCTTCAACGCTGTCGCTCCAGGGATCGTCCATACGCCGGAAATCGCCAGGATCTCGACGCCGGAGCACCTTGCCGAGGCGGCGAGGAACATCCCGCTGCGCCGGATGGGTCGCCCCGATGACGTCGCGAAGGCAATCCTCTTCCTGGTCTCCGACCTTGGCAGTTACGTGACGGGCCAGACCCTCGCTATCGACGGCGGGGTGACCGCCAAGTACCAGCTGCCCGCCTTCTGGGCGCAATGGGATCTCGTTGCTGACGAAGGCTCGGCACCATGAGCTCCGAGCTCCGGTTCGACGGCCGCGTCGCCGTCATCACAGGCGGCGGCCGCGGCCTCGGCCGCGAGCACGCCCTCTTCCTGGCCGACCGCGGCGCGCAGGTCGTCGTCAACAACCGCTCCCCGGAGCCCGCACACGAGGTCGTCGAGCTGATCACCGCGGCGGGCGGGACGAGCGTCGTCTCCGTCGGCGACGTCTCCAGGCGGGACGACGCGGCCGCGGCCGTCCGGACGGCCCTCGACACGTTCGGCCGCATCGACATCCTCGTCAACAACGCCGGCACCCTCCATCTGCACCCGTTCACGGAGTTTCCGGAGGAGGACCTCGACGACCTGTTCGATGTCCACTTCAAGGGCGCGTGGTACGCAACGCAGGCGGCGTGGCCGCACATGGTCGAGCAGCAATACGGGCGGATCGTGATGGTCGGCTCGCGGGTCTTTCTCGGGATGCCGAGGCAGTCGGGCTACGCGGCGGTCAAGGGCGCGATGTGGGGTCTTTCGAACACCCTCGCCGTCGAGGGGCGGGAGCACGGCATTCAGTGCAACACGCTGAGCGTGGCCGGCTTCACCCAGATGTCCGAGCAGATCCCCGACGAGGATCTGAAGCGCTGGCTGCGCGCAAACTTCCCCTCGTGGGCCGTCGCGCGCGCAGTCGCCTACCTCGTGCACGAGGAGTGCACCGCGACCGGCGAGTTCTTCTCCGCCTGGGGACGCGGCCTGTCGCGGCTATTCCTGGCTGAGACGCACGGCCTCCTCTCCCCGACCCTCGAGGAGCACACGCCGGAGGCGATCCGCGATCAGTTCGACGCCGTCCTCGACGAGAGCGGGTACTTCGTCGCGGCCGACCAGCCGGCGTCGGCCGCGTGGATGGCCGAGCGGCTGAATGCCACCGCCGGCGAGGCCACTACCGCAGGCTCTTGACGGTTCCGCTCCGGTGACAACCGGATGCGATGGTCGTCAACCGGACGCGCCTCAGCGCAGGTCCTTGTTCGACTCCATGTCGAACCACATGGCGAACAGGGTGAACTGGGTGCCCGAGATGAAGAGGAGGGCGACGAGCACGATCGTCGCCGCCGGGATCGCGTGGCCGCCGAGCCGCAGCACCACCTCCGCGATCCCGAGCCCGAGGCCGAGGACGGTCATCACGATCCCGAGCGCGTAGAAGAAGACGAGCGGGTGGAAGTCGCGGATGACGTACTTCTCCTTCATCCGCCAGAAGAAGCCCTTGAGCAGCAGCCACGAGATGCGCGGCACGACCTTCCAGATGCGGATCCCCGACCGCTCGCCGACGTTGTAGATCGGCCGCGAGGGGATGTCGCGGACGCGCGCGTTGATGACGTTCAGGTGCACGAGCAGGTCGTTGGGGAAGCCGTAGCGCGTGTAGACGCGGTCGAGGTCGAGCCGTTCGAGCGTCTCGAGCGAGATCGCTGCGTAGCCGGCCTGCGAGTCGGCGACGTGCCAGTAGCCCGAGGCGATCTTCGTCAGCAGCGACAGAACGGCGTTGCCGAGGTAGCGGTTGTGCGGGATCAGCTCCCACGCGCGGCCGGTGAAGAGGCGGTTCGCCTTCGCGTAGTCGGCCTCGCCGAGCAGGACGGGGCGCGCGATCGGGTCGAGCTCCTCGGGGTCCATCTGGTTGTCGCCGGCCATCACGACCGTCACGTCGAGCTCGAGCTCGATCGCCCGCTTGTAGCCGGTGACGATCGCGGCGCCGACGCCCGCGTTCTGCTCGTGCACGATCACCTCGACCCGGGGGTCGCCGGTCGCGGCGGCCCGCTCGCCGGTCGCGTCGCGGGAGGCGTCGTCGACGACGACGATCCTGTCGACGAAGCCGGGGATGCCCGCGAGCGTGGTCGCGATCAGCCCCTCCTCGTTGTACGCCGGGACGACGACGCCGAGCGTCTTCCCGTTCAGCAAGGGCAGGCCTCAGCCGGACAGGCGCACCCTGAACAGGACCCAGAGGGCGCGGAAACCGTCGCGCCACGTGATCTTCTTCCCCTCGTCATGCGTACGCCCGTAGTAGGAGATCGGTAGCTCGTAGATTCGGAGCTTCCGCTTGCAGACCTTCCCGGTGATCTCGGGCTCGATCCCGAACCCGTTCTCGCGGAGGTCGAGCGAGCGGAGCACGTCGAGCCGGAAGGCCTTGTAGCCGGTCTCCATGTCCGAGAGCGTCGTGTTGAAGAGGGCGTTCGTCACCAGCGAGAGGAAGCGGTTGCCGACCAGGTGCCAGAAGAGGAACGCGCGCTGCGGCTTGCCGCCGCGCAGGCGCGAGCCGAAGACGACGTCGGCTGCGCCGCGGACGATCGGCTCGATCAGCTCGGGCACCTCGGCGGGGTCGTACTCCATGTCGGCGTCCTGGATCACGGCGATGTCGCCGTCGGCCTCCTGGATCGCGCGCCGGATCGCCGCGCCCTTGCCGCGGTTCGGCTTGCGGATCACGGTCGCGCCGGCCGCCTCGGCGATCGCCGCGGTGGCGTCGCGCGAGCCGTCGTCGACGACGATCACCTGCGAGTCGAGGTCGAGCGCGGCGATGCGCTCGAGCACCTCGCCGATCGTGTCCGCCTCGTTGTAGGCGGGGATCAGGAACGAGACCCTCACTGCCCCGGGTCAGGCCGGCGCCGCGGCGGCGCGGCGCGCGCGCAGGCCGACGACGAGCGCCACGATCAGGCCGATCAGGAGCCCGATCACCGCGCCGACGACGACCGAGTTCCGCCGCGAGCGCGCCGTCGACTTCTGGGCGTGCGCCGGCTGGATGATCTGGGTCTGCTCGACCTCCTGGGCCAGGGTCAGGAGCTGCTGCGGTGGTCGTCTGGGAGTCGAGCGTCTGCCCGTAGGCGGCCTGGGCCGAGTCGAGCTGGCTCGCGATCACGAGCTGGTCGAGCGGCGAGAGGTTGCTCGACTTCGCGAGGGTCGCGTTGAGGGCGTTGATCCGCGTCTGCAGCGTCTTCAGCCGCTGCGCGTAGTTCTTCAGACGCACCTGGTAGATCGCCGATCGACTGCCGTACGTAGCCCGAGGTCGTCTGCCGCTTGATCAGCTCCGCGAGCGCGTTCGCAGCGTCCTCGGCGCGCTTCGGCCGGTTGAGCGCAACCGCGATCTGGATCAGGATGCTGTTCGTGTTCGCCTGGGCCTCGCCTGACGCGTTGATCGTCGACGTCGTGACGTGCCCGCGCAGCTCGCCGGGGCTCACGCCCGCCTTCGCGGCCGCATACTTCAGGGCCGACCGGCGACGTCGCGAGCGCCTCGATCGTCAAGGGGCTCGAGAGGTAGCTCAGGACCGGCTGTGTTGCCGCCCGGGTTGAACGCCTGGCCGCGCGCGATCAGCGCCGTGGCCGTGTACGTGCTGCCGCCGCTCAGCGAGTAGAGCGCGCCGATGACGCGCCGATCACGAGCCCGACGACGGCGATCCACCAGCGCGACTGGAGCGCGTCCAGCCAGCTCCGGAGATCGATCTCGCGCTCGGCGCCGAGATCCTGCGCGACCTGGTCGGCGCTCATGCGAGCGGCACTCTAGTCGCGGCCCACTCCCACTGCGCGCGCAGACCCTCCTCGAGCGCGACCGCGGCGCCCAGCCGAGCTCGGTCGCGGATCCGCGTCGTGTCGGCGCTCGTGCGGCGCTGGTCGCCGGCCACGGCGGGCGCGCGGTCGACCGTCGAGCGTGCGGCCCGAGATGCGCTCGAGCAGCGCGATCGCCTCGTTCAGCGACGCCTCGAGCGCGCCGCCGACGTTGTAGGTGCCGGTGCCGCGCTCCATCGCCGCGACCGTCGCGTCGACGACGTCGCCGACGTACGTCCAGCCGCGGCGACTGGTCGCCGTCGCCGAAGAGCTCGAACGTCGTCGCCGGCCGCGAGCGCGTTGACGATCCGCGTGAACGCCATGTCGGGCCGCTGCCGCGGGCCGAACGCGTTGAAGTAGCGCAGCACGACGCAGTCGAGCCCGAACTCGCGCCCGTACGCAGCGGCGAGGTGCTCGCAGGCGAGCTTCGTGATCCCGTAGGGCGAGAGCGGCTGCGGCGTCGTCTCCTCCGGCGTCGGATAGCGCTCGGCGGCGCCGTAGACCGACGACGACGACGCGAAGACGACCCGCACGCCGTCGCGCGCGGCCGCCTCGAACACGCGCTGCGAGGCGAGCACGTTCCGGCGCAGGTAGAGCGGGAAGACGTCGCCGAAGCTGCGGACGCCCGGCTGGCCCGGCGAGGTGGAAGACGCCGTCGAAGCCGCGCGAAGTCGAGCTCGTCCTCGGCGAGGTCGAGCGTGCCGGATCGTCGAGCCCGCGGGCGTTCTCCTCCTTCAGCGCCGGGTCGTAGTAGTCGGTGAAGCAGTCGATCCCGACGACGTCGTGCCCGGCGGCGAGCGAGCGCCTCGGCGAGGTGCGAGCCGATGAACCCGGCCGCGCCGGTGACGAGGTAGCGCATGCGAGGCAGGGTACTGACGGCTAGGCAGCCGTCGCGGACGGGTCCTCAGCGGCCCCGGAGCCGTTCCGCTCGAGGATCACCTGCGAGAAGAACCGCGTCATCACGACGCCCTCGCGGAACTCGCCGAGCCGCGGCTCGGGGCGCTCGCCGCGCGCGAGCGCGAGCGCGAGCTCCGGGTAGCGCGAGCCGGCCGCCGTCGGCAGCGGGAAGCCGCCGCCGAAGCGCGGGTTGACGTCGGTCACCGGCAGCGAGCCGTCGGGCTCGCGGAAGCACTGGATGTTCGCCGGGCCGACGATCCCCATCGCCTCGGAGACGCGGCGGCCGTGCTCGATCAGCTCCGTCGTCCTTGATCGTCATGCCCTTGATCGACTCGCCGCCCTTCGACTCGATCATCGTGCGCGGGATCGCGCCCAGGCAGCGGCCCTCGAGGTCGCAGAAGACGTCGATCGAGAACTCCTCGCCCGCGCAGACCTGCTGCACCATCGAGTCGGCGGTCGTGTAGCCGAGGAAGAACTCGAGCTCCGCGCGGTCGGCGGCGCGGTAGATGTGGCGCGAGCCGAAGCCGCGGCGCGCCTTGACGAGCACCGGGAACGCGAGGTCGTCGGGCACCTCGTCGGCAGCCAGGTCGGCGGCGTCGGCGATGCCCGTGCTCGCTCGAAGAAGCGCGTGCGCCGCGTACTTGTCCTCGCAGAGCGAGATCGTCTCGGGCCCGGGCAGCAGCACCAGCGCGCCGAGCGCGTCGCGGTGCGCGGCGAGCACGCGGTGGTCGAGGTCGGCGAGCGGGACGACCAGGCCGACGTCGTGCTCGTCGACGAGCGCGGCGAGCGCGTCGATGTAGCCGGGGTCGTCGACCGCGCGGCACGATCGCGCGGCGGTCGGCGGCGTAGAGCGCCGGCGCGAGCTCGTTCAGGTCGACGGCGAGCGTCGTCGCGCCGGCGCGCCCGAACGCCGTGACGATGTCGACGCGCTGCCCCGCGCAGGTGAAGAGGACGACACGGCACGGGGCGGAAGGGTACTCCGGCGCGCCCTAGACTCCGCGGGATGTCGCAGCCCGTCAGCCCGCACGACCGCGATCGTCACCGGCGCGACCGGCCAGGACGGCTACTACCTCGTGCGGCGCCTGCTCGCCGAGGGCTGGACGGTGCACGCCGCCGTGCGCGACGCGAGCGCGGCCGAGCGGCTCTTCGGCCGCCACGAGCGGCTGACGCGTCGTGCGGCGCGACATCCGCGACCCGGGCCCGCTGCGCGCGCTCGTCGGCGACGTGCGGCCGGAGGAGCTCTACAACCTCGCCGGCGAGAGCAGCGTCGGCGCGTCGTTCGCCGACCCGCAGGCGACGTGGGAGTCGAACGCGCACGTCGTCGTCCACCTGCTCGACGCGATCCGGCTCGACAGCCCGGCGACGCGCTTCTACCAGGCCTCGTCGGGCGAGATGTTCGGCTCGGTGCCGGGCGAGAGCGTCGTCCACGACGAGTACGCCGCCCTCAACCCGCAGAGCCCGTACGCCGCGGCGAAGGCGGCCGCGCACATGCTCTGCCGGAGCTACCGCGAGTCGTACGGCATCCGGATCGCCTGCGGGATCCTCTTCAACCACGAGTCGCGCCGCCGCGGGCCGCAGTTCCTCTCGCGGAAGGTGGTCGACCACGTGCACGCGCTGCGCGCCGGCGCGGCCGGCGGCCCGCTCGCGCTCGGCAACCTGAAGGCGCAGCGCGACTGGGGCTTCGCGCCCGACTACGTCGACGGGATGGTCGCGATCCTCCGCCAGGCCGAGGTGCGCGGCGTGCCCGACGAGGCGCGCGCCTACCGCGACTACGTCCTCGGCACGGGCCGCCTGCACGCACGTCTGGGAGCTCGCCGACCGCGCCTTCGCGCTCGCCGGCTTCGAGCTCGAGTGGCAGCTCGACGGCGACGACCCGCTCGCCTGGTCGGCGCGCTTCGCGGCCTCGGGCGAGCCGGCGGTCGTCGTCGACCCGGCGTTCATCCGCCCGTCCGACCCGCAGGCGATCGCCGCCGACCCGAGCCGCATCGAGGCCGAGCTCGGCTGGGAGCCGCGGCCGGGCCTCGACCGCTTCCTCGAGGACATGCTCGAGGCCGAGGCCTAGTAGACGAGGAACGGCAGCTCGACCAGGGCGGAGACGCCGAGCAGAGCGAGCGTGACCGGCCACCAGCGGCCGCGGATGCGGTCGAGCGCGTAGCCGAAGCCGAGCGCCCAGCCGCCGGCGGTCGTGAGCATGTAGGTCGCCTTGAGCAGGTCGCCGTCGGGCGTCCAGTAGACGACGGCGAAGTAGAGGTAGCCGACGATACCGAGCGAGCGGCAGCAGCGCGACGGCGAGCGCCGGCGGCCGTCGCAGCGACGAGCGGGCGAGGAGCACCCAGCCGATCGACGGCGAGCAGCGTCGGGACGAGCCCGACGAGCGACTGGATGATCGAGGCTCCGCTTCGCGCTCCGGGACGGATGCAGGTGACCGTCGCGTTCTGGGCGTTCGAGGAATGACGCCCGGCGTGCCAGTCCCAGACGCCGAAGTAGTCGCCCCAGAGCCCGTCGTAGGTGTCGGGAGCCAGCGCGTGTAGTGGTGCGGCCGGTACGGCGCCGAGATCACCGTCGGAAGCCCGGGTCGAAGTAGAACGGACCGCGGGCTAGGGCGGTTCCCTGCGCGGGCTGCGGGAACGCCGGCTGGCCGCCGTACGTCTGCGCGCTGGTGGATGTACCAGGGCGCCGGGATCGCAACCGCGAGCACGAGCACGATCGCGAGCTCGCGCCAGCGCCGGCCGGCGAGCAGCGCGAGCAGCGACGGCTGCCGACGGTCGCAGAGCCCGAAGGCGCGGACGAGCTGCGCCGCGCCGAGCGCGATGCCGAGCGCCCACGCGTAGCGCCGGTCGGCGAACGTCCGCACGCAGAGCCAGAGCGCGAGCGTGCAGAGGAACAGCGACAGCGGCTCCGGATGGAACATCGCCTCCGCCTCGACCGCGACCGGCAGGAACGCGACGAACGCCGCCGCCCCGAGCTCGATCCGCCGCCGCCCGGGCCAGAGCTCGCGCGCGATCGCCGCCACGAGCAGCACCGTGCCGAGCAGGAAGAGGACGTTGAGCACCTGCCCGCCCCGGTCGGGGTTGCCGAGCCCGTCTGCTTCGACGATCCAGTCGACCGTCCCGGCGACCAGGTAGTAGCCGGGCGGCGTGTAGTACTCGCCCTCGTGCTGGGGCAGGTGCCAGCCCGGGATCGAGCCCGTCGGCGTAGTGCATGTGGGCGTCGGCGTCGTAGCCGGCGTTCGTCTCGTAGCGCGCCGTGTTCCAGGCGCCGAGGAGGACGACGAACGCGCAGATCGCGCGACCAGCGGCCGGCGGCCGCTAGCCAGGCTTCCAGCCACCGGTCTCGCCCTTGTAGGTGCCGCCGAAGAGCGCGAGCGGCGTCCGGAGCAGGATCTTCAGGTCGAGCGCGGGCGAGCGGTGCTCGACGTACCAGAGGTCGAGCTCGATCCGCTCGGCCCACGGCAGCTCGGCGCGGCCGTGGATCTGCGCCCAGCCGGTGATCCCCGGCTTCACGTCGAGGCGGTGCCGCTGGCGCTCGTGTAGCGCTCGACCTGGTAGCGGAGCGTCGGCCGCGGCCCGATGATCGACATGTCGCCGCGTATGACGTTCCAGAGCTGCGGCAGCTCGTCGATCGACAGCCGCCGCAGCACGCGTCCCGCGCGCGTGATCCGCGAGTCGCCCTTGTTCACCGCGTAGCCGGCGCCCATCGTCTCGGCGCCGACGACCATCGTGCGCAGCTTCAGCAGCTCGAAGTCGCGGCCGTCCTTGCCCGACCCGCGTCTGGCGGTAGAGCACCGGCCCGCCGTCCTCGAGCTTGACCGCAGCGCCGCCGACCGCGAGCAGCGGGCTCGTGAGCGCAAGGCCGGTGCCGGCGATGAGGACGTCGAGCGCCCGGTTCAGCGCGTGCCCTCGGCCGGCTGCCACGTCGCGGGGACGCCGCGCCGCAGGTAGTTCCAGAGAGCGACCACCGTGGCCCAGGTGACGAGCACGTAGTAGCGCGCGATCCCGACCCCGGCCACGGCGGCCGCGACGAGCAGGACCTGCGCCGCGAGCACGAGGTCGTAGAACCACCCGTGAGTCACGAGCGCGAGCGACGTCGCGAGCAGGACGAGGTGGAGCAGGCCGCTCGCGTAGCGCAGGTGGCGGTGCGAGAGGAGCGCGACCAGGTAGCCCGGCGGCTGGCGGCGCAGCATCTTCCCGCGCAGCACGATCAGCCAGCAGTGCTCGAACATCCGCACCTTGCGCCGGTACTCGGTCTCGTTCGTCGGCGTCGGCTTCTCGAACGCGAGCGCGGACGGCTCGTAGACCGCCCGCCTGCCGTGCTGCACCATCAGATACGGCAGCGACAGGTCGTGCCCGAAGCGCGGATCGACCTCGACGTAGTCCGAGCGGCGCACGGCGTAGATCGAGCCGTTGCCGCCGGTCACCGAGCCGAGCGCCGACTCGGCAGCGCGCACGGCCATTTCGTAGCGCCAGTAGACGCCCTCCTTGTTCGCGCCCTCCGCCGCCTCGAGCCGGAGCTGCCCGCAGACGTAGGCGACGCGCGGGTCCGCGAACGGCGCGACGAGCTTCCGCAGCGCATCCGGCGCCCAGGTCGCGTTCGCGTCCGAGAAGGCGACGATGTCGGACTCCGTCTCGCGCACCGCCCGGTCCTGCGCGGCGACCTTCCCGCCGCGCGGGTTGCGGATCACCCGTGCGCCCGCGGCCTCCGCGAGCTCCTCGGTGCCGTCGGTCGAGGCATCCGAGGTGACGACCACCTCCAGGCGGTCGCGCGGGTAGTCGAGCGCGAGCAGGTTCGCGTACTCGCCGCTCGATCACCGCCTCCTCGTCGTGCGCCGCGACGATCACCGTCACCGACGGCGTCTCCTCCGAGCGCTGCACTCGCCGCCCCACGGCCCGCGCAAGCAGTCGCGGCAGTCAACGGGTAGAGGACGTGCGTCCAGGCGAGCGCGGCCAGCGAGACCCAGAACAGGACGATGAGGGCGATCACGCGGCTGCTGCGGGACGCCGCGAGAGGAGCTCGTCGATGACTAGCCGGTACCGCGCGTGCGCGACCGCGCGGTCGGCCTCGAGCTCGACGTACGCCCGCCCCTTCGCCCCCAGCTCGGGCAGCTCCATCCGGTGCTCGTAGAGCTCCCGGATCGACGCGGCGACCAGCTCCGGCCGCCCGGGAGGAAGCACCACGCCGCAGCCGACGGCGCGCACGATCTGCGAGATCTCGCTGGCCTCGTCTGCCGACACGATGACGGGGCGTGCCACCGCGAGGATCCCGTAGAGGCGGCTCGGCACGACGTAGCCCGCCAGCCCCGGCGCGAGCCCCACGAAGTGCACGTCGGCGCTCGAGAGCGACTGCGGCAGAAGCTCGCGCGACTGGTACGGCAGGAAGCGCACCGCGCGCCTCCAGGCGCTCCGCCAGCTGCACGATGCTCGCGTGGCGGGCACCGAAGCCCGCGATTACGATCTCGAGCTCGTCGAGATCGCGCAGGAACGTCGCCGCACGCACGAGCGTATCGAGGCTCTGCGCGTGCCCCACGTTCCCGGAGTGCATGACCACGAAGCGCCCGACCAGCCCGTTCTCCCGCGCCCACTCGTTGTTCCGCGACTGCGGCGTGAGAACCGTCGTGTCGACCCAGTTTGGAATCACGCGAATGCGCTCAGGGGGCGCTCCCTTCTCGATCAGCCGCGTTCGCATGGTGTCGCCGATCGCGACGATCCGGTCGGCTCGCCGGAGGTAGAGCCGGACAAGGCGTCGAAGCGCGTCGACGAGAAGCGGGTTCTCGAGCCGCTTGAGCTCGACCGCGATCTCCGGGAAGACGTCCTCGCTCACGACGAGCAAGGGCACACGAAAGCGCCGCGCGACCGCCAGGGCCACGTCGCCGACCATCGGCGGATCGGTCATGCAGAGCACGAGATCCGGCTGCGAGTCGGTCAGCGCGCGGGCGAGCGCACTGCTCATGAACGTCGCGTAGTTGAGCGCACGACGCGTGAGCAGGCTGCGCTCGAACGACGTCGAGCGGACGCGGATGATCTCGACACCGTTCCGGCGCTCGCGCCTCGCCAGGGACTCGTGCTGATGGAGGACGGACGTGATCACGGTGACGTCGAACTCCCCCGCGAGATCCTCGGCGAGCTCCGTGAGCAGCTGTGCCGTCGCCTCGACGCCCGGCCAGTAGTACTGGTTCACGACCAGGATGTGAGGGCGCGCACGCGGAGTGGACACAGGCGTGAGGTTAACGTTCGCCCTCGTGGGCAGGCGACTGCGGCTTCTCTTCGCGACCCCCGCCTACGCACCGGCCGCGTCGTTCGGCGGGCCGATCCAGGTCTTCGAGCGGCTCGTCGACGGACTCACCGCCGACGGCCACGGCGTCGAGGTGCTGACGACGAGCCTGACTGCGCTCGAGGAGCGGGGGGCCCTCCGCACCCGGACGGTCATGCAGGGCGGGGCGACGATCCGGTACCTCGCCACGCCGCTCCGGTTCCGCTGGATGGGCTTCACGCCCACCCTTCCCTGGCAGTTGCCGCGCTCGCCGCCCCGATCTCGTGCACGTGTTCGGCTTCCGCGACCCGCTCGGGACCGCGGTGGCAACGTGGGCACGATTCCGGCACGTTCCGTACGTCTTCGAAGGGCTCGGGATGGTGGAGCCGAAGCTGCGCAAGGTGCTCCTGAAGCAGGCCCTCGACTCGACACTGCTTCGCGGCGTGCTCTCAGGCGCGGCCCTGCTGGTCGCGGCCTCCGGGCGCGAGCGCGACGAGTACATGGCGGCTGGTGTGCCGAAGGAGCGGATCGCGATCCGCCCGAACGGCTTCCCGGAGCCCGGCCCGTCCCCGCCGCGAGGGACGCTCCGCGCGCGCATCGGCATCGACGCTGGGACGCCGCTCGTGCTCAGCGTCGGACGCATCGCCCGCGGCAAGGGGCTCGATCTACTCGTCGAGGCCGTGTCGGAGCTCCCCGGCGTCCACGCCGCGATCGTCGGAGCCGACGGCGGGCACGGGATGACGGGCGAGCTCGACGCGCTCCGCCGGCGGCTCGGCGTCGAGGACCGTGTCCACCTGACGGGCCCCGTGCCGCACGACGAGCTGCCCGCGATCTACGTCGACGCCGACGTGTTCGTGCTGGCCTCCGCGCACGAGAACTTCGGGCTCGTCGCGGCCGAGGCTGCCGCGGCCGGTGCGCCAATCGTCGTCAGCGACCGCTGCGGCGTCGCCGAGCTGCTTCGCGACGGCAGCGGTGTCGTGATCGGGTACGACGCGCGCGAGCTGCGCGACGCCCTCGCCCGCCTGCTCGCGGACGGCGACCTGCGGCGCCTCCTCGGGGACGAGGCACGCGCCGTCGCCGCCATGTGGTCGTGGCCGCGCGTGGTGCAGCTGCAGGAGGAGCTCTACGAGCGTGCCCTCGCCCGTGGCTGACCTCGCCG
>CAWBVD010000020.1:7500-70208 GCA_963792135.1 uncultured Actinomycetes bacterium | reverse complement strand
CGATGGAGATGCCCGAGGCCTACCTCCACGACTTCGGCAAACGCGCCCGCGATGTGGTCGCCGGGCGCGCGGCGATCGTCGTCGGCCACCGGATCCGCCGGCTCGAGCTCGCAGCCGGACTGATCGAGGACGGCGCTGCGGACGTCGTCGCGATGACGCGCTCGCACCTCGCCGACCCGTCGGTCGTGCGCAAGGCGCTCGAGGAGCGGGAGGACGAGATCGTCCGCTGCTCGGCCCAGAACGAATGCATCGTCCGCGCCCTGAAGGCGCGACCGGTCGCCTGCCTGATGAACCCCGTCACCGGCCGTGAGCTGCAATGGGGCGGCCCGCTCGAAGCCGCGGCGAGCCCGAAGCGGGTCGTGGTGATCGGCGGCGGCCCCGCCGGGATCCAGGCGTCGGCCAGGCTCGCCGAGCGCGGCCACCAGGTGACGCTCCTCGAGGAGGGGGCCGAGCTCGGAGGCCATCTCAACGTGCTCAAGCAGCTGCCGAACCGGACCGGCTGGGCTGGGGCCGTCGAGGACCTCGTGCGGCCGGTCCTGAGGCGCGGGGTGGAGGTCCGGCTCGAAACGCGCGCGACCGTCGACCTCGTCGCGGCGGAGGCGCCCGACGCCGTCCTCTGCGCCACCGGCGCCACCTGGGACCGGACGGGGCTCGACACGTATCGCACCGACGGCACGCCCGATCCCCGGCGCCGAGCTCCCACTGGTCACGGATCTCGGAACCGCGGTCAGGAAGGCGCTCGCCGACCCGGCGGTGCTCGGGAGCAGCGTCCTCGTCTTCGACCTGAGCGGCGACTACCTCGCGACCGGCCTCGCCGACCTCCTGTCCGCGAACGGCGCCGCGGTGGAGATGGTGACGACACAGGCCTTCGTCGGCGAGTTCGTCCAGGCATCCCTCGACGGCGCCTTCGTCTTCCCGCGCCTGGCGCGCGCCGGCGTCCGCTTCACGCCGCAGCACGCCGTCGCCGAGATCCGGCGAGGCGAGGTCGACATCGTCGGCATCTGGGGAGGCCCGATCGAGACCCGCACCGGCATCGACACCGTCGTCCTCTCCCTGCTGCGAACGCCGTCCGATGCGATCGCCGAAGAGCTGGAGCAGCGAGGGCTGGCGGTGACGAGGATCGGCGACGCGCTCGTGCCCCGCCGGACGGCGGACGCGATCTACGACGGCGAGCGCGCCGGTCGCGAGCTCTTCGCCTGACGCCTAAGCTCAGAGCTCATGCAGCGCCGCACGCTCGTGCTCGTCTGCGCCGTCGTTGCGTACGAGTCGGTGTTCTTCACCGTGCTCTCGCCGCTGCTGCCACACCTCGCCGACCGGTTCGACCTCTCCGTCGCCGGTGCGGGGATCCTCAGCGGCGCCTACGCTGCGGGCGCCTTTGCGCGCGGCGATCCCGAGCGGCCTCCTCGTCAGCCGGATCGGCGTCAAGGCGACGACGCTCTGTGGGCTCGTGGTGCTCGCAACCTGCGAGCCTCGGCTTCGCGATCGCGGCCGACGTCGAGCTTGTCTTCGTCGCCCGTCTCGCTCAGGGCTGCGGCTGCGCGCTCGCCTGGACGGGTGGGCTCGCGTGGCTCGTCAGCCAGGCGCCGCGTGAGCGCCGCGGCGAGTCGATCGGGATCGCACTCGGCGCAGCGCTCGTCGGCGCGCTCGTCGGCCCCGCCCTCGGCGCGCTGGCCGACCTCGTCGGGACGCGGGCGGTGTTCCTCGCGCTCGCCGTGCCCGGGTTCGCGCTCGGCGCCTGGGGGCTCACGCTCGAGGACGGGCCGCCCGAGCAGATCTCGCTCGGGAGCTTCCGGAAGGCGTTCGCGGCGCCGAGCGTCTACAAGCCCGCGCTGCTCGTGCTGCTCGGCGGCTACCTGCTCGGCGTCGTGAGCGTGCTGGCGCCCCTTCGCCTTGCCGACCTGCACTGGGGCGCTGGCGGGATCGCCGCGCTGTTCCTCTTCTCCGCCGGTGCTCAGGCGCTGCTCAACCCGCTGCTCGGCCGCTGGTCGGACAAGCACGGTGCTCACCTCCCGCTCGAGCTCGGCCTCGTGCTCTCAGCCGTGGGGTCGATCGCGCTCGTGACCGAGACCGGACGCTGGAGCTACGGCGCGATCGCCTTCTGCGCGATCGTGGCCTTCGGCCTCATCGTCACGCCCGGGATCGCGCTCCTCTCCGACGCCGCGACGAGGCTCCAGCTCGGGTTTGCCGCGGGCTTCGCGATCATGAACCTGGCCTGGCCTCCGGGCCAGCTGATCGGCGCGGCAGGCGGCGGGCTCATTGCGCAAGCCTCGTCGGACTCGGTCGTGTGGCTGATCACCGCCGGCCTCTGCCTCGCCGGATTCGCGGCGGTCGCACTCCCGCGGAGGTCACCGAGGGTTGTTGACACCCCCAGTGCCCTTCATTAGCTTCGACGCGCCGCATTTCGCCACCACTGTCCGAAGGAAGCCAAATTGGTTACGCGCCTCGGCCGCATGTTCGCTACGACGGCTGCGCTCGTCGTTATCGCCGGAACGCAGGTCGCGGCGGGGGGTGCCTCACGGACCGCGTCCTCCGGGCCGGTCACCGTTGCGTTCTCGAGCAAGATCCAGACCCTCGACCCGGCGATCGCGGTTGCCTTCCCCGACCAGGCGGCGCTGCATCTGATCGGGGGCACGCTGACCTCGTACGCGTCCGGGAAGCTCTCGCCGGGGCTCGCGAGCGCCTGGAAGACGTCCGCAGACGGGCTGACCTGGACGTTCACGCTCCGCAAGGGATTGCACTTCTCCAACGGCATGCCCGTTACGTCAGCCGACGTGAAGGCAACGATCGAGCGCGCGCGCACGAACAAGTCGAACGCGAACCTCGCAGAGTTCCTGCCGATCACGAACGTCACGGCGCCCAACCCGACGACCGTCACGATCACGATGAACCGCAAGTACGCGTCGCTGCCGACCATCCTCGGCGGGCCGCCCTGGACGATCTTCCCGGCCAAGCTGATCGGGACCAAGGGCTTCTTCGACAAGCCGGTCTCCGACGGCCCGTACGTCCTCACCGCCTGGGGTGGGACGAACAACGCGAGCTTTGCCGTCAACAAGACCTTCTGGGGCGCGAAGCCCAGCGTGCCGTCGATCGAGTTCCAGACGAACCCCGATCCGAACTCGGCGCTCGCCGAGGTCGAGTCCGGGCAGCTCGACATCGCCTTCGGCCTACCGCCGAACCTGATCTCCCAGGTCCGGAGCCCGGCCACGGCCCAGGTCACGACCATGTACGGCGAGGAGGTCATGACCATGCGCGGCGCCGAGCCGCCGTTCAACCAGCAGGCCCTGCGGGTCGCGATCTCCGACGCGCTCAACCGCGACCAGATGAGCCAGGTGATCTACGGCGGCAAGGTGAAGCCGATGAAGGGGTACTGGCCGTCGTCGATGAACGGCTATGACCCGTCGATCTCGACCGCCCAGAATCTCGATGCGGCGAAGAAGGCGATCGCGGGCACGAGCTGCGCGAAGGGCTGCCAGGTCACGCTCGACTACTGCAGTGCCGCGTACCCGGAGCAGGGCCCCGAGGCGCTGATCGTCCAGAGCAACCTCAAGTCGATCGGGATCGACGTCAAGCTCCAGAACCTCGACCCGAGCACCTACTTCAACATCTTCGCGACCTACAAGTACCAGATGGTCCTCTATCCGCTCTACGACTTCCAGAACGTCCCGGACGGCTACATGGGTTTCAGCCTGATCTACGCCGGCGGCCAGCAGGCCGCGTACACCGGTCTCTCGATCAAGCCCATCGAGGCTCAGGCGCACCAGATCGAGGTCACCTCGGGGTCGGCGCGGGCAAAGGGCCTGATGCAGCTGAACAAGCTGTTCGTCCAGTACTCGCCGTTCACCACCCTCACCGACGAGGCCCTGATCTGGGCGACGAGGCTCCCGACGAGCGAGATCCACGTCTCCGGCAGCGCGTTCCTCGACGTCGGGACCGCATGACCGGGAGCGCCCGGAGCACCACCAGCCGCGAAGGTCCGTGAGCGCCGAGCCGCTTCCCGGACGTCTCCCGAGCAAGGGGTGGACGGTGGGGAGGCGTCTCAGGCGCATCAGCAGCTCGAGAGCCGTCGGCGCGCTGCTGCACGCGCTGACGGTCACGGCCTTCGTGGTCGTGATCACGTTCGCGCTCGTCCGGATCGTCCCAGGCGATCCGGTGGTCTCGATCGAGGGAATCAACTCGACGCCGCAGGCGCGGGCGGCGATGCGGGCGCAGCTCCACCTGAACAGGCCTGTCCTCGTGCAGTTCGAGCTCTACGTGCGCTCGCTCGCGACCGGCGACCTCGGGCACTCGCTGATCCAGCAGGGCAGGCCGGTGTCGGAGATCATCCAGAGCACGCTGCCGGTCACGCTGGCGCTGATCCTCACCACGGTGATCATCTCGGTGCTGATCGGCGTGCCGCTCGGGCTGATGTCGGCGCTCGGCGGGGAGCTCGTGGACTTCTCGATCCGCACGTTCGTGACGGTGCTGCTCGCGCTGCCCCCGTTCTTCCTCGGACTGATCCTGATCCTCTTCGTCAGCGTGCGAGGCGGCCTGCTGCCCGCGGGCGGCTGGGGCTCCGGCGCGGTCGAGGACGTCAAGTACCTCGTGCTCCCGGCGATCGCGCTCGCCGGGTTCCTGACGCCGCTGATCGTCCGCGTCTGCCGCCAGGCCGCGAACCACGCCTTGCACGAGCAGTGGATCGAGGTCGCGATCGCGCGGGGAATCTCGCGGCAACGGATCGTCTACTCGCACATCCTTCCGAACTCGCTGCTCCCGGTGATCACCCTGGTCGGCTACAACGTCGGCGCGCTGCTGACGGGGGCGGTGGTCGTCGAGAGCGTCTTCGCGCTCCCGGGTATCGGGCAGGAGCTCGTCAACGCGATCAACACCCGCGACTACACCGTGATCCAGGGGATCGCGCTTGTCTCCGCGATCGTCGTCGTGATCGCGAACCTGCTCGCGGATCTGCTCTCGACCGCCGTCGATCCGAGGACGAGGACGGCGTAGTTGGCGGCGTACGTCCAGCGCTGGCGCCGGTCGGAACGGGCCGGTGCCGCCGGCGGGCAGAACGTCACGCTGATGATCGGCCTGGCGACGCTCGCCCTCGTCGTGCTGCTCTGCATCTTCGTGCCGCTCCTCGACTCGCACGCGCCGGGGGCGCTCGTCGCGCTGCCCTTCCAGCCGCCCTCGTGGCAGTACCCGTTCGGAACCGACGACGTCGGTCGCGACGTCTTCGTGCGGACGTTCGCGGGCGGGCGGCTCGATCTCGGGATCGCTGCGATCGTCGTCGGCGGCTCGCTCGTGATCGGGACGATCCTCGGCGTGATCAGCGCCACCTCGCGGAGCCGCATCATCAGTCAGGGGATCGTACGGATCGTCGACGCGCTGATCGCTTTCCCGTTCCTGATCCTCGTGCTGACGCTCGTCGTGGTGGTCGGGGCGACGAGCAGCTTCTGGGTGCTCCCGGCGGGAGTGCCGGCGATCATCATCGCGATGATCGCCGTCGACTGGACGGTCTACGCCAGGCTGTCGAGAGCCGAGGCGCTGACCCTCCGGCAGCGCGACTTCGTGCTCGCGGCGCGCCTGCTCGGCTACTCGCAGCGCCGGATCGTTGCGCGCCACGTGCTGCCCGGCGTGCTCCGGGTCAGCGCCGCCTACGCCGTCGCCGATGTCGTCCTGATCGTGATCGTGACGGCGTCGCTCTCGTTCCTGGGCGTCGGCGTCCAGGCTCCGACGCCGGAGTGGGGCAGCATCATGTACGAGGGCCGCTCGGTGCTTTCCACCGATCCCTGGATCACGGTCGCGCCGGGCCTGGTGCTGGCGCTCACCGGCCTCGCGCTCAGCCTCGTCGCCGACCGGCTGTTCATCGGCAGGCGAGGCGGCCTTTGAGCACCGCCCTGCTCAGCATGGAGCACCTCGCCGTCGAGATCGACGGCAAGCGCGCCCTGCGGGACGTCGAGCTGAACGTGCCGGCCGGCACCTGCGTCGGGCTCGTCGGCGAGACGGGCTCGGGGAAGAGCATGACCTGCCGGGCGGCGATCGGACTGCTTCCGCGCGTCGGCGCAGCGATCGTCAGCGGCTCGATTCGCTTCGACGGCCGCGACGTGACCGGGCTCTCCGACCAGGAGTGGGCGGCGATCCGGGGGCGGCGGATCGGCCTGATCCCGCAGAACTCGTTCTCGGCGCTCGACCCGATCCAGCGCGTCGGTCGCCAGGCGGAGGAGACGGTGCGGGCGCTCGACCCGGAAGCCAATACGCCGGCGCGCGTCGACGAGCTCCTCGACGCCGTTCACCTCAGGAACACCGCCTCGGTCCGTCGGGCATACCCGCACGAGCTCTCGGGCGGGATGCGGCAACGCGTGATGATCGCGCTCGCCCTCGCGGGTCGGCCGGACCTGCTGCTCGCCGACGAGGCCACGACCGCGCTCGACGTGACGATCGAACGCGGGATCCTCTCCCTGCTTCGCGACCGCCAGCTGACCGCGCACATGGCGTTACTTCTCGATCACGCACGACCTCTCGATCGTCGGGACGCTCGCAGACTCGGTCGTGATCATGTACGCGGGAACGACCGTCGAGGCCGGCAAGGTCGAGGCGGTCTTCGCCGACCCTCGGCATCCATACACGCGCGCGCTGCTCGCTGCGCGTCCTGGATCGCTCCAGAAGGGCACACGCCTCCCGGCGATCGACGGCGCGCCCCCGGGGCTCGGCGAGGCGATCGAGGGCTGCCCGTTCGCTGCCCGCTGCCCGCTCGTCCTGCCGGAGTGCCGCGTCTCGGCGCCGCCGGTCGAGACAGTCGGGCCCGGACCACACTGTCGCCTGTTTTCGAGGGCTAGAGTCGTTCGCGTGACCGCCCTGCTGGAAGCGAACGACGTCACGATTCGCTACCCGGGGTCGGAGCGGGACGCGGTGATTGCCGCCGACCTCGTCGTCGCCCCGCGTGCGGCGATCGGGATCGTCGGCGAGAGCGGCAGCGGCAAGACGACGCTCGCCCACGCACTCGTGGGAACGCTCAGGCCGACCGGCGGCGAGGTGCTCGTCGAGGGCATGCCCTGGGCGCGCGTGAGCCGGAAGGCCGACGCGAGGCGGCGGGTGCAGATGATCTTCCAGGATCCACTCGGCGCCCTGAACCCGTGGCTGACCGCCCGAGAGGCGGTCGCCGAGGCCGTGCGGCACTGGTACGGCACCGGCAAGGAGGAGGCGCGGCAGCGCGCGGGCGACCTCCTCGCCGAGACGGGGCTCTCCCGGGAGGCGATGGACCGCCGTCCCAAGCAGCTGAGCGGCGGTCAGTGCCAGCGCGTCGGGATCGCCCGTGCGCTTGCCTGCCGGCCGGCGGTGATCGTCGCGGACGAGCCGACCTCGGCGCTGGACGTCTCGGTGCAGGCCCAGATCCTCAACCTGCTGATGGCGCTCCAGGCGAGCCACGACCTCGCGCTCGTCCTCATCTCGCACGACCTGTCCGTGATCCGCCACATGACCGACGAGGCCGTGGTCATGTACGGCGGCCGCATCGTCGAGCGCGGGCCGACGAATGAGCTGATGGAGCGTCCCGCACATCCGTACACGCGGCTGCTCGTCGACCCCGAGTACGACAGCGAGCGCAGCCCGACGCCGGCGGATCTCGACCCGGCGCTTCCCGACCATCCCTGTCCGTTCGCGCCTCGCTGCCCCTTGCGCCAGCCCGATTGCATGAGCCTCCTGTCCGATCCCGGCCCGAAGGCACAGGTCCTCTGCAGGCACCCGCTGCGCTCGCCCGAGCCTGCCGTGCCGGTCGCCCGGTGAGCGCCGAGCCGTCCGAGCGGCTCGACGCCCAGCTCCGAGCTGTTCGAGTCGCGTCGGGTCGGCCTGCCCGTCGAGGAGCTGCCGACTCCTGCGCTCGTCGTCGACCTCGACAAGGTGAAGCGGAACATCGCGCTCGCGGCCGACCGGACACGAGGTCGGGTCGCGTTGCGACCGCACGCCAAGACGCACAAGGCGATCGAGCTCGCCCGGCTCCAAATCGAGCACGGCGCGATCGGCGTGACGACGGCAACGGTCGTGGAAGCGGGCGCAATGGCTGCGGGGCGGGATCGAGAGCGTCCTGATCGCCAATGAGGTCGTCGGCGCCGGCAAGCCGGAGGCCGCCGCCGAGCTCGCTGGGTTCACGCGGCTGACGGTCGCGATCGACGACATCCGCAACGCCTGCGAGCTCGCGGCGGCCGCTGTTGCCGCCGGGACGCGGATCGGGATCCTCGTCGACGTGGACGTAGGCATGGGCCGCTGCGGCGTCCGCACGGCCGAAGAGGCGGCGGCGCTCGCGGTGGAGGCCGGCTCGCTGGAGGGGCTGGTGTTCGAGGGCGTGATGGGCTATGAGGGGCACTGCGTCCACGAGCCCGATCCCTGCCGAGCGCCAGCGGGAGGCGACCGCCGCGATGCAGCGGCTCGTCGCCGCAGTCGAGACGATCCGAGCGGCGGGTATCGCCGTCGAGACCGTCTCGGCCGGCGGCACCGGGACGCTCGACCTGACCGGCGCCGTCGAGGAGGTGACCGAGCTTCAGATCGGCTCGTACGTGTTCATGGACACCGCCTACGTGCGGATCGTCCCGGAGCTCGAGGTCGCTCTCACTGTGCTCGCGACCGTGCTCAGCCGACAGGGGAACAGCGTCGTCCTCGATTGCGGCTCCAAGGCGATCTCCGCCGAGCACGCGCCGCCCGAGCTCGAGGGCTACGAGGCGACGCTCCGCTATCTCGCTGAGGAGCACGCGGTGTACGACGTCCATGCTGCCTGCACGCTCGACCTCGGAGACCGCGTGCGAGTTCGCACCGGCCACTGCTGCGCCACGACGAACCTCCACGGCGTCCATCACGTCGTTGCCGACGGGGTCGTCACCGAGGTCTGGCCGATCGCGCGCCGCTGAGCGAGCGTGTCACAGGCCTCCGTGCCGCTTCGTCTCGGGTTATGAGACATCGACACGGAAGGACGGTTGCCAATGGGCCCCGAGGAGAGACATCACGTGGTCGTCGTCGGCGGCGGGTTCGCGGGGCTGCGGCTCGCACTACTCGTACTTCGGCCGCGACGACTGGCAGGCACAAGCAGACGACCGGCATCTGCAGCGTCAACGACCCGGCGGGCCGCGCCGGCTGTGGCGGCGTCCCCGAGACCGGCTTTCCGAGCGGAGCGCCATGTGCAACCCAGGTGGCGATCGTGGCGAGCTCCTCGGCCGTGAGTTGCCTCACTGCCTGGCCGACGTATTCCGGCGACAGGACGTCGCGGCAACCGAGGCCGAGCCAGCGCACGGGAGCAGGGTATCGCGCTTCGGTCGTGGCTTGACACGCCACGCCGGTTCGTGCACGTTGCGTGCGCATGGGCACGATGCGAACAGAGGCCCCCGCCTACACGAAGGACGAGATGATGACCGTCGAGGCAGCGCGGCGGCTCGCGGACGGAGACGTGTGCTTCGTCGGCATCGGACTGCCGAGCCTGGCCGCGAACCTGGCACGGCGGACGCACGCTCCGCGGTGCGTCCTCATCTACGAGTCGGGCACGATCGGGGCGAAGCCGACGGTGCCGCCGCTCTCGATCGGCGACGGCGAGCTGGCGGAGACCGCGGACACGGTCGTCTCGGTGCCGGAGATCTTCGCCTACTGGCTCCAGGGCGGCCGGATCGACGTCGGGTTCCTCGGCGCCGCGCAGATCGACCGGCACGGCAACCTCAACTCGACCGTCATCGGCGAGTACGACCACCCGTCGGTCAGGCTGCCCGGCGGCGGCGGCGCGCCCGAGATCGCCCGCCACTGCCGGGAGATCTTCGTGATGCTGCGCCAGTCGAGCCGGTCGTTCGTCGAGCAGCTCGACTTCCTCTCGAGCGCCGGCGACCGCGTCTCGACCGTCGTCACCGACCTGGGCGTGCTCGAGCCGGACCCCGAGACGCGCGAGCTGACCCTCACCACGCTGCACCGCGGAGCGACCGTCGAGGAGGCGATCGAGGCCACGGGCTGGACGCTGCGGGTCGCCGATTCCGTCGGGGAGACGGCGCGGCCGAGCGACGGCGAGCTCGCCGCCCTCCGGAGCCTCACGGCCTGATGCGGATCGGCGCCAAGCTCCCGAACAGCGGGCCGCTCGCTGTCGAGCCCGGGATCCCGCAGCTGGCGAGGACGCTCGAGGAGGCGGGCTTCGACTCGCTCTGGGTGCCCGACCACGTCGTTCTCCCGCGCGTGATGGAGTCGCGCTACCCGTTCGCGGCCGACGGGCGCGCCACGTGGGCGACGGACACCCCGTACTTCGATGCGCTCGTGGCCCTCGCGCTCGCCGCCGCCGTGACAGAGCGCGTCGGGCTCGGCACGGGCGTGCTGGTGCTCCCGCAGCGCCAGCCGGTCGTGACCGCCAAGCAGCTGGCCTCGATCGACGCTGCGAGCGGCGGCAGGCTCACCGTGGGCGTCGGCGCCGGCTGGCTCGAGGAGGAGTTCGATGCGCTGAACGTCCCGTTCGACAGCCGCGGCTCGCGGCTCGAGGAGTGGATGGCGCTGCTTCGGGCCTGCTGGACGGGGACGCCGGAGCCCTTCGAAGGCCGCCACTACACGCTGCCGCCCGACATCCTCTGCCTCCCGACACCGGCGCACCGGGTGCCCCTGCTCGTCGGCGGCCACACGAAGCCCGCGATCCGCCGCGCCGCCGCGATCGGCGACGGATGGCTCGGGCAGCAGGCGCTCGGAGCGCTCGACGTCGACGAGATCCGCGCCGTGCGGGACGCCGGCGCGCGCCAGGTCGTACTGCGGATCGTCGAGGCGGCGGGACGGAGCGCCGACCTCGCCCCCCGGCTCGGCGAGCTCGCCGAGGCGGGCGTGGACGAGGTGGTCGTCGACGTCGACTGGGCCGCCGGCGACCCGGCCGCCGAGCTCGACGTCCTCAAGAGCGCCGTCGCGTGACCCTGCTCGACGGGAGGTTCGCCGTCGTCACCGGCGGCACACGCGGGATCGGCGGCGCGATCGCGGCCCGGCTCGCCGCCGAGGGCGCGGCCGGCGCCGCACTCGACCTGCCCGACGCCCCCGGCACGGTGCCCGAGGGCTGGCAGCGCCTCGGCGTCGACGTGCGCGACGAAGGCTCGGTGCGCGAGGCGTTCGCCGGCCTCGCAGCGGTCGACGTCCTCGTCGCGGCCGCCGGCATCGTCCCCGGCTGGGCGGGCATTGCCGACACCGACCTCGAACGGTGGGACGCCGTCTTCGACGTGAACGTCCGCGGGATGGTGGCGACGCTCAAGCACGCCGCCCCGCTCCTCCGCGAAGGGAGCGCGGTGATCCTGATCGGCTCGCTCAACTCCTGGCGCGGCGACCCGAACATCGCGAGCTACGTCGCGAGCAAGCACGCCGTGCTCGGACTCACCAGGTCGGCGGCGCTCGACCTCGGCCGGCGCGGCATCCGCGTCAACGCTCTCGGGCCCGGGCCGATCGCGACCGAGGCGCTGCTCGAGCGGATGGCGACCAGGGAGCGCGAGCGGGGGATTCCCGTGCAGCAGGCACTCGAGACCGTCGCGGCCCAGACGGCCCTCGGCCGGATCGCCACCGTGGACGAGGTGGCCGACGCCGCGCTCTTCCTGGCGAGCGGGCTCTCGTCCGGGATCACCGGCCAGCTCCTGGCGATCGACGGAGGAATGCTTTGAGCGATCTCACCGGCAAGACGGTCGTCGTGACCGGCGCCTCGCGCGGGATCGGCGCCGCTGCCGCCGCCGCGATCGGCGCCGGCGGCGCTTCCGTCGTCGCGCACTACTGCTCCTTCCGGGAGGGCGCCGAGGCGGCGGTTGCCGCAGTCCCCGACGAGCGCAAGAGCTTCCTCCAGACGGACTTCGCGGTGCCCGGCTCGGCCCGCACGTTCTGGCGGCAGGTGCTCGAGCAGCACCCGCGCGTCGACGCCGTCGTCGTCAACGCGGGGATCTCGCGCGAGACGCCGTTCGACGGCCCCGACGACGTCTGGGACGCGGGCTGGGACGACCTGCTCCGGGTGAACGTGCTCGAGCCGTCGAGCCTGATCCGCGAGGCCGTGGCGCACTTCCGCGAGCACGACGGCGGCGTCATCGTCTCGCTCTCGAGCTGGGCTGCGCAGCAGGGCTCCGCGATCCCCATGCTCCCGGCCTACGCCGCGTCGAAGGCCGCGATCAAGGCGGTGACGCAGACCGTGGCGCGGAACTTCGCGAAGGAGGGCGTCCTCGCCTACGTCGTGGCCCCGGGCATCGTCAAGACGCGGATGTCGGAGATCGCGGCGACCGCCCGGGGCGGGATCGACAAGGTTCACGCGATCCTGACGCTCGGCGAGATGGTGCCCGCCGAGGAGGTGGGGGAGGTGATCGCGTTCCTCGCGAGCGGCGCCTGCCGCCACCTCTCCGGCGCCACGATCGACGTCAACGGCGCCACGTACGTGCGGTGACGAGTTGACAGCGCAAGGGCGATTCGTACAGCATCCGCACATCAGGGCACCATGCGGACGCCGACGATGACGACTGACAACCCGCCGTCCGCCGCTGCGGGGGCTCGTGCGGAGCACAAGCCTTCGAGCGAGGTCGTCGTGCGGCTCGAGGGAATCCGCAAGTCGTTCGGCAGCGTCGAGGTGCTGCACGGTATCGACCTGACCGTCCACACCGGCGAGCACGTCGTCATCTTCGGCCCGTCCGGGTCGGGGAAGTCGACCGTGCTGCGGACGATCAACCTGCTCGAGGAGCCGAGCGAGGGCTCCGTGCGTGTCCTCGGGGTCGAGTACGGCCCGCGCCGGCGGGCGGCAGCGCGGCAAGACCGATGGAGCTGCGCCGCCAGGTCGGGATGGTCTTCCAGCAGTTCAACCTCTTCCCGCACCTGACCGCGCTCCACAACGTGACGATGTCGCTCCGCTCGACGAAGCGAATGAAGCGCACCGAGGCGGAGGACCGCGCCGCCGAGGCGCTTCGCCAGGTCGGGCTGCTGCGGTTCGCCGCGCGCTTTCCCGGCGAGCTCTCGGGCGGGCAGCAGCAGCGCGTCGCGATCGCTCGCGCGCTCGCGCTCGACCCGAAGGTGATGCTGTTCGACGAGCCGACCTCGGCGCTCGACCCGGAGCTCGTGGGCGAGGTGCTGGCCGTCATGCGCCACGTCGCGGAGTCGGGTATGACGATGGTGATCGTCACCCACGAGCTCAACTTCGCGCGCGAGATCGGCGACTTCAACGTGTTCATGGACGAGGGCCTGATCGCCGAGTCCGGCAGGCGCGGCTTCTTCGACAACTGCACGAACCCGCGGACAAAGCAGTTCATGGCGGCTGTCCTCTGATGCTCGTCGCCACCTACGACTGGGGCCTCGCCTGGGACTACCGCAGCCAGTACCTGCACGGTGCCTTGACCGCGCTCGAGGTCGCCGCGGTGTCGCTCGTGCTGTCCGTCTGCCTCGGGCTCCTGCTCGCGCTCGTTCGCATGAGCCGCCCGCCGTTCACGTGGGCGGGGTCCTTCTACGTGAACGTCTTCCGTGGCATGCCGGCCCTGGTGACCGTGCTCTGGGTCTACTTCGGCGTTTCGATCTTCCTCGGCATCAACTTCACCGTGTTCCAGGCCGGCGTGATCGCGCTGACGGTGCTGTACAGCGCGTTCATCTCGGAGATCTACCGCGCGGCGCTCGAGGCGGTGCCGCGTGGCCAGCGCGAGGCCAGTCTGGCGCTGGGGCTCGGCAAGACGCGCACGTTCGTCAAGGTGATCCTGCCCCAGGCGACCAAGATCGCAATCCCGAACATCGGGAGCATGTTCATCGGCATGGTCAAGGACACCTCGGTCTTCACGGTGATCGGCCTCCTCGAGATCACCCGGGTCTCGCAGCAGGCGAACTCGCTCTACTACCAGGCATTCGTCTTCTACACAGCCGCCGCGCTCATTTATGTCGTCATAGCGTTCATGCTGGATTTCCTCTTCCGTGGCATCGAACGCATCCTCACGACGCCGCCGAAGGGCCGGATCGCCCGGGCCGCCACGGCACGGCAGCGGCGGCGGATCGAGCTGGTCGTCCAGCGCGTGGAAGCAGTGTCCGGTGCCAGATGAAACGTCCCCCCAAGCGCAAAAACAGAGTATCCCCCCGAAGAAGAAGGAGGACACACGTGACAGGTGGTAGGAGCAGGATCCGGCTCGTGGCCGTCGTCGCCGCGCTGACGGCGCTCGCGGCGTCGATCGTTGCGTCGTCGGTCTCAGCGTCGCGCAGCGCGGGCGACAACGGCCTCATGGATCCGAGCACGCTCGTCGTCGGAATGGACCTCGAGTTCAAGCCGCAGATGTACCTGCAGAACGGCAAGCCGGCGGGCTATGACGTTGTGCTCCTGAACATGCTCGCGAAGCAGCTTGGCGTGAAGCTGAAGATCGAGAACCTCGCCTTCGACGGCCTGATCCCGGGCCTGCAGGCGAAGAAGTTCGACATGGTCTCGGTCGGGCTCTCCTACAGGCCGGAGAGGGCGAAGGTGATCAGCTTCAGCCGTGCGTACGTGCCCTACGCGCAGATCCTCGCAGCGAGGAAGGGCGACACAACGCCCTCCACGATTGCGGCGTGGAACAGCTCGGACAAGACGATCACGTCGCTCGAGGGCTCCACGGCGGAGCAGCTCGTGCAGAAGACGTTCCCGAAGGCGAGCTCGAAGTCGTTCCCCGAGCAGAACGCGGCGTTCCTCGAGGTGTCGACCGGGCGTGCCGACGGGATCGTGGTCGAGAACTACCTGCTCGCGCAGTTCAACAAGTCGAACGGCAACAAGCTGAAGCAGGTGGGGTTCACGAAGCCGCTGCACGTCGAGTACGGCTCCTACGCGGTGCAGAAGGGCAACACGGCGCTCGTCAAGGTGCTGAACAAGTTCATCTGCACCATCCAGGGTAACGGGCAGCTGGCCAAGGCCTACAAGCAGACCGAGGGCGCTGACCTGCCCCCGATGCCTGGCTGCTAGGAAGGGTTGGTGACCGGGCGGCGGCCGTGCCGCCGCCCGGTCGATCTTGATGGAGTCGTATGAGCTCTTGATCGTCGGTGGCGGGCCTGCCGGGCTCGCCGCTGCCGCTGAGGCCGCCGGGCGCGGCCTCGAGGTCGCGCTCGTCGACGAGCGGCCCACCCTCGGCGGCCAGATCTTCAAGCAGCCGGGGCTCGTAGTCCGCGACGCCGGCGCGCTCGGCAGCGATCACGTCCGCGGGCGCGCGCTGATCGACGCGGCGGAGCGGTCCGGCGCGCGCGCTGCTCCTGCGAACGAGCTGCCTGACGCTGCGCGGTACCGAGGCCGTGCTTGCGGGCGAGGGAGCGCAGGCCCGGAAGGTCACGGCCGGCCACGTCCTGCTCGCCCCGGGCGCGCACGACCGGCCGGTTGCGTTTCCGGGCTGGACGCTGCCGGGCGTTCTCACCGCGGGGGCGGCGCAGACGATCGTCAAGGCGCACCGGGTCACGCCCGGAGAGCGGCTCCTGTTCGCGGGCAGCGGGCCGCTCGCGCTCGCCTTCCCGGCCCAGCTCCACCACTACGGCGTCAACGTCGTCGCGCGCGCTCGAGGCGGGTCCCGCGCCAAGGCCGGGCGACGTCGCGCGTCTGGCCGCAGCGGCGCGCGGCAACGTACCGCTGCTCCGCGATGCCGCCCGCTACCGCAGCGAGCTGCTGCGTGGCCGGGTACCTCTCAGGTATCGCCGGATCGTGGTGCGTGCCGAGGGGCGCGACCGCGTCGAGGCGGTCGTGCACGCGGCGGTCGACGACGACTGGCGCATGCGGCCGGGGACCGAGGAGCGGGTCGAGGTGGATGCGCTCTGCATCGGCTACGGCTTCTTCCCGTCGGTCGAGCTCTTCCGGGTCGCGGGGTGCGAGCTGGGCTACGACGAGGATCTCGGCGGGCCGGTCGTCGCGGTCGACGCGTGGCAGCGGACGACCGTCCCCGGCGTGCTCGCGGCCGGCGACGGCACGGGCGTCCGCGGCTCGTACGTCGCCGAGGACCAGGGCCGCCTCGCCGTGCTCGGGCTCGCCGCCGACGAGGCCGCCGCCGCGCCGGTGCGGCGGCGGCTCGAGCAGCGGCTCCGCTTCCAGCGCGCGCTCAACCGGATGTACCGCGTCGGCCCCGGAATCTACGAGCTGACCACCCCGGACACCGTCATCTGCCGCTGCGAGGAGATCCGGCGCGAGGAGCTCGACCGGGCGATCGACGCCACCCCGGACATCAACGTCGTCAAGGCCTTCACGCGCGCGACGATGGGGCTCTGCCAGGGCCGGAACTGCCAGCGGCAGATCGCGGCGCTCGCCTCGGCTCGGCACGGCGTGCCGATCGCCGACCTGCCGCTCTCGACCCCGCGCTCGCCCGCCCGCCCGACGGCGCTCGCGGCGATCGCCGACGACTCGATCGAGGACCATGGGCTCTTCGTCGTCGACTGACCTGCTCCGTGCGGAGCAGACCCGTGGGCCCCTTCCGGCCGAGACCGACGTGCTGATCGTCGGCGGCGGCCTCGCGGGCACGGCGCTCGCGTACAACCTCGCGGGCGAGGGGATCGACGTGCTGCTGCTCGAGCGCTCGGAGCTGAACCGCGAGGCCTCGGGCACGAATGCCGGCAGCTTCCACTTCCAGATCGCGATCCACCAGTTCACCGAGCGCGACGCCGCCGGTTCGCACGCCCGGCTGCTCAAGGAGGTGCGGCAGCTGCTCGAGGCGGCACGGCTCTGGGACGCGCTCGAGGACGACCTCGGCGCCGACCTCGGCATCCACCGCACCGGCGGCCTGATGGTGGCGGAGACGCCCGAGGAGCTGCGACTCCTCCACGACAAGCAGTCGATCGAGGCCGAGGCCGGGCTCGAGACGCACGTGCTCGAGGGCGACGAGCTGCGGCGCTTCGCGCCGTACCTCGCTCCCGACCTGCTCGGAGCGACGTACTGCCCCGCCGAGGGCCACGCGAACCCCTTCCTCGCAGGGCCGACCTTCGCGCTCCGCGCGGTCGAGCGAGGCGCCGCCATCCGGACGGGCATCGAGGTCACGGGGGTCGACCCCGGCTTCGTCGTCCGCACGTCCGCAGGTGAAGTGCGGGCCCAGCGGGTCGTCAACGCGGCCGGCGCCTGGGCGGCGGAGCTGGCAGCGCTGAGCGGCCTCGTGCTCCCGATCCGCGCCGAGGGGCTGCACGTCAACGTCACCGAGCCGAGGCGGAAGGTGCTCGAGCCGCTCGTCCAGCACATCGGCCGCCGGCTCACGCTGAAGCAGGCCGCGAGCGGCACCTTCATCATCGGCGGCGGCTGGCCGTCGCGGGCCGAGGAGCGGCCGGCGCGCTACTCGACGATCTGGGAGAGTGCGGCCGGCAACGCCGCGGTCGCCGTGCGCGTGATGCCGAGCCTCGCCGACGTGCGCGTCGTTCGCATGTGGACCGGGGTCTGGGCGGCCACCGACGACCTGCAGCCGGTGCTCGGCGAGTCGGCCGCGATTCCGGGCTACTTCGTCTGCATGGCGCCCACGGGCTTCACGCTCGGTCCGCTCGTCGCCCGGCAACTGGCCGCCAACATCGCCCGGAACGTGCCCCTGCCGGACGAGTACGCTCCCGACCGGAAAGGAGTCCCATGGATCGAGACGACGTGAACTGGAGCGGCTACTGGACTGCGTGCCCGACGCCGTTCCGCGCGGACGAGAGCTACGACGCCGAGGCGCACCGTGAGCTTCTCGAGTGGTACATCGGCGAGGGCTTCCACGGCACCCTGATCAACGGCACCACCGGGGAGTGGTTCTCGCAGTCGACCGAGGAGCGGATGACGGTCGCCGAGAACGCGATCGAGGCCGTCGCCGGCCGGATGCCGGTCGTGATCGGGTGCACCGCCTACACGGCGAAGGAGGCCTCGGCGCTGGCGAAGCACGCCGTCGCCGCCGGGGCCGACGGCGTCGAGTCGACGGCGCCGCCGTACGTGAAGCCGTTCGACCACGAGATCGTGCAGTACTACAAAGACCTCGCGGCCGCGACCGACGCGCCGCTGATGGTCTACAACTGGGTGCACGGCACGGCGGTCGACATGAAGGCCGATCTGATCCTGCAGCTCGCCGAGATCGACACGATCGTCTCGCTCAAGGACTCGACCCCGAGCCTCGACCAGTTCTTCGAGACGTCGCGTGCCGTTGTCGACCGGCTGCGCGTCTTCGGGCCGTACATGTCCACCGCCGGCTTCGAGCACCTGAAGGCGTACGGCGGCGACGGCTTCATCGGCGGCGGGTCGCTCTGGGGCGCCCCCGACGGCAAGTTCTGGGAGGACTGGTGGGCGGGCGACGAGGAGGCCTGCCTCGTCCACGCGCGCCGCACCGAGGAGCTCTTCCCGAAGCTGTGGCTGCCGGGCGGCTGGGCAGGGCAGTACGGCGGCTACCAGAGCCAGCTGAAGGCGCTGATGAAGATGCTCGGCCAGCCGGGCGGCGAACCGCGCCGCCCGCGCCTGCCGGTGGACGACCCGCAGTCGCTCGCGGAGATGCGCTCCGTGCTCGTCGAGTTCGGCCTGCTGCAGGAGACCGCCGCCGCATGAGCGTCCAACCGGAGGTTGGCGAATGAGCATTTTCAAGGGGGTCGATCACGTCGGCGTGGGCGTCGCCGACATGGAGGAGGCGAAGGCCTTCTACGGCCGGGTCGGGTTCTCGGATGTGCGCTTCGACTACACGGGCCGCGTACCCGGGCCGGACCGGGAAGCGCGCGTCGTGATGCTCTCCAATCCCGGCGCGACGCCGGTCGGGGCCGGCGGGATCAAGCTCGTGCAGGTGCTCGACGGCGACGGCGCGCCGCCCGCGCCGACCGGGGGCGGGTGGGGCGAGCTCGGCATCTGCGAGATCTGCCTGCACGCTCGCGGCGTGACGGACGTCCACAGGAGCCTCGTGGCCGCAGGCGCCGAGTCGCTGATGGAGCCGCTGACGGCCGCCGTCGACCCGAATGACGTGTCGCTCGACATCGCCTACGTCGCAGATCCCTGGGGCGGCAAGCTCGAGCTGATCGAGTGGACGGGCCTGTGGCACTCGCTGCCCGGCCCGGCGCGCGCGGAGGGGGTGAACCACGTCGCGTTCGGCGTGGCCGACATGGCCCGGACGCGAGCGTTCTACGAGCGGCTCGGGTTCACGGAGATGCTGTTCGAGTCGGTCGACTTCTTCGAGCCGATGGCGCCCTGGTATCCCTACGGGCCGCCCGACCAGCACATGATCATGATGCTGTCGTCGCAGGGCGCGGGCATCGAGCCGGTCGTGCTGGATCCCGAGGGGCCGGACTGCCGGGGTGAGTGGGGCCATATCGGGCCGTTCGACTTCGCGGTCGGTGTCACGAGCCTCGAGCGCGGCCTCGACGCGCTGCGTGGAATGGGGGTCGAGACGGGCGAGCCCGTGACACTCGACGTGGGCGGGGGCGAGTGGCGGTACGCGTCGTTCCGCGACCCCGACGATCTCCACGTCACCTTGGTCGAGGCGCGCTACTGACCAGCCGGGAGCTGGCGGCTTCCGTCGCGCGTGCCCTGGCCGGCGCCGGCTGCGACCGGCTGTTCGGCATGCCGGGCGGCGGCCACAACCTCGATCTGATCGGCGCCGCCGAGGATGCCGGGATCGAGTTCGTCCTCATGCACGGTGAGACTGCCGCGGCGCTGGCTGCCGCCGCATACGCCGAGAGCAGCGGGAAGCTCGGCGCCTGCGTCGTCACCCGCGGGCCTGGCGCCGCGAGCGTCGTGAACGGCGTCGCGCACGCGCTGCTCGAGCGCGTTCCGCTCATAGTGATCACCGACGCGATCCCGCCCGCCGAGGCTGCGCGGAACTCGCACCAGCTGATCGACCAGGCCACGCTGTTTGCCCCGGTCACGAAGTGGAGCCTCCGGCTGGGCGCCGACACGGCGCTTCCGGCGGCGATCGAGGTCGCGCTGCGGCCTCCGGCAGGGCCCGTCCACCTCGACTTCATGCCCGGGCTCGACGAGCCGGCGCCGGCTCCGCCGCGCGGGCCCTCTCGCGCCGGTGACCGTGAGCGAGCAGAAGCGCTGATCGCCGGAGCCCGCTCGCCGGTCGTCGTGGTCGGGGTCGGCGCCCGGCGCGCCGGAGACGCTGTTTCGGCGGCGCTCGCGCGTCTCTCGTGCCCCGTGCTTCCGACGTACAAGGCGAAGGGTCTCCTTCCGGAGTCGTCGCCCGCGGCCGCCGGCCTGCTGACCGGCGCCACGATCGAGGCGCCGCTGCTCAGCGCGGCCGACGTGATCGTGGCGGTCGGGTTCGACCCGGTGGAGATGATCCCGGGCTCCTGGCCCTACGAGGCACCGGTCGTCTCATTGGCCGAGTGGCCGACGGAGAGCAGCTACGCCCGGCCCGCGGTCGAGCTCGTCGCGCCGCTCGAGGAGACGATCGGGCTCCTGCAGCCCCTCGAAGCCATTCAGCCGGAGCGGGAGCCGCGCGAGCACCTGGTCGCCGCGCTTGCCGCGCTCGACATCCCGGCGGACGGGCTCGCGCCGTACGAGCTCGTGCGCGAGGCGCGCGCCGCGTTCCTGCCGGGCACGATCGCGACCGTCGACTCCGGCGCGCACATGATCGTCGCCATGGCCTACTGGCTCGTCGAGCGGCCGGGCGAGGTGCTGATCTCGAGCGGGTTCGCCACGATGGGCTTCGCGCTCCCGGGAGCCGTGGGCGCCGCGGTCGCGACGGGCCGCCGGGTCGTCTGCTTCACGGGCGACGGCGGCCTCGGGATGGCGCTCGCCGAGCTCGAGACGCTCGCGCGGCTCCGGCTCCCGGTGACGGTGGTCGTGTTCGACGACGCAGCCCTCAGCCTGATCGAGGTCAAGCAGGGGGAGGGGCAGGGAGGGGAGAGCGCGGTTCGCTTCGCGCCGATCGACTTTGCGGCGGTCGCTCGCGGGCTCGGGTGCGAGGCGACGCGGGTCGCGACCCTCGAGGAGCTGCGCGGCGCGCTCGCTGTAGCCGCCGCAGCGGAAGGCCCGTATCTGATCGACGCGGTCGTCGACGCGAGCCGGTACCGCGAGGTGGTAGACGCTGTACGCGGAGGATCACGATGACCAGAGGAGGGATCAGATGAGCAGACGGCTCGAGGGACGGGTCGCGGTGGTCACGGGCGGGGCGCGCAACATCGGCCGCGCCGTCGGGGAGCGTCTGGCGGCGGAGGGCGCGCGCGTCGCGCTCGCCGACATCGAGGAGTCCGTGGGGCAGACCGCGTCCGAGATCGGCGGCGAGACCGTCGGCTACCGCACCGACGTCTCGTCGGCGGCGGACGTCGACCGGCTCTTCGACGACGTCCTCGAGCGGTGGGGCACCGTCGACATCCTGGTCAACAACGCCGCCAAGGTCATCGGGGCGGTACGGCACTTCCTCGAGGCGGACGAGGAGTGGTGGGACAGCGTCCTCGATGTGAACCTGAAGGGCCACTTCCTGTGCGCCCGCCGCGCCGCGGCCGTGATGGCCCCGGCCGGCCGCGGCGTGATCGTCAACTTCTCGAGCGGCGGCGCCACGCGGGCGCACCGCGGGATGACGGCCTACGACGCCTCGAAAGGCGGCATCGAGGCGTTGACGCGGGCGCTCGCGCTCGACCTGGCGCCCTACGGCATCCGTTCCGTCTGCGTCGTGCCGGGGCTGATCTTCCAGCACTGGCAGGACGAGGAACGGCTCGCGCAGGCTGCCGCGACCGTGCCGCTCGGGCGAATCGGGCAGCCGCCCGACATCGCGGCCGCGGTTGCGTTCCTCGTCTCGGACGACGCGTCGTACATCACCGGGACGACCCTCGCAGTCGACGGCGGCCTGCTGTCCCAGCAGCGCTCGCCGCAGGTCGAGACCTTCCCGGTGTCCCAATTCCCGAAGGTTCAGCTCCCGAAGGTCTAGACAGTCGCCGCCCGCTGCGGAAGCACCCAGTTCGGGCGCGGGAAGTGGCAGGTGTATCCGTTCGGGTAGCGCTCGAGGTAGTCCTGGTGCTCGGGCTCGGCCTCCCAGAACGGCCCGGCCGGCGCGACCTCGGTAACGACCTTCCCCGGCCACAGGCCCGAGGCCTCCACATCGGCGATCGTGTCCTCGGCGACCCGGCGCTGCTCGTCGTCGAGGTAGAAGATCGCGGACCGGTAGCTCAGGCCGATGTCGTTGCCCTGGCGATTCAGGGTCGTCGGGTCGTGGATCTGGAAGAAGAGCTCGAGCAGGTTCCGGAACGACGTCTGCTCGGGGTCGAAGACGACCTCGATCGCCTCGGCATGTGTGCCGTGGTTGCGGTAGGTCGCGTTCGGGACGTCACCGCCCGAGTAGCCCACCCGTGTCGAGATCACGCCCGGCTGCCTGCGGAACAGATCCTGCATGCCCCAGAAGCACCCGCCGGCGAGGATCGCCTTCTCTGTTGTGCCGCTCATTCGCGTCACTCCCTTCGATCGCTTTGACTCTTGCCTTCTTTAACGACGGCCCGTCGGATGGAGTTCCGACCGGTGGAAGTCCTTCGCGCCCGCGGCGGTGAGCCGGAGCGCGGCGATCCGCCAGCCGGCGGCGGTGCGCTCGAAGCGGTGGTGGTAGCGCCCCCAGAGCTCTCCGTCGGGCGAGCCGTCGCGGTATCTATGCCACGCATAGAGATACGTCACGCCCGTGGCACGGTCGGGGCCGTCGAAGGTGAGCTGGATGTTCGAGACGTGGTGGCTCGTCGCGGCGAACCTCTGCTCGAGGCCCACGGCAATCGTCTCGGCGATCGAGGCGGCACCGACGATGTTCGGGAACTCGGGGCCGTAGTCGACGACCGCGTCGTCGGTGAAGAGGGCGGCGACGGCCTCGGGCTCGTTGTCGTCGAAGTGGCGGCAGTAGGCGTAGATCAGCTGCTCGATCTCGTAGCGGTCGGACAGCTCCTGCACATGCATCAGGCCAGCCCATCCTGGCGCCGCGCGTCGAGCCCGTCACGCACCCACGTCATGCACGCACGCGTGTTCGGGACGCCGTCGATGATCATCAGGCAGTCGAAGCAGACGCCCATACCGCAGAAGATCCCGCGCGGCTCGCCGCGGGGCGTCGTCCGCGTTGCGATCTCGCCGCGGGCGAGCAGCACGGCTGCGACGGTCTCGCCCTCGTAGGCCTCGACCGGCTCGCTGTCGAGCATGATCATCACGCGGGCGCCCGCGCTCGAGCTCAGACCCGAGCCGGAGTCTCGACAAGGGGTATCACCTCCTTCGCGAAGCGCTCGATCGAGCGATTCGCGAGCTCGATCGGAAGTCCGGGCGGGCGCGCCCAGAAGAAGAGGCGCTCGGCGCCGGTGCGGTCGATGAGGGCACGGACGCCGGCGGCGACCGTCTCGGGCTCGCCGATCAGATAGCGATCGCGCGGCAGCTCGTCGGCGCTCGCGAGCTGCTCGCCGCCGCCCCACTCGCGGTAGAGGTTGTACTGGTAGAGGAAGTGCGGCGCGACGTCGTCCCAGTCGCCGACGTAGACCGACGGGTTGATCGATATGCGCGTGCCGCCGAGCGAGCGGTAGAGCTCGATGACCTCGGTCGGGACGAAGGCGTCGGGCATGAAGGAGCAGCCGAGCCGCGCGGCACGGCGGGCCGCGGCGGCTCCGGAGCCGCCGATCCAGAAGGGCGGCTCGGGCTGCTGGAACGGTGGCGGCGTGACGGTACCGTCGGCCCAGACACGGCGCGCCGTCGTCACCAGCTCCTCGGTGCGCCGGGCGCGCTCGGCCAGCGGGACGCCGAGCAGCTCGAACTCGCGCGGCCGGTAGCCGAGGCCGAGGCCGACCTCGAGCCGCCCCCGGCTCAGCTGGTCGACGAAGGCGACGTCCTCGGCGAAGCGGATCGGGTGCTGGAACGGGCCGAGGATGATCGCCGAGCCGATGCGTACGCGCGACGTCCGCATTGCGATCGCGGCCAGCAGCGGGAAGACAGAAGGTAGGTAGCCGTCCGAGGTCACGTGATGCTCGGAAACCCACACGGACTCGTACCCGAGCTGCTCCGCGAGCTCGACCTGCTCCAGGTTCTCGCGGTAGAGCCGGTCGTACGGGACGTGCCACTCCGGCGGGTTGCGGAAGTCGTGCCAGATCCCGAACTTCATCGCACGTACGTCGCCCCGTTGACGTCGAGGGTCGCGCCGGTCAGATGTCTGGCGCGGCCGGTGGCCAGAAAGAGAATCAGCTCCGCGAGGTCGGATGGCGGCACCATCTCGTTCATCGCGAGCGTCGAGAGCACCGCCTCCTCGCCGCCGAACAGGACCGCGGCCTGCTCCGAGAGCTGCGTCCGGACGACCCCGGGCGCCAGCGCGTAGGCGAGGACGCCACGGGAGCCGTAGTGGCGGGCCACCGTCTGGGTCAGGGCCTTGACCGCAGCCTTGGACGCGGCGTAGGCGGCGTACGAGGTGCTGCCGGGGCCGCGCTGGGCGACCCAGGAGGACATGGTCACGATCACCCCGCCGCCGCGCTCGACGAAGTGCGGGACCGCGGCGCGCGTCAGGTCGGCCGTGGCGAGGACGTTGATCCGGTACGCGCGCTCCCAGCCCTGGTGCCATTCCTCGAGCGGGCCGTCGAACGGAACCTGCTCCATCACGGCTGCGTTGTTCACGAGCACGTCGACGGGACGCCACGCCGTCGCGACCTCCCACACACGCGTCGCCTCGCCCGTTTCGAAGAGGTCGGCGCCGACGAGCAGCTTGCGCTCGTCCGGGATGTCCGCGGTTGCCGCCTCCGCGCCGGCGCGGTCGGAGCCGTAGTGCGCGACGACGTGGGCTCCGGCGCGCCCCAGCGCCGCCACGACCTCGGCTCCGATCCCTTTCGAGGCACCCGTGACGAGGACGGTGCGGCCGTTCACACCGTATGGGCCACTGGAGCGTGCTTGCGCTTGTAGGCCCGCCACGTCGTCGCCCAGTAGTCGGGATCGTCGAGCGGCACGTCGGCGAGCTTGTGCACGACCTGGTTGTGCGGCGCAGTCCGGACGAGCTCGGGATCCTCTCGTGCCTCGCGGCAGACCTGCGCGAGCGCGTCGATCCAGTAGTCGAGGTCCTCCTTCGACCACATCTCGCCGGCCTCGGGCGTGATCGGCTCCGGCACGATCCACGGCTCGTGCGACTCCCACGGTCCGTCGATGCCGTAGTCGGCGAGCCGGTTGGCGACGTCGACGACGCCGATGCCCGTCTCCCGCTGCAGGTCGCCGAGGCTGAAGCGCGTCATCTCCATCCGCGGCACGTCGAGCTGCGCGTTCGAGCGCGTGATCCCCGGGATCTCGAGGATCCGCTTGTCCATGTAGTTGTTCGCGAGCACCGAGAGGTCTGCGGCCTCCTTGATCCCCTGGGCGCCCATGGCGCGCGACCACAGGTAGGCCTTCACGACCTGCTGGACGTTGCCCCAGAACTCGCGCACCTTGCCGACGCTTTCGGGCCGGTCGTGGTCGAGCCGGAAGCGGTCGCCGTCGCGCACGATCACGGGCGACGGCAGGAAGCGCGTCAGCTCCTCGGTGCAGCCGAACGCGCCGACGGCCGGGCCGCCTCCGCCCTTGGGTACGCCGAAGGTCTTGTGGAGCATGTACATACACGCGTCGAAGCCGAGGTCGCTCGCGCGGACCCGTCCCATCACGCCGTTGAAGTTGGCGTGGTCATAGAAGCAGAGCCCACCTGCGGAGTGGACGATCTGCACCCACTCGTCGATGTGGGGGTTGTAGATCCCCATGTCGTCGGGGTTGTTGACCATCAGCGCGGCGGTGCGGTCGGACACCGCGGCGCGGAGTGCGTCGACCTCCGCATAGCCGTCGGGGCCGAGCATGAGCGTCACGACCTTGAACCCCGCCGCGGCTGCCGTCGCGGCGTTGCAGGGGTGTGCCTGAATGGTGGTGATGACCTCGTCGCGGCGAGCGAGCTGCCCCCGTGCCGCGTGGTAGGCGCGGGCGATGCAGGCGAATGTGTACGAGGCGTGCGCCCCGCCGCCGGCCTGGAACACGAACCCGTCCATCCCGGAAAGGCCGCACAGGATCTCGTCGAGGCCGTGGATCGCGGCGAGGACGCCCTGAAGCGTGTCCTCGGGCTGGTACGGGTGGAGCTCGGCGAGCTCCGGCCGCGCCGCGAGCGCCTCGCCGAGCCGCGGGTTGTACTTCATCGTGCAGGTGCCGAAGAGGCTGATCCCCATCATCCCGAGCGTCTCCTGCGAAAGGTGCAGGTAGTGGCGGAGGACCTCGGGCTCCGAGAGCTCCGGCAGCTCGGGCGGAGCGGCGCGCCGCATCGACTCGGGAACGAGAGAGGTCGCATCGCCCTCGACGTCGAACACCTGGCCGCGGCGCCCCTCGCGCCCGAGCTCCATCACCAGCGGCTCGTCCCAGACGGCCGCGTGGTAGCGCCTCATGCCAGCACCTCCTTCAGCGCGTCCGCGAGTCGCTCGACGTCGCCCGTGCTGTGCACCTCGGTCACGCAGTAGAGCGCGCTCTGCCCGAGCGCCGGGAAGTCGCGCGAGAGGTCCTTGCCGCCGAAGATCCTGTACGCGCGGAGCCGGCGGTTCACCTCCTCGACCGTGACGCCGTCGAAGGACACGACGAGCTCCTTGAAGAACCCGCCCGGCCAGCGGACGGTCACGCCCGGCACCTCGGCTAGCCGCGAGGCGGCGTAGTGGCTGCGCTGCAGGATCAACGAGCCGACGTCCTCGAACCCGCGCGGGCCGAGCAGCGACATGTACGTCGCGGCCGCGATCGCCCACAGGTAGGTGGAGTTGCCCGTCCAGTCGTTGCCCTCCTCGCGCAGGCCGTACGAGGTCTGGTGGAACAGCGCGACGCCGAAGCCGCGCTCGCCGGGCACGACGGTGTCGCAGAGCGAGATATTGAGCGTCGGGTACTGGCGCGCGTAGCGCTCCTCGTCGCGCGAGGCGATGAACCCGCCGACGCCTCCGCCGCAGCTCATGTGCACGCCGAGCGGCTGGATCGTGCCGACGGCGATGTCGGCGCCCCAGTCGCCGGGCGGCGCGAGAACGCCGAGAGAGATCGGGTCGACGCCGGCGATCGCCTCCGCGTCCGCGTCGTGCGCGAGCCGGACGATCTCCACGGCGTCGGACTCGATCGTCCCGAGGTAGGAGGGGTTCTCGAAGTAGACCGCCGCCGTGCGGTCGGAAAGCTTCCGTTCCAGATCGGCCAGCTCCAGCCGTCCGCTGGCGGGATCGAAGTCGACGAGCACCAGCTCGAGATGGCTCTCCATCTCACGCGGCTCGCAGTAGGTGCGGATGACGGCGAGGCGCTCCGGGTCGAGCGAGGCGGGGACGAGCACCTCGCGGCGGCCGTTGATCCTGGCCGCCATGCGGACGGCGTGGCCGGCGCCGCAGCCCCAGCTGTAGACGGGAAGCCCGACGAAGTCGAGCGCGAGCAGCTCGCCGAGCTGACTGCAGAACTCGAACCACGCCTGGTTGCGCCCGTAGTCGGACGCCGGGGTGCCCCAGACCGGCGTCACGAACTCGGAGCGGCGCACGACCTCGTCGCACACCGCGGGGACGTGATGCTGCCAGCAGCCGGCGCCGAGAAAGCTCAGGTTGTCCTCGCAGCTCTCGTTGCGGCCGAGCAGGTCGCGCAGGTGGCGCGAGAGCTCGACCTCGGACGTCAGCGCGGGCGGTAGGTCGACCTCGGCACGGAGCCGGTGCGACGCCGGGATCTGGACAAAGAGCTCCTCGATGCTTCCGGCACCGATCGCGTCGAGCATCTCCTGCTTGAGCTCGGGCACCGAGTTCGCCATGTAGGGATGTGCGGTCACCGGCGGACCCTTTGGTGCTCCGGCGCCGGCAAAGCCGGCGCCTCCGTCCAAGTGAGCGCCAAGTGGCGACTCGTGGGATTGTTGGCGCCTCCGTCAAGTCTACGGCTCATGTGGCCTCCATCGGAAAGACGACTGTATGTCCCGGCGCGACGCGGACGCGCCTGTAGCCGGACAGCTCGCGGTCGAGCTCGAGGTCGCCGGTGTCGACGAGCAGCCGCGGCGGGTCGAGCGCGAGCAGCTTTTCGAGCGACGCGATGACGACCAGGTTCTCCGGGCCGGCTCGGCGGATCACCTCGGGGCTCAGCTGCTGGTTGCCCCGGCCGAGCACGTAGCCCTGGCCTCCGACAACGGAGATGACGATGCGGGCGGGGCGCCCGTCGAGCAGGTCGAGGAGCTGCGCCTCGCGCAGGTCGAGGCCCGCCGGCCGTCCGTCCTCGACGGCGTCGATGCCGAGGAGCGTGCCCTCGCCGCCGAGGTGGGAAAGAATCCGCCTCGTCGTCGTTCCCGGGCCGAAGAGTGTGACGCCGTGCGCCGCCTCGCCGGCGAGCTCGCGGCAGAGTGCCTCGAGCCCCGCGTCGCCCGGGCGCGAGGCCGCCTTGGGATGCTGGACGCGCGTACGGTCGCGCGGAACGGTCGCGACGCCGTAGAGCTGCGCCGAGACGCGGCCGTCCCGGAGCGCGTCCTCGTCGATGTCCATCACCTCGGCCTCGCGGAGGTCGAACTGCGAGGCGGCGAGGTCCCCGGCCGCCTCCGGGCTCGTGGCGAAGACGCCGGAGTGCATCTTCACGCCGGTCGGGATGCCGAGGATCGGCACGCGGGTGCCGACGGCGTCGACGATGTCGCGGGTGGTGCCGTCGCCGCCCGCGTAGAGGATCAGGTCCACGTGCCGCCGCTCCATCTCGGCGGCGGCGGCGCGCGTGTCGTCGGCGGACGTCTCGTCGCCGGCGCCGGCCTCCACGAGCTCCGTCGTGAAGCCGTGCTCCCGTGCGGCGTCGCCGCCCATCGCCCGGGCTCCGGCGACGATCGTGATCCCGTCGCGGTGCCGCTCGAGGCGGGCCAGGGCGCGATCTGCCCGCACCGGCGCGACCGGCTGGGCGCCGAGCTCGAGCGCCCGGCGCACGATCTCGCGCCCGTCGGTTCCCTTGAGGCCAACCCGGCCCGCCCAGCCCCGCCACGGGGTTGACGATGAGACCGAGCCGTCTGCTCACTGAAGCTCGGACGCGATGTCATCGGCCGCGCGGCGCGCGATCGCGACCATCTCGTCGAGCTCTGCCTCCGTCACGACGAACGGCGGCGAGAAGGCGATCGTGTCCGACATCGGCAGCGCGCGGGAGATCAGCCCCAGGTCGAGTGCGCGGCGGTAGACACGCGGCGCGACCTTGAGCGCCGGGTCGAAGCGCGTCAGCGGATCCTTCGACTCGACGAACTCGACGCCGGCGATGTGCCCGGTCCCGCGAACCTCGCCCACGATCGGGTGGTCGTCGAAGGCCTCGTGGAGGCGGCGGTGCAGATGGGCGCCGCGGGCGGCGGCCTGCTCGACCAGTCGGTCGTTCTCGAGCACGTCGAGGTTCGCCAGCGCCGCCGCAGCGGCGAGCGGGTGCGCGGTGTACGTGTACCCGTGGCTGAAGGGGCCGAGCTTCGCGCTGCCCTCGATGAGAACGTCCCAGACCTTCTCCGACACCAGGCAGCCGGACAGCGGCACGTAGGCGGACGTGATTCCCTTGGCGACCGTAGCGAGGTCGGGCTCGATGCCGTAGACCTCGGCGCCGAAGGCCTTGCCGAGCCGGCCGAAGCCGGTGATCACCTCGTCGCAGATCAGCAGAACGTCGTAGGAGCGCAGCACCTCCTGGATCCGCGCCCAGTAGCCCTCGGGCGGTGGGATGACGCCGCCTGCACCCTGCAGCGGCTCGCCGATGAAGGCGGCGACGGTCTCCGGGCCCTCGGCGACGATCAGCTGCTCGAGCACGTCCGCGAGCCGCTGCGCGAACGCCTCGTCGCTTTCGGCGGCCTGGCGCTCCCAGAGGCTGTACGGCGCCTTCGTGTGCCGGACCATCGGCAGCGGCAGGTCGAAGCCGTCGTGGAGGGACTTGAGGCCGGTGAGGCTCGCCGACCCGATGGTGACGCCGTGGTAGCCCCGGTCACGCGCGATGATCTTCTTCTTCTCGGGGCGCCCGAGGACGTTGTTGTAGTACCAGACGAGCTTCATCTGGGTGTCGTTCGCGTCGGAGCCGCTGTTGCCGAAGAAGATCTTCGACATCGGCGCCGGGTACATGTCCAGCACGCGCTCGGCCAGCTCCGCCGGCAGGTCGGTCGCCATCGACGAGAAGGCGTGGTAGTACCCGAGCCGCAGCGCCTCGTCGCGCAGGGCGTCGGCCACCTCGCGGCGGCCGTAGCCGATGTTGACGCACCAGAGGCCGGCCATCGCGTCGAGGAAGGTCCGGCCACGGCTGTCGGTGAGCGTCGAGCCCTGGCCCGAGACGATCACCGGCGCGTCCGAGGACGCATGCTCGTCGAGCTTCGTGAACGGGTGAAACACGAAGCGGCGGTCGAGCGCCTCCTCTTTCGTCTGGGTTTGCGCCTCGGTGTCCATCGTGCGCATTGCGGTAGTCCGCGCGGTCTGCGAACCTTTGCATATAACCGTACGTGCGTCCATTGCGTATCCGGCGGATCGACATCTTTGCGGTAACGCTCCACCACGCGGCGGGGCCGTTCGTCATGTCCGGCGGGCGCGTGTCGACGGAGCAGGACAGCACGGTCGTCCGGCTCGAGACCGACGATGGGCTCGTCGGCTACGGCGAGTCGTGTGTCATCAGCCCCGACTACGCGCCCGGGTATGCGGGCAGCACGCGCGCGGTGCTGCGCGTTGCTCGCGCGGGCGGCGATCGGCCAGGACCCGCGCCAGGTCGAGCTCGTCGGGTCGCGGGTGGACGCGGCGGCGAAGGGCTACGCGTATGCGAAGTCGGCGCTCGACATGGCGTGCTGGGACCTCTTCGGGCGCGCCACCGGGATGCGGGTCAGCGATCTCCTCGGCGGCACCTACCAGGCGGAGTTCCCGCTCTACACCGGCGTCGGGATCGGAGAGGTCGACACGATGCGCAGCGGCTGCGCCGACCTCGTCGCGGCCGGCTACCGCCGGATCCAGATCAAGGTCGGGACCGGGGTGGGCGAGGACATCGAGCGGATCCGCGCCTGCGCGGAGGTGCTCGGAGATGCGGAGATGTTCATCGTCGACGCGAACGGGTGGTGGTCGCAGGCCGATGCGGCCCGGGTGGCGGCGGCGGTCGACGATCTCGACCTCTATCTCGAGCAGCCGTGCGGGACGCTCGAGGAGTGCGCCCAGATCCGCCGGAGCTCGCGACGCCCGCTGATCCTCGACGAGAGCCTGTTCGAGATCGCCGACATCATCCGTGGCCGCGCCGCGGGAGCGGTGGACGCGCTGCGGCTGAAGCTGACGCGCTTCGGCGGCATCACGCCGGTGCGCAGGGCACGCGACCTGGCGGTGATCTTCGGGCTGCCGCTGACGATCGAGGACTCGGGCGGCGGGGACGTGGTGACCGCAGCGGTGGCGCACCTCGCGGCATCGATCCCGCCGAAGCTCCTGCTTGCGGGCTACCTGCCGAGCGAGATGTCGGCCGAGCGGATCGCGCGCGGCACACCTGTCGCGAGCGGCGGGCGGGCTCGGCTGCCGGACGGGCCGGGCCTCGGGATCGATGTCGACGAGGCGGCGCTCGGCGATCCCGTGCTGACGGTCGAATGACAGGGGTGTTCGCATTGCGGATCACCGCACGGTCTGCGAACCTTCCGGTGTGACGGTCACCGCCGTTCCCGCGAGCCTCCTCGAGCGGCTGCGCGATCCGGAGCTCCTGCGAGCGGACCTGTTCGTCGGCGGCGAGTGGGTGCCGGCGTCAGACGGCGCGCGCTTCGACGTTGTCGATCCGTCCAACGGCTCGCTCGTGGCCTCGGTGGCGAGCGCGACGCGCGAGGACACCCGGCGGGCCATCGACGCCGCGGCGGCGGCCTTCCCCGGTTGGGCGGCGAAGACGGCGAAGGAGCGGGCATAGATCATGCGCCGCTGGTTCGACCTGATCGTCGAGGCCTCGGACGATCTGGGCGCGATCCTCACCGCCGAGCAGGGCAAGCCGTTCCCCGAGGCGCGCGGCGAGATCCTTTTCGGCGCCGCCTTCATCGAGTGGTTTGCCGAGGAGGCGAAGCGTGTCTACGGCGAGACGATCCCGCAGAACCTCCCCGACCGGCGGCTGTTCGTGCTCAAGCAGCCGATCGGGGTCTGCGCTGCGATCACGCCGTGGAACTTCCCGATGGCGATGATCCCGCGCAAGGCGGGCCCGGCGATCGCGGCCGGCTGCACGATGGTGCTCAAGCCGGCGAGTGCGACGCCGCTCTCGGCGCTGGCGCTCGGTGAGCTCGCGGCGCGGGCGGGGCTGCCGGCGGGCGTCTTCTCGGTCGTGCCGGGATCGGCGTCGGTGGTGGGCGACGAGCTCGCGACGAACCCGACCGTGCGGAAGCTGACGTTCACCGGGTCGACCGAGGTCGGCAAGCAGCTGATGGCGAAGTGCGCCGGGACGGTGAAGAAGGTCTCGCTCGAGCTCGGCGGGAACGCGCCGCTGATCGTGTTCGACGACGCCGATCTCGAAGTCGCGGTCGAGGGGGCGATCGCGTCGAAGTTCCGCAACATGGGCCAGACGTGCGTCTGCGCCAACCGGATCCTGGTGCAGGACGGGGTCTATGACGCGTTCGTGGAGAAGTTCTCGGCGGCGGTGAGTGCCCTGCGCGTCGGGCCCGGGTTCGACGAGGGCGTCGAGCAGGGGCCGCTGATCGACGACGCTGCGGTGGCGAAGGTCGAGGAGCACATCGGCGACGCGCTCGCCGGCGGCGCGACCGTCACGGCCGGAGGCGGCCGGCATGCACTCGGCGGGACGTTCTTCGAGCCGACCGTGCTCTCGGGGGCGACGCCGTCGATGAAGATCGCACGCGAGGAGACGTTCGGCCCGGTTGCTCCGGTGTTTCGCTTCTCGACCGAGCACGACGCGGTCGAGCTCGCGAACGCGACGGAGTTCGGGCTCGCGGCGTATTTCTTCGCCGGTGACGTCTCGCGCGTGTGGCGCGTCGGCGAGCAGCTCGAGTTCGGGATCGTCGGGGTGAACACGGGCGCCTTCTCCTACGAGGGCGCGCCGTTCGGGGGCTACAAGGAGTCCGGCATCGGGCGCGAAGGCTCCCATCACGGGATCGACGAGTTCCTCGAGATCAAGTATCTGTGTCTCGGAGCCGTCCGGCCGGCGCCGCCGAGCTGACGAGCTCGCCGCTGCGGCCCGAGGGCGACCGCGGCACGACGTTCGTTCAGTCGCTCGAGCGCGGTCTCGCGGTCATCCGCACGTTCGAGCACGGGGCGGAGTCCACGCCGAGCGAAGTGGCGGCGGCGACGGGGCTCACGCGGGCGGCGGCGCGGCGGTTCCTGCTCACGCTCGCCGATCTCGGCTACGTGCGGGCGGAGGGGCGGTCGTTCCGGTTGAGCCCGCGGGTGCTCGAGCTGGGGCGGGCGTACCTCTCAGGGCTGACCCTTCCAGACGTCGCGCTGCCGCACCTGCGGGAGCTCGTCGCGAGCGTACGCGAGTCGTCCTCGGCGGCGGTGCTCGACGGGGAGCGGATCGTCTACATCGCGCACGTCGCGGCCAAGCGCGTGCTCGCGGTGACGGTGACGGTCGGGTCGGAGGATCCGGCCTATGCGACGTCGCTCGGACGCGTCCTGCTCGCGGCGCAGAGCGACGAGTGGCTCGACCGGTACTTCGAGCGGGCGGAGCTTCCGGCGCTGACGGCGCGGACGATCACCGAGCGCGCGCGCCTCCGGGCGGAGCTCGGGAAGGTGCGGCGGCAGGGCTGGGCGCTCGTCGACCAGGAGCTGGAGGAGGGGTTGCGCGCCGTGGCGGCGCCGATTCATGACGGGCGGGGTCGTGTGGTGGCGGCCGTGAACGTGGATCCGCAGGCGACGCGCTGGACCGTGGATGCGATCCGGAGCTCGGTACTGCCGCAGCTGCTGGAGAAGGCGGCCGCGATCGACGGCGAGCTGGCGTCGCAGGACGGCGCCCGCCGCGAAGCGAGGCTGGCGCCGCCGCAGGGCCCGGACGACGAGCTGCGGGCAGCGCGGGGGAGTGATTTCGTCCAGTCGCTCGAGCGGGGGCTCGCGGTCATCCGGGCCTTCCAAGGGAGCGCGTCGCTGACGCTGAGCGAGGTGGCGGCGGCGAGCGGGCTGACGCGGGCTGCGGCGCGGCGGTTCCTGCTCACGCTCGCGGTGCTCGGATATGTCGGCTCGGAGGGGCGCGCGTTCCGCCTGACGCCCCGGGTGCTCGAGCTGGGTCGGGCGTACCTCTCGTCGCTCACGCTGCCGGAGGTGGCGCTCCCGCACCTGCGGGACTTCATGGCCGAGCTACGCGAGTCCTCGACCGTGGCCGTGCTCGACCGCGAGCAGATCATCTACATCGCCCACGTACCGGCCAACCGCTCGTTGTCGGTCTCGATCACGGTCGGCGGGCGCGACCCCGCGGCCGCGACTGCGCTCGGCCGGGTGCTGCTCGCCGCTCAGAGCGACGAGTGGCTCGACGGCTATCTCTCGGAGGTCGAGCTGACCGCGTACACGCCGCGGACGATCGTGGACCCGGAGCGCCTGCGGTCCGAGCTTCTCCGCATCCGCCGCCAGGGCTTCGCGATCGTCGACCAGGAGCTCGAGGAGGGCCTGCGGGCGGTCGCCGCGCCCGTGCACGACGGCGACGGCCGAGTCGTCGCCGCCGTCAACGCCGCGCTCTACACGAGCCGCTGGCCGATGGACACGCTCCGGAGCTCCCTCCTCCCGCGCCTCCTCGCCGCCGCAGAGGCCATCGACGGCGACCTCGCCGCCGCCGGGGTCGTCTCGTACGACCTCACCCGCCAGTGGCTGTCCTGGTGACTGTCACCAGTCGTGCCTGCACGGGCCATGCCATGATCGGCGACCGTGTCCTCGACGACGGCCACCCTGCTCTCGCTCGCCTGCACCGCGGGGTGCATCGGCTGCCTCGTCTACCTGCACCTGGCGCCGACCGGGTACTCGCCGATCCGGAACGCGGTGAGCGAGTACGGCGTGGGGCGCTTCGCGCCTCTGTACTCGATGCAGGCAACGCTGGCCGGGGCGGCCGGGCTGTGGCTGGCGGTGGCGCTGAAGCATCCGCACCGCGTCGTGACGCTACTCGTGGTCTTCGCGATCGCGCGCGTTGCGATCGGCTGGTTCCCGACCGACCCGATCGACTCCCCCGAACGGACGAGCCGCGGGCGGATCCACGTGCTGCTCGCAGCCGTCGCCCTCGTCACGCTGCCGTGGGCTGCCGTCGCACTCTCGCATGCGGATCACGGGGAGCCGTGGCTCGGCCGGCTCATGGTTGCGCTCGCCGTCCTGACGGCCGTCGCGCTGCGAACGCCGCTACGGCCCTGGTTCGGGCTGATCGAGCGCGTGTTCTACGTCGCGATGCTCGCCTGGCTCGTGCTCGTCGCGGTGCGCGTCCTCTAGGCATCGGCGGCCCGCGGTCGCTGCTCGGCCTCGTAGCCGTGGCTCTGGAGCAGGTCGACGAGCGCGTCCTCCGAGAAACGCAGGCCGTCGTGCATGCCGAGCCGGTACGGCGAGCTTCCCTTCGCGAGGTTGAAGTCGATCTCGTCGCCGATCCGTGCCAGCAGCGCCTGCAGCCCCTCCGCGAGATCGCTCCCGGGTGCGGCGACGCGACCGGCCTGCCTCGCCTCGATCGAGTCGCCCGGCGGCCGGCTCATGCCCCGCGGTACTCGGAGACCAGCTCCGTGAGGGCCTCCGGGTCGAAGCCGACGATGTGCCGGTCGCGCCAGAAGAGCTGCGGCACGACGAGCTCGCCCGTCCGCGACTCGAGCTCCGCCCGCGCCTCGGGGCTCTTCCGGATGTTCCGATCCTCGTACTCGACGTTGGCATCGGAGAGAAACTCCCTCACGCGGCAGCACTCCTGTCAGGTCGGAGTGCGGGCGTCCGTGTTGAGCGTATAGAGGACGATCTCGTCGTTCATCGGCGACCCGATGCTACCCGGCAGCCCTGGCGCGAACAATCCACTGAGTTGGGCCTCGGGCTGGTGCCCGCTACGCCGCGACCGCGCCGGCGCCGTCGAGCTGCTCGATCAGCTGGTCGAGCTGCTCCATGATCGGCACCAGCTTGGCGCACCGCTCGCGCCCCTCCTCGCCGAGCTGCGCGAACGTCGTCAGCGGCGGGCGGACGTCGCCCACGGGATGCCCGGCGGCCGCCGCGAGCGCCTTCGAGTAGCACTGGTGCCCATAGGTCGGGTGGCCCTCGGCGATGATGTGGTCCATGTCGTTGATCAGCCGCTGCACCTTCCGCGCGTCGTCCAAACGGCCCTCGACGAGGTAGTCCCAGATCCGGTACGACGCTCGCGGGATGTAGTTCCCGTAGGGGTTCACGTAGCCCACCGCACCGAGCGTGAACGACTCGACGATCCGCTCGCCGGCGAAGACGTTCATCACGCCGCCGGTCTCCTCGACGACGTCGTACACACGCCCGACGTCCATCGAGGCCTCCTTGATGTACCGGACGTTCTCGAACGCGCGGGTGAGCCGGCCCACCAGCTTCGCCGACATGTCGACGTTCGACGTGACCGGGTTGTTGTAGAGCATGATCGGCAGCGACACCGCCTCGCAGATCGCGCGGTAGTAGCCGAAGATCTCGTCCTCGGTCGGCGTGTAGTAGTAGGGCGGCAAGATCATCAGGCCGTCGGCGCCCAGCTCCTCGGCCTCGCGCGCATTGCGGACGGCGCGCGTCGTCGAGGCGTTCATCGCTCCGACCAGCACCGGAACCCGCCCGGCGACGTGCTCGATCGCCGTGCCCACGAGCAGCCGCCGCTCCTCGTCCGACACGGTGAGGAACTCGCCGGTCGTCCCGAGAACGATGAGCCCCGGCACCCCGACCTCGAGCTGCCAGTCGAGGAAGCCCTTCCACGCGTCGACGTCGATCGCCGACCCGTCCTCGGTGAAGGGCGTGATCGTGACGGTGTAGCTACCGCGGAAGGGCTGGTGCATGTTCAGGTTGCGATCGAATGGTCGCTTAGCGCACAACGATCATAATTCCGGGCGTGGGAGGCCGCAACTGAGGACCGACGTCGTCGTGATCGGCGGCGGCGTCACGGGCGCCTCGGCCGCCTACCACCTCGCGAAGGCGGGCGCCGGTGTGACGCTCGTCGAGCGGCACGACCTGAACACCCAGGCGTCCGGCCGCAACGCCGGCGGGCTCCACGGCCAGATCCAGCTCGAGCCGTTCCTGCTCAAGGGCGAGCAGTGGGCGAGGGAGTTCGGGCCGTCCCTGCGTCTGATGCGATCCGCGATCCGCTTCTGGCAGGAGCTCGAGCAGGAGCTCGGGGTCGACCTCGAGGTGAACGTCTCCGGCGGCTTGATCGTCGCAGGGGACGACGCGCAGCTCCGCGACCTCGAGCGCAAGGCCGCGATCGAGAGCCGGTTCGGCGTCGAGGTCGAGCTGCTCGACCGGGCCGGCCTCGCGCGCGTCGCGCCGTACGTCGCCGACGGAATGGCCGGCGGGCTGCTCTGCCCGCTCGAGGGCCGCGCCAACCCGCTCCTGGCCGCACCGGCCCTCGGGCGCGCCGCCGCCGCCCTCGGCGCGCGGATGCTGCCGCGGACGGTGGTGCATGCGCTCGAACGCCGGAACGGCGGCTTCCGCATCCAGACGAGCGCCGGCCCGCTCGACTGCGACCGGGTCGTCGACTGCGCCGGTGCCGAGGCCGGGGACGTGGCGGGGCTCGCCGGCGCAGCGTTCGAGGTCGAGCGCTGGCCGCTGATGGTCTCCGCGACCGAGCCGGCGCCACCGCTCGTCGAGCACCTCGTCTACTTCGCGGGCGGCCGGCTGACGCTCAAGCAGGCGCGCCGGGGCACGCTCCTCATCGGCGGCGGCTGGCCGGCGCGGGTCGACGACCGGACCGGCCGCCTGCTGACCGACTTCGCCGGGCTCGCCGAGAACCTCCGCTTCGCGATCGAGGTCGTCCCCGAGGTCGCCGGCAGCTCGCTTCTCCGCACCTGGCAGGGCGTCTGCCCGGGCCTCGCGGACGAGCGCCCCGCAATCGGCGAGCTCGTGCCCGGGTTCGTCGTCGCGCTCTTTCCGTACATCGGCTTCACCTGCGGGCCGCTGACCGGCCGGCTCGCCGCGAGCCTCGCCCTCGGCGAGGACGTCGAGGTCGACCTCAGCCCGTTCGCGCCGTCCCGTCTCCTGTGAGCGCCGCGATCGCGGCCGCGGCCCGGCCGACCGCGACCGGCTTGAACGGCGGCGCCGGGGCGAACCAGTCCTCCTCGCTGAGTGCTGCTCCCGTCCGCCGCGACGCGAGGTCGGCGAGGACGCTCGCGCAGTACCGGCCCTGGCAGCGGCCCATCCCGGCCCGCGTGACGCGCTTGACGGCGCCGATCGCTGCCGCGCCGTCCCCGAACGACGCCTCGACCTCCGCGAGGGTGACCTCCTCGCAGCGGCACACGAGCGTGTCCGGCGTCGCCAGCTGGTCGACCAGGCGCGGGGCGGCGAAGAGCCGGTTCAGGCCGCGCTGGAAGCGGACGCTCCGCGCACGCTCGCGCCGTGCCGACCGCTCGTCTCCGGATTTTGGCGGCTCACGGCCCAGGCTCCGCGCCACATCGATGCCGGCGAGCAGGCCGACCGCGCGCGCGAGCGGCGCGCCGCCGTCCCACCGCCGTCGCCCACCACCCAGACGTCGTCGAGCGAAGAGCGGCCGCGATGGTCGACGACGGCGGCGAGCTGGCCCAGCCGCTCGTCGAACCGGTGTGCGGCCCCGAGCGTCCGTGCAAGTTCGTTCGACGGCAGGAAGCCGAACCCGACGCACACCGCGTCCACCTCGAATGTGCGCTCACTGCCGTGCACCGGCCGACCACCCGCGTCGATCCGCGCGATCGTCGCGCGCTCGACAGCGCCGTCCCCCTCGGCGCGCACCACTGAGTGCCCGCGGAGCAGCGGCACCTTCGCGCGCCGCAGCTCAAGGGCCATCCGCGCGCCCAGGAGCATGAGCGCAGGATCCGCGAGCCCCATCGGCGCCGCGGCGAGTGGCCGGAATCGCGCGAGCTCGCACACCGCGACCACCTCGCCTCCAGCGCGCACGATCTCGGCCGCGACCTGGATGTTGAGCGGCCCGTTCCCCGACAGGAGCACCCGCCGGCCGGGCAGGACGCCGTAGGCGCGCATCAGCGTCTGGGCGGCGCCGGTCGTCAGGAAGCCCGGGAGCGTCCAGCCGGGAAGCGGCACGGCGCGCTCGTACGCACCCGTCGCGAGCACCAGCCGCTGCGGGCGAAGCGCGTAGGCATGCGCCACGTCGAGCGCGAGCAGCTCCGCCGGCCCCGTCGCGGCCCACACCTGGACGTCCGCGAGCACGCGAACGCCCGGCGCGCTCGACCCGCGCGATCAGACGGCGTCCGTCCCGGTACTGGCGGTCGAGCGCCTCCTCGTCGGCAACCGACGCCTCCGGCGGCTGCTTGTAGAACTGCCCGCCGAGCCTCGCGCGCTCGTCGACGAGCACCACCTCGGCTCCCGCCTCGGCCGCCGCCACGGCCGCGGAGAGCCCCGCCGGGCCTCCGCCGAGAACGAGCACCTCGGGCGCGACCACGACCGGCGAGAGCGCCCCCGCCGGCGAGACGAGCGGCTCGCGCGGCCGCAGCGGCGCGACCCTCATCCCGTCGCGGACGTATGTCATGCACGCCCGCAGCCGCTCGCCGTCGACCGTCATCACGCACTCCTGGCAGATGCCCATCCCGCAGAAGAGGCCGCGGCCCTGACCGCTCTCGGTCACGCGGCAGACGCGGATCCCCGCGGCGGTCAGTGCCGCCGCCACGGTGTCGCCGGTGCGGCACGGAACGGCCCGTCCGTCGACCGTCAACGTGAGCTCGTCGGCCCGCGGACGCAGGCCGGAAGACGTGATCCGCACCGGCCGATGATTGCAGGCCTGTGCGCATTGCAATCGTGTGACCGTTCTGCGAACATCGCGCCGAACATCGGGCCGGCCGCGTACTCGCCCGAGCCCGCACCAGCGTCGATTCGGAGGTGGACGATGTCCGAGCAGGTGATGGGCCCCGCGGAGCGGGGAGGTGACGAGGCCAAGACGACGCGCAGCGGGCTGCTCCGCGCGGGCGGCATTGCCGCGATCGGGACGGCCGGCGCCCTGGCGCTGACGAACGGGGCGTCGGCGGCGAGCGCGGTGCGGACCGCTCGAACGGCTCGATCCTCGACAAGTGGACGAGCAGCAAGAAGGCACGGCTCGGGGTCGACCTGACGTTCCCGCCGCTCCAGTTCATCGATCCGAAGACGAAGAAGCCGTCGGGCTACATCGTCGAGCTCACGGAGCTGATGATGTCCGACCTCGGCGTCACCCCGGAGTGGGTGCAGACGCCGTTCGCGCAGCTCTTCGCGGCGCTGGCGGCAGGGAAGTTCGACATGATCGGCATCGCGGCGACGATCCTTCCCTCGCGCGCGCTGCAGGGGTACTTCGCCGACATGCCCGCCTTTTACGAGTCGAACGTGATCCTCGTCAAGAACTCGTCGAGCGCGCACTCGATCGCCCAGCTCCAGACCGCGAAGTTCGCCGTCCTGCAGGGCAGCTCGCAGCAGGCGAGCGGGCAGGTGATCTTCCCGAAGGGCTCCTTCAAGGGCATGGCGAGCGAGTCCGACGCTGCGACGGAGGTCGCGGTCGGCCGGGCCGACGCGGCGATCTTCAGCGAGTTCTCGACCGGCTCGCTGCTCGTCACAGAACAAGACCCTCCGGCCGCTCGGCGGCCCGCCGCTGTTCGTCGACGCGAACTCGTACCTGATGCCGCTCGGCGACGAGAAGGCGCACCACTGGATCTCGAACTGGATGCGCTACCAGTCGGCGCACCAGACGATGGCGAGCGGCTGGAAGAAGTGGGTCGTTCCTCCGTCGGTGAAGTACCACCTGGCCACGTCGGTCGTCGGGACGAACGGCGTGCAGGTACCGATCACGACCTGATCCGGAGGGGAAAGGCGGGCGCAGCGCCGGCTGCTGCGCCCGCCCCGGAGCCGCCGGCGTCCCATGCTGATCGCGTACCAGATCAACTGGACTCCCGTCCTCGACCACAAGCACGCGTTCCTGGTCGGCGCCTGGCTCGACGTCTGGATCACCGCGATCTCGTTCGTCCTCGCCTGCGTTCTCGGCATCGCGCTCGCGCTTCTCCGCACCTCCGGCTTCCGGCTGCTCTCCTGGCCGGCGTTCGTCTACATCCAGCTCGTCCGGGGCGTGCCGCTGCTCGTGTTTCTCTACTGGGTCTACTTCGGGCTCGCGATCCTCACCGGCGTTGCGTTCACGAGCTCGCAGGCGGCGATCATCGCCCTCACGGTCACGGGCTCCGCCTACACGGCCGAGATCTTCCGGGGTGCGATCGGCGGTGTCGACCGCGGGCAGGACGAGGCCGCAACCGCGCTCGGCTTCACGAGGCGGGCAACGTTCCGGCACGTCGTCTTCCCGCAGGCGTTCCGGATCGCGCTGCCGCCGCTCGGGAACACCTTCATCGGCCTGCTCAAGGGCGCGACCCTGATCTCGATCATCGGCGTCGCCGACATGGTCTACGAGGCGAACCAGATCAACCTCGACTACTTCACGCCGTTCGAGCCGTTCACCGCGGTGGCGGTGATCCTCGTCGTCCTCGTGTTCGCGTTCTCCGCGATGCTGGCCGTCCTCGAGCGCGCCCTTCGGCTGCCATGACGCGAGTTGGTCGCCTACACGATCCGCTGGGGGATCCTCCCGAACGCCGAGGGCGAGCTCTTCCACGGCCTCAAGGTGACCCTGGAGCTGACCGTGCTGAGCGCGATCTTCGCCCTCGCGATCGGCCTCGTCGTCGCGCTCTGCCGCATGTCGGCGATCGCGCCGCTGCGCTGGCTCGCCTTCACCTACACGCAGGTATTCCGGGCGCTCTCGCTCTACATCTACGTCCTCTGGATCTACTTCGGGATCGCGGCCGGCATCGGCGTCAACTTCTCGCCTCTCACGGCGGGCGTGATCGCACTGACCATGCTCCACTCGGCGTACATGTCCGAGATCTTCCGCTCGGCGCTCGGCGCCGTCGACCCGGGCCAGCGCGAGGCCGCGACGAGCCTCGGCTTCGGCCGGGTGCGGGCCTTCTCGACGGTGATCTACCCGCAGGCGGTCCGGATCGCGATCCCGAGCCTCGTCGAACCAGTTCATCGACGTCCTCAAGGACTCGTCGATCATCGCGATCATCGGCACGACCGACCTGATGGGCGTCACGAACCAGCTCGTCAGCTTCTACCGCGCGCCGTTCGAGCTCTACACGCTGGTCGGCTTCGTCTATCTGACGCTCGTGATCATCTTCTCGGCGGGCGCCGCGCTCCTCGAACGTAGGCTCAACCGGCATGTCCGATGAGGTCGTCCGGGCCGAGGGGATCAACAAGTGGTTCCACCGCGGCCACAAGAACGAGCTGCACGTGCTCAAGGACGTCGACGTCAGCGTCGAGAAGGGCGAGGTGCTGGTCGTCATCGGGCCGAGCGGCTCGGGCAAGAGCACGCTGCTGCGCTGCCTCAACTTCCTCGCGCCGCCGGAGACGGGCAGCGTCACCTTCCTCGGCCAGACGATGTCGACGGAGAACCGGCCGCGGCTGTCGCTGACCGCGCGGCTCGACTACGAGCGCGGCCTCCGCCACTTCCGGACGCAGATGGGGATGGTCTTCCAGCACTTCCAGCTCTTTCCCGCACATGACGGTGCTCGACAACGTCGCCGCGGCACCGGTTCGCGTGCTCGGCCTTTCGAAGAAGGAGGCGGGCGAGCGGGCCGCCGCCGAGCTCCAGCGCGTGGGCATGGGAGAGAAGGCGCGGAGCTACCCCAGCCAGCTCTCGGGCGGCCAGAAGCAGCGCGTGGCGATCGCCCGCGCGCTTGCGATGAAGCCGGAGCTGATGCTCTTCGACGAGGCGACCTCGGCGCTCGACCCGGAGCTGATCGGCGGCATCCTCGACGAGATGCGGAAGCTCGCCGAGGCGGGCATGACGATGATCGTCGTCACGCACGAGATGGGCTTCGCGCGCGAGGTCGGCGAACGCCTGATCTTCATGGACGAGGGCCGGATCGTCGAGGAGGGGCCCGCGCGTGACGTGCTCGCGTCGCCGCAGAACCCACGCACGCAGGCGTTCCTCCGCGCGATCCTCTAGACGTAGATGTCGTCGCCCTCGCGGAAGGCGGGCCCGTTGATCACGAGGTAGGTGAGCCCGCCGCCGAGCGCGTACGGCGTGCCGCGCGGCACGACGACGACGTCGCCCGTCCGGATCTCGAACCGCGGCTCGTCGCCGAGCTCGAACCAGCCGTCGCCCTCGACGACGTAGTAGAGCCTGGTCGAGGCGTCCGTGCGCAGACGGGCGGTGGCGGCCGTCGATGCGCACCCACGTGACGCTGAGGTCGCCGCCGCCGGCCGCCGCGTCGACGAGCTTCCGCATCACGAGGTCGTTCGACGGCTCGTCGATCTCGGGGACGTCATCGGGGCGGATCAGCATCTCAGGTCACCTGTCGCCGCTCGGACTGTGCCAGCGGCAGGTCCCACGGGATATCGCTGCCGTGCGTCAGCTGCCGGCGCTCCGCGATCCGCCAGCCGCCGTCCATGCGGACGAAGCGGTCGTGGTACTCGGCATACAGCGTCTGCATGCGCCCGTCCGGGTGCTGGTGCCAGGCGATCACGTAGCTCCGGCCGCGGGCGTCGTCGGGCCCCTCGAAGTCGAGCTCGACGTTCGAGAGGTGGTGTGACGTGCGTGCGAAGCGCCCGAGGCGGCGCAGCGAGGTCGCAAGGTTGTCGGCGCCGTGGCTCTGCATACGCTCGTCGGGGCCGTAGATCACCGAGCAGTCGGGCGTGAACAGCTCGGGCACCAGCTCGAGCTCCATCGAGTCGAGCATCGCGCAGTAGCGGTACAGCAAGCGCGTGATCTCGATCCGGTCGGCCTCCATGCCCGCCGATCCTGCCATGCGGGTCATGAGCATGCGGTCGCGCCAGGCGACGCGCTCCTCCCACTGCTCGAGCGGCAAGAGGGCACGCCGCTCCGCAGCAACCTGCGCAACCAGGTCGGGCGTCCACGGATCGTGCTGGCCGCGCTCGGCTCCCATGCGCTCGTAGGCAGGCCCCATCCGGGAGGCGTGCACCTCGATCCCGCCGCGCGTGTTGAGATCGGCCGTCTCGAAGGGCCCGATCACCGCCCAGCGCCGGCCGAGCCCTTCGCGGACGATCCGGTCTACGTCGTCGACGCCGACGACGCCGTCGCGGACGAGGCAGTACGCCTCGCGCAGCAACGCGCCCTGGAGCCGGTTGAAGACGAACCCCTCGAGCTCGCGCGCGAGCGGCACGACGCTCATTCCAGCCGCCTCGAGGATCGCGGCGGCGCGGTCGACGACGTCGGCGCGCGTGAACGGCGCCGGAACGAGCTCGACGACCGGCAGCAGGTACGGCGGGTTTCCGGGGTGTGCGACCAGGCAGCGGTCGCGGCCGGCGAGCTCTGCCGCGATCGCGGAGGTCGTGAGCGCCGACGAGCTCGAGGCGAGGATCGCGTCGGGGGCTGCGAGGCGGTCGAGCTCCGCGAAGAGCGCCTGTTTCAACCCGAGGCTCTCGGGCGCGCACTCTTGCACGTACGCGGCGCCCGTGACGGCATCCTGTACGCCGGTCGTCGTTCGGACACGGGCGGCAATCGCCGCCGGCGGCTCGCCGAGCAGCCCGAAACCCGCGAGCTCGTCGAGCCGGGCGCGCAGCTCCTGGGGCGCCAGCTCGAGCCGCTGCGGATCGGGATCCTGGAGCGCCACGGCCGAACCGCTGCGCGCGAAGACGATCGCCCATGCCACGCCGATGCTTCCGGAGCCGATGATCCCGACGTCGAGCGGCATCGCCGCAGTCTTACACGCTGTCTCAGAAGGCCCCCATGGTGGTAGTCAGCTTCGCGCTCCCACGGGCGTTACCGCCGGCTTGGCCTTCCGAGCAGCTGTGTCGATGTAGCCCGGTCCTCCGCGCGAGCCGCTACGGCCATCGGTGTGGTTCGGGGGAGTCCGTTCGGGTAGGGCGGTCTTTCGAACCCGAAGTGCGGGTACATCCTGATGAGTTCGACGCGGATCACTCGACCAAGTTGGCCATCGTCGAGGCTAGAGCCCGGACGCCAAGCGGCGTCTCTGGAGCGGGAGCGCCGTCACGCAGACGAGCTCGCGCACGGAGAGCAAGGGCTCGTGCACTCCGCCCGGGCTCGCGACTGTCACGGCGATCCCGGTTCCCCGCAGCGCGGCCCGCGTGAGCGCGCCGGCCCGCGGCGCATGCCAGCGTGAGGTCACGACGACGACCTCGCCGGCGCCGAGCTCGCGCGCGATGCGCGCAACTGCCGAGGCGTTGCCGACCGTCGAGCGGGCGGTGTGGTCGAGCACCAACGGGATGTCGGGCCGCCGCCATGCATCCCGCATCAGCTCGGCCTCGCCGGCGGGCGCGCGCCGCCGCGCCCCGCCCGACAGGATCACGGCGCCTGCGCCGTCTGCCAGTCGCTCGGCATGCTCGAGCCGCCGGCGCGCGACCGGGTGGAGGGTGGAGCCCGCGCCGCGGGAGTAGCCGAGAACGGCGATGACGCGCATCAGCGGCTGCGCGCCGGTAGAGGAAGGCGAGCAGTGTCCCGATCACCGTCAGGACGAGCACGATCGCCTTCTTGCCGCGCAGCTTCGACTCGCCGCTCGAGCGCTCGCGCATGTGCACCGGCACCTCGTCGACCCGCAGCCCGGCCTCGTGGAGGCGGAGCAGCGCCTCGACCTCTGGTGCCCCGCTCGTGTACGGATCGGCGAGGAAGGGCAGCGCCTTCGCGTTCGCGGCGTACATGCCGCTCGTCGCGTCGAGGAAGGGGCGGCGAAGCACGAAGCCGACCGAACGCCGCAGCAGCGCCGTGCCGAAGCGGCGCGGCCCGCTCGAGGTGTAGCGGTAGGCCGGCAGCCGCTCGTCGCTCGCGAACCGGGAGCCGACCGCGACGTCACAGGCCCCGGAGCCGACGCGCTCGAGCAGCAAGTGCAGCTCTTCCGCCGGGTGCTGGCCGTCCGCGTCCACCCGTCCGCACAGCTCGTAGCCGTGGTCGAGTGCATGGCGGTAGCCGGCCGCGATCCCGGCGCGGAGCCCGCGGTTGACCCCGAACGACAAGACCTGCGCGCCGTGCGCACGCGCGACGTCGGCTGTCCGGTCGGTCGAGCCGTCGTCGACGACGAGCACGTCGACATCAGGCAGCTCCGCACGGAGCTCCTCGAGCACGGCAGGCAGGTTGGCCTCCTCGTTCCAGGCGGGGACGAACACGAGCGTGGAGGTCGGCAACCCGAGGAGTATCGCCGATCGCCCGGTGCTACTTGACCGTGATGAGGCCGTTCATGCCGGCAGCGGCATGGCCGGGCACCGTGCAGAGGTACTCGTACTTGCCGGGCTTGGTGAGGCTGACGGTAAGCGTCGCCTTCGTCCCCGGCGTCACCATCGGCGTGACCTTGCCGGTGCACGAGGTCGCGGTGCCGCCCTTGTTGCTCGCACAGACCTTGAAGTCATGGGGCAGCTGCCCGTTGTTCGCGAACGTGAACTTCACGGTGCCGTGCGGCACGCTCGTCTTCGAGACGACGAACTTGAAGTCGTTCGACTTGTTCACCGTCACGTTCACGGCGGTGGTGACGGTCTTCGTGGAGCTCGCGAGCGCGGGGATCGCGGCAAGGAGCGCGATACACCCGGCGAGCAGGGCGGCGGCGAGAAGCCGGCTGGTGCGGAACGTCATGAACCCCTCCAGAGTCGTGTCTTCAACGGTCGAGTGCGTTGAATCCATGGTTCCCCAGCCCCGGTAAGGAAGGCATGTGCCGACTCCAAGGAGTCGGTAAAGGACTGTTTTCGGACTATTCGCCGACGAGCAGCACGCCGAGCTGGAAGACGCCGGCGGCAACGAAGCCCAGGCCGAGCAGGATGAGCACGTCACGGACGATGCGCGCGAAGGTCCGCTCGCGGCGGTTCATCGGGCCGCGCGGCCCCCACATGCGGTTGAAGAGCCGCTGCGCGATTCGCTCGTTCGCCCGCCGCCAGTTGCTGATCAGCAGGAACCCCTCGGCGAACAGGATCGCGGCGAGCACGATCCTCGCGATGCCGCGACCCGACGAGGGGATCAGGTCGGTGAAGTGGAGGATCGTAAGGCCGAGCACGACGACCGCGACCACGAAGAACCAGAAGATGGCCTTGCCGACGGCGCTTTCGGTCGGCGCGGGTGCCGGAGGCGGAGGTGGGGGAGGCGGCGCTGCCGGAGCCGGCTTCGCGGCGGCAGCCTCGGCCCGGCGGTCGATCTCCTTGCCGATCACGATCCCGGCGGCACGCACGTACCGCCCGGCCTTCGCGGCGCGATGTTCCTTCTTCTCCTCGGACACGCGAACAGCGTATAGCCCGGATCTAGAATCAAAGCGTGGAGACTCAGCGGTTCATGATCGGCGAGCGCGTGCTCGTGTCGCGCGCCCAGGACGGGGAGAACCACGAGGAGGCGACCGTCGTCGACTACTACGTCCTGCTGATCGAGGGGAACTCGACCCCGTCCGTCGTGGTCGACTTCGACGACGGCGAGCGGCTCTACCTCTCGGCCCAGGAGCCGAACGTCCGGCGGATGCCCGAGGACGAGGATGAGCCCGAGGGCGTGGAAGACGCCGCCGCCGAGTAGCATGGGAGCCATGGATCAGCAGACCGGGACGATGCGGGTCAAGAGCGGCCTCGCCGAGATGCTCAAGGGCGGGGTCATCATGGACGTCGTCAACGCCGAGCAGGCGCGGATCGCGGAGGAGGCCGGCGCGTGCGCCGTCATGGCGCTCGAGCGCGTGCCGGCTGACATCCGGGTGCAGGGCGGCGTGGCGCGGATGTCCGACCCCGGGATGATCCGGGAGATCCAGCAGGCCGTGTCGATTCCGGTCATGGCGAAGTGCCGGATCGGGCACTTCGCGGAGGCGCAGATCCTTCAGGCGCTCGAGATCGACTACATCGACGAGTCCGAGGTGCTCACGCCCGCCGACCTCGAGCACCACGTGAACAAGTGGGACTTCACGGTGCCGTTCGTCTGCGGCGCCACGAACCTGGGCGAGGCGCTTCGCCGCATCGCCGAGGGCTCGGCCATGATCCGCACCAAGGGCGAGGCCGGCACCGGCGACATCGTCAACGCGGTCACGCACATGCGCTCGGTGTTCGGTGGGATCCGCCGGCTCGGCTCGCTGCGCAGCGAGGAGCTCTATGCCGAGGCGAAGGAGCTGCGCGCACCGGTGGAGCTCGTCCAGTGGGTCGCCGAGCACGGACGGCTGCCCGTGGTGACCTTCACCGCGGGGGGCATCGCTACCCCGGCCGACGCGGCGCTCTGCATGCAGCTCGGCGCGGACGGCGTGTTCGTCGGCTCGGGGATCTTCAAGTCCGGCGACCCCGAGAAGCGGGCGCGGGCGATCGTCGAGGCGACGACGCACTACATGGACGCTGCCGTGCTGGCGCGCGTGTCCGAGGGGCTCGGTGAGGCGATGGTCGGGATCTCGACCGCAAGCCTCGACCCGGGCCAGCTGCTCGAGACCCGCGGCTGGTAGTCCGAACGCGTGATCGAAGCGCTCCACGCTGCGACGGGCGCGACCGCGGGGGCAGCCGTCCGCTCGCCGGTCGCGGCAGGGCTCCTCGGCCTACCGCTGCATCTCGTCGGCGACCGGGTCCCGCACCATGACCTGGACAACCGTCGCTTCGAGGTTGCGAGCGGCATCGGCCTCGTCTGCCTGCTCGCTCTACGTCGGGGCCTCACCGACGCCGCGACGATCGGCGCGCTCGCCGCCTGCGCGCCGGACGTCGAGCACATCATCCGTCTGCCGCGGCCGGGAGGCTCGAAGCTCTTCCACGGCCGCCGGGGGTGGCACCGCTCGGGCGGGCTCTCGACGCGGACGCAGCTGCTCCTCGCCGGCTTCCTCATCGGCCGGCTCGTCGCTCAGGCCCCGGCTGCGTCGGCGACGTAGGCCGCGAGGTCGCGGATCTCGGTGTCCGTGAGCCTGCCCTCGTAGGGCGGCATCGCGCCCTTGCCGTTCGTCACCACGCCGCTGACCAGCACAGCGTCCGGTCTGGCATCGTCGAGGTTCGGGCCGACCCTGCCGGTCGCGCCTGCCGCCGCGAGCGTGTGGCAGGCGCCGCAGCCGGCCGACGCGAAGACCGCCTTGCCGGCGGTCGCGGATCCTCCCGTCGCCGATTCCTCGGTTGCCTGCGTGGTTGCGGCCGGCTGCGTCGGCGCGGTGTGGCGGCCGACTATGAGTCCCGCCGCGAAGACGAGCGCGGCGAACACCAGGGCACCGGTCGCGGCGGCCCCCGTTCGCCGCTCGCGCGGGATCCTGGCGAGCTCGGGCTCGTGAGCCGTCTCGACCACGATCGGAGCGCCGGAGCTTCCGCGGCCGAGCCGTGCGAAGCCGAACTCCTCGGCGTGGATCCGGGCCGCCGGGACACCCTCGCCTGTGAGCTGTTCGCGGAGAGACTCGATCATCGCGGGCGGGCCGCAGATGAGGATCTCGGCCTCGCGGAGGTCGGGCTGCTCGGCCAGGAGGCGCTTGGCGCTCAGGAACCCCTCGCGATCGCGGGGAACCAGCACGACGCGGAAGCCCGGGTGGCCCCCGGCGATCGCGAGCAGCTCGTCGAGGAAGTGCGCCTCCTCGTCGCGCTCGACGCAGTAGTAGAAGTCGACCTCGAGGTGGTCGTGGCCGCCGAGGCTGCGCGCCATGCTGAGAAACGGCGTCACGCCGATGCCGCCGGCGATCCAGAGCTGCCGGTCGCCCGGGACGTTCTGGTGCGAGAACGAGCCGTAGGGCCCCTCGACCACCGCTTCGGCGCCGATCTCGAGACTGCGCAGGGCCCGCGTGTAGTCGCCGACCGCCTTGACCGTGATCATCAGCGCCCGCTCGCCGGGCGCCGACGTGATCGAGAACGGGTGGAACTGGTTGCCGACCTCGCCCGCCCGGAACGAGAAGATCTGGTGCTCCATCGAGAGCTGGAAGGGCCGCAGCTGCTCCTTCATCGCAAGCGAGCGGAAGCTCACGAAGACGAACTGTCCCGGCGTGAACGCCAGCGCGCTCGCGCGCGGCTCCATCACGACCTCGGTGACGAACTCGTCGAGCCGGTTCGCGGCCTCGACCCGGTAGGCGTGCCGCCGCACGAGCAGGTTCCCGAAGACCGAGCGGTAGGCGAACGCTGCCATCCCGAGCGTGGCGAGCGCAACCATGTACCAGTTCAGCGCTGCCGACTGGGACTTGGCGCCCTGCGTGGTGAAGACGTGGTAGCAGGCGATCAGGAAGATGAAGCCGAACGAGCGCTGCACGTAGACGAACACCTCATGGCCCAGGCGCACGAAGAGCGTCAGCGCGATCGAGATCGTCATCGCGACGAACGCGAGCACGCCCGCGAAGATCGTCCAGCCGGCCGCCGGTCGCACGAGGTCGAGCGCGGTCGTGATCGAGAGCGTCGCCCGGCTCGCGAGCATGAACGCGACGTGGCAGAGCAGGAGCAGGAACGCCCCCTGCCCGTTGATGCGGTGCGCGCGGTACATGCGGTCGAGGCCGCCGAAATACGCCTCGACCGGCCGCAGGCGCGCGCCGAGGACGAGGTTGGCCGCGAACGCCGACGTTCCCGCGAAAGCGAACAGCACCGCCGTGCTCGTCAGGGTCGTGAACCGACCGGCGAACCTCGGACCGAGCGGGGCGGCGAAGGCCCAGAGGACAAGTGGGACGGTGTAGACGACCGCGAGCGTGAGCGGGCCGCGGAGCGCGGCGGGTGTCAGGCGCCGGCGGCGGTCACCAGACGCTCTCGAAGGTCCCGATCCGGAGCTCGGCGTCATAGCGGAACGCGGTCTCGTCCACGCGCCGCATGTACTCCTCGCGGTTCGCGGCGGCGAAGTCGTTGTAGGCCTCGCGCGACTCCCAGCGGTCGACGACGAGGTAGCGGGCAGGGATCTCGACGTCGCGGAGGAGCTCCGTCCCGATGTAGCCGTGGCCCGTGCGGAAGAACTGCGCCCAGTCGCCCTCGGGCCCGTAGACCCGCTCGAACTGCTCGCTGTCCGTCACGTCGTAGCTGAAGACGAGCGCGATCAGCGCAGCCCGCCGCGTTCGTGGTGGGCGGAGAAGAAGTTCTCGCTGCCGGCGGTCGCCATCGAGGCCGAGGCGCTGATCTCCAAACAGAGCGCGGCCGCCGCGACGATCTGCGCGAAGCGGTAGACCTTGCCCGCGCCTGCGCAGCCGATCGAGCCGAGCCAGTCGCGCGCCGAAGGGAGGGTGGTGCCGCCCCCGATCGTCCCGACCTCGAGCCCCGGAAAGCGGATCGAGGCCTGTAGGCCGCCCTCGACCCGCCGCGCGGTGCCGTGCGCCATCGACGAGGTGCCGACCATCCCCAGATCCTGGCCGGTTGCCGCGAACACCGCGGCGATCGCCGTCGCCGGCGTGAACGCGACCGACTGCATGCCGGAGGCGACGGCGCCGTGCGTCCCGGCCCACGAGAGCGCCTCGAGGTCGGCGGCGGTCGTATGGAGCACGCGCTCGATGCGGTCTTCGGAGATGAAGGCCTCGGCGATCACGGTCTTCCCGTGCCCAGAGTGGAAGTACTCGTACGACGGCTTCTTGTCGCCGCCCATGTTCGCCTCGAGGTAGGCGTGCTCGGGCTTCACGGGTGCCCGCTGCATCACGTACGCCATGTTCAGCGCGTAGGAGTTTCGGGTCATCATGTTGGGCCCGACGGCGTCGCCGGTCGTCCAGGCCCAGAGCACGTGGCACATCGGGCCCACCACGTGCGTCTTGACCTCGCGCAGCCGGGCGTGGCGGGAGAGCGTGGGGTCGTCGGCAGACTCGAGCCACGCGCGCAGCGCCGGCACCTCGTCCTCGATCCAGCGCGCGAGCGTCACCGCCGCCGTCGCGTCGGCGCAGACGAAGCACGAGGCGCGGGTGATCCGGTCGGTGAGGACGTGCGTGCGGACCGTCCCGGCGGCGGTCGAGCCGCGCGTCATCGAGAGCGTCATGCTGCCCTCGGTGTGCGCGAGCGGGACGTGGATCGTCTCCGTCTCGCGGCCCGTCTCGCGCACGGCGCCCTCGTCCGTCAGGTCGTACTGCCCGAGATCGATCGTCACGGGACAGGCAGAGACCGGGATGACCGCGACGCCTGTGAGCGCCTCGGCCGCACCGGTGTAGGGAGTGAGGTCGACCGAGGTCACCAACCCGTCGATGCCGAGGATCTTCTGGCGCTGCCGGATCGAGCTGGGATCGTTTTTCCGCGGCCAGCGCATCGCCCTATTCAACACGTGCGCAGGGGTGACGGATCGGGCGACCGGCAGGGCGGAGATTCCCGCAAATTCGTGGTTTCCACCAAGCGGAAAGCGTTGATATCGTCTGATTCGCGTCGTCACGCGATCACGATCGGTCGATGACGTAGACATCCTGCAGAGCGACAGCTGCACAGAACGAAACAGCTGCACTAGAACGAAGGAGTACGACAGTTGGCTGAAGGCACCGTCAAGTGGTTTTCGAACGAGAAGGGCTATGGATTCATCGAGCGTGAGGGCGGAGACGACGTGTTCGTGCACTTCTCTGCCATCGCAATGGATGGCTACAAGTCACTGACCGAGGGTCAGCGTGTGTCGTTCGAGGTCGTGCAGGGCGACAAGGGCCTGCAGGCGGCGAACGTCATGGCGGTCTAGCTTCTTTCGGAACCCCAAGCAGTCGCGGAGGGCTCCGAAAGGGGCCCTCTCTTTTGGTAAGGAAAGGACCGGTACCGGTGGCAATCACACGCGAAGAGGTGCTCCGCGTCGCGCAGCTGGCGCGGCTCGAGCTGTCCGAGGAGGAGGTCGAGCGCTTCCGCGACCAGCTCTCGGCGATCCTCGAGGCCGTTTCCAAGGTGTCCGAGCTCGACCTGTCGGACGTCCCGCCGACGTCGCACCCGCTCGAGATCGCGAACACGTGGGCCGAGGACATCCCGCGGCCCTGCCTGACGCTCGACGAGGTCTTCGCCAACGCCCCCGACCGGGACGACGACTACTTCAGGAGCCCGCCCGCATGACGGTGGCAGTCGACACGCTGCGCCTGTCCGCGGAGGAGGCGCGCGACCTGCTGCTTCGCGGCGATGCCTCGGCGGACGAGCTCTGGGACGCCTACCGCACCGCGATCGACGCGCGCAACGAGGAGCTGAACGCCTACCTCACGCTCGTCGACGAGCGCGCCGGAGACGGCGTCCCGATCGCGCTCAAGGACGTGATCTCGACCAGGGGCATCCGCACGACGGCCGGCTCGAAGATTCTCGGCAACTACGTCCCGGTCTTCGACTCGACCGTCGCGGCGAACTGCAAGGAGGCGGGCCTGCCGGTGCTCGGGAAGACGAACACCGACGAGTTCGCAATGGGCTCCTCGACGGAGAACTCGGCGTACGGCCCGACGCGTAACCCGTGGGATCCCACCCGCGTCCCCGGCGGCTCGGGCGGCGGCTCCGCGGCCGCGGTCGCGGCGGGGCTCGCGCCGTGGGCCCTCGGCTCCGATACCGGCGGCTCGGTCAAGCTGCCGTCGGCCTTCTGCGGCAACGTCGGGCTCCGGCCGACCTACGGCACCGTCTCGCGGTACGGGATCGTCGCCTTTGCCTCGAGCCTCGACCAGGTCGGCCCCGTGACCCGCAACGTGCGCGACAACGCGATCCTCTACGGGATCATCAGCGGCCGGGACGAGAACGACTCGACCACCGTCGACGTTCCAGCCGTCACCGTGCCCGAGCCCGGCGACCTGAAGGGCGTACGGATCGGCCTGCCGCGGCAGCTGAACGAGGTCGGCGGGATCGACCCCGGCGTGAAGGCCGCGGTGGACGCGGCGGTCGAGAAGGCGGCCGGCCTCGGCGCCGAGGTCGAGAGCTGCGAGCTTCCGCTCTCCGTCGACTACGGACTCGCCTGCTACTACCTCGTCGCGCCGGCGGAGGCGTCGTCGAACCTCGCGCGCTACGACGGCGTTCGCTACGGGCTCCGCTCAGACGGCGCGGACTTCAAGGAGATGGCGATGCGCACCCGCGACGACGGCTTCGGGGACGAGCCGAAGCGCCGGATCATGCTCGGCACCTATGCGCTCTCTTCCGGGTACTACGACGCGTACTACGGCAAGGCGCAGAAGGTGCGCACGGTGATCAAGCGCGAGCACGACGAGCTCTTCGAGCGCTTCGACGTGCTCGTCTCGCCGACCTGCGCGACCACCGCGTTCCCGATCGGCGCCAAGTCGCAGGATCCGCTCGCGATGTACCTGACCGACCTGCTGACGATTCCGTCGAACATGGCCGGGCTGCCGAGCATGTCGATTCCGTGCGGGCTCACCGGCGGGCTCCCGGTCGGCTTCCAGCTGATCGGGCCGCAGTTCTCCGAGAACACGCTCTTCCGCGTCGCCGCCGCCGTCGAGGCGGAGGTGGGCTTCGATCCCGTGCCGGAGCGCCTGCGATGAGTGCGTGGGAGCCCGTCATCGGCCTCGAGGCCCACGTGCAGCTGAAGACGCGAACGAAGATGTTCTGCCGCTGCACGAACGGCTTCGGCGGCGAGCCGAACACGCAGACCTGTCCCGTCTGCCTCGCCTTCCCGGGTGCGCTGCCCGTGCCGAACAAGGCGGCGATCGAAGAAACGATCAGGCTCGGGCTCGCGCTCGGCTGCACGATCGCGCCGCGCGCCGTCTTCCACCGGAAGAACTACTTCTATCCGGACAACCCGAAGGCGTACCAGATCTCCCAGTACGACGAGCCGCTCTGCTTCGGCGGGCGTCTCTCGGTGCCGACGCCGGAGGGCGACGTCGAGGTGGGGATCCACCGGGCGCACCTCGAGGAGGACGCGGCGAAGAACGTCCACGTGGCGGCATCGGGCCGGATTCACGGCGCCACGGCCACGCTCGTGGACTTCAATCGCGGCGGCACGCCCCTCCTCGAGATCGTCACGGAGCCGGATATCCACTCGGCCGACCACGCCAAGCGCTTCCTGCAGCTGCTCCGGCAGACGGTGGTCGAGCTCGGCATCTCCGACGCGGAGCTCGAGAAGGGCTCGATGCGCTTCGACGTGAACGTCTCGGTGCGCCCGGCGGGCTCCGACGAGCTCCGCACACGGACGGAGCTGAAGAACATGAACTCGTTCAACTTCGCCGCGAAGGGGATCGACAACGAGGTCAGGCGGCAGATCACGATCTACGAGTCGGGCGGCACGGTCGAGCAGGAGACCCTCCACTTCGACCCGGACAACGAGGACGCGCCACCGCTCCGCTCAAAAGAGGAGGCGCAGGACTACCGCTACTTCCCGGAGCCCGACCTCGTGCCGGTGGAGCCGCCGGCCGGGCTCGTCGAGGAGCTCCGCGAGCAGGTGGGTGAGCTGCCGAGCGACCGGATCCGCCGCATCGCCGAGACGCTCTCCTTCTACGACGCCGACGTCCTCGTCACGGGCGGGCTCGACCGGCTCTGGTCGGGCGCGGTCGACGCGGGCGCCGACGCCAAGGAGACCGCGAACGTGCTCGCGAACGCGTTCGTCGCGACCGGTGTCAGTCCCGAGCGCGTGAACCCGGCCGAGCTCGCGAAGCTCGTCGCCGCGCGAGCCGAGATCCCCCGCAACGCGTTCGACGACGCCCTCGCGAATTCCGGTGACGACGGCTTCAGCGCCGATCCGTACGTGGCCCAGAAGGCTGTCAGCGACGTCGGCGAGCTCGACCCGGTGATCGACGGCGTCATCGCGGCGAACCCGGCACAGGCCGAGCAGTACCGAGGCGGCAAGGAGGGCCTGCTCGGCTTCTTCGTCGGCCAGGTGATGAAGGAGACCGGCGGCAAGGCCGATCCGCGCGTCGTCAGCACGCGGGTCAAGGAAAAGCTGACGGGCTAGCCAGCTACGCTGGGTTTCATGCAGAAGCGCTACATGTTCACGCCGGGACCGACGCCGGTCCCCGCCGAGGTGCTCGCCGCCGAGGCCTCGCCGATGGTCCACCACCGCGGCGCCGACTTCCGCGAGATCTACGAGCGCACGCTCGAGCGGCTCCAGCAGGTCTACCGCACGCAGGGCCACGTACTGCTCTTTGCGGCCTCCGGCACCGGCGCGATGGAGTCCGCCGTCGCCAACCTCACGCGCGCGGACGACCCGGTCGCGATCGTCGTCGCCGGTGCGTTCGGCGAGCGATGGACGAAGATCGCAGCGCTGCACGGGCTGAACGTCACGCGCATCGACTACGAGTGGGGCGAGGTTCCCGACCCGGCCGAGATCGCGTCGGCGGTGCGCGAGGCAGGCGCCGGCCTCCTCTTCTGCACCCAGTCCGAGACCTCGACCGGCGTCGTGGCCGACGTGCAGGCGATCAAGGCCGCCGTGGGGGACACCACCCTCGTGGTCGACGCCGTCTCGTCGCTCGGCGCGGTTCCGCTGGACGTGGACGCGTGGGGGATCGACGTCGCCGTCTCCGGCTCCCAGAAAGCGCTGATGTGCCCGCCCGGCCTGGCGATGGCCTCGGTCGCCGACCACCTCTGGGACGTCCTGCCGCCGTCGCGCACGTTCTACTTCGACTGGCGCGCGAACCGCAAGGCGCAGGAGGTCTTCGACGCCGCCTTCACGCCGGCCGTGTCGCTGATCCGCGGCCTCGACGTCGCGCTCGCGATGATCCTCGACGCCGGCCTCGACGCCGCGTTCGAGCGGCACGTACGCCTCGGACGCGCGACCCGCGCCGGCATCAAGGCGATGGGCCTCGAGCTCTTCTCTCCCGACGACGACTCGTCGGCCGTGGTCACCGCGGTCCGTGCGCCGGAGGGGGTCGACTCGCCGGCGCTGCTGCGCCATCTCCGCGAGAAGCACGGCGTGACGCTCGCGCCGGGACAGGGGGCGCTCAAGCCGAGCATCTTCCGTATCGGCCACATCGGCTGGTTCGACATCTTCGACATCGCCGCCGCGCTCGCCGCGGTTGAGGTCTCGCTCACCGCGCTCGGCGCCGACATCGAGCGCGGAGTGGCCGTGAGCAGCGCCTTCGAGGCGTACGAGCAGCGCGTCGGCGTCTAGGGCTCGGATGTGGCCGGAGCCCGTCGAGCGCGTCGCTCGCGAGCTGCGCGCCGCCGCGGCAGAGGCGACGATCCAGGAGTTCTCGCACGGAACGCCCACCGCGGAGGCGGCGGCGAAGGCGATCGGCTGCTCGCTCGCCCAGATCGTGAAGTCGATCGTGTTCGTGGCAGGGCGCTCGTACGTCGTCGCACTCATCCCGGGCGACCGTCGCGCGGACGCGGCGAGCGTCGCCGGTGCCGCTGGGGTCGCGGAGGTGCGAATCGCGACCGCAGAGGAGGTCTTCGACGCCACCGGCTTCGAGCCCGGGGCCGTCTCGCCGTTCCCGCTCCCGCGCGTCCACGAGGTGCTCATGGAGCGCACGCTGCTCCAGCACTCGAAGGTGTGGTTCGGCGCGGGGACGCCCGCCCACATGGCCGCGCTCGCGCCGGGCGAGCTGCAGCGCATCGCCGACGCGAAAACCGCGGACCTCCTCGGCTAGAGTCAGAGCACCGACGAAAAGGAGCCCTCGATGCAGGCAACCGAGAAGATCTGGATGAACGGCGAGCTCGTCGACTGGGACGACGCGCGCATCCACGTGGGGGCTCACGGACTGCACTACGGCACGGGCGTGTTCGAGGGCATCCGCTGCTACGACACGCCGAAGGGGCCGGCCGTCTTCCGCCTGACCGACCACATGCAGCGCCTGCACAACTCGGCGGCGCTGATCAACATGAAGCTCCCGTACTCGGTCGAGGAGCTGGTCGCGGCGACGCACGACCTTTGCGGCGCCAACGGGCTCGACGCGTGCTACATCCGGCCGATCGCGTTCTACGGGTTCGGCCAACTCGGCGTCGCGGCGCGGGACAACCCGGTCGAGACGGTGATCATGGCCTGGCCCTGGGGGACGTACCTCGGCGAGGAGGCGCTTCGCGGCGGGATCCGGACGAAGATCTCGACGTGGCAGCGCGTGCCGGCGAACGTGGTCCCGCACGCCTCGAAGGCGACCGGGGTCTACCTGAACTCGATGCTGGCGGTCACCGAAGTGCAGCGCGCGGGCTACGACGAGGCGATCATGCTGACGCCCGAGGGCACGATCGCGGACGGCCCCGGCGAGACGATCTTCGCCGTCTCGAACGGGAAGATCTACACGCCCGACCTCTCGACCGGGATCCTGCACGGGATCACGCGCGACTCGGTGATCCAGATCGCGACGGACCTCGGCTACGAGGTTCGCGAGAAGACGCTGATCCGCACCGATCTCTATCTCGCCGACGAGGTCTTCATGTGCGGCACGGCCGCGGAGGTCACGCCCGTCCGGTCGGTCGACGACCAGGAGATCGGTGTGGGGCCGATCACGCTGGAGATCCAGCAGACCTACCTCGACACGGTGAAGGGCCTGAACGACCGCTGGGCGCAGTGGCGTGAGCTCGTGCCGAGCATGACGCGCGCGTGAGCCGTAGGCTCGACGGAGGCTCCGACGAATGAGCTCTGCCGCTACCCGGAACATAGGGCTCAGCGCTCCCTGGATCGACGAGCACGACGAGGAGCTCGTGCTCGAGGTGCTGCGGTCGGGGCGGCTTTCGCTCGGGCCGGCGGGGCCGCAGTTCGAGTCGCTGCTCGCCGACGCCGTCGGCGCGCCCTGCGCCGCAGCGGTGTCGTCCGGCACCGCGGGGCTCCACATCTGCATGGTCATCGCCGGCGTCGGGCCCGGCGACGAGGTGATCACGTCGCCGTACTCGTTCGTCGCCTCCGCCAATTGCGCCATCTATACCGGCGCGACGCCCGTCTTCGCCGACATCGATCCCGACACCCTGAACCTCGACCCGGACGCGGTCGAGGCGGCGATCACGCCGCGAACGAAGGCGGTCGTCGCCGTCGACATCTTCGGCTATCCCTGCGCGGTCGATGAGCTCCGGGCGATCTGCGACCGGCATGGCCTCGTGCTGGTCGAGGACTCCTGCGAGGCGCTCGGCGCGCGCTACAAGGGCCGGCCGCTCGGCTCGCACGGGCATCTCGCCACGTGGGCGTTCTATCCGAACAAGCAGATCACGACCGGCGAGGGTGGGGCGGTGACGACGGGCTCGGCCCAGGAGCACGAGCTGGTGATTTCGCTCCGCAACCAGGGGCGGCTCGAGACGTCGAGCTGGCTCCAGCACGGCCGGCTCGGCTTCAACTACCGGCTCGACGACATCTCCGCCGCGCTCGGCATCGGGCAGCTCGAGCGGCTCGACCGGATACTTGGCGCTCGGCGCGAGGTCGCCGAGCGCTACGACGACCTGCTCGCGACCGTCGGCGTCGAGACGCCGCTCCCGGACGACGAGGACCACATCCGCTCGTGGTTCGTCTACGTCGTGAAGCTGCCACGCGGCGTCGACCGTAACGCGGTCATGGCGCGCCTGGGCGCGGAGGGGATCGCCACGGCGCCGTACGTGCCGTCGATCCACCTGCAGTCGTACATGCGGGAGCGCTACGGCTTCGGCGAGGGGCTCTGCCCGTGAGCGAGGACGCGAGTGCCCGCACGATGGCGATCCCGTTCCACGCGCGACTCCCGCAGGAGGACGCCGAGCGGGTCGTCGAGGCGCTCCGCGCCGCGCTCGAGCAGGCCTGAGGCAGCGATAATCCGGGGGTGGCCGACCAGGTCCCAGGCATGATCTTCCTCGGCTTCGGCAAGTACGTGCGCGCCGACAAGATCTATGCGCTCGAGCCGCTCCCCGAGGGCGAGCGCGGCCACGGTGCGCGCACCCGCGTCTGGGTCGAGGGGATCGCGGAACCGATCATCGCCTCGCGCACCGAGCGCGCGATCGTCGCCGCGATGGGCGGCAATCCCGAGGCCGCCCGCACGGCGCGGCCGGGCCAGCACGAATCCCTGTTCTGAGCCCGCGCGATGGATCGATCCTTCTTCGACCGGCAGGTGAACGAGGTCGCGCGCGAGCTGATCGGCGTCGAGCTGCTCGTCGACGGCGTCGGCGGCGAGATCGTCGAGGTCGAGGCGTACTCACCGGAGGAGCCGGGATCGCACTCCTTCCACGGCCAGACGCCGCGCAACGCCTCGATGTTCGGGCCGCCCGGCCATGCATACGTCTACCGGTCGTACGGCATCCACTGGTGCCTCAACTTCGTCTGCGGCCCGGGCGAGTTCGCAAGTGGGATCCTGATCCGCGCGCTCGAGCCCACGACAGGCCTCGACGTGATGCGCAAGCGTCGAGGGCTCGACGACGAGCGGCTGCTCTGCTCGGGCCCCGGCCGTCTCACCGAGGCGCTCGGTGTGACGGGCGCCTTCGACGGGCTGCCGCTCGACGCGCCGCCGTTCTCGCTGCGGCCGCCGCGCGAGAAGCACGACGTCGTGGCCGGGCCGCGTATCGGCCTCACGAAAGCCGTTGAGCTGCCGTGGCGTTACGGACGCGCGGGGTCGCGGTTCGTCAGCCGGCGCTTCCGGACGGCGTAGCGCTCAGGGCCTGTGCTCCGGAGGTGCAGTTGGCCTTCGTCGTGGGCGCCTTGCCGGTGAAGAACTCCATCGTCGTCGCGCCCGAGCAGCCGCCCTCGTCGAGCTCGAGCTTGCCGTTGCGGTAGACGACGGTGGACGGCGACGCGTAGGGAACCGAGGCAGAAGGCAGGCTCGAGCGGACGTAGTGGCGCGACGCGACGAGCTTCGGCAGCGCCTTCTGCATGAACGCCTTCCAGATCAGCGCCGGGAACGTCCCGCCCTCGACCGTGTGGCCGTGGTACTCGGTCGTCATCGGGATCAGCTTGTTCGGGTAGCCGACCCAGACCGCGGTGACGAGGTCGGGAGTGAAGCCGACGAACCACGCGTCGCCGTAGTTCTCGGTGGTGCCGGTCTTTCCGGCCACGTCCCAGCCGGGGAGCTGCGCCGCCTTGCCGGTGCCGTACTGGACGACGCCGCGCAGCATCTGGTCCTCGATCGCAGCGTTGCCGTTCGAGAGCCAGTCGAGCTCGACGGGCTTGGTCGCGTTCTCGGTGGTCGTGAACTCTCCCGGCTTGTTGGGGACCGGCCTGGACACGCTCTGCACGACGTTCGGCTCATTGCCGAAGATCGTGCTATCGAGCCGGAAGCCGCCATCGGCCAGGGTCGCAAAGGCGCGCGCCATCTCGACCGGCGTCGCGGGCTCGGCCCCGAGCCCGATCGAGAAGTAGGGCTGGAGCGGTGTCGTGATCCCCATCAACTGGGCGGCGGAGACGACGCTCGACGGGCTGATCGCGTTGGTCAGCTGCGCGAACACCGTGTTGTCGGAGTACGCGATCGCGCGCGACAGGTCGATCGTGCCGAGGTTGTCGTCCTCGAAGTTGCTGACGCTCCACTGACGGTCGCCCGCATCGATCACGACCGGATGCGAGACGAAGGTCGTCGACGGTGCGACGCCGTCGCGCAGTGCGGCCGCGAGCACGAACGGCTTGAAGGACGACCCCGGCTGGCGCTCGCCCTGCGCTGCCAGGTTGAACTGGCTCTGGTGGTAGTTGCGGCCGCCGACCATCGCCACCACCTGGCCGGTGTGCGCATCGATCGCGACGAGCGCGGCGTCGGGGCCGATCGAGGGCGGAAGCTCCTTCGCGATCGCCTCGCGCGCGAGGCGCTGGAGCCCGAGATCGATCGTCGTCCTGACCCTGTAGCCGCCGACGTACACGTTCTTGCCGTAGCGGTCGACGAGCTGGTTCGTGACGTAGTTGGCGAAGTAGGGAGCTGCGGCGCTCTGCGTCGCCTGCAGATGGACCTTCGCCGGGTCGGGCATCTCCGCCCGCTTTGCCTTCAGGTAGGTCGGATAGTCGAGGTAGTGCTGCAGGAGCATCTGCTTCAGAACGACGTTCCGGCGGTCGCGCGCCGCCGTGGGGTGGGCGACCGGGTCGTAGAGCGTGGGGTTCTCCGGGATCCCCGCCAGGAGCGCCGCCTCGGCCGGGGTCAGGTCGGTAGCGCCGTGGCCGAAGTAGACGCGGGAGGCCTCCTCGACGCCGTACGCGCCGTTCCCGAAGAAGATCGTGTTCAGGTACGCGGTCAGGATCCGGTCCTTCGTCCACTTCTGCTCGATCTGCCACGCGAGCATCGCCTCCTTGAGCTTCCGCTGCACCGTCGGGGCGTTGCCGTTGATCGTGTTCTTGACGAGCTGCTGCGTGATCGTCGAGCCGCCCTCGACAGGGCCGCCGGTAAGGTCGGACCAGAGCGCTCGCGCGATGCCGTGGACGTCCACGCCGCGGTGCTCGTAGAAGCGCTTGTCCTCGATTGCGACGATCGCCTGCTTGATGAGCGGCGAGATCTTCTCCGACGAAACGAGCACCCGCGCCTGGTCGCCGCGGAGGACGGCGAGGATCGTGTGCCCGTCGCTTGCGTAGACGTACGTGTTCTGCTCGGGGCTCTTCTGGTTGAAGGGGTTGAACTGGGGCACCTGCGTGGCGAGCGCCTTCATCATCCCGGCCGTGAACGCGGCCAGGCCGAGCACCCCGAGGAGGGCCAGTAGCGCCAGGAGCCTCAGCTTGCGGATGCGGCGCCGCTTGCGGGGGCGGCTCCTTTTCCAGAACAGCACCAGAGCGTGGGTAGTGTAACTCCGTGCCGCTCGCAGACCTCACGCGGAACGCGGTCGACGTGTTGCCCGCGGGCGGGCTCGAGGAGAAGCTGAAGCTCGGCCGGCCGCTTCGGGTCAAGCTGGGCATCGACGTCACGTCGCCGGACATCCACATCGGGCGCGCCATTCCGCTCCAGCGGATGCGTGCGTTCCAGGACGAGGGGCACACGGGCGTCCTGATCATCGGCGACTACACGACGCGCATCGGCGATCCCTCGGGCCGCTCGGCCGAGCGGCCGATCCTGTCCGACGAGGAGATCGACCGCAACGCGAAGACCTACCTCGACCAGGCCATGGTCATCCTCGACCGCGAGCGGACGCAGGTTCGTTACAACGGCGAGTGGCTGTCGAAGCTCTCCTACGCCGACGTCGTTCGGCTCGCGCGGACGATCACCGTGGCGCGGATCCTCGAGCGCGACGACTTCGCCAACCGGATGGCCGCGCAGCAGCCGATCTCCGTGTCGGAGCTGCTCTACCCG
>CAWBVD010000020.1:0-2500 GCA_963792135.1 uncultured Actinomycetes bacterium | reverse complement strand
AATCCCGTGGGAAGTCGGCTCGGTTCGTCGAGTTGACCCCGTAACGACTGATTGTCCATTTGGACATGAGATCGCATTCCGTCCGGCATCGCCGCGACAATCTATGAATGCGATCAGACGCCGGCCCTTGGCACAGCAGTCGCGAGTTCCTCTCGGCATACATCTCCGGGTACGTCGACGGAGAGGGATGCTTCACCGTCTCCATCGCGCCACGAGCGAACCTGCTCGTCGGATGGGAGGTGAGGCCGAGCCTCTCGGTCAGCCAGAACGGAGATCGGGCCGAGGTGCTTCATGCGATCCAGGCGTACTTCGGATGCGGAAGCATCCGGCCTGACCGCAGCGACAAGACCCTGAAGTGGGAGACGACGGCGTCTCGAGGACATCCTCGAGCGCGTCATCCCTCACTTCGAGGCATGCCCGCTGCTGTCAGGCAAGCGGTACGACTTCGAACGGTTCGCATCCGTCTGCCGGCTGATGGCCGACGGCGCGCATCGGAGCCGCGACGGTCTCATCGAGATCGTCGAGCTCGCACGGGTGATGAACCCGAGCGGGCGCCGGCGATACGACGCGGAAGCATTGCTCGCAAAGCTGCGCCAAGGTGAAGGGATAGTCTGCGCCTCCGGAAACGGAGGATCAACGCGAAGTTCCGACCTGCACGAATGGCGTAACGACTTGGGCGCTGTCTCTTCGAGGGATCCGGTGAAATTGTAGTCTCGGTGAAGATGCCGAGTACCCGTGGTTGGACGGAAAGACCCCGTGAACCTTTACTACAGCTAGATATTGGAGTCTGGGATTCGCTGTCCAGGATAGGTGGGAGGCTGTGAAGCGGGGGCGTCAGCTCTCGTGGAGCCAACCTTGGGATACCACCCTTCGTGTTCTGGGCTTCTAACCCGCTGCCGTGATCCGGGGCGGGAACAGTATCTGGTGGGTAGTTTGACTGGGGCGGTCGCCTCCCAAAATGTAACGGAGGCGCGCAAAGGTTCCCTCAGCACGGTTGGAAATCGTGCGTAGAGCGCAAAGGCATAAGGGAGCTTGACTGCGAGACAGACATGTCGAGCAGGGACGAAAGTCGGCCTTAGTGATCCGGCGGTAACTAGTGGACGTGCCGTCGCTCAACGGATAAAAGGTACTCCGGGGATAACAGGCTTATACTTCCCAAGAGTCCACATCGACGGAAGTGTTTGGCACCTCGATGTCGGCTCGTCGCATCCTGGGGCTGGAGTAGGTCCCAAGGGTTGGGCTGTTCGCCCATTAAAGCGGTACGCGAGCTGGGTTCAGAACGTCGTGAGACAGTTCGGTCCCTATCCACCATGGGCGTTGGAGGCTTGAGAGGAGTCGTCTCTAGTACGAGAGGACCGAGACGAACGGACCTCTGGTGTATCAGTCGTCGTGCCAACGGCGCTGCTGATTAGCCACGTCTGGATGGGATAACCGCTGAAAGCATCTAAGCGGGAAGCCCACCTCGAGATGAGGCCTCCCATCTCCTAGAGAGAGTAAGAGCCGTGGGAGACCACCACGTAGATAGGCGGGACGTGCAAGCACAGCAATGTGTTCAGCGGACCCGTACTAATTGCTCGAGGTCTTGATTTAGAACTCGCGAACGACTGCTATGGAGTTTTGAGGGTGAGCGCCGGCATCCGGCCGCTCGCCTCACAATTTGGGCGGTCATAGCGGCGGGGAAACACCTCTTCCCATTCCGAACAGAGAAGTTAAGCCCGCTAGCGCCGATGGTACTCGGGGAGCAATCCCCCGGGAGAGTAGGACGCCGCCCATTTTCTTTGCGAGCCGGGTCGAGCCCGGCTCGCCGTCGTTACGCGGCGAGCTAGGCCGCGCGCAGCCGCTCGCGCCACTCGGGGTCGAGCTCCCGCAGGCGCTGCACGCGCTCGCCGAGCGGTGGGTGCGTGTTGAAGAGCGCGCCGAGGCCCTCGTCCGCGAACGGGTTCACCGTGTAGAGCGGCTCGGTCGCCGGGCTCGCCTGGAACGCGACGAGCCCCATCGCCTGCTCGAGGCGCAGGAGCGCGTCCGCGAGCCCGTGCGGCGAGCCGCAGAGCTCGGCCGCGAAGCGGTCGGCCTCGTACTCGCGGTTCGGCGACAGCAGCAGGTGCACGAACGACGCCGCCATCGGCCCGAGCACGAACAGGAGCGCCCGCTGGAAGTAGCCGCCGATGCGCGAGACTCCACGACCGCCGCCGCGAGCACCGCCACGATCGTCTGGGCAGCACGTCGCGCGCCGGCAGGTGCGCGATCTCGTGCGCGACGATCCCTTCGAGCTCCGCCGGCGTCGCCACCCCGAGCAGCCCGACGACACCGCGAGCGCCGAGCCGCCCGCGCGCCGCGCCCGGCCGACAGGGCGCGCGGATAGCCGTCGAGGATCACGTAGAGCTTCGGCGGACGACGCGGCGCGCGCCGAGAGCGCTCGACCGTCGCGTGGAGCGCGGGCGCCTCGCCCGGCAGCAGCTCCCGCGCGCCGACCATCCCCATCGCGATCCGATCCGCGTAC
>CAWBVD010000019.1:0-373184 GCA_963792135.1 uncultured Actinomycetes bacterium | reverse complement strand
GAAGAACGGCTGCGCCTTTGGCCCCAGTGATACGTCGCGAGGTTGACGATGATGATCGAGGCACCGAGCGTCGTGACGAGCGTTCCGATGCCGTGAACGTGTGGCGAGTCTCCGCAGCGGCGCGACGGCGAGGCGGTCGACCAGCACGTTCACGAGGCCCGCGAAGATCGCCGCCAGCGCGACGGCGAGCACGGTAGATCCACTCCTGCCTGAGCGCGTACGTGAACATGAGCCGAGCATCAGGATCTGTCCCTGGGCAGGTTGAAGACGCGGGTGGCCGCGAAGATGACGTTGTAGCCGACCCCAACGAGCGCGTAGATGGCGCCGATGCTCAGGCGGAGATGATGGCCTGGAAAAACAGCGTCACGACTGCTCCTTTCCGGTGGCAACCAAGGTAGCCGACGATACACGATCCTGCAGGATGTTTCGAGAAGATTCAAACTCACCGGGTGGCCTCAAAGATACCGAAACGGCCGTTTGATCTTCACGGACCGCCAACTAACAGTCGTCTTCGGTGCGTCTCCTATGCGGATCATGTTCCTTTCACAAGGAGGTTCTCCTGACGCGTTCGATCGTTCGGCCGTTCGGGCCCGTGCGGCGACGCCGTGTCGTCTCGATCGGCGTCGCCGTGCTGGCTCTGGCCGCAACCGTCTTGCTGGTCGCGGCTTCACGACCAAGAAGTCGGACTCGTCTCCGATCACCGTGGCGTGGATCGGTCCCGCAGACCGGTCCGTTCGCCCCGTCGGCGACCTGAGCCAGACACGTTCAACCAGTACTTCTCGATCGTCAACAAGGCGGTCGGCGTCAACGGCCATCCGTTGCAACTCGTCACCAAGGACACGGCGGCGACCCGACGGTGGCTCTGCAGGCAGTCCGCGACTGACATTGGTCAGGGCATCAAGGTGTTCTTCGTCCAGACGTACGCCGAGGAATCGGCCTTGCAGCCGCTGATGGACGAGTCGATCATCACGTTCACGACGAACCCGCCGGCGCCGCTCAACGACCCGAAAGTCTACCGTACAACATCAACTGGTTCCCGCCGAACAAGTACGCGATCTTCAAGACGCAGTACCTGAAGAAGCTCGGCGTGACGAAGGTCGCGCTGGTGACGAACACGACCGCGCAGTTCCAGGAGTACATCGATGTGGCGCATCAGTCCTGCCGCCAACGGGATCCGGATCGTGCTCGAGCAGGGCTACGACCCGACGACGACGGACTTCTCGTCGATCATCACGAAGATCCAGCAGTCGGGGGCGCAGGCGGCGATCGACTTCTCGTTCGGCAACGAGGCGACGAACTTCTACAACGCCGCGGCGGCCGCGACCTCCAGATACCGCTCCTCGGCGGGACGGCAACGCCGCGTCGAACCTCGCGACCTACCCGCTCGACTACCTGAAGAAGTGGGCGACGTTCGTCACGACGACGACGACCTGCTCGACCCGAACACGAACGCCCCGAAGTACAACAAGTACGGGGCGATCATGCAGCAGGTCTTCTACCACAGTACGGTCTGAAGACGAACATCGGCGGCGGGAATCGGCTGGGACAACGTCGCCGGGATCGTGTGGTCGCTGAAGAAGGCCGGCGGGCCCGATCCGAAGAAGATGATCGCCGCGTTCGAGTCGACGCGAAGGCCGGGGCCGGCGTCCGGTTCACCCCGGGTGGAGTCACGTACCACTTCTCGAACACGCAGCACTGCGGCTTCCCGCCGTCGCAGATCGCGCTCGCGCGTCTGTACGGCAACCCGCGGTGGCCGGGCTTCTCTACGCCGCGTCCTAGTCCAGAACGACGCCGCTTCCTGGTCAACGGCCGCCCCCTCGGGGGCGGCCGTTTCTTTTGTTGCGCTGCAAATGACGGGCTCCGAGTCCGACCCGCATTCGAACCATGGCTTGACTTCTCTCGAAACGAGCGCGACACTCACGCTGCCGTCAGGCGTTCGTTCTCACGAAGGAGGTTCTCCCTGATGCGTTCGCTCGTTCGGCCGTTCGGGCCCGTGCGGCGGTGCCGTGTCGTCTCGATCGGCGTCGCCGTGCTGGCTCTGGCCGCAACCGTCTTGCTGGTCGCGGGCTTCACGACCAAGAAGTCGGACTCGTCTCCGATCACAGTCGCGTGGATCGGTCCGCAGACCTGTCGTTCGCCCCGTCGGCGACCTCCAGCCAGAACACGTTCAACCAGTACTTCTCGATCGTCAACAAGGCGGGCGGCGTCAACGGCCATCCGTTGCAACTCGTCACCAAGGACACGGGCGGCGACCCGACGGTGGCTCTGCAGGCAGTCCGCGACTACATCGGTCAGGGCATCAAGGTGTTCTTCGTCCAGACGTACGCCGAGGAGTCGGCCTTGCAGCCGCTGATGGACGGGTCGATCATCACGTTCACGACGAACCCGCCGGCGCCGCTCAACGACCCGAAGGTCTACCCGTACAACATCAACTGGTTCCCGCCGAACAAGTACGCGATCTTCAAGGACTCGCAGTACCTGAAGAAGCTCGGCGTGACGAAGGTCGCGCTGGTGACGAACACGACCGCGCAGTTCCAGGAGTACATCGATGCGGCGCATCAGCTCCTGCCGCCCAACGGGATCCAGATCGTGCTCGAGCAGCGCTACGACCCGACGACGACGGACTTCTCGTCGATCATCACGAAGATCCAGCAGTCGGGGGGCGCAGGCGGCGATCGACTTCTCGTTCGGCAACGAGGCGACGAACTTCTACAACGCCGCGGCGGCCGCGAACCTCCAGATACCGCTTCTCGGCGGGTACGGAACGCCGCGTCGACCTCGCGACGGTCCCGCTCGACTACCTGAAGAAGTGGGCGACGTTCGTCACGACGACGACGAACCTGCCGACCCGACCACGAACGCCCCGAAGTACAACAAGTACGGGGGCATCATGCAGCAGCTCTTCGACCACAAGTACGGTCTGAAGACGAACATCGGCGGCGGGATCGGCTGGGACAACGTCGCCGGGATCGTGTGGTCGCTGAAGAAGGCCGGGGGCCCGATCCGAAGAAGATGATCGCCGCGTTCGAGTCGACCGCGAAGGCCGGGGCCGGCGTCCAGTTCACCCCGGGCGGAGTCACGTACCACTTCTCGAACACGCAGCACTGCGGCTTCCCGCCGTCGCAGATCGCGCTCGCGCGTCTGTACGGCAACCCGCGGTGGCCGGGGTTCTACTACGCAGCAACGTAGGGCCGCTGCCCAATCGGTAGAGGAAGAGGCCGCCCACGGGCGGCCTCTTCTTCTTATACTCGCGAGCAAACTGCAGGAAAGGAGCGGTGCAGATGACACAGACGGAGGTCGAGCTGCTTCCGCTCGACACGACCGACGTCGACACGTGGATGGGCCGCCCGGTGGGCGGGCAGCCAGCTGAAAGAACCGGTTCGGACGATGGACATCCGGCGCTGGGCGCAGGCATGCAGAACCCGAACCCCCTCTACTACGACGAGGACTTCGCCGCCAAGCGTGCTCGGGCGGATCGTCGCGCCGCAGTCGTTCACCGTCTGCCTGCGATCGTCGGGCACGGCGCCACGCCGGCCATCCAGGGCACGCATCCCCGGCTCGCACATGCTCTTCGGCGGCGACGAATGGTGGTTCTTCGGGCCCCGCATCCGCCCGGGCGACAAGGTGCACAGCGAGCGCTCGCCTTCGACTACAGCGTGACCAACACGTCGCTTCGCCGGCCCGACGATGTTCCAGCGCGGCGACACGACCTACGTGAACCAGCACGGCGAGCAGGTCGCCAAGCAGCGCTCGACCTCGATCCGCTACCTGGTCGCAGAACGCGCACCGGCTCGCATTCGTTCGCGGACTCCGAGGAGCCGATCTGGACGGACGAGGAGCTCGAACGCGTCGAGCGGGAGAAGCTGGACTACTACATGTCGTTCCATGGCCACGTCGCGGAGCCGGTCAACGACGTGACGGAGGGGCAGGAGCTGCCGCAAGGGCGTGCTCGGGCCGCACACGCTCAGAGCCTCACGCCGAGTGGCGCGCGTATCATGTTCACGGTCTGGGGCGTCGCACGAGTTCGACGGCGGCGCGACCTCGACCGGGAACGCCGGCTGGCTGCCGGAGATGACGGCCGACCAGAAGGCGGCCGCGATCGACCCGGCGCTGGCGGACGGCCTCTACTACGGCGCCTCGCGCGGCCACGTCAACGACCGCTACGCGAAGCTGATCGGGATGCCGCGGGCGTACGGCTACGGCGCGTCGATGGGCGCCTGGGTGCTCGACTACGTCGTCCAACTGGGCCGGCGAGACGGGCTTCGTCACGCACAGCAACATCCAGTACCGCCACCCGGCCTTCCGGGCGACGTGACGTACCTCGACCGGCACCGTCGCGAACGTCGGCGACGACCCGGTGACGAGCGACGCGCTCGTCACGGTCGACGTCGTCATGGCCACGCACGAGGGAACCACGATGGCGAAGGGCCCCGTGGAGGTCCGCATCCCGAAGGAGGAGAAGTGACCCAGACAGAGGAAGCCGTCGAGCTCCTCCCGCTCGAGACGGACGACGTCGACAGGTGGATCGGCAAGCCGGTCGGAGGGCCGGAGCTGAAAGAGCCGATCTACGAGAACGACATCCGCCGCTTCGTGCAGGCGATGAACAACCCGAACCGCCTCTACTTCGACGAGAAGTTCGCCGCGGACAGCGTCTTCGGCCGCATCGTGGCCCCGCAGTCGTTCGCGGTCGTGACCGACACCGGCCACGGCGCGACGGCGGCGATCCAGGGTCACATCCCCGGCTCGCACATGCTGTTCGGCGGCGACGAGTGGTGGTTCAACGGCCCGCGGATCTACCCGGGTGACTTCGTGAAGCCGAACCGGATGGCGTACGACTACCGCGTCACGAACACGGGCTTCGCGGGGCCGACCATGTTCCAGCGGGGAGACACGACCTACATCAACCAGGGCGGCGAGGTCGTCGCGAAGCAGCGCTCGACCGCCATCCGTTACAAGGTCGAGAACTCGGCCAAGCTCGCCGCCTTTGCCGGCCAGGATCAGGATCCGGAGTGGACGGACGAGGAGCTCGACCAGCTCGTGAAGGAGCAGCTCGACTACTACAAGACGTTCCTCGACCACGTGGTGAGGACCGCCGGGGACGTCTCGCAGGGCGAGACGCTTCCGACCCGGAAGATCGGGCCGCACAACGTCGCGTCGTTCACGACCGAGTACAAGGCGCTGATCTCGGGCACGTGGGGCGCGTCGCGCTCGCAGCCGCTGCCGACCACGTCGTTCGCGGCCGGCTGGGTCGACGAGATGTCGTCCGATCTGGAGAAGGCGAAGGTCAACCCGGCGCTGGCGGACGGCCTCAACTACGGCCCGTCGCGCGGGCACGTGCAGGGGCAGTACGCGCAGCTGATCGGGATGCCGCGCGGGTACGGCTACGGCGCGTCGATGGGCGTGTGGGTCATCGACTACGTGGCCAACTGGGCGGGCGAGCGGGCGCTGATCACCCACTCGAAGATCCAGTACCGCGCCCCGGCGCTGACGGGCGAGGTGACCGTCCTCGACGGGACGGTCTCCGACGTCTCGGATGACCCGACGGATCCCGAGTCCAAGGTCGCGACGGTCGACGTGGAGATGAAGACCCACACCGGCCAGACCATGGCGAAGGGACCCGTCCGAGTGCGCTTCCCGCGCGGCTGATGCATCAGGGCGCTGGACCCGCGGGCCCGCTCCAGGGCCTGCGGGTCCTCGACCTGACAACCCATATCGCCGGGCCGTACTGCACGAAGCTGCTCGCGACGTGCGGCGCCGACGTGATCAAGGTCGAGTCGCCCAACGGCGGCGACCCGTTCCGGCGGTGTGCACCATTCGATCCGGGCGGCGAGTCGCTCGGCTTCCTCGACCTGAACGTCGGCAAGCGCGGGATCACGCTCGACCTGCGGAACGAACGCGATCGGGTGCTCGAGCTCGCCACGGGAGCCGACGCCGTCGTCGAGTCGCTGCGGCCGGGCGCGCTCGAGCGGCTCGGCCTCGCCTACCACGATCTCCGCGCGGCGAACCCGCGCATCGTGCTCACCTCGATCACCAACTTCGGCCAGACCGGCCCCTACCGCGACCTCCCGGCGACGGAGATCGTGCTCTACGGGATGGGCCACGAGATGTACGGCACCGGTCAGCCCGACCGCGAGCCGATCTCGATGGCGCCGCGCCTCAACCTCTGCTTCGCGGGCAAGACCGCGGCCGTCGCGACCCTCGCCGCCGTGCTCCACGGGCGCGGCGACTGGATCGACGTCTCGATCATGGAAACCCTCGTCGCGTCGATCGATCGGCGGGCCGACTCGCTCGTCTCGTACATCTACTGCGGCGAGAAGATGGTGAGGATGGCCTCGGTCACGGGGCCGGGCGGACCGCCGCTCTACACGCGGGCCGTTGACGGCTGGGTGCAGGGGCGGCCGCTGCCCGATGCCTGGCCCGTGATCGAGCGGATCGTGGAGGAGGACGGGGAGCCGGGGGAGGAGCTGCTCGCTCGCTGGCTCTCGTGGTGTCGCACCCACACGAAGCTCGAGGCGGTGACGCGGCTGCAGGCGGGAGGACTGCCCGCAGCGCCTGTCAACTCGGTCGCGGACCTCGCCTCCGACGAGCATCTCGCGGCGCGGGAGTTCTTCGAGGAGGTCGGCGGGCGCAAGCACGTCGGGCCGTTCGCTCGGTTTACAGACACGCCGGCCTCGCTCACGCGGCCCGCGCCGAAGCTCGGCGCGCATCAGGGCGCAACGTGGCTCGGGCCGCCGAGGCCGGTCGAGCCGCACGCGGGCGCGCTGCCGCTCGAGGGCATCCGCGTACTCGACCTCGGCGTGGTCCTCGCCGGCACGTACGGGACGATGATGCTCGGCGACCTCGGCGCCGAGGTGATCCGGGTCGAGTCGACGAAGCACTTCGTCGCGATGACCCGCGGCCACTCTGCGCGCCCGTCGAAAGAGCTCGTCGCGAGGTTCCCCCCGATCTCGGGGGGCTACCCGGACCGCGACCCGGGCGAACGGCCGTGGAACCGCTTTCCGTGGTTCAACCAGACCGCGCGCAACAAGCTCGGTGCGACGATCGACCTCCGTACCGACATCGGCCGAGCCGCGTTCCTCAAGCTTGTCGCAACCGCCGACGTGCTGGTGACGAACCAGTCGCATGGCACCCTCGAGCGGCTCGGGGTCGGCTGGAAGGTCTGCCGGGAGATGAACCCGCTGCTCGTCTACGTCGACGCGACGTCGTTCGGTGCGACCGGGCCGCTGCGCGCCTGGCGCGGGTTCGGGACGCAGATGGAGGCTTTTGCCGGCCACGAGCTGCTCCGCACCTACCGCGACCTCGACGTGGACAAGAACACCTGGGCGGTCACGGCCGACTCGGCCGGCGCCCTCGCGATCGCGCTCGCGGCCCAGGCCGGCCTGTACGCCCGCCGCCACACCGGCCGTGGCCAGTACGTCGACATCTCGATCACCGAGAACTTCCTCGGCCTGATCGGCGCCGCCGTCCTCGACTACACGACCACGGGCCGCATCCAGCCGCCGCTCGGCAACCGCGACTACACCGCGGTGCAGGGCTGCTATCCCTGCGCCGGCGACGACCGCTGGCTCGTCCTCACGATCCGCGACGACGACGACTGGGCCGGCGTTCTCCGGGCCACCGCCTGGAAGCCGGAGGAGCGGCTCGCGACGGACGAGTCGCGCTACGCGCACCACGACGAGCTCGACGAGCGCCTGACGGCCTGGACGAGCGGGCTCTCGCGCGAGGAGGCGGTCGACCGGCTCCGGGCGCAGGGCGTTCCCGCCGGGCCGGTACTCGACGACGCGGACGCCTACGCCGACCCGCACCTCGCCGAGCGCGGCTTCTTCTGGGAGATCACGCAGCAAGAGACGGGCACGTACCTCTACCCGGGCGCGCCCTACAAGTTCCGGAACGTAGCGCTCGACGCGCGGCTTCCCCCGGTCCGGCTCGGCGAGCACAACGAGTACGTCTGGCGGGAGCTGGTCGGGCTGTCCGACGAGGAGTACGCGGAGCTCGAGGCCGACGGCCAGATCTCGATGGAGTACGCGCCGGAGGTCAAGTGATTAAGACGCCGAAGGCCCATAATCCGGCCATGGCCACTGCACATGTCGATGTTCCCGACGGCATCACGCCGACGTTCGGGGGCTTCATGCGAGACCTGGCGGCGATGTACGGCGATCGTCCGGCGCTCGTATTCGAGGAGAGGTCGTGGACGTTCGTCGAGCTCGAGCAGGACGTGCGCCGCGCCGCGAAGGCGCTGATCGCGGCGAACGTCGTCAAGGGCCAGCGCGTGGCGCTGCTCGGCGGCAACCGCCCGGAGTGGATCTTCGCCGCGTGGGCGATCGGCATGGTCGGGGCGGTCGTGATCCCGATGTCGACGTTCGCCGGCGAGGAGGAGCGCGACTACGTGCTGCGGCACAGCGACGCCTCGCTGCTGATCGTGCAGGACGCGCTGCTCAAGCACCGCTTCGCGCAGGCGATCGCCGAGACGTACCCGGCGACGGTCACCGGAACGCCGTTCCCCGAGCTGCCTTTCCTGCGCCGGGTGATCGAGATTCAGGTCCACGGCGAGGGGCCGCCGCGGTTCGGGACGTGGGCGGACTTCCTCGAGGCGGGGGCCTCCGTCTCCGACGAGCTGCTCGACGCGGCGGCGGCGCAGGTCTTCCCGTCCGACGCCGGCATCGTCATCTACACGTCCGGCACGACTGCGCATCCGAAAGCGGTCATGCACAACCAGCGGACGCCCGTGCTGCAGTGCTGGCGGACCGGCGACCACATCCGGCTGACGCCGGAGGACCGCGTGGCGTCGACCTTCCCGTTCTTCTGGAGCGCCGGCTTCGGCATGGGGATGGGCGCCGTCTTCTCGCAGGGCGCCTGCCTCCTCGTGCAGGAGTGGTTCGATGCGGACTCGTTCCTCGAGCTGATGGAACGGGAGAGGGCGTCGACCGTGTTCGTCGCGCCGCACCAGGACGCGGCTCTCGCCGAGCACGAGGACGCGGCGACGCGTGACCTGAGCGCGCTCCGCAAGGTCGGCGCGACGTCGAAGCTGCGCCCGCTCGCCGGCAACGTGCGCACCGACTGGGGCACCGTCGGCGCCTACGGCCTGTCCGAGACGTTCACGTTCGCCACGTCGGTGCCGGGCGACGCGCCGGCCGAGCAGCGCGCGCTCCACGGCAAGCCGTACCCGGGCGTCGAGGTGCGGATCGTCGACGACGAGGGCGTCGAGCTGCCGCCCGGCATGTACGGCGAGATCTGCGTCCGAGGCCTGACCGTGATGGACGGCTACTACAAGGTTGCGCGCGAGGAGGTATTCGACGCCGACGGCTTCTTCCACACGCGCGACGCCGGTGCGCTGCTCGAGGACGGCACCCTCCACTGGACGGGCCGTCTCTCCGGCCTGATCAAGACCGGGGGGGCGAACGTCTCGCCCGTCGAGCTCGAGGGCGAGCTGACGGCCTGGGGCCGCCTGCGGACCGTGATGGCCGTCGGCGTGCCGCACCCGATGCTCGGCGAGGCGGTCGTCGTGTGCGCGACGCAGAAGATCGGCGAGCAGGTGACCGAGGACGAGGTCCGCACGTACCTGAAGGGGCGCCTGTCGTCGTACAAGGTTCCGCGCCGCGTCCTCTTCGTCGAGGAGAGTGAGCTCTCGTTCACCGCGAGCCAGCAGAAGGTGCAGCTCGAGGCGCTGCGCGCGCTCGCGGTGGAGCGGCTGGCGGCCGAAAACGGCGTCGACCCCGAGTGGGCGGCGTACCTGAGCGACAAGTCTGCCGCGCCCGCCTAGGCTTCGGGGAGGCGTGACAGGCTTCAGCCTGTCCCGAACGGAGATAGCGGGGGCCGGAGATGAAGCTCGACTACAAGTGGGTGGCGCTGTCGAACACCACCCTCGGGATGCTCGTGGCGATGATCAACTCGTCGATCCTGCTGATCGCGCTGCCGAACATCTTCCGCGGGATCAAGGTCGACCCGCTCGAGCCAGGCAACACGAGCTACCTGCTCTGGCTGATCCTCGGCTTCCTCGTCGTGGCAGCGGTCCTACTCGTCAGCTTCGGGCGGCTCGGCGACATCTACGGCCGCGTGCGGATGTTCAACCTCGGCTTTGCCGTCTTCACGGTGTTCTCGATCCTGCTCTCGATCACCTGGATGCAGGGCACCGCGGCGGCGCTCTGGCTGATCGTGATGCGGCTCGGGCAGGGGGTCGGCGGCGCGCTGATCTACGCGAACGCGAGCGCGATCCTCACCGACGCCTTCCCACAGAACGAGCGCGGCCTCGCGCTCGGGGTCAACGCGATCGCGGTCGTCGTCGGCTCCTTCCTCGGGCTCGTGATCGGCGGGATCCTCGCGCCCGTCAGCTGGCGGCTCGTGTTCCTCGTCTCGGTGCCGGTCGGCGTGATCGGGACGCTCTGGTCGTACCACAGCCTGCGCGAGGTGGGTGTCCGCCGCCAGGCGCGGATCGACTGGTGGGGAAATGCGACGTTCGCCGTCGGCCTCGTCCTGGTGATGATCGGGATCACCTATGGAATCCAGCCCCACGGCGGCCACACGATGGGGTGGACGAGCCCGTTCGTGGTCTCGTGCCTCGGGGTTGGCGTGGCGCTGCTGGCCGCGTTCTGCCTGATCGAGACCCGGGTGCCCGAGCCGATGTTCCACCTCGAGCTCTTCAAGATCCGCGCGTTCACCGCCGGCAACATCGCGTCGCTGCTCGCGGCGATGGGCCGCGGCGGGCTCCAGTTCATCCTGATCATCTGGCTCCAGGGGATCTGGCTCCCCGAGCACGGGTACGCCTTCTCGCAGACGCCGCTGTGGGCCGGGATCTACATGCTGCCCCTGATCGCGGGCATCCTCGTCGCCGCGCCGACGTCGGGCTACCTGTCCGACCGCTTCGGCGCACGGCCGTTCGCGACGGGCGGGATGCTGATCGCGGCGTTGAGCTTCGGGCTCCTGATCGCGCTGCCGGTCAGCTTCCCGTACTGGTGGTTCGCGCTGATCCTGTTCCTCAACGGCGCTCGGCCAGGGCCTCTTCACGTCGCCCAACACTGCAGGGGTGATGAACAGCCTCCCGCCGTCGCAGCGCGGCGCCGGCGCCGGCATGCTCGCGACCTTCACAGCCTCGGCGGCCGTGCTGTCGATCGGCGTCTTCTTCTCGCTGATGATCGTCGGGCTCTCCGCGCAGCTGCCCTCGACGCTCCACAACGGCCTCGTCGCGCACGGCGTGCCGCAGGCGGACGCCACGCGGATCTCGCACTTGCCGCCGGTCTCGACGCTGTTCGCGTCCTTCCTCGGCTACAACCCCGTGCAGAAGCTGCTCGGCCCGCATGTCCTCGGCGCGCTGCCGCCGGATCAGGCGCACGCGCTCACGGGGCGCGAGTTCTTCCCGAGGCTGATCTCGGCGCCGTTTCACGATGCGCTGGACTACGCCTTTACGTTCGCGATCGTGGCGTGCCTGGTCGCCGCGTTCGCCTCGCTCCTGCGCGGCGGCAAGTACCACTACGAGGAGGCGGCCGAGCAGCCGCTCGTTACGCTGGCACGCAGCGGCTGAGGCCGCTGCCGGCGCCGCCGAGCCACTGCTGCAGCCGCGTGATCAGCGCCAGCGGCTGATCGGGCGAGCTCGCGTCGAGGTTGTCGCGCTTCCGGACGAGGCCGTTCTCGAGGTCCGTCTTCGCGCTCTTCGACAGCTCCCAGCCGAGCGGTGCCTCGAGCCCGGGGTGGAGCGCCGGTGAGACCGTGATCGTGCAGCTGTTCGGCGTCAGCCGGTAGGCGTCGGCCCGGGCGAACGTCTCGATCGCCTCGTGGCCGCCGAACGCGGTCAGGGGCGGCACCAGGGTCTCGCTCGCCGCGCTCCCTCCCTGCGGCACCTCACCGATGTTGGCACGATAGTGATTGTCGAGCTCGACGAGCACCAGCGCGATCCGCCGGCGGTCCGGGTGGGCCGCGTTGGTCTGCTCGATCATCGACCTGATCGCCGGCAGCAGCACCTCGAGCGTGAAGAGGCCGCTGTTGTCGGTGTAACCGCCGTCCACGAGCGACATGTGGCAGCCCGCGCACTCGTTCGTCGCCGATGTGAACGGGGCGCAGTTGCCGTTGATCCGGCCGGACGGCGAGACGTAGGGGAAGCGGCCGGCGAGGAGGGCGGCCGTGGAGAGGGGCAGGTCGTTCCCGCCGCAGAGAGCCGAGAGCACCTGGAGGGTGCCGGCGAGCGGTCGCACGTCGACCTCGTTCGTCTCCGAGAGAAGCGAGCTTTCGTGCTGCGGCCAGTCCCCGAGCGTGATGGCGCTGTCGACCGCGCGCGTTGCCCCGCCGGCGACTGTCGAGTTGAACAGGAGAAGCGGGGTGTCGAGCGCACGCGCGCGTGTGCCGTTCGAGAACCGCCCCGTCCAGTTCTGCCGCAGCGTCGGCACTGCGCCTGCCCAGGTGCTGTCGAAGGACTGCTCGAGCACGGAAGCGCGATCGGCCGAGAGACACTGGTGGTTCCACCACGCCTCGAGCTGCTGGCACCTCGTCGCGCCCGTGCGCGGGAAGAGGTCGACGAGGTGGTTGGGCAGGTCGTGGAAGAGGCCCCAGCCGATGGTCGCCGATGCGTGATCGCCGCCGAGATGGGCGTCGATCCACCCCGCCGGGAGCGGCGTCCCTCCCGGATCGAGCAGCTCGCGCGTGTAGGCGTAGAGGCCGACGGCGCCGCCGGAGACGCCGCTCGCCATGAAGATGCTCCGCGCCGCGTCCGCCTGGCCGGCCGGTGTTCGCCGTTTCTCCACGCACGTCTGCTTGTAGGTCCTCCCGGTCGGCGATGCCTCGCTCTCGCCGGCGACGGCGCAATCGAGGGCGAGCGCCGTCCAGTACGCGGCCCGGATGCCGCCGCCGTGGCTCGCGACGAGCACGAGCGGGAGCGGAGCGGCGCCGGTCGACGACTTCGTCCAGCGGTTGCCCTGCGCGCTGAGCCATGTCTGGAACGCCTCCTGCAGGGTCGCCGGCGGGGCGGCTCTCACGGGCCGGTAGGCCACGACCCTCGCGTCGTGCATCGAGCGCGGCACGTAGATCAGCCCGGCACCGACCCACCAGAGGAAGAGCAGCGTCAGGATCGGCAGCTGCTCGATCCCGATCGACCAGATGAAGCGCGGCGGCCGGCGCTGGAGGCTCCACCCGACGACGTAGCTCAGGACGGCAAGGCCGAAGGCGAGCGCGACGTTGACGAGACCGAAGACCCCGAGGACGTCGCTCGTGTGGTCGACGTTGACCTCGATGGCCACCGCGACGATCGTCCCGGCGGAGACGGCGAACGGAAGCGCCACGCGGTACCGGTTGAACGTGTCGCGCCAGCCCGCGGGTGCGTGGAAGACGGTCCACGCATAGACGAGCGCGGCGGCCAGGAGCAGGAAGGCCACGACCGCCGTGACGCGCGCGTCCCCGGCCAGCAGGAGGAACACGCCGGTCCCGAACGCGGCTCCGGCCGTGGCGCCCCAGAGCCGCCATCCCCCGGGCGGCGGGTCCGGCGAGTCGTCGGGCCTGCTCCGGGTCATGACGACTGCGATCGCGGCCGGTCCGAGCACCGCGACCAGCAGCCAGAGCTCGTTCGCGTGGAACGCCGGGGCGTCGGAGAGCGTGGCCTCGACGAAGCTCGCGAGGGCGACGATGCTGATCGCGATCAACGGCACGATCGCCAGGTACTCAGGCGCAAGCTGGGCCCTGTCGCGCTCGGTCCCCGGGGGGAGCACGGAGGGCCGCCCGGGCGCCTCGACGGCGGGAATCTCGAGCAGCCCGAGGATCAGGAAGAGGCCGGCGAGCACGAGGATGCCGAACCCGACAGGAAAGAGCAGCCGGAGCACGAGCCAGACGAGCACCGTCGCCCCGGCGGCTCCGAACCACCACCACTGGCGGTCGCTCCCTGGAGGGACTCCGGCCGTGCGCCGGCGCCGGCGCTCGGCAACCGCGTCCTCGTCGATCTGGGTGAGGCGGATGCCGCTCTCGTAGACGACGAGAGCGAGCAGCGTCGCCGATCCCAGCCCGAACGCGAGGCGTGCGGCGTGGCGGGCGTCGCCGACGAACCAGGTGCGGATGCTGTCGATCGACTGGCCGCTCGTGTCGCCGACCACGACGAGCACGAGCGCGAACAGCACGACGCCGACCAGGTTCACGCGGTGCCGCTGGACGAACTGCCGGAGCTCCGGTCCGAAGCCCCCGTGCGACGACTCGGCGAACGTGGCTACCGCCACGACGAAGATCCCGAGAAGCGCGAGGGCGCCGACGTCGAGTGCGAGCGCGTACTTCAGCGCCGTCGCGTGCGTCCCGTCGTCGGCGAGCGTGCGGAACACGCAGGCGACGGCCTCGAAGGCGAGGGCGGCGCACGCCGTGGCGCCGCAGATCCAGTAGAGCTGGCGCCTCCGCTGCGCGAGCGAGTCGGGCCCCTCGCGGACGGGCTCGACGCCCTGCACCATTCGCGCGAGGTACGAGGCGAGCGCGGCTCCCAAAAACGCGATCGCCACCAGCCCGGCCGCGGCGTGCGTGACATCCCACGCGCTGTCGGGCAGCTTCTCCTTGTCGGCGCCGGCGGTCCATCCGCTCGCGTAGGCCGTGCGTACCGCCTGATCGAGCCGCCAGGCGAGCACCAGGAAGAGGACGCCGAGCACCCCGAAGCCCCGGCTCCACGAGCGTCCCCGGAAGAGCGCCAACATGCGCACCTTCCGTGGAGCATTTCACGCTAGGTGGTCAGCAGCACGTGCGGCGACGGGCCGGCGGGCACCGTCGTCACGACCCAGCCGTCGTACTCCTCGAGATCGGCGGGAGCGTTCATGTTCACGTGCGCCTGTCCCGAGACGCCGGTGCGGAAGATCCCGCACGGAACCTCGAGCTTGCCCTTCTTCGTGAGGTAGAGCTCGTACCAGCCGCCGCTCGCGGGTGTCGGGAGCGCCTTGACCGTCATCTGGATCGGGCGGTTGCCGTTCGCGTCCTCCTTGCCGACGCGGATCACGGCGCTCGCCGCGCGCACGGTGCCGAGCCCGTGCATCGACCGCACGGCGCCGGACTGGAACCCGCCGTGATGGCCGAAGGCATAGCCCGATGCGAGGCCGACCACGGCCGCGGACGTCGCGGCGAACGCGACGATGCCGGCGCCCCAGGAGCGGGTCAGCGAGCGGACGCGCCGCGGGCGCGGAGGCTTCGCGAGCGACGGCGGCGGGCTCGACGAGAGCAGCAGCTCGTGCACCTGCCGGAGCTCGTCGAGCTCCTCCGGCGTCCCCTCGTCGCCGACCAGATCGAAGAAGTCGGGCTTCATTGCATGTCCTCTCGCAGCACCTCGGCCAGCCGCTTCAACGCTGCGCGCGTCCTCGTTTTCACCGTGCCGAGCGGCAAGTCGAGCCGTGCCGCGATCTCGCTCTGCGACAGGTCGCCCCAGTAGGCGAGCTCGATCAGCGGGCGCTGGTGGTCGGGCAGCGTCTGGAGCGCCCGGTGCACCGCGAACGACTGCCAGTTCGCCTCCGCCTGCTCGGCAGGACCCGGCTCGTCCGACGGCTCGTCGAGCGGCTCCACCGCGGGCTCGACCCGCTTGCGCCACTTCGACGTAATCGCGTTGCGGGCGACGCCGTAGATCCACTGCGAGCCGGAACCGCGTTCCGGCTGGTAGGTCACTGCCGCGCGCCAGATCGAGGTGAACACGTCCTGCACCGCGTCCTCGGCACGGCCGCGGTCGCGCAGCCGGTGCAGCGCGAGGCCGAGCATCGCGCGCGAGTACCGGTGATGGAGCTCCTCGAAGGCGTGCCGGTCGCCGCCGGCGATCGCGAGCAGCAGCTCGCTGTCGGTGTGCAGGGACCACTTCGGGCGCGACCGCGGGCTGCGGCGAATCCGCGGCGCCGCAGTCGGGCGCGTGTCGAGTGCGTAGTCCATTCTGCTCAAACCTACGAGTGACCACCCACATCGGATTCAACGAACCGATCGCCGAGCCATTCCGCACCGCCGATAGACTGCCGCGGTGGCCGAGCTCAAGCTCCACGAAGGCGACAGGTTCCCGGTCGAGCTCCTCGGCCGGCCGCTCCACCGGCGCACGGTGGTCTTCTTTTACCCGGCGGCGTTAACAGGCGGCTGAACCCGCGAGGCGCGGAGGTTCAACGCCCTGCTGGGCGACCTCGACCGCGCAGGCGTCGACGTGATCGGCGCCAGTCTCGATCCGGAGGAGCTGAACGCGGAGTTCCGCGAGAAGGAGGAGCTCGAGTACGACCTCGTCTCCGACACCACGCATGAGCTCGGGAACGAGCTCGGGCTCGTCGAGGAGATGGGCGACGACAAGGTGCTCCGCGCGGCGCGCACCACGTATCTGCTCGACCCCGACGGCACGATCCTCCAGGTCTGGCAGGTCGGGCGCGGGGACCTAATCGACGTGCACCCCGACGAGGTGCTCGACTTCGTCCGGAAGCTTCCGGTCTAGGTCGGAGGGGACCGCCTTCGGGCCGCGCGACCAGGACGCCGCGGCCGCGACGAGGCAGATCGCGATCGCGAACGTGAACGCCTGGTGGAGCCCGCTGCGGAACGAGGTCGCGATCAGGTCGGCGAAGAAGCCGTGCGCCTCGATCGCCGCCGCGTGCCCGGACGACAGGTGAGACAGCACGTGCGGACCGATCAGCGTCCTCGCCGGGTCGTAGCCGAGGAAGGCCGCGAAGACGACCGAGATCGGCGGCAGCTGTGAGACATGGTGCGCCGTGGCGGGCGGCACGCCGTTCGCCTCGAGCCCGGACGTCAGGGCGTGCGGGAGCGTTGCCGCGAGCCCGATGATGATCAGCGTGAAGAAGACGCCGATCGAGAGCACCTGCGCCGAGTTCTGGAACGTCTGGTTCATGCCGCCGCCGGCGCCGCGGTGCCTGGCCGGCAGGCTGTTCATCACGCCCGCACGGTTCGGTGACGCGAAGGCGCCCATCGACAGTCCCATCAGGAACACGATCGCGGCGAAGGCGCCATAGGAGAAATCGGTGGGAAGCGCCTCGAGCAGCACGAACCCCAGGGCCGAGCCGAGCGTCCCGCCGGTCGCGAACGGCCGCGAGCCGTAGCGGTCGGAGAGGATCCCGGAGATCGGCCCTGCCACGAGGAACCCGGCCGTCAGCGGCAGCATGTAGATCCCGGCCCAGAGCGGGGTGGACTCGAAGCTGTAGCCGTGCTGCGGCAGCCAGATTCCCTGCAGCCAGATGATCAGCATGAACATCAGCCCGCCGCGGGCGAGCGAGACGAGGAAGCTCGAGACGATCCCGAACGTGTACGGGCCGGATCCGGAACAGCGACAGCTCGAACATCGGCGCTTCCGTTCGCAGCTCCACGACCACGAAGACGGCGAGCAGCGCGAGCCCGGCGGCGATGCACCCGAGCACGAACGGGTTCGTCCAGCCCATCGGGTGGCCGCCGTACGGGCGGATGCCGTAGGTGATCCCGATCATGACCAGCACGAGGCCGACCGCGAAGGTCAGGTTGCCCCACCAGTCGATCTTCGCCTCGTGATGCACGCCGATCTCGCGCAGGCTGAACCGCGACCAGATCGTCCCGGCCAGCCCGAACGGGACGGACACGAGGAAGATCAGCCGCCAGTTGACCGCGGAGAGCACGCCGCCGAGCACGAGCCCGAGGAACACGCCGCTGATCGCGACCACGTTGTTGATGCCGAGCGCGAGGCCGCGCTGGTGGGCAGGAAACGCGTCGGTGAGGATCGCGATCGAGTTCGCGATCAGGAAGGCGGCGCCGATGCCCTGGACGATCCGCCACACGATCAGGAAGTCGGCGCCGGCGGGCCCGGTCATCCAGTCGATCGTGAGGAGCAGCGACGAGGCGGTGTAGATGACGAAGCCGAGGGTGTACATCCGTACGCGCCCGAACATGTCGCCGAGCCGGCCGAGGCTCACGACGAGCACGCTCGAGACGACCAGGAAGCCGAGGATCATCCAGAGCAGGTAGAAGCTGTTGCCCGGCCGGAGCGGGTCGAGGTGGATGCCGCGGAAGATCTGCGGCATCGCGATCAGGACGATCGAGCTGTCGATCGTCGCGAGGATGACACCGAGGGTCGTATTGGAGAGAGCGACCCATTTGTAGTGGTCCGGCTTGTCGCGATCTGCAGGCAGACTCAACAGTTTACCTGTAGACCAGACTAACAGTTTACCTGTAGACTTTGCTGCGGTGCCAAAGGCGCTGGATGTCACCACCTCGGCCAGCGAGCTCAGGATGGTGCTCGGGCTGCTCGTGCGCCGCCTGCGCGCCGAGCACCGCCTGCCGGTGTCGCACGGCGCCGTTCTCGGCCGGCTGGAGCGCGACGGGCCGGCGACGACGAGCGCCCTCGCCGCGGCGGAGCGCGTCCGCCCGCAGTCGATGGCGCAAACGCTCTCCGAGCTCGAGGCGGCCGGGCTGATCGGCCGGACCCCCGACCCGGACGACCGGCGCCAGGTGCACATCGCCCTGACTGATCGGGGCTACGCCCGTCTGGGCGAGGAGCGCGCCCTGCGCGAGGGGTGGCTCGCGAAGGCGATCGAGACGGAGCTGACGCCCGAGGAGCAGAAGGTCCTGATCCGCGCCGTCGAGCTGCTGCGCCGCCTCGCCGAGAGCTAACTTGGCGCCATGAAGAATCCAGGCACTGGGCGGCGTGATCGCCGCAGCGAGAGGTGGTGGCAGGCGAGCGGATCGCCCGTTTTCTAATAGAGCAGCGTCTGGGGCTCGAGGCCCCAGCGGACGCGCGAGTACTGGGCGCCGGCCTCGTCGAAGGCGACGGCGTAGTTGAGGGCGCCGGCGCGGACGTCGCGCGCGAGGCGGTGCAGGCCCGTGACCTCGTAGAGCGAGGCGGAGTCGGCGCCGTCGACCAGGCGGTTCGTGGCGCGGGTGCACAGCGTCGCGGCGTAGGTCACGTCGCGTCTGCTCGTCGTGCGGTCGGCGAGCGTGAGCTGCCCGCCGGCCTCGCCCCGTCCGCGCAGGTCGTCGAGGTTGCGGTCGAGGATCAGCCTCGCGGCATGCAGCTCGGCGGTCGCCTCGGCGAACCGCTCCTGGCTCGCGACCCGCTCGTGGGCCGGCTGCTGTGTCTGCGGGTCGAGCCGGCGCTGCACCCGCTCCTCGAAGAGGTCGGCGACGCCCTGCGCCGTGCCGAGGATGGGGGCGACGATGAAGTTCGGGATCACGAGCGCGAGCGGGTTCGGCAGCCGGTGCCACGGCGAGTCGGAGAGAGCGCGGCCGGGATAGTTGCCGATCGCGAGCTCGTCGTGGGTCACGATCCGGTGTGAGGGCACGAACGCGCTCGTGACCACGACCGACTTGCTACCGGTCCCGCGCAGGCCGGAGACGAACCAGTCGTCGTCGATCTCGAAGTCCGACCGCGGCAGCAGGCAGTTCTCGTCGGGCGTGTGGACGATCAGCCACTCCGCGTGATCGATGCCGCTCGAGAACCGCCAGCGTCCGGTGAGCTGAAGTCCGCCGTCGACCGGCTGGCACTCGCAGCTGACGAGCGCGGAGGCCGTCGAGGCGAGCACGTCCGGTCCGCCGGCCCAGAACTCGGTCTGTGCCTGCTCGCCGAACCACCCGGCCATGTACTGGTGCACCGCCCAGAAGCTCGCCATCCAGCCGGTCGAGCCGCAGCCGCGGCCCAGCTCGCCCGCGATGTCGGCGATCACGGCGAGGTCGAGCCCGTACCCGCCGAAGCGTGTGGGAGTGGCGATCCGCAGCAACCCCGCCGCGCGTAAGTTTTCGACGGTCGTCGGGGGGATCTGCCGGGCCTCGTCACAGTATGAGGCGCGCGCTCGAATCGTCGGAAGCAGCGCCCGCGCGGCTTCGACCAGCTCCGCGGGGCTGCCGGCCATTGCGTGCGAAGACTAGCCGCATCGGCCATGCTGTAGACGTGGAAGACGAGCCGATCCACGTTGTCTCACGGCCGTTGCCGCTCGAGCGGAAGCGGCTCGTTCCGGTCTCGGCGAGCGCGTTGCCGGAGGCGCTGGGCGTGGTCGGGGCTGGGGGGATCGTCGGGCTGGTGGGGATCGGGCGCGTGGCGTACTTCGTCGTGGCGGGTGAGCTCGTCGACGCGGAGACGGTGGCGGTGCTGGCGCGCGAGGCGCGAGGGCTCGTCGCCGTGTGCCTGCTGCCGTCGGACTGCGCGAGGCTTGGCCTGCGCCCGATTGCGGCGGGGCGGCGGACGGCGTCGGGCGAGGAGCAGTACGAGTCGTTCGAGGCCCGAAAGGGGGTGAGCACGGGCATCTCGGCGGAGGACCGCGCGCTCACGATCCGGGTTGCGTGCGACCCGTCGACGGGGCCGCAGGACATCACCAAGCCGGGCCACATCACGCCGTTTCGGGGGCACGAAGGCGCGACGCTCGAGGCGCGGACGCTGGTCGACGCTGCGATCGACCTCGTCCGGCTCGCCGGGCTGCGGCCCGCGGCGGCGGTCTGCTCGGTGCTCGACGAGGACGGCAACCCGCTCGCCGGCGCGGCGTTCACCGCTTACTGCCGCGAGCTCGGCTTCCCCGTCGTGACCGTGGACGAGGTCGTCGCGGCGCGGGTCGAGCGCAACACCGTGGTGAGCGAGAGCGGGCGGGTGCAGGTGATCGCGCCGGTCGAGCTCGAGACCGAGCGGGAGCTCGGGCTGCCGCAGACCGACACGACGCTGCCCGAGCCGCTCCCTGCCCTCGCCGTCCACGACGAGCAGCTCGGGCCGATCCCCCCGGACCTGTTCCGCGAGGTGCTCGGCTCGGTCTGCACGCCGGTGAGCGTCGTGACGACGATGCACCAGGGCAAGGGGCACGCGACGACGGTGAGCGCGTTCTGCTCGCTCTCGATCGACCCGCCGCTGATCCTCGTCGCGCTCGACCGCGGCTCCGACCTCCTCAAGCTCGTCCGCCAGAGCCGTGTGTTCGGTGTCAACATCCTCGCCGACCAGCAGGCCGCGGTCGCGACACAGCTGGCGCGCAAGCACCCCGACAAGCTCGCGACGGTCGACTGGATCGAGGACGCCGGACTGCCGCGCCTGCTCGGGTCCGCCGGCTGGCTCGCCTGCAAGGTCGACCGCATCATGGCCGGCGGCGACCACATGATCGTCACCGGCCTCGTCGTCCGCGCCGAACACGAGCCGCTCGAGCCGCTCCTCTACCGCCGCCGGCGTTTCCTCAGCGTCAGCTGACCCGTTCTCGATGTAGCGCTGGATCGTCGAGCTGAGACCGACCTCGAGCGTGACCGACCCGCCCTCGAGGTGGAGACGCGTCGCGTCGTCGCTGACGCTTGCCTCCCAGCCGTGCAGGTCGACGTTGCGGACCGCGTACTCGAGCACCTCGCCGGCGCGCTCGTCGCGGGTCGCGCCGGGCGCGTCGAGGTTCAGCGCCAGGCCGAGGCGGTTGAGGAGCTCCGCGGGCGGCTTGTCGCGCAGCGGCTGCAGGTTGAGGTCGATCTCGGCCGCCACGGGCGCTAGGGCCAGATCTGCGGGGACTCTGGGACGCATGTTCACCTCCGGTCGTTTGCGTGCCTGCAGTATCGGCGGGGCTACCCGGGCGGGAATCGTGGTTTTTCCGCAGTCCCGGTTCGGGCGGCTACGGGCGGTGAGCGCCCGCGCGGCCTCGAGCACCGGCTCGGGATCGGGCAGCACGGCGAGGTCGTCGCCGGGTGTCGTCCACGCGTAGGCGAGGGTGCCGTCACGGTCGACGAGGAAGGCGCCGCGCGTGTTCAGCGGCCGGAAGCTGATCAGCTCGTCGCGGAGGATGCCGAACGCCCGCGCCGCCTCGAAGTTGCGGTCCGAGAGGAGCTCCTGCTCGCCGAGCAGGTCGTTCGCCTTCAGTTGCTTCGCCCACGCCGCGTGGGTCGCCGGCGCGTTCGAGGACAGGGAGTAGACCCTGACCCCAAGCGCCTTCAGCTCGCCTGCCGCTCGTCCGAACCGGACGACCTGGAGCTCTCAGCCACCGGCATCGCTGCCGGTGAAGTCGAAGATGTGGAAGTGGAAGACCGCCGGCCCGTCGGCCAGCAGCTCGTCGAGGCTGAGCTGCTCGTTGTAGCGGCGGTGGACCCGGAAGCTCGGGACGCGGTCGCCGGCCTGAAGGGGCATCGTCCGAGCCTAGCCGCTACGGCAGCATCCCGCGCTGCTCGAGGAAGGCCACGACCGCCTTGGCCGACTCCTCGGCCGAGTGCTCGGCGGTGTCGAGCCTGAGCTCGGGATGCTCGGGCGCCTCGTAGGGCGAGTCGATACCGGTGAAGTTCTTCAGCTCGCCGGCCCGGGCCTTCTTGTAGAGGCCCTTGGGGTCGCGCTCCTCGGCGAGCGCGAGCGGCGTGTCGACGAAGACCTCGACGAACTCGCCCTCCTGCAGCAGCGCCCGCGCCATGCGGCGCTCGCTGGCGAAGGGGGAGATGAACGCGACGACGACGATCAGGCCCGCGTCGACCATCAGCTTCGCGACCTCGGCGACGCGGCGGATGTTCTCCACCCGGTCGGCGTCGGTGAAGCCGAGGTCCTTGTTGAGCCCGTGGCGGACGTTGTCGCCGTCGAGCAGGTAGGTGTGACAGCCGAGCGCGTGCAGGCGCTTCTCGACGAGGTTCGCGATCGTCGACTTGCCGGCGCCCGAGAGGCCCGTGAACCAGAGGACACCCGGCCGCTGGTGCTTCGACGCGGCGCGGGCGGCCTTGTCGACGTCGAGCGCCTGCCAGTGGACGTTCTGCGAACGGCGGAGCGCGAAGCGGAGGAGGCCGGCGCCGACGGTCTGGTTCGTGATCCGGTCGATGAGGATGAAGCCGCCGGTGTGGCGGTTCTCCGTGTACGGATCGAAGGCGATCGCCTCCGAGAGCTCGATCGCGCAGACGCCGATCTCGTTCAGGTCGAGGCGGGTCGCGGCGACGTGCTCGAGCGACTCGAGGTTGAGCTTGTACTTGATCGGCGCGATCGTGGCGCCGATCGTCCGCGTGCCCACGCGCATGAAGTACGTGCGCCCGCGCAGCATGGGCTTCTCGTCCATCCAGACGATCGTCGCCTCGAAGCCGTCGGCGACCTCCGGCGGCACGGCGGTCTCGGCGATCACGTCGCCGCGGCTGACGTCGATCTCATCCGCGAGCGTCAGCGTCACCGCCTGCCCGGCGACGGCGAGCTCGAGGTCGCCCTCGTGCGTCACGATCCGCTCGACCGTCGACTCGAGCCCGGACGGGTAGACGCCGATACGGTCGCCCGGGCGGACGACCCCCGATGCGACGCTGCCGGTGAAGCCGCGGAAGTCGAGGTCGGGGCGGTTGACCCACTGCACGGGCAGCCGGAACGGCTTCGTCTGCATCCGCGTCTGGTCGACCTCGACCGTCTCCAGGTACTGCATCAGCGTCGTGCCGGAGTACCACGGCATCGCGTCGCTGCCCTCGACGATGTTGTCGCCGCGCAGGCCCGACACCGGGATGCACTCCTCGTCGAGGCCGAGGTCGGCGGCGATCCCCCGGCAGCCCGCCTCGATCTCGCGGAAGGCCGCCTCGTCATAGTCGACGAGATCCATCTTCGTGACCGCGAACGCGGCGTGGCGGATCCCGAGCGCGGCGACGATGTAGGTGTGCCGGCGCGTCTGCGTGACGACTCCCTTGCGGGCGTCCACCAGGATCACGGCGCAGTCGGCGGTCGACGCGCCCGTGACCATGTTGCGCGTGTACTGCTCGTGGCCCGGGGTGTCGGCGACGATGAAGTTCCGCTGCTCGGTGGAGAAGTAGCGGTAGGCGACGTCGATCGTGATCCCCTGCTCGCGCTCGGCGGCCAGACCGTCGAGCAGGAGCGCGAAGTCGAGCTCGCCACCCTGGGTGCCGATTCGCCTGGAGTCGGCGTGCAGCGCCTCGAGCTGGTCGTCGAAGAGCTTGCCGGACTCGTAGAGAAGCCGGCCGATCAGCGTGCTCTTGCCGTCGTCGACGCTCCCGCACGTGATGAAGCGGAGCAGGCCCTTCTGCTCCCGCTCGTGGAGGTACTCCTCCATGTCGACGTGCTCAACCTGCTCGCTCAGAAGTAGCCCTCCCGCTTCTTCTTCTCCATCGATCCCTCGCTGTCCCGGTCGATCATGCGCCCCTGCCGCTCGGAGACCGGGCTGAGGATCATCTCGCGGATGATCTCCGGCACCGTCTCGGCGTCGCTCTCGACGGCCCCCGAGAGCGGGTAGCAGCCGAGCGTGCGGAAGCGCACCCGGGTCATCGCCGGCTCCTCGCCGGGATCGAGCGGTATGCGGTCGTCGTCGACCAGGATCAGCTGCCCGTCGCGCTCGACGACCGGCCGCTCCCGCGCGAAGTAGAGCGGCACGATCGGGATCTCCTCGCGGTGGACGTAGTGCCAGACGTCGAGCTCCGTCCAGTTGGAGAGCGGGAAGACGCGCATCGACTCGCCCTGGTGCTTGCGGGCGTTGTACAGCCGCCAGAGCTCCGGGCGCTGGTTCTTCGGATCCCAGCGGTGCTGGCGCGAGCGGAACGAGAAGATCCGCTCCTTGGCGCGCGAGCGCTCCTCGTCGCGGCGGGCGCCTCCGATCGCCGCGTCGAAGGCGTACCTGTCGAGCGCCTGCTTGAGGGCCTCCGTCTTCATCACGTCGGTGTGCACCGCCGAGCCGTGCGTGAAGGGGCCGATGCCCTGCGCGAGGCCCTCCTCGTTGACGTAGACGATCAGCTCGACGTCGTCCGAGCGGGCGATCTCGTCCCGGAAGGCGTACATATCGCGGAACTTCCACGTCGTGTCGACGTGGAGGAGCGGGAACGGCAGCTTCCCGGGGTGGAACGCCTTGCGGGCCAGGTGCAGCAGGACGGAGCTGTCCTTGCCGATCGAGTAGAGCATGACCGGCCGCTCCGCCTGCGCGACGACCTCGCGCATGATGTCGATCGCCTCGGCCTCGAGCCGGTCGAGGTAGGTGAGGACGCGGAAAGGGGCACGGCCGTTCTGGGTGCTGGCGGCCACCGTCTCACGGTAGTGGTTCTGCTAGACGTTGCGTGTGCGCTTCGCCGGCAGGAACGCGATCGTCACCGGCGGTGCAAGCGGGATCGGCGCCGCGACTGCGCGCCGGCTTGCCTCGGACGGTGCCCGGGTTGTCGTCGCCGACTTCGACGTTGCGCGGGCGGAGGAGGTCGCGTCGGAGGTGGGGGGTATCGCGGTCGCATGCGACGTGACGTCGCGGGAGCAGGTCGAGGCGGCGGTCGGGGTCGTTGCGGCGCTGGGCTCGGTCGACATCGCGGTGCCGTGCGCGGGGATCATCCGAGACAACCTGCTCTTCCGGATGACCGACGACGACTGGGACGCCGTCATCGACACGCACCTCAAAGGGACGTTCCACCTCGTGCGGGCGGTGCAGACGCACATGGTGGAGCAGAAGTCGGGGCGGATCGTGCTGATCTCGTCCACCGGGGCGCTGGGCAATCGGGGCCAGACCAACTACTCGGCTGCAAAGGCCGGGCTGCAGGGGATGACGAAGACGCTCGCGATCGAGCTCGGGCCGTTCGGCGTGAATGTCAACTGCGTCGCGCCGGGACACATCGCGACGCCGATGACGCAGCAGGCCGCAGACCGCCTGAAGCTGTCGTTCGAGGACTTCCAGCAGCTGGTCGGCGAGCGGGTGCCGCTCGGGCGCGTGGGGCAGCCGGAGGAGGTAGCGGGGGTGATCGCGTTTCTGTGCAGCGAGGACGCGGCGTACGTCACCGGGCAGGTGATCTACGTCAGCGGCGGGCCGTAGCGACTACTCGCCCGCACACGGCCAGCCGGCATCGCGCAGCCGTTCGACGCTGTCGAACTCGATCCCGACGGTGCAAGTCGACGGCCATTCCCGGTGCTCGAACGCCGTGCGGATCTCGTGCCGGAGCTCGTCGAGCCAGTGCGCGTCTGACGGGAGCTCGTGGTTGATCGTCCCGCTGATCTCGACCTGGACGACGACGTGCCGCGGGCCGTTGCAGACTGATCCGTACCAGCGCGCGCCCTCGACCGTGTAGCGGCCGTGCCTCCGGCCGCGCAGCGTCATGACGAGCCCGTCGACGATGTCGCCCGCTACCGACCCCCAGTTCGTGGGCCGGCCGACGATGTCGAGGAGGTGGCCGACCGCGAGGCCGATGTCCATCGAGTCGCCGTAGCCGGTCTCGATGGTCTCGGCGCTAATGCTGAGTTCGTGGTTGGCCTCGTGGAGGCCCGTCGAGGCTGCCGGGCGGCAGTGGCGGGACGTCGGGCACGAGGATCCCGTAGGCGTTGTGGAAGCGGAGCTCGTGGTCGACCGTCCAGCCGCCTTCGTGCACGAGGCGGTGGTGGCGGCGGCAGAGGTTGACCAGGTTGGTGAGCTCGGTCTCGCCCCCAACGGCCCAGTGTTTGATGTGGTGGGCCTGGACGTGGCGGTTGGTGCAGCCGGGGAAACGGCAGCAGCCGTCGCGCGCCTTCAAGGCGCGTCGGAGCGGCAACGGGATCTTGCGCGTCTTGCGGCCCACACCGAGCGGCTCGCCGGCCCGCTCGAGCAGGGTCACGATCGAGGCGTCGCAGGCGAGCCTGCGCGCGGTCTCCGGGGCGAGGGCGGGCCCGTCTGCGAGCAGGCAGCTGCCGTCACCGCCCTCCGGAAGCGCCTCCTGCTCGACGTGGATCACGACCTGGTACTGCTCCGCGCCGAGCCGACCGGCGCCCTCGTGGGCCAGCGCGGCGTCCGCGACCGCGATCAGGGCATCGACGTTGCTCGGGCGGCGCGGCATGGGCGGCGGTTCCGCGGAACCGCGGCCTTGCATCTCCTGCTGCTCGTTCCACAGCTTCTCCCGCGCCATTTCGAGCGCCTTCAGGAAGAGCGCCCCGTCCTCCGGGGCGAGCCGGCCGCGGACGACAAGCGAGCCGTCGTCGTCCCAGTGGTAGCTCAGCGTCTCCGCGCTCCTGGACCTCCGCCGCCTCGTCCGTCATGACGCGCTGATAGGCGCGCAGCGCTCGATCGAGCTGCGAAGCGGTCAGCACCCTCGCAAAGCCGAGCAGCTCGCCCTCCATGCTGCGGCCGCCGCACACGGGTCAGCGCCCGCACCTTCGAGTAGGAGAGCTCACCCGTCGCGAACGCCTCGCGAATCAGCGGCAGCCCGCCCAGCGCGCGCGCGACCCGCACGTGCTCCCGCGCCGAGCGCGGAGTCAGCCCGCAGCGCCAGGCCAGAAACTCCGCGGTCGAGTCCCAGCCCGTACCGCGCCGGTCGCACTCGCCCACCAGCTCCAGATAACGACACATCCCCGCCGACATATGCGCCGCCTGCGCAGCCAGCTCGTCCTTCAGATCGTCAAGCGGGAGCTCGGCGATCTGGGACATGTCCGTTCTAGACAGTTGCCTCATCAGCAAACACCAACCCAAGATAGCGAGAGCGCCGGACGGAGTACGATCGGCGCGATGGCACAGACCGGGGAGATCGGCATCTGGAGCACCCAGCTGCGCTCGGGCGATCCGCCCGAGATCGCCGACGCCGCCGCCGAGCTCGAGGCGCTCGGCTTCGACACGATCTGGGTGCCGGGCCGCGGGCCGGCGGATCTCGAGCAGAGCATGCGCGTCCTGCTCGAAGCGACGGAGCGCATGACGATCGCGACCGGGATCGTCAGCATCTGGACGCATCCCCCGCAGGCGACCGCAGCCCTCCGCGCGCGGCTCGACCACCGACTTCCCCGGCCGCTTCCTGCTCGGCGTCGGCGTCAGCCATGCGCCGAGCGTGGCGCGGGAGGGAGGCGAGTACCGGAGGCCGCTGACCGCGATGATCGGCTACCTCGACGCACTCGATGCAGCCGATCCGCCCGTGCCCAGCGACGAGCGGATCATCGCCGCGCTCGCGCCGAAGATGCTCGCGCTTGCCCGGGACCGCTCCCTCGGGTCGCACCCGTACCTCGTCACCCCTGAGCACACGCGCGTCGCGCGCGAGGCGCTGGGGCCCGACGCGCTCCTCGCGCCGGAGCAGACCGTCGTGGTCGAGACGGATCCCGACCGGGCGCGCGCGATCGCGCGCACCTGGCTCGAGCCCTACCTGCGTCTTCCGAACTACGTCCGGAACCTGCTGCGCCTCGGGTTCGACGAGGCCGACGTCGAGCACGGCGGCAGCGACCGGCTCGTGGACGAGGCGGTCGCGTGGGGCAGCGTCGAGGCGATCCGCGCGAGGATCGACGAGCATCGCGCCGCGGGCGCCGATCACGTCGCGATCCAGGTCGCAACGTCCGACCCGGCACGGCTCCCCCGGGACGAATGGCGCACCCTCGGAGCTGCGTTGGCCTGAGGCCCTGAACTACGACGTGACGAGGGAATACGTCTTCTTCCCGACGAACGTCGGGTAGTAGACTCGTCCGTGCGGGAGCTGAAGCGCGGCGAAACCGACCAGGGCTCTCGCGCGCATCCGCATTCTTGTAGCGGGCTGTTTCGCCGACCGTCAAGGGTCGTCAAGGTTCGACGAGCCGGCAGATCACCTGGCCCGTCGTGACGGCCTCGCCCGGGGCGACGGAGAGATCGCTCACCGTTCCCGCCCGGTGGGCGTGAATCTCGTTCTCCATCTTCATCGCCTCGACGATGCAGATCACCTGGCCGGCCGACACCGCATCGCCGTCGGTGACGTTCACCACGAGCACCGTGCCCTGCATCGGACTGACGACCTGGTCCTGGGCGCCGCCGAGCCGCCCGTTCAGGCCGCGCTCGCGCCGGAGGCGCGCGAGCTCACGGTACGGCGGCTCGGGCTCGAGCGTGCGCACCTCGACGCGGCGCCCGTCGACCTCGATGAAGGAGACCGACTCGACCAGCCGCCCGGCGGGGCGCACCGCCGGAGCGGGAGGGGTCAGTGCGGCCGCCTGGGCCGCGAGCTCCTCGGACTCGACGAGGCCCTTGCACGTCGTGGCCTCGATGAAGCACGGATGTGAGAGCAGCGCGCGGTGGAAGCCGAGCAGCGTCGTGACGCCGCCGATCTCGAACTCCTCGAGCGCGCGGAGCATCCGATGCCGTGCATGCTCCCGGTCGACGTCGTGGACGATCAGCTTCGCGACCATCGAGTCGTAGAGCTCCGGGATCTCGCTCCCCTCGGCCACCGCCGAGTCGACCCGCACGCCCGGGCCGGCGGGCTCGCGGTAGTGCGTGATCGTTCCGGGCGTCGGCAGGAAGCCCTGGGCCGGGTCCTCGGCGTTGATGCGGCACTCGATCGCGTGACCGCGGAGCCCGACGTCCTCCTGGCGGACGGACAGCGGCTCGCCGGCGGCGACCATGATCTGCTCGCGGATCAGATCGAGCCCCGTGACCAGCTCGGTGACCGTGTGCTCGACCTGGATGCGCGTGTTCATCTCCATGAAGTAGTACGAGCCGTCCCGGTCGAGAAGGCCCTCGATCGTTCCGGCCGACTGGTAGCCGGCGGCCCGCGCCGCGTCGACGGCGATCGCGCCGATCCGCGCCCGGAGAGCCGCGTCGACGGCCGGGGAGGGAGTCTCCTCGACGAGCTTCTGGTGGCGGCGCTGCATCGTGCAGTCGCGCTCGCCGAGGTGGATCACGTTGCCGTGCGCGTCGGCGAGCACCTGCACCTCGACGTGGCGCGGGTCCTCGAGGTAGCGCTCGACGTAGACGGCCGGGTTTCCGAAGTACGACCGGCCCTCGCGGCGCGCGGCGGCAAGCGCCGCCTCGACCTCGCCGGGCTCGCGCACGACCTTCATACCGCGACCGCCGCCGCCGGCCGCGGCCTTGATCAGCAGCGGGTAGCCGACCTCGTCGCCGAGCGCCAGCACCTCCTCGGCCGACTCGGCCGCGTCGGTCATGCCCGGGATGATCGGGACGCCGGCCGCCTGCATCGCCTGGCGCGCCCGCGTCTTCTCGCCCATCAGCTCGATCGCCGCCGGCGGCGGGCCGATCCACGTCAGCCCGGCCTCCTCGACCGCGCGGGCGAAGCCGGCGTTCTCGGCCAGGAAGCCGTAGCCGGGGTGCACGGCCTCCGCGCCGGCGCGCGCGGCCGCCTCGAGCAGCCGCTCGACGACCAGGTAGCTCTCGGCCGCGGGGCCCGGGCCGATACGGAAGGCCTCGTCGGCCTTCGTCACGTGCAGCGAGGCACGGTCGGCGTCGGAGTAGACGGCGACGGACGCGATCCCGAGCTCTCGGAGGGTGCGGAAGATGCGGATCGCAATCTCGCCGCGGTTGGCGACCAGGATCTTCGCGAACACGCCTACAGGGGAATGTTCCCGTGCTTGCGCTCGGGCCGGGGCTCGCGCTTCCCCTCCGCCGTGCGCAGCGCGTCGATCAGCACGGGACGCGTGCGGCGCGGCTCGATCACGTCGTCGACGTAGCCGCGCTCCGCGGCGGAGTACGGGTTCGCAAACCGCTCCCGGTAGTCCGCGATCAGCTCGGCACGCCGGTCCGCGCCGTTCTCCGCCAGCTCCGACCGGAAGATGATGTTGACCGCTCCCTCCGGGCCCATCACCGCGATCTCGGCCGTCGGCCAGGCGAAGTTGAAGTCGGCCCGGATGTGCTTGGAGCTCATGACGTCGTAGGCGCCGCCGTAGGCCTTGCGCGTGATCACCGCCAGCTTCGGCACCGTCGCCTCGGCGTACGCGTAGAGCAGCTTGGCGCCGTGGCGGATGATGCCGCCCCATTCCTGCGAGGTGCCCGGCAGGAAGCCCGGCACGTCGACGAACGTGACGAGCGGGATGTTGAACGAGTCGCACGTGCGCACGAAGCGCGCGGCCTTGGTCGACGAGTCGATGTCGAGCACGCCGGCGAGCGACTGCGGCTGGTTGCCGACGATCCCGACCGGCTGCCCGCCCAGGCGCGCGAGCCCGCAGACGATGTTCTCCGCATAGAGCGGCTGGAGCTCGAGGAAGTGGCCGTCGTCGACGATCGCCGTGATCACCTGCTTCATGTCGTAGGGCTTGTTCGGGTTGTCCGGGATCAGCGTGTCGAGCTCCGGCGACTCGCGCTCGACCGGATCCGACGGCCGGTCGGCCGGCGGCTGCTCGCGGTTCGACTGCGGCAGGAACGAGAGCAGGTAGCGGGCGTCGTCGAGGCAGGACTCCTCGTCGGGCGCGACCAGATGGGCGACGCCGGACTTCGAGGCATGGGTGGCTGCGCCGCCGAGCTCCTCGAACGTCACCTCCTCGCCCGTCACCGTCCTCACCACGTCGGGGCCCGTGATGAACATGTACGAGGAGCCCTCGACCATGAGGATGAAGTCGGTCATCGCGGGCGAGTAGACGGCGCCGCCGGCGCAGGGGCCCATGATGAGGGAGATCTGCGGGATCACGCCGGACGCCTGGACGTTTCGCCAGAAGATCTCGGCGTAGCCGGCGAGCGAGACGACGCCTTCCTGGATCCGCGCGCCGCCCGAGTCGTTGATTCCGATCACGGGGCAGCCGTACTTCAGCGCCAGGTCCATGACCTTGCAGATCTTCTCCGCGAACACCTCCGACAGGGAGCCGCCGAAGACCGTGAAGTCCTGCGAGAAGAGAAAGACCTTGCGGCCGAAGATCGTCCCGTAGCCCGTGACGACGGCATCGCCGTACGGTCGCCGGTCCTGCATCCCGAACTGGAACTCGCGGTGGCGCACGTAGCGATCGAGCTCGACGAACGAGCCGGGGTCACAGAGCCGCTCCGCCCGCTCGCGGGCGAGCAGCTTCCCCTGGGCGCGCTGCCGCTCGACCGCGCGCTCGTTGCCGGCATGGAGCGACTCGTCGCGGAGCTCGGCGAGCCACTGCAGCTTCGCCTCCGTGGTCTCGTGAAGCGGCGTCCTCTCTTCCGTGCTCATCCTGCGCGTCAGATTACGTATCGTGGGCGCCATGGGGTAACGGCTCGTGAAGATCGCGGTCTGCGTCAAGGAGGTGCCGGACGGCGCCACGAAGCGGATCGACCCGCAGACCCTGCGGCTCGACCGTTCCGGCGCCGGCACGCTCAACGAGTTCGACCTGAACGCCGTCGAGGAGGCGCTGCGCGTCAAGGATGCGGCGGGCGAGGGCGAGGTCGTGATCGTGTCGATGGGCCCGGAGCGCACGCTCGAGTCGCTGCGCAAGACGCTCGCGATGGGCGCCGACCGCGTGGTGCTGGTCGCCGACGCCGCCGTCGAGGGCGCCGATCTCGTGACGACGTCGCGCGTGCTCGCGGCCGCGCTCGAGCGCGAGTCGCCGGCAGCTCGTCCTGTTCGGCCAGCAGGCCTCGGACTCCGACGGCGCCGTCCTCTGGGCCGCCGTCGCCGAGCGGCTCCGGATGCCGGTCGCCTCGCAGGCCTCGGAGCTCCAGGTCGCGAACGGCAGCGTCACCGTCAAGCGCCAGACCGAGTACGGCTACGACCGGATCCAGGCGCCGCTCCCGGCCGTCGTGGCCGTCTCCGACGCGATCAACGAGCCGCGCTACCCGTCGCTCAAGGGGATCATGGGCGCGAAGTCGAAGCCGCAGGACGTGGTCTCGCTCGCCGACCTCGGCGTCGACGCCGACGGGGGCGCGAAGACCACCGTGCTCGGCCTCAGCCCGCCGCCGCCGCGCGGCGACTCGCAGAAGATCGAGGACGACGGGTCCGCGGCCGCGCGGCTGGTCGCGTTCCTGCAGGAGCGGAAGCTGCTGTGAAGACGCTCGTCTTCCTCGAGCATCATGCTGCCGAAAACCGTGGCGCCGAGCTGACCAAGAGCTCGCTCGGCGTGCTCGCCAAGGCCGTCCAGCTCGGCGGCGAGGTCAGCGGCGTCGTCGCCGGCGCGGGTGTCGGCGGCGCCGCCTCGCAGGCCTCCGGTGCGGCAACCGTCTACGTCGCCGACGATCCTGCGCTCGAGGCGCCGCTGCCGCAGCCGCGGGTGGACGTGCTCGCGCAGCTCGTGCGCGACCAGGGCTTCGACACCGTCCTCTTCGGCGCGAGCGTGCTCGCGGCGGACGTCGCCGCCGGGCTCGCGGCACGGCTCGATGCCGGGCTGAACTGGGATCTCGTCGACCTCGAGGAGCGGGACGGGCAGCTGGTCGGCAAGCGGCCGGCACTCGGCGACTCCGTCGTCGTCGACGTCGGCTGGGCGACGGAGCCGCGCCTCGCGCTCTTTCGCGCAGGCAGCTTCGAGCCCGGGGAGGGCGGGGCGGCGCCGTCGATCGGACAGGCGGCCGTGTCCCTCGCGGAGCATTCGACGAAGGCGACGATGCTCGAGCAGGCGCACGAGGAGTCCGAGGGAGCCTCGATCGAAGACGCGGACGTGGTCGTCGCGGGCGGGCGTGGGCTCGGCGGGCCGGACGGCTTCGGGATCGTCGAGGAGCTCGCGCGCGCGCTCGGCGGCGCCGTCGGCGCAACCCGGGCGGTGGTCGACGCCGGCTGGTACCCGTACTCGGCGCAGATCGGCCAGACCGGCAAGAACGTCGCGCCGAAGCTCTATGTCGCCTGCGGCATCAGCGGCGCGATCCAGCACAAGGTCGGGATGCACAACTCGGGCACGATCGTCGCGATCAACAAGGACGCGAACGCCCCGATCTTCGAGTTCGCCGACTTCGGCATCGTCGGCGACGTGCAGCAGGTCGTGCCGAAGCTGACCGAGCTCGTCAAGCAGGCCCGCGGCTGAGCGACGCCGGGGCGGCAGCGGAGATCGCCGAAGCCGCAGGCCGGCTCCTGCTGGAGATCCGCTCCTGGCTCGAGAACGGCGCCGCGCCCGACGACGTCCGCGCGGAGGCCGATCGCCGCGCGAACGACCTGATCCTCTCGCTGCTCCGCGAGCGCTTCCCCGACGATGCGGTGCTCTCGGAGGAGGCGCCGGACGACCGCAGGCGGCTGGGGGCGGAGCGCACCTGGATCGTCGATCCGCTCGACGGCACGCGCGAGTTCGGCGAGTCCGAGCGGACGGACTGGGCGGTGCACGTCGCGCTTGTCGAGCACGGCGCGCTCGCCGCGGGCGCGGTCGCACTGCCGGCGCGGCGGCTGACGCTCACGAGCGACCCGGCGCCGCCGCCGGCGCCGCCGGTCGACCGGCCGCCACGCGTCGTCGTCTCGCGGACGCGTCCCCCCGTCGAGGCCGAGCTCGTCGCCGAGCGGCTCGGCGGCACGCTGGTGCCGATGGGCTCGGCCGGCGCCAAGGCGATGGCCGTCGTCAGCGCCGAGGTCGACATCTACCTGCACACGGGCGGGCAGCACGTGTGGGATTCCGCAGCACCGGTGGCGGTGGCGGCGGCGGCCGGGCTGCATACCTCGCGGGTCGACGGATCGCCGCTCGCGTACGACGCCGAGTCGACCTGGCTCCCGGATCTGCTGATCTGCCGGCCGGAGCTCGCGGACGCCGTGCTGGACGTCCTCGCCGGCTAGGGCGTGCATCCACGCGCGCCGCGACGCGCGCACCCGCTCGAGGTCGCCCCCGAGCAGCCCGCCGAGCCGATGGTCGATCGTGACGAGCAGGCCGCCTGCGACGAAGAGCCATGCCTCGGCGACGGGGTCGCGGTCCGGATGCAGCGTGCCGCCCTCCTGGCCGCGCTCGATCACGCCGACGATGAAGCGGTGGACGTCGCGGACCTGCTCGCGCACCGCCTTCGCGATCACCGGATCGTCGGCGGCCTCGTTGAGGGCCTGGATCCACAGGTCGACGAGCCGGAGGCGCGCCCGCTTCGCCATGTAGGCGTCGACGATCGCGCCGAGGCAGCCCTCGGGGTCGGCGGCGAGAGCGTCCTCGGCCGTTTCGAGGAACTGGCGCGCCGCCTCGTCCATGCACGCCAGGTAGAGGTCGCGCTTCGACGGGAAGTGGCGGTACAGGATCGGCTCGGTGATGCCCGCCTCGCGGGCGATCTCCGACGTGGTCGCGCCGCGGTAGGAGGTGCGGACGAAGACGCGGCAGGCGGCGTCGAGCACCGCCCGCCGCCGGTCGCCCGCTTGGAGCCGCCGGGGAGCAGTCGCGCTCACGCCGCCTCGGCGAGCTCGGTGGCCTCCTGGGGCTCCTCGTGGTGGCGGACGTGGTGAAGCGTCGCGAATGCGATCGCCGCCCCGACGAGGACGAGCGCCGCGGCGACCTCGAGCGCGTGATGGAACCCGTTCGTGAAGGCGATGTTCCGCGGATCGCCGGCCTCGAGCGAGCTCTTCGTCCCGGAGATCACGATCGCACCCATGAGCGCGATGCCGAGCGAGCCCCCGACCTGGCGCGCGCTGTTGAGCACGGCCGAGCCGACGCCCGCCTTGTCGGGGGCGACAGAGCGCATGGCCGCCGCTGTCGTCGGCGCCATCGCGCCCGCCATGCCGAGGCCGCCGAGGAGCATCCCCGGAAGAAGCGCCCAGAAGCTCTCGCTCACTCCCAGGTGCGAGAACCAGAGCAGCGCGCCCGCCACGAGGACGAGCCCGCTCGTCACGATTGGCCGCGCGCCGATCCGGTCGGAGAGCTTGCCCGCCACCGGGGCGACGAACATGATCAGGATCGTCCAGGGCAGGAACGCCGCCCCCGCCTGCACCGGCGAGTAGCCGAGGATCTGCTGGACGTAGAGCGAGACGTAGAAGAAGACGCCGAACATCGCCAGCGCGAGGAAGAGCATGACCGCGTTCGCGCCGGCGAAGCCGCGGCTCTTGAAGAGGCTCAGGTCGAGCATCGGGAGCCGCTGGCGCAGCTCGAGGAGGATGAAGACGACGAACGCCACGGCCGCGATGCCGAAGGCCAGCAGGATTCGAGTCGACGTCCAGCCGTAGTTGTTGGCCTCGATCAGGCCGTAGCTGAGGGAGAACAGCGCGAGCGCGGAGGTGATCAGGCCCGGCAGGTCGGGTCGCTGCTCGCGCGAGGTGTCCCTGGACTCGTCGATGAAGAGGAACGCGGCGACGACCGCGAGCACGCCCACCGGCACGTTGATGAAGAAGATCCAGTTCCAGTTCACGTGCTCGGTGATCAGGCCGCCCACGAGCGGGCCGATAGCGAGGGCAAGCGCCGAGACTCCCGCCCAGATGCCGATCGCCGCACCGCGCTGGCGCGGCGGGAAGGTGACGGTGATGATCGAGAGGGTGGAAGGGTTCATCAGCGCCGCGCCGACGCCCTGAACGACGCGCGCACCGATCAGCAGTCCCGCGGTGCCGGCGAGCCCGCAGCCGAGTGAGGCAGCCGTGAAGACGACCAGGCCCACGACGAAGATGAAGCGCCGCCCGAAGAGGTCTGCGAGCTTTCCGCCCGTGAGCATCAGCGCGCCGAACGTGAGCGCGTAGCCCGCGACCACCCACTCGAGCTCCGACTGCGTCAGCCCGAGCGACCTCTCGATCGACGGGAGCGCGACATTCACGATCGTGTTGTCCAGCATGATCATGAACAGCCCGAACGAGACCGCTCCGAGCGTCCACCACTTGCGGTTCTCCTCCGTGTACAGCCGAGCCTTCACCCGATCATCCCCTTTCAGACGTCCGGCCTAAGTTAGCACGCGCTAACGTCGCCGGGGAGGTTGCCGTGGCACCATGGGCATGACGGAGAAGGGAAAGGGGGGAGCGGTTTGGGGGAGCGAGCGCGGGCACTCTTTGCGGTAGTCGCGACTGTGGCGCTATTTGCCGTAGCCACGAGCACGGCGGGCGTCGCGGCCGGCCCGTATGTCGTGGTCAACGACCACTTCTACATGCGGCCGTCGTTCACGTTCGAGGTCGTGAACGCCTCCAGGAACGTCTACATCGGCAGGTCGCGTTGGCAGACGTGGAGCGCGAGCGGGGCCACCGGCAGCTCGACGCTCTTCACCAACACGTGCCGGCCGGGCTGCGGCGACGGCAGCTACAGCGAGGAGCGGGTGCAGGTGCGCCTCTTCGACGTCAGCAGCTGCCGCGGGAAGCGGGTGTTCTCGAGCTTCGCAGTCGTCGGCTCCGGCGGCGAGACGCTGCTCACGGGCAGCTTCCGCGGGCTCGGCTACCTGCGCGGTTGTTAGTCGCCCCGGCGGGAGCGGCGGAAGAGCTCACCGGCCCCGCCGATCAGCAGCAGCCCGATCGCGACCCCGGCCAGGACGATGATCGCGGTCGGCACTGTGCTCTTGTGGCTCGCCGTCCCGGAGACCAGGGTTCCCGTGCCGCCGACGCCTGCCACCTTGTACGTCTTCCCGTTCAGGGCGGCCGTCGAGGCCGCCTGGATCTCCTCGCGCGTGCTCGAGTAGATCTGGTCGACGGCCGGGATCCTCGAGATGGCCTCCCGGTAGCAGCTGTGCGGGTAGATCGTCTTGAAGACGCCCGTGTAGGAGTCCTGGAGCACGAGCTTCCAGCAAGGCACGCTCGGCCGCCGAGGCGGTGCCGGAGAGCGAGAGAGAGACGGCGGCAAGAGCTGCGAGGAGGAGAAGGCGAGCGCCGATGGGCTCCAGTGTTACCCCTGTCGGTGTGGAGCTGGTAGCGGACGGGTAAGCGGTTTGTAATCAGAAGCGTGCATGGCTCAGGAAGCCGACCGGGTGCCGCGTGCTGCCCTCGTCGGCGAGGTCGGCCAGGATCTCGCCCACGACCGGCGCGAACTTGAAGCCGTGGCCGGAGCACGCGGAGGCGAAGACGACGTTCGGCGCCTCGGGGTGGAGGTCGATCACGAAGTCCATGTCCGGCGTGTTCGTGAAGAGGCACGCCTTCGCATCGAGCAGCCGTCCGGCCGCGTCGGGAACGGACCGCGCGAGGTACTCGCGCAGCGGCTCGGCCTCCTCCGGGGTCGCTTCCGGGTTGCCGGCAGCCGGATCGACCGTCTCGCCCGGGTAGTACATGCGGCCGAGCTTGACGCCGGTGTCGTCGACCAGCGGGAAGCCGTAGTGCACGACGCCGCCCTCGTCCTCGAAGATGAAGATGGGCAGCTTGTCCGGCGTGAGGTTGTCCGGCCGCACCGGCTCGAACCACGCGAGCACGTTCCGCTGAACCGACAAGAGCCCGCGCGGAAGGCGCAACAGGTCGGGCGCCCACGCTCCCGGGGCGAGGACGAGCCGCGCGGCGGCGTACTCGCCGGCCTCGGTGCGAACCGTGACGCCGTCGTCGCCGGCGTCCCAGTCGAGGACCGGCTCGTCGGTCCGGAGCTCCGCGCCCGCCTCGACGGCGAGCCGTGCGTGGGCGCGTACGGACTCCTCCGCCCGGACGTAGCCGCCGTCGGGCTGCAGCAGCCCGATCGTGTTCGGGGCCGGGACGATCGCCGGGAAGCGGCGTCGGACGTCGGCCGGCTCGAGCACTTCGTGCGGCAGGTCGTGCACCTCGCAGGCGTGCAGCGCGCCGGGGAGCAGGACTCCGTCCCGGGGGCCGATCTCGAGCGAACCGATGACGTGCATGAGCGGCTCGCCCGCGCTGCTCTCGAGCTCCCGCCAGAGCTCGTAGGAGCGGCGGAGCAGAGGGACGTAGTCCGTGTGCTCGTGGTAGGCGAGGCGGATGACCCGGGTGTGGCCGTGCATCGACCCGCGCTCGTGTCCGAGGCTGTATTGCTCGAGCCCGAGCACGCGGCGGCCGCGGCGCGCGAGGTGGTACAGCGCGGCGCTGCCCATCGTCCCGATACCGGCGACGATCGCGTCGTAGCGGGTGGTGCTCAACCGTGGAGCCGGCGCAGCAGCGCGATGCTCTCGTCGACGACGCGGTCGACCTCGCCGCGGTCGATGTTCGTGTTCGTGATGCCGTAGGCCCAGCGCCACTGGTCCTGGTCGACGATCTCGCGCAGCGGCACGCCCGCGACCAGGTCGTAGTCGGAGGTCTCGGGCAGGTAGCCGGCGTAGTCGTTCGCGTAGGCGGCGGCGACCGTCGTGCCGTACGGGCTCGCGTCCTTGATCCGCTGCCCCGCGTGGTTGAAGAGCTCGAACGGGTTGGTCACGATGGCCGTGTCACCGGCGGCGATCGCGACGACCTCGGCGTCCGCCGGCTCGTCGGCCCGCTCGATCATGTCGAGGTACATCCGGAGCGCGCTCTGCTTGTACGTGCGCGGGAACATCTGGGCCGACGTCATCGTGTGCACCTCGGGGCCCCACGACTCGGGCCAGTCGGGCTCCGGCTCGGCCTCGATCTCGGCGAGCAGCTCGCGGATCTCGTCCGCGCCGTACTCGTGCCGGCGGCGGCGGAGGTCGAGCCGCACCGAGTCGGCGGCGACGCGGGCGTCGGCCGTGGTCGCGGATCTCGGCGTAGAGCTCGAGCGCGGCCTCGCCGATCGCGCGGCCGAGCCGGTCGCGCGCCTCGTAGCCGTGCGGGCTCGCCTCGTAGTCGCCGAACCACCAGTCGAACGGCGCCAGGTCGCCGGCGCAGCCCTGCAGGAAGACGCACTCCATGCCCGGATGAACCGTCTCGAACGTCGTGCGGACGGGAGCGATGTACTCGGCGTCCCAGTAGATCGTCGTGCCGCCGACGGTGATCGGGTGCGCCGCCGTGCTGACGAGCGCGGCCAGGTGCGTGCCGTCCGCGCGGTCGAGGCGGATCACGGTGAGCGAGTCGTCGACGGCGCGCCGCCGGTCGACCCGGTTGCCGCGGAGGCCGGGTGTCTCCGCCATTGCCGAGCCGATGCGGGCCGGCTCGAGCTTGCGCCAGGCGGCGTACACGGCGCCGGAGAGCAGATCGCCGAGCAGGTCTGCGTAGCGGCCGAAGGCAGGGATGTCGGGCAGGCCGCCGACCGTCGAGCCGCGCGCGAGGCTCGGGGCGCTGTGGTTGTGGCTCGCGTGCACGGACACCGCGGTGGGCGGGATTCCCGTCTGCCGCTGGACGAGCTCGCGCACCGTCGCCGCCAGCTCGGCCCCGACGAAGACGAGGTCGGTCGCGACGATCGCCGCCGTCCGGTCGCCGTCCGACAGCACGACCGCCTGGGCGATCAGCGGCTCCGTCGTCCCCTGCGCCATCGCCGTCCGCGCCGCCCAGCAGCCGACCGGCACGCCGAGCGGCGGCGTGATGTCGACCCGGTGCACGGCCGCCTGCAGGCTCAAAGCAAGTCCTCCTTGCTCACCTCGCGGCCGACGACCGCCACCTTGTCGCCCTGAGCGGTCGTCGCGACCGCACGCACGGAGCAGACGATGCCGTCCAGCGAGGCGGTGATCACCTCCGGGGCCCGATCGGGCCGCTCGATGAAGTGGATCTGGCCGAGCGGCTGTCCGCTCGTCACGCGCTCCTCGACGTCGACGAAGGTCTCCCAGAGGCCCGACTCGGGCGCGAACGCGTAGCACTCGTCCTCGGTCGCGCGGGCGATCACCGCCGGCACCAGCCCGAGCTGCTCGCGCGTCACGGCTTCGCCCATGAGTACGCCGCAGTGCCGGAGGACGTTCACGAGGCCGCTCCACGCCACGCGGTGGGTGGCGGCCGTGACCTGGCCGCCGCCGCCGAGCTCGGTGGACACGACGACCTTGCCCTGGCGCTCGGCCTCGCCCACGAGCAGGCCGGATCCCGCGACGTCGATGTAGACGAAGTGGATGTTCGTGTTCCACATCAGCATCGCCTCGACCATCTTCCGCTGCTGCTCGGGGTCGTCGACCATGTGCATCTCCGACCAGGGCGGGCAGATCGAGCCGCGGCCGCCGCTGTGCATGTCGACGACGATCTCGGCGCGCGGGAAGAGGAAGCGGGTGATGAAGTCGGCGAGCTGCTCGTCGGGCGGGCCGTCCGGCGACCCCGGGAACGAGCGGTTGAGGTTGGCGCCGGACGGCCACAGGCGCGTGTAGGCCCTCGACGCGTCCGGCGAGGCGACCGGGACGATGATCAGCTGCCCGTGGACGTCGCCCGGCTCGGTCTCGCGCGCGAGCCGCAGCGCTGCGACCTGCCCCTCGGGCTCGTCGCCGTGGACTCCGCCGAAGACGACCGCGACCGGCCCGGCTCCCCCCTTCACCGAGATGATCGGGACGAACTGGTGCGACCAGCCGCTCGTGTTGGTCGAGCGTGGCACCTCGAGTCTTCCGTACTGCTTGCCCGGCCTGTCGAGATCCAAAGAGCAGAACACGGGCGAGGCAGTAACGGCCACGGCGCGGCGATTGTAGACAATCCGGCTATAGTCGACAATCCGTGAAGATCAGCGACGTCCAGGCCGTGATCCTGCGCCAGCCCGTGCTGGACGACGGGATCGCCGATGGAAGCCAGGACGACCTGGTCATTCTCGTGCACACCGACGAGGGGATCACGGGCATCGGCGAGGTCGACTCGGCCCCGGAGGCCGTCCGCGCGCTCGTCAACGCGCCCGGGTCTCACGCGATCGCGAACAGCCTGCACCATCTGCTCGTCGGCGAGGATCCGCTCGACGTCGAGCGGCTCTGGCACAAGATGTACCGCGGGCTGATCTACATCGGCCGCCGCGGGATCGCGCTGCACGCGTTGAGCGGGATCGACATCGCCCTCTGGGACATCAAGGGCAAGGCCGAGGGCAAGCCGGTCTGCGAGCTGATCGGGACGCCGCAGCGGGACAGGGTGCGCGCCTACGCCTCGATGCTGATGCCGGACGAGCCCGCCGAGGTGCGCGAGCGCGTCTCGGCGCTCCGCGAGCAGGGGTTCACGGCCGTGAAGCTCGGCTGGGGGCCGCTCGGCGCCGACCCCGTGCAGGACGTCGAGCTCGCCGCCGCGGCGGTCGAGGCGGCGGGGGAGGGCGGCACGATCCTGATCGACGCCGGTCTCGGCTATGGGAAAGACGCGAGGACGGCGATCGGCGTCGCCGAGCAGCTCCAAGAAATGAACATCTTCTGGCTCGAGGAGCCGTTCGAGCCCGACGAGTACGAGGCGTACGCCGAGCTTGCGGACGCGGTCGACATCCGCGTCGCGGCCGGCGAGCAGGACACGACGCTGTGGGGCTTCCGCGAGCTGATCGAGCGCGGGCACGTCGACCTCGTGCAACCCGACGTCACGCGCTGCGGCGGCATCACCGAGCTGCTGCGAATCGCGGAGTTTGCGCACGAGCGCGGCGTCGAGACGGTGCCGCACGCCTGGAAGAGCGGCATCATCAAGGCCGCGTCGCTGCACGTGAACGCGGTGCTGCCCGACGCCCTGTTCCAGGAGTACTGCGTGGCCGATACGCCCATCAACACGTCCCTCACCAAGGAGCGGCTGCCGATCGACGCCGACGGGTTCGTGGCTGTCCCGACCCAGCCTGGGCTCGGCATCGAGCTCGACTGGGACATTTTCTCCAGATACAGGGTGGACTCATGACGGAGCTACAGAGCGCGGCCGACCTCGCAGCCCGCGCGGTCCGGGTCATCCCGGGCGGTGTCAACAGCGGCCAGCGGCGCGTGCCGGGGCTCGAGGATCTGGTCGTCACCGCGACCGCCGGCTCGACCTTCACCGACGCAACGGGACGGACCTATACGGACTACCACGCCGCCTTCGGGCCGCCGCTTCTCGGGCACGGCGACCCCGACGTCGACGCCGCGGTGGCCGAGACCGCGCGCTCCGTCGGCCTGATGGGTGTGGGTGTGACGCCGGTCGAGATCGAGCTCGCCGAGCGGATCTGCAGCCTTGTGCCGTGCGCGGAACGGGTGCTGCTCACGGAGACGGGGAGCGAGGCGACGTTCCACGCACTGCGCGTCGCGCGCGCCGCGACCGGCCGCCGGAACATCGTCAAGTTCCAGGGCTGCTACCACGGCTGGCACGACTCGGTGGCGATGAACGTGATCTCGCTGCCCGAGAACGTCGGCCGGCCCGACCCGCTCTCGAAGGGGATCCTCCCGGAGGTCACCGAGGCGACGATCGTCTGCCGCTTCAACGACGCCGGCGAGGTCGAGCGGGCGCTCGCCGAGCACGACGTCGCCGCGGTCATTCTCGAGTGCATCCCGCACAACATCGGCGCTGTGCTGCCGCAGCCGGGGTTCCTCGAGCGGCTGCGCGAGCTCGCGACGAAGCACGGCACCGTCCTGATCTTCGACGAGGTGATCACGGGCTTCCGGCACGCGCTCGGCGGCTTCCAGTCGATCTCGGGCGTCACACCCGACCTGGCCACGCTCGGCAAGGCGATGGGCAACGGCTGGCCGATCTCGGCGCTCGTCGGGAAGGCCGAGCTGATGGAGCTCTTCAGCACGACGCCCGGCCGGCCCGCGTTCTTCGCCGGCACCTTCAACGGCCACCCGCCGACGGCGGCGGCCGCGCTCGCGACGATCGACAAGCTCCAGCGCGAGCCCGTGCACGAGCACGTCTTCCGGCTCGGCGAGCGCACGCGGCAGGAGCTGCGTGACCTCTACGCGGGGCTCGGCGTGCCGGTGCACGTAAGCGGCTTCGGGTCGATCTTCGTCACGTACTTCCTCGAGGGCGAGCCGGTGAGCTACGACGACCTGCTCGCGAACGACGTCGACCTCTTCGTCGGGTATCGCCGCGAGCTGATGAAGCACGGGATCTTCGAGCTGCCGCTGAACCTGAAGCGCAGCCATTTCTCCTATGCCCACACCGATGACGACGTCGACCGGCTGCTGGAGGCGACCCAGGAGGCCGTGAAGACGGTGCTGGCATCCCGTTGATGACTCCCCCGGCGGTCACGTCGACAATCGATCTGGAGGCGCCGGGCAAGCAGCTCGGACGCCTGCAGTACCCGAAGCTCTCCAACACGGCCGGCTGGGCCTACGAGTTCGTGCCGATCGCGTGCTTCGCGAACGGCGACGGGCCGACGGTGGTGGTCTCGGGCGGAAACCACGGCGACGAGTACGAGGGGCAGATCGCCCTCCTCCGGCTGATCAACGAGCTGCGGCTGGAGCAGGTGCACGGTCGCCTGATCGTGATCCCGATCGTCTCCAAGCAGGCCTCCCAGGCGAACACGCGCATGTGGCCCTCGGGGGTGAACTTCAACCGCTCGTTCCCGGGCTCGCCCGAGGGACCACCGAACGAGCAGCTGGCCGATTACTTCACCCGCGTCCTCTTCCCGATGTCCGACGTCGTGATCGACATCCACTCCGGCGGCCGCACCGGCTGGTTCATCCCCTGCTCGCACATGCACGTGGTCGAAGACCCGGCGCAGCGCAAGGCGATGCTCGAGGGGATGCTGGCGTGGAACTCGGACTTCCACTTCCTCTACGTGGACGTGAACGGTTCGGGGCTGCTGCCGGTCGAGGCGGAGAACCAGGGCAAGGTCGTGATCACGACCGAGCTCGGCGGCGGCGGCCGCGTTCCGGAGCCCGTGCACCGGCTCGCGTGGAGCGGCCTCGCGAACGTGCTGCGGCACGTCGGGCTGCTCGAGGGTGAGGTGCAGACGCGGGCGTCGCTCGGCCTGCCGGAGGCGGTCATCATCGACGGCCGCGACCCCACGAACTACGTGATCGCCGAGGAGGCGGGCCTGTTCGAGGGGCTGAAGGAACCAGGAGAAGCAGTCGGCGGCGGTGAGCCGGTCGGGCGCCTGTGGTTCCCGGACCAGCTCGGCCGTGACCCCGTCCCGCTCGTCGCACCGCGCGACGGGATCGTCGCCTCGGTTCGGGCGGTGCCGGTGACCGATGCCGGCAACAGCGTCTTCACGATCGGGCAGCCGATCGCGAAGGAGGCGCTCCTCTGAAGAGGATCAGAGCGTGTCGATCACGGCCGCCGCCTCCTCGATCTGGCGGTCGCTGATCCCGCGGTGAGTGACGAAGCGCACGTACTGGTCGTCGGGCGCGAACGCCAGCACGCCGCGCTCAGCGAGCGTCGGTAGCGCATCCGCCTCGATCGCCGTATGCAGGATGTTCGTCTCGGGCTCGGGCAGCCCGAGCAGCTTCGCGAGGCGGCGCGCGCGCCGATGGTCGTCGGCCAGGCGGTCGATCAGTCCCAGCGCGACCAGGCCGGCGGCGGCGAGGATGCCGGCCTTGTGGACGGTGGCGCCGCCGACCTGCTTGAGGTGGATGCGGGCGTGCTCGATCACGTCGCCTTCGCCCGCGAGCACGGCGCCGTAGGGCGCGCAGAGGCCCTTGTTGAGGCTGAAGGCGACCGTGTCCGCCGGAGCGGCCACCTCGGCGAGGGGGACGCCGAGCGCGACCGCCGCGTTCGCGAGCCGGGCGCCGTCGAGATGCACGCGCTCGGCCCCCGCGGCGAGCGCCTCGGCCTCGGCGGGGGTGAGGACGGTCCCGCCCGCCCGGGTGCGGGTGTTCTCGAGGATCAGGAGCGGCGCGGGCTCGCCGAGCGGCACCGGCTCGAGCTCGGCGATCGCCTCGAGCCAGCCGCCTTCGTTGACGATGACATGGGCGTCTTCGGCCACCGCTACGCGCTCGCCGGGCGAGCTGAGGGCGAGCAGCGCGACGAGGTTGGCCGTCGTGCACGTGGCGACGAAGACCCCCGCCTCCTTGCCCAGTAGCTCGGCGGTGCGGCGCTCGAGCTCCGCGACGTCGTCGTCGCGGCCGCCCCGCATCGCGGCCCACATCTCCTCGGTGGGCGGCGCGACGAAGTCGGAGCGGAGGTCGATCACCGCCTGGCGAGATGGCGTCCGGGCAGCGCGCCCGTATGCTCGCCGTTCGCGATCACGGCCACGCCGTTCACGAGCACCTCGTCGACGCCGTCGACGTAGGCGAGCGGGTGCTCGAGGGTCGAGCCGTCGTCGAGCCGCTCGAGGTCGATCACCGCGAGGTCGGCGGCGAAACCGGGGCGGAGCTCGCCGCGGTCGCCGAAGCCGAAGTGCTGCGCGGGCATGCTCGTCATCTTCCTCACCGCCTCCTCGAGCGGCAAGGTTTTCAGCTCGCGCACGTGGTGGGTGAGGTAGTGCACGTGCCCGGCGAAGCAGACGGGGTGGCCGGCGATCGCCGTCGAGGCCCGAGTCGAGCGCGGCCGTGTAGCCGTCGACGCCGAGGCTGAAGAGCGGGTGCGAGATCATCTCTGCCAGGTGCTCGTCGGTGAAGAGCTCGCCGATCAGGAGCAGGCTCTCGATCGCCGGGCCCGCGTCGGCGAGGATCTGGAAGTAGGCGCTCCACTCGTCGGTGGCGAGGAGCCGGGCGATCTCGTGAAAGTCCTTGCCTTCGAGCCCCGGATGCTGCGGGCTCGCCTGGAGCCGGACGCGGTGCCAGTCGCCCTTGTGGATGAAGCGCCAGTAGCGGTCGCACTCGCCTTGCAGCCGCTCGCGCACGGCCCGGTCGCGCAGCCGCTTGCACGCCTCCTCCCAGCCGTCGGCCATCACCCACGGCGGGAGGATCCCCGCCATCTGCCCGAGCCCGTCGCGGAAGGGGGTCGTGTCGGCGAGGACGTCGAGGCCGGAGTCGCGCGCCGCGGCCATCGTGTCGACGGCGCGCTGCCAGGCGCCGGGCGCGGCGTTCGTTCGGTGGCGGACGTTGAGATGGGAGATCTCGCCGCGCGTGCCGCCCTCGCGGACGATCGTCAGGAACTCGTCGATCGAGTCCTGCAGCCACTGGTCGCGGTTGCGGACGTGGCTCGTGTAGTAGCCGCCGTGGCGGCCCACAACCTTGTTGAGGCGGACGATCTCCTCGGTCGGCGCCTGCCGGCCGGGGTTGAACTCGAGCCCGGTCGAGAGGCCGAGCGCGCCCGCGTCCATCGCCTCGGCCACGAACCCCTCCATCAGCCGCAGTTGCTCCTCGGTCGCCTGCGGCTCGAAGCAGCCTGCGGCGTAGCGAACGGTGTTGTGGCCCACGAACCACGCGAGGTTCTGCGAGTGGCCGACGTGCTCGAGGTGCGAGAGGTGCTCGCCGAAGGTGCGCCACTCGATCTGCCCCTCGTAGGCGAACGTGCGCAGGCGCGCCTCGATGAAGCGCTCCGACGCGGGCGTGACCGGCGCGTACGTCCAGCCGCAGTTGCCGACGACCTCGGTCGTGACGCCCTGGCGGACGGTGCTGTCGGCGGTGGGGACGGTCAGCAGGGTGAAGTCGCTGTGGCTGTGCGGGTCGACGAAGCCCGGGCAGACCATGCGGCCGGCGGCATCGATCTCGCGGTTGGCCGCGGCACCCGCGAGGTCGCCGACGGCGGCGATCTTCCCGTCCTCCACGGCTACGTCGCCGCGGAACGGCGGCGCACCCGTGCCGTCGACGACCAGTGCGTCGCGCACGAGGAGGTCGAGCATCACGACGAGGTCTTCTTGCTACGACCGGCGACGCTCCCGAGGTCGGTGCCGATGCGCGGGTCGAGGATGTCGCGCAGGCCGTCGCCGAGGAAGTTGAACCCGAGCACGGTGATGAAGATCGCGAGGCCCGGGAAGAGCGACATCCAGACGCTCGAGTCGATGAAGCCGCGCGCGACCGCGAGCATGTTGCCCCAGGCGGCGCGCGGCGGCTGCGTGCCGAGGCCGAGGAAGCTGAGCGTCGCCTCGGCGATGATCGCCTGCGAGATGTAGAGCGTCGTGAGCACGATCAGCGGCGCCATGATGTTCGGCAGCACGTGGCGGGCGATCTGCCGCCTGTGTCCGGCGCCGAGCGCCTGGGCCGACTCGATGTAGGGGTTGCCCGTCACCTCGAGCGTGGCGGCTCGGGTGACGCGGGCGAGGGCGGGCATGATGATGATCGCGATCGCGATGATCTGGTTCGTCTCCGAGGGGCCGAGGAGGCCCACGATCAGGAACGCCATGATCAGCCCCGGGATCGCGAACAGGATGTCGACGATCCGCATCAGGAAGAGGTCCGGGAGCCGTCTTGTAGAAGCCGGCGAGGAGCCCGATCGATGCGCGCCGAAGACGAGCGCGAGCCCCGTGGCGGCGAAGCCGATCGTGAGCGAGATCCGTGCCCCGGCGATGACGCGGGCGAAGCGTGTCGCGGCCGAGGTTGTCGGTGCCCATCGGGTGCGCCCAGCTCGGGCCCTCGAAGCCCGCGTAGGCGGGCGAGTACGGCGCTCTTCTCCCAGAGGTACGGGCCGAAGATCGCGAGCAGCAGCATGAAGACGACGATGACCGCCCCGACGATCCCGACCGGGTTGCGCCACTTCGCCGGGAGAGCGAGGTGCCGGCGGCGGGGAACGGCCTTCCAGGCCTCGGTGGCAGCGGTCATCTCGACCACGATCCTCGGGTCGAGGACGCCGTAGAGGATGTCCACGATCAGGTTGAAGACGAGGAAGACGACCGCGATCAGCAGCACCGTCGACTGGAGAATCGGGTAGTCGCGGTAGGTCAACGACTGCAGGAGCGTGTAGCCGAGGCCCGGCAGGTTGAAGATCGTCTCGACGACGGCCGATGCGCCGATCAGCACGCCGACCTCGAACCCGACGACCGTCGCGACCGGGATCAGCGCGTTCCGCAGCGCGTGCTTCCTGATCACCCGCTTGCGGGGCAACCCCTTGGCGCGGGCGGTGCGGACGTAGTCGAGCCCGAGCACCTCGAGCATCGTCGCGCGTAAGAGCCGCATCACGACGGCCATCGTGAAGAAGGAGATCGCGATCGCCGGGAAGATGAACTGCTCCAGGTTCTGCGCCGGGTTCTGCGTGAACGGCACGTACAGGAGCGGCGGGATCCAGTGGAAGACCCGCGAGAGGAAGATCAGGATCAGCGTGGCGAAGAAGAAGTTCGGGATCGAGATCCCGACCAGGCCGATGCCGCGGGCAGTGTAGTCCTCCGCCTTGTCGCGGCGCACGGCGGAGATGGCCCCGAGCGGCAGCCCGACGAGGACCGCGATCACGAGGCCGAGGAAGACGAGCTCGAACGTGATGTGCGCCCCGTGGGTCAGGATCTCCGAGATCGGCTGCTGGCTTCTGTACGAGCGGCCGAAGTCGCCGTGCAGGAAGATCCGGCCGATCCAGTGGGTGTACTGCGCCCACCAGGAGCCGCCCATGCCGAGCTGCACGAGGGCCTCGTGCTTCTGTTCCGGGGTGACCTGGACGTCGCCGTTGAAGAGGACGTCGATGATGTTGCCGGGGAGCAGCCGCACCATCACGAAGATCGTCACCGAGATCAGGAACAGGGTGACGAACATGGAAACGGTGCGCTTGACGATGAAGGCTTGCACGGGCGGAGAAGCATGGCAGCTGGGGCCGGTCGCCGGCCGGCCCCAGCTGCTCAGCGGTCAGGTCGACTTGATGTAGGCGTTCCTCAGGCCCGTGTTGAAGTCGGTGAACGCGACGTACATGTTCTTGAGCCGCGGGCTCACCACCTGCCACTTCGACACCGAGACGAGCGGCACCTCGAGCATCTCCTGCATGAGGACCTTGTCGAGCGTCTGGTACATCGGCAGCCGCTTCTTCGGGTCGAGGGTGATGCGGCCGTTGCCGATCAGGCGGAACATCGCCGTGTTCCCCTGGTAGCCCTTGAAGAACGCCTGGTACATCGTCGAGGACGGGTGGTACTCCGCCACGTAGCCGTCGACGTCGCCGCGCATGCCGCGCGACGTGAGGTCCCAGTCGAACGACCCGACGCCGTTGGCGGCCGCGAACGTCGCGGTGTCCTGCGTGACGATGTTGACGTTGATGCCGATCTGGGAGAGGTCGTTCGCGATCAGCGCCGCGATCGAGGCGAAGTCGGACGGAGTCGCGAACGTCGTCATCGTCACGTTGAAGCCGCTCACGTTCGCCTGCTTCATCAGGTTCTTCGCGGTCGGCAGGTCGTACTTCTGGTACTGGCTCTGCAGCTGGTCCTCGGTCAGCGGCCACGGGCCGTAGCCGGCCGCGACGTGGCCCGAGTTCTGGCCGAAGCCGCCGTAGACCTTGGTGATGATGTTGGCGCGGTTGATCGCGAAGTTGACCGCCTGGCGGACCCGCTTGTCCGCCCACGGCTTGTTGTCGCCCGGCTTGATCGTCATCTGCAGCTCGCGGAAGGCGGCCGTCAGGTTGTGGAGGACGGTGACCTTCGGGTTGCCGATCAGGTTGGCCGCGTTCGGCTGCAACACCGTGGCGCCGTCGATCGAGCCCGAGAGCAGGGCGGCGATGCGGGTCTGCTCGTCGGTGACGATCGGGTAGTGCACCGCATCCAGGTAGGGGAGGCCCGGCTTCCAGTAGTTCGGGTTCTTCTTGTAGTTGACGTGGTCGTTCGGAACGTAGTTGCCGTCGAGCATGAACGGGCCCGTGCCGACGCCCTGCGTTGCCGCGTTCAGCTGCTGGTACATGTTGTTCGGGACGATCATCGAGTACCGCTGCCAGGCGAGGTAGCCGTAGACGCGGGCGTCCGGCTTCGTCAGGTCCATCTGCACCTTGTTCTTGCCGAGCGCCGTGACACCGGCGATCGCCGGGACCTGGCCGAGCACGGCGGTGCTGCCCGGCAGCGGCGGGTTGAGCTGCTGCTGGAACGAGTAGACGATGTCGTCCGGCGTCACCGGGTTGCCGTTCGAGAACTTGATCCCGGGGCGGATCGTCCAGATGATCCTGGTCGGGCTCGCGACCGTGTAATCGGACGCGATCGCGGGACGGATGTTGAGCTTCGGGTCCCACTCGAGCAGCGACTCGTACATGAGCTCCGTCGCCCAGCGGCCCGGCGGTGAGGATCTGTCCGAACGGCGCGATGAAGCCCGGGTCCTGCTCGAGGGCCCACGTGACGGTGCCGCCCGTCGGAACCGCCTTCGTCGTGCGGCGGAGCAGCTTCGTCGCGGCGCCGGCGTTGCCCGCCAGCGCGCCCGCGGCGACCGCGCCCGCACCGACGCGGCCTGCCTTCTTCAGCAGCTCGCGCCTGGAGATGTCTGATGCCATGTTGCCGTTCCTCCTCTTCGGGGTGACCTTCACGATCAGAAGATCCGGCCGACGCTCGGCGCGTCGCCCTTGATCTCGTCGTAGAACGGGGATTCACGGAGCTCCAGCCCCGCGAGCTGCGCGACGCGGTCCGGGTCCAGCGTCACGCCGAGCCCGGGGTCGTGGGGGACTGCAATCGATCCGTCCTCGATCAGCACCGCACTGGTGAGGACGTCGTCCACCTGCAGCGGATAGTGGGTGTCGCTCGCGAACGGGAAGTTCGACGAGGCCGCGACGACGTGCGTGTTCGCAGTCGTCGCGACTCCGAGCTCGGCCCAGCTCCCGATCACGCACCACTTCCCCGCGGCGTCCGCCACGGCCGCGATCTGTGTCGCACGGATGAGGCCGCCTGCCTCCGATGGATAGACGACGAACACGTCGACGGCGTCGGCCGCGATGAGATCGAGCGCCGAGCGCAGGTTCGTACACGACTCGTCGGCGGCGATCGGCGTCGATACCGCCCGCCTGACCTCCGCGAGACCGCGCAGGTCGAAGTCCGGAACCGGCTGCTCCACGAATTGGATGTCGAGCGGCTCCAGAGCCCTGATCCACTTGACCGCCGCCGGGACGCTCCAGTTCATGTTGGCGTCGATCCGGATCTTCACGTCGGAGCCGACACGGTCGCGGATGGCCGCGATCGTGTCGTAGTCCTGCCCGAGGTCGCGTCCGACCTTGAGCTTCAGCTCCGTGTGCCCCGCCTCGACGAACTCGGCTGCCTTCGCCGCGTTCGCCTCGGGCGTGTCGATGAACAGGTATCCGATCACCGGCGCTCGCTCGCGGCAGTACCCCCCCAGCAGTTCCGCCACGGGCACGCCCAGCGACTTTCCCTTCAGGTCGAGGAGCGCCATCTCGACGCCGGCGACGGCGTACGCGGCGATGGCGTTCCAGTTGCGCGAGTACTCCTCGAGCCGGTGGACGAGCCACTCCACCCGGTGCGGATCCTCCTCGAGCAGGAACTGCGCGAACTCCCGGTCGATGATGGTCTTGACGGTCGGGATGGTCGGGCCGGGGGCCTCGCCGACGCCGACAAGCCCCTCGTCGGTGAAGATCTCCACGATGAGGCCCGACGCCGACTCGCGAATGCCTCCCGTCCATTTCAGCGGTGTCCGCATCGGGGTGCGCACCGCCGTCGTCGCTATACGTGTGATCCGCAAGCCAGCTACACTAGGCCGCCTCGCGAGGATTGTCAACGATCCGTGAATTGTCAACAATGTCTGTAACGACGACGCGCCGGTCGAGCCCGCGGCGGCAGCGGGTGCTCGAGGCGCTGCGGGAAGCGATCCTGGTCGGGCGCTACGGGGACGGCGACCGCCTGATCGAGGACCGGATCGCGCGCGAGCTCGAGACGAGCCGTGGCCCCGTGCGGGAGGCGCTCCGCCAGCTCGAGCACGAGGGGCTCGTCGTCTCCTACCCATATCGCGGAGCGGTCGTGCTCGGCGTGTCCGAGGAGGAGGTGCACCAGGTCCTGATCCCGATCCGGCTCACGCTGGAGAAGTTCAGCTTCACGAAGGCGCACGAGCGGATGACCGAGCGCGACTTCGCCGAGCTCGCCAAGGAGGTCTGGCTCATGGGCGAGGCGGGGCGAGACGGCGACCTGCTCCGGATCGTCGAGGCGGACATCCGCTTTCACGAGTTCGTGCTCTCGTGCTCCGGCCAGCCGCACACGACCCAGATCTGGGGCTCGATCGCGCCGCGCATCCGGGCGTACTTCTTCCGCTACGGCCGGCAGTCCGACCTGATGCGGATCGCCCGGGAGCACGACGAGGTCCTGTCGGCGCTCCGCTCGGACGACCACAAGAACCTGATGCGCGTCGTCGAGCGGCACATCGCCGTCCGCGCGCCCCGGCTTCCCGATGACTGACCTACTTGCGGTCGAAAATCTGCGTACGTGGTTCCGCACCGAGGGCGGGATCGTGCGTGCGGTCGACGGGGTCGATCTCGAGCTCGAGACGGGGAAGACGCTCGGCGTCGTCGGCGAGTCGGGCAGCGGCAAGTCCGTGACCGCGCTGTCGGTGATGGGCCTGGTCGAGTCGCCGGGCGAGATCCTCGAGGGGAGCCGCATTCTCTTCGAAGGCCGCGACCTGAGACAGCTCTCCGACAAGGAGATGAATGCCGTGCGCGGCAACGAGATCTCGATGATCTTCCAGGAGCCGATGACCTCGCTGAACCCGGTCTACACGGTCGGGGAGCAGATCGCGGAGGCGATCAGGTTCCACCAGGACACGGGGAAGAAGGAGGCGTTGACGCGTGCGGTCGGGATGCTCGACCTGGTGGGGATCCCCGAGGCTGCGAAGCGGGCCAAGGACTTCCCTCATCAGCTCTCGGGCGGCATGCGACAGCGCGTGATGATCGGCATGGCGCTGGCGTGCGGGCCGAAGCTCATCATCGCCGACGAGCCCACGACCGCGCTCGACGTCACGATCCAGGCGCAGATCCTCGAGCTGATGATCGAGCTCCAGGAGCAGCTCGGCATGTCCATCCTGCTGATCACGCACGACCTCGGCGTGGTCGCCGAGACCTGCGACGACGTGGTCGTGATGTACGCGGGCCGGGTCGTCGAACGAGGCCCGGTGGCCGAGGTCTTTTCGGCCCCCCAGCATCCCTACACGGAGGCGCTCCTCCAGTCGATCCCTGTGCTCGGCATGACGCAAAAAGACCCGCTGCGCGTGATCCGCGGCTCTGTCCCGAGCCCGCTCGACTGGCCGGAGGGTTGCCGCTTCACACCACGGTGCGACTACGCCTTCGAGCGGTGCGCGGAGCAGCCGCCCCTGTTCGACCTCGGCGGCGCGCGCGCTGCCTGCTGGCTCTGCGAGCGCGGGCGCCGCGCCACGGCGGGCACGCAGGCGGCGCGGGCATGAGCGAACCTCTGCTGGAGGCGCGGGGAGTGCGGAAGTACTTCCCGGTGCAGCGCGGCCTGATGCGGCGCACGGTCGGCTACGTCCAGGCGGTGGACGGCGTCGACCTGACGATCGAACGGGGCGAGACGCTCGGGCTGGTGGGCGAGTCGGGCTGCGGCAAATCGACGCTCGGGCGGACCTTGATCCGCCTGGTCGAGCCGACGGCCGGCGAGATCACGTTCGACGGAACCGACCTGACGGCGCTCTCGAAATCAGACCTGAAGGCAGCCCGCCGCCACATGCAGATCATCTTCCAGGACTCGGTGGGGTCGCTCGACCCGCGCATGCGGATCGGCGACATCGTCGGCGAGGGGCTCGCCGTGCACGGCGTGCCTCGCGCAGAGCGATCCGGGCGCGTGGCCGACACGCTCGAGCGCGTCGGGCTCGGCCCGGAGAGCCTGCGGCGCTACCCGCACCAGTTCAGCGGTGGCCAACGTCAGAGGATCGGGATCGCACGGGCCCTCGTCCTCCGGCCGAAGCTGATCGTGGCGGACGAGCCGGTGTCGGCGCTCGACGTCTCGATCCAGTCGCAGGTGCTGAACCTCCTCGTCGAGCTGAAGCAGGAATTCGGGCTGACCTACCTGTTCGTTGCCCACGACCTCGCCGTCGTCGGGTACATCGCGGACCGCATCGCTGTCATGTACCTCGGGAAGGTCGTCGAGCTCTCGAGCGCCGCCGACCTCTTCCAGCGTCCGCTGCATCCGTACACCGTGGCCCTCCTGTCCGCGATCCCGACGCCCGAGGTGGGGCGGAAGCAGTCCCGGATCATCCTCAGCGGCGACGTGCCGAGCCCGATCGACCCGCCGAGCGGCTGCCGGTTCCGGACGCGCTGCCCGATCGCCCAGCCGGTCTGCGCCGAGGTCGACCCGCCGCTCGTCGAGCACGGCGGCGGCCACTCCGCCGCCTGCCACTTCGCGGGGACGCCGATCGCAGCCGATGGAAACTGACATCCGCCTGCTGCACGACCAGCGGGTGCCGATGCGCGACGGCATCGCGCTCTCGGCCGACGTGTACATACCGCGGTCGGGCGGGCCGCTGCCGACGATCATCCAGTGGACGCCGTACGAGTCGACGCGGGAGCGTTTCATCGCGTGGGGCGTCTGGTTCGCGCAGCGAGGCTATGCGGCGGTCGCGGTCGACGTGCGCGGCCGGTACGAGTCGGACGGGCAGTTCTATCCGTGGACGAAGGACGGGATCGATGCGCAGGACACCGTCACCTGGGCGGCCGAGCAGCCGTGGTCGAACGGCCGCATCGGCACCTGGGGCCGCTCCTACGGCGGGCTCGTCCAGTGGCAGCTCGCGCAGCTCGGCCACCCGAACCTCGTCTGCGTCGCGCCGCAGGTGATCCACGACGACTACTTCTGGGACGGCTACTGGACGGGCGGCGCCTTCCAGCTCGCCCTCACGCTCGGGGCGGGCGCGCTGTGGAGCAGCGCCATGGCCCTGATCACGGGGCGGAACGCCGCCGACCTCGTCCTCAACGACCGCCTGTTCCGGCACCTGCCGCTGATCGAGCTCGACGAGGTGATCATCGGGCGCAAGGTCGACTACTGGCGCGACTGGTGGGATCACCAGACGAACGACGAGTGGTGGCATCAGTTCCACCACCGGCCCGAGAAGCTCCAGGTGCCGATCTTCCAGCAGGGCGGCTGGTTCGATCCTTATTCCGGCTCGCACCTGCGCAAGTTCTCTGCCATCGGGGATCGCCTTCCCAACCGCGTGCTCATGGGGCCGTGGTCGCACGAGGAGGACGTCGAGGAGTTCACGGCCGACGTCGACCTCACCCCGGCGTTGACCGTGATCCGCGAGCACGAGGTCGTGTTCTACGACCGCTTCCTGAAGGAAATCGACAACGACTGGGACGAGCGGCCGCCCCTGGAGTTGTTCGTGCTCGGCGCGAACGAGTGGCGTGCCGAGAACGAGTGGCCGCTCGCGCGGACGGAGCTCACGCCCTGGTACCTCGGAAGCGGCGGGCGTGCGAACACGCTCGCCGGCGACGGGACGCTCGGGCCGGGCGAGCCCGGGCCGAGCGAGCCTGCTGATTCGTATTCGTATGACCCGGAAGACCCCGTGCCGACGATCGGCGGCGTGAGCTCGGTGCTGACGATGACGCAGGGGGCCGAGACGCCGATCCTGCCCGGGCCGCGCGACCAGCGCGTGTTGGAGCGCCGCGACGACGTGCTCTGTTACACGAGCGCGGTGCTCGACCGCGATCTGGACGTCGTCGGGCCGGTGGAAGTCGTGCTCTATGCAGCGTCGAGCGCGAAGGACACCGACTGGATCGTGCGCATCTCGGACGTGCTCCCGAACGGGATGTCGGTCTTCATGACGGAGGGGATCATCCGCGCCCGCTACAGGAACAGCCACGAGGGAGACTCGGTGGAGCTGCTCGAGCCGGGCGAGGTGGCCGAGTACCGGATCCGCTGCTACCCGATCGCGAACCTGTTCCGGCGCGGGCACCGGGTGCGGCTCGACGTGACGAGCTCGAGCTTCCCGCGCTTCTCGCGCAACCTGAACACGGGCGAGGACGTCGGGACCGGGACGCGGATGGAGATCGCGCGCCAGACGGTGCTGCACACGACCACGTACCCGTCGCACGTCGTGCTGCCCGTCCTGCCCTGAGCCGATGTTCGAGCTACGAGGGCACCGGCGCTGCGACCGTACGCAGCCGCTCGACCAGCGCCTCGCGCGCCTCGCGGCGGCCGCCGAACGGGATCCGCAGGTGGGGCGTGCGGGCGCCGAAGTGATGGCCGGCGACTGCCGGGATGTCGTAGTCGGCGGCGAGGTGGTTGCTCCATTCGTCCTCGTCGCCGTCGACCTCCGCCCAGACGAACGCCGCGGCCTCGGGAACCTCGGCTCGGAGCAGGCCGGTCGAGCTCGCCGCCTCGACCGCCGGGCCGCGCGCATCCGCCAGCTCGGCGATCGCGGCGACGATCCAGTCCTGCGGACCCGTGAGCGCCGCGAGGGCCGCGGCCTGCGCGACCCCGTCGATCGCGAGCGACTGCCAGCCGAACGCCCGCGCGAGCGCGTCGATCGCCGCCGCGGGGCCGACGGCGTAGCCGATCCTCCACGCGGCCATCGCATGCGTCTTCGAGAAGCTCCGCAGGATCAGCGTCCGGCCCGAGAGGTCGGGGTGCGCGGCGGGGGAGAGATGGCGGTGGCCGTCGTGGATCACGCCTGCGTAGGCCTCGTCGGAGAGCAGCAGGGCGTGTGCGTGGCTGTTCTGCAGCGCCGCTGCGATCCCGTCGAGATCGGCCGGTCGCAGGACGTAGCCGCTCGGGTTGACCGGCGTGTTGACGATCGCGAGCGTCGTCTCGCCGTCGACGGCGCGCCCGAACTCCTCCCAGTCCGGCGGGCCCTCGTCGCCGCCGGTGCGGAGGCAGCTGCCGCCCACCGACGCGACGAGCTGCGCGAAGAAGAACGACGGCGCATGGCAGACCGCGCGCGACCCGTAGACCGTCGCCGCGAGGTGCAGCCCTTGCATCCCGCCCACCGTGATCAGCACCTGCCGGTCCGGGTCGACCGGACGCTCGATCTCCGAGGAGACGCGCTCGGCGATCGCCGCCCGTAGCTCGCGCAGGCCGTGAGTCGGCGCGTACGCGGGCCGGCGCGCCGCCTCGGCCGCGGCCTCGACGACGTGAGGCGGCATGTCGACGGCGGGGTGGCCGCCAACCGGGAGCAGGTTCGGCCACCGGTCGCCGAGCTCGCGCGAGGGCATCCAGCCCTGGTGCGTCATGCGAGGACCCGTGCCACCCGGAAGCCGATGTGGGCCTGGCGGCGTTCGGGCCGGCTGTGGCTGCGCATCGCGCACCGCGCGTAGTCGAGCCCGGGACTCGCATAGGAGCCGCCGCGAAGTACGCGCTCGGCTCCGCTCGCGGGATCCTCGCGGCCGTTCTCAGGGTCGTACGGGTACGGCGCGTAGGTGCTCGAGACCCACTCCCAGACGTTCCCGGCCAGATCGAGCACGCCGTAAGGGCCCGCGCCTGCGGTGCGGGAGCCCACGGGCTCGGGCGAGCCCTCCTTCATGCGCAGGCCTACGAGGGCACGCGTCGCGTCCTCCTCGTTCCCCCAGGGGAAGCGACGCGCGTCGGCGCCCCGGGCGGCCTTTTCCCACTCGGCCTCCGTTGGCAGGCGGCCGCCGGCCCAGGTGCAGAAGGCCCGGGCCTCGAACCAGGTGACGTAGGTGACCGGGGCGTCGTCTCGCCCCCGGGCGGGAGGCGGAGCGGCGCCCGTCTCGCTCACGAACGCACCGTATTGCTCCACGGTGACCGGTGTGCGCGAGAGCTCGAATGACGGCAGGTCGACGACGTGCTGCGGAAGCTCGTCGGCCTGAACGGGCCCGGCATACACGACGGCATCCCTTCCGACAGCGTACTCGCCGCCGGGCAGCTCGACCCAGTCGAACGCGACCGGAGAGGGCTCATCGCCGGCGGCGACGCGGAAGCCGACGTACGGCCCGCGCGAGGCCGGGTGCATCGGCAGCCGATGGGAGCACCGAAGATCATCCGGGCCGTCCACGTAGCAGCCGCCGCGCACGACCCCTGGTTCCGCGACCCACTCGCAGACGTTGCCCGCCACATCCACCAGACCGTGGAGCGAGGCGCCCCGCGGCCGCGACCCTACGGGCTGAATGCCGCCGATCGGGCCCGCGAACACCGCCCGCGTCGCGTCGGGGGGCTCGTCGCCCCACGGCCAGAGCCGGTCGCCGCCGCCGCGCGCCGCCGCCTCCCACTCGTCCTCGGCCGGCAGGCGGACACCCGCCCAGTCGCAGAAGGCGAGCGCTTCGTCGTGCGAGACGTACGTCACCGGAAGCTCGTCGGCGCCCGTGGTGGCGGCAAAGGCACGGAACTGCGCGTTCGTGACGGAGGTCCGCGAGAGACGGAACGGCTCGAGCGAGACGATCCGCCGCGGCGACTCGTCGGCGTGCGGCGGGTAGGCCGCCGCCGGGTCGCTCCCCATCACGAACGGACCGCCGGGCACCGTGCGCCACTCGAGCACTAGCCTGCTCCCGCGCCTCACGCGGGAATGACCGGCAGCACGACGCGGGAGGGGTGCTCCGCGTCGGAGAAGACCGTCTGCTCCGCCGTGATCATCCGGGTGTGCCGGCCGACCGGCTCGCCGGTGTTGGGGTTGCGCTCGAGCCGCGGGAAGTTCGACGAGGAGACGTCGATCCGGATCCGGTGGCCCTTCACGAACACGTTCGACGTCGGCGGCAGCTGGATCCGCACCAGGTACGGCGTGCCCGGCTCCATCATCACCTCGCGCTCCCAGCCCTCGCGATAGCGGGTGCGGATGATCGAGTCGTTGATCAGCATGTCGTAGCCCTCGGGGTAGTCCTCGTTCGGCGGATAGACGTCGATCAGCTTCGCCGTGAAGTCGGTGTCCGCCGCCGAAGACGCGATCCAGAGCTCGACCTCGCCGGGCCCCGTGATCTCGACGTCGTGCTCGAGCCGCTCGGTCTGGTACACGAGCACGTCCGGCCGCTCGGAGAGCCGCCGGTAGGGCTCGCGCGCGGTGAAGAACTCGGCGGACTCCTTCTGGTCGGCTGGGCCCGGAGTCATGATGTTGCGCAGCAGGAGCGCCGGGTTGAGGAGGCGCGCCCACATCGGCTCGAGCCCCTCGCCCGGCGGCGGGAACTCGCCGACCGCGCAGTAATTGCCGCCGATCGTCGGCACCGGATCCTCGGGGTCGTAGGTGAAGTGCCGGGCAGCGCCCCCGGCCGCCGGCGCCTCGGCCCGGAGCGACCCGTCGCCGTGGAGGTGCCACGTCGTCGGCACCGCGCGCGCGAGCGGCCACTCCCACTCGTCCCGCCACCGCCCGCCGTGGTCGAGCTTGCCGCCCTCGGTGCGGCGGCCGCTGCCGCCGCCCATGACGAAGATCTTCACCGGCGCCTCGTCGGCCGGCGCGCCAGTCGCACCGTCCGGCAGGAAGCGGTCGAACCACTCGAGCTGCCGCTCGAAGTAATGCTGTACGCCCCAGATCGACGCCTCGCCGAAGTCGACGTCGAGCGTGTAGCTCACGTCGCCGCGCATGCCGACGTGCGACCACGGCCCGACCACGAGCCGCTGCGGCGCCGTGTTCTTCTCCGCCATCGCCGTGTAGTACTCGGTCATCGCGTGCGGGAAGCCGTCGAACCAGCCGGTCGACATCGTCGCGGCGACGTCGCTGTGATCGGGGTAGAAACGTACGAAGTCGTTCTCCTTCCTCGCCCACCAGTCGTCGTAGGCGCCGCGCGTGCAGTAGTTCTCGAGCGTCTCGTCGAGCGCCGGGATGTGCCGCAGCGCCAGCTCGCCCTTGTGCCACGGCCACTCCCAGAAGAGCTGCCGGAGGTTGCGCAGGTCCTCGAAGACCTCCTCCTGCGCGGTCGGGTCGCCCTGCACGTCCTGCGCGTCGGCGGCGTGGATGTAGAGCGCCCAGAACATGTGCAGCTGCATCGCGCCGCCCTCGCGCGTCTGGTGGTGGTACACGTTGGCCGGCGCGACGTCGGGCCAGAGCGCGGTCAGATGCGGGGGCGCCTCGAGCGCGGTGCGCACCTGGGTGATGCACGCGTACGACGACCCGACCATCCCGGTGCGGCCGTTGCTCCACGGCTGCGCCGCGATCCACTCGATCGTGTCGTAGCCGTCCTCGCCCGTGTGCGGCGTGGCCGAGTGGAAGTACTCCTTCGTCCCCTCCGACCGGTGGCGGTCGCGGAGGTCCTGCAGGACGACCGCGTACCCGTGGGGGACGAAGAAGTCGGCGATCTCCGTGTAGCGACGCTCGCCCTTGTCGTACGGGGTGATCAGGACGATCGTCGGCCACCGGCCGGGCACGAGCTCGCCGTGGCGCGCGGGGCGGTAGAGGTCGAGGGCGAGACGGATGCCGTCCCGCATCGTCACCATCACGTCCTTCGACAGGACGATCCCATAGGGCTCGCTCACGAAGCCTCTTTCTCGATGATCAGATTTCCCTGGCCGTCGACCCGGATGCCGTAGCCCGGGTGCAGCACCGTGGTCGAGTCGAACTCCTCGACGATCGCCGGCCCCGCGATCCTCGCCTCCGCCGGCAGCGCATAGCGGTCGTAGATCGGACAGTCCACGAAGCCGTCCGCCTCCGCGAAGTAGACCTCGCGACGCTCCTTCGGCTCGGGCGCCTCTCCCGCGGCAAGCGAGCGAAGCGGCGGCTTCGCGATCCGGCCGACCGTAGCCAGCCGCAGGCTCACGCACTCGACCGGCTCCTCCTCGGCGGCGAAGCCGTAGGTGCGGTCGTGCTCGGCGTGGAAGCGCTCGAGCAGCGGCTCGGCCGACTCGCGCGTGAACGGCGAGGGCGACGGGATCGTCAGCTCGTAGCTCTGCCCGACGTAGCGCATGTCGATCTGGCGGACGAACTCGATCGCGTCGCCCGCCACGCCTTCGGCCTCGAGCTCCCGTGCGCCCTGCACCTCGAGCTCGCGGAACACCGACTCCACCTCGTCCACCGGCAGGCTCTCGAGACGGCGCATGATCGTCCGCGCCGCGTCGCGCTTCAGGTCGGTCGTCAGCAGCCCCGTCGCCGAGAAGATGCCGGGGCTCGGCGGGATCAGCACCGCGGGCAGCTCCGCGTCGCGCGCGAGGGCGTTCGCGTGCACGGGGCCGGCGCCGCCGAAGCCGACGAGCAGGAACTCCCGCGGGTCGTAGCCGCGCTGCACCGAGATCAGGTGCAGGGCGTTGACCATCGCCGCGTTCGCGATCGCGACGATCCCGTTCGCCGCCTCGAGGACGTCGAGGCCGAGCGGCTTCGCGCAGCGCTCCTCGATCGCGCGCCGCGCGCCCTCGACGTCGAGACCGATCTCGCCGCCGAGGAAGTACGAGGGGTTGAGCCGGCCGAGGACGACGTTCGCGTCGGTGACCGTGGGCTCGGTGCCGCCGCCGCGGTAGCAGACCGGGCCGGGATCCGCCCCCGCGCTCTGCGGGCCGACGCGCAGCAAGCCGCCGGAGTCGACCCAGGCGATCGAGCCTCCGCCGGCGCCGATCTCGACCAGGTCGACGACCGGCGTCCGCACCGGGTAGCCGGCGAGCGACATGCCGCCGATCCCGGCGGCCGCGTGCCCGCCCACCTGGTAGTCCTTGGTCACCGACGGCTGGCCGCCGCGGATCAGGCCGACCTTGGCGGTCGTGCCGCCCATGTCGAAGGAGAGGATGTCGGGCCGGTCGATCGTGCTCCCGAGATGGGCCGCGGCGATCACGCCCGCGGCCGGCCCGGATTCGACCATGAACACCGGCCGCCGCGCCGCCGCCTCCGAGCTGAAGACGCCGCCGCTCGACTGCATCACGAGCAGCCGCGCTGCGATCCCGGCGTCGGCGAGCCGCCGCTCGATCCGCTCGAGATACCGCTCGACGACGGGCCGGATCACGGCGTTGATCACCGTGGTCGAGGCACGAAGGTACTCGCGGAACTCCGGCGCGACCTCCGACGAGAGCGACACCGGCACGCCGGGAAGCTCCTCGGCGAGGATGGCGCCGACGACCCGCTCGTGCTCGGGGTTCACGTAGGAGTGCAGCAGGCACACGGCCACCGACTCGACGCCCTCGCGCGCGAGCACGGCCGCGGCGTCCCGCACGGTGCCGGGGTCGAGCGCGGTCACGACCTCACCCTTCGGCCCGAGCCGCTCGCGCACCTCGACCGCGCGGTCGCGCGGCACGAGCGGCCGCGGCTTCTCGAACTGCGTGTCGTAGAGCGTGGGGCGGACCTGGCGCGCGATCTCGAGCAGGTCGCGGAAGCCCTCGGTGGTGACGAAGCCGCTGCGGGCGACCTTGCCCTCGATGATCGCGTTGGTGGCAACCGTCGTCGCGTGCACGACGAAGCCGACGTCGGCGGGCGGCGAGCGAGGCCTCCGCGAGCGCGCGGTCGACGGCCGTCATGAAGCCTTCGGAGGGGTCGGACGGCGTGGTCGGCGTCTTCGCGATCGAGACGCGCCCGCTCTCCTCGTCGATCAGCGTCGCGTCGGTGAAGGTGCCGCCGATGTCGACCGCGATACGAACCGTCACGCCTCGCTCCTCAGGTCGGTGGTCGCCGGCTCGTCGACCGCGCCGTCGGCGATCGCCACGCGGTAGATGTCACGCGCACGCTCTGCGCTGATCCGCCCCTCGCGGACGTCGCGGAGCACGAGCGCCGGGTCGCGCTCCTCGGGCGGCCCGTAGCCTCCGCCGCCGCAGGTGCGGACGCTGATCGTGTCGCCGGCCTCGAGCTCGACGGTCGACTTGGAGCCGAGGCGCCTCTCGACGCCGTCCCGGATGTGGACGTACTCGGCGGTCTGCGCCGCCTCCCCGCCCTCGGCGCCCCACGGCCCGAAGCGGTCGCGGTCGGCCAGGATCGTGTACGTCGTCGGCCGGTCGTAGACGTAGTCCTTGATCAGCCCGAGCCCGCCGCGCCGGCGGCCGGGGCCCTCGGAGTCCGCGCGAAGCGACAGGCGCCCGATCCGCACCGGGTAGTTGAGCTCGGTCTCCTCGATCGGCGCGTTCTCGGTGTTCTGGCCGTGGGCCTGCACCGCGTCGGGGCCGTCCGAGTGCAGGCGGGCGCCGTAGCCGCCGGCGAACGTCTCGTAGAAGCACGTGTACGTCCCGGCGGCCTCGTCGAGGCTGCCGAATCCCGCCTGGCACATCATCCCCTTCGTCCCCGCGGGCAGTCGCCCGGGGAGCGCGGGCAGAAGCGCCCGGAAGAGCACCTCGACCAGGCGGTCGTGCGTCTCCCAGCCGCCGACGACTGCGGAGGGCCAGCGGCAGTTCATGACGGTGCCCTCGGGCGCGTCGACGGTGAGCAGCCGGTAGAAGCCGTCGTTCACGGGCAGGTCGGGGTCGATCAGGCACTTGAGCGCGTACGCGCACGCGGAGAACGTCTGCGCGTACGTCGAGTTGACCGGCGCCCGCCGCTGCGGGTCCGAGCCGGCCATGTCGAAGTGCGCGCCGTCGGGGCCGATGGTCACGCGCGCCTCGATCCGCACCGGTTGATCCGTGTAGCCGTCGTTGTCGACGAGGCCCTCGGCGTGCCAGCTTCCGTGGGGGAGGGCGGCGAGCTCGCCGCGCGTGCGCCGCTCCGTGTAGTCGAGGAGCTCGCTCATCGCGGCGACGATCGTCGCGTGGCCGTGGCGGTCGACCAGCGCCTGCAGCCGCCTGACGCCCGTGTTGTTCGCCGCGACCTGGGCCCGGAAGTCGCCCGCCGTCTCGTGCTTCGACCGGATCTGGGCCAGAACGAGCTTGAAGATGTCCGGGACGATTCTCCCCTCGGACACGAGCTTGACCGGCGGGATGATCACGCCCTCCTGGAACACCTCGCGGAAGGCGCCGATGCTCGCCGGTGCACCGCCGCCGACGTCGACGTGGTGCGCGATGTTCGCGACGTAGCCGAGGAGCTGGCCGTCCGCGTGCACGGGCGCGATCAGGCTCACGTCGTTCAGGTGCACGCCGCTCGGGAACGGGTCGTTCGTGAGCAGCATGTCGCGCGGCCCGAGCTCGTCCTCTCCATACAGACGGACGCTCTTCGGCACCTGCTCCACCATCGAGCCGAGGTGCACCGGCTGGGCGAAGCCCTGGGCGACGCAGCGCAGGTCGGCGTCGAAGAACGCCGACGAGAAGTCGGAGCGGGTCTTGATGTTGGTCGAGTAGGCGCTGCGCTTCAGCGCCAGCACCATCTCGTCGGTCGCCGCCACCAGGGCGTTCCGGATCACCTCGAAGCTGATCGGATCGATCACGCCTGGAACCCGTAGACCTCGCGCGCCCGCTCGGCCGACACCTTTCCCTCGCGCACGTCTCGCCGCACCAGCTCCGGGTCGCGCTCCTCCGGCGGGCCGTAGCCGCCTCCGCCGCAGGTGCGGTAGCTGACGACGTCGCCCGCCTCGAGCTCGATCGTGGACTTCGGCGAGAGGCGTGTCTCCTCGCCGCCGCGGACGAGGACGTACTCGGCCGGCCGACCGTCGTGGCCGCCGAAGGCGCCGGCGGGGCCGCGCACCGTGCGGTCGGCGAGGACGGTGAACGTCGTCGGCCGGTCGAAGAGGTAGTCCTTGCGCAGCCCGAGGCCTCCCCTGAACTTCCCGGCGCCGTCGGAGTCCTCGACCAGCGAGAGGCGGGCCACGTGCACCGGGTAGTTGAGCTCCGTCTCCTCGACCGGGGCGTTCTCGGTGTTCTGGCCGTGGGTCTGCACCGCGTCGGGTCCGTCGCTCGCCGCGCGGCCGCCGTAGCCGCCGCCGAAGGTCTCGAGGAAGCAGTAATAGCTGCCCGTGAGCGAGTCGACGCCGCCGAAGCCCGCGTGGCACATCATCGCCTTGGTCCCCGCCGGCAGCCGCTGCGGGAGCGCGGGCAGGAGGGCGCGGAAGATGATGTCCACGAGGCGTGTCTGGGTCTCCCAGCCGCCGACGACCGGGCTCGGCCAGCGGCAGTTGGTCACGGTGCCCGAGGGAGCGTCCACGGTGAGCAGCCGGTAGAAGCCGTCGTTCACGGGCAGGTCGGGGTCGATCAGGCACTTGAGCGCGTAGGCGCAGGCGGAGAACGTCTGCGCGAAGGTCGAGTTCACCGGCGCGCGGCGCTGCGGATCGGAGCCCGCGGTGTCGAAGCGCACGCCGTCGGGGCCGATCGTCACGGCCGCCTTCAGCCGTACCGGCTCGTCGGTGTAGCCGTCCACGTCGATCGAGCCCTCGGCCTCCCACCTGCCGTGTGGCAGCGCTGCCAGCTCCGCGCGCGTCCGGCGCTCGGTGTAGTCGAGAAGCTCGCTCATCGTGGCCGTGATCGTTTCGTGTCCGTGCCGCTCGACGAGAGCCTGCAGCCGCCGGACGCCGGTGTTGTTGGCCGCGATCTGGGCGCGGAAGTCGCCGCCGGTCTCGTGCTTGGAGCGGATCTGTCCGAGGATCAGCGTGAAGACGTCGGGCACGATCCGCCCGGCCTCGACGATCTTCACGGGCGGGATGATCACGCCCTCCTGGAACACCTCGCGGAAGGCGCCGATGCTGGCCGGTGCGCCGCCGCCGACGTCGACATGGTGCGCGAGGTTGGCCACGTAGCCGAGCAGCTCGCCGCCCGCTAATACGGGCGAGATCAGCGAGACGTCGTTGAGGTGAACGCCGCTCGGGAACGGGTCGTTCGTGATCACGACGTCGCCCGGGCCGAGGTTCTCGGGCCCGTAGTCGCGCACGGCGCGCGGGATCTGCTCCACCATCGAGCCGAGGTGCACCGGCTGGGCGAAGCCCTGCGCCACGCAGCGGAGCTCGGCGTCGAAGAAAGCGCACGAGAAGTCGGAGCGAGTCTTGATGTTGGTCGAGTAGGCGCTGCGGCGGAGCGCGAGCACCATCTCATCCGTCGCAGCGACGAGCGCATTGCGGATCACCTCGAAGCTGACGGCGTCTACTGCCATCCGTACAGCTCCCTGGCCGCCGCCTCGCTCACCTTGCCGTCGAGGACGTCCTCCTCGATCGCCTTCGGGTCGCGCTCACGCGGGTCGCCCCAGCCGCCGCCTCCGGCGGTGCGGTGGACGTAGACGTCGCCGGCGTCGATCGTGGTCGAGAACATCGAGGGGAGGACGATCTCCGATCCGTCGGGCTTCTGCAGAACGTTCGACGAGACGGTGCCAGGCAGCCCGCCCTGCAGCCCGTAGGGTGCGTGCGCGGCCCGGTCCGAGCGCACGATCAGCGACGTCTCGGGTGTCAGACACCGCCAGACGCGCTCCACGGCGAGGCCGCCCCGGTGCTGCCCGGCACCGCCGCTGTCGGGCACGAGCCCGTAGCGCTCGATCCGGATCGGAAACTCGGACTCGGCCACCTCGACCGGGATGTTCGCCGCCAGGCTGGCCGGGTTCGTCAGGCCGTCGTTGCCGTCGTCCTCGGGCGTGCCGCCCCAGGTGCCGACGATCAGCTCGTAGAAGATGAAGCGGTCGCCGCCGCCGGGGCGCTCGGCGCCGAAGATCGCGAGCGTGTTGCCACCTTCGCCGGCGGCCCCGACGCGGTCGGGCACGAGCTGCGCAAGGGCGCCGTTGACCGCATCCAGCACCCGGAAGCCCGTGACGCCGCGCATCGACGACGCGCCGGGCATCACGACCTCGGCGATCGTGCCCGGCTTCGTCAGCACGTGGATCGGCCGGAACGCGCCGGAGGTGTTCGGGATCTCGACCGTGAGCGCGCAGCGGACGGCCTGGTAGACGCAGGCCTGGATGAAGGACCGCGTCGAGTTCAGCGAGCCGCGCACCATCGGCGCCGAGTCGGTGAGGTCGGCGGTGATCTCGTCGCCGTCGATCGTGACCGTGGCCCTGATCGGGACGTCGGCCCGCTCGATCCCGTCCGAGTCCAGGTAGTCGGTGAAGCTCGCGGCGCCGTCGGGCCACGACGCGATCTCCTGGCGGACGAGGCGCTCCGTGTACTCGAGAAGCGCGGTCATCAGCGCGCGCAGCCCGTCGACGCCGTGGCGCGCGGCGAGCGCCTGCAGGGCGCGCTCCGCGACCGAGGTTGCGGCGACCTGGGCGGCGAGGTCTCCGAGCGTCATGCGCGGAATGCGCACGTTGGCGCGGATCACCTGGAAGATCGCGTCGACCGGCTCGCCGCGGTCGTACAGCCGCAGCCAGGGGAGTCGGATGCCCTCCTGGAAGATCTCCGTGTTGTCGCAGGCGCTCGACCCGGGAAGCCGTCCGCCGACGTCGCCGTGGTGCGCGGTCGTGGTCGCGAAGCCGATCAGGCACTCGTCGAAGAACACCGGCTTGAAGACGAAGATGTCCTGCAGATGGATCCCGCCGTCGAAGGGGTCGTTCATCACGAACACGTCGCCGGGGCGCAGCTCGGCGCCCCATTTTGCGAGCAGGGTCGACATCGCGTGTGGAACCGAGCCCAGGTGGAAGGGGACGGTGACGCCCTGCGCGACCGTCTCGCCGTCGGGGTCGCAGATCGCGGCCGAGAAGTCCATGCCGTCGCGGACGACGGTCGAGTGGGCGGTGCGGAAGATCGTCGTCGCCATCTCGTCGGCGATCGACGCCAGGGCGTTGCCGACGATCTGCCGGGTCACAGGGTCAACAGTGACGGGGTAGATCATGTGGTCTGCAACACAAGCGTCTGGGTGTCGCGCTCGCAGCTCACCGTCCAGCCGGGGCGGACGACGACCGTGGTGTCGTACTCGTCCACGAGCAGTGGGCCCGGCTCGGGTTGCTCGTCGATCGAGGCGCGGGTGCGGACCGGAGTGTCGACGAGCTCGCCGTCGAAGGTGGCCGCGCGCGTCCCGCGGGGCGCCTCGCGGATCTCGTCGAGACGGAGGCGCTCTCCGGCGGCCGAGGGGCCGAGGCCGGCGAGGCGCAGGGCGCGGACCTCGATCGGCGAGCCCGGCTCGCCGCGCACGCCGTAGAGCCGCTCGTGCTCGTCCTCGAAGCGGGCGATCATGCTCGCCCGCGCCTCCTCGTCGAGCGCCAACGAGGGCAGGTCGACCTCGACCTCCCAGGACTGGCCGCCGTAGCGGAGCTCCGCGCTCGGCACCCACTCGACGTCGCCGTCGAGTGACGGGGCGATCCTGGCGCGCAGCCCGTCGAGGATGCCCGCGAGGTCGGCGGGTGCCACCTCTCGGGCGTCGAGGTGGCACGGGTGCACGTCGTGGAACTCGGGGCGGGCAAACAGGAGCCCGAGCGAGCTGAAGAGCCCGGCCAGCGCCGGCACGAGCACGGTCGTGCAGCCGAGCTCCTCGGCGAGCCCGCAGGCGTGCACCGGGCCCGAGCCGCCGTACGCGATCAGCGCGAAGTCGCGCGGGTCGCGTCCCTTCTCCGACGAGACGGAACGGAGCGCGCGCGTCATCCGGGCGTTCGCGATCGCGTGGATGCCCGCCGCCGTCTGCGCCAGGGTCAGCTCCAGTGGGCCGGCGACGCGCTCGAGCGCCCGCTCGGCCGGCCCCACCGACACGGATAAATCGCCGGAAGCAAGTGGGCCCGCAGGGATGAAGCCGAGAAAGACGTTGGCGTCGGTCACCGTCGGCTCCTCGCCGCCGCGCCCGTAGCACGCGGGCCCCGGCGCAGCGCCTGCGCTCCGCGGCCCCACCTGCAGACCGCCCGCGGGGTCGAGCCAGGCGATCGAGCCGCCGCCGGCGCCGACCTCGGCGATGTCGATGCTCGGGATGCGGAGCAGCTCGCCGGCGCCGCGCATCAGGCGGCTGCCGGTCGAGAGCGAGCCCCCGGCCTCGTACTCGCGCGCGCGAGAGACGGCCCCGTCCTCGATCAGGGACGCCTTCGCGGTCGTGCCACCCATGTCGAACGTGATCGCGTTCCCGCCGTGCCGCAGCGCGAGCGCGAGCGAGGCCACGACCCCGGCCGCCGGCCCCGACTCGAGCGCGAGCACGGGGCGGAGGGTCGCGTCGGCGGAGGTCATGACTCCGCCGGACGACTGCATGATCGTCAGCGGCGCCTCGACACCGGCGCCGTCGAGCCCGCGCCGGATCGCGGCGACGTAGCGGCCCATCAGGGGCCGGACGTAGGCGTTGACGACGGTCGTTGCGGAGCGCTCGTACTCGCGCTGCTCGCGCAGGATCTCACTCGAGAGCGACACCGTCGCGTCGGGGAGCTCCTCGCGCAGGATCCGCCCGACCACCTCCTCGTGCCCCGGGAAGCGGTAGCTGTGGAGGAGGCAGACGGCGACCGACTCGATCCCCGCGTTCCGCAGCCCGGCGGCGAGCTCGCGCACGTCCTCGTCCCGCACGGGGGCGAATACCTCGCCTTCGGCGCTCATGCGCTCGGCCAGCTCGAAGCGCAGCCGGCGCGGCACGAGCGGGTCGGGCTTGCGCCAGAACGGGTCGTACATGTGCGGGATGCGAAGGCGGCGGAGCTCGAGCACGTCGCGGAAGCCGGCGGTCGTCACGAGCGCCGTCCGCGCGCCGCGGCGCTCGAGGACCGCGTTCGTCGCGACCGTCGTCCCGTGGACGACACTCGTGACGCCGCCGCGGTTCAGGGCGGCGACCGCCTCGACCACCGCCGTGTCGTAATCCGGAGGCGTCGAGAGGACCTTGACGATCCGGGCGGTGCCGTCGGGATCGTGCGCGATCACGTCGGTGAAGGTGCCGCCGACGTCGACGCCGATCCGTGTGTGTTGTAAGGTCGCGATATGAAATTTCAAAACTCGGGAGCCGCGCGAGCATACAGCCTCGAGGGGATCGAGCCAATCAGCCGCGAGTCGGTCGAGCAGCGAGTCACCGGCACGCTGCGCGAGCTGATCGTCAGCGGGCAGCTTCCGGAGGGAACGCCGCTCGTCCAGCGCGACCTCGCCCAGCGGCTCGGGGTGTCGCAGACGCCGGTGCGGATCGGCCTCTCGGAGCTCGAGCGCGAGGGACTCGTCGAGGTCGGGGACACGGGCCGCGCGCTCGTGAGCCGGCTGACCCGGGAGGGCCTGGAGGAGATCTACGCCGCGCGGCTCGGCCTCGAGGGCCTTGCCGCGCGCGTCGGCGCGGTTGCCGTCGACGACGCAGCCGTGGCGCAGATGCGCGTCCTGCTCCGCGAGCTCAACCGCCTGGCGAGGGCGCAGGACGTCGACGGCTACCTCGGCACGCGCTGGGACTTCCACGCGATCTGCTACCTGGCGTCGGGACGGACGCGGCTCGTGGCCGAGGTCGAGCGCCTCTACTGGCGCGCCGAGCGGTACAACCACCTCGTTCTCTCGACGGCCGCCCGCTTCCGGCGCTCGGTCGAGTACTACCGCGAGTTCCTCGGCGCCTGCGAGGCGCGCGACGGCGCGGCCGCCGAGCGGGTCATCCACGAGAGCGTGCGCGGTGCGGTCGACCTGCTCTGGCCGTCGCTGCCCTCCGAGCAGGAGCTATGACGCGGATCGGCGCGGATGTCGGCGGAACGTTCACGGACGTTCTGCTGCTCGAGCCCGGCGGCCGGGTCCGCGCGGTCAAGGTGCTCTCGACGCCGCCGGACTACGACCGCGCGGTCGTCGGCGCCGTGCGCGAGCTTGCCCCGCCGGAGGTCGAGGAGGTCGTCCACGGCACGACGGTCGCGACGAACGCCGTGCTCGAGCGCCGCGGGGCGGTGACCGTGCTCGTGACGACCGAGGGCTTCCGCGACGTGCTCGAGCTGCGGCGGATGCGCATGCCGCATCTCTACGACTACTTCTGGACGAAGCCGCCGTCGCTCGTTCCGCGCCACCTGCGGCTCGAGATCGCCGAGCGCGTCACCGCCTCCGGCGAGGTGCTGAAGCCGCTCGACGAGCGTGAGGCGCACGAGCTCGCCGCGCGGATCGCGGAGCTCGGCCCCGAGTCGGTCGCCGTGTGCCTGCTCCACGCGCACGTCCATCCGGAGCACGAGCGCCGGCTGGGCGAGATCCTCCGCGCGGAGCTCCCGCACGTCCCGGTGACGCTCTCGAGCGAGATTCTGCGCGAGCAGCAGGAGTACGAGCGCACCGCGACCACCGTCGTCAACGCCTACGTGCGGCCCCTCATGGAGCGCTATCTCGGCAGCCTGCGGAGCGGGCTCGGCGCGCCGCTGACGATCATGCAGTCGTCGGGCGGCCTGATGAGCGATGCCGATGCCGCGCAGCGGCCCGTGTACGCGCTCGAGTCGGGGCCGGCCGCCGGCGTCGTGGCGGGCCTCGCGCTCGCCCGCGCGCTCGGCCTCCCGAACGTCATCACGTTCGACATGGGCGGCACGACGGCGAAGGCGTCGCTGATCGAGGACGGCGCCGTCTCGCGCAGCCAGGAGTACGAGGTCGGCGCCGCACTCTCGGCCGGTAGCCGGCTCCTCCGCGGGAGCGGTGAGCTGATCCGTATACCGACCCTGGACATCGCCGAGGTCGGGGCCGGCGGCGGCTCGATCGCATGGGTCGATCCGGCCGGGGCGCTGCACGTCGGGCCCCGGAGCGCCGGCGCCTCGCCGGGGCCCGCCTGCTACGGGCTCGGCGGTGAGGAGCCTACGGTGACCGATGCGAACGTCGTGCTCGGCTACATCCCTGCGGGCAAGCTTGCCTCCGGCGATCTCACCGTCTCGCGGGAGCTCGCCGAGGCGGCGGTCGTGCGGGTCGGCGAGGCCGTTGGCCTCCCGGCGCTCGACGCTGCGCGCGGCATCTGCGAGCTCGCGAACGCCGCCACGATGCGGGCGCTTCGCGCCGTCACCACCGAGCGCGGCCGTGACCCGGGCGACTTCGCGCTGCTGGCCTACGGAGGCTCCGGGCCGATCCACGCCGCTGCGCTCGCCGCCGAGCTCGGCGTGAAGACCGCGATCGTGCCGCCGCTCGCCGGGCTCTTCTCGGCCGCCGGCCTCCTGTTCGCACGGCCCGAGCGGCACGACGTCCGCTTCTGCAAGGTGAGCGCGCGCGACGGGGACGACGAGGAGCTGCGCCGGCTAGAGGAGGAGATGCGCGCGTCGATGGACGCGCCCGACGTCGTCGAGTGGCAGCGCGTCGCCGACGTGCGCTACCGCGGCCAGAGCTGGAGCATTCCCGTGGAGTGGCCGGAAGGCGTCGACGTGGCGGCTCTCGTCGAGCGCTTCGAGGAGGCCCACGAGCAGCTCTACGGGACGCGGCTCGAGGAGGGCTCGCCGGTCGACGTACGGGCCCTGCGCCTGATCGCGCTCGGCCCGGAGTCGCCGCCCTTCTCCCTCGTCTACGAGCAGCCCGACGTGGCGGCGACGCGCCGGGCAGACTTCGGGCCCCGATACGGCACGATCGAGGTCCCTGTTCGCAGCCGCGCGCACCTCGCCGAGCCGGTGAGCGGCCCGCTGCTGATCGACGAGTACGACACGACCGTCGTCGTGCCGCCGGGCTGGACGGTCGCGCTCGACGCGGCCACCGGCGCGCTCGTCCTCACGGCCGTCGACGTCGAGCCCGCGGTCGCGGAGGCCCATGAGGCGCCGATCGCGGTGCGTCTGGTCGCGAACGCGCTCGAGACCGCGGCCGACGAGATGGCGACGACGATCTTCCGCACGGCGCACTCCGCGGTGGTGCGCGACGCCATGGACTACTCGGCCGCGCTCTGCGGGCCCACGGCCGAGACGATCGCCCAGGCAGTGACGATCCCGCTCCAGCTCGGCTCGATCCCGCAGGCGATGGCGACTCTGCTCGAGCGCTTCGGCGGCGAGTTCGCGCCCGGCGACATCTACATCGTCAACGACCCCTTCGACGGGGCGAGCCACACGCCCGACATCTTCGTCGTCAAGCCGTCCTTCCTCGACGGGACCCTGCTCGGCTTCGCGGCCACGATCGCGCACCACGCCGACGTCGGCGGCCGCGTGCCCGGCTCGTGCGCCTGCGACAGCACCGAGGTTTTCCAGGAGGGGCTGCGGCTGCCGTGGCTGCGGCTCTACGAGCGCGGCGAGCCCGTACAGGCGCTGTTCGACATCATCCGGGCCAACGTTCGCGTCCCGCATGAGCTGCTCGGCGACCTCAGCGCCCAGGTTGCCGCCTGCCACATCGGCGACCGCGCGCTCCAGGAGCTCGCCCGCCGCTACGGGGCGGCGCGGCTCGGGGCCCTGATGGGCGACCTGCTCGACCACACCGAGGCTCTGCTGCGCGCCGAGATCGCCGGCTGGCCGGACGGGATCGGTGAGCTTCACCGACTACCTCGACTCGGACGGCATCGACGTCTGCGACGTGCCGATCACCGTCGACCTGACGATCCGCGGCAGCGACCTGATCGCCGACTTCTCGCGCTCGGCGCCGCAGGTGCGCGGCGCGCTCAACTGCACGCCCTCCTTCGCCGAGGCGAGCGTGTACCACACGGTCATGGCCGCTGCGGCCGTCGAGATCCCCCGCACCGCCGGCGCGCTGCGCCCGATCACGGTACTGACGAAGCCCGGGACGGTGACGCACGTCGTCCTGCCGGGTGCCTCGTCTATGCGCGGCATCACCGGTTACCGTCTGTCGGACGTGATGAACGGCGCGCTCTCGCAGATCATCCCCGAGCGCGTCCCCGCGGCCGGCGAGGGCGGAGCACCCTCGCGTTCTTCACGGGACGGACGGGCGGCGACCAGTGGGTGTACAGCGAGCTCGTGGTCGGGACCTGGGGCGGACGCCCGGTCGCGGACGGCAACGACGGCCTCGCCAACCCCTGCGCGAGCATGGCCAACATCCCGGTCGAGGTCGCCGAGACCGACTGGCCGATCATGATCGAGCGCTACGGCCTCGTCCCCGACTCCGGCGGCGCGGGTCGCTACCGCGGCGGGCTCGCGGTCGAGCGCGTCTGGCGTGTGCTGGCGCCCGACACCGCCGTCCACGTGCGCTCGGACCGGCAGGTGCACCGGCCGTACGGGCTCGCCGGCGGCGGCGAAGGCGCACCGTCCTCGAACCTGATCGTCCGCGCGGACGGCACGGTCGAGCAGATGCCTCCGATGTTCGTCGCCACGCTGCAGCCGGGCGACGTCTTCCACCACCGGATGCCGGGCGGCGGCGGGCACGGCGATCCCTCCGAGCGTGACCCGGAGGCGGTCGCCCGCGACGTGCGGGACGGGAAGGTCTCCGTCGAGACGGCGAGGGAGCTCTACGGCAGATGAGGATCACGAGCATCGAGGCGACGCCGCTCGCGATCCCGCTGGCGCAGGAGTTCCACTGGGCCGGCGGGGCGCAGGTGGGCGCGAACCTCGTCCTCTTCACGGTGCACACCGACGAGGGGGTGAGCGGCTACGGCGAGTCGGTGTGCGAGGACCCGCAGGCCGTCGTCTCGTACGGCCAGCTGATGGGGCGCCAGCTGATCGGCCGCTCGCCCGGGGACATGGAGGGAATCCTGCGCTCGATCTGGAGCGAAGGACGTTGGAAGATGTTCCCGCAGTTCACCCAGCTCACGTTTGCCGGCATCGAGGTCGCCTGCTGGGACGCGCTCGGCCGCGCGCTGGGCGTGCCGGCGAGCACGTTCTTCGGCGGCCGGGTGCAGGACGAGATCGACTACTTCGGGTTCCTGCAGGGCGACGACCCGGACACGCTCGCCGCGCATGCCCGCGAGCTCGCCGACGAGGGGTACGAGGTCATCTACCTCAAGGTTGGGCGCGGCGTCGAGCGCGACGACGCGTGCGTCGCGGCCGTGCGCGAGGCGATCGGCCCCGGCCGGCTGCTCCGCATCGACCCGAACGAGGCGTGGGACTCGGCGACCGCGGTCGACCGGATCCGCCTGCTCGAGCAGTACGACCTCGACTGGGTCGAGCAGCCGACGCCCGCGGGCGACGTCAACGGGCTCGCGCACGTCCGGCGCTCGGTCGGTGTGAAGATCGCGGCCGACCAGGCGGTGTTCACGACGAGCCAGCTGCTGCACGTGCTCGAGACGCAGGCGGCCGACGTTGTCGTCCAGGGCAGCCACGACGCGGGCGGGCTGCTCCGCTGGCGCCAGCAGGCGTTCCTCTGCGACGCGTTCGGCCTGCGCATCAACCGGCATGCGTTCATGGAGAGCGAGCTCAGCTTCTACGCGAACGCTCAGGTCGCCGCGACGATCCCGAACCTGACGCTCGGGAACCAGATCATGCACCAGCTCCTCGCCGAGCGGCTGACGCTCGGCCCGCCGCCGGCGCTGGCCGGCGGCCGCTTCCGGCCTGGCGACGCGCCCGGCCACGGCTTCGACCTCGACCACGACGCGGTCGGGATCGCCCACGAGCGCTGGCAGCGCGACGGCGCCTACAACACGATCGAGACCCTCGAAAGGAGGCACTGATGAGCTTTGATGCAACTGGCCTTACTGTCTATATGGACGGGGAGTACGTGAGCGGCGACGAGGCGCGCCTCCCGATCTGGGATCACGGCGTGCTCTACGGCGACGGGATCTTCGAGGGGATGCGCCTCTTCTCGGGGTCGCTCTTCCGCCCGTACGACCACCTCGACCGGCTCGCCGGCTCGGCGAAGGGGCTCGGGCTCGAGCTGCCGCTCGCCGGCGAGGAGCTCCTGGACGTGATCTGCGAGGTGATCGTGCGCTCGGGCCTCCAGGACGCGCACGTGCGGCCGATCGTGACGCGCGGCTACGGCGCGCCGGGGCTCGACCCGTCGCGTTGCGAGCGTTCGACGCTGATCGTCGCCGCGTACCCGTTCCCGCCGCTCCTCGGCAGCGACCCGATCAGCGTGATCATCAGCTCCGTGACGCGGAAGGCGCCGCGGTCGGTCGGCGCGCACGTCAAGTCGCTCAACTACGTGGACGCGATCCTCGCCAAGCGGCAGGCGAACGCCGCCGGCGCGGGCGACGCCGTCATGCTCGACCACCTCGGCGCCGTGGCCGAGTGCACGGCCGCGAACGTCTTCGCGGTCATCGGCGGCACGCTCGTGACCCCGACGGTGCGCTCGGCGCTGCCGGGCGTGACACGGAGAACGATCCTCGAGGTCGCCGAGGAGCTCGGCATCCCGAACGAGGTGCGCGACCTGTGGCCGATGGAGCTCTACACGGCGGATGCGATGTTCGCGACCGGCTCCGGCGCCGGGATCGTCCTGATCGACCGCGTCGACGGCAACGAGCTCGAGACCGTCGGCAACCCGGTGCTCCAGGCGGTCTCGGACGGCTACTGGGCGCGCACGCGCGATCCGCGCTACACGGTTCCGGTGCGGGAGCGCGTTGGCGCCTGAGGTCATCGTCGTCGGCGGGGGGATCGTCGGCGCGGCGTCGGCGTGGGCGCTCGCGCACGAGGGCGTGCCTGCCCTCCTGCTCGAGGCGGGGGAGTTCGGGCGCGAGTCGACGGGCAAGTCGGCCGCGATCGTCCGCTGCCACTACTCGAACCCCGAGGTGGTGCGCATGGCGGTGCACTCGCGCGAGTTCTTCCGGCGGATGCCGCTCTACCTCGAGTGCGACCCCGTCTACCACCGCACGGGCTGGCTCTTCCTCGTCGACGAGGCGGATGCGCAGCTCGCCATGGCGAACGCCGAGATGCAGGACGGGGAGGGGCTCGACACGCTCGACGTCGAGGACCTCGAGGAGTTGCTCCCGGGCGTGGAGGCAGACGGGATCGCGTACGCGCTCCACGAGCCGGACTCCGGCTTCGCAGACTCCGTCGCCGCGACGGAGGCCTACATCGCCGCGGTGCGCCGGCTCGGCGGCGAGGCGCGGGAGGGCACGCGGGTCGAGGCGATCGAGGTGGAGGAAGGAAGGGTGCGGGGCGTCCGCGTCGACGGGGAGCTGCATCCCTGCGAAACCGTCGTGCTCGCGGCGGGCCCATGGTCGCTCGCGCTGGCGCGCACGGCCGGGATCGAGCTGCCGCTCGAGATCTATCGCGAGCAGGACGTCGTGTTCGAGACGGCGCCCGAGGCCACGATCCCGTGCACGGTCTCCTCGCAGGTCGACCGCATCTACATGCGCCCGGCGCCCGAGCACGGCGAGGGCCATCTTCTCGTCGGCCGCGGCTTTCCGAAGGAGTACGAGCAGGTCGATCCGGACCTGTACGAGCAGCAGGTCGACGGGCCGTTCGAGACGGACGTCCGGGAGCGCGTGGAGCACCGGCTGCCGCGGCTCGGCAGCATGCGCCGCGCCGGCGGCAGGGTCGGGCTCTATGACGTAACGCCCGACTGGCACCCGATCCTCGGGCGGACGCCCGAGGTCGAGAACCTCGTGCTCGCCTGCGGCGGCAGCGGTCACTGTTTCAAGCTCGGGCCCGCGATCGGCGATCTCGTTGCCGCCTCGGTGCTCGAGGGGACCGTGAAGTTCGCCGACGTCGAGACCTTTTCGGTGGAGCGCTTCGCGCAGGGCCGCGAGCTGCGCTCGACCTACGGGGGCAATCGCGGATGATCGATCTCGTGATCCGCAACGGCACCGTCGTCGACGGCACGGGCGGCGAGCCCGTCCAGGCCGACGTCGCGCTGGAGGGCGACCGGATCGCGGTCGTCGGGCAGATGCCGCCGGGCGACGCGCCCGAGGTCGACGCGACCGGGCTCTACGTCGCGCCCGGGTTCATCGACGTGCACAGCCACTCCGACTACACCCTGCTCGTGGATCCGCGCGCCCGCAGCGCCATCCACCAGGGCGTGACGCTCGAGGTGGTCGGCAACTGCGGCTTCGGCTGCTTCCCGATCCGCGATCCGGAGCTGGCGCGCAAGGCGATCTACGGCTACAGCCCCGACGTCCCGCTCGACTGGTGCACGGCCGGCGAGTACTTCGACCGGCTCGACGGGGCGCGGCCCGCCGTGAACGTCCTCAGCCTCGTTCCGAACGGGCAGCTGCGGCTCTCGACCGTCGGGCTGGCCGACCGGGCAGCGGACGGCGGCGAGGCGGCGGCGATGGCCGACCTGCTGCGCGAGTCGCTCGGTGAAGGAGCCTGGGGCTACTCGACCGGGCTCGAGTACGCGCAGGAGGCGGCCGCGACCGAGGAGGAGGTGACCGGCCTCTGCCATGCGCTGGCGCCGGCGGGCGGCCTCTACGCCACCCACACCCGCCGCCGCGACGAGGGCGCCGCCGAGTCGGTTGCAGAGGCGATCCGCACGGCGCGCGCGGCGGAGGTCAAGCTCCAGGTCTCGCATCTCGTGCCGAGGAACGGCATCGCCGAGGCCCGGCTGTCGATGGAGATCGTCGAGGAGGCCCGCGACCTCGGGCTCGACGTGGAATTCGACATGCACACCCGCCTCTACGGGCTCACGCATCTCTACGCGGCGCTGCCGCCGTGGGTGCTCGCGGAAGACCCGGAAACGCAGGCCGAGCTCCTGCGCGACCCGGCCGCGCGCGACCGGATGCGCCCGCACCGCAGCCTGCTGAGCGCCGGCAACGACTGGAGCCGGATCGTGCTGATGGACAACCCGTTCTGGCCCCAGTACGCCCGGCGCGACATCTCCTCGATCGCCGCCGAGCGCCGCCAGGAGGCCCTCGACACGGTGTACGACCTGCTGGCCGGGTCGCTCGAGGCGCCGCACGAGGTGATGGTGATCATCCACGCGTACACCGAGGAGGAGCAGCGCGAGGCGTTCGCCCATCCGCTCTGCGTGCCGGGCTCCGACGCGACGACGCTCGCGCCCGACGGCGCGCTCGGCGCCACGTTCTTCCACGGCGCCTATACGTGGGCATCGTGGTTCTACCGCTTCATGGTCCGCGACGAGAGGCTGCTCTCGCCGGCGCAGGCCGTGCACAAGCTGACCGGCCAGCCGGCGGCGCGGCTCGGGCTCGGCGGCCGCGGCGTCCTCGCGCCAGGCGCGTACGCAGACGTGACGGTCTTCGACCCGGCACGCTTCGAGGACCGCGGCACGACCTTCGAGCCGAACCAGCTCGCCGACGGCGTCGTGCACGTCTTCGTCAACGGCGTGCACACGCTCCGCAACGGGGGGCCGACGGGCGAGCGCGGCGGTAGGGTCTTACGGCGGTGAAAGCACTCGTCTGGTACGGGACGCGCGATGTGCGCTTCGAGGATCTTCCCGAGCCGGAGCCGGCGGCGGGCGAGGTCGTCCTCGACGTCGAGCTCGCAGGCATCTGCGGCTCCGACCTCCACGGCTACCGCGGCCACCCGGGCCCGCGCGTCCCGCCGCTCGTGCTCGGGCACGAGGTCGTGGGGAGCGTCGGCGGCGCCGCGTATACGGTCTTCCCGCTCGTCGGCTGCGGCGCCTGCGAGCGCTGCCGCGCGGGCGAGGAGAACCTCTGCGCGAGCTGGCGCCTGATCGGCATGCACCGTCCAGGCGTCTTCGCCGAGCGGCTGGCGCTGCCCGAGAGCTGCCTCGTGCCGCTGCCGCCGGGCCTCGACCCGCGGCGCGCCGTGCTGGCCGAGCCGCTCGCCTGCTGCGTCGGTGCGCTGGCGCCGTTCGAGGGCGCGGAGGACGTCGTCGTGATCGGCTGCGGCCCGCTCGGGCTGCTCACCGCGTATCTCGCAGCCCATCGCGGCTCGCACGTGACGGTCGTCGATCCCGTGTCGGAGCGGCGCGAGCACGCCTTCCGGCTCGGCGCGCTCGCCGGGGTCGCGTCCGGCGACGAGCTCGGCCCGGGCTCGGCCGAGGTCGTCGTCGACGCCGCAGGCTTCGAGCCCACGTGGCGCGCGGCGCTCACCGCCGTCCGGAGCGGCGGCGACGTCGTCATGCTCGGCCTCGGCGCGGGTGAGGGCACGTTCCCGATGGCCGTGCTCGTCCGCCGCGCGATCCGCCTGCGCGGCCAGTTCGCCTATTCGCGTGCCGATTTCGCCCGCGCGGTGGAGCTGCTCGCGAAGGGCGACCTCGACCTCGGCTGGCTCTCCGATGCGCCGCTGGCCGAGGGCGCCGGTGCCTTTGCCGACCTGGTCGACCGTCCCGCCGAGTACGCCAAGGTGCTGCTCTCGCCCGCATGAGCGACCGTCGCTTTCTCGTCACGGGCGCGCACGGGTGCATCGGCGCCTGGACGGTCCACGAGCTGCTCGAGGACGGGGAGGAGGTCGTCACCTTCGACGTCTCGAGCGACCCGAGGCGGCTCGCGCTGCTGCTTCCGACGGGCCGGCTCGAGACCGTGCCGCACGTGGTCGGCGACATCTCCGACCTCTACACGGTCGAGCTGGCCCTCGACCAGCACCGGATCACGAACGTGATCCATCTCGCGGCGCTCCAGGTGCCGTTCGTCCGAGCCGACCCGCCGCTCGGGGCGCGCGTGAACGTGCTCGGGACGGTGAACGTCTTCGAAGCGGTGCGGCGCCGGCTCGACCGGATGGCGCCGGTCGTCTATGCGTCGTCGATCGCCGCGTTCGACCAGCCGGAAGGCGACGCGCCGCCCGCGATGAGCGCCCACCCGGGAACGCTCTACGGCGTCTTCAAGCGTGCCAACGAGTCGACGGCGTGGGTGTACCGCGCCGAGTACGGCGTACCGAGCGTGGGCCTGCGCCCGCATTCGGTCTACGGCATCGGCCGCGACCAGGGGCTCACCTCGGCGCCGACGGCGGCGATGCTCGCCGCGGCGGCACGCCTTCCCTACACGATTCCCTATGGCGGCTCGAGCCAGCTCCAGCTTGCGCGCGACGTCGCGCGGGCGTTCATCGCGGCCAGCCTCTCCGGCAGCGACGACGCGACCGTTCACACGCCTGCCCGGCCCCCGCGTGAGCGTGCAGCAGGTGATCGACGCGATCGGCGAGGCGGCGCCGGAGAGCGTCGGCAGCATCGGCTTCGAGGACGTCCGCCTGCCGTTCCCGGAGGAGGCCGACTCGGGCTCGTTCGCCGAGCTCGTCCCGGGGTTCGTCCCCACGCCGCTTGCCGAGGGCGTGCGCTCGACAATCGAGCGCTTCGACTCGCTCCTCGCAGGCCGGCGCCCTCACTGCCCCAGCGACCTAGGAGACGAATGAGCAACGAGAGCGTGCGTGAAATGTGGGGCGACCGGTTCGGTCGCCCGGACCCCAAGGTCGTCTGTGTCGGGCTCGAACTACAGCGCGCACACCGGCGAGTCCGGCTTCGAGCTGCCGAAGGCCCCGGTGCTGTTCGGGAAGTTCGCGAACACGCTGCTCTGGGACGGAGACCCAATTGTCTTGCAGCGGGATACCGGGCACGTCGACTCCGAGGCGGAGCTCGCCCTCGTCATCGGGGAGCGCGCGAGCCGGGTGCCGGAGGCCAGTGCGTTGGACGTGATCGCCGCCTACACGTGCTCGAACGACGTGAGCGAGCGCGACATGCAGTTCGGCGATGCCCAGTGGTTCCGGGGCAAGGGCCTCGACGGCTACTGCCCGATCGGGCCGGTGCTCGTCGACGCCTCCGGCTTCGACACCGCGAACGTCCGCGTACAGCAACGCCTGAACGGCGAGGTGCTGCAGGACGCGCGCACGAGCGATCTCATCTTCACGATCCCTGTGCTCGTCAGCTTCATCTCGAACTGGATCACGCTCGACCGGGGCGACATCATCCTCACCGGCACGCCCGAGGGGGTCGGCTACTTCCGCGAGCCCAAGGTCGCGATGGCCGACGGCGACGTGGTCGAGGTCGAGATCGAGGGCATCGGCGTGCTGCGCAACGAGGTACGCGCTGAACGACGAGCACCCTGACTTCCTCTGGCGGTCGCCCGAGCCGAAGGGGTCGTACGAGGTCGTGATCGTGGGCGGCGGCGGGCACGGGCTCGCCACCGCGTACTACCTGGCGAAGGAGCACGGGCTCACCGACGTGGCGGTGATCGAGCGCGGCTGGCTCGCCGGCGGGAACATCACGCGCAACACCACGATCATCCGCTCGAACTACCTCTGGGACGAGAGCGCCGCGATCTACGAGCACGCGCTCCAGCTCTGGGAGGGGCTCGAGGCGGAGCTCGACTACGACCTGCTGTTCAGCCAGCGAGGCGTCATCAACCTGGCGCACACGCTGCAGGACGTGAGGGACAGCGTCCGCCGCGTCCAGGCGAACGTGCTGAACGGGGTCGACGCCGAGTGGCTCGAGCCGGCGGAGGTGGCCGAGGTCTGCCCGGTCGTGAACGTCTCGCCGGACGTGCGCTACCCGGTGCTCGGCGCGACCTACCAGCCGCGCGGCGGCATCGCCCGGCACGAGAACGTGGCGTGGGGATTCGCGCGGGCGGCTGACGCGCTCGGGGTCGACCTGATCCAGGGCTGCGAGGTGCGGCGGATCCTCGTCGACGATGGCCGCGCGGTCGCGGTCGAGACGTCGCTCGGACGCATCGACGCAGGGCGGGTCGGCCTTGTGGCCGCCGGCCACTCGTCCGTGATCGCCGAGACGGCGGGGCTGCGGCTCCCACTCCAGACGCACCCGCTCCAGGCGCTCGTCTCCGAGCTCTACGAGCAGGTGCTGGACAGCGTCGTGATGTCGAATGCGGTGCACGTGTACGTCAGCCAGGCGCACAAGGGCGAGCTGGTGATGGGCGCCGGGATCGACGGCTACAACTCCTACGTCCAGCGCGGCTCGGTGCACGTGATCGAGCACCAGCTTGCCGCCGCGCTCGAGCTGTTCCCCGTGTTCGAGCACGCGCGCGTGCTGCGGACGTGGGCGGGGATCGTCGACGTCTGCCCGGACGCCTCGCCGATCGTCGGCCTGACCCCGATCGACGATCTCTACGTCAATTGCGGCTGGGGCACGGGGGGCTTCAAGGCGACGCCGGCCTCGGGACGCGTGTTCGCGTGGACGATCGCCACCGGCCGGCCGCACGAGCTGAACGAGCCGTTCTCGCTCGACCGCTTCGTGACGGGCGCGCTGATCGACGAGCACGGCGCGGCCGCGGTGGCCCACTGATGCTCTTGATTCCGTGCCCGTGGTGCGGCGAGCGCGACGAGACCGAGTTCTCGTACGGCGCCGAGGCGGACGTCGCGTACCCGGCCGACCACTCGGCGCTCTCGGACGGAGAGTGGGCGCAGTTCGTCTTCTTCCGCGGCAACCCGAAGGGCCTTCTCAAGGAGCGCTGGGTGCACACGCAGGGCTGCCGCCGCTGGTTCGAGCTCGTGCGCGACACCGCGACGAACGAGTTCGTGCGAGCCGTAGGCTCGACGGACGCTCGAACAACACCATGAGGTTCCGCTTCGACGGCGTCGAGTACGAGGGGCAGGCGGGCGACACGCTGGCGGCGGCGCTCGTTCGCAACGGCGTCCTCGGCGGCTTCCGAAGCATCTACCGCGACCGGCCGCGCGGGGTCTTTACCGCCGACGAGCAGGAGCCGAACGCGCTCGTGCAGGTCGGCGCGGAGCCGTTGCTTCGGGCCACGCTCGTCGAGCTCGAGGAGGGGCTCGAGGCGGCGCCGCTGGCGGGAAAGGGGCGGCTCACCGCCGTGCCCTGCGGCCGCTGTGACGCGATGTACGCGAACTGCGACGTGCTCGTGATCGGCGGCGGCCGTTCCGGGCTGGCAGCGGCGGACGCGGCAGCCGGCCGTGTGCTCGTGCTCGAGCAGGGGCCGGAGGGCGACTCGCGCGTGCTCACACGGACGACCGCGGTCGGGCTCTACGAGGACAACTACGTCCTCGCGATCGAACGTGGCCGTCGCGCCTGGCACATCCGGGCGAAGCGGATCGTGCTCGCGACCGGTGCGCTCGAGCGCCCGGAGATCTTTGCCGACAACGACGCGCCGGGCGTGATGCTCGCCGGGGCGGTCGCGCGCTACGGCGTCGAGGGCCGGCGCGCCGTTTCGGGCGGCTGGAGCCCGCGGGTGCAACTCTGGAGCCAGGCCGGTGGCCGGCTGCGCTGGGACGACCGGATCGGGGCGCCCGCCCCCGACGGCGAGCTCCGTGGGGTCGAGTGCGCCGGAAGGGTGACGGGCGAGGGCCTCCCGGACGCGCCGTCTTTCCGAGTGCCCGACGGCGACGAGGCAGCGATGTTCGTCGACCTGGAGCGAGATGTGACGGTGGCGGACCTGCGGCGTGCGGTCGGGGCCGGGCTCCGCGGGGTCGAGCACGTGAAGCGCTACACGACCGTCGGCACCGGCTCCGACCAGGGGAAGACGGCCAACGTCAATGCGATCCGGGTCGTGGCGGAGCTGCTCGGCGTCCATCCCGGCGAGCTCGGGACGACGACCTTCCGGCCGCCCTACGTGCCGGTTCCGTTCGCGGCCCTCGCCGGTCGTAACCGCGGGCCGCTCTTCGACCCGGCGCGCGAGACGCCGATCCACCCGTGGCACGTCGCGCATGGCGCCGTGTTCGAGAACGTCGGGCAGTGGAAGCGGCCGCGCTACTTCCCGCAGCGGGGCGAGAGCATGGAGGACGCGGTGCTCCGCGAGTGTGCGGCCGCGCGCACCCGCGTGGCGATGATGGACGCCTCGACGCTGGGGAAGATCGACGTCCAGGGCCCGGACGCGGTCGAGCTGCTCAACCGCCTCTACACGAACGCCTACGACTCGCTCGCGGTCGGGATGTGCCGCTACGGCGTCATGTGCCGGCCGGACGGGATGGTGTTCGACGACGGCGTGGTGATCCGCGTGGCCGAGGAGCGGTTCATCGTGCACGACAACTACCGGCAACGCGGCGGCCGTGCTGGCGTGGATGGAGGAGTGGCTGCAGACCGAGTGGCCGGAGCTGCGTGTCTGGCTGACGTCGGTCACCGAGCAGTGGACGACGGTCGCCGTCGTCGGGCCGGATGCGCGCGAGCTGCTCGGGCGCGTGACGGACATCCCGCTCGACCGCGAGAGCTTCCCGTTCATGGCGGTTCGCGATGGGGTGGTCGCGGGCATTCCGGCGCGCGTGTGCCGGATCAGCTTCTCGGGCGAGCTCGCGTTCGAGGTCAACGTCGACGGCCGGCGGGGGCTCGACCTGTGGGAAGCGCTGTACGCAGCGGGAGAGCCGACGGTCTACGGCACCGAGGCGATGCACGTGCTTCGTGCCGAGAAGGGCTACCCGATCATCGGCCAGGACACCGACGGCACGGTGACGCCGCAGGACCTCGGGATGGAGTGGATCCTCTCCAAGGCCAAGCCCGACTTCATGGGCAAGCGCTCGTTCTCGCGCGCCGACACGGCGCGGCCGGACCGCAAGCAGCTCGTCGGGCTGCTGCCGCTCGACCCGGATTCGCTGCTGCCCGAGGGGGCGCAGCTGGTGGACGAGCCGGGCGGCCGGGCCATGGTCGGGCACGTCACCTCGAGCTACCGCAGCGCCGCGCTCGGCCGGACGTTCGCGCTCGCGCTCGTGCGGGGCGGCCGCGAGCGGATGGGCGAAGTCGTCCATGCACCGCTCGCCTCGCCGCCGATCGCGGCCGAGATCGCGCCGATGTGCCTCTACGACCCGGAGGGAGCCCGCCGTGACGGCCGTCCTGAGTGAGCCGCTCGTCGAGGCGCAGGTCTCGGTGCGAGGCGAAGCGCGTCCGGGCTTTCCGGTCGAGCCCAACACGGTCGCGGAGGTGGACGGCCGCACGGTGCTGTGGCTCGGCCCCGACGAGTGGCTCGTGCTCGGCGGCCGCGAGGTGGATTTCGCGGACGCCGCGGCGGCGGTCGACGTCTCGGCCAACCGTGTGGTCCTCGAGCTCGCGGGGCCGGGTGCAGCCGAGGTGCTCGCGACGGGGTGCTCGGTCGACGTCGGGCCCGGCCGCTGCGCGCAGACGCTACTCGCCCGCGCGCAGGTGATCGTGCTGAGGCCGGAGCCCGACCGCTGGTGGCTCCTCGTGCGGCCCTCGTACGCCCCGTACGTCCGGGCGTGGCTCGAGGACGCGCTGGCTCTTTAAGCTTTCGCAGGACTCCTCACAGCGGACCTTGAGGTTCGTGTGGTCTTCTGGAGACATGCTTGAACCACCGTCCGACGAAGAGCTCGCAGAGTCCCGCCGTCAGGCGGAGGAACCTGCGCCCGCTGCCGCGCCCCGGCGCAGCCGCGACCCCCGTATCGCCTCGGCGGCGGCTGCCGCGGCCGTGTTCGTCGGCCTCGCAGCCGTAGCGGGCGCTGTGATCGGGCACTCTCTCTGGACGGCGCAGCAGCAGCCTGCCGTGACGGCCGGGGGCGGGTTCGGCGGCGCGGGCAGCTTCGGTGGAAGCTCCTCGACCAGCAACGCCGCCGGCGGGCCCTCCAATCCCGGTGCGATCGCCGCCAACGTCAACGACGCGCTCGTCGACATCGACGTCCAGTCCTCGTACCAGGGCGCGGCCGGCGCCGGCACCGGGATCGTCATCAGCGCCGACGGCAAGGTCGTCACCAACAACCACGTGATCGCCGGGGCGACGAAGATCACCGCCACCGACATCGGAAACGGCAAGACCTACGACGTCAACGTGCTCGGCTACGACCCGAGCCACGACATCGCCGTGCTCCAGCTCCAGGGCGCCTCGGGCCTCGCGTCCGCCAAGCTCGGCGACTCGTCGAAGCTCTCCGTCGGCGACGCCGTGGTCGGCGTCGGCAACGCCGGCGGCGGGGGCGGAACCCCGTCGAGCGCCGGCGGGTCGATCGGAGCACTGAACCAGACGATCACGGCCGCCGACGACTTCGACGGCACGAGCGAGCAGCTTTCCGGCCTGATCCAGGTCAACGCCAACATCCAGCCCGGCGACTCGGGCGGGGCGCTCGTCGACGCCGACGGTAACGTGGTCGGGATGGACACGGCGGGCTCGGTCGGCTTCCGGTTCGAGCAGGGCGCGAGCCAGGCCTACGCGATCCCGATCAACCAGGTCGCGGAGACCGCGACGGACGTCCTCGCCGGCAACGGCTCGACGACGCTGCACATCGGCGAGACGGCCTTCCTCGGGGTGAGCGTGGCCTCGACCGACGGCAGCCTGGGCGACTTCGGCCAGGGCGGCTCCGGCAGCTCCGGCGTCCAGGTCGGAAGCGTCCTCGACGGCCAGGCGGCCGCAGTCGGCAGGCCTCGCCGCCGGCGACGTCATCACCTCGCTCGACGGCCACGCCGTCGACTCCCCGACGACGCTCAGCGGCCTCATGCTCGGCCATCATCCGGGTGACAAGGTCCAGGTCGGCTGGACGGACACGTCCGGGCAACAGCACTCGGCCCCGGTCACGCTCGGCAGCGGCCCACCGGCGTAGCGCACAATTCGCTGCGACCCGAAAGGAGGGAACGATGGAAGCTACCGGGTTGGAAGGCGTGATCAACGGCGTGCGCGACCTCACAACGGTGAAGCGCGTCTACGGTGAGCCCTATGAGAAGGACGGGCTCACGGTCATCCCCGCTGCGAGCGTGCACGCCGGCGGCGGTGGCGGAGGCGGCCGTCAGGGAGAGGAGCAGTCCGGCAGCGGCGGCGGCTTCGGTGTTCGAGCGCGGCCGAGCGGCGCGTGGATCATCGAGGGCGACAAGGTGACCTGGAAGCCTGCGGTGGACGTGAACAGGGTCGTGCTCGGCGGGCAGATCGTCATGGCAGTGGCGCTTCTCGTCGCCGCTCGACTGATCGGCACGCGGCGCGGCCGTTAGAACACGCGCATCATGCAGGGCCCGCGAGGGCGAACGGCGTGCCCTCGGAGTCGCGGCAGATCACCCACCGCTCGCCCGGATGAACGATCTCGCCGCCGAGCTCCCGGACCTTCTCGACTGCTGCCGGGAGGTCGTCGACCGGGAAGTACGGAAGGGAGAAGCGGTCGCCGGGCCCGGTGCCGCGCTCGTGGATGCCGATCTCGATGCCGTCGTGCCCGGCCTGCCAGCCGCGGCCGTCGTCCGGCTGCCGCGGCTCGAGCGTCGTGCCGAGCAGGCCCTCCCAGAAGCGGCGCGCCCGCTCGGGGTCGTCGGCCGGGAAACTCGATCAGAAACGGCGCGGTCACGCGGCAGACGTTATCGTGCATCCCCGGAGAAAATGCGGGCGAACAGTTCGGCTACGGAAACCGTGACGAGCTCGGGTGCAGGTCATACTTGCCGCCGTTGCTGCAACCCGACGGGATCAGGTAGGCGGGATCGATCTGCGTAGACCGCGCCGTTCTCGGCCAACTGCTCCCGCATCATCGCCTCCGCGGTCGAAGGTGATACCCCGAGCTTCTCGGCCACGCCGACGCCCGACTGGTAGGCGAAGCAGTTCGCGAGCGACTCCGACGCCACCCCGCGCAAATGCCACGACTCGTGCGCGAGCACCACGACCGCATGCGAAGCGGACTCGCCCTGCGGGTCGAGCTTCCCGTCGCGCAGCCGCACGAGCGCCAGGCAGATATCGGTCGTCAGCCACGCCTGCCGTCCGCCGACCTGCGCCAGCCCGTCATCCCCTTGCACGTAGCCGACATGGCGGTTGTCGCAGCTGACGGTGACACGATGACCGGCGATCTCCGCCGCCAGCCGTGAAAACTGTGCCTCCGCCGCAGCCCGCGTCTGCCGCGACAGCTGCTGCCAGCCGGATGAGCGGCTGAACAGCAATACGCCGACCCCGACGACGATCAGAACGGACACCAATAGCTCCGAGACGGCTGCGACGTGGCGCGACTGCCGGTGGCGCCGGAGGCTCGGTGACGGCGCGGATCGCGTTGTCGCTGTCGAGCCGGAGCGGCCCGGCGGCGAAACGGCCGGCAGGAAGCGCTGCCAGCTCCTCCTCGTTTCGGCGCAGCCACTCGGCGACCTCAGGTTCAGTGAACTCGCCGCTTTCCAGCCACAGCTCACCGCCCTGCCGGAGCGGGACGCTCAGCAAGGAGCCGCGGCCAAGCTCCTCCAGATCCGACACCTGCGGGCCGGGATCGACTCGCTCTCGCCTCGGGGTCGAACGCCAACCGGAGAGAAAGAATTGCGCCTCGGTGACGACCGCGAGCAGGAACGGCAGCCAGACCGGGATCCAGCCGCTGACCGAATAAGGAAGCTCGAAGTAGACGATCACGACCGTGACGACGACGGCACGCCACCACCAGATGGGCCGGATTCCACTCACCTCGATACCAACTACGGTCTACCATCCCCCGATCCAGCTGCTGAGCAGCCCGAGCGGCTCGCTCCCGGCCACCCCGTGACCCACCTGCCGACGCTCACCGTGGAAGAGCTTCTGGATGAGTTCCGGACCGGAAGCCTGTCGCCGGTCGAGGTCCTCGACGCGGTCGCCTCCCGCATCGCTGCGGCCGACGACGAGGTCGGCGGGTTCACCGCTCTCTGCCTCGACCGCGCCCGCGACGAGGCCCGAGCGGCCGAGGAGGCGTGGCGGCGCGGGGAGGCCCGCACGCTGGAGGGGATTCCGTTCGGCGCCAAGGACCTGTTCGACAGCGAAGGTGTCCGAACGGCGTACGGCTCACCGATGTTCGGGGCTCACGTTCCCGCGCGGGACGCCGAGGCGGTGCGGCGCGCCCGTGCGGCGGGCGCGATCCTCGTGGGCAAGACCCAGACGCACGAGTTCGCGTGGGGAATCACGTCCGTCAACCCCGCGCTCGGCTCCGCTCGCAACCCGTGGATGCGCGAGCGAGTGTCCGGCGGCTCGAGCGGCGGATCCGCGGTCGTGGTTGCAATGGACGAGGTGCCGCTCGCTCTCGGCAGCGATACGGGGGGCTCGATCCGCGTTCCCGCCGCGTTCTGCGGGGTCGTGGGGCTCAAGCCGACATACGGGCGCATCAGCGGCGCCCGCGCCTGGCCGCTCGCCAGGTCTCTCGACCACCCCGGGCCGATGGCGCGCTCGCCCGCGGACGCCGCGCTCCTGCTCGAGGCGACTGCGGGCATCGACCCGGACGATCCCGCAACCTCGGACGTCCCGCTCGGGACGATGCGGGCGGAGCTCACACGGGGGCTCGACGGGCTCGTCGTCGGGCTCTGCCCGGACCTCCACCTCGTGCCGCTTGCACCCGACATCGCAATCGTGTTCGAGGCTGTGATTCGGACGCTGGCATCCGCCGGTGCACGGCTCGTCGAGCGCGCGCTTCCCGAGGCGGAGCTCATCCTGCCGACCTTTCGCGCGATCCAGAGCGCCGAGGCGCTCGACACGCACCGTCGCGCGGGCCTCTACCCGGAGCGGCGCGATGAGTACGGGCCGGACGTCCTCGCACGGCTTGACGCTGCGGCCGAGGTGACGCTCGAGCAGTACCTCGAGGCGTCCTCGGAGCGGCAGCGCATCCGGGCAGCATTCGCGCGCGCCCTCGACGGGTGCGACGTCCTCCTCACCCCGGTGAGCGCGGGCTCGCCGCTCCCGATCGGCGAGGAGACCGTCGTTCACGCGGGCGTCGAGCTGACGTTCCGCGACCTCGTGATGGGCTTCACGACGCCGCAGGACCTGACGGGCCTGCCGGCCTGCGCCGTGCGCGCCGGGTTCGACGAGCTCGGGATCCCGGTGGGGGTCCAGTTCACGGGCGGGCCGTGGCAGGAGGCCCGCGTGCTGCGGGCCGCGCAGGCGCTGTTCGACCTCACGCCCGAGATCCAGGCCCGGCGGCCTTATATGCTATAGCGGCCCTTCGGCGGGCACGACAGCCATGGAGCAATCGGGGAGCGACACGATCCAGCGCGTAAGCGTCGTCGACAACGTGACGGCACGGCTGCGCGGGGCCCTGCTCGCCGGGGACATCAAGCCCGGTGCGCGAATCAAGGTGGCCGAGCTGGAGAAGAGCTTCGGGGTCAGTCACATCCCGATCCGCGAAGCGGTGCGCAGGCTCGAGGCCGAGGGCCTGATCGTGGCGCTGCCGCAGCGCGCCGCCGTCGCCGCCGGGGTCGACCTCGACGACCTCGCAGGCCTCTACGACCTGCGGCGGATCGTCGAGTGCGACGTGATCCGGCGCTCGGTCGACACGATGACCGACGAGCAGGTCGAGGTCGTACGCGGGGCCCTCCGGGACCTCGAGGTGGTGGCTCAGGACCACGACTCACGGGAGTTCTGGGAGCTACACCACGCGTTTCACTGGGCGCTGCTCGAGCCGGGCGCCAGCTCCTGGATCCAGCGCATCCTCGAGCAGGTGTGGTTCGCCTCGCAGCGCTACGTCCGTCTGTTCGTCTCGGCGACGGTCAAGGACGCGATGGCCGACCACCGCGAGCTCGTGCGGCTGAGCGAGCGGCGCGACGGCGACCACGCGGCGACGCTCCTTCGCCTGCACCTCGACCGGACGGAGCTTGCAGTCCGGCGTGCCTTCGCCTCCGTCGAGGCAGCCGAGGCCGAGGCCTGACCGGCGTTGCGTGCCGCGATCCTGTCCGCGCACGGCGCGGTGCCCGAGCCCGGCGAGCGGCCCGAGCCCGAGACACCGGACGGGAAGGCCGTCGTCGAGCTCCTGGCTGCGGCGCTCAACCCGGCCGATCTCGCCATCGCGTCGGGGTCCTTTCCGGCCGGCAGTCCGCCGCTTCCGTACGTTCCCGGCATCGAGGGCGTCGGCCGGGTCGTCCGGTCGAGCCGCCTGGCTCCCGGTACGCGCGTCTGGGCCTCGGGCCGAGGGCTCGGGGTCGCGGCGGACGGCGCGTTCTCGGAGCGCTTCGCCGCCGCCGAGGAAGCGCTCGTCGAGGTGCCGGACGGAGCCGACGACGTCGTCGCGGCCGCGTTCGGGCAGGCGGGCCTCGCGGCCTGGATGCCGCTGAGCTGGCTCGCACCGGTCCGCGCCGGAGAAAGCGTGCTCGTGCTCGGCGCCACTGGCAGCGTCGGCACCGTCGCAGTCCAGGCGGCGAAGCTTCTCGGCGCGGGGCGTGTCGTCGCCGCCGGTCGCAACGAGGCAAGGCTGGCAGCCGCGAGCGAGCTCGGCGCCGACGCGACCGTGTCCCTCGAAGGCGACGATCTGCCCGGCCGACTCGCTGCCGCCTTCGACGGCGCGCCGCCCACGCTCGTCCTCGATGCCCTCTGGGGGCCTGCGGTCGAGGCCGCGGCGGCCGTTGCGGGCCCCGGCGCGAGGATCGTCAACCTCGGGCAGTCGGCCGGCGCCGTCGCGACCCTTCCGTCAGGGCAGGTTCGCGGGAAGCAGCTCCAGATCTTCGGCTACTCGAACTTCGCCGTCCCGGGGGATGCGCTCGCGCGGGGCTACGCCGACCTGGTCGGCCACGCGAGCGCGGGCCGGATCCGGCTGCCGGTCGAGACGCTCGCCCTGGAGCGGGTCGCCGAGGCCTGGGAACGGCAGCGCGACCGGCAGGGCGGCAAGATCGTGCTGGTCTCCGGGGCGCTATAACCTATAGCGCCTTGGCCGTCCACCCGGTGATCATGCCGAAGCTCGGTGCCTATACCGAGGACGTCCTGCTCGCGGGCTGGCTCGTCGGCGAGGGGCAGCACGTTCCCGCCGGCGGCTTGGTCTTCGAGCTCGAGACGGAGAAGACGACGGCCGAGGTGGAGGCGGACGTCGGCGGGTTCGTCCACCAGTTCGTGCCGGCCGGCGACTCGGTGCCGATCGGCACGACGGTCGGGATGATCGCGGAGACGATCGAGGAGTACACCGTCCTTGCAAGCGGCGCCAACGGCGCATCCGCAGAGGCCGAAGCGCTGCGCCGCGACGCGCCCCTCGTCTCGCCGCGCGCCCGCGTGCTGCTGCGAGAGCTCGGCTACACGCTCGACGACGCCCGCGAGATCGCGGGCTCGGGCCCCGGCGGGCCGGATCGTCGACCGCGACGTCACGGCCTGGGCCGAGACCCGAGCGGGCGCCCGTGCCGGAGCCGGCGGGAGGGCTCACGGTCGCCCGCGAGATCCCGCTGCGCGGGCGGCGCCGGACGATCGCCACGCGGATGCTCGCGAGCCTGCACGAGTCGGCGCAGCTGACGTCCGTCCTCGAGCTCGACGTCAAACCGCTCGTCGAGCTTCGGACGCGCCTGAACGACGACGGCGCGCAGCCGCGGATCGGCGTGACCGCGATCGTCGTGAAGCTCGTCGCGCACGCGCTGCGGACGCATCCGGTTCTCAACGCGCGCGTCGCCGAGACGCGCGATCGAGCTTCTGGAGGAGATCAACGTCGCCGTCGCGGTCGACACGGACGCCGGCCTCGTGGCGCCCGTCGTGAGGGGCGCCGACCGGCTCTCGCTCGAGGAGATCAACCGGCGGATCGCCGAGCTCGTCGAGCGTGCGCGTGCGAGCTCGCTGACGCTGGACGACCTCGCCGACGGAACCTTCACCGTCTCGAACGGCGGTATCCATCCGGTCGACATCACGACCGCGATCCTCAACCCGCCGCAGTGCGGGATCCTCTGGGTCGGCCGGATCAAGGACCGGCCGGTCGTTGTCGGCGACGGCGCGATCGCGGTGAGGCCGACGATGCAGGCCTGCCTCACCTTCGACCATCGCGCCGTCGACGGAGCGCCCGCCGCCGCTTTCCTCGGGACGTTCGAGCAGCTCGTCGCCGCCCTGCCGGAGCTCCCTTGACCGACGAGCACGTCCTCCGCGGGCTCTTCCGGACGATGACGACGATCCGCCTGTTCGAGCAGCGGGTCGCGCGGGAGTTCCGGACGGGCGAGATCCCGGGGTTCGTGCACATGTACGTGGGCGAGGAGGCGGTCGCCGCAGGCGTGTGCGCCAACCTCGACGACCGCGACTACGTCACGAGCACGCATCGCGGCCACGGCCATTGCATCGCGAAGGGCTGCGACCTGCGCCGCATGATGGCCGAGATCTACGGCCGCGAGGACGGCCTCTGCAAGGGCCGCGGCGGCTCGATGCACATCGCCGACTTCTCGCGCGGCATGCTCGGCGCCAACGCGATCGTCGGCGGAGGCATCGCACTCGCGACGGGCGCGGCGCTCGCCGCGAGCGTTCGCGGGAGCGGGGAGGTCGCCGTGGCGTTCTTCGGCGACGGCGCCGCCAATCAGGGCGTGCTCCACGAGAGCCTCAACCTGGCGGCGATCTGGGGCCTGCCCGCCGTGTACGTCTGCGAGAACAACGGCTTCGCCGAGTCGACGCCTGCGGCGTACGCGACGAGCGTGCCCGACGTCGCATCCCGGGCCGCCGCCTACGGCATCCCCGGCGTGATCGCCGACGGGGCCGACGCCGTGGCCGTCTACGAGGCCGCGCGGGAGGCGGTGCGGCGGGCCCGCGCCGGGGAGGGCCCGACCCTGCTGGAGGTCAAGACGTACCGCTTCATGGGGCACTTCGAGGGCGACCCCGACCGGTACCGCGACGACGGCGACCGCGAGGCGGCGAGGAGCCGCGACGCGCTGGCAGCGCTGCGCGAGCGTCTGCTCGCCGCCGGTGCCGGCGAGGCGGAGCTCGACGCGCTCGTGGCGGAGGTCGACGCGGAGGTCAGCGAGGCGGTCGCCTTCGCCAAGGCCAGCCCGTTCCCCGACCCGGCCGAGCTCGAGCGCTACGTCTATCCCGAGCCGGTGGCTCGATGACGATCGCCGCCGAGACGCGGACCCTGTCGCTCGTGAACGCCGTCGGCGAGGCGATGCTCCAGGCCATGGAGGCCGACCCGTCCGTGATCGTGCTCGGCGAGGACGTCGCCGGAGGTGCCGGCCGCGGCGAGGGCAAGGAGAACTCGATGGGGGGCTCCTTCGGTGCGACGAAGAGCCTCTACCCGCGCTTCGGCCCGAACCGCGTGCGCGACACCCCGATCTCGGAGGCAGGCTTCGTCGGGGCCGGCGTCGGCGCCGCCGCGGCGGGGCTGCGGCCGGTGGTCGACGCGATGTGGGCCGACTTCACCGGGCTCGCCTTCGACCAGATCTACAATCAGGCGTCGAAGATGTCCTACATGTTCGGCGGCCAGGTGCGGCTGCCGCTCACGATCCGGGTGGCGATGGGCTCCGGCCTCAGCGCCGCCGCCCAGCACTCGGGGACGCTCTACTCGATCTACACGCACCTGCCCGGGCTCAAGGTGGTCGTCCCGTCCTCACCGTACGACGCGAAGGGCCTCCTGCTCGAGTCGATCTTCGACGACAGCCCGGTGCTTTTCTTCGAGCACCTGAAGCTGTACGTCGCGAAGGGGCCGGTGCCGGAGGAGCCGTACCGGATTCCGCTCGGCGTGGCCGAGGTACGCCGCCCGGGGAGCGACGTCACGATCGTCGCGGTCGCGGCGATGGTCGACCGCGCGCTGGAGGCGGCGGAGCTCCTGGCCGGCTCCGGCACGAGCGCGGAGGTGATCGACCCGCGGACGCTGTCTCCGCTCGACGAGGAGACGATCCTCGCGTCGGTGGAGAAGACCGGAGGCCTCGTCGTGGTCGACGAGAGCCCGCCCCGCTGCAGCTTCGCCTCCGAGGTCGCGGCGGTCGTCGGCGAGAAGGGATTCGACTACCTCAACGGACCGGTCAGGCGCGTGACGGCACCGCCGACGCCGGTCCCGTTCACGCCTCCGCTCGAGGCGGCGTACGCACCTTCGGTGCAGGCCATCCTCGACGCGGTCGCCGCGCTTCAATGACCAAGGAGGTGCTCATCGACGCCGCCGAGCTCCACGTCGAGGTGGCGGGCGAGGGACTGCCGCTGGTCTTCGTCCACGGGCTCGGCCTCCAGGCGGCCCTCTGGAACCGTCTGTGCGACGCGCTCGGCACCGGGTATCAGCTCGTGCGCGTGAGCCTTCGCGGCAGCCCGCGCTCACGCGAGCTCGAGCAGCGGGAGCTCTCGCTGGAGCGCTGGGCCTCCGACCTCGGCGCGGTCGTCGACGCGCTCGAGCTCGACCGACCGGTCCTCGTCGGGCACTCGCTCGGCGGCGCCGTCGTCCTCCGGCACGCGCTCGACCGGCCGTTCGCCGCGCGGGCTCTGGTGCTGATGTGCACCGAGGCCGACCTGTCGAACCTCGCCCCCCGCATGCTCGCCTCCGCGGAGCGCATCGAGCGTGAGGGGCTCGAGCCGTGGCTCGCGGGCGCCTGGGTCGGGAACCCGCCGTTCTCGGCCGCGTCCCTCGAGCGCGATCCCACGATGCTCGACGAGTACCGCGACCTGCTGCGTGAGAACGATCCCGCCGACTACGTCCGGCAGTGCCGCGCGATCGCCTCCGCCGAGAGCCTCTCGCCTCGCATCGACGAGGTCGTCCCGCCGACACTCGTCCTCGTCGGCTCCCAGGACGACCGTACGCTGCCCGAGCACGGCCGTGCGCTCGCGGCCGGGCTCCTGCGGCTCGCGGCTGGTCGAGCTCGACGCCGGGCATACCCTGCCCATGGAGGCCCCGGAGGCGGTTGCAGCGGCCATGGAGTCGTTCCTCGCGGAGGTCGAGGCCGGCTCGAACGGCGGCGCGCAGGTGCTCCGCGCCGACGCCACCCCGCGTGGAACGCGGCGAGGGGCCCTTCGGCCACCTCGACACCCGCTGGGTGGTCGGCTCCCACACGGGCGCCTCGCTGATCGCGTTCGGCCAGTCGACCTACCCGTTCGGCGCGACGCACGAGAACCACTACCACCCGGACGCAGACGAGGTCGTGATCGTCGTCAAGGGCCGCGGCACGCAGATGGTCGGCGACGCGAGCCTCGACCTCGGCCCGGGCGACATCTGCTTGATCCCGCGCAGCATCCCGCACCGCATCACGGGCACGTCCGAGGACGAGGACCTCGTGATCCTGTGGGCCTTCGGCGGCGCGGCCGACATGGAACAGGCGGGGTACGTCCCGCTTCCCGACTAGAAGGAGGAGCGCAGTGAGCGACGTCCGCACCGATCCGCTGACCGCCGACGAGATCGCGACCTACCACGAGCAGGGCTATCTCTTCCCGATCCGCGTCCTCGACGACGCCCAGGTGGAGGAGCTCCGCGAGGCGCTCGACGACCATCTCGAGGGCCGGCGCGAGTCCCAGACCTACGAGCTCACCGACCCGATCGTCGACTCGGGCCAGGGGACGGCAACCGTGGGCTCCGGCACCGCCGTGCTGGAGACGACCGAGGTCGAGAAGCAGCCCCACTCGGTCCCGTTCCTGTTCAACCTCTGGGAGCGCGACGAGCGCTTCTGGAAGGTGGTCTCGAACCCCGTGATCGCCGGCATGGCGCGCCAGCTCCTCGGCTCGAAGGAGGTCGTTCTGATGGAGGACGGCGCCGTGATCAAGAAGCCGGTCGTCGGCGGCAAGCTCTCCTGGCACCAGGACTACGCCTACTGGCCGCTGGCCTCGCCCGGCGCCGTCACGTGCTGGATCGCGCTCGACGACGTCGGCGCGGCGAACGGCGCGATGCAGGTGGCGAAGGGCTCGCACAAGCTCGGCGAGAAGCTGCCGGTCGAGTTCGGCGACGGCACCTCGTTCATGCAGGAGGAGCGGCCCGGGATCGAGGCGCTGCACGCGCCCGAGGAGGCCGGGCTCGAGTCGGTCGGCTACGAGCTCGAGGCCGGCGAGTGCGGCTTCCACCACTCGCTGCTCTGGCACGCCTCCGGGCCGAACACGACCCAGAACCCGCGGCGCGGGTTCATTCCGCGGTATGTCGCGGGCGGGACGATGTGGCTCGGCGCGCTCCGCTTCCCCTACAACTACACCGACGAGGAGCTCGAGCTGAAGCCGGGCGACCCGATCCACGGTCCGCACTTCCCGCGCATCGACACCGCGTTCTAGCCTCCGGTCACGCGCCGCCAGTAATCGGTATAGGTCGTGACCTCGACGCCGCGTTCGACGGCGTAGCGGAGGAAGCCGCGCAGCCAGCCGACGCGGCGCTCGTCGGACGCGATCGCGACCCAGTCGTGGAAGCAGGCCCCGTAGACGAGGTCGCGCTCGGCGATCTCGTCGACCGCGCCCTGGAGCGCCTTCATGAGCGCCGGGCCGGTGTCGTAGCCGTGCTGGTCGAACCAGACGACGTCGAGCCAGAACTGGAACGGCAGCTCGAGGACGTCCGCGTACCCCTCCTCGGCGTAGGCGAACGGCTGGACCCACGGCGTCGGGTTGCCGTTCTCCTCGTTCCGGCCCCACGAGGTGACGTAGCGCAGGCCGGCGGCACGCACGGGCTCGAGCAGGTCGGGCCGGTCGCGCAGGCCGCGGTAGTAGCCGAACGGGGTGCGCACGCCAACGCACTCGACGCCCAGGTGGTCGCGCAGCAGCCGCGACGTGAAGGTGAGCTCCTCGAGCAGCGCCTGGGGGGGCGAGGCCTTGATCGTGCCGACGAGGCCGGGGCCGGGGGAGTAGACGATGTCCTTGAACGGCACGTGGGTGAACGTGTGCTGCTGGACGTCGAAGAGCCCCGATGCCTCGCGCGGCGCGGACGGGCTCGAGCGCATGCAGGAGGGTCCGCCCGCAGAGAAAGAGGGTGGCGGGGACGCCGACGTCGGCATGGACCTCCGTCAGCAGCTCGAGCGCCTCGCCGCAGGTCGCCGGATCGAGCGCGAGCGCGTAGAGCGGGAAGTTCGGGCTCTCCGTGAAGAGCGAGAGCGCCTCACCGACGGCCGCGGTCTCGGTGTCGTACCCGACGAGGATCGTCGCCACGCTGTTACCAGGCGAGGAGGCCGCCGTCGACGGTGTACGAGGAGCCGGTGACGAAGGACGCGTCGTCCGAGGCGAGGAAGGCGACTACCGCCGCCACCTCCTCGGGCCGACCCATCCGCCCCATTGGATGCGCCGCAACGACCTCGCGCTCGGCCTCGGCCGGGTCGTCGTGGCTCTCGAGGTACACGCGCACCTGCTCGGTCTCGATGAATCCCGGCGCGACGCAGTTGACGCGGACGCCGAGCTTCGCGTAGTCGAGCGCCATCTGCCGCGTGAGCGCGTGCACGGCGCCCTTCGAGGCGCAGTAGGCGGCGTCGGTGGCAAAGCCGACCGTCGCTGCCACCGAGCCGATGTTGATTACGGAGCCGCTGCCGCCGCGGACCATGTGCGGGAGCGCGAGCTTCGAGACCGCGAAGATCCCCCAGAGGTTCGTGTCGAGGACGCGGTCGTACTCGTCCCGTGCCGTCTCCTCGACCGACTTCAGCAGGCCGACGCCGGCGTTGTTGCAGAGAACGTCGATGCGCCCGTACCGGTCGAGTGCCTTTCCGACGATGCGCTCCGCGGCCTCCTCTTCGCGCACGTCGCCGGCCACGAACGCGATCTCGAGGCCCTCGGCGCCCAGCGTGCGGGCCAGCTCCTCGCCCTCGGCTGCGTCGCGCTGGGTGGCGACGACGGCGGCGCCCTCGGTGGCGAGCCTGACGGCGATCGCACGCCCGATCCCGCGTCCGGCGCCGGTGACGATCGCCGTCTTGCCCTCCAGTCTCGCCCCTTTGGTCACTTGTAATCTCGGATGATATGCTCGCCGCCACATGTGGAGAGGCGTCTATCCCGCCATCTGCACCCCGTTTCGCGACGATGACACGATCGATCTCGACGCGCAACGGCGCGTCGTACGCTTTGCACTCGCCTGCGGCGCCCACGGCATCGTGGCGTTCGGCCTCGCCGGCGAGGTGCTGAAGCTCTCCGCGGACGAGCGGCGAGATCTCACCGACGTCGTCCTCGAGGAGACCGGCGGCGCCGTTCCGGTCTTCGTCGGCGTCGGCGCGCCGAGCACCCGCGCCTCCGTCGAGCTCGCGCGGTACGCGGAGGCGGCGGGGGCGAGCTGCGTCGTCGTGCCCGCGCCGATGAGCGGTCCCCTCGGAAGCGACGCGCTCGTCGACTACGTCGTGCAGATCGCGGGCGCCGTCTCGGTGCCCGTGATGGTCCAGGATGCCCCCGCCTACCTCGGAGTCGGGCTCGGCGTCGAGACCGTTATGCGGATCGGCGAGCGTGCCGGGAACGCGCGCCTCGTGAAGCTCGAGGCAGGGCCGGCGGAGATGAGCGCGTGGATCGCCGAGCTCGGCCCCGACTACGCCGTGTGGGGCGGAGACGGCGGCATGTACCTGCTCGACTGCGTCCGCGTCGGCGCGGCCGGCATCATCCCGGGCGTCGATCTCATCGACCTCCTCGTTCAGACCTACGAAGCGGAGGCGCGCGGCGAGCACGCCCTCGCGGAAGAGTCGCTCCGGAGCATCCTGCCGATGCTCGTGTTCGAGATGCAGCACTCGATCGACCACTACAACGCGTGCGCAAAGCGCGTGCTCGTGCAGCGCGGCGTGCTCGACCACGACGGGTTGCGGTCGCCGGCGATGGCGCTCGGCGACGCGTCGCGGATGCTGCTCGAAGATATCTGTCCGGCCTCGCGCTCCCCGCGGGTGGCGTCCGTGTCGGCTGAGCGCGTGCTCCAGGACGTCGGCGGGCTGCGCGAGCCGCAACGGCTGAGCCAGCAGCTCTCGACGCTCCTCGCGGCCGAGATCGTCTCCGGCCGGATCGCCGTGGGCGAGGCGTTCCCGTCCTCGGAGGAGATCGTCAACCGGTTCGGCGTCAGCCGGACGGTCGCGCGCGAGACCGTGCAAGCGCTCGCGATGCTCGGGATGGTGAACGTCCAGCACGGCAAGCGGACCGAGGTGCTTCCCGAAGAGGACTGGGACGTGCTCAGCGCCACGGTGCAGGAAGCGCTGCGGCGCGAGGGCAAAGCCGAGCCGCTCCTGCACGACCTGTACGAGTTCCGGCTCCTGATCGAGCCGCAGGCCGCCGCCTGGATGGCCGAGCACGGCCGGCAGGAGGATGTCGATGCCCTGACGGCCGTCGTCAAGCGGATGGAAGGCCTGCTGGCCACGGGCGCCTCGGTGGCGCAGCTGATGGAGGCCGACCGGACCTTCCACGGCCTCATCGCGCGGGCGAGCGAGAACCGGGTGCTCGCGGCGGTGAGCCGCGACATTCGCGAGGTGATCGCGACGCTGTGGGGCTTCTCGACGCTCGATGCCGACGACGCCTCGAACGTCGTCGAGCAGCACCGGCGCATCTCCGATGCCGTCTGCGGCCGTGAGCCGCGCGAGGCCGCGACCGCGATGCGCGAGCATCTCAGCTGGGCCGCCCTGGCAGACCTGCACGGCCTCGGTGAGCCGCCGCAGCTGCGTTATCCGACCGCTGCGGTGGTCGAGTAGTGGGTCTCGTCATCGGGATCGACACCGGTGGCACGTTCACCGACATGGTGGTGTTCGACCCGGAGTCCGGCCACGTCGACTCGCTCAAGACGTCGTCGACGCCCGCCACGCCGGGGCAGGCGATCGTGAATGCGCTCGACGAGGGCGGGGTCGACGCGGCGGCGGTGGAGACCTTCACGCACGGCACGACGGTCGGCACCAATGCGCTGATCGAGCGAACCGGCTGCAAGGTCGCATTCGTGACCACGAACGGCTTCGAGGACACACCGTTCATCCAGCGCATCAACCGGCGGGTGCTCTACGACCTCCGGTGGACGAAGACCGAGCCGCTCGTCGCGAGCCGGCGGCTGTGCCTCGGCGTCGGCGAGCGGCTCGACGCCGACGGCGCGGTGGTGCGGCCGCTCGACGAGGCCGAGGTGCGCGAGCTCTGCCGCCGGATCAAGGAGGGCGGCGCCGAGGCGGTCGCACTCTCGCTGCTCTTCTCCTACGTCCGTACCGACCACGAGGAGCGCGTGAAGGAGATCATCGCCGAGGAGCTGCCGGGCATCCCGGTGTCGGTGTCCTCCGAGGTGGCACCGATCTGGCGCGAGTACGAGCGCGCCTCGACGACGATCGCGGATGCCTATCTGCGGCCGCTCTTCGGACGCTACGTCTCGAGCCTCGACGAGTCGCTCCGCGGCGCCGGGATGGCGCGAGAGTGGACGATGATGAAGTCGAACGGCGGCGCGATGCTGTCGCACGCCGCCGCCGAGTCACCGATCCAGACGGTGATGTCCGGGCCCGCGGGCGGCATGACCGCGACCGAGCACATTGCCCGCGCTCTGGGAGAGCCGAACGTCCTCACGCTCGACATGGGCGGCACGAGCGCCGATGTCGGCATCCTCGTCAACGGGAAGCAGCGGCACACGACCGAGTACGAGATCGAGTGGGGCCTTCCGGCGGCGGTCCCGCTGATCGACATCAAGTCGATCGGAGCCGGCGGCGGGTCGATCGCCTGGGTCGACGCGGGTGGCTTCCTCCGCGTCGGCCCCCGCAGCGCGGGCGCGCAGCCGGGGCCCATCTGCTACGGCCGGGGCGGCACGGAGGTCACGGTCACCGACGCGAACCTGTTGCTCGGCCGTCTCGACCCCGAGTACTTCCTCGCCGGCCGGATGCGCCTCGACCCGGAGCCGGTGCACGGTGCGATGGAGGCTCTCGGCGAGCGGATCGGCCTGGCGCCGCTCGAGCTCGCGGCGTCGATCGTCGAGATCGCGAACGAGAACATGGCGAGCGCGATCAAGATGGTCTCGCTCGAGCGGGGGCACGACCCGCGGCGGTTCTCGCTGCTCGCCTTCGGCGGGGCCGGGCCGCTCCATGCCGCGGCTGTGGCCCGCACGCTCGGGATCCCGAGGGTGATCGTGCCGCTCTACCCCGGGGTCTTCTCCGCTCTCGGCCTGCTGCTCGCCGACATCCGCGTCGACAAGATCTGGACACAGGCGTTCCGGTCGAACAACGTCGATGCGGGGCTCGTCAACCGTCAGTTCGGGCGGATCACCGAGCGTGCGCTCGCGGAGCTCCGGCAGGAGGGCTTCGCGGGCGAGCCGGAGATTCGGCGCGCGATCAACATGCGGTACTTCGGCCAGAACTACGAGCACGAGGTGGAGATCGAGGGCGGCGAGCTGGACGAGGCGGCGCTCGAGCGCACGTTCCGCCGCTTCGACGAGCTGCACGCCGAGCGCTACGGCTACGCGATCGAGCGCGAGGTGATCGAGCTCGTCAGCTTCAAGGTCACGGCGATCGGGAAGCGCCCGCCGCTCGACCTCTCGCGCGCGAACGGCGCGGGCCGGGTGACGCGCTCCGAGCGCCAGGTGTACGTCCGCGGCCACGGCTGGCTGGAGGCGGAGGTCGTGCACCGCTCGGCGCTCCAGCCGGGCGAGACGGTCGCCGGCCCCGCGGTGGTGGAGGAGGAGGGCTCGACCCTCTTCGTCGAGCCGGGGATGTCCGTGGAGCGCACCGCCCAGGGAGCGCTCGTGATCGACACTGGCGCGGGCGCCCGGGAGGAGGCGACTTGAGCGCCACCGTCTACGACCCCGTCGCGCTGACTGTCGTCGACAACTACCTCACGAGCTGCTGTCGCGACATGGGCGTGACGATGATGACGACGGCCTACTCGCCGATCTTCAACGAGTCGCTCGACTTCTCGTGCGTGATCTTCGACCCGGCCGGGAACATGCTCGCGCAGGCGGAGTTCTGCCCCTCCCAGATCGGGACGATCAAGTTCACGGTCGACTGGACGATCGAGGAGCTCGGGCTGGAGGCGTTCGAGGAGGGCGACGTCGTCCTGCACAACGACCCGTACCGCGGCTCGGGCCACGTGCCCGAGCACATGCTGCTGAAGCCGGTCTTCTGGGAGGGGCGGCTCGTCGCGTTCGTCGCCAACGTGGCGCACATGTCGGAGGTGGGCGCGAAGACGCCCGGCGGCCTCTCCGGCGATGCGACCGAGGTCTACCAGGAGGGGCTGCTCCTGCCGCCGGTGAAGATCAAGCGGCGCGGGGTGGACGTCGGCGACGTCTGGAAGATCATCCTCTCCAATCACCGCACGCCGCGGGTGACGCTCGGGGACTTCCGCGCGATGATGGGGTCGCTCGACCTGGCGGAGCGGCGGATTCACACCTTCCTCGGCGACTACGGCCTCGACTTCTTCCTCGGCACCTCCTCGGAGCTGATGGCGATCGCGGAGCGGCGGATGCGCGCCGAGATCGAGGCGATCCCGGACGGCGTCTACACGTTCACCGACGCGATCGAGGACGACGGGATCACGGACCGCGACTACCCGATCGAGCTGACGCTGACGATCGACGGCGGCGGCGTGATCGCCGACTTCACGGGGTCGGCGAAGCAGGCTGTGGGGCCGGTGAACGCCATCTACGCGGTCACGGCCTCGGCGATCTACAACGCGTTCCTGCATCTGACCGATCCGACGATCCCGCGGAACGAGGGCTGCTACCGGCCGTTCACGGTGATCGCGCCGCCCGGGACGATCGTCAACTGCTCGTTCCCGGCTCCGGTCGCCGGCGGGAACACCGAGACCAGCCCGCGGATCACGGACATGGTGTTCGGCGCGTTGCAGCACGCGATCCCCGAGCGGGTCGCGGCCTCGTGCGGCGGGACGTCGTCGCCGTTCCTCTTCGGCGGCATCGATCCGCGCACCGACGAGCCGTACGCCCACTTCCACTTCGAGGGCGTGGGCTGGGGAGGACGCCACGGGCTCGACGGCAACAACATGGTCGTGACCATCAACGGCAACTGCCGCAACACGCCGGTCGAGGTCTTCGAGACGCGCTACCCGGCGTTCCGGATCGAGTCGTACCGGCTCGTCCAGGACTCCGGCGGCCCCGGCGAGTTCCGCGGCGGCCTCGGCGGTGAGCGCGTGTTCACCGTGACGGTGCCCGAGGTGACGGTGAGCGCGCTGCTCAACCGCATGAAGACGGAGCCGTGGGGTGTGCTCGAGGGCGGCGCCGGCGCGGTCGGGGGCCTCTGGGTGCGCCGGGCGGGCGAGGAGGAGTGGCGGACGTTCGTCGAGAGCTTCGGCACGATGTCGCCGTCGAAGTTCTCGGGCGTGACGCTTCGCGAGGGCGACCAGGTGAAGATCCTGATGCCCGGCGGCGGCGGCTACGGGCCTGCCGCGCGCCGCGCTCGCGCGAAAGTCCGCCGCGACGTCGACGAGGGCTTCGTCAGCGAGACGGCGGCCCGCGAGCTCTACGGCCTCGAGGAGGAGTGACCGTGGGCGAGTGGATGCAGAGCGAGATCTCGTACCTCAAGGCGAACCGCGAGGCCTGCGCGCTGTGCGGCCATCCGATCGCCGTCCGCTACTGGGGCGCCGACGTCGACGGCGTCCCGCTGAAGTTCTGCTCGCCCGAGCACGAGCAGCTCTATCACGACTACTGGCTTCCCCGATACGGAGCCAAGGAGGTCAGTGCCTGATGGATCGCGAACCCGTTCTCTCGCCGGACGCGCCGCCGCCCTCGGGCGGCTATTCGCAGGGCATCGTCGCCGGAGGCTTCCTGTACCTCTCGGGGCAGGGCCCCTACGATGCGTCCGGCAGCCGGGTAGGGACGACGATCGCCGAGCAGGTGCGCCAGGTGCTGGAGAACCTCGACGCGGTCGCGCGCGCCGCGGGCGGCTCCTTGCAGAACGCGGTGCGGGTTGGGATGTACATCAGCGACATGGCTCACTTCGACGAGATGGACGGCGAGTACCGGCAGTTCTTCTCGGATCCGCGGCCTGCGCGGACGACCATCCAGTCCGACCTCGTCGGGTTCGACGTGGAGGGCGACGCGGTCGTCCGGCTTTGAGCGAGCTCGCTTCGCTCGACACGCCTGTGGCGACGGTCGACCTCGACGCGGTCGAGCGCAACATCGCGCGCATGCAGGGCTACTGCGACGAGCACGGGCTCGCGTTCCGGCCGCACATCAAGACGCACAAGCTGCCGGCGATCGCGCACATGCAGCTCGGCGCGGGGGCGGTCGGCATCACGTGCCAGAAGATCGGCGAGGCGGAGGTCATGGAGCAGTCGGGTATCCGCGACATCCTGCTGACGTTCCCGATCCTGGGCGCCGCGAAGGCCGAGCGGCTGGCAGCGCTCGCGGGCGAGGCGGCAGTCTCGGTGGCCGCCGACTCGCCCGAGGTCGCGCGGGGGCTGTCGCCGGCGCTGGCAGCCGCCGGCGCCGAGGTCGGCTTCCTGGTGGAGGTCGACACCGGCTTCAACCGGACCGGCGTGCAGACACCGCAAGCCGCGGCCGAGCTTGCGCAGATCGTCGATTCGCTGCCGGGTCTCCGCTTCGACGGGCTGATGACCTACCCGACGCTGCCGGAGACCGGGCCGAAGCTGCGGGCGGCGATCGAGGAGATCCGCTCGCGCGGCCTGGAGGTGCGCGTCGTGAGCGCCGGCGGGACGCCAACGTTCTTCACGAACCACGAGGTGCCGGAGATCACGGAGGTGCGCGCCGGGACGTATCTCTACGGCGACCGCTCGTGCATCGCCAACGGATCGGTCCCGCTGGAGGACTGCGCGCTGCGGATCCGCGCCACGGTCGTCAGCCGCCCGACGGCCGAGCGCGGGATCCTCGACGCCGGGTCGAAGACGCTGACGAACGACCCGGCCGAGGAGGCCGCCGGCGGCGGCAAGGGCCTGATCGTCGAGTACCCGGACGCCGAGATCTATGCGCTGTCCGAGGAGCACGGCCACGTCGACCTCAGCCGCAGCGACCGGAGGCCGGACGTGGGCGAGGTGGTGACGATCATCCCCAACCACGCGTGCGGCTGCACCAACATGCACGACGAGGTCCTCGTGCACCGGAGCGGCCGGATCGTCGGCGCGTGGCCCGTCGCCGCCCGCGGCAAGCTTCGCTGACCCCAACAACGAAGGAGTGGCATGACCCCCGAAGAGCGCCTCGCCGAGCTCGGCCACGAGCTCCCTGCCCCGAACCCCGCCGTCGCCAACTACGTCGGCGCGGTCACGGTCGGCAACATCGTCTTCGTCTCCGGGCACGGACCCTACAAGGACGGCGAGTTCATCTACAAGGGCAAGCTCGGCCGCGAGGTCGACGTCGCGACGGGCCAGGCGGCTGCGGCGCTGACGATCGTGAACCTGCTTGCCTCTCTCAAGGCTCAGATCGGGGAGCTCGAGCGGGTCAAGCGCGTCGTGAAGCTGCTCGTGATGGTGAACTCGGATCCGGAATTCGGCGAGCAGCCGGCGGTCGCCAACGGCGCCTCGGACCTGCTCGTGGCGGCGTTCGGGCCGGAGCGCGGCTCGCACGCCCGGTCGGCGGTCGGGATGGGCGCGCTGCCGATGGGCATCTCGGTCGAGATCGAGGGGATCTTCGAGATCGAGTAGGGGCGCGTCCAGCATCAGTCGAGTCCGCTCGCTGCTTAGGCGTCCTCCTGAAAGCCGTAACCGCGCCGCTCGGCTCTGTACGATCGCTCCGGATGGCGCGGGCTTCGTTCGCTTCGCTAAAGTCTCGCTCGTTTCGACACGGTTCGGGCCTCCGAGGATCCCGTCTGCGAGAACTGGCCCGGTGTTCTGTTCTGCTGGGACGGTGACGGCCTCGACATGGCACGCGTCGCGGATGTCGGCCAGGTACCGGCGCCGTTCGCGCGTCGATGACCGCTGTTCCCGGGCTGTACTGCCAGCACTCGTTCTTCTTTCCCGGCGTTCTCAGACATGACGTGATGACGCTCTCGTTCTGGGAGAGCCTCGACTCGATCCATGCCTTTGCGTATCAGCACGGCCCGCATCGCCGACAGATGGACCGCTACCACGCCACGAACAACGCGGACCGCACCTCGTTCACGCGGTTCACAATGCTCCGCAGTCGAGGTACGTGGTACGGCGCGGACCCGCTCGCCGTGCACGACTGAACCCTTCACGATCGCCGCCGCTTATCGGGGGCGTTCCGTAAGCTCGGTTGACGGCTGCGATAAAGATCCTGGGATGTTCGCGAGTCGCGCCCATCCTCACCAGTCAAAGCCGGACCGCGTTGCGGCGCCACCTCGAGAGCGGGGACGAGTCGCCGGCGATCCAGCCGTAGTCGACCTCGGCGCGCTCGCGGCTGACGAGTCCGTCCCGCACATCAGCGAGCACGGGCCGGGTCGCGCTCGGCGGGATCGCCGAATCCGCCCCCGCCGGCGCTCTCGATTCGCACGACGTCGCCGGCGCGGAGGACGACGCCCGCGAGCTTGGACGGGCTGATCGTGCCGAAGGCCTCGCAGAAGTCGCGGAAGCGGTCGTCGCCGGCGCGGCGGACGAGGAGCGCGGCGCAGCGCCCCGGCCTGCCGCCGAAGAGGCCCCAGGCGCCGTGCTCCACGCGGTCGAGGAACGCGCTCACCGTGACCTCGGGCGCAAGCACCTCGAGGTCGCGGCGCACCGCGAGCCCGCCGCGGTGCCGGCCGGCGCCGCCCGAGTCCGGCAGCAGGCCGTACGAGAGCGTGCGGAACGGGAACCGCGTCTCGAACACCTCGACCGGCGTGTTGCGGCAGTTGCCGTGGATGTGGTTGCGGGCGCTCTCGCCGTCGCCGTCGGCGCGGCCGCCCCAGCCGCTCGCCTCGAAGTGGTAGTGCGCGTAGTGGCTCGCCCGTCGCGGGGATGTATGCCGCCGAAGAGGAAGTTGCAGGAGGTCGCACCCTCGGCCGCCATCACGCGGTCCGGGAGCGCCGTCGCGAGAGCCCCGAGGAGCATCCCGACGAGCTTCGGCTGGGTCTCCGTGTTGCCGCCCACCGACGGGCCCGGGAAGCGGACGTTCACGACCGAGCCCGGCGGGTGCGACCGTCCTCAGGCAGCCGTAGGCGCCGGCGTTGCGCGGGATGTCGTGCCCGCCGACCTGCAGGAACGCGTTGCAGGTCGCCGAGACCGTCACCCCGTAGGTCGCGTTGACCGGCCCGCGGGCCTGCGGATCCGACCCGGTCCAGTCGACGAGCGCGCTCGTCGCCGTCGATCGCGATGCGGACGCGCATCGCCACGGGATCGCGAGTGTGGCCGTCGCCCTCCATCAGGTCCTCGAAGAGGTACTCGCCGTCGGGAATGGCGGCGATCCGCCGGCGCATCAGCCGCTCGCCGTGCGCCGAGCAGCTCCTCCCAGACCGCGAGCGCGAGCGGGACGCCGTGCCGGTCGAGGAGCGCCTGCAGCCTCCGGTCGGCGAGCTCGAGCGAGCCGATCATCGCGTGCAGGTCGCCCCACGAGATCGCCGGCGTGCGGTGGTTCGAGAGCATGATCTGCCAGATGTCCTCGACCGGCTCGCCGGCGCCGACGAGCTTGACCGGCGGCAGCCGCAGGCCCTCCTGGTAGACCTCGGTCGCGGTGCTCGCGAAGGAGCCGACCGTGACATGCCGCCGATCTCCGCCATGTGGGCGATCGTTGCCGACGTAGGCGAGGAGCTCGCCGTCGCGGTAGACGGGCGTGAGGAGCATGTGCTCGGGCATGTGGCAGCCGCCGCGGTACGGGTCGTTGTGGACGACGACGTCGCCGGGCGCGAAGACTCGGCTCCGATCCGTCGAGCACGCAGCGGACCGTCTCGCCGATCGCGCCGAGGTGCGCCGGGTTGAAGCGGCCCTGCGCGATCATCCGCCCTCGCCGGTCGAAGAGCGCGCACGAGAAGTCGCGCGACTCGCTGAAGATGGGCGAGTAGGCGCGCGCGCATCATGTGCGTCCCCATCTCCTGCGTGATCTGGACGAGCTGGTCGCCGATCACGCTCGTCGTGACGGGGTCGACCGACCGCGTCGCGGCGTCGGTGCCCGTGCCGCTCGCGGCGATCGTGAGGATCCCGTCCCGGAGGACGTGGAGCACCTGTCCCGGCGGGACGAGCGGTCGTCGAGTCGAGCTCCTCGACGATCGGCCGGGCCCTGCGAGCTGCGCGCCCGGCCGGCAGATCGTCGCGCCGGTAGACCGGCGTGCCGAGCGCATCCCCGCCGAAGCGGACGTCGCGCGCCGCGCGGCCGCCGGGAGGCCCGTCCGGCAGCGGCGCGGCGGCCGGGCGCGCTCCCGGGCCGAGCGCGCGTCGACGCCGATGTGGATCAGCTCGAGCGTCTCGCCGGGGAAGCTGTAGCCGTAGACGTCGTGATGGAGGGCGTGGAAGCGACTCGACACGGCCTCGCTCGCACGCGTCCCCGCGTCGACCGGCCGGCACCTCGACGCTCGTGGTTCTGCCCCGCGTAGCGCATCCCGAGCGGTGCGCGGATCGCCGGCCGTCGCCGCGCGAACCCCTCGGCGGCCAGCGCCGCGCGCGGCGTCTCGCTCCATCGCCTCGAGCCGCGCCGCCACGGCGCCGGGCTCGAGCGAGTCGGAGCGCGCGTAGTGCGTCGAGCGGCGGTCGACGCGCCGGTCGGCGAGGAGCGTCCCGTACGCGGATGCGAGGCCGGGGTGCGGCGGCACGATCACGCGAGCGCAGCCTGAGCGTCCGCGGCGATCTCGGCGGCGTGCAGCGGGCCCGGCGCCGCCGAAGGCGACGAGGTCGAGATCGCGTACGTCGACGCCCGCGCTCGACCGCGACGCGCCGGATCGTGCTCGCCATGCCCTCGACGGCGACCTCGATCGACCGCCTCGGCGGCTCCGCAGCGTCGAGGCCGAGCGCGCTCCCGAGCCGCTCGAGCGCCGTCCTGCGCGAGCGCCGGGTCGAGGCGGCATCTCGCCGCCGAGGAGCGAGCCCGGCGCGAGCCGGCCGAGGACGAGGTTCGCGTCCGTGACGGTCGCGCTCGGTCGCCGCCGAGGCCGTAGCAGGCCGGGCCCGGGACGGCGCCCGCGCTCCGCGGGCCGACCCGCAGCAGGCCGCCGTCGTCGATCCAGGCGATCGAGCCGCCGCCGGCGCCGATCGTGACGAGGTCGAGCGCGGGCGTCGCGATGGGGAGACCGAACTCGAGCTCGAACTCCGGGACGTACTGGATCTCGCCGTCGAGGACGAGGCCGATGTCGGCGCTCGTGCCGCCCATGTCGAAGGTGACGACGTCGTGGGAGCCGGCGGCGAGGGCGAAGTGCCGCCCGGCGACGATGCCGCCGGCGAGGCCCGAGAGCACCGTCTGGACGGCCTGCCCGCGGCGCCGCGCTCGGCCGAGCATGCCGCCGCCGTTCGACTTCATCACCGACACGGGCCCGGCGAAGCCGGCGCTCCGCGAGCCTCTGCCCGAGCTCGTCGCCGTCAGTCGCTCGACCACCGGCGTGCAGGTAGGCGTCGACGATCGTCGTCGACAGCCGCTCGTGCTCGCGCCACACCGGCGCGATGCGATGGAGCCGCCACCGGTACGCCGGGGAAGCGCTCGCGCAGGAAGGCCTCGAGCAGTCGCTCGTGCGCCGGCTCCGCGGAGGCGAAGAGCAGGCAGACCGCGAGCGCGGTGTCGCCCTCGTCGCTCGACGAGCCGCTCCGCGACCAGTGCCGCGACGCGCTCGAGCTCTTCGCGTCGTCGAGCGGCGTGACGACGCTGCCGTCGTGGCCGATTCGCTCGCGGACGCCGATGCAGTCCGCGACGGCGCGCGAATGGCTCCGGCTTGGGGCGGCGCAGGTCGTACGGGTCTTCCTTGTCGATCCTGCCGATCGCGACGACGTCCTCGAAGCCCGCGGTGGTGACGACGACGACGTGCGCGCCGCGGCGCTCGAGCAGCGTGTTCGTTCCGACGGTCGTGCCGAGCGTCAGCGACGCAGCCGCCGCCGGCTCGACGCCGGCCGCTTCGAACGCGTCGAACACCGCGGTCGCGGGCGAGGCGGGCGTCGAGGGCGCCTTGCCGACGACGAGCGCCCCGGTCTCGTCGTCGAGGACGACCAGATCGGTGAAGGTGCCTCCGGTGTCGACGCCGGCGCGGAGGGTCACGCCTACAGCACGCCGTGGCGGTCGTAGAGCCCGGCAGCGGTCACGCCGTGGGCGAGGCCGTCGCGGACGAGGCCCTCGAGCCGGAGCTTCTCCTCGGCGGCAGCCCAGCACGGCGTTCTGCGAGACTACACTGCCGGTGCGCGCGAGCGCCGCCGCCTGCGCTGCCGCGAGACCGGCGAGCGAGGACCGTCACGCGGCGGACAGGGGTTATAGGCTATAGCGATCCGGACAGAGGGAGGATGCGCGATGGGATCGCAGTCGTTCAGCCAGTCGATGTTCGTGGATCTGTGCGAGCGGATGCTCCGCCTCTGCCGGCTCCGCGAAGGCGAGAGCCTGATCGTGCTCTCGCAGGGCGACGAGCGCGCGGAGTACGTCGACGCCTTCCTCACCGCGGGGCAGCGGTTCGGCGCACGCGTGATGAACCTCCGGCTCCCGTACTCCTCGTCCGCGACGTCCGGCGAGGTCGGCGTGTGGACGGTCGGCAAGACGCCGCTCTCCGGCAACCAGCCGGCGGTCGACATCCTCAAGGGCGCCGACATGGTCGTCGAGACGCTCTTCATGCTCTTCAGCGACGAGCTGACGGAGATCCAGAAGGCCGGTACCCGCATCCTCACCTGCATCGAGCCGGTCGACCTCCTCGCGCGGATGTTCCCGACTCCCGAGCTGAAGCGGCGCACCGACGTCGCGCTCGAGCTGCTCTCCGGCGCGCGCAGCCTGCGCTTCACGAACCGCGCCGGCACCGACGTCACCTACCGGATCGGGTACCCGGCGAAGGCCCAGTACGGCTATGTCGACTCGCCGGGCCAGTGGGACCACTGGCCGTCCGGCGGCATGGTGCTCACCTGCGGCGAGGACGACGGCATCGACGGGCGCGTCGTCGTCGACCGCGGCGACATCCTGCTGCCGTTCAAGCAGTACGTCGTGGAGCCGATCGAGTTCACGATCGAGGCGGGTCGTATCACCGAGATCGCGGGCGACGGCTACCAGGCCGAGCTGATTCGTACCTACGTCGCCGACTTCGACGACCCGGACGCCTACGGCCTCTCCCACATCGGCTGGGGCCTGGACGAGCGTGCGAAGTGGGCGGCGCTCGCAACGGACGCCCGCGGGCACGGGATGGAGCTGCGCGCCTTCTACGGCAACGTGCTCTTCTCGACAGGTCCCGAACGACCTCGTCGGCGGCCCGAACCACACGAGCTGCCACCTCGACATCCCGATGCGCGGCTGCAGCCTCTACCTCGACGACACTCCCGTCATCGTCGACGGCGAGGTCGTCGATCGACTCGATGCGGCCGTCGGGGGCGCCGGTCGCCGCCTAGAAACGGGAAGGACGAGGCAACGCGCGACGTGGGCCGGGCCCACCGGCACGGGCGGCGGCTCGACCTGCGCGCACTTCTCCTCGGCGAACGCACAGCGCGTGCGGAAGCGGCAGCCCGAGGGAATGTCGAGCGGGGACGGGATATCGCCGCGGATTGCGGCCTCCCGCCGCCGGCGCTCGGGTACCGGCTCGGGGTTCGCAGCGAGCAGCGCCGCGGTGTACGGGTGCTGAGGGTTCTCGAAGACGCGCTCGACCGGGCCCTGCTCGACGATCTGCCCCAGGTACATGACGGCGACCTCGTCGGCGACGTTCGCGATCACCGACAGCTGATGGGAGATGAAGATCATCGTCAGGCCGAGCCGCTCGGTCAGGTCGACGAGGAGGTTCAGGATCTGCGCCTGGATCGAGACGTCGAGCGCGCTCACCGCCTCGTCGGCGATCAGGAGCTCGGGCTGCGGGGCGAGGCTGCGCGCGATCGCGACTCGCTGCCGCTGCCCTCCGCTCAGCTCACGCGGGAAGCGGCGCGCGACCTGCGGTGCGAGGCCGACGAGGTCGAGCAGTTCGGCCACCCTCGCCCCTACGGCATCCCGCGTCGCGAGCCCGTGCACGAGTAGCGGCTCCGCGATCGCCGAGCCGGCCGTCATGCCGTGGGTTGAGCGAGCTGAACGGGTCCTGGAACACGACCTGCATTCGCCGGCGCATTCCCTGGAGGCTCTTCCCGGAGAGCGCCCGGAGGTCAACCCCGTCGAAGAGGATCGAGCCCTCGTCCGGCTCGGTCAGGCGCGTGATGCAGCGCGCGAGCGTCGACTTGCCGCTGCCCGACTCGCCGACGATCCCGAGCGTGCGGTGGCGCTCGAGCGAGACCGAGACGTCGTCGACGGCGGTCAGCGTGGGCGGCGGTGTGCGCTTCAAGCGGCTCGAGACCGTACGGCGCATCTCGAACCGCTTCACTAAGCCATCAACTTCGAGGAAGGAGCTCACGGGCCGATCCCCACGAACGGGCACGCGGAGAGGTGGCCGGCGGCGACCTCGATCGGCTCCATCGTGACGCCGCTGCAGTCCGGACGGCTCGAGGGGCAGCGCGGCTGGAACGGGCAGCCGTCCGGGAGCCGTGCGAGGTCCGGCATCTGGCCGCTGATCTGCGGCAGGCGGCCGCGGACGCCGACTCGGCGGATCGAGGGCAGGGCCTCGAGAAGCGCGACCGTGTAGGGATGCCGCGGCGCGCGGAACAGGTCCCCGGCCGGCGCGTCCTCGACCACGTATCCCGCGTACATCACGGCGACCGAGTCGCAGTTCTGTGCGACGACGCCGAGGTCGTGCGAGACGAGGATCATCGACATCCCCAGCTCGTCCTGCAGCTCCGCGAGCAGCGCAAGGATCTGATCCTGGATCGTGACGTCGAGCGCCGTCGTCGGCTCGTCTGCGAGCAGCAGCCGCGGCTTGCACGCCACCGCGATCGCGATCATCACACGCTGGCGCATGCCACCGCTCAGCTCGTGGGGATACGAGCCGAGCCGGCTCCTGGCGGCGGGGATGCCCACGTGGTCGAGGAGCTCGGCGGCGCGCGCCTTCGCCTCGCGTCCCCCGAGCCCGAGCTTCACCCGCAGCGTCTCGGCGATCTGCTCCCCGATCGTGAAGACGGGATTGAGGCAGCTCATCGGGTCCTGGAAGATCATCGAGATCTCCCGGCCGCGGATCTGCCGGAGCTCGTTCTTCGAGAGCCCGAGCAGGTCCCGGCCGTCCCAGAGCACCTCGCCGTCGATCACGCGTCCCGGCTCCGGCACGAGACCGAGCAGCGACAGCAGCGTGATGCTCTTGCCGGAGCCGGACTCGCCGACGAGGCCTTTCGTCTCGCCCTCGCCGAGCGAGAAGCTCACGCCCGAGGCGGCGAGGATCGGACCGTGCGGCGTCACGAACGCGGTGTGCAGGTCCCGCACCTCGAGCAGGGGCGGCGCGGCGACCCTCATACCGGATCCTCGGCTGCGGTCAGGATCATCCCCTCGTTCTCGCCGGCGCTGCCGCGCCAGCCCTGTCCGAAGCGGTCGACGAGACCGTCGCCGACGAGGCTGAAGCCGACGCCGGCGAGCACGATCACCAGACCTGGCAGCGTCGAGATCCACCAGGCGGTGAGCAGGAAGGTCTGTCCGTCGGCCACCATCAGGCCCCACTCGGCGGTGGGGGGCTGCACGCCGAGGCCGAGGAACGAGAGCGAGGCGAGGACGAGGATGTTGAGGACGATGTCGAGGGTCGAGAAGACGAGGTTCGGCCGGATCACGTTCGGCAGCAGGTGCCGGAAGAGGATCCGCGTCTGCGAGTAGCCGAGGCTCGTCCCGGCGAGCACGAACTGCTGCTCCTTGAGGATCAGCACCTCCGCACGGGTGAGGCGCGCGTAGAGCGCCCAGCCGACGACGGTGATCCCGATGTAGACGCCGAGCAGGCCCGGACCGACGATCGCGATCACGGCGATCACGAGCACGATGAAGGGGAAGGCGACGACCACGTCGACCGCGCGCATCACCACCGTCTCGAGCCAGCCGCCGCGGTAGCCGGCGAGGAGGCCGAGGAAGACGCCGAGCGCGAGCGGCAGGTACGTCGTGATCAGGCCGACCATCAGGTCGATCCGCGCCGCGTAGATCGAGCGGACGAAGATGTCGCGCCCGAGGTTGTCGGTGCCGAAGGGGTATTGCCAGCTCGGCGGATGGAGCGTGTTCAGGAGATCCTGCTTGTTCGGGCCCCCCGGGAAGATCACCGGCGCGAGCAGGGCCGCGAGAACGAGCAGGCCGACGATCCCGACGCCGACCCAGAGGACGACCGCGCCCCAGCGGCGCTCCGACCGCGCGCGCCGCTCGAGCGCTTGCAGCAGGTGGGCCTTCTCGTTCTGGCGGCGCGGCCGGATCGGAGCGGCGGGGGTCATGTCAGATCCTGATCCGCGGGTCGACGAGGGCGTACGAGAGGTCGGCGAGCAGATTCGTCGAGGATCACGAGCACGCCGAAGATGAGCGTCAGCGCCGAGATGGTCGGGAAGTCGCGCATCTGGATCGACGAGACGAGCAGCGAGCCGAGTCCCGGGATCGCGAAGACGTTCTCGATCACCACGCTGCCGCTGATCAGGTAGCCGATGTTGATCGCGAGGATGGTGATCGTGGCGATCAGGGCGTTGCGGAGCGCGTGCTTGCCGACGACGCGCGTCTCGCGGAAGCCGCGGGCCCGTGCGGAGGTGACGAAGTCGGCCGAGAGCGTCTCGATCAGGCTGGAGCGGAGGGTGCGGATGATCAGCGGCGCGAGGTAGATGCCGACGGTGATCGCGGGCAGCGTCAGGCTCTCGAGATGGCCGAGGAAGCCGGAGCCGTATCCGGAGACGGGCAGCCAGCCGAGCTGCAGGCTGAAGAGCTCCACGAGCAGCAGCCCGAACCAGAACGACGGCATCGCGAGGCCGACCGTGGCGACCACCCGGATCGTGTGGTCGGCGGGCCGGTTGCGGTAGAGCGCCGAGAAGACGCCGAGCGGCACGGCCACGAGCAGCGAGATCAGCGTCCCGTAGACGAGCAGGAAGACGCTCGGCCAGATCCGCGGGCCGACGATGTCCCGGACCGGGCGCTGAAGGCTGATCGAGGTGCCGAGGTCTCCTCGCGGCAGACCCTCGAGAAACGAGGCGAACTGGCTGACGAGCGAGCGGTCGAGGCCCAGCTGCTTGCGCACCTGCGCCACCGCAGAGGGCGGCGCGTGCGCCCCGAGCATGATCCGCACCGGGTCGCCCGGGACCAGGTGGATCAGCAGGAACGCGACGAACGTGACGATGAGGAGGACCAGGACGGCGTGCAGCGCCCGGCGCGCCAGGTACCCCGCCACCTCAGCTCTTCCAGACCTCCCAGAGATTCCACCAGCCGCTCTCGAGCGTGTGGAAGTTCTGGACGTTCGACCGCAGCCCGGTACGCGCCGGCACGAAGAACAGCGGCACCCACGGGGCGTCCGCCATCGTCAGCTGCTGGATCTGGCCGAAGAGCTGCTTCCGTTTCGCCTGGTCCGTCGTCGAGTTCGCCGCCAGCGTCAGCTTCCAGGCCTGCGGGCTCTTGTAGAAGCTCCAGAAGCCCTTCTGCACGCCGTTCGGGTCGAGCCAGGCAAGCGCGAGCTCGTCGGGGACGAGCACGTCGGAGGTGATGCTCGGCAGCGGGTCGGAGGCCTCGTAGTCGCCGTTCATGTACTTGGTGAAGAGCGCGTTCGTCTCCATGTTCTGGATCGTGACGTTCACGCCGATCTGCGCCCAGAGCTGCTTGACGACCGCCATCATCTGCGCCTTCGTCTGGTCCTCGCTCGGGATCAGGATCGTGACGTCGAAGCCCTTCGGCGCCGACGACTTCGCGATCAGCTCCTTCGCCTTGTTGATGGCGTACGGGTAGTTATGGGCCGACTTGGAGGTGTAGGCGAAGAAGGGGTAGATCGCGTTCGCGACCTGCGCGTGGTTGAAGTAGACGACCTTGTTGATCGCGTTCTTGTCGGTCGCGTAGTTCAGCGCCTGGCGGACGAGCTTGTCGTCGAACGGCTTGTGGTTGTTGTTGAGCCAGATGGCGTCGATCGAGGCGAGCGGCGCGATCTCGACCTTGGTCGAGCCCTTGTCGAGCGAGTCGACCTGTGAGAAGGGGATGTTCTCGGCGACGTCGGCCTGGCCCGACTGCAGGTTGAGGATGCGCGTGTTGTCGTTCGTGATGAAGTCGAACTCGACGCCGTCGAGGTACGGCTGCCCCGGCCGCCAGTAGTGCGGGTTGCGGCTCATCTTCAGGTTCTGGCCGCGCGTCCAGCTCTGCACGACGAACGGGCCGCTGCCGACGGGGTTCTGCGCGAAAGCCTTGTCGCCGAGCTTCGTCACCACGGCCTTGGGCGTGATCGAGGCGGGGAAGACGGTCAGGTTGGAGAGGATCGCGCCGTCGATTCGCTTCAGCTTCATCACCACGGTTTGCGGGTTCGCCGCGGTCACGGACGCGATGCTCGTCGCGAGGAACGGGAGCAGCGTGTTGACCTTCGGGTCCTTGAACCGGTTGAGCGAGAACGCAACGTCCTCGGCGGTCACCGGGGAGCCGTCCGAGAACTTCGCGTTGCGCAGTTGGAAGACGATCGTCTTGCCGCCGTTCAAGAACTCCCACGACTTGGCCAGGCCCGGCTGGGGTGCGAAGGTACCCGGCTGATACTCGACGAGCTGGTCGTAGATCATCATGATCGTCCAGATCGTCCCGTTGTCGGCGGCGCCGAACGGGCCGAGCGTCACGGGCTCGAAGTTGCGCGCGAACTTGAGCACGCCGCCGCGCTTCGGCGTCGCGGCGGTCGCGGCGGCGGCAGCGCCGGTCGCGCGTCCCCACGCGGAGAGCAGCGCGCCCGCGGCAGGCAGGGAGAGCCCGAGCGCAAGTGCCTTGCGGACGAAGGTGCGGCGGTCGACCTGTCCGTCGAGCAGTGCGTCCCGCAGGTTGTCGAGCTGATCCATTGGTTCCTCCTCTTGGGGTGGTCCTCAGGCTTGTGACGCGGTCGCGGCCCAGTAGTCGGCGTAGCTCCTGATCTCGACGCCGCGCTCGCGCGCGTGCTCGATCAGAGTGCGGATCCAGCCGCTGCCTTCCTCGTCCGCCTCGAGTGCGACCCACTCGTGGAACGCCGTCGCGAAGACGAGGTCCTGCTCGGCGATCTCGTCGATCGCGCCGCGGAGCGCTCGGCCGAACGCGGCGCCCTGGTCGTAGCCGTGCACGTCGAACCAGACGCCGTCGAGCCAGAACTGGAACGGGATCTCGAGCAGGTCCGGGAAGCCCTCCTCCTCGTAGCGGAAGGGCTGCACCCAGGGCGTGGGGTTGCCGTTCTCCTCGTTGCGTCCCCACGACGTCACGAAGCGATGGCCGGTGTCCCGCACGAGCTCGAGCAGATCGGCGCGGTCGCGCAGGCCGCGGTAGTAGCCGAACGGCGTCCGCACGCCGATGCACTCGCGACCGAGATACCTGCGGATCAGCTCCGACGTGAAGCGCAGCTCCTCGAGGAGCGCCACGTGCGGCGTCTCCGGGATGACCGCCTCGGTCTCGGCCCCTTCAGCCTGGTAGCGGACGTCGCGGAAGACGACGTGGCTGTAGGTGTGCTGCTGGATGTCGAAGAGGGACGAGGCCGCGAGCGGCTCGAATGCGTCGAGTGCATGCAGCAGCGTGCGGCCGCAGACGAAGAACGTGCACGGCGCCTCGAGCTCCCGATGGAGCCGCTCCAGCACGGCGACGCCGCGCCGCGTGGAGTCGGGGTCGAGTGCGGCCCGGTACTGCGGTACCTCGGGCCCGATGAAGCGTGCGAGCCCTTCGCCGACGGCGGCAGACTCGGTGTCGTAACCGATCAGAAGTGTTGCCACGTTCGCTCTGATGATCTTATAACGAGTGGTCGGCGGTCTTATAAGGTTGGCGCGTGGCGCTCACCGACACCGCCGGGCTGCCGTCGCTCGCGTCGCTGCTCGACCTCAGCGGGCGCGTCGCCCTCGTTACCGGCGCCGCGCAGGGCTTCGGCTTCGCGTGCGCACGGCGCCTCGCCGAGGCCGGTGCCTCGGTCGTCCTCGCCGACCGGCGCGCCGACCGTCTCGAGGCGGCCTGCGGGCGGCTCGACGCGGATGGCCGCTCCGTCGCGGCCGTGGAGGGCGACATCTCGCGCGAGGAGGATGTCGCCGCTCTGGTCCGGGCGGCCGTCGAAGGCTTCGGCCGGCTCGACGTGCTCGTCAACAACGCGGGCGTGTTCTCGAACTTCCTGCTCGAGCACATGGAGCCGGACGAGTTCCAGCGCATTCTCGACGTGAACGTCCGCGGAGCGTTCCTCTGCATCCGGGCGGCCGCGGGGCAGATGCGCGCCCAGGGCGGGGGCGGCTCGATCGTCAACATCACGTCGATCGACGCGATCCGTCCGAGCGGGTCGGGCCTGTCCCACTACGGGACGTCGAAGCACGCGATCTGGGGGCTGACGAAGACGATGGCGCTCGAGCTCGGCCCCGACGGGATCCGCGTCAACGCCGTCGCGCCGGGGCCGTCGCTCACGGAGGGCGCCGTCGAGTTCGTCGAGGCCGGCGCCCCGGAGGGGATCGACGTCGAGGCGCAGTGGGGGGCCTACCAGGCACGGATCCCTCTCAGGCGACTCGCGCACCCGGACGACGTCGCGAGAGCAGCGCTCTTCCTCGCCTCCGATCTCGGCGCGTACGTCAGCGGCGCCCAGCTCGTCGTCGACGGGGGGCTGCTCGCGGCATGAGCGACTTTCCCGAGTTCATCCGCGCGCTGCCGATGGTGGACAGCCCGCTCGCCTCGCTGCGCGGCTGGATGCTGCGTACCGAGCAGGCGCTGACGATGTTCTACGAGATCCCGGACGGGGTCGAGGTGCCCGAGCACGCGCACGGCGCGCAGTGGGGCGTCGTGATCGAGGGGACAGTGGAGTTCACGATCGGCGGCGAGACGCGGACCTACGGTCCCGGCGACACCTACTCGATCGCAGACGGCGTCCCCCACCGGGCGATCATCTCGCCCGGGTACGTCGGGATCGACGTCTTCGCGGACGCCGACCGCTACCAGGCGCGCTCCAGCTAGACGAGCTCGCCGGCGTCGACCGCCAGCGTGCTGCCGGTCATCAGCAGCGACAGGTCGCTTGCGCAGAAGAGCACGACGCGGGCGATGTCGTCCGGCACGGCGACACGCCCGAGCGGCAACCGCTCGCCCAGCTCCTCGAGCGCGAACCCCGCTGCCCGGAGCGCGTCGCGCTGCGTCTCGAGGCCCTCGGTCAGCGTGACAGTCGGTGCCACCTCGAGCACGCGGATCCCCTGCGGCCCGAGCTCGAGCGCCAGAGCCCGGGTCAGCCCACGGACGCCGAACTTCGACGCGGCGTAGTGGGCCGCCCCCGGTGCGTCGATGCGGTACGCGGCGGTCGAGGAGATGTTCACGATCACGCCGCCGCGGCCCGCGGCCGCCATCGCGCGCGCGGCCTCGCGTGCGCCGAGGAACGTCCCGCGCAGGTTGACGTCGAGCACCTCGTCCCAGCGCGCCGCGTCGAGCTCGGGGAGCGGGGAGGTGGGATAGATGCCGGCGGCGTTGACCCAGACGTCGAGCCTTCCGCACGTCTTCAGGGCGTGGTCGGCGAGCGCCCGCACCGACCCCTCGGCCCGGACGTCCACCTCGACCCCGCCGTCGAGGTCGGCTTCGAGGACGGTCGCGCCTGCCTCGGCGAGGCGTGCGCAGCACGCGCGTCCGATCCCGCGCGCACCGCCCGTCACGACGGCGACGCGGCCGCTCAGATCGACGAGGCGCGAGAGCGCGAGCGCCGAGACGTCGGGGATGGCAGGCACGTCCGAAGAGCCGATTTGTGACGGCACCAACAAATGCGGTACGCAGCCGTTATAGGCTATAGCCCCGGCCGTGCGCGAACTTGCAATCTCTGCATATAAGTGCTTAGAATCGGCGCCTTGCTCCCGCCGCACTCCCACTGACGCGCTGATCGGGCCATCCCCCGGAAGGAGAAGGAGGTAACTGTGGACAAGTTGGGTGATCCCAGCCAGGACGATCTGGCAGGCGACGGCGTGGCCGAGTCATCGGTCTCGAGCCGGCGCGACTTCCTCAAGAAGGCGGCCGGTGCCGCGCTCGCGCTTCCCGGCGGCCGGCGCCCTCGCCGGAACTGCCGCTGCGGCTCCGCGCATCAAGGTCGGCGAAACGGCCCAGCCCTACGCCGGCGTCACGCTCCAGTTCGCGAAGGCGCCGTTCGGCACCGACGAGAAGGACGTCATCGCGAAGCTCCTCGCTCCCTTCGAGAAGGCAGACCGGCATCAAGGTCGTGCACACGGTCGTGCCGTGGACACACCGAGGGCGCCACGTACGCGACGAACTACGCGGGCCCGAGCCCCTACGACGTCAGCTACCAGACGAGCACCGACCTGACCGGCCTCGGGACGAAGGGCGTGCTCGAGGTCCTGAACTCGCCGAAGTGGCTCAACGCGCCGTCGCTTCGCCTCGACCAAGGCGAAGTTCATCCCGGCGACGCTCCTGAAGAGCACCTACCAGGGGAAGCTCTACGGCCTGCCGTGCATCATCGGCGGCACCGTCGTCTACTACAACAAGGACCTGCTCGCGAAGGCCGGGGTCACGAAGATCCCGCAGAACACGACGCAGCTCGCCGCGGCGGCACACGGCGGTGGTGCAGAAGGTCGGCAACGGGACGTGGGGCTACCAGACGCCGATGGCCGACAAGGACTTCAACTGGTACTTCCAGTACCACAACATCCACAACCGGGGCACCGACATCATCTCGCCGGACGGCAAGTCGGTCACCTTCACCTCGGCCGGCAACGTGGCCGCGCTGCAGGCGGCCGTGGACCTGCTCCTCAAGTACAAGGCGCAGCCGCCGGTCGGGCAGTACGACCGCGAGGCCGGCGTGTCGCTCTTCGAGGCGGGCCGCATCGCCTTCCTCGACGACGAGCCGCTTCGCCTGCCGGTGTTCCAGGGCCAGAAGCTCCCGTTCCAGTGGGACTTCGTCGCTCCGATGGGCGCCCCGAGCGGCAAGCGCTCGATCTTCTCCACCACCGGCCACTGGGTGATGGCGTCGAAGAGCGCGAACCAGGCGGCGGCCTGGGAGCTGATCAAGTTCCTCTCGTCGAACGCGTTCGCGGGCCCGTTCGGTGCGCACTACGGCTGGGCCCCGGTGCGCAGCGACGTCGACACGAGCAAGGGCGACCCGCAGGTCAAGCGGATCAACGGCTACGTCCTGTCGAGCTGGAACGGCCTTCCGACCGGCCCGAAGATGGCGCAGCTGACGGACGTCTACGGCCAGGCGATCGAGGCGGCGGCGACCGGCTCGAAGAGCGTCATGGCTGCGCTCCAGAAGGCCCAGACGGACGGCACGAACATCCTCAAGGGCTAGCGGCGGCTTCGGGAACGACGAGCGAAGGGGAGGATGTCGGCAGTCACGACAGAGGGAGCCTGGGACGAGCTGTCGCTCAGCCCGGAGGAGTACAAGCGGGCGAGCGCCCGCTACCGGCACCGGCGCAGCTTCAAGGGCTACCTCTTCATCCTGCCGTACTTCCTTCCCTTCCTCGCCTTCCTCGTCGTCCCGGTCTTCTGGTCGCTCTGGCTCAGCTTCAACCAGGGCGGCCTGCTCGACTCGGCGAAGTTCGTCGGGCTTCAAGAACTGGCGTGAGATCGGCAGCGACAGCCAGCTGACGATTTCGATCGAGAACACGGCGAAGTACGTCGTCACGGCGATCTTCCTCGTCTTCACGCTCGCGCTCTTGCTCGCGCTGCTCCTCAACCGCTACCGCACGGGCAGCAACTTCTACAAGCTCGCCCTCTACGTGCCGCTGCTCGCGCCCGCCGTGCTCGTCGGGCTCGTCTGGCAGTTCATCGCGAACTACGACTTCGGCCTCTTCAACCTGATCCTGACGACGCTCGGCTTCGGCCGCGTCAACATCTTCGGCAACGGCACGCTCGCCCTCGGGACGATCGTGCTCGCGGAAGTCTGGCGCGGCCTCGGCTTCTGGACCCTCTACTTCCTCGCGAGCCTCCAGAACATCCCGGAGGAGCTGCTCGATGCCGCCCGCGTCGACGGCGCACGCGGATTCCAGCGCTTCCGGCGCGTGACGATCCCGCTCCTGCGCCCGATGCTCCTGTTCGCAGTCGTGATCGCGATCATCGCCAACTTCCAGGTGTTCGACACCGTCTACGTCCTGACGCAGGGCGGCCCGGTCCAGTCGACCTCCACGATGGTGTGGTTCATCTGGGAGCGGCTCTTCCAGTTCCAGCAGACGGGCCAGGGCTACGCCGCGGCGGTGATCCTGCTCGGCATCATCCTCGTCCTCACCGCGATCTCGTTCTGGTTCCTCGGCTCGCCGACCGCGGGCGCCGGAAGGAGGCCTGATGGCGGTCGACAGCGCACAGGTCGGGGTCCCCGAAGGCGCGGAGCCGCACGCCGACTACGCGCGCGCGGCACGCCGGCACCGCACCCTCGATCTCGGCAAGGGGTTCGCCGCCTACGCGGTCCTGACCCTGTTCGCCGTGATCGCGATCGGGCCGTTCCTCTACCTGCTCTCGCCGTCGTTCCGGCACAGCTACGACCTGTTCACCTTCCCGCCGCAGTGGCTGCCGAAGACGCTCTACCTCGGGAACTTCGGCTTCCTGATCCACCAGACGAGCTACCTGCGGTGGGCGCTGAACACGTTCATCTTCGCGACCGTCGGTCACGCTCATCACGCTCGTGATCGACACGCTCGCCGGCTACGCCTTCGCGCGCCTGAAGTTCCCCGGCCGCAGGGATCCTGTTCGGCCTCGTGATCGCGACGCTGATGATCCCGACCGCCGCGATCCTGGCGCCGCTCTACATCATCGTCTCGAACCTGCCCGGCTGGACGCACGCCGGCGTCAACACCTATCCGGGGATGGTCCTGCCGATGGTGTGCAGCCCGCTCGGGGTGTTCATGATGCGGCAGTTCATGTCGACGCTCCCGGAGGGGCTCGTCGAGGCGGCGCGGCTCGACGGCGCCGGCGAGTTCCTGATCTTCCGCAAGATCGTGCTGCCGCTGATGAAGCCCGCGATCGTCGTGCTCGGGATCTTCACCTTCATGTTCCAGTGGGTGAACTTCCTGTGGCCGCTCGCGATCACGACGACCGACAACATGAAGACGCTCACCGTGGGGATCGCCTCGATGCAGGGCCAGTTCGTGACCAACTGGGGCCTGATCTCGGCCGCGGCCGTCCTCACCATGATCCCGATCACGATCGTCTTCCTGCTCTTCCAGAAGTGGTTCGTGCAGGCATCGATGGCGGGCGCGCTCAAGCAGTAGACCCTCGGCGAGGAAGGGAGCAATGGCAGAGGTCCTGATCAAGCACCTGGTGAAGCGCTTCGGCAAGGTCGAGGCGGTCGGCGACGTCTCGCTGCGGGTCGCCGACGGCGAGTTCCTGGTGCTGCTCGGCCCATCCGGATGCGGCAAGAGCACGATCCTGCGCGTCGTTGCCGGGCTCGAGAACGCCGACTCCGGGGAGATCGTGATCGGCGACAAGCTCGTCAACTTCATCGATCCCGTGAAGCGGAACGTGGCGATGGTGTTCCAGAACTACGCCCTCTACCCGCACATGACGGTGGCGAAGAACATCGCGTTCCCGCTCGAGATCGCCAAGAAGCCGAAGGCGGAGATCAGCGCCGCGATCACGCGCGCCGCCGGCATCCTCGGCCTGGAGGAGCTGCTCGAGCGCCTGCCGGGCCAGCTCTCGGGTGGGCAGCGCCAGCGCGTTGCGCTCGCGCGCGCCATCGTCCGCGAGCCGCACGCGTTCCTGATGGACGAGCCGCTCTCGAACCTCGACGCGCAGCTGCGCATCCAGACGCGGCTCGAGCTGATCCAGCTGCATGCCCGGCTCGGGATCACGACCATGTACGTCACGCACGACCAGGTCGAGGCGATGACGATGGGCAACCGCATCGCCGTCATGAACCGCGGCGTCCTCCAGCAGATCGGCACGCCGCAGGATGTCTACCGCCGGCCGGCCAACGTGTTCGTCGCGACGTTCCTCGGCGCGCCGCCGATGAACATGATCGACGGGGCGCTCGAGTCGGTCGACGGCGAGTGGCGCTTCCGCGGCCAGAACGTCGACGTGCCGCTCCCGGCCGACGTGCTGAGCGCGCCCGAGCTCGCGCACGAGATCGAGGCGACCGGGGCAGGTCAAGCTCGGACTGCGTCCGGAGCACATTCGCCTCGCAGCGCCCGGTGACACCGGAGGGTTCCCAGGCCGCGTGCAGTTCCTCGAGCCCGTGGGATCCGACCTCTATCTGACGGTCGAGGCGGGTGGGACGACGGTGCAGGTGCGGACGGATCCCGACTCGCCGCAGCAGCCGGGGGACAACGTCACGATGCAGTTCGACCCCTCGCGTGTCCACGTCTTCGGCGCCGACGGCCACAACCTGCGCCGCGACGCACCGCATCCGGCGGCTCCCGCGCTCGCCCAGGCCGTGTCGTAGCGGATGCCGTCGCGGACGGAGGTCGTCCGGGCGGTCGCTGCGTCGGAGGACGGCCTGCAGGGGCTGCTGCGCGATCTGATCGGGTTCCGGACGGAGAGCCAGGCCAAGGAGGCGGCGCATTTCCCGGAAGAGGCGCGCTCGTGCATCGGCTACGTGACCGAGTTCCTGTCGCCGCTCGGGTTCGAGATCGAGGGCTGGGACGTGGGCCCGTCGGCCACGTTCCCGGCGCATCCGCTGATCGTGGCGCGCCGGCCGGGCTCGGGCGGCGGGCGCTCGATCGCCTTCAACGGACACGTCGACGTCGTGCCTGTGGGCGACCGCTCGGCGTGGCCGGAGGACCCGTTCGGGGGCGCCGTCGTCGACGGCCGGCTCTACGGGCGCGGCGCGACGGACATGAAGGGCGGTATCGCGGCCGCCTTATGGGCGACACGGACCGCGCTCGAGGCGGGTCTCGAGCCGGCCGGCGACATCCTCTTCCACGTCGTCAGCGACGAGGAGGTGGTCGGGAACGGCACGCGCGAGATCGTCGCTCGGACGGAGCCCGCGGATATCACGGTCTCGGTGGAGCCGACGGAGCTGCAGCTGTGCGCGGGAGAGGGCGGGCTCGTCCACTTCCGGATCGAGGTGGAGGGGGTGGAGGCGCATGCCTCGACGCGGTACCTCTCGGTGCACGCCGGCGGCAAGCACGGCGGCGGCGTCAACGCGATCGAGAAGCTGCTGAAGCTGGTCGTGGCGCTGCAGGAGCTCGAGCGGCAGTGGGGGATCGAGAAGTCGCACCCGATCCTGCCGCCCGGCTACGACACGCTCTCGCCGGGGATCATCGTCGGCGGGCCGGGCGGCGGCTCCGACGGCCGCCTGAATCTCTTCTCGAACGCGGGCACGGCGCCGAACTACGCGTCGGTCGAATACAACATGTGGTGGTACCCCGACGAGGAGTACGAGGACGTGAAGGCCGAGGTCGAGCAGGTCGTGGCGGCCGTCACCGGCGCCGACTCGTGGCTCCGCGAGCATCCGCCGAGGCTGACGTGGAAGCTCGGCAGCATCTACTTCCCGCCGCTCGACGTGCCGCTCGACCATCCGGCGGTGACGACGCTCGCCGAGTGCCTGCGCTCGGTCGGGCTCGATCCGGCGCCGGCGGGCTTCCGGGCGGCGACCGACCTCGCGTGGTACGGCGAGCGGCGGCTGCCGGGGATCATCTGCGGGCCCGGAAGCCTTGCGCAGTGTCACGTGGCCGGCGAGTACCTGGAGACGCGGCAGCTCCTCCTCGCGTCGCAGATCTACGCCCAGATGCTCGTCGACTGGTGCGCGTAGCGGCGGTCAGGCTGTGAGACCGCTCCTCGGGCTGGCGATCCTCGGCGCGCTTGTGACCAGCGCTGAAGCCGGGCCGGCAGCGACCGCGCCCGCGGCGGGCGGCTGGCGGCTCCTCGCTCACGACCGCTCCGTCTCGCCGCCCGGACCGCCCGGCTTGACCGCCGTGACCGCCGAAGCGTCGGCGCCGGTGGGGCCGTCGACCGCGAAGCTTCAGGCGCTCCGCATTCGCGTCCTCGCGCAGCCGTCCAGCCTCAGGCCGTACGTCTCGTACCACGTCGCGTGCCGACCGGGACATGCGTCCTTCGTCGGCGACGCCTTCCATGGGAGCTCGTTCACGAAGACGTTCCCAAGTGCTCCCGGCTGCGCGGCCGACGTGACCGCGACGCTCTATTTCTGGGCGGGTGCGAGCGGAGTCCGCGTCTGGATCTACGGCCGTTGAATCGCGGCACCAGAGCCGTCCGGGCCGCGGGCTACGCTGTCGTGGTGTTTTCTTATTCGACAATGCGTGTGGTTTGGACAACGGAGGAAGTGCTCGCGGTTCCGCGGAACCGCGCCTACAATGCAGGTGGACAGACGCGCGAGGGTTATTCCGCGGGCCAGACCATCAGGTCAGCCGTCGCGTCGCCCCGCTCCGGCAGATCGACCGGAGCCTGACTCACACGCCAGGACTTCCCTCCATACTTGACGACGGCACCAACCTCGAGGACTTCATCACCGCTGTCGATTACTCCGGTCGGAGTGCTTTCGATCGGCAGGTTGGGAGGGGTCGGAAAGATGAGGCGGTACAGCGGCATCGCTCGTCAGGGTAGCGCCTTCGGATCGTCAGGTGGCCCCTGCGGCCGGATTTCCGCCGCCGCCATTCCTACTCCGGCTGGAATAGGGCCAGGGTATTCCCATCCGGGTCCTTGAACCAGGCTGACTTGCCGATGCCGGGAGTGGTCGCAACGTGATCGAGCGTCTTGAGGGCGGGAAAGTCGTAGTCCTCGAAAACGACTCCTCGCGCCGAGAGCTCGCGGACGTCAGCGTCGACGTCGTTGGTCCAGAAGCGGACCTGGGTGTGGTCGGCGGCGTTCGGGGATGGGCGACCGTAGACGAGTAGCGTCGTGCCGTCGTTGGTCTCGAAGAGCAGATGGTTCGTGATCGTTTCTGACGAGAGCTTCAGCCCGAGCTGCTGCTCGTAGAACTCCTGGCTCCTCGCGAGGTCAGTCGAGCAGAGCACCGCCGAGATCCTTCGATTCGAAAGCACGATTCGCCTCCCGATCGTCATGGTTGGTACCGAGTTCGAAGGATAGAACTCCGCTCAGTTGTTTTTGTGAGGCGGCGGACGGTCTGCGGTGGCGGTTGCATAGTGCGGGCGTCCGGTGGGCCGGTAGACCTGGATCGTTACGCCCTTCGAGTCGGCTCGCGAGTCGACGAGTTCAAGCGCAATGTCCGGGCCGGCGTCGGGGAACAGCCGCGTGCCCTGGCCGAGGACCACGGGGAGGATGAGCAGGCTGATCTCGTCGACGAGGTCGTTATCGAGCAGCCATCGGGTCAGGGTGCCGCTGCCGTGCACCTGCAGCTCACCCCCGGGCTTCGCTTTCAGCTCGCCGTGCGAGCCGCGATGTCACCGGAGAGCAGGGTCGTGTTCGCCCAGCGCGGTTCGGTGAGCGTGTTCGATGCGAGGTACTTGGGCTTTGTGTTCAAGGCAGCTGCGATCGGGTGGTGGCGCGGATCTTCCGCCGCGGCGCGAGCCCGCTCCTCTGCGCCCCAGTAGCCTGCGAAGAGCTCGTAGGTCCGCCGGCCGAACAGGAACGCTTCGGCGCGCTGGTAGGTCTCGTTGATGAACGTCATGGTCTCGTTGTCGCCCACTCCCATGGCCCATCCGCCGCGCTCGAATCCGTTCCTGCGGTCCTCATCCGAGATGGTGGTCAGTTTCATGGTCGCGGCACCTCGTAGTATTAGATGACCAGTCTTTCACAGGAGGGACGAGATGGCCGTCGCGGGCGACCCGAAGCTCGAGGAACTGAAGGAGATCGCCCGCACGCGCGGGATCGAGTTCTTCTTCGCGCAGTTCGTCGACCTCTACGGGCGGCCGAGCGCCAAGCTCGTGCCGGCTGCGAATCTCGAGGAGCTCGTGCGCGACGGCGCCGGCTTCGCGGGCTTCGCCGCGGGGGAGATCGGCCAGCAGCCGAGCGATCCGGACATCGCCGCGATCCCCGATCTCGACAGCCTGACCCTCGTCCCGTGGCAGCCGAACCTGGCGCGGTTCGCGTGCGACGTGACCGTCGACGGCGAGCCGTGGCCGTACTGCCCGCGCACGATCCTCCGACGGCAGCTCGAGCGTGCCCGCGAGCTGGGCTACGAGCTGAAGCTCGGGCTCGAGCTCGAGTACTTCCTCGTGCGCCGCAACGAGGACGGCTCGATCGTGATCGCCGACGCCGCCGACACGCTCGAGAAGCCCTGCTACGACATGGCCGGCCTCACACGACAGTACGACTTCCTCACCACGGTCTCGCGCTACTGCAACGAGCTCGGCTGGGGCAACTACGCCAACGACCACGAGGACGCGAACGGGCAGTTCGAGCAGAACTTCACCTACGACGACGCCCTCGTCAGCTGCGACCGCGCCATCTTCTTCCGCTACATGGTCCACACCCTCGCCGAGCAGCGGGGGATGATCGCGACCTTCATGCCGAAGCCGTTCACGCACCTCACGGGGAACGGCTGCCACTTCCACATGTCCCTCTGGAGGGACGGTGAGAACCTCTTCCAGAGCGAAGACGACCCGCGCGGCTTCGGCCTCTCGGAGACGGCGTACCGCTTCATCGGCGGCCTGAAGGCTCACGCGCGCGCCTACAGCGCGGTGACCGCGCCCACCGTCAACTCGTACAAGCGCCTGAAGCTCGGCTCGACCTCGAGCGGCGCGACGTGGGCGCCGGTCTGGATCTCGTACGGCTACAACAACCGGACGCAGATGCTGCGGATTCCCGGGCCAGGGCGGGTCGAGGACCGCACGATCGACGGCTCCGCGAACCCGTACCTCGCGGCCACGGCCGTGCTGGCGGCGGGGCTCGACGGGATCGTCAACGAGCTCGACCCCGAGGAGCCGAACTGGGAGAACCTCTACGCCGAGAGCGCCGAAACGCTCATGAGCCTCGGAATGCGCGCGCTGCCCGCGAACCTGCTCGAGGCGGTGGGCGAGCTCGAGAGCGACGACGTCCTCCGGGAGGCGCTCGGGCCCGCGCGCGCCGAGGACTATGTCGACTACTACGCGCGCGTCAAGCGCGAAGAGTGGTTCCGCTACCACGAGCAGGTCACCGACTGGGAGCTGCGGGAGTACCTGACCCGGTTCTGATGTGCGGGATCGTCGGCCTCTACTGTAAGTCGGCCGAGCTCGAGCCGAGGCTCGGAGAGCTGCTCTCGGCGATGCTCGTCCAGCTCTCGGACCGCGGGCCGGACAGCGCCGGCGTCGCCGTCTACCGCGACCCGGCTCCCGACGGCTGGACGAAGCTCACGCTCTACTCCGCCGACCCCGGCTTCGACTGGAGCGCCGTCGGCGGCGAGCTCGTCGACGTGCGGGCGCGGCACGCGGTCGTCCTCCTCGAAGGAGACGACGACGAGACCGAGGCGGACGTGCGGGCCCGCTTCCCCGAGCTGCGCGTGATGAGCGCCGGCCGGGTGATCGAGATCTACAAGGAGGTCGGCCTGCCGCGCGAGTTCGCCGATGCCTTCCGGCTGCACGAGTTCACCGGCTCGCACGGTCTCGGGCACACGCGCATGGCCACCGAGAGCCGCGTCACGACGATGGGGTCGCATCCGTTCTCGACCGGGCACGACCTCTGCCTCGTCCACAACGGGTCCCTCTCGAACCACAACCGGCTGCGCGAGAGCCTGCGCCGCGAGGGACTCGCGTTCGCGACCGACAACGACACCGAGGTGGCGGCGGCGTACCTGACCTGGCGGCTGCGCGAGGGCGACAGCCTCGAGGCGGCGCTCGAGAGCTGCCTCACCGCCCTCGACGGCTTCTACACCTTCCTCGTCGGCACCGCCGACGGCTTCGCGGTGCTGCGCGATCCGATCGCCTGCAAGCCGGCGGTGCTGGCCGAGACCGACGACTGGGTCGCGATGGCGTCCGAGTACCGGGCGATCGCGGTGCTTCCGGGCGCCGCGGACGCCAAGATCTGGGAGCCGGCGCCGACCGTCGTCTACGCGTGGGAGAAGGAGCGCGTGCTGTGACGATGACGGCGGCCGGCGCGGCCGTCGTGGATCTCGCGTCGACGCCGCTGCGGGAGCTCAACCGCTGCCTGCACGAGCTCGCCGGCTCCGATCCCGACCAGCGCCGCTTCAGCATCCAGAACCCGAACGGAGCCCACGCCGTCGCGTGCGGGCTCGATGCGCCGCTCGAGGTCGAGATCGACGGCCACGTCGGCTACTACTGCGCCGGCATGAACAAGGCCGCGACGGTGGTCGTGCGCGGAAACGCCGGCCCCGGCGTCGCCGAGAACCTGATGTCCGGCACGGTCGTCGTGAAGGGGAACGCGAGCCAGGCGGCGGGGGCGACGGGCCGCGGGGGCCTCCTCGTCGTCCGCGGCGACGCGGGCGCGCGCTGCGGCATCTCGATGAAGGGGATCGACATCGTCGTCGGCGGCTCGATCGGCCACATGGGCGCGTTCATGGCGCAGCGGGGCTGCCTCGTCGTCTGCGGCGACGCCGGCGAGGCGCTCGGCGACTCGATCTACGAGACGCACGTCTACGTCCGCGGGCGCGTCGGGTCGCTCGGCGCCGACTGCGTCGAGAAGGAGCTGCAGGAGCACCACGTGGCCGAGCTGCGCGGGCTGCTCGAGCGGAGCGGCATCGGCGCCGATCCCTCCGGATTCCGGCGCTTCGGGTCGGCACGGCAGCTCTACAACTTCCACGTCGACCACGCCGGCGCGTACTGATGCGCGAGTCCCATCTCTTCGACCGCACCGTGATCGCGGAGATCCAGCGCGCCGCGAGCGAGGGGATCTACGACATCCGCGGCTTCGGGGCCAAGCGCAGGCTGCCGCACTTCGACGACCTGCTCCTGCTCGGCGCGAGCATCTCGCGCTACCCGCTCGAGGGGTACCGCGAGCACTGCGGCACCGACGTCGTCCTCGGCACGCGCTTCGCGAAGCGGCCGCTCGAGCTGAAGATCCCGGTGACGATCGCCGGCATGAGCTTCGGCGCGCTCTCGGCCCCCGCGAAGGAGGCGCTCGGACGGGCGGCGACCGAGGTCGGGACGTCGACCACCACCGGCGACGGCGGCATGACGCCCGAGGAGCGGCAGAGCTCGAAGACGCTCGTCTACCAGCTCCTCCCGTCCCGCTACGGGATGAACCCCGACGATCTGCGCGCGGCCGATGCGATCGAGGTGGTCGTCGGCCAGGGCGCCAAGCCCGGCGGGGGCGGCATGCTGCTCGGACACAAGATCTCCGACCGCGTGGCGGAGATGCGCGACCTGCCGCAGGGCATCGACCAGCGGAGCGCCTCCCGCCACCCGGACTGGACCGGGCCGGACGACCTCGAGATCAAGCTGCTCGAGCTGCGCGAGATCACCGACTGGGAGAAGCCGATCTTCGTCAAGGTCGGGGCGACGCGCGTCTACTACGACGTGCAGCTCGCGGTGAAGGCGGGCGCCGACGTGATCGTCGTCGACGGGATGCAGGGCGGTACCGCGGCGACCCAGGACGTGTTCATCGAGCACGTCGGCATCCCGACCCTGCCGGCCGTCCGCCTCGCGGTCGACGCGCTGCACGAGCTCGGGATGCACCGCAAGGTGCAGCTGATCGTGTCGGGCGGCATCCGGAGCGGGGCGGACGTCGCGAAGGCCCTGGCGCTCGGCGCCGACGCGGTGTCGATCGGCACCGCGGCTCTGATCGCCCTCGGCGACAACAGCCCCGAGCTCGACGACGACTACCGCCGGCTCGGCAGCGCCGCAGGCTTCTACGACGACTGGCAGGCGGGCCTGGACCCCGCCGGCATCACGACCCAGGACGAGGAGCTCGCGGCCCGGCTCGATCCCGTCGCCGGCGGCCGGCGCGTGGCGAACTACCTGCGCGTGCTGACCCTCGAGACGCAGACGCTCGCCCGCGCCTGCGGGAAGTCACACGTGCACAACCTGGAGCCCGAGGATCTGGTGGCGCTGACGGTCGAGGCGGCCGCGATGGCCCGGGTTCCGCTCGCCGGGACGAGCTGGATCCCCGGCGTTACCGGGTAGACCCGAGCGCGCGCGAGATCGCGCCGGCCGCCTCGAGCAGGGTCGGCACTGCCCGCCGCGCGGCCGCCTTGCCGAACCGCGAGACCGGCCCCTGGAGCGCGACCACTGCGGCGAGGCTCCCGTCGCCGCCGAAGACCGGGGCCGCGATTGCGTTCAGCTCGCGCTCGCGCTCCTCGTACGCCTCGGCGTACCCTCGGCGGCGGATCCGCTCGAGCTCCGCGTCGAGCGCGCCGAGCTCGGTGATCGTGCGGGTCGTGTACGCGCGCAGCGGTCCGGTGGGCCGGCGCGCGGTGAAGGCGAGCATCACCTTCCCGGCCGCGGTCGCATGGGCGACTGACGGGCGGCCGAGCTGCGTGACTCCCTGGATGCCGTGCCTCGCGGGAACGAAGTCGATCGTCACGGCGTCCGGATCGCCGGGCACCGAGAGCGTCGCGGTCTCTCCGGTCTCGTCGACGAGCGTCTCGAGCTGCGGACGTGCGACCGTGCGGACGTCGAGCTTCAGCAGCACCAGGTTCCCGAGGTGCACGAGCCGTATGCCGGGCCGGTAGAGGCCGGAGGCGGGGTCGCGCTCGGCGTAACCGAACTCGACCAGCGTTCCAAGCTGCCGGGAGACGGTGCTCGGGGTGACCCCGACGCGCCGGGCGATCTCGTTCGTGCCCAGCGGCCCCTCGAGCGCGAGCAGGTCGAGGATCTCGAGTGCGCGACGCGACGAGGCGACGGGTGCGCGTGATGGTCCCTCGCTCCGCGGCATCGGCTAGTGTTGCACTGTACACGATGCTATTGCGTAATACGCAACGATGACGTTCGTTCTGGAGTGCCCGGCCTGCGGCCCGCGTGACGTCTACGAGTTCCGCTACCAGGGGGAAGTGACGCGCCGGCCCGCCGCGAAGCCGACGCAGCGTGAGCTCTCGGCGTACGTGTACTTCCGCGAGAACGTCGCCGGGGTGCAGCGCGAGTGGTGGTACCACCGGACGGGCTGCGGCCTCTGGTTCGTCGCCGAGCGCGACACGCGTACGAACGAGGTTCTCCGGGTCGAGATCCCTGCGCCGAGCCGGCCGGCCCCCTTATGAGAGTGATGCTGTGAGGCTTCCTCCGCAGCCGGACGAGGTGATCGACCGCGCCGCGACCGTCTCGTTCACCTTCGAGGGCCGGACGGTTTCCGCGTTCGCCGGCGACACGATCGGCTCCGCGCTGTACGCCGGCGGGCGTCGCGTCTTCTCGCGCAGCTTCAAGTACCACAGACCGCGCGGCCTCGTGTGCTGCTCGGGCCGGTGCCCGAACTGCATGCTGACGGTCGACGGCGTGCCGAATGTCCGGGCGTGCGTCGAGCCCGTCCGCGAGGGGGCCGACGTGCGGGGGCAGAACGTGCTCGGCTCGCTCGACCGCGACCTGCTGAGCATCGTCGACCGCGCCGGCGGCCCCTTCACGCCGGTCGGCTTCTACTACCGCACGATGATCCGGCCGCGCCGGGCGTGGCCCCTGTACGAGCGCTTCCTGCGGAACGTCGCCGGGCTCGGGCGCGTGCCGGCCGAGGGCCGTCCGGGCCGCTACGACACCGAGCACCGCCGCGCCGACGTCGTGGTGGTCGGCGGCGGCAGCTCGGGGCGCCGGGCAGCCGCGGATGCCGCGGGCGCCGGAGCGAGCGTGATCCTCGTGGACGAGCGCGGCGGCTTCGAGCCGGAGGGGTACGAGCTGCTCGCCCCGGCGCGCGCGATCGGGATCTACGAGGGCGGGCTCGTACCGGTCGACGCGGGGACTGTCCTCTACCGGGTGCGCGCCGGCCGGATCGTCGTCGCCACTGGCAGGCTCGAGCAGCCGCTCGTGTTCCCCGGAAACGACCTGGTGGGCGTGATGCTGCCAGGCGCTGTCCGGCGCCTGGCTCGACGACTGGGCTGATCAGACCCGGCGAGCGGGCCGTCGTCGTGGCTGCGGACGAAGAGGGGCTGGCGGCGGTCGACGACCTTCGGCCGCGCCGGCACCGCGTCGCGCGCGTCGTCGATCTTCGCGAAGAGCCGCTGTCCACGCTCGCCGCCCGGGGAAAGAAGGGTCATCTGGTCCAAGCCCTGGTCGACGGCGAAGCCGTCGACTGCGACCTGCTCGTCGCCTCGGGTGTGCGCCAGCCGGCCTACTCGCTGCTCGCCCAGGTGGGTGCACGCGTGGAGTACGACGCGGCCCGGGGGATCTTCGTCCCGGTGGAGATCCCGCCCGGGGTCGAGGCGGTCGGGTCCGTCACGGGGCCGGACGCCGGCGCCGCCGTGCCCGCTCCGAGCTACGCGGGCGGAAGCGACCGCCGCTTCGTCTGCATCTGCGAGGACGTGACGGTGAAGGACCTCGAGCGCGCCGTGTCGGAGGGCTTCGACTCGATCGAGCTGGCCAAGCGCTACACGACGGTGACGATGGGCCCCTGCCAGGGGAAGCTCTGCCACCTCGCGTCCGTCCGGCTGCTCGCGCGCGAGACCGGGATCGCCGAGGCGGCCATCGGCGCCACGACGGCGCGGCCGCCCTGGGAGCCGGTCGAGCTCGGCCTGCTCGCGGGCCGCCACCATGAGCCGCTCCGCCGCTCGCCGCTCCACTTCCGCCACGAGGAGCGCGGCGCCGACATGACCTGGGCCGGCGCCTGGCGCCGTCCGCTCGACTACGGCGACGTGGCGGCCGAGGTGCGGGCCGTCCACGAGGACCTCGGCGTGATCGACGTCTCGACGCTCGGCAAGCTGATCGTCGAGGGGCCCGATGCAGGAGCCCTGCTCGACCGGCTCTACCCGAACCGCTTCTCCGACCTGGCGGTCGGGCGGATCCGCTACGGGGTCCTGACGACCGACGGCGGCCGGATCATGGACGACGGGACGGTGGCGCGGCTCGCCGACGATCTCTTCTACGTCACGACGACCTCCTCCGGCTCGGACGCCGTGTACGAGTGGTTCGAGTGGTGGAACGCCGTCTGGGGGTACGACGTCGAGCTCGTCAACGTCACCGGCGCTCTCGCGGCGCTCAACCTTGCCGGGCCCCGGGCCCGTGAGGCGCTCGCCGCGCTGACCGAGTCCGACGTGTCCGCCGAGGCGCTCCGCTACCTCGACGCGCGCGAGCTCACCGTCGCGGGCGTGCCCTGCCTTGCGCTGCGCATCGGCTTCGTCGGCGAGCTCGGCTACGAGCTGCACTGCCCGGCCAGCACCGGCGAGCACCTCTGGGACGCTCTCGTGGCCGCCGGTGCGACGCCGTTCGGGCTCGAGCCGCAGCGCGTTCTCCGCCTCGAGAAGGCGCATGTGATCGTCGGCCAGGACACCGACTCCGAGTCGAACCTGCTCTCGGCCGGAATGCCGTGGATCCTCAAGCTCGACAAGGGCGACTTCGTCGGCCGCTACGCCGCCGAGCTCGTGCAGGAGCGCGGCGTGGGCGAGCGGCTCGTCGGGTTCACGCTGCCCGCGGGCGTCCTACCGGGCGAGGGCGCCCAGGTCGTCGCCGGCGGCCGCCCGGCCGGCCGCGTGACGAGCGCTCGCACGAGCGCGCAGCTCGGCCGGACGATCGGTCTCGCCTGGGTTGCGCCCGACGCTGCCCGCGAGGGCGCCGACATCCTGATCCGGGTCGGGCAGGCGGACGAGCGCGCGACCGTGACGCTGGGCCCGTTCTACGACCCGGACGGCGAGAGGCAGAAGGGATGAGCCGGCTCGCCTTCCTCTCGCCCTCGAAGGCCGAGGCCGGCGTGGCGGTGGTCTCGCCTCTCCGGCATGCCCTGGGCGCCGGCCTCGACGACGTCTCGCACCTCGGCAAGCTCGAGCTGCGCGGCCCGCTCGACGCGGTCGAGCCGGCCCCGGGCGAGGAGCTGCTCCGGCTCCGCCCGGGCCTCGGGCTTCTCGTCACCGGCGAACCGGCGGCTGCCCTCGCACGCCTGGAGGGCTCGGCCGTGCGGGCCTACGACATGACCGCGGCGCTCGCTGCCTTCGAGTTCACGGGAGACGACGCCCTCCGCCGGCTGACCGAGCTCGACCCCGCGAGCTTCCCCACCGCCGGGTCGATCGCGCGCGGAACGCGCGCCGTCTTCGTCGACCGCGGCGGCGGGCGTTACCGCGTCTTCGTCGCGCAGGAGCTCGGCCACTACGTGGCGGAGGTCGTGCTCGACGTCCTCCGGGGCCTCGAGCGATGAAGGACGTCTTCCGTGTCCGCCGGATGTGGCGACCGCGCGGCGAGCTGAAGCGCCGCTACGACGTGGTGATCATCGGCGGCGGCTCGCACGGGCTCGCGACCGCCTACTACCTGGCGAAGAACCACGGCGTCCGGAATGTCGCCGTGCTCGAGCAGTCGTACATCGGCTCGGGCGCCGCCGGCCGCAACACGACGATCATCCGCTCGAACTACCGCACGCCTGAGGGCGCCGCGTTCTACGGCCGCAGCGTCGAGCTCTACGAGGGCCTCTCCGGCGACCTCGACTTCAACGTGATGTTCTCCCAGCACGGCCACCTGACGCTCGCGCACTCCGACCGCGCCGTCGCGGTCATGCGGGAGCGTGCCGAGGTGAACAAGCTGCTCGGGATCGACTCCGAGCTCGTGTTCCCCGACGAGATCGCGCAGATCTGCCCGCAGCTCAACCTCGGCCCCCACCAGACCTGGCCGATCCTGGGCGCGCTCTACCACCCGCCGGGAGGGATCATCCGCCACGACGCCGTCGTGTGGGGCTTCGCCCGCGGCGCCGACCACGGCGGCGCGGAGATCCACCAGGGCACCCAGGTCACCGGGATCGACACGACCGGCGGACGGGTGCGGGCGGTCGAGACGAACCGGGGCCGGGTCGAGGCGGACGTCGTCATCAGCGCCACCGCGGGCTGGTCGACGCTCGTCTGCGACCTCGCCGGCGTCGGGCTCCCGATCACGACGCACATCCTCCAGGCGTTCGTGACCGAGCCGACGAAGCCGTTCCTGGACACGATCATCGTCTCCGCCCAGATGCACGTGTACGTGTCGCAGACCGACCGGGGCGAGTTCCTGATCGGCGCCGAGATCGAGCCCTACACGACGTACAAGGGCACCGGCACCTTTCCGTTCCTCGAGGTCTCGGCGCGCCACTCGCTCGAGCTCTTCCCGCAGCTCGAGCGGCTGCGCGTGCTGCGCTCGTGGACCGGCCTCTGCGACCTCTCGCCGGACTACAGCCCGATCCTCGGCCGCACCGAGGTCGACGGTTTCCACGTCTCCGCCGGCTGGGGGACCTACGGCTTCAAGGCCGCGCCCGCCGTCGGCTGGACGCTCGCCGAGCTCGCGGCGACCGGAAGGACGCCCGAGCTGATCGCCCCGTTCGCGCTCGAGCGGTTCCACACGGACACGCTCGTCTCCGAGCTCGCGGCGGCCGCCGTCTCGCACTAGCGCGACCGTGTCGGCGTCACGTTTACTCTCCTCCCACGGTCAAGCGATCCATGGAGCCGACTCCCGACACCCCACGCCGCGGCGGGATCCTCCGCGAGGGCTACGACTACGACTTCTCGCGCTGCGACCCCACGGGCGCCCACGTCGATCCCGCCTGGTGTGCGGTGTACGAGACCGTCACCGTCACCGGCCCCGACGGGGCGCTCGGGCCGATGGTCGCCGAGTCGTGGCGGCAGGACCCGGAGCGTGAGGAGCGATGGCGGTTCCGGATCCGCCCGGGGCTGCGCTTCCAGTCGGGCGACACCTGTGATGCGGCCGCGGTCGCCGGTGCCCTGCGGCTGCACGGCGATCCGGTCGAGGCGCCGATCAACGCGTTCTTCTGGCGGAACGTCGCCGGTGTCAGCTCCGAGGGCGACGAGGTGCTCGTGGAGCTGCACGAGCCGAGCGCGGGCATGCCGCGTCTGCTGCGCTCGTGGCACTCGGCGATCCACAACCAGGCGCGCCGCCTCGAGGCCGGCGAGGAGTTCGGCCGCACGACCTGCGACGGCACCGGCCCTTTCACGTTCGTCGAGTCCGTCTCGGGCTCCCACCTCGACGTCGCCCGCTGGGACGGCTACCGCGGCCCCCGGACCGAGTGGCTGCACAACCCGGGCGCGGCGTACCTCGACGGCGTCCGCTGGATCCCGATCCTGGACGACCGCGAGCGCGCCGCGGCACTCGAGCGCGGCGAGGTGGACTGCATCCAGAACGCGTCTCTGCTCGACGTCGACCGCCTGGCGGCGAACCCGGAGCTCGAGGTGATCGAGTTCCAGCAGTCGGCGCTCGTCTACATGGGCCTCGACCACCACGAGTTCGGCGACGTGCGGATCCGGCGCGCCTTCTCGCACGCGATCGACCGGCGTGCCCTCGTCGACGCCGACCTCGACGGCCACGGCTGGCCCGCGTACGGCCCGATCCCGTCGCACTCGCAGTGGCACACGGCGGAGGTCGAGGGCACCGCCGAGTTCGACCCGCGCACGGCCGCAGAGCTGCTCGACGCCGCCGGGCTCGCCGCCGGCCCCGACGGCACCCGACTGCGGCTCGAGGCCGTCGTGGTGAACGACGCGACGGTCAAGCGGGTCGCCGAGACGATCGTCCGCATGCTCGCCGACGTCGGCATCCGCCTCGAGCTGACCGTGATCCCGGCGTTCGGCGACTTCTACGCGCGCCTCAACGAGCACCCACCGGCCTTCATCTCGAAGTGGTTCTGGCCCGAGCCGGTCGACGCGATCGTCGGCTTCATCGCCACGTGGGGCCAGGACGGCGGCCCGAACTTCCAGCGCTCGAGCGACGCCGAGCTCGACCGCGCCTGCCGCGCCTGGGAGGTCGCGCGTGACGGCGAGCAGCTGCGCGCCGCGGCGCGCGACATCCAGCTCCGTGCAGCCGAGCACGTCCCGCTGATCCCGCTGTTCGCGCCGGCGGCCGTCTGGGCACATCACCGGCGCGTGCGCAACTGGCGGCCGAACCGCCACGATCTCTATCCGCTCTACGGCGACGTCTGGCTCGCGGACGCCTGAAAGGAGGACACCCATGCCCGATGACCCTGCAGCTGCGAAGCAGAAGAGGTGGTACGACCCCACCTACTCCCACGGGATGACACCCGAGGAGGTCGACGTCTTCCTCGGCAGCCCCGACAGCGACTGGCTCTGCCGCCTCGCCGTCCTGAAGGAGGACGGCTGGCCGTTCGTGACGCCGATGTGGTACCAGTGGCGCGACGGCAGCTTCCGGGTCGTCGGCCGCAAGCGCTCGGCCTGGGTGCAGGACCTGATCCGTGAGCCGCGTTGCTTCGTGTGCATCGACGAGGCGGCGATGCCGCCCGCCGGCGGGTTGCGCAAGGTCCTCGCGCGCTGCCGGGCGACGGTCGTCGAAGGGCCGGTCGTGGCCGAAGGCTCGCAGTGGGTCGGCGTCGCCGACGAGATGGCCGGCCGCTACTCGGGCGAGGCGGGCCGCGAAGGCCTCAAGTTCTCCTACGGCTGGGAGCGCTACCTCGTCCGGCTCGACCCGGAGCCGGACGGGATGACGACGTGGCAGGGGGTCGGCTGGGCCAAGCGCTACCTGGACGACAAGCAGCGGGCCGAGTTCGATGCGCTGCTCGCGACGATGGCCGCGGGGGAGTCGTGATGGCGACCGCCGAGGCGATCTCGCTGCACGAGCTCTGCGAACGGTTCCGGCGTCTCTACTTGCCGGCGGTCAGCGATGCCCTCTACCACCTCGGGATCGAGGAGCAGGTGCTCCCGAGCAGCCTGCGCCCGCTGCACCCCGAGCAGCGGATCGTCGGCGAGGCGTTCACGCTCGAGGGGCGGGAGATCGTCCCGCGCGTCGCCTGGGAGGAGGGCATCGAGCGGATGCGCCCCTACCTCGAGATGTTCGAGCGTCTGACACCCGACTCCGTCCTCGTTCACACGACGCCCGCCCCGGCGACGGCCGGCCACTTCGGCGAGCTGACCGGGAACTCCGCCAAGGCGCGCGGGTGCCAGGGCGTGATCCTCGACGGCAACGTCCGCGACATCGAGGGCCTGCGCGCGGCCGGGTTCCAGGTCTTCTACCGCGACCTCTCGCCCCTGAACGGGATCGGCCGCTGGGAGATGACCTCGACGCAGCAGCCGGTGACGATCGGCGGCGTCACCGTCAACCCGGGCGACATAATCCACGCCGAGTTCGACGGGATCCTGGTCGTCCCCCGCGAGCTCGCGGTGACCGTGCTCGAGAAGGCCGAGGACATCGTCGGCGGTGAGGGCCGCGTCCGCGAGGAGCAGGTCGAGGGCGGCACGCCCTGGTCGAGCTTCATGAAGCATGGCTACATCTAGGGCGCAGACGCGAGCGCTGGCGGCGCGAGCGCTCGACGCCCGCCGCTCGGCCATCCGGGAGGTGTTCGACGCCGCGAACGGCATCCCGGACGCCATCCGGCTCGAGATCGGCGAGCCGAGCTTCAACACGCCGGCGCACGTGGTCGAGGCGGCATTCCGCGCCGCCGCCGAGGGCTTCACGCGCTACACGCCGAACGGCGGCATCCGGAGCCTGCGGGAGGCGCTCGCGGAGAAGATCGAGCGCATCGACGGGTACGGCGTCGACCCGGACGCCGTGGTCGTCACTCCGGGTGCGATGAACGCGCTCTTCTCGATCTACCTGGCGCTGCTCGAGCCGGGCGACGAGGTGCTGCTGCCGACGCCGGGGTTCCCGAACATGGACGAGATGGTCCGCCTGCTCGGCGGCGAGGCCGTCTTCTACCGGCTCGACGGGGCGTCGGGATACCTCCCGACCCGCGAGCAGGTGGAGCCCCTCGTCACGGCCCGCACGAAGGCCATGTTCGCCAACACGCCGGGGAACCCGACCGGCGCGGTGTTCCCCGCCGAAACCGTGCGCGGGCTGGCCGAGCTCGCAGTGGAGCGTGGCTTCTGGCTCGTCGCCGACGAGGTGTACGACGAGCTGATCCTGGACCAGGACCTCGAGCACCACTCGGCCGCGGCGCTCGTGCCGGAGGCGCCGGTGGTCTCGGTCTACAGCTTCTCGAAGGTCTACGCGATGACGGGCTGGCGGCTCGGGTACTGCGCCGCGCCGCGCGACCTGGCGGACGTGCTGCGCAAGCTCCAGGAGCCACGAGGTCTCCTGCCCGTCGGCCGTCTCGCAGAAGGCCGCCGAAGCGGCGCTGCTCGGCCCGCGCGACGAGTTCGACGCGATGCGCGACGCCTATCGCGCGCGTCGCGACCGGGCGGTCGCGGAAGCGGCGCGGCTGGCGCTGCCGGTCTTCCGCACCCAGGGAACCTTCTACATGCTGGTCGACATCTCCGCCTCGGGCCTCCCGCCGCGCGAGTTCACGCTCAGGCTGCTCGAGGAGAGCCACGTCGCGGTTGCGCCGGGCGAGGTTTTCGGGCCCGGGCGGGGAAGGGCTCGTGCGCATCTCGTTCGCGGTCGAGGAGGACGAGCTCGCGGAAGGCCTCCGCCGGATCGCGCAGGCGGTCGAGAGCTTCGCCGGATGACGCCCACCGAGTTCCTTCGGGCACGGCGGGAGGAGCTGGTCGAGTTCGCACGCGAGCTCGTGGCGACGCCGAGCCCGAACCCGCCCGGTGACGAGCGGGCGATGGCGGCGCTCGTGACGGCGAAGCTGCGCGAGCTGGGCGTGCGCGACGTGGAGACGGCCGGCGCCAGCGAGGAGCGGCCGAACGTGCTCGCGCAGGCGGGACGGGGCGGCGGCCGGACGCTCGTCCTCTGCGGCCACCTGGATACGAAGCCGCCGGGCGACCTGAACGAGTGGCACGGCGATCCATACGGCGCGGCGATCGTCGACGGCGAGCTCTACGGCGTGGGCTCCGGCGACATGAAGGGCGCGGTGGCGGCGATGGTGGTCGCGGCCGCCGCGATCGAGGCGTGCGAGGTCGGCGGGACGGTCTCGCTCGTGCTCACGGCCGACGAGGAGGCCGGCTCGCGGCACGGCGCGGCCTGGCTCGCCGCGACCGGGCGGCTGCACGGCGACGCCGCCGTGCTCGGCGAGCCGTGCGGCATCGTGCGGGAGTGGGAGGCGGTCGACGTCGTCTCGCGCGGCGCGGCGCTCTTCCGCGTCCGCGTACGCGGAACGCAGATGCACTCGAGCCTCAGCGACCGCCTTCCGGCGGTCAATGCGACCGTCCACATGGCGCGCCTGATCGAGCGGATGGACCGTGAGCTTCCGGGCCGTCTGCGCCGGCCGCCGGGCTCGATCCCGGGTCTCGAGCCGACCCTCAACGTCGGCGTGACGGCGAAGGCGGGCGTGTTCTACGGCGTGTACCCCGGCGAGGCGGAGTTCGCCTGCGACCTGCGGACGGTGCCCGGCATGACGCGCGAGGAGGTCGAGGAGGACATCCGTGCGTTCCTCCGCGATGCGGCGGCCGACGACCCGGCGCTCGATGCCGAGCTCGACCTGGAGCTGTGGGTGCCGGCGACGGAGATCGAGCCGGGGCATCCGCTGGTGACGGCGCTTCAGGCGGCGAGCGGTGCGGTGCTCGGCGAGGAGCGGCCGGTCGGCGTGTTCCCGGGCGCGACCGACGCGTCGCACCTGCAGCTCACCGCCGGCATCCCGACCGTCGGCGCGTTCGGGCCGGGGTTCCTGCCCCGGGCGCACGCGCCGAACGAGTCCGCGCCGGTCGAAGGCATCGTCCAGGCGGCCGACATCTACGCGCTGGCGGCGCAGCGTTACCTCGAGGGAGCCTGATGGTCGTCGACGCGCACACCCACGTCTTCGCCCCGCTCTCGGAGCGCTTCCCGCGCGACGTACACGAGCTCTTCCCGGCTGAGGCGGAGGCGCCGGGCGAGGCGCTGCTCGCCCAGATGGAGCGGGCCGGGGTCGACCGCGCGGTGATCGTGCCGCTCTCCCAGCATGACGAGTACCTGCTCGACGTTCTGGCCCGCCACCCCGGCCGGTTCGCCGCGGTCGGCGTGGCGCCTCCCGGTCCGCCGGACGTGGACGGCTACCGGCGCCGCGCGGCGGCCGGGCTCCAGGGCCTGCGGGTGTTCGCGCTGGAGCGGGAGACCGTCCCGCTGCTGGCGGAGCTCGAGCGATCGGGCGGCAAGCTCTGGTTCTACGGCGGCCCCGAGCAGACGGCGCTGCTCGAGCGCGCGCTCGACGAGCTTCCCGGCCTCACGGTCGTCCTCAACCACCTCGGCTACTGGCCCGGGGGCTTCGAGGCCGACGCCCATGGGCGGCCGCGCTTCCTCGACGCGTACGGCGACGAGAACCTCGAGTCCGTCTGCGGGCTCGCGCGCTTCCCGAGCGTCCACGTCCTGCTCACCGGCTTCTACGCCTTCGCGCGCGAGCCGTGCCCGTACGCCGACCTGCTGCCGGTGACCGGGGCGCTCCTCGACGCCTACGGGCCGGAGCGTCTGCTCGCGGGCTCGGACTTCCCCTGGATCGCCGCCGAGCCGGGCTACGGCGAGACGCTCGGCGCACTGGACGTCCACCTCGCCTCCCTCGACGAGGCCGGCCGCGCCGCCGTCCGCGGCGGCAACGCGGCGCGCCTGTTCGCGTTCGCATGAGCGCTGACCTCTACCGCACCATGCTCCTGATCCGCCGCTTCGAGGAGCGGGTGGTCGAGCTCGTCAACGCCAACGAGATCGCGGGCGTGACGCACGAGTACGTCGGGCAGGAGGCGGTCGCGACCGGGATCTGCGCGGCGCTGCGTCCCGACGACGTCATCACCTCGACCCACCGCGGGCACGGGCATCTGATCGCGAAGGGGGCGGAGGTTCGCCGGATGATGGCGGAGCTGCTCGGGCGCGTCGACGGCCTCAACCGCGCGCGCGGCGGCTCGATGCACATCGCCGACCTGTCGCTCGGGATCTACGGCGCCAACGGCATCGTCGCCGCGGGCGCCCCGTTTGCCGCCGGCGCCGCCTGGAGCTTCGCGGTCGAGGGGTCCGGACGCATCGCCGTCACCTTCTTCGGGGAAGGCGGCGCCAACCAGGGCGTCCTGCACGAGACGATGAACCTGGCGGCGCTCTGGAAGCTGCCGGTCGTCTTCGTGTGCGAGAACAACGGCTATGCGGTGACGCTGGCCCAGGAGCGCTCGACCGCCGGCTCGATCGTCGACCGCGCCGCCGCCTACGGGATGGCCGCTGCTTGGGTGGACGGCATGGACGTCGAGGCCGTGCTCGACGCCGCGTCCCATGCCGTGGCCCGCGCCCGGGAGGGCGGAGGGCCGACGTTCCTCGAGTGCCGCACCTACCGTTTCTTCGGCCACCACACCGCAGAGCGGACGATGAAGCTCGGCTACCGCAGCGACGAGGAGATCGAGGAGTGGCGCCTGCGCGACCCCGTCGCCGTGACGGGAGCCGTGCTCGGCGAGGCGGAGCGCGAGCGGATCGGCGAGGAGGTCGAGGCGCTGCTCGACGACGCCGTCGCCTTCGCCCGCGAGAGCCCACGGCCCGACCCCGCGGACGCGCTCGAGTACGTCTACGCCTCGGGCCCCCAGCCGAGGAAGGGAACGGCCTGATGCAGCTCCGTTACCTGGCGGCGCTCGGGAAGGCGCTCCGCGACGAGATGGCCGCCGACCCGAGCGTCTTCGTCGTCGGCGAGGACGTCCGGGCGTCCCTGCGAGGCGTGACCAGAGGGCTTTTCGAGGAGTTCGGCCCCGACCGCGTGCTCGACATGCCGATCTCCGAGCAGATGTTCACCGGCTTCGCGACGGGGGCCGCGCTCGCCGGACGCCGGTGCGTGGTCGAGTACCAGATCCCCTCGCTGCTCTACCTCGCCTTCGAGCAGATCGCGAACCAGGCGCAGAAGCTCCGGCTGATGACCGGCGGGCAGGCGAAGGTGCCCGTCGTGTACCTCGTCCCGGGGTCGGGCGCGCGGCTCGGGCTCGCGGCTCAGCATTCCGACCACCCGTACTCGCTTTTCGCCCACGCGGGAGTGAAGACGGTGCTGCCCTCGACGCCGGCCGATGCGTACGGGCTGATGCTCGCCGCGATCCGCGACGACGACCCGGTGCTCTACCTCGCGCCGGCGGCGGTGCTGCCGCTGCGGGGCGAGCTGCCGGAGGATGCGGCGCCGGTGCCGGTCGGAAGCGGCCGCGTCCACCGGAGCGGCACGGACGTGACCGTGGTCGCGATCGGCCACCTGGTGCACGAGGCGCTCGCACTCGCCGAGGAGCTCGAGGGGGAGGTGTCGGTCGAGGTGTTCGATCCGCGGACGCTCTACCCGTTCGACTGGAACCTGCTCGCGGAGTCCCTCGATCGCACCGGCAGGCTTGTCGTGCTGGACGACTCGAATCGCACGTGCGGACTTGCGGGAGAGATCGTGGCGACGGCCGCCGAGGAGATGCGCCTGGTTGCCCGGCCCCGGCGGGTGACGCGCGCCGACACGCCGATCGCGTTCGCGGTCGAGCTCGAGAGGGCGGTGCTCCCGTCGCGTGACCAGCTCGCGGCGGCCGTGCGCGCTGCGGCGGCGGAGGGACCGTGATCGACGTCCACATCCCGAAGGGCGGCATGTCCACCGTCGAGGTCGACGTGGTCGCCGTACACGTGTCGCCGGGCGACGTCGTGGAGGCGGGCACGATCGTCGCCGAGGTCGAGTCGGAGAAGGCGACGTTCGAGGTCGAGGCCGGGCACGCCGGCATCGTTCACGAGGTGCTCGTCGAGGTGGGGGACGCCGCGAACGTCGGCGACGTCGTGGCGCGGATCGAGCCTACGGAATGACCGGCGTCAGCGGCGGCTCGCCCGCAAGCACCGCGAGGACGTTCTCGGCGGCGAGGACGCCCATGGCCGTGCGCGTCTCGATCGTGGCGGAGCCGAGGTGGGGGAGAAGGACGGCGTTCTCGAGCTCGAGCAGGCCCGGGTGCACCTCCGGCTCGCGCTCGAACACGTCGAGCCCCGCGCCGGCGATCGTGCCCGCGCCGAGCGCCTCGACGAGCGCCTCCTCGTCGACCACCGCGCCGCGCGTCGTGTTGACGAGGAACGCGCTCGGCTTCATCAGCGCGAGCTCGCGCGCGCCGATCAGGTGCCTCGTCTCGGGCGTCAACGGCACGTGCAGCGAGACGACGTCGGCGGTCGCGAGCAGCTCGTCGAGCGGCAGGAGCTGAGCTTCAAGAGCATCTTCGGCTGCCGGGTCGGCCCGCCGTCGGCCCGTGTAGGCGATCTCCATGCCGAAGGCGCGGCCGCGGCGCGCGGTGGCGCGGCCGATCTGGCCGAGCCCGACGATGCCGAGCGTCTTCCGCTGGATGCCGGTGCCGAGGTGGAAGAACATGCTCCAGGTCCACGTGCCGCCGGCCCGGATCAGCCGCTCGCCCTCGCCGAGCCGCCGCGTCGCCATCAGGATCAGCGCGAACGCGATGTCGGCCGTGGCCTCCGTCAGGACGCCGGGCGTGTTCGAGACGGTGACGCCGCGGGCGGCGCAGGCCGGGACGTCGATGTTGTCGTAGCCGACGGCGACGTTGGCGACGATCTGCAGCTGCGGCCCCGCCGCGGCGAGGAACGCGTCGTCGACGCGGTCGTGGAGGAGCGTCACGACGGCGTCCGCTCCCGCAATTGCGGCGTACAGCTCCTCAGGAGGCAGAGGCGCGTCGACCGGGGAGATCCACGTGTCGTGGGCGGCCCCGAGGAGGTCGAGCGCAGGCTGCGGGATCCTGCGTGTGACGACAACTCGGCTCAAGCGAGCAGCGAGCCCATGGCGGCGAGGGCCTCCTCGATGTTCTCGAGCGAGTTCGCGTACGAGAGCCGGAGGTAGCCCTCGCCGTACTCCCCGAACGCCGTGCCCGCGAGCACCGCCACGCCTGCCTCCGAGAGCAGCCGGTCGGCGAGCTCCCGAGCGCGGAGCCCGGTGCCGCTGATGTTCGGGAACGCGTAGAACGCGCCCTCCGGCATCACGCAGGAGACGCCGGGCAGCTCGTTCAGCCCTGCGACGATCGCGTCGCGCCGCCGGCGGAACTCCGCCTGCATCGCCTGAACCTCGTCACGCGGTCCGGTCAGCGCGGCAACTCCGGCGATCTGCACGGCCGGAGCGGTGCACGAGACGGAGTTGATGATCAGCCGCGTGACCGGCTCGACGAGCTCGGGCGGCAGCGCGGCGTAGCCGAGCCGCCAGCCGGTCATGGCGAAGGTCTTCGAGAACCCGTCGAGGAGGATCGTCCGGTCGAGCAGGTCCTCGTGACTCGCGATCGTGTCGTGCTCGCCGTCGTACAGGAGCTCCGAGTAGACCTCGTCGGAGAGGATCCAGCAGTCGTGCTTCGCCAGGACGGTCGCAATGTCGATATTGAGCTCGCGGGGCACGATGCCGCCGGTGGGGTTGGCGGGCGAGTTGAGGATCACGAGCCGCGTCCGCGGCGTGAGCCGGTCGGCGAGGTCCTGGGCGCCGAACGCGAAGCCGGCCTCCTCGTGGAGCGGCAGCGGCACCGGCGTCGCCCCGGCCCAGCGGATCACCGACTCGTAGATCGGGAAGCCGGGGTTCGGGTAGATGACCTCGTCGCCTGGATCGCAGGTGGCGAGGACGCCGAAGAAGAGGAACGGCTTCGCGCCGGGTGCGATCAGCACCCGGCCGGGGTCGATCGGCAGCCCGCGGTGGTGCGACAGATGCGCGGCGCAGGCCTCGCGCAGCACCGGCAGCCCGGGAGCAGGGCAGTAGTGCGTGTTGCCGTCGAGGAGCGCCTGCGCCCCGGCCTCGATGATGAACCGCGGCGTCGTGAAGTCGGGCTCGCCGATCTCGAGGTGGATTACGCGCCGGCCCTGCTCCTCGAGCGCCCGCGCCCGCGCGAGCACCTCGAAGGCCGTCTCGGTGCCGAGCCGGGCGAGCCCGGCGGCGAGTGCCTGCTCAGCCACTGCTCTCCTCCTCGGCGCGGCGCCACAGCTCCCCGGCGATCGGGTTCTCGAGCTCCTCGCCGAGGTGGGCGACGAGCCCGATCGCGCGTGCGATCACGGCGATGCCGCGGGTCATGCGCCAGGGGAAGCCGAGCTCGCAGCAGATCGCCCCGATCGCGCCGGTCGCGTTCACGGGCAGGACCCTGCCCGTCGCTCGCTCGGCCTCGGCGCCGATCAGCTCCATCAGCTGGACGTAGTCGCCGGCCCGGCCGTGCTGCCGGGCGAGCTCGAAGAGCCGCACGGTGCGCGGATCGACCGGCTTGTGGATTGGATGACCGAGCCCCGGGATGATCTGGCCGGACCGGGCGACGACGGTGAAGCGGGCGACCTCCTCGAGCGTCGTCCCCCCGGGTCTCGTCTCGAGTGCCTCGGTGAGCATCTGTGCGGCTCCCTCGATCGTGCCGGCGAAGACGGTCCCGAGCCCCGCGAGTCCGGCGGCGACGGCGCCCTGCATCGACTCGGGCGCCCCGAGGTAGGTCAGCCGCGCGGCCAGCGCGCTCGGGGTGAGGCCGTGCTCGACGAGCGTGATCACGACCGCATCGAACAGGGCCGCCTCGTCCGCGTCCGGCTCGCGTCCGGTGAGCTCGAAGAACGCGAACGTCCCCAGGCTCATGTGGCCGAGGATCTCGTCGGGCAGGCTCCGGCCGCGCACGAGAATCTGGTCGGCCGAGCTCCAGCCGAGCTCGGAATGGATGCGGGTCCCACCGGGCACGAGGTCAGTAGTCTGCACCGGATGGTCCAACCGGAGGTTGGCAAATGAAAAAAATCGTTCTGCTGCCGGGTGACTGCATCGGTCCGGAGATCGCGCTCGAGGCGCGCCGGGTGCTCGAGCACCTCGCGCCGGACGTGGCGCTCGAGGAGCGTCCGTTCGGCGCGTCGGCGATCAGGGAGTTCGGCACCCCGCTGCCACAGGAGACGCTCGACGCATGCGCTCGCCGCCGACGCGGTCCTCAAGGGGCCGGTTGGGGATCCCGAGTTCGACGCCGCCGACGTCAGGCCGGAGCAGGGCCTGCTGGCGCTTCGCAAGGCCCTCGACGTCTACGCGAACCTTCGCCCGGCGCGTGCGCCCGGCATCGATCTGGTCATCCTGCGCGAGCTGGTCGGCGGCCTCTACTTCGGCGAGAAGGGAACGCGCCCGGACGGCACCGTGTACGACACGTGCGAGTACCACCCAGACCAGATCGAGCGGATCGTCCGGCGGGGCTTCGAGCTCGCCCGGACGCGCGGGAGCCGGCTGACGTCGGTCGACAAGGCGAACGTGATGGAGACGTCGCGGCTCTGGCGGCGGGTGGTGGACGGCCTGGCCCCCGAGTACCCCGACGTCTCGTACGAGCACATGCTCGTCGACAACGCGGCGATGCAGGTCGTGCGCGCGCCCGAGCAGTTCGACGTCGTCGTCACCGAGAACACCTTCGGCGACATCCTCTCGGACATCGCCGCCGAGGTGACCGGCGGCCTCGGCCTCGCCGGCTCCGCGAGCCTCGGCGACGCCGGGCCGGGGATCTTCGAGCCGGTGCACGGCTCCGCGCCCGACATCACCGGCCGCGGGATCGCGAACCCGGTCGGGATGCTTCGCTCCACGGCGCTCCTGCTCGGCCAGGGACTCGGCCGGCTCGACGAGGCACGACGGCTGGAGGAGGCAGTGGATCACGCGATGACCGCAGCACCAACGCGTGACCTGGGGGGATCGGCCACCACGCGCGAGTTCGGCGACGCGGTGCTCGCGGCGCTCGAACCGAGCGCGGTGACCGGCGCGCGGTCGTAGTGGCGAAGCTGACCGACGCCCAGCGCGCCTTCATCCACGACAACCCGTTCTACGCCGTGGTGACGACGCTCCGGGCCGACGGCTCCCCGCACTCGACCGTCGTCTGGGTCGACGAGGAGGACGGGCGGATCCTCTTCAACACGGCCTACCCGCGCGCGAAGGCGCGGCACCTCGAGCGCGACCCGCGCGCCTCGGTGACGGTCGTCGATCCGGCCGACGGGTACCGGTGGCTCGCGGTCAGCGGCCCGGTCGAGCTGACGACCGACCGGGCGAACGCGGACATCGACCGGCTCTCGCTCAAGTACGACGGCCACGAGTACCGCTCGCACCGGGAGGGCGAGACGCGTGTGTCGGCCTGGCTCACGCCGGAGCGCATCAAGGCCTACGGCGTGTAGGTCATGCTGCGAGGGCCGCCCGTGCCCGCGCGATCTGCACCGCTCCCTTCAACGTCTGGAGGTCGTAGGCGCCCTGGTGGCGGAGGCCGTTGACGAAGAACGTCGGCGTGCCCGAGACGTTGCTGAGGTCGGCGCCGTCGACGTCCTCGGCGATCCGGCTCGCGTAGGCGTGGCGCCGGATGTTCTCGGTGAAGCGGTCGACGTCCAGGCCGAGCTCGCGCGCGTAGCCGATCAGGTCGGCGGGCTTGAGCGCGTCCTGATGGCTCAGGAGCAGGTCGTGCATCTCCCAGAAGCGGCCCTGTGCCGCCGCTGCCTCGGTCGCCTCCGCCGCGGTCTGGGCGCGGGGGTGGACGTCGTTGAGCGGCAGGTGGCGCCACACGTAACGGAGGTCGCCCGACTCCGCGAGCAGCTCGCGGACGACCGGCTCCGCCTGGCCGCAGAACGGGCACTCGAGGTCGCCGTACTCGACCAGGGTTACCGGGGCATCGGCGGGGCCGCGGATGTGGTCGCGCTCCTCGTCGACCGGAACGGCGAGATCGATCAGCGCGTCGGCGGTCCCGACCAGAGCCCGGATCTTGAGCCGCGTGGGAAGGCGCGACGTCGCGCGGAAGAGCATCCAGGAAGAGGCGGACGCGATGACGCCGGCGCTCAGCAGGCCGAGCTTCGCCTGCTCGAGCTGCTCGCCGTGGAACGCGAGGTCGGCGATCAGCAGCGAGACCGTGAAGCCGATGCCTGCGACCAGGCCGCCGCCGAGGACGGCCGCCCAGCCGATCGGCGGCCGCAGCCGGCCGCGGCTCAGCTTCGTCACGACCCACGCCGCGCCGGTGATCCCGGCCGGCTTGCCGAGGACGTACCCGAGCATGATCCCGAGCGTCACAGGGGAGGCGTAGGCCCTCGAGAGGAAGCCCGTGTCGATCTGGATCCCGATGTTCGCGAGCGCGAAGAGCGGCACGATCACGTAGCTCGTCCAGGGATGGAACAGCTGCTGGAGGCGGTCGTTGGGAGAGATCGCGCTCTGCACGCCTATCGTCGCCGAGCGCGCCAGCTCGGGGGTCGGCTGCTCGCGGAAGAGGCGGAAGAGGTCGCTCGCGCGCTCCAGGTCGGAACGTGAGGCGGGCGAGGCGTACGTCATCAGTCCCATGGCGAGCCCGACCACGACCGGGTCGACGCCGGACTTCGTCATCGCAAGCCATGCCAGGACACCGAGCCCGAGGTAGACGACGCCGGTGCGGAAGCCGCTCACCGCGAGTGCGAGAACGACGCCGAGGACGACGAGTGCCATCGCCAGGTACTCGACGGAGATCGACTGCGAGTAGACGGTCGCGATCACGATCAGCGCCACGATGTCGTCGACGACGACAACGGTGAGCAGGAATGCCCGGAGCCGGTCCGGGAAGTGGGGCCCGACGAGCACGAGCACGCCGAGCGCGAACGCCGTGTCGGTGGACATCGCCGCACCGAACCCGTGCGCCGAGGGCTTGCCGGCGTTGACGGCCACGTAGATCAGCGCCGGGACAGCCATTCCCGCGAGGCCGGCGGCGAGCGGGAGCGTGACCCGGCGGCGCTCCCGGAGCTCGCCCATGTCGAACTCGCGCCGGGCCTCGAGGCCGATGACGAAGAAGAAGAACGTCATCAGGCCGGCGTTCAGCCAGTACTGGAGCGTCTTCGACAGCTCGTGGCTGCCGACCCGGATCGAGAGCGTCGTGTTCCACACCCGCTCGTAGGAGGCGGAGTCGACGTTCACCCACACGAGCGCCGCGACGGTGGCCGCGAGCAGGAAGGCTGCGCTCGCGGTCTCGGTGCGGAGGAAGTTCCGCAGGGGCGTCTCGAGATTCCGGGCCCAGGCCGTCCGGCCCGAGAAGCGGCCTGTCACCGTCTCACTCACATCAGCGATTCTTCCTGCGGTCGGGCACACTTGCGTACAACAGGTGCGCAGGCGCTCGATCGCGATGCTCGTCTTCCTCACGGTGGGGCTGGCGGTTTGCGGTCTCCTGCCGGCCGGTGCGGCGGCGAAGCAGCCGCCGGCGGCGCAGGAGCGGCAGATGGCGGCCGTCGTTCACGAGTGGAGCAAGCGGCTGAACGCGAACGACAACGACGGCATCGCGAGGCTGTTCGCCGTGCCCGCAATCCTGATCCAGGGCCCGAATGAGTACCGGCTCACATCGCAGCATCAGATCTCGCTCTGGCACAGCCTGCTGCCGTGCTCCGGCACGATCGTCTCGATCACCTACACGGGACGGTTCGCGACGGCGGTGTTCCGGCTCGGCAACCGCGGCAAGACGAAGTGCGACGCGCCGGGCGCGCTGGCGGCGGCGCGGTTCGAGATCGTCCGCGGGAAGATCGTCTCGTGGGTGCAGGTCCCGGTGCCCGCGAAGACCGGCAACGCCCCTGTTGCCTGACCTCGCGCAGGGACAGACTTCAGTCTGTCCTGTTACGGATGCAAGTAGAGGGACGACGGCGGAACGATGACCTTGTAGAGCGTCGAGGCGTGGTTGACGATCTTGTAGATCGTGATCGGGCTCGACGGGGGATCGCCGTTGGCGTTGAACGAGACGTCGCCGACGATCCCGTTCTTGAGCTGCACCTTGAGGAGCGCCGCGGAGACGCCCGACCGGCTCCCGTCCGAGTCGGCGATCGCCTGGAGGAGCACGTCGGCGGCCTGCGCCGCATAGACGGACGCCGGGTCGATCTCCGCCTCGGTCGTCTTCGCGAACGACTTCGCGAATGCCCGGCCGGCGGGCGGAAGGTTGGCGGTCGGGAGGCCGGCGACCGAGATATACATGCCCTCCGCCGCGCCGCCCGACTGCCGCACGACGCTCGGCACCGGCGTGAAGCCGGCGGGAGCGATGAGCCCCACGCCGGGCGCGCCCGCCCTGATGTCCCGGATCAGCGCACCGCCGTTCTCCGAGACCAGCCCGCCGAGAAAGACCGCCTGGGCGCCCGACGCGCGGATCTGCGCGGCGAGCGCCGAGTAGGAGCTCGCGGCAGGGTCGTAGCTCGTGAACCTGACCACCGTGACGCCCAGCTTCTTGGCCGCGCGCAGCACGTCGGTGGCGATGCCGATCCCGTAGGCCTGCCCGTCGTTGAGGACGAACAGCCTGCTGACGCCGAGGGAGTGGGCGAGGGTCGCGTCGGCGGCGGCCTGGACGTCGTCGGCGCCGACGAGCCGGGCGTAGTTGCGCTTGCCGATCGGGTAATACGTGGCCGGCTCGCCCGCTGCGGTCCCGGGGCCGGCGTGGGTGAGCCCGACATAGGTGTTCGCCGGGCTGACGAGGGCGAGCGGCCCGTTCGGCGCGCGGTTGGCGATCGGGAGCTCGACCTGAGCGCAGCCGGAGTTCGTCGGACCGATGACCCCGACGACGCCGGAGTTGTTGGCGTACGCGGTCGCGTTCCTCCGGCAGGCGTAGGCGTCCCAGTGCCCCGTCGCTGCGGTCGAGTCGTCGCAGCTCTGGTAGGCGATGGTGGTCGTGCCGGCCCGCCAGCCGGCGGTGCCGAGCTCGAAGGCGATCGCGGCCGACATCTGCTGCGCCTGGGCGCGGCCCGCGCCGTGCAGTGGCAGATCGGACACGACGAGCACGCTCCCGTCAGGGTTCTGGACCGGCGAGCAGGCCGCGCCCGCGAGCGGAGTCACGCCGGTCGCGCGGGCGGAGGCTCCGCCTGCCGCGACCGCGAGGACGACAGCGGCGAGGGCGCCGAGCGCCGGCGTCAGGATCCGGTTCGCAGCGATTGCCTGAGGATAGAGCCCGTCGCGGTCCGCACGGACAGCTACCGTGGCTCGATGCCCGCAGCCGAGGCCGAGGATCCGCGTCCCGGAAGCGGCCACCTCATCGTGCCGCCGCTCCGCGTCGCGCCGGACGACGCGGAGGACAGCGGGGAGATCGACCCCGATCTCCGCCCCGGCGGACGGGACGGCGGCCGGGCAACGCGAGTCGTGCTGCTGATCGGGCTCCTCGGCGCCGTGACCGCGGCGGGCATCGTGGTGGGCCGCTCGACCGAGCCCTCCGCCGTGCCCTCCACGCCGGCGGCGACGACGACCACGAACGTGCCGCGCGCGAAGCCGCCGCCCCCACCGAAGCCCGTCGTCTTCGCCTGGGGCCCGCTGCGCGCCGAGTCGTACGGCCGGCTGCCGGCCGGCGGCGACCATGCGGCTGCGACCGTCGTCGGGCCGTCGCTCGCGGTCGTCGGCGGGACCGGAAGCGCCCGCGTGCTCGCGGGCCCTGTCGGCGGCCGGCTGGGCGTGGTCACCGCGCTCCGTGCGCCGCTCGCCGCGCTGCAGGCGTTCCCGTCCGGAGGCTCGCTCTGGATCGTCGGCGGCGAGCAAGGGAGCAAGGTCACCGACGCGCTGCTCCGCGTCAACCTGTCCTCGGGCCGGATCGTTCCGTCCGGGACCTTCGAGGAGCCCCTTGCCGAGTCGGGCGTCGCCGCCGACGGGGGCTCCGCGTACCTCGCCGGCGGCTGGACGGGCGACCAGTACGCCTCGGCGGTGCTGAAGTTCACGCCGCCGAGCAAGGTCTCGCTCGTGTCGCGGCTCCCGGTCGGCGTCCGCTCGCCCGCGGTCGCGCTCGTGGGAAACACCCTCTACGTGGCGGGCGGCCAGACCGCGCAGGGCCCGTCGACCGCCGTCTACGCGGTCGACGTCGACTCAGGGGGAATGAAGTCGCTCGGCCAGCTCCCGCAGCCGGTCGAGGGCGGCGTCCTGCTGCCGGTCGGCTCGAAGCTCTACCTGGTCGGCGGCCGGACCACCGGCGGCAAGGCCTCCGGTGCCGTGATCCTGATCGACCCTGCGACGGGCAGCGCGACGCTGGCCGGCCGGATCCCGCGGCCCCTCGTCGGGGCATCGGCGGTCCGCGCCGGGACGAAGGCGCTCGTCGTCGACCCGACCGCCGGGATGATCTACAAGGTCTCCGCGAGGAGCTAGCCGGGCGTCGCGTACACGTGCTGGTTCGCCGTGTACATGCAGTCCTCGTTACTGCACACCCATTGCCTCTTGGGGACTGAGCGGGGCGCGCCGTTGCGCGCCGGCCTCGGAATTGCCATCTCGCGGAGCTTGAGCGGCGAGGAGCACTGCGGACACGTCGGTGTCGAGTTCGTCATGTCTCTCTCCAGCAGAAGTCGTGACAGGCAGGGATGGGTGGAGCACGAGCGAAGCGTGGGGCTTCGAGCAAACAAAAAGCCCGCATTTGCAGGTCTTTTTAGTTTGCTAGAGGCGCCGGCTCGTTCGTAGCCTACCCGATTGCGGCCACCCGGTCACTCCTTTGACACGAACCTCGATCGCGATAAGACCGGTTTTTGGGGCTGATCGCGCTCTCCACCGCCGTGGCGGCGGGCGTCGCACCCGGCGGAACGCTTTGCCCCATCATCCTCCCCCCAGAGCGAAGATCGCCGTGGCTCTCGCGTTCCCGTGCAGGGTCAGAACGCAGATCGGGTTGGTGCCTGCGCATGCTCCTGACCAGCGAACGAAGTGGGTCACGTTCTGCGCGCTCTCGTGCCTGGATTGTGACTGTGTCCCCGGCGCGTATCGGTATGTGCAATCGATGAGGCACCCAACATGCCTGGCCTTCGAGTCCTTCACACTATCACCCGGTCGGACGCTCCCAATTACGCCAGCTTGGGTCATGAGACGGTGGACCGCGTTTGCACGGGTATACCGTCATATCGAAAGAAGTACGACGACCCACGAGGTGTGTTCCTTCCTTCCGATGGAGACTGCGCTGCACGCGCTCGATGACAAACGCGAGAATGCGCCCGCGAGCCAACGGTGCTCTAACGGCCAACTAACGCTTGACCAGGAGGGATGTGGAGTTTCGGATCCTAGGCCCGCTCGAGGTGAGCAACGAAGGTCGAGTTCTGACACTGCAAGGCACTCGGCAGCGCTCGCTCCTCGCACTTCTGTTGCTGAACGCGAACACGGCCGTGTCCAGCAACCGCTTGATCGACACGTCACGACCGTAGGCCCGTGTTTCAGGCGGCGCATCGGAGTCGGGCCGAGTGCGGTCTCAATTCTCAGAGACGGAAGGGAACTGGTTGGGGAGCTCGGCATCGAAGCGGGCCTGATCCTTCAGGACCTCGAGCGAGCGATCCTACGGCATGATCCGCAACTTCACGCAACGCACATTTCCGCGAGCCGGTCGATCCTTGTTGCCTTGCGCGATCGGCCCCGGCTCGACTCGCTGCTCGCGCTCGCCGAGCAGCTCGCCCGGAAGCCGCGCAAGCAGATCGTCATCGCCTGGCCTCTCGAATCGGCCGTAGACCTCTCGGGCTGCTCGCGTCTGCTGAACGGCAGGCGCGAGCGGCTGCAGGCCGCAGGCCTGAGCGCCCGCGTAGCCGCTTTCGTGTCGGGCTCGCCGGGCGAAGACCTGGTTCGTCTGGCAGTGGCCCAGCAAGCCGACCTCGTGCTCATCGACGGATCGGCCGAGCTCCTTCGAGATCGAGAACTTCATGAAGCTGCTCGAACAGGCACTGTGCGACGTACCTGGCCTGTTCGGGACGGAGGCAAGAGCCGGCCCTGTGCTCGTTCCCTTCGTCGGTGCAGAGCATCACTGGGCGGCGGTCGAGCTGGGCGCGTGGATCGCAGATTCGACGGGTGCCCCTCTGGTGCTCGCCGGAACCGCGGGCGACCCCTCGAACGGACGACGGGACTCGAGCCGCCTGCTGGCGAGCGCCTCACTCGCAATCCAGCGGGCTCTCGGCATTGCGGCCGAACCGCTCCTGGTCGAGGCGGGCGCAGACGGGCTCGTCCGGGCGGCTGCAGCGGCGGGAGTCATAGTGGTCGGGCTTCCGACCGCTGGTCCACCGACGGGCTCGGAACCGTCAGGCACGCGCTTGTCACCAGTGGGGGACCGCCGACCGTTCTCGTTCGCCGTGGTGCGCGGCCTGGCGGCCTGGCGCCCGACGAAGAGCTCAGTCGATTCACATGGTCACTCGTCCCTTCGGTCGCGCAGGCCCGGGGCTGATGTGCACGAGTGTGGTGAAGGCAGTGGCTCGAAGCGCGCCCAGGCCGGCGATTGACGTGCTTGCACACCGGCGTTGACTCACTCGGCGGCGGATCGCCGCGGGCGAAGTACCCGCCGAAGGTGTCGTCGACGGCCGGGATTACCTCTAGCGGTCGGGACAGAGCCGGAGGAGCCAGCGTCTCGGACGGGTCGTGGGAGCGACAGCCTCATGATCGCTGTCGAGGGTTGTCCGGCCGTTCCGCGCGTCGAGCGCGACGGTGGTGAGCGCCGCCATGAATCTCCGCTCGTTGCCCGATAGGTCGCCGCGTACTCGCTCGAGGGCCTTCAATGTCGCTGTCATTGCGTCGTAGTAGGAATAGTCGAACGCGCTTCCGAGATAGTCCCTCCGGATCTCGGGGAACGCCGTGCGGAGCCTCGCCAGGTACCGTCGTGGGGGCGTTCTGGCGTTCGCGAACGCGACTCCCCGGATGCGGGCGTCGAGTTGTGGCGGCGGCTCCACCGTCGAGCCGGCTACGACCTTCTTCGCAAGTCGTCCTTGAGCCCTGGTCGGCGTTCACGAGCGCGAGGACCCAGCGCCCCCCTGTACCTCGACGAGAAAGCCGTCGACTCCGGGGACCGGAAGCTGGCGAGCCAGGCCGGAGAAGTCCTGCGTTCCCTGAGGGAACCAGATCCGCTTCGTGATTGTTCCACCGAGCGAGCAGAACTCCGCATCGAAGCCGGCGGCCTGAGCCCAGTCGAACGTGTCCGTGCTCGCGCTCGTGACCGCGGTTCTCCATCCGAGGGTGTGGTACGCGTACGAGCCGAGCCCGGCCATCCATTGTGCGCCGTCGTACCAAAAGCTGAAGAAGTTCGGTGCCGGGTTGAGATCCTGCTCCGAGGAGGATCCGTTGACAAACGCCACTCCCGATTCTCTGCGCGCGTATCACTGGATGGAACCCTGCTTCTCCGGTCGTCGGGCGATCACGATCGCCACTACCACTTCCTCCCCAAGTACGCCTCGCTGCGGACAGCCCCGGCTGCGGTTCCATCCGCACAGTCGAAGAAGAGCCTGATCGGCTCCCGCGATCGAGAGGCCCTCGACACCGTCCGAGATCGACGTGCCAGAACGCCTCGCGCCGCGCTCGAGCAAGGAAGCTGCGCGGCCGCAAGACTGTCGTCGTAGTAAGCCTGGATGTGCCTCTACAGTCCGTGAGCACGCCGATCGCGATCGTCCCGACGGCGCTGGCAACGGTCGCTTGGCCGCGGTCACCCACACACCGGCAGGACCGACGGCGATCTCGGCCGGGGCGTCACCGACCGGAACAGCCGCGGTCACACGGTTCGAGCCCGGGTCAATGCGCGAGACCGTACCGTCGAACGAGTTCGCAACCCACACCGCGCCAGCGCCGGTAGCGATCCCTTCTACGCCGCGTCCCACACGGATCGTCGCGACGATCCTGCCGGTGCCGGAGCCAGCCTGGCGACAGTGTCGTCAAGCAGGGACGTAACCCAAACCGCTCCTTCGCCGGCGGCGATCTGACCCGGTATGAAGGGAAGGCGGATCGTCTTGACTGCCCGTGTCCGGGGATCGATGCGCCAGACGGTCCCGAGAATGCGTCGCCAGCCAGCCAGATCGCCCCCGCGCCGACCGCGAGCCCGTCGAATGACTGATACGACGAGGTAAAGCTCGACCTGTCCCGCGGGAATCGCTATTTGGTCAATCGGGCTTCCGACCGTGAGCGTGTTATCGGCCCGCGCGACGATCCCGAGAGCCGGATCGGCAAACCAGACTCCGCTCCGCCCGCCTGCGACCTTGAGCGTGCCATTGCTCCGATCCTCTCAACGGCGCGGGATAGCTCGAGTCCAGTCGCAGCATCGAATGTCGTGAGCTTGTGAGCAGATCCGTCGGCAACCACAGCCGAGCCACGCGCGATCGCGACCGCCGTCGGACTGCCCCGTGCCGCGATCGTCCGAACCGTGCCGGTACGCAGGTCGATCCACGAGACCGTCCCATCCCCGAGGTTCGTCACCCACACCGCGCCGCGCCCAACCGCAACGCCGGTTGCTTCCCGACCAACCATCATCCTGCGCACGACGTGGTGCAGGATCGATGCGAAAGTCTCGCCTTGCGGACGAACTGCGTCCTGACCGTTGCGGCTGGCCCATCGTGAGACGCGGCACAAACCTGCGGCGCTACCGCGGCGACGGCACGCGGCAAACGTGATCCCTGGAGCCCGCCAGGCCGAGAGCCCGCCGCGCCTCGCCGATGAGCTCCCGCAACTCTCGTAGCGCCCGCCCGGGGATTTCGCTAGCGCACGCGAGCAAACCTCGTCGATCGCCTCGGGCAGCTCCGGAGAGGAGTCAGTGACCGCAGGCGGCTCCTCCTCCAGATGCGCGAATAGCTGCGCCACGTCGGATCCCCGTCGGAACGGCGCATCACCCGTCAGACACTCGAACAGAAGACACCCGAGCGAGTAAACGTCGGCCTGTGCGCTCACCGCCTCGCCTCGGATCTGCTCCGGCGCGACGTAGCCGACGGTTCCCACCAATTGGCCCCCGTCCGCGTCGACAGCCGGCTCGTTCAGGCGCCGCGTCAACCCGAAGTCGGCGAGATAGACGTGATCCTCGCCGTCGCGTCCGGCCCCAGTCGCGACGAGCACATTCGATGGCTTGACATCGCCATGCACGAGCCCCCGCGCGTGGGCAGCATCGAGAGCGGCCGCAACCTGCGAAAGGAGCGCAAGCGCCTGCCCTGGAGAAAGCGAAACACGCTTCAGCCGCGCCTTGAGGTTCTTCGCCTTAACTAAAGAATCGAAATGAAGATCCGCCCCTCGGCCTCGCCTGCCTCGTAACCGGGACGATGTTCGGATGATCGATCGACGCGGCGAGCTCGGACTCGACGAGAAAACGCGCTCGGAAATGCTCATCCTCCGCGAGCCGAGGCGCAAGCAGCTTAAGTGCAACCGGCCGCTTTAGCCGCATGTCCTCGGCCAGAAAAACCACACCCATCCCGCCGCGGCCGAGCAGCCTACCGATCCGGTAGTTCCGAAACTCAGTTCCAACGATCAGATCAGCGTCAACCGACAATTGCGCCTCGAGAAGGACCATAAGGCCACGGGGCCCTCGCCGGCCGCGAACTACGATCGTCTGCCCGGTGACACACCGACTTGGACGTCGGCGACCGAGGTCAGCCACCCGCCTGGCAGGATTTCGAGATCTCGTCGTTGCCCGTCTGTTGCCCCGAGCCCGACGTTGTCTCGGCTGGGCAAAAAAGCGCCGATTTCCGGAGCACGTTTCGTGAGGCTGCGGGACTAGGACTCGAACCTAGACTACCTGATCCAGAGTCAGGCGTCCTACCATTAGACGATCCCGCAAGGGCTCGTCGAAGTGTAGCGGCGGCGTCCCGCCAGACTCGAGCGCCGGGGTCAGATCTCGAGCCGGTAGAGCGGCACGAGACGCTTTTCGGCCTCCGTGTCGATGTGCGCCACGACCTCGACGAACGGCTCCAGGCCGGAGCCGCGGAGCTTGCCCCGGAGCAGCGTGTCGATCTGGTACACGCCGGCCGAGTTGTTCATCGTGATCTCGATGCGGATCGGCTTCTTCTCGCCGTCGTTGATCGAGACGTCCTCGATCGCGGCCGCCGAGAGGGCGTGGATGCCGAAGTGGCCGCGCTCGAACGGGATCCGGGAGCGGCCCTGCTCCATGTCGAGCGCGTCGGCGACGCGCAGTATGCCGGCCTCGAGCGTGAGCGGCTCGCCGTCGGCACGGTGGCTGATGATCCCCTGCAGCACCTCCGACACGATGACCGTGCGGTCGGGCTCGTCGTAGATCCCGTCCAGGAGCTCGCGCAGCTTCGGCTCGGCGAGGAAGAGGCTGAAGTCCTCGTGCCCGTGGCGGTGCACCGACATGCCCACGCAGTGCGTGAGGGCCGTGAGCGCGACGACGACCTCGGCGTCCGCACGGGTCATCCCGTAGTCGGTGACCATGGCCGGCTCGATCCCGTGCTTCGTGAGCTGGCGCAGGAGCTTGAGGGCGATGTTGGTCACGATCTGGATGTGGACCCAGGAGTGGTCGTTGATCTCCATCCGGGTCACGGCGTTCACGTTCGCGACGTGCCACCAGGCCTTGAGCTGGTCGTCGCGGTTCACGCGCCCGATCACGCGGCGGAGCTTCTCGTTGCGGCGGACGGGCACGTTGATCCGCATACGCTCGACCGCCTCGGCGGGCGTCAGCCGGGCCTCGCGCTCGGCCTCCTCCGGGATCGGGTCGACTGTGACCTCGTCGACGGAGATCTCGGCGGCCTCGTCGCTCTCCACCGCCGGAGTTTACGCCCGGCGGTTCTGCTTTCCGGCCGTTTGTGTCATACATCAGGTATGGCAGAGCAGCACCCCGTCCGGCTGAGGGTCCACGACGACCTGCACCGGCGGCGCCTCACGGTCTTCTTGCGGCTGATCCTGGCGATCCCGCACATCGTCTGGTTCGTCGTCTGGTCGATCGTGACGCTGTTCGTCGCGTTCGTCGGCTGGATCTGGGCGCTCGTCGCGGGACAGCTGCCGGGAGAGCTGCACCGGTTCTTCTGCGCCTACATCCGCTACGTGACGCACTTCTTCGGCTACCTCTACCTGGTCACGGAGCCGTACCCGCCGTTCAGCGGCCGGCCGCTCGACGGCTATCCGATCGACATCGTCCTTCCCGACGCCCCGCAGCCGCAGCGGCGGCTGCTCATCCTGGTGCGGATCTTCGTCGCGATCCCGGCTCTGATCGTGTCGGCGGCGCTCTCGGGCGGCGGCGGATCGGCCTCGACCCGCAGCGGCCAGAACGGGCAGTCGTTCGGCGGCAACGCCACCGGCGGCCTGGTCGCCTTGAGCGCGTTCCTCGGCTGGTTCGCGTGCCTCTGGAAGGGCAACATGCCGCGCGGGCTCAGGGACACCGGCGCGTACGCCCTCGGCTACCGGGCCCAGGCCACCGCCTATCTCCTGCTCGTCACCGAGAAGTACCCGAACTCGGACCCGCACGCGCTGCTCGCGGAGCTGGAGCCGCCAGAGCTGCACCCGGTGCGGCTCGAGGGCGACGCCCTCGATCTCCGCCGCTCGCGCCTGACCGTGTTCTTCCGGCTGCCGCTGCTGATCCCGCTCCTCGTGTGGGGGTACCTGTGGGGGATTCCCGTAGCGCTGGCGGTGTTCGTGCAGTGGTGGGTGCTGCTCTTCCGCGGCCGCCCGATCGGCGCGTTCCACCGGTTCGTCGCCCGGTACATCCGGTTCTGGTTCCACGTCCAGGCCTTCGGCGCCGTCGCCGCGAACCCGTTCCCTGGGTTCACGGGCGCGCCGGGCAGCTACCCGCTCGACCTCGTCCTGCCCGCACCCGCACGGCAGAGCCGCTGGAGGACGCTCTTCCGGCTGTTCCTCGCGCTCCCGGCGTTCCTCCTGTCGATCGGCCTCCTCGGCGTGCTCATCGTGTCGGCCATCCTCACCTGGTTCGCGGCGCTCTTCACCGCCCGGGCTCCCGAGGGCCTCCGGAACCTCTCCGCGTGGGCCCTGCGCTACCTCGGCCAGGTCAACGCGTTCTACTACCTGCTCACCGACGTCTACCCACACTCGAGCCCACTCGAGGGCGCCGAGCCGGCTCCGGCCGAGACGCTCGGTGTCCGAGCTCTGGGCGGCGTGAGCGGCCGCCGGGCGGCGACCGCTGCGTCGGTCGCCGTTCTCGCGGCTGATCTGGGCGGTCTCGGCGTGGCTGCTCTGGCAGAGCAAGGTGCCGTCGTCGCTCCAGCTGCCGCATGTGGACACGAAAGCGCTCTTCCCGGCGGACGAGCTCCACCGGGCCGACACCTACGACCGCGTAGCCGCGATCCTGTTCGTGCTCGGGCTTCTGCTCGAGTTCGCCGTCTTCGCCGTCTACTCCTGGTGGGGGCCCGGGTTCGTCCGCGAGTCCGCGGCGGGGCCGGTTGGTACGGGAATGCTCCTCGGGATGCTCGGGTTCGGGCTGCTCTGGCTCGCGAAGGTCCCGATCACGCTGCTCGCGCTCTGGTGGGACCGCCGCCACGACCTCAGCCACGACGGCTACTGGCACGTCCTCTACAGCGGCTGGTTCCAGCTCGGGGTCGAGTTCGTCTTCCTCTGTGTCGCGCTCGGCGTCGTGATGGGCCTCGCGCGGCTCGTCGGCAAGTGGTGGTGGCTGCTCGCCGCGCCTGCCTACGTGGGGCTGATCGCGCTCTTCGCATTCATCTCGCCGTACCTCGTGCCGACGCACCGGATCGATGATCCGGCGCTCCGCACGACTGTGGCCACGCTCGAGCGGCGGGCTCACGTCGGCACCGTCCCGGTGCGTATCCAGGACGTCTCCGGTGAGACCTCCGCTCCGAACGCCGAGACGGTCGGGTTTGGCCCGACGCGCCGCGTCATCGTCTGGGACACCATCCTCGACGGCCGCTTCTCGCCGGGCGAGGTCAAGGTCGTGATCGCGCACGAGCTCGGGCACGCCAAGCGCAACCACATCCTGAAGTCGATCGCCTGGTACGCCCTGATCGCGATCCCGGTCGCCTACGTCATCAGCCGCGTGACCGGCCGGCGCGGCGGCATGGGCGAGCCCGCGGCCGTTCCGCTCGCGCTGCTGACGCTCGTCGTGCTCCAGTTTGCGTTACTGCCGCTCCGGAACGCGGTCACGCGGCACATGGAGGCGGAGGCCGACTGGCTCGCGCTCCAGACCACCCACGATCCGAAGGACGGCATCCACCTCTTCAAGACCTTCGTGCCGACCACCCTCAGCGACCCGAACCCGCCGACGTGGGAGTACCTGCTCGCCGAGGATCACCCGACGATCGACCAGCGCATCGCCATGATGCAGGCCTGGCAGCGCTACTACGCGGCGTCGGCCTCGGCGGCCCAGCTGCCGTAGAGCTCGGCGTAGCGCCCGCCGAGCGCGAGCAGCTCCTCGTGCGTGCCCTGCTCGACGACGGTCCCGTGCTCGAGCACCACGATCAGGTTCGCGCCGCGGATGGTCGAGAGGCGGTGCGCGATCACGAACGCCGTGCGGCCGTGGAGCAGGCGGCGCAGCGCGTGCTCGATCCGGCGCTCCGTCGCGATGTCGACCGAGCTCGTCGCCTCGTCGAGGATGAGGATGCCCGGGTCGGCGAGCAGGGCGCGGGCGAAGGCGACCAGCTGGCGCTGCCCGAGCGAGAGGCGGAAGCCGCGCTCGCCGAGCTCGGTGTCGTAGCCCTGCTCGAGCCCCTCGATGAACTCGTCGGCGCCGACCGCCCGGGCGGCTGCGACGATCTCCTCGCGGGCGATGCCCGGCCGGCCGAAGGCGATGTTGTCGGCGACCGTGCCGGCGAAGAGGAAGCCCTCCTGCGGGACGATCCCGAGCTGCAGCCGCAGCGACTCCTGCGTGACGTCGCGGAGGTCGGTGCCGTCGACCGTGATGCGGCCCCGCGTCGGGTCGTAGAAACGGGCGATCAGCTTCGCGATCGTCGACTTACCGGCGCCGGTGTGGCCGACGAGGGCAACGGTCGTGCCGGCGGGAACGTCGAGGGCGATGCCGTGAAGCACCTCCGGGCCGGTGCCGTAGGAGAAGTGAACGTCGTCGAAGCGGACGTGGCCGCGGATCCGCTCGAGCGGTCCGGCGGCAGGCTCGTCGGTCACCTGCGGCTCCTCGACCAGCACCTCCATGATCTTGTCCAGCGCCGCGACCGCCGAGAGGAAGGTGCTGTAGAGCTGCGAGAGCTGCTGCACCGGGTCGAAGAAGCTCGTCGCATAGCCAAGGAACGCGGTCAGGACGCCGATCGTCGTCTGCCCGTCGAAGACGAGGTAAGCGCCGTAGCCGAGGATGATCGCCGTCGCGAGCGACGAGAGCAGATCGACGAACGGGAAGTAGACGGCGTTCTGGACGACCGTCTCGCGGTTGCGGCGCCGATACGCCTCGCCGACCCGCCGGAAGTTCTCCCGCGCGGCCGGCTCGCGCGTGAACGCCTGCAGCACGCGCATGCCGGCGATGTCTTCGGCGAGCGTCGCCGTGACCTGGCTCAGCGTCTCGCGGACGAGCCGGTACGAGCGCCCCGACTTCTTGCGGAAGATCGCCGTCGCGACCATGAGCGCCGGGATCACGGTCAGTGTCGCGAGCGCGAGCTTCCACGAGAGGATGAACAGGATCACGGCTGCGCCGGTGAGCGTGAGCGTGTTCTGGATCAGCGAGGTGACGCCGTCGGTAACGAGCTGGTCGAGGGCCTCGACGTCGTTCGTCAGGCGGCTGATCAGGACACCGGCGCGGTTGCGCTCGTAGAAGCCGAGCGACAGCCGCTGCAGGTGGCGGAAGAGGTGGTTCCGCAGGTCGGCAAGCATGCGCTCCCCGACCCAGCCCGTGTAGTAGGTCTGCGCGTAGGAGCACGCGACGCCGACGACGCTGATCGCGACGAACGCGACCACCAGCCAGCCGAGGTTGCCGGTGCGCTTGTTCGTGATCGTGTCGACGGCGGCGCCGATGATGATCGGCGGAGCGAGTGCCGCCGCGGTAGCGGCGAGCAGTGAGCCGATCGAGAGCAGCGCCCGCCCCCGGTAGGGCCGGGCGAGCCGGTAGAGCGCCTTCACGCGCCGCTTCGTCGCCGCCCACGACCAGTCGTCGACCTTCGGCTGCCGCTGATCGACGAGGCTCGATCCGGGCTGCCACACTCTCATAGCGCCGGCTCCGTCGAGGCAGCGTCATCGAAGCCAACCGTCGGTTGGACGCTGGTCATGCCACTTCCTCCGCGATCGTCCGCTGGAAGCGGCCGTGCTCGTAGATCTCGCGGTACACGTCGCTCGCCGCGAGCACCTCGTCGTGCGTGCCGCGGGCGGCGACCCGGCCGTGGTCGAGGACGACGATCTCGTCCGCGAGGGCGATCGTCGAGGCGCGGTGGGCGATGATCACGGTGGTGCGGCCGCGCATCGCCTCGCGCAGCCCGAGCCGGATCCTCGCCTCGGTCGACGGGTCGACCGAGGCGGTGGCGTCGTCGAGGATCAGGATCCGCGGGTCGACGACGAGCGCGCGGGCGATCGCGAGCCGCTGGCGCTGCCCGCCCGAGAGCGTGATGCCACGCTCGCCGATCACGGTGTCGTAGCCCTTGGGGAGGCGCTCGATGAACTCGTGCGCCTGCGCGGCCCGCGCGGCCTGCTCGACCTCCTCGTCGCTCGCCTCCGGTCGTCCGAAGAGGAGGTTCTCGCGGACCGTCGCCGAGAAGAGGAACGGGTCCTGCGCGATCACGCCGATCTGGCGGCGCAGCGACGAGAGCGTGACATCGCGCACGTCGGCTCCGTCGATCAGCACGCGGCCGCGGGTCGTGTCGTAGAACCGCGGGATGAGCGACGCGAAGGTCGTCTTACCGGAGCCGGTGTGGCCGATCAGCGCGACCCTCTTCCCGGGGGCCAGCTCGAGATCGACGTCCGAGAGCACAGGGCGGTCGGGGTCGTAGCCGAAGGTCACGCCGTCGAAGCGCACGAGCCCCGGGCCCGTCGGGGAGCAGCGCCGCGTCCGGGGCGTCGCGGATGTCCTCCGCCTCGTCCATGACCTGAAAGATCCGCTCGCCGGAGGCGGTCGCGCGCTGGCCCTCGCCGATCCACATCCCGAGCATGCGGAGCGGGAAGATCACCATCGACAGCCAGAGGTTGAAGGCGACGAACTCGCCGACCTGCATCGAACCGTCCTGCACCATCTTCCCGCCGACGAGCAGCACCGCCGCCTGCGCGAGCAGCGGCAGGAACGCGAGCTGCGGCACGTAGAACGCGCGCTGCCGGTTCGCGCGGACCGACTGGCGGAAGAGGGTCTCCGAGCGGGCCTCGAACTTGTCCTGCTCGGTTTGCTCCTGCGCGAACGCCTTCACGACGTGAACGCCGACGATGTTCTCCTCGGCGACCGTCGCGACGTCGGCCATCTTCTGCTGCACGTCGCGCAGCACCGGGTGCGAGACGTGGCTGTAGCGGTACGCGAGCCCGACCATCGCCGGCAGCGTCGCGAGCAGGACGAGCGCGAGCTTCCACGAGACGACGAACAGCAACACGCCGACGGCGAGGACGGTGAAGACGTGCTGGAAGAAGAAGATCAGCCCGTAGCCGAGGAAGAAGCGGACGCTCTGCAGGTCGACCGTCGCCCGCGACATCAGCTGCCCGGTCTGCTGCCGGTCGAAGTACCCGAACGAGAGCCGCACGAGCTTGGCGTAGAGCGCGTTCCGCATGTCGAGCTCGACCCCCAGCGCCTGGATGCCCGAGATCAGGCGCCGGCCGAGCGTGCACGCCGCCTTGATCACGCCGACGATGAGCACGATCGCGATCAGCTTCGGCACCTGGCTCTTGTCGTCGTTGTTGATCGCCGTGATCACCTTCCCGGTCAGGTACGGGAAGGCGAGCGACCCGAGCTGCGACACGATCGCGAGGGCGAGCGAGATGAACAGCGTCACCTTGTACGGGCGCAGGAACCCGAGCAGGCGGAAAAAGGTCGTGCGGTAGCTGACCGTGGCCCCAGGCGGCATCGCCTTAACGTACGCACGGCACCGGCCTCGGCGCCGCCTAGAGTTGCACCGTGCTCCCGCTCGAGTCGGTGCCGAACTTCTCCGAGGGCCGGGACCGGGAGACGATCGACGCGATCGGGGACGCCCTCGGCCGGCACGCGCGGCTGCTCGACGTCCACTCGGACACTGACCACAACCGCTCGGTGTTCACCCTGATCGGCGACGGGCACGAGCTGGTCGAGGCGCTCGTCGCCGGGATCCGGGTCGCACGCGAGCGGATCGACCTCCGGACGCATACCGGCGCCCACCCGCGGATCGGCGTCGCCGACGTGGTGCCGATCGTGCCCCGTTGCACCGCGCGACCTCGACCGCGCCCGCGCAGTGGCGCGGGTGGTGGCCGTGCGGATCGGCGCGCTGGGGCTGCCCGTTTTCCTCTACGGCCCGCCCGACCGCGGCCCGGCCTTCTACCGCCGCGGCGGCGTGGAGGAGCTCCAGCGGCGGGTCGACGCCAACGAGCTCCACCCGGACTTCGGGCCGCTCACGATCGACCCGGCCGCCGGCGCGGTGATGGTCGGCGCGCGGCGGGCGCTGATCGCGTTCAACGTCAATCTGCGCGGCGCGCTCGAGGCGGCGCGGGAGATCGCCGCAGTCGTGCGCGAGAGCGGTGGCGGCTTCCCGGGCGTGCGCGCGCTCGGGCTCGACCTGCCGGCGGCGGGGCACGTACAGGTCTCGATGAACGTCGAGGACTGGCAGGCCGCGGCGCTGCACGAGATCGTCGACCGCATCCGGGCCGAGGCGGCACAGCGCGGGGTGGAGGTGCTCGGGTCGGAGCTCGTCGGCCTGATCCCCGCGGGCGCGGTCGTCGCGGCGGCCGGGCCGGCGCTCGGGCTCGTGGGGCTCGAGCCCTCGCGGGTGCTCGAGCTACGTCTGCTCGACGGGTAGGCGAGCGGCGCGCGCCGCGAACGCGGCGCCGGCGAGGCCGACCAGCGCCACCAGCAGCGCGGCCACGCCGAAGAGCGGCCGCGCCGCCGCCACCGCGAAGAGCGGCGAGACGAGCAGCAGCCCCGTCGCGTGCGAGCCGCGGTGGACGAACGAGATCACGCCCAGCACGCGCCCGAGCACCTCATCGGGCACCTCCTCCTGGGCGGCGGAGCTCAGGAGTACGTAGGAGAGGCTCTCGGCGGCGCCGGTGCCGACGGCGGCAGCGACGGCGAGCGGCAGCGAACCGGCGACCGCGAGCAGCAGGTACGCGGGCAGGTCGATCACCCAGGCGAGCATGCTCGCCCGCGCCTTCCGACGGACGGGAATGCGCGCCAGCGCCGCGCCGACGCCGATCGAGCCGACCGCGAAGCCGATCATCACCACCGAGAAGCCGCCGGCGCCCTCGTGGAGCGCATGCTGCACGAGCGTCGGCACGCCGGCAATCCAGCTGCCGGTCGTGATCGTCATCGCGACCGCGAACGTGATCACCGCGGCGGTGAGGGTGCGCCGTGGCCGAAGCGCGGCGATGCCCTCGCGCAGCCTGGCAGGCTCTCCGTGGGAGGCCCGGCCACGGCCGGCGCGGATTCCCAGGATCAGCAGCGCAGAGACGAAGAAGGTGCCGGCGTCGATCGCGAAGAAGGTGGAGAGCGGCAGGAACGCGAGCAGCGCCGCCGAGAGCGCCCAGCCTCCGATCGAGAGCGCCTGGGCCGTGGCGTGCACGAGCGCGTTCGCGCCCTGAACGTTCCGGCGCTCGACGACGGCCGGGATCGTCGCGCCGTAGGCCGGCTCGAAGTAGCTCGTCGCCGCCTCGAGGATGAACGCGGCGACCACGAGCACCGGAAGCGAGAGCGACCCCTCGAGCCCGAGCACGGCAAGCGGCACGAGCGTCGCGCCGCGCACGAGGTCGGCACCGACCATCAGCCTCCGACGGCTCCAGCGGTCGGCCGCGATCCCGCCGTGGAGGCCGAAGAAGAACGCGGGCAGGCTGTCCGCGAGCCGCACGGCGACCACGCCCAGCGGCCCGCCGTGCTCGAGCGCGAGCCACATCAGCGCGATGTAGTTGAGCGCGTCGCCGAGCTCGCTGACCGAGACGGCGGCGAAGAGCGTCCGGAAGTCGCGCAGGCGCAGGAGAGCGAGCGTGGGCGCGCCGGTCCGCTCTGTCAGCTCGATCTCGCGAGGAACGTCCAACACTGGGTCGCCCATGCAGCCGAGTCTGCCGCTCGGGCAAGATGTGAGCGAATGGCGACGAAGAAGCAGCGCTCGAAGCGCGCGAAGACGTTCCGCCACGACTACGCCCTCGTCGTGAACGACGAGGAGGGGAACGAGGTCGAGGTCTCGAGCGCCGAGCTTCGCGGCAAGAAGCCGGAGGGCGGGAAGAGCACCACCACGAAGGCCTCCTCGAGCAGTGGCTCGGGGTCGAGGCGCGGCACGGCGCCGCCGCCGCCCTCCTGGGAGCGCGCGCTCAAGCGCGGCGGGCTGATGGGCGCCGGCCTCGCAATCCTGCTCGTCTTCCTGCTCCACAGCCCGCCGATCCTCGGCGTGGTCTACGGCGTCCTGTTCGTCCCCCTCACGTACTGGATGGACAGGCTGACGTACAACTGGTGGAAGAAGCGGCAGGCCTCGGGGCCGAAGTCACCGCCTCGCAAGGGCCGCTGACCGCACCACTAGACTCGCCGGCGTGACGATCTTCGTCGGCCGTATCGTGCTGAGCCGGTTCGGCTCGAACACCTGGATCCTCGGCGCCTCCGAGGGCGCCTCCGAGGTCGCAGTCGTCGACCCCGGCGGCGACCCGGCGCCGCTCCTCGAGCAGCTCGAGCAGGACGGCACGAAGGTTGGCGGCATCCTCGTCACCCACACCGACCTCGACCACGTCGAGGGCCTCGCCGCGCTCGTCGAGGCGACCGGCGCGGACGTGTGGGCGCCTGCGGGTGAGGCGGACCTGCTCCGGGAGGGGTTCGCACGTGGCCGGTATGCGCCCGTGGGCGCGCACGAGCCCGAGCACGAGGTCGACGACGGCGACACCGTCGAGGTCGCCGGGATGAGCTTCGAGGTCGCGGGCGTGCCGGGGCACTCAGAGGGGCACATCGCCTTCTGCGCCGACGGAAAGATCTTCTCCGGCGACGTGCTCTTCGAGGGGTCGGTCGGCCGCGTCGACCTCGAAGGAGGCGACTGGGAGACGCTGCTCGCCTCGATCAAGCGGCTGATCGACCGCTACGGGCCCGACGCGGTCGTCTATCCGGGCCACGGCGACCCGACCACGCTCGGCCGCGAGCTCGCGACCAATCCCTTCCTCGGCGAGCTCCGCGCCGGCTGATCGTGGCCGAGAGGTTCCAGGCGCCGCGCGGGACGCACGATGTGCTCCCCGGCGATGACCTCTGGTGGCACGTCGTGCGGACGATGGAGGAGCAGGCGAAGCTCTACGGCTGGCGGCGGATCCAGACGCCCGGCTTCGAGGACACGGCGCTCTTTGCGCGTACCTCGGGCGAGGCCTCCGACGTGGTCAACAAGGAGATGTACTCGTTCACCGACCGTTCCGGCCGCTCGCTGACGCTGCGCCCCGAGGGAACGGCGCCGATCGCCCGTGCGTACGTCGAGCACGGGCTCCACCGGGAGCCCCAGCCCGTGAAGGCCTACACGATCGCGCCGATGTACCGCTACGGCGCGCCCGGCCGCGGCCGCTACCGCGAGCACTACCAGCTGTCCCTCGAGGCGATCGGCTCTCCCGGGCCCGACATCGACGCGGAGATCCTCGAGTTCTACGTCGCGTTGCTCGGCCGCCTCGGCGTCCACGACTGGGAGCTCCGGCTCAACTCGATCGGCGACGCCAACTGCCGGCCGCAGTACGTGGCGCGGCTGAACGAGTGGCTCGACGCCCACGCCGACGTGCTCGACGAGGACGCGCGCCACAAGCGGGAGACGAGCCCGCTGCAGGTGTTCGACGTCAAGAACCCCGAGGTGCGCGCTGCCCTGGCCGAGGCGCCGACGATCGGCGAGTCGCTCTGCGACGCCTGCCGCGAGCACTTCGAGGGCGTCCGGCGCCGGCTCGACGTGCTCGGCATCCCCTACGTCCTCGACCCGACCCTCGTACGCGGGCTCGACTACTACACGCGCACGACCTTCGAGTTCGTCGGCCCGGAGGAGAACGTCAACTCGACGATCTGCGGCGGCGGCCGCTATGACGGGCTCGTCGAGGCAGTCGGCGGGCCGCCGACGCCGGGCATCGGCTTCGGCGCCGGCATCGAGCGGTTGCTGCTCGCGATCGAGCGCGAGGGCGGCACCGGGGAGCCTCAGCGTCTCGACGTCTTCTTCGTGGTCGACGGCGGCGACCGGGACGAGGTCTTCAGGCTGATGACCGAGTTGCGGCGCCGCAGCGTCTCGGCCGACGCCGACTACGCCGGGCGCTCCTTCAAGGGGCAGATGACGCAGGCCGGGCGCACGGGGGCGCGGAAGGTCGTGATCGCCGGCGTCGACGGGTACCGGATCCGCGAGGGCGGGGAGGACAACCAGGTTAGTCCGGGGGATCTGCTCGATACCCTCAGCCAATGAGCAAGTGGAGAGACCAGCGCGGGAGCTCCGTGCGCGTCGAGGACGTGGGCCGGACGGTGACCGTGGCCGGCTGGGTCGCCACCCGCCGCGATCACGGCGGCCTCGTGTTCGTCGACCTCCGCGACGAGGACGGCCTCCTGCAGGTCGTGGTCAACCCCGAGAACGCACCCGGGGCCGCGGAGACGGCGCACGCGCTGCGCAACGAGTTCGTCGCGCGCGCCACCGGCGAGGTCGTCCGGCGAACGCCCGAGACCGTGAACCCCGCGATGGCGACCGGTGAGATCGAGATCCACGCGACCGAGCTCGAGATCCTCTCGCGCTCGACGCCGCTCCCGTTCCAGCTCGACGACGAGGGCGTCGACGAGACGGTGCGGCTCCGCTACCGGTGGCTCGACCTGCGCCGGCCGAAGATGCAGCGGAACATCCGCACGCGCGCGAAGCTCGTCTCGATCATCCGCGACGAGATGGAGGGCGCGGGGTTCGTCGACATCGAGACCCCGATCATGGGCAAGCCGACGCCGGAGGGCGCGCGCGACTTCCTGGTGCCGACGCGCCTCCAGCCCGGGCGCTTCTTCGCGCTGCCGCAGAGCCCGCAGATCTACAAGCAGCTGCTCGTCATCTCCGGATTCGAACGCTACTACCAGATCGCCCGCTGCTTCCGGGACGAGGATCTCCGCGCCGACCGGCTGCAGGAGATCACTCAGCTCGACGTCGAGATGGCCTTCCCCGACCGGGAGTTCCTGTTCGGGCTGATCGAGCGGATCATGTCCCGCGCCTGGCGCGAGCTGGTTGGCATCGAGGTGCCGACACCCTTCCAGCGCCTGAGCTGGGAGGAGGCCGATCTTCGCTACGGCTCGGACAAGCCCGACCTCCGTTTCGGGCTCGAGATCGAGGAGGCCACCGACGTTACGCGCGGGTCGGGCTTCAAGGTGTTCGCCGACGCGGCGGCGGTGCGGTTCCTGCGCATCCCGCAGGAGCTCTCCCGCGGCGACCTCGCGAAGCTCGAGGAGGTCGCGAAGCAGTGGGGCGCCAAGGGGCTCGCCTACCTGATCTACGCCGAGGACGGCGAGGTGCGCTCGCCGATCGCGAAGTTCCTCGCCGAGGCCGAGCTCGAGCGCTTCCGCTCCGACCCGGGCACGACCGTCGTCTTCGGCGCCGACGAGCCTGCGATGGTGTCACGCGTGCTCGGGGCGCTCCGCCTCCACCTCGGCCGTGAGCTCGACCTGATCGACGAGAGCGCGCAGAGGTTTCTCTGGGTTACCGACTTCCCGATGTTCGAGTGGGATCCCGAGCTCGCGCGCTGGGACGCGGTGCACCACCCGTTCACACGGCCGACTGCCGAGAGCGAGGCCCTGCTCGACACCGACCCGGGCGCCGCGAGGGCGATCGCCTACGACCTGGTCGCGAACGGGATCGAGATCGCGGGCGGCTCGTTCCGGATCCACGAGGCCGACCTGCAGGCGAAGGTCTTCGGGCTGCTGAACATCTCGCCGGAGGAGCAGCGGACGAAGTTCGGCTTCCTGCTCGACGCGCTCGCGATGGGCGCCCCGCCGCACGGCGGCATCGCCTCCGGCATCGACCGGCTGATGATGGCGCTCCTCGACGAGCCGTACATCCGGGAGCTGGTCGCGTTCCCGAAGAACCAGGCCGGCGTGGACCCGATGTCCGGGGCGCCGACGCCCGTCGAGCAGGAGCAGCTCGACGAGCTCGGGATCGCCGTGACGGTGGAGGACGACTAGAACGGTGCAGAGACGGGGCCTCCGGCGGTTCGTGCTCGAGGTGCTGTTCCTCGCCGGCGTGGCGGCTGCACTGACCGTCGCCGATCTCCGCCCGGCTGCCGTCATCGCGCTGATGGCGGTCGCGCTCGTCGTCGTGTGGCTCTTCGAGTGGGCCTCCTGGCTCGACCAGCCCCACTACGGGCGCGGCCTGCCGCCCCGCTACTACGTCCCTCACGTCGCGCTGCCGCCGCCCCGCCCGGTCGAGCAGTACCGCGGCGGCGGCTATCCCGTCCTCGAGCCCGACGACGCGCCCACCTTCGTCGCCTCGACGCAGGAGTGGGCGGCGACACTCGGCGAGTGGCCCGTCGTCGAGGGGGAGGACACCGAGCTCGTCCCGCTGCCGCCGCGGATCCACGAGCTCGAGGAGACCGTGGCCGAAGGGCCGCCGGTGATCGTCGAGGCCGAGCAGGACGAGGTGGAGCTGGTCGCCGCAGCCGTCCCCGTGCGGCACGCGGACCCGGGTGAGCTCCTGCCGCTCGCCTTCGAGCGGCGTCCGCAGGCAACCGCCGTGCACCATGTGGATCCGCTGAGCGGCGGCGTCCGCCGCCGGTTCCGCCGCCGGCGCCGGGGCGACGAGCACGTGATCGAGGTCATGGACGGCCCGGCGCCGGACCGCGCGCTGCCGAGCCGCCTCCGGAGCACGACCAGGTGAGGCGCGCGCTCGCCGAGCGCCAGGTGATGCTGGCCGGCGTCGCGGTCCTCGGCGTCGCTGTGTCGCTTGCCTTCACGACGCGCCAGGACCACGCGAAGGCGGTCGCGGCCCTGCCGGCTCCGGTGGGCTCGTACACAGCCCTGGCCGCCGCGACCGGGGCCATGTCGGGCACCGACCCGGCATGTGGCGTCGAGATCACGCCGCGGCTGGTCGGGATCTTCAGCCCGGTCCTCCCCTGCGGCGTTCGCCTCTACGTGACGCGCGGAAGCCGTCACGTTCTCGCCTCGGTCGTCGGCCGGGCCCCTACGGCCCAGGGCGCCGAGTTCGGCCTCACCGCCGCGCTCGCCCACCGCCTGGGCATCAACGGCGTGAAGCGGATTCGCTGGAGCTATGCCGCGAGCAGGTAGCGGTATCCGTGCGCTACAGTGGCGCGCCTGGAAGGCCCGATCCCGTTCGCGACGCCGCGCTTCCATGTAGAACCAACGCGACGTGAAAGGGAGCCCGTGTCGGGCCGGGGCGGTAGGCCCGGATCCGCGCGGCACCCACCTGGCTTGCCAGGTTCACATCGGCGCGGCGAGTCGGCGGGATCGGGGCCTCCCAGGCTCCCGCTCGGGACAGACTGAAGTCTGTCCCGCCTGGTCGGGAGCCTTCAGCACTGCCCGACTGCCGCCTCGTCGCAACCGCACACGGAAATGGAGGAGCCCCGGAGCGCGCGGTCTCCGGCAGACGAGAGCCGAAGTGATCGTGCTTGTCTCGGCGCTCGCTACTTGAAAGCTGGACGTCGATGCGGCACAGGTGCTCCGGCTGCTCCAGCTGCGGCGAAGAGTTGCAAAGGTAGAGGCGAGCTACGCTGGCTCGATGAGGCTCTTCGGGGATTCCTCACGCGGCGGCGAATGGGCCGCGGTCCAGCTCGAGGTCGACGGCCAGACGATCGTCGCTGCGGACGCAGCCGGGCTCGAGCGCGACCTCGCCGGGCTGACGCTGCTCGAGGCGGCGGCCGTGGGCGGCGAGACGCTCGCCGTCGACGCGCTCGCCAACGCGATCGGGCCGGCGATCCGCGCGCCGCGCGACCCGGAGCGGGTCGCGGTCGCGATGAGCGGCGGCGTCGACAGCGCGGTCGCCCTGCTGAAGGCCGGCCCCGGCGCCGTCGGGGTCACGCTCCGGCTCTGGATCGACCCGAACGCGAAGGCGAGCGAGCGGGTCTGCTGCTCGCCGGCCGCGGTGATCGCGGCGCGCGAGACCTGCCACCGGCTCGGGCTCCCGCACGTGACCCTCGACCTGCGCGAGGAGTTCCGGAGCGCCGTCGTCGCTCCGTTCGCACGCGGCTACGCCCGCGGGCAGACGCCGAACCCGTGCGTGCGCTGCAACGGCAGCTTCCGCTTCGACGAGCTGCTGCGCTTCACCCGGTGGATCGGGGCCACCCGTCTCGCGACGGGCCACTACGCTCGGATCGTTGACCGCGATGGGGGGCTCGCGATCGCGCGCGCCGCCGATGCGGCCAAGGATCAGAGCTACATGCTCGCCACGCTCCCGCCGGGGAGCCTCGGCCGGCTCTGGTTCCCGCTCGGCGATCAGACGAAGGACGAGACGCGGGCGCAGGCCGAGGCGGCCGGGCTTGCCGTCGCTCGCCGGCCCGAGAGCCAGGAGGCGTGCTTCCTCGGCGGCGACGACTACCGCGAGTTCCTGCGCCGCTCGGGGCTCGCGAACGAGCCGGGGCCGGTCGTCGACGAGTCGGGCCGCACGGTCGGCGACCACGTCGGCTTCTGGCGCTTCACGCCGGGGCAGCGGCGCGGGATCGGGGTGGCCTCGACGGAGCCGCTCTACGTCGTCTCCACCGACGCCCGCAGGAACGCGGTCGTCGTCGGCCCGCGTGCCTCCCTCGCACGGCGCCGGGTCAAGGTGCGCGGTCGGGTCGCCGCCGGTGCGAGCCGCGTCGAGGCGAAGCTCCGCCACCGGTCGCCGGCGGTCGCGGCTACGGTGCTCGCGGCGCCGCGCGGCTTCGAGCTGGTGCTCGACGAGCCGTTCTACGGCGTGGCGCCGGGGCAGACCGCGGTGCTCTACGACGACGGCGCCGTGGTCGGTTCGGGCGTCATCGTCTCCTCCGCTGTCGAGTAGCCACTAAGATCGCCCGCGATGCTGGCTGCCTCCGCGTCCGAGTACGCCGACTACGCCCTCGCCGGGTTCCTGGTGGTCGTCGGGCTGTTCCTCGCCTGGGCGCTGTTCAAGCTAGGGACCGTGCTCACGCGGACGGCCTCGTTCATCCGCAGCTCGGAGCGCGAGGTGATGCCGGTGATCAACAAGGCCGGCGGCACCGTCGACCGAGTCAACCACCAGCTCGACAAGCTCGACACCGCCACCGACAGCGCGGTCGACGCCGTCGTCGCGGCCGATGAGGCCGTCCGCTCGGTCAGCTTCGCCGTGAAGAAGCCGGTGCAGAAGATCGTGGGCGCAACCGCCGGAGCCTCGCACGGCATTGCGACGCTGCGCGCGAAGCGGAACCTGAAGAGCGCGATGGCGAGCGCCAAGGAGGCCTCGCAGCGCCGCGAGGACGACTTCGACGAGGAGCTCAAGCAGGCGCGCGGCCAGACGAGCGCCGGGCACGTGACGCCGTTGTCGACGCCTCCGCCGGCCTCAGGCGACGGCCCGGCCGCAGCGTAGGACCAGACCTACACTGTCGGCGTTGCGCACGACCGCCGAGCTGCGTGAGGGCTTCCAGCGCTTCTACGAGGAGCGCGGGCATCTGCGCGTGCCGTCGCACTCGCTGATTCCGCCCGCCGACGACCCTTCGACGCTCTTCATCGTCGCGGGAATGCAGCAGTTCAAGCCGTACTTCCTCGGCCTCCGTGAGCCGCCGGGCAAGCGCGTCGTCAGCGTGCAGAAGGTGCTGCGCGCCGGCGGCAAGGACACCGATCTCGAGGACGTCGGCCGCACCGACCGCCATTGCTCCTTCTTCGAGATGCTCGGCAACTTCTCGTTCGGCGACTACTTCAAGGACGAGGCGGTGGAGATGGCCTGGGAGTTCGTGACGAAGCACATGGGCCTCGATCCCGACCTCCTGTGGGCCACGGTGTACGAGGGCAATCCCGTGCTCGGGCTCGGCGAGGACACCGTCGCGATCGAGGCCTGGAAGCGCGTCGGGTTGCCGGCCGACCGGATCGTGCGGCTCGGCAAGGACAACTTCTGGCAGGCCGCCGACACCGGGCCGTGCGGCCCCTGCTCGGAGATCTTCCTCGACCGCGGGGAGGAGCACAGCTGCGGCCGCGAGGACTGCCGCCCCGGCTGCGAGTGCGACCGCTACATGGAGTTCTACAACCTCGTCTTCATGGAATTCGACCTGCGGCCGGGCCCCGAGCTCGTGCCGCTGCCGAGCCAGAACGTCGACACGGGCCTCGGCGTCGAGCGCGGCACCTGCCTGCTCCAGGGGGTCGGCTCGGTCTTCGACACCGACGGCTTCCGGCTGGTCATGGACTGGGTCGAGCGCGAGTCCGGCGTCGCGTACGGCGACAACCCGGCCGCGACGAAGGCGCACCGCGTCCTCGCCGACCACGGCCGTGCGATGTCGTTCCTGATCGCCGACGGCGTGACGCCGTCGAACGAGGGCCGTGGCTACATCTGCCGCCGAATCATCCGCCGCGCCGTGCAGCACGGCCAGCGGATCGGGCTCGAGGACGTCTACCGCCTCGGCTCGGTCGTGGTCGAGCAGATGGGCGACGTCTATCCCGAGCTGCGCGAGCACGCGGCCGAGATCGAGCGCGTCGTGAAGCTCGAGGAAGAGCGCTTCCGCGAGACGCTGGCACGCGGCCAGAAGGAGTTCGACGAGCTCGCCGGCAAGGAGGCGATCTCCGGCGAGGAGGCGTTCGAGCTTGCGACGACGTACGGCTTCCCGATCGAGCTGACGGTCGAGCTCGCGGAGGAGCGCGGGCAGGCGGTCGACGTCGACCGCTTCCGGCAGCTGATGGAGGAGCACCGCGAGATCTCGCGTGCCGGCGGCGAGAGCACGACCGAGCAGCTCGCGGCGGAGATCGTCGGGGCCGGCACGCGCGCGAGCGAGTTCGTCGGCTATGACCGGACCGACGTGCTCACGGCCGTGATCGCGGTCGGTCCGGCGGCCGCGACGCGCCAGCTCGTGAAGCTCGAGCAGAGCCCGTTCTACGCGGCCGGCGGCGGTCAGGTGAGCGACTCGGGTTACCTGGTCGTCGACGGCCCGGACACCGACACCTCCACGAGGCTCGACGTGGTGGAAGTGCTGAAGTTCGGCGACGATCAGGTGCTCGCGGTCGAGACGGGGGGCGAGGCGGTGCTCGAGGAGGGAACGCGCGTCCGCGCGGTCGTCGAGTGGGCGGCGCGCTTCCCGACGATGGCCAACCACACGGCGACGCACCTGCTCCACGCCGCACTGCGCGACGTGCTCGGCGACCACGTCAAGCAGGCCGGGTCGGCGGTGCGGCCGGACAAGCTCCGCTTCGACTTCAGCCACCCGCAGCCGCTCACGGACGAGGAGCGTGAGCAGGTCGAGCGGCTCGTGAACGCGAAGGTGTTCGAGGCGATCCCGGTGCGGACGTTCGTGACGCCGATCGAGGAGGCGCGCAAGCTCGGCGCCATGATGCTCTTCGGCGAGAAGTACGGCGACGAGGTGCGCGTGGTCGAGATCGACGGTTTCTCGCGTGAGCTCTGCGGCGGCACGCACGTACGCTCGACCGCCGAGATCGGTCCCTTCGTGATCACGTCGGAGGCGTCGGTCGGCTCCGGCGCGCGCCGCGTCGAGGCCGTCACCGCAGGCGAGGCCTGGGCGTTCCTGCACGGCCGCTCGCGCGAGCTCGACGCGACGAGGGCCGAGCTCGAGCAGGCCCGGCGCGAGGCGAAGAAGCCGAGGAAGGCCGAGCAGTCGGTGGACGTGGAGCCCGATGTCGCGGTGGTAGACGGCACGAACGTGATCGTGATGGAGGTGCCGGGGATCGGCGCCGATGCGCTGCTCGACCTCTCCGACCGCTTCAAGCAGCGGAGCACGCCCGCGGCCGTCGTGCTGGGCTCGCGCGAGAACAGCACGGTGCACCTGGTGGCCAACTTCGACGAGGGCGTCTCGAAGCGGATCTCCGCGGGGGACGTCGTGAAGGAGATCGCGCCCATCGTGGGCGGCGGGGGAGGCGGGCGGCCGACGATGGCGCGCGCCGGGGGCAAGAACCCGGCCGGGCTCGACGATGCGCTCGCCCGGGCGCGGGAGCTGATCGCCGCCGCGCTCGGATGAAGGTGCTCGCGCTCGACTACGGCTCCGCCCGCACCGGAATCGCCGTCTCCGACCCCACGGGCACCGTCGCGCGTCCGGTCGGGGTCGCCGAGCGGGTGGGGACGCCCGCCGGGTTCGAGCAGCTCGTCAAGTCCATTCATGAGGAGGACCCCGAGCGGGTCGTGATCGGCCTGCCGCTCACGCTGCGCGGAGAGGAGGGTGAGCAGGCGCGCGAGACGCTCGGCTTCGTCGAGCAGGTGCGCGAGGCGCTGACGGTCCCGGTCGTGACCTGGGACGAGCGCTTCACGTCTTCGCTGGCGGACGGGGACGACGCCCGGGCGGCGGCGTACATTCTCTCGAGCTACCTGGAATGGCTCGGAACCCACCACTGAGCAAGCAGGTCCGGCGTCGCCGGATCGTCGCGGTGACGCTCTTCCTCCTCGTTGCCGCCGCCGCCGTAGGAGTGGCCGTCGCCGCCGTCCACCGGCACCACCAGGTGGCGACGCCGCCGCCCCCGCCGCCGCCTCCGAAGCCGTTTCGCGTCGTCTTCCCCGAGGGCTTCACCCGGCAGCAGATGGGTCTCCGCGTGCAGGCGGTCGCGAAGATCGCCGACGCGGAGCACCGCGGCCGCGTGCGGCTGAACCGCTTCGCGTACCTGGCGGCGACCAGGGAGGCGCATGTGCCGTGCGTCGGCAGGGCCGAGCAGAAGAACCTCGAGGGGTTCCTCTTCCCGGCCACCTACGACTTCCTGCGCGGGACGACCTCCAAGCAGCTCGTGCAGGCGCAGATCCAGGCCCTCTGCCGCAACTTCCGAAAGATCGACATGTCGTACGCACGCTCGAAGAACCTGACGCCCTACGACGTCCTCAAGATCGCCTCGATGGTCGAGCGCGAGGCCTCGGTACCGTCGGAGCGCCCGCTCGTTGCCGCGGTGATCTACAACCGCCTGCACAACCACATGCAGCTCGGCATCGACGCCACGCTGCGCTACGGGCTGCACATCCCACCGACCAAGTCGATCACGAAGTCGGAGCTCGCGAGCTCGAACCCGTTCAACACGCGCCGCTTCTTCGGGCTGCCGCCGACGCCGATCGCGAACCCGGGGCTGGCGTCGCTGGAGGCAGCCGCGCACCCGGCGAAGGTCGGCTACCTCTACTACGTGCGCAAGCCCGACCACAAGCACCACTTCTTCACCGCCAGCGCCTCGGCGTTCGACGCGTACCTCGCGGCGCACGGGTACAAGTGACAACTCACGATCGGGCTGCTCGGCCATCCGGTGGCGCACTCCCTCTCGCCCAGGATGCAGAACGCGGCCTTCGACGCGGCGGGCCTCGACTGGCGCTACGCGGCCTTCGACGTCGTGGACGCGGTCGCCGCCGTCGCCGCACTGCGCACGCTCGGCTTCGCGGGGGCGAACGTGACGATCCCACACAAGACGGCCGTCGTCGCGGCCTGCGACGAGGCCGACGGCGACGCCGTGAACACGCTCGTCTTCCGCGACGGCCGTGTCCTCGGGTTCAACACCGACAAGGAGATCCTCGCCGGGATCCACGCGACGCGCGCGTGCCTGATTGGCGCCGGCGGCGCCGCGCAGACGCTGGCGCCCGCCCTGCCGGCCGACACGCGCGTCTTCTCCCGCCGCGGGCGACTGGCCGCCGGACGCGACCGGCTGCGACCTGATCGTGAACGCGACCCCCGTCCTGGACGAGCTGCTCGTCGAGCCGCACGCGGGGCAGACCGTGGTCGAGCTCGCCTACTCGGTCGACCAGACCGAGACCGCGCTCGTGGCGGCTGCCCGCGCGGCGGGCTGCGAGGTGATCGACGGCCTCGAGGCGCTCGTGCGCCAGGGCGCGAAGAGCTTCGAGCTCTGGACCGGGATCCGGGCACCTGTTGGAGTTATGCGATCCGCGCTCGGGATCCCGGTCTAGGGTTCGGGGGATGTCACTTCGGCTTGCCACTGCGGGCGAGTCGCACGGCCCTGGGCTCGTCGCGATCCTCACCGGCCTCCCGGCCGGGCTCGTGCTCGACCGCGACGCGATCGACGCCGACCTCAAGCGGCGCCAGGAGGGCTACGGCCGCTCGCCGCGCCAGCAGATCGAGCAGGACCGCGTCGAGGTGCTGGCCGGCCTGCGCCACGGCAGCACGCTCGGGACGCCTCTGGCGCTCGTCGTCTGGAACCGCGACCACAAGAACTGGACGTGGGGGATGAACCCGTGGCCGCCGGAGGGCGAGCCGCAGGGTAAGGGCACGAAGGCCGTGACGCTTCCGCGCCCGGGCCACGCCGACCTCGCCGGTGTCCAGAAGTACGACCTCGACGACGTCCGGAACGCGCTCGAGCGCGCCTCGGCGCGTCACACGGCCGTGCACGTCGCCGCGGGCGCGGTCGCCAAGGCGCTGCTGGGTGCGATCGGGATCGAGGTCGCCGGCGCCGCCGTCGACGAGGAGGGCCTTCGCGCCCGCGTCGACGAGGCCCGCGCGGCACGGGACACGGTCGGCGGGGTCGTCGAGGTGCGCGCGCGCAACGTCCCGCCCGGCCTCGGCAGCTACGCGTCGAAGGACGACCGCCTCGACGCGCGCCTCGCCGCCGCGCTGATGGGGATCCAGGCAGTCAAGGGGGTCGAGATCGGGGAGGGCTTCGCGCTCGCCGGCAAGTTCGGGTCGGAGGCGCACGACGAGATCGGCGGTCGATCGCCGCCGGGAGACGAACCGCGCCGGCGGGATCGAGGCCGGGGTCTCGAACGGCGAGGAGATCATCGTCCGCGCGGGGATGAAGCCGCTGCCGACGCTGATGAAACCGCTCCGTTCGGTCGATCTCGCGACCGGTGAGCCGGCCACGGCGCTCGTCGAGCGCTCCGACGTGGGCGCGGTCGAGGCGCTCGCGGTCGTGGCCGAGGCCGCCGTCGCCTGGGAGCTGGCCGTGCTCGCGCACGACAAGTTCGGCGGCGACACGGTCGGCGACTTCGCCGCCGGGCACCGCGCCTACCTCGAGCGGTTGGATTGAGCCACCTCAACGCCCTCGGCCGTCACGTCGTGCTCGTCGGCTTCATGGGTGCCGGGAAGACAACGCTCGGCCGTGACGCGGCGATGCGGCTCGGGCGCGAGTTCCTCGACCTCGACCGCGCGATGGAGGAGCGGGCGGGGAAGACGATCGCGCAGCTCTTCGAGGAGCGCGGCGAGAGTACCTTCCGGGAGATCGAGCGCCACGCGGCGCAGGTTGCGCTGGCGGCGCCAGACCCGCTGGTGATCGCCCTGGGCGGCGGCGCCGTGACGAGCGCCGAGACGCGGGAGCTGCTGCGGGGCGCCTTCGTCGTGCTGGTCGACATCGACGTCGACTCGGCCTGGGAGCGGGTTCGGCGATCGACCAAGCGGCCGCTCGCGCGAGACGAGGCCGGGTTCCGGCGGCTGTACGAGGAGCGGGCGCCGCTGTACCGCGAGGTCGCCGATGCGGTGGCGCAGGATACGACCGCGATCGTGCTCGCCGCCGGCGGCGTCCACTACGAGCGCGGCGGCCTCGACCGGCTCGGCGAGCTCGTCCCGGGCGACGGCCCCGTCGCTCTGGTCGCCGACAGCACCGTGATGGGGATCTACGGCGCCCGGGCGCAGGAGGCGCTTGCAGGGCGCCTGTCGACCGAGCACGAGCTGCCCGCCGGCGAGGAGGCGAAGAACGTCACCGTCGTCTCGCGGCTCTGGCGGGAGCTCCGCCTCGACCGCGGCGGCACGGTGGTGGCGCTCGGCGGCGGCTGCACGACCGACGTCGCCGGGTTCGCCGCGGCGACCTACCTGAGGGGAGTCCGCTGGGTCTCGGTGCCGACGACGCTCGTCGGGCAGGTCGACGCCGCGATCGGCGGCAAGACGGGGATCGACATCCCCGAGGGCAAGAACCTCGTCGGTGCCTTCCACTGGCCGGCGCGGGTCGTCCTCGACGAGGCGCTGCTCGAGACGCTGCCCGAGCGCGAGCGGCGGCAGGGGACGGCCGAGCTCGTCAAGACCCGGCTCCTCGCCAACCGGAAACTCGACGTCCGTGGCGCCGCGGCCTACAAGACCGGGATCTGCCTTCAGGATCCCCACGACCACGGCCCCCGGCGGTGGCTCAACCTCGGGCACACGTTCGCCCACGGGCTCGAGGCGGCTGCGGACTACGACCTGCCGCACGGTGAGGCCGTCGCGCTCGGGCTCCTGGCCGCCCTGCGCATGTCGGGCCGCGACACCGGCGAGGTGGAGCGCGAGCTCGCTCCGGAGCCCGTGCGCGTCGACCCCGAGCGTGCGTGGCAGGCGCTGCTGCGCGACAAGAAGCGCACCGGCGACGCGATCAACCTCGTCCTCCTCGGCGACTCCGGCCCGTATGTCGAGGCGCGGCCGGCGGAGGACGTGCGGCGCGAGCTCGAGCGGCTGATCTACTAGGCTCCGCCGATGCAGGTCATGGTTCTCAACGGTGTCAACCTTGACATGCTCGGGCACCGTGACCCCGCTCTCTACGGCGGCCTCTCGATCGACGAGCTCGAGACTCAGATCTACTCCTGGGCGCACGGGCTCGAGCTGACGGCGCGCTGCCTGCACACGAACCACGAGGGACAGTTCATCGAGTGGATCCACGATGCCCACGGGCGGAGCGACGGCGTGATCGTCAACCCCGGCGCCTGGACGCACTACAGCTACGCGATCCGCGACGCGCTCGAGATCCTCGACATCCCGATCGTCGAGGTGCACCTCTCGAACATCCTCGCGCGTGAGGAATGGCGGCACACGTCCGTCCTCGAGGACCTGGTTGCCCACCGCGTGCTCGGCAAGGGGCCCGACGGCTACCGCGAGGCGCTCGAGTTCTTCGCGGCACGGCGGGCAGAGAGCGCGTGACCGCCGAGCGGCTCGACCGGCTGCGGGAGACCCTCGAGGGCCCGCTGCTCGTCAGCAACCTCGTCAACGTCCGCTATCTGTCGGGCTTCGAGAGCACGAACGCGGCGCTGGTCGTCGACCCCGCGGGCCCGGCGAAGCTGATCACGGACTTTCGCTACATCGAGGCCGCCGGCGCGGTGCCGGGCGTCGAGGCGGTGCTGGCGAAGCCGCCGCTCGTGCGCGACATCGGCCGGCGGTTCAGCGGAACGATGTGGTTCGAGGCGGATTCCCTCACGTACGCGCAGGTCGAGCTGCTCCGAGCGGGCGGCCTCGCGCTGGTTCCGACGACCGGTGTCGTCGAGGCCTTCCGCGCCGTCAAGGACGACCACGAGATCGAGCAGATCCGCAGGGCGGCGCGGGCCGCCGACCGCGCGTTCGAGGCTTTGACCGCCGAGACGTGGGTGGGGCGGAGCGAGCGTGAGCTTGCGTGGCGGCTGCGACAGCTGATGCACGCCCACGGCGTCGACCACCTCGCGTTCGACATCGCCGTGCACACGGGTCTCAACGGGTCGAGACCGCACGGGCCGCCGGAGGACACGATCGTCGAGACGCGGATGCTCGTGACCGTCGACTGGGGCGCCCGGCTCGAGGGCTACCGCTCCGACTGCACCCGTACCGTCGGAACCGGCCAGGTGCCCGCGCGGCTCAGGGAGCTCTACGACGTCTGCCGCGAGGCGCAGCTCGCCGCCGTCGACGGCATCAAGCCGGGAATGACCGGCGCGGAGGCCGACGCGCTCGCGCGGACCATCATCGACGCCGCCGGCTACGGCGACCACTTCGGCCACGGGCTCGGCCACGGCGTCGGACTTGCCATCCACGAGGAGCCGCGGCTTTCGCGGGAATCCCCCGACGTGCTCGAGCCCGGCAACATCGTCACGATCGAGCCCGGGATCTACGTTCCAGGGCTCGGCGGCGTCCGGATCGAGGATCTCGCGGTCGTGCGCGAGAACGGCGTGGAGATCCTGACCGGCTTCCGCAAGGACTTCGTCAACGTCGCGTAGGGCGCGCGTAGATCACGAAGGGGCCGGCGTCAGTGCGGTCGTATCCGTTGCGGGCGAGTGTTCGGGTCACTTCGGCCGGGGGCATGAACTTCGCGAAGAACACGAACCCGTGCGGCGCGGCCCGCACCTCGTCCTCGTAGGCGCGCCAGCGGACGGAGGGGTCGCGTGACGGCACCACGTCGCCGTTTCGCAGCTGGAGGCGGTCGAAGCCGTTCTCGACGGCGATGATTCTCTCGCGCGTGTCGAAGTCGAGACGGTAGGCGACCCAGTAGTTCGCGAAGGCCCGGCGCACGCCGAGCCGGTCGAGCGTCGCCACGAGCGGCGCCAGGTTCCGCGGGGCGCTCGGCCCACGCTCGCCGGCGTGGGTCTTCCGCCAGTCGTCGGCCCTGACCAGCCCGACCGTGGTGAGAAGGAGCGCAACCCCGAGCACGGCGGCGGCGCGGGGCGGCGTCGACATGACCTGCGCCACGATCAACACGAGGCACGGGGCGAGCACGAGCGTGTAGCGCGGGTCGCTCGAGGCGGTCGCCTTCTCCGACAGCGCGTAGACGAACGGGAAGACCGCGGCGGTGAGGTACAGCAGCATGACGTCGCGCCCGCGCGAGCGCCAGGCCCCGTACACGAAGACGGCGAAGAGCGCCAGGTACGCGGCCGCGCCGAGCACGCCCGGCACCACCCACCGCTCCGAGTCGACGAGCCGCAGGCCGAGCGCCTCGGGAAGCACCGGGGAGAGCAGCACCCTGAGACGGTGGGCGTAGCTGAAGCCCGCGCCGGACTCGAGGTGAAGCGACGCCCACCCGTGCCGCGCATTCCAGACGAGCGCCGGCAGGACGCCGGCGACCGCGAGCAGCACGGCCGCCCACGCCTGCCGCAGCGCCCTCGGCTCCCGCCAGGCAAGCCAGACGGCCGCGGCCGCGACGATCGGGACGATCTGCAGCGTCTCGTAGACCGCGACGCCGCAGGCGAGGCCGAGCACGCCGACCCGGCCGGCGGTCGGCGCCTCCTTCGCCCGGAGGGTGAGCAGCAGGATCAGAGCGGAGAAGAACGTGTCGCTCGCGTAGAAGCCGAACTGGTGGACGTGCTGGTACACGCTCCATGCGGGCCAGAGCCAGTAGAGCGCGGCGGCGAAGACGGCCGGGCGCTCGCCGACCAGACGGCGGCCGGCGCGCCAGATCAGGAGCGCCGTCGCGACGTCGAGCGCGAGCGGTACGACGCGGAGCGCGAGCAGGCTCGAGCCGGCGAGCCAGAACACGGGCACCGTCAGGAGCACCTCGAGCGTGCCGCCGTACGCGACGCCCCAGAGAAACGTCGTCAGTTGCCCGTGCGCCGCGTGGCGCACCATCAGCCCGAGCACGGCCTCGTCGGAGTCTGCGCCGCCGAGCGCGGACCGGTAGACGTAGATCCGAAGCACGACCCCCGCCACCGCGGCAACCATGACGAGCGCACGTGGCAGTGCCGCCGACTTCATACGGAGCCCGGAGGCTAAACTGCCGCGCCGATGGCCGAGGTCGTGTCCACCAACCAGTTCAAGAACGGGATGCACATCGAGCTCGATGGACAGACGTGGCGCATCGTCGAGTTCCAGCACGTGAAGCCGGGCAAGGGCGGCGCCTTCGTGCGCACGAAGCTGAAGGCCTACGACACCGGCGCCGTCGTCGACAAGACGTTCCGCGCGGGTGAGAAGTTCGAGCGCGTCCGCACCGAGACCAAGAACATGCAGTACCTCTACGACTCGGGCGACGACGTCGTCTTCATGGACGAGGCGACCTACGAGCAGCTCTCGCTGCCTCGCACGGCCGTCGCCGAGGAGCTGCCGTTCATGCAGCCCTCCTCGACGGTGCAGGTGATGTTCGTCGGCGAGCGCGCGTCCGGCGTCGAGCTTCCGTCCTCGGTCGTGCTCGAGGTCACGGACACCGAGCCGGGGATCAAGGGCGACACGGTCTCGAACGTGACCAAGCCGGCGACGCTCGAGACGGGCGGCGTGGTGCAGGTCCCGCTGTTCGTCAACGTCGGGGACAAGATCAAGGTCGACCCGCGGGACAAGCGGTACATCTGCCGCGCCTAGCCAGGCAACGCGTTCGAGCTCGCGCTCGACGACGGGTCGAATGCGCTGATCGGCGTCAATGGCCAGCTGTAGGCGGATCAGATGGGCCATGTTCCTCGCCGAAGAACGCGAGACTGCGGCGAAGGGTCGCGAGCTATGCGTCCCGGCGGCGGCACCAGTATTGATCGCACTGAGCGTTCGCCCAGCGCGACCTCCAGACAGCTTCGACTACCAAGCCCGAGGAGCGGGCCATCCGTCCGTGTGGAGCAGGAGAGGAGCTCGCACGGCGCTGAAGTCACCATCTACAAAGCTGATGGCAGCTCGCCGGGAATGGTCGTCGTTCGCCGTCGTTGCCGCTATCGCTGGAGCCAGCAACACCGCGAACGGCAGGCGTCCACAATGGCATCGTCACGGCGTGTGTTGAGCCAGCCACGAAGGGCAACCAGGCCACGTCCGGCGACCTGAACGTGTTGGCGTGCTTGAAAGGCGCGACGAAGATCTCATGGAACATCAGGGGGCCGAGAGGGCCCGGCCAGGGCCCGAGCAGGTGCGCACGGAGGCCAAGGGCCAGCAGGTCGAAGGGCGACGACGGGTGCTACGGGCCTCCTGTGCGAGCGCGACGGTGCCGGCTGCGTGCGACAGGTGTGGGCGGCCCGGGTGCGGTGGGGCCTCCCGGTGCGACAGGCCCGAAGGGCGACTCCTCGCCCTGCTCGGGCGTCTCGAAGAGACCCAGCGAGCTGAAGACGCCGTTGCCGCCCTCGATCAGGTAGTAGCCCTGGAACCCGGGAAGCTTGCTCAGCTTCGGGACGAGGGTCTCGTTGACCTTGCCCGTCAGTTCGGCGGCGCGATGCTGGTCAACGCCTTCGTAGCGGCGAATGGAGGCATGCATGAATACTCCTTCTGTGGTCATGCAGGGCAGAACGCCCAAACGAGCGGACTGCGCGAGTCAGGCCTGGGGTCACAGTCGGAGAAGATCGTGCAAAGCCTCGGCGGCTTCAACGGCTAGAGCCAACGCGCTGTACACACCATAGCCGCAATCCGGAGAGGCGGAGGCGCTTCGCACCGAATTCGTGCGATGCGTAACGCGGGAGCGCAGGATAGGACGAGCTCTCAAGAGAGCGCAGGGTGCGGGGGTAAGGCCCCTTTCCGATGCCGAGGCTCGTCGACACGTCGATCCGCCTGCTCTCGCAGGAGCCCCTCTCCGCGGCGATGCCGACCGCCGAGCTGCTCCGCCTGGCAGAGATCCTGGACGGCGCCGGGTACTCGTACCTCGAGGTCTCGGGCGGCGGCGCGTTCGACGCGGCGGTCCGCCGCGGGATCGAGAGCCCCTGGGAGCGCATTCGCGCGATCAAAGCGCGGACGACGACGCCGCTCATGCTCGCGGTGCGCGGCGCGTTCCTCGTCGGCTCGCGGCCGCTCGGCGACGACCTCGTCCGGCGGTTCATCGCGAGCGCGGCCGAGAACGGCATCGACGGCTTCCGCCTCCACGACCCGCTCAACGACGCCGACAACCTGCGCGGCGCCGCGAAGGCCGTTCGCGCGGCGGGGCGCGAGTTCGACGCGGGGCTGCTCTACGGCTCCTCGCGGCACGACGCGCTGATCGAGACGGCGCAGCGCCTGCCCGAGATCGGCGCAGCGCGGATCCTGCTCGATGATCCTGCCGGTTTGCTCCAACCGCATCGGGCCGGCGAGCTGATCGCCGAGCTGCGCGAGCTCTCGGGGCTGCCGGTCGGCCTCTACGCGCAGGGCGCGGGCCGGAACGGCCTTGCCGTGGCGCTGGAGGCGGCCCGCGCGGGCGTCGACCTGATCGCGCTGCGCCGTCTACCCCGTCGCCCTGGCGACGCACCGCATCACGGGCGAGGCGCTCGCACAGGCGCTCGCCGGCATCGGCCACGAGACGGGCGTCGACGTCGACACCATCTGGCGCGCGGCCGACCTCGTCGACGAGCACATCGGCGACATGCCGATCAGCCCGCTGCTGCCGCGCGTCTCCGTGCGCGCGGCGCACCGGAAGCTCCCGCCCGGGCTCGTCTCCATCGTCGACGGGCAGCTGCGCCGGCTCGGGCACGGCGACCGGCTCGACGACGTCCTCGACGAGGTCGAGCGGGTGCGGGTCGAGGCGGGCTCGCCGCCGCTGGCCGCGCCGATCGGGCAGATCGTGGCCTCCCAGTCGCTCGTGAACGTCCTCGGCGCCACCCGCTACGCACAGATCGTCGACCAGCTGCGCGACCTCGTGCTCGGACGCTTCGGGCGCACGCCGGGGCCGGTGGACCCTGCGCTGCAGCGGGCGGTCGAGCTGCGTGCCGCCGAGCCGCCGCCGGAGCCGACGGACATCGACGAGCTGCGGGCCCAGGCGCAGGGGCTGGCCGCGAGCGAGGAGGAGCTGCTCCTGCTCGCGCTCTTCGGCGAGGAGGCCGAGACGCTTCTCCGCTCGATTAGGCGCCGCGCGGCGAACGACGAGCCCGACGACGGCGGCATCGCCCAGGAGCGGGACGAGCAGATCCGGTCGGTCGTGCGGATCCTGCAGGAGAGCGGCGTCGCCGAGATCTCCCTCGAGGAGGACGGTGTGCGCGTGAGCGTCCGCCGCTCCGAGGCCGCGGCCGCCCCGCCTCCGTCGCCGTCCGAGGAGGAGCCCGCGCAGCAGCTCTCGCTCGGCGACGGCTTCGTCACGGTCGAGAGCCCGATGGTCGGCACCTTCTACCGCGCGCCGAAGCCCGGCGCCGCCGCCGTTCGTCGAGGAGGGCGATCCCGTCGTGCCGGGGCAGGTGCTGTGCATCCTCGAGGCGATGAAGCTGATGAACGAGATCAAGGCGGAGATGGAGGCGATCGTCCGCCGGATCCACGTCGCGGACGCCCAGCCGGTCGAGTACGGCCAGCCGCTCTTCGAGCTCGAGCCGCTCAACGGGCGGCCAGTAGGTATCTAGGGCGACATGTTCAGGAAGGTGCTTGTCGCCAACCGCGGGGAGATCGCGGTGCGCGTGATCCGGGCGCTGCACGAGCTCGGGGTCGAGGCTGTCGCGGTCTACTCGACCGCCGACGCCGACGCCCTTCATGTCCGGCTCGCGGACGAGAGCGTGTGCATCGGTCCGCCGGCGGCCGCCGAGAGCTACCTGCGGATCCCGTCGATCGTGGCCGCCGCGGTGACGACCGGCTGCGAGGCCGTTCACCCCGGCTACGGGTTCCTGTCCGAAAACCCGGCGTTCGTGGAGGCTTGTCTCGACAACGGCCTGGTCTTCATCGGCCCGCCGGCCGAGGTGATGACGACGATGGGCGACAAGATCGCGGCGCGGATCGCGATGCGCGAGGCCGATGTTCCCACCGTTCCCGGGACGGACGGCGAGACGACGCTCGAGCAGGCACGCGGCGCCGCGGACGAGATCGGCTACCCGATCATGTTGAAGGCGTCTGCCGGCGGCGGCGGGCGCGGGATGCGCTTCGTGGACGACCCGGAAGACCTCGAGGATGCGTTCGCCGCCGCGTCGGCCGAGGCGACGGCCGCGTTCGGCAACGGGACGCTCTACCTCGAGAAGGTGCTCGTGCCGGCGCGCCACGTCGAGATCCAGGTGCTGTGCGACACGTTCGGGAACGTGCTGACGCTCGGGGAGCGCGAATGCTCGATCCAGCGCCGGCACCAGAAGCTCGTCGAGGAGTCGCCCTCCCCGGCGCTGACCCGGGAGCTGCGCGAGGCGATGGAGGCGGCGGCCGAGCGTGCCTGCCGTCAGGTCGGGTACGTGAACGCGGGGACGTTCGAGTTCTTGCTCGGGCCCGACGGGACGTTCTCGTTCATCGAGCTGAACGCCAGGCTCCAGGTGGAGCACCCGGTCACCGAGCTCTGCACGGGCATCGACCTCGTCCGCGGGCAGCTCGAGGTGGCGGCGGGCTCGCCGCTCGCGGTGACGGGGCGGGCGGCGCGGCGCGGGCACGCGATCGAGATCCGGCTCAATGCCGAGGACCCGGCCCGCGACTTCATGCCGTCGCCGGGGACGGTGTCGGCGTTCCGGGCGCCGCTCGGCCCCGGCGTGCGCGTGGACACGTTCGTCGAGGACGGGACGACGATCCCGCCGTTCTACGACTCGCTGATCGGGAAGCTGATCGTGTGGGACGCCGACCGGCCGGCGGCGATCGCGCGCGCGGAGCGCGTGCTGGAAGAGCTCACGATCGAGGGCGTGTCCACGACCCGCGAGGTGGCGTTGGCGGTCCTGCGGAGTGCGGAGTTCGCGAGCGGCAGCTACTCCACGTCGACGCTCGGCGAGCTGCTGGCGGTGACCGCGTGAGTCACGTCGTGACGACCGCGTCCGGCACGGTGACCGTGCCGGAGGCGGTCCTGCTCGACATCGCCGTACGGGCCGCCGAGGGCAGCGGCGGCGTCCGGGTGCGGCGCCGGCGGGGGATCGACCTCGACGCGGGCGTGGTGAGGCTTTCGGTGGCCGCCCGGCGCGGCGAGCCGATCTTCGAGCTTGCGGAGCGCGCGCAGGAGGACGTCGCGGAGGCGCTGCGAACGATGTGCGGGCTCGAGGCCCGGGTCGACGTCCACGTGGGGGAGCTTGCGTGACGATCTCGCGCCGGCAGGCCCGCCGGCAGGCGCTGTTCCTCGTCTACCAGTGGGATCTCGCCGAGGGCGAGATCGGCGCCCGCTATGGTGCCGAGATCGATCCCTGGGCCCGCGAGCTCGCCGAGGAGACGGTTGCCCAGGCGGCCGATCTCGACTCGCGCATCACCGCTGCGTCAGAGGACTGGCCCGCCGACCGGCTGGGCGTGGTCGAGCGCAGTGCGCTGCGCGTCGCGATTCGCGAGCTCGACCGCGGCGACGTCCCGCAGGAGGTCGTGATCGACGAGGCGGTCGGCTTCACGAAGCGCTACGCGTCGGACGAGGCGGCGAAGCTCGTCAACGGGATCCTCGGACGGATCCAGCGTGAGGCGGCATGAGCAGCGACGAATCGCTCGATCGCGCGGAGGAGCTGCTCGGGCGGCTGGAGGCTGCGCGCGCGAAGCTCGAGGCGACCGACGATCCCAAGCAGGCGATCGAGGTGCTGCAGGAGCTCTCCGACCTGGCGAAGGCGATCGAGGCCGAGCTCCAGCGCGCGCGGGCGGCCGCCGAGACGGATGCCGCGGCCGGCTGACGAGCTGCGCGAGCTCGTCGAGGCCTACCTCGCAGAGCTCGGGCTGCTACCGGAGCTGGGGACGCTCGCCGAGCCGATGCGCTACGCGCTCGCCGGCGGCGGCAAGCGGGTGCGGCCGGTGCTCTGCCTGGCGGCCGGCGAGGCCGCAGGGGGCGACCTCGACCGCGTGCTGCCTGCGGCTGCAGCGGTGGAGCTCGTCCATTCGTTCTCGCTGGTCCACGACGACCTGCCGGCGCTGGACGACGACGAGGAGCGGCGCGGCCAGCCGAGCGTCTGGGCGGCGCACGGCGAGGCGACGGCGATCCTCGCCGGCGACGCGCTCGTCGCCGAGGCGTTCCGGCTCGCGCTCGGCTGCGGCGTGGACGTCGCGCGCGAGCTCACCGAGGCGACGCTCGCGATGATAGGCGGCCAGCAGCGCGACCTCGAAGGCGGGCACGACCTGGCGGAGCTGCACCGGCTGAAGACCGGCGCGCTCTTCTCCGCCTCGATCATGTGCGGCGTCTGGGCCGCCGGTGTGCCGTCGGGCGAGCACGCGCCGTGGCGGGCGTTCGCGGCGGAGCTCGGGCTGCTCTTCCAGGTGGTGGACGACATCCTCGACGGCGACGGCTACGTCATCGAGGTCGGAGAGGAGAAGGCGCGCGAGCTCGCCGACGCCGCCGCCGAGCGCGCCGACGCACGGCTTGCCGAGATTCCGGCCGACACGTCGGTGCTTGCCGACATGGTCGCCCGGCTCGCCGCGCGCACCTCGTGACACGCAAGCGGCTCGACGTGGTGCTCGTCGAGCGCGGCCTTGCCGAGAGCCGGGCCCAGGCGCAGGCGCTCGTCATGGCGGGGCTGGTCCCCGGCCACGAGAAGCCCGGCGAGCAGGTCGACGAATCCATCCCGCTCGAGGTCGAACGGCCGCCGCCGTACGTGTCGCGCGCCGGCTTCAAGCTGGCGAACGCGCTGGATGCTTTCGGCATCGATCCGGCCGGCCTCGGCTGCCTCGACCTCGGCGCCTCGACCGGCGGGTTCACGGACGTCCTGCTCCAGCGCGGCGCCGCGCGCGTGATCGCGCTCGATGTGGGGCACGGGCAGCTGCACCCGCGGATCCGCAACGACCCGCGCGTGACGGTGCTCGAGCGGACGAACGCGCGCACGCTCGAGGAGCTGCCCTTCGCGCCGCAGCTCGTGACCTGCGACGTGTCGTTCATCTCCATACGGACGGCGCTGCCGCCGGCGTTGCGGCTTGCGGCGCCCGGCTGGCGCGCGCTCGTGCTGGTGAAGCCACAGTTCGAGGCGGGACGGGCCGAGGTGGGAAAGGGCGTGGTGCGCGACCCCGCGGTGTGGCAGCGCGTGCTGCGCGAGGTCGCGGAGGCGGCGCTCGGATGGCAGGCGCAGGTCGCCGGGGTCGTAGACTCCGGTCTCCCCGGCCCCAAGGGAAACCATGAGTTCGTCCTCCACCTCGTCGCCGCAGACCCGCCCGAGCTCCCGCCGGAGCTAGACCGGTGGATCGCTGATGCAACGGGTTAGCCGGGCGGCGCTCGTGATCCACGGCGCGACGCGGAACGTCGACGAGGCGATCGGGCGCCTCCGTGCTGTCGCCGAGGGGGCGGGCGTCGAGCTGGTCGACGGCGACGGCAGCGCCGACGTCGACATCGCGGTCTGCCTGGGCGGCGACGGCACCATCCTGCGCGCGCTTACGCGGTTCCTCGGAACCGGGGTGCCGGTCATCGGCGCCAACTTCGGCCGGGTCGGTTTTCTGACCGCGATCCCGGGCGCGGAGCTCGAGACGGGCATGTCGCGCGTCTTCGCCGGGGAGTACGCGGTGCAGTCGCTGCCGACGCTCGAGGTGCAGGCCGACGGCGAGCACCACGCCGCCGTCAACGACGCCGTCATCGTCAGCGGCACGCCCGGCCGGATCATCGAGATCAACTACTCCATCGGCGGCGAGGATCTGGGCACGCAGCCGTGCGACGGGCTGCTCTGCGCGACGCCGCCGGGCTCGACCGCCTACAACCTCTCGAACGGCGGCCCGGTGCTGGTCTGGGGGCTCGACGCGGCCGTGATCACGTTCGTCGCGCCGCACACGCTCCACGCGCGGCCGCTCGTCGTCGGTCCCGACTTCGAGCTGCGGGTGGTCAACCGCTCGCCCGACGTGGAGGCGGTCGTGCTCGTCGACGGGCACGCGGTCTGCTCGCTGGCGCGCGACGACGACGTGGCAGTTCGGTTCGGGACCAGCCGGACGCTGCTCGCCACCCTGCCCGAGCAGACGTTCTTCGGGCGGTACGCGCAGGTCTTCGGCATCGACTGAGGAGGGGCGACGCCCCGTGACGGATCCGTAACCGACGGTCGCTGCGGTCGGGTGCCCGCCGTACCATGCCGGGATGCTTCGGCGGCTGCGCATCGAGAACCTCGTCCTGATCCGGGAGGCCGAGCTCGAGCTCGACCCGGGGCTGAACGCGATCACGGGCGAGACCGGGGCGGGGAAGACGATCCTGTCGGGCGCGATCGGCCTGCTGCTGGGCGCGAAGGGCGAGGCGGCGCTGATCGGGCCTGCGTCGGACGAGGCCTACGTCGAGGCCGAGCTCGACCTGCCGGACGACGAGGCCCTCGGCGAGCTCGCGGAGCTTCGCCCCGAAGGCGAGGAGACGCTTGTGCTCGCGCGGCGGATCTTCGCGGACGGGCGGACGCGCGCCTATGCCTGGGGCCGGAGCGCCGCGCGGGAGGACGTGGCAGCTGCGGTCGAGGCGCTGCTCGCGATGAGCGGCCAGTTCGAGCAGCGGCGGCTTGCGCGGCCGGCCTATCAGCTGGCGACGCTCGACGCGTACGCGGGCACGACCGACACCGCACGCGCGGCCCGGCGCGCCTGGCGGGAGCTGACCGCCGCCCGGCGCGCGCACGACGAGCTGACCCGCGATGCGGCCGCCGCCGAGGCCCGGCTCGAGGAGCTGCGGGCCCTCGTCGCCGACACGGAGAACCTCGAGCCGGGCGAGGAGGACGACCTCCGCGCCGAGCGGGAGCGGCTGCGCCACGTCACCGACCTCGCGCTCGCCTCGCACACGGCCCTGGAGGCGATTTCGTCGACGGAGCGAGAGGGCGGGGCGGACCTCGTCGCCGCCGCCGAGCGCGCGATGGCGCCGCTGGAGGCGATCGCGCCCGAGCTCGCGTCGGCCGGCGAGGCGCTGCGCGCGGTGGAGCTCACGCTGCGGGAGGTGACGATCGACCTGCGCCGCTTCCTCGACTCGCTCGAGGCCGAGCCGGGCCGGCTCGAGCAGGTGGAGGAGCGGCTCGAGCGGATCGCCGGCCTGCGCCGCCGCCACCGGGCCGACTCGTATGCCGAGCTGCTCGAGCGGGCGGCGGCCGCGCGGGCCGAGCTCGACGCGCTCGCCGAGGGACACGATCCCGCGCGGGCGGCGGCCGAGGCGCTCGCCGCGCAGCAGGCGGAGGTCGACCGTCTCCACGCCGGACTGCGCAAGGCGCGCCGGAAGACCGCGCCGCAGTTCGCGGAGGCGGTCGCGGCCGAGCTCGTCGGCGTCGGGCTCGGCGAGGGCGAGTTCGCGGTCGACGTGCGCGAGGTCGACCCAGGCCCGTCCGGAGCGGACGAGGCGGTCTTCTCCGTCCGGCCGAACAGCGGCCTGCCGTTCGGGCCGGTGGCCGAGACGGCGTCCGGCGGCGAGCTCTCGCGCATCGCGCTTGCGATCGCGGCCGTCGGCGGCGGCGAGACCATGGTCTTCGACGAGATCGACGCCGGGATCGGCGGCCAGACCGCACACGCGGTGGGCGAGACGCTCCGCCGGCTCGCCGGGCGGGTCGCAGGTGCTCACGATCACGCACCTGCCGCAGATCGCGAGCCTCGCCGATCGGCACTTCCGCGTCGAGAAGGTGCCCGGCGACCCGACGCACACGCGGATCGAGCTGCTCGACGGCGACGAGCGGCGCGAGGAGCTCGAGCGCATGCTCGGCGGCGCCGACTTCCTCGCCACGCTGCGCACCTGAGTGCCGTCCTGTCCCCCTCGTACGATCCGTCGTCGTGCTGGGGAGAGGGTCGCTGCTAGGCTGTAATTCCGTGGGTTCGTTCACGGGCAGGAGGACGACTTGAGCGCCAGGTACGTGTTCGTCACCGGCGGCGTCGTCTCCTCACTCGGCAAGGGCATCACCGCCGCCTCGCTCGGCCGGCTGCTGAAGGCGCGCGGCCTCAAGGTGCAGGTGCAGAAGTTCGACCCGTACCTCAACGTCGACCCGGGCACGATGAGCCCGTTCCAGCACGGCGAGGTGTTCGTGACGGAGGACGGCGGCGAGACCGACCTCGACATCGGGCACTACGAGCGCTTCATCGACGAGAACCTCTCGAAGGCCGCGAACCACACCGCGGGCGCGATCTGGGATCGCGTGCTGCGCCGGGAGCGGAAGGGCGAGTACCTCGGCTCGACCGTGCAGGTGATCCCGCACATCACGAACGAGATCAAGGCGCGCATCCGTTCCGTCGCCGAGGTGACCGACACCGACGTCGTCATCTCCGAGATCGGCGGCACCGTCGGCGACATCGAGTCGCAGCCGTTCCTGGAGGCGATCCGCCAGTTCCGCCGCGAGGTCGGGCCCGACAACGTCCTCTACATCCACGTGACGTGGGTGCCCTTCGTCGGCAGTGCGGGCGAGCTGAAGACGAAGCCGACGCAGCACTCCGTCAACGAGCTCCGCCGAATCGGCATCCACCCCGACGTCCTCGTCTGCCGCTCGACCGAGCCGCTCACGAAGGACATCCGCGACAAGATCGCGCTCTTCGCCGACGTCGACGTGAGCGCCGTGATCTCCGCGATCGACGTCCCCGACGTCTACCTCGTGCCGAAAGCGCTCCAGGAGCAGGGCCTCGACCGGCTCGTCTGCGAACGCTTCGGGCTCCAGGCGCCCGCCCCCGACCTCGGCGACTGGGACGACCTCGTCAACCGGCTCGGGTCGCGGCGCGAGCGCGTCGAGATCGCGCTCGTCGGCAAGTACGTCAAGCTCCAGGACGCCTACCTCTCCGTGCACGAGGCGCTCAAGCACTCCGGCATCCACAACGGCTGCGACGTTCTCGTCCGCTGGGTCGACGCCGAGAACATGACGCTCGAGGAGGCGCGCGGCGAGCTCGCCGGCGTCGACGGCGTCCTCGTTCCCGGCGGCTTCGGCTCGCGCGGCTGGGAGGGCAAGATCCTCGCCTGCCGCGTCGCCCGCGAGGACGCGATCCCGTACCTCGGGATCTGCCTCGGCATGCACGTCGCCGTGTCGGAGTACGCCCGCCACGTCTGCGGGCTCGAGGGCGCGAACTCGACCGAGATGGACCCGGAGACGCCGTACCCCGTGATCGACCTGCTGCCCGACCAGAAGGACGTCGAGGACCTCGGCGGCTCGATGCGGCTCGGCGCGCAGGCGGTCGAGCTCGCCGAGGGCTCGCAGGCCCGCGAGCTGTACGACGGCAAGCCCGTCGTCTCGGAGCGGCACCGGCACCGCTACGAGGTGAACAACGCCTACCGGCAGCAGCTCGCGGACTCGGGGCTCGCGATCAGCGGCACGTTCGAGGAGGGCCGCCTGGTCGAGATCGTCGAGCTCCCCGACCACCCGTGGTTCGTCGCCTCGCAGTTCCACCCGGAGTTCAAGTCGCGGCCGACGCGCCCCGCGCCGCTGTTCCGCGAGTTCGTCCGCGCCGCGCTGACCCGCTCGCGGGTGCGCCGCGGCGAGTTGGCCGCCGCGCCCTCCTAACCTCGCCGTCACAGCCGCCCTCTACCATGGGCGCCCATGCGCCGTAGGCTCGACGGAGGCGACCAATGAGTCGATCGGAGGCTCTCGTCCTTTTCCTGGAGCTCGCCGCGGTACCCAGCCCTTCCGGGGAGGAGCGCGCCGTCGCCGATCGCGTCCTTCGCTACCTCCAGGACCTCGGGCTGGAGCCGTCGGAGGATGACACCGGCGCCGCCGTCGGCTCGACGATGGGGAACATCCACGTCGCGCTCGAGCCCGTCAGGGACGGGGAACCGCTCTTCTTCTGCGCGCACCTCGACACCGTCCCGCCGGTCGACGCGATCGATCCGGTCGTCGAGGACGGCAGCGTCCGCAACCGGAACGCCGCGATTCTCGGCGGCGACAACAAGGCCGCAGTCGTCGCGATGCTCGAGGGCGTCCGCCGCGTGATCGCGGAGAACCGCCCGCATGCGGGCATCGAGCTCCTTTTCACCTCGAAGGAGGAGACGGGCCTTCAGGGAGCGTACGCCTTCGACTACCGGCGCCTGCGCGCCCGGACGGGCTACGTCTACGACCAGGCCGAGCCGATCGGCGGCGTGATCATGGGCGCTCCCTCGGCGGTCAGGCTCGAGGTCGTGTTCCACGGCCGCGCCGCGCACGCGGGGATGTTCCCGGAGGACGGGCGATCGGCCATCGTGGCCGCGGCACGCGCGATCGCCGAGATGCGTCTCGGCCTCGTCGACGACGAGACCACCGCGAACATCGGCACGATCGAGGGCGGCAGCGCCGCCAACGTCGTCCCGGACTTCTGCCGCCTCGTGGGGGAGGCGCGCTCGCACGACGAGCGCAAGCTCGCCGAGCAGGTGCAGGCGATGCAGGACGCGATCACGTTCGCGGCCGGCGTGGCCGAGTGCGAGGTGGAGACGAACATCGAGAAGCACTACACCGCCTACCGCTTCGCGAAGGACGACACCGCCGTCCGGCTCGCGACCGAGGCGCTCGGCCGCTGCGGCTTCGCGCCGCGCTACTCGCTCTCGGGCGGCGCCGCGGACGCGAACGTCTTCAACGAGCGCGGCCTGCAGTGCGTGAACCTCGCCAACGGCATGGTCGACATCCACACGCCCGACGAGAGCATCGCCGTCGCCGACATCGACGCCATGGTCGATGTCACGGTCGCGCTCGTCGACGCGGCTGCGGCGTAGTTGAGCGGACAGCGCGTCTTGCGGGCGCTGCCCTGGGCGGGGCTCGCGCTCGTGATCCTGATCTTCTACTGGGTCGAGGCCTCGCTGCGGAAGACGCCGTGGCTGTTCACGGACGAGCTCGAGTGGAGCCAGCTCTCCCGCGCCATCGCCGGCACCGGCCATGCCGCGCGCCGCGGCGAGGCTCACTCCTTTGAATCGCTCTACTCGTTCCTGATCGCGCCGGCCTGGTGGCTCCACTCCACCGCGACCGCCTACGCGGCGATCAAGTACCTGAACGCGGTCGTCATGTGCCTGACCGCGCTCCCGGCCTACGGGCTCGCGCGCACGCTGCTGCCGCGGCGGACATCGATCGTCGTGGCACTGCTCTCCATCGCGATCCCCGCGATGGCGTACGCCACCTCGATCGTGCCGGAGCCGCTCGCCTACCTCTGGTTCACGACCGCCGCCCTGCTGGCGGTGAAGGCGCTCGCCCGGCCGCGCCCCTGGACGATCGCGGGGGCAGTCCTTCTCGCCGGGGGCGGGGTCTTCGTGCGGCTCGAGTTCGTGGTACTGCCCGCGTCGCTCGTGCTCGCGGCGGCCGCGACGTGGGTGATCGGCCACTCGGAGAAGCTCAGCTGGCGGCGGATCCTCCTGGCGTGCGCGGTCCTCGCCGCGTTCGGGTACCTGTTCAACACGCTCGTCGTCGAGCACGTGCAGAGCTGGACGTTCGGCGCGTACTTCAACCGGCACACGGTCACGCAGGGCGGGCTCGCCGGCGGCGCGCTCACGATCGGACTCGGGATCCTGCCCGTGATCGGCGGCATCGCCTCGCTCTGGCTCCCGGAGCGGTTCGGCGAGGCCGCCTACCGCGCCTTCGCCGTCTACCTTGGCGCCTCCCTTCTGACGGTCGGCATCTACACCGCGGCGAAGGCGGCCTACCTGCTCGGGAACCTCCGCCCGACGATCGAGGAGCGGAACCTCTTCTACCTCTCGCCGCTCATGCTCGTGGGGACGGCGCTCGCGTTCGGTGCCCGCAAGCTCAACTGGTACCTCGTCGACGGGGCGGCGATCTTCGCGCTCGTGCTGGTCTGGTCAGGGAAGCTCATCGTCGGCGCGCCGTACTTCGACGCGCCGGGGCTTGCGATCGTGACGCTCGGCAACAGGAACTTCCGCTGGGACATGAACGCGTTCCACGTCGCGTTCGGCGTGGCCGTGATCCTCTCGGTCGTCCTGCTCGCGCTGCGCCACCGCCGCGGCGTCCCCGCACTCGCGGCGGCGCTGCTCTGCGTCTGGCTCCTGACCGGCGAGATCTACGCCACCCACGGCAACACCGACTACGCGAACGTCTTCGCGAAGAAGGTCCCCGCGCCGCGCGACTGGGTCGACACGGCGACGCACGGGGCGAAGGTCACGTTCCTCGGGCAGGGCGTGACCGACGGCAACCCGCTCTGGCTCACGGAGTTCTGGAACCGCAACGTGCGGCGGGTCGGAAGCCTCAACGGCGTCGCGCCGGGGCCGGGGCCGATCTTCTCGCCGAGCCTCGTCACGAACGACGGCAAGCTCGACGACTACAACGGCGACCCGTACACCCTCACCGCGAACGGCGTGCAGCTCGCCGCGCCGATCGTGGCGCAGCGGGACGGCTTCACGCTCTACCGTACGGAAACGCCGTGGCGCCTGCTCGAGCAGCAGCAGAACGTCTACGCCGACGGTCAGGCGGCCAACCCGATCACGTACACGTACTTCCCGCGCGGCGGCCCCGGGAAGCTGGTGGTGTCGCTCTCCCGCACGTCGTACAACTCGCCGGGGCCGCCGGCGAAGGCGACGATCCGCGTCGGCACCGTGAAGCTCGATCCCAACGGAGAGCCCGAGCTCGACCGCGTGCTCTTCGTGCGTCACGCACTGGTCCACAACGGGAAGCTGACCAAGGTGCCGGTGCCGATCGCGGCAACCCCGTTCATGGTCACGGTCACCGTCCTGCCGACGTACTCGACGCCCACGGACTCGCGCCTCATCGCCGCCCAGCCCGGGTTCACGTTCATGCCGGCGAGGTCGTAGCGCTGTCGTTCTCCTACTGAGCTATCGTCCTGCGCCGTGAGGATCGGCGTCGCGCGGGAGATCAAGGCTGACGAGTACCGGGTCGCGCTGACGCCGGCGGGCGCGCTCGAGCTGATCCTGCGCGGCCACGAGGTGACGGTCGAGAGCGGCGCCGGTCTCGGCAGCTCGTTCGCCGACGCAGCCTACGAGCGCGTCGGGGCGCAAATCGCCCCGGTCGACGAGGTATGGGGCTCGAGCGACCTACTGCTCAAGGTCAAGGAGCCGGTCGCCGATGAGTACGGGCGGCTCCGAGAGGGGCTGACGCTCTTCACCTACCTCCACATCGCGGCGGACGAGCCGCTTACGCGGGCGCTCGTCGAGTCCGGCGTGACGGCTGTCGCCTACGAGACGGTCGAGACGCCGCGCGGGGCGCTGCCGCTGCTCGCGCCGATGTCGGAAGTGGCTGGACGACTGTCGGCCCAGGCGGGCGCGTACTTCCTCGAGAAGCCCTTCGGCGGGCGGGGGCTGCTGCTCGGCGGCGTCCCGGGGGTGGCCCCCGGCCGCGTGGTGATCATCGGGGGCGGCATCGTCGGCTACAACGCCGCGATCATGGCGCTCGGGCTCGGCGCGCAGGTCACGATCCTCGAGCGGTCGATCGACCGGATGCGCCACCTCGAGGAGATCCTCTCGGGCCGGGTGACCCTGCTCATGTCCTCGAGCCTCGAGATCGCGGACTCGGTGCAGAGCGCCGACCTGGTGATCGGCGCCGTCCTGATCCCCGGCGCCCTGGCGCCGAAGCTCGTGACACGCGACATGATCGCCGGGATGAACGCAGGCGCCGTGGTCGTCGACGTCGCGATCGACCAGGGCGGCTGCTTCGAGACGTCCCGGCCGACGACGCATTCCGACCCCGTCTACGTGGTCGACGAGGTGATCCACTACTGCGTCGCCAACATGCCCGGCGGGGTGCCGATCACCTCGACGAAGGCGCTGACAAACGCGACGCTGCCCTACGTGGAGGCGATCGCCGGGCACGGCGTCCGCGGGGCGGTCGAGGCCGACCCGGCGCTCGCCAAGGGCGTGAACGTGCTCGGCGGGCGCGTCACCTATGCGGCCGTCGCCGAGGCGCACGGCCTCGAGTACACGCCGCTCACGGACGCGCTGGCCGCGTAGGGAGCTACGTCGACGCCGGCGGGGCGTCGGCCTTCTTCTTCCCCGAGCCCGGCATCGGGCTGATGCGCACGACGAGCCAGGTGACCCCCGCGGCGAAGGCGATCACGCACGCGATGAAGACCGCAAAGAGGATCAGGCCGAGGACGTTCTCCACGAGGTCGTAGGATAGCCGCGTGCCACGAGCATGCGTCATCGTCCTGGATGCCGTCGGAGCCGGCGAGCTGCCCGACGCTGCCGACTTCGGCGACCAGGGCTCGGACACGCTCGGGAACGTGGCGAAGGCGGTCGGCGGGCTCGACCTGCCGACGCTCGAGGCGCTCGGCCTCGGGAACATCGAGCCGCTGCTCGGCTGCCCGCCGCAACCGGGGGCGCCGGCGGTCGCCGGGCGGCTGATCGAGCGCTCTCGCGGGAAGGACACGACGACCGGCCACTGGGAGCTGATGGGGATCCAGACGAAGCAGGCGATGCCGACCTACCCGCACGGCTTCCCGGACGATGTGATCGACCCGTTCATGAACGAAACGGGCCACGGCGTCCTCGGGAACATCCCGGCGAGCGGCACGGAGATCATCCAGGAGCTCGGCGAGGAGCACCAGCGGACGGGGAAGTGGATCGTCTACACGAGCGCCGACTCCGTCTTCCAGATCGCCGCGCACGAGCAGACGATCCCCCTCGAGGAGCTCTACGACGCCTGCCGTGTCGCCCGCCGGATACTGACGGGGAAGCACGCGGTCGGCCGCGTCATCGCTCGCCCGTTCGTCGGCGAGCCGGGGAACTACGCCCGGACGGCGAACCGGCACGACTTCTCCCTCGAGCCGCCGCGCCCGAACTACCTCTCGATCGTCCGGAGCCGCGGAGAGAAGGTCTACGGCGTCGGCAAGATCGCCGACATCTTCGCCGGCCGCGACATCGACGAGTCGTTCCCGACGAAGTCGAACGTCGAGGGCATCCAGCGCACGGAGGAGCTGCTGCGGAACGTCGACGACGGGCTCGTGTTCACGAACCTGGTCGAGACGGACATGCTCTGGGGCCACCGGAACGACCCCGTCAACTTCCACCGGTGCCTCCAGGACTTCGACCGGCGGCTGCCGGACCTGCTCGACGCGCTGCGAGAGGGCGACCTGCTCGTCCTCACGTCCGACCACGGCTGCGACCCGACGACGGCGTCGACCGACCACTCGCGGGAGCACGCGCTGCTCCTCGCCTACGTGCAGGGCCGGAACGCCGCCGGCCGCGTGTACGAGGACGGTGAGTTCGGCGACGTCGGTGCGACGGTGAACGTCTGGCTCGGCGGCGGTGCGCAGGCGCCCCGGGGGGTGCTCGGGAAACCGTTCCTCGAGCCTTGAGCCGTAGGCTTGCCGGAGGGTCCAACAATGCCGCGGGTTGCCGGGAGGTTTCCGTGTGGACGGAGGCGCCGGCTTTGCCGGCGCCGGAGCGCGACGGCGGCGAGCCGTGATCTCGGCGGCCGAGCTGATCCAGCGCAAGCGGGACGGGGAGGAGCTACCGAGCGAGGAGATCTCGGAGCTCGTCCTCGGCTACGCCCGGGACGAGGTGCCCGACTACCAGATGGCCGCGTTCTGCATGGCCGTGTTCTTCCGCGGGCTCTCGCCCCGGGAGACCTGGGCCCTCACCGATGCGATGATCCGCAGCGGCGACACCCTCGACCTCGCGACCGCCCTGGGTCGCAAGGTGGTCGACAAGCACTCCACCGGCGGCGTCGGCGACAAGACGTCGCTTTCCGTCGGGCCGATCGTCGCCGCCTGCGGCGTCCCCTTCGCGAAGATGAGCGGCCGTGGTCTCGGCCACACCGGCGGGACGCTCGACAAGCTCGAGTCGATCCACGGCTTCCGGGTCGAGCTCACGACCGAGGAGCTCGTCGCGCAGGTGCGCGCGATCGGCCTCGCGATCGTCGGGCAAACGGCCAAGCTGGTGCCGGCCGATCTCAAGCTCTACGGCCTGCGGGATGTCACGGCCACCGTCGACCAGCCGTCCCTGATCGCCGCCTCGATCATGTCGAAGAAGCTCGCCGCCGGCGCGCAGGCGATCGTGCTCGACGTCAAGGTCGGGAGCGGCGCCTTCATGAAGACGCTCGACGAAGCCCGCCGCCTCGCGGAGGCGATGCTGGCGCTCGGTCACGACGCGGGTCGCGAGGTCGTCTGCCTCCTCACCGACATGGAGCAGCCGCTCGGCGCAGCCGTCGGCAACGCGCTCGAGGTGCGCGAGGCGTTCGACACCGTGCGCGGCGAGGGCCCGCCGGACTTCACCGAGCTCGTCCTCGACGCGTGCGCCCGCCTGCTCGCGCTCTCCGACCTCGGCGTCGACGTCGCCGAGGGGCGCGCACGCGCGGAGGCCGCGGTCGCGGACGGATCCGCCGAGGCCGCCTGGAACCGCTGGATCGCGGCCCAGGGCGGGACGACCGACATGTCGGCTCTCGACCAGGCGCCGATTGTCCGCGAGGTCGCGGCTCCGCGGTCAGGCACGATCGAGCACCTCGACGCGATCCGCGTGGGCGTGGCAGCTCTCCACCTGGGCGCGGGCCGGCGCGTGAAGAGCGACACGATCGACCATGCGGTCGGCGTCGTCTGCCGGGCGAAGAGCGGCAGCGCGGTCGCCGAGGGGCAGATGCTGGCCGAGGTGCACGCGCGCACCGAGAGCGCAGCGGAGGCCGGCGTCCGCGAGGTGCTCGACGCCTACACGATCGGCGACGGCATCCCCGAGCAGCGCCCGGTGCTGCTCGAGGTGATCGACTAGCGCGGTACCGTGGCTTCATGCCCGAGTTGCCCGAGGTCGAGAGCGTCAGGCGGCGCCTCGTGCCCGTCCTCGAGGGGCGAACGCTCGGGCCCGTCGAGATCGCCGACCCGCGGCTGACGCGGCCGGTCGCTCCCGACGAGGTCGCACGAGCGCTGGAGGGCGAGCGCATCGCATCCCTGGATCGGCGTGGCAAGTATCTGATTGTTCGGTTCGAGTCGGGAAGGGCTCTCCTGATTCACCTCCGCATGACGGGCTCGTTGAGACATCTGAACGGCGGTGGCGACCTTCCGGAGGACGCCTACCGTCGAGCGGTTGTCACGTTAGACGACGGATCGGACGTTGCCTATCGTGACGTCAGGCGCTTCGGAACGTGGCTCCTGCTCGAGCCGGGCGAGCTCGAGCCGTACCTCGACGCGCGGGTCGGGCCGGAGCCGCTCGAGCCCGGGTTCGGCGCACCGGAGCTGGCGCAGCGGCTCGCCGGCCGGCGCGCGCCGATCAAGGCGGCCATCCTCGACCAGCGCACGCTCGCCGGCGTGGGGAACATCTACGCCGACGAGGCGCTGTGGCGCGCGCGGATCCACCCGCTCAGGGAGGCGCGCAGCCTCGATCGCACCGAAGTGACACGGCTCCGCAGGGCGATCCGCGATGCGCTCGAGCGCGGCATCGAGCGCCAGGGATCGACCCTGCGCGACTACCGGCTCCCGGACGGCGGCTCCGGTGGCATGCAGAACGAGTTCAAGGTGTACGGGAGGGCGGGGGAGCCGTGCGATCGGTGCGGCACACCGATCGAGCGCATCCGCGTGGCCGGGCGGGGCACCTGGTACTGCCCGTCCTGCCAGCGAGCCTAGACTGGCACCCGTGGCGGGGCGCACGTATACGACGGAGGCGATCGTGCTTCGGTCGCTGCGCTTCTCGGAGGCCGACCGGATCCTCCACCTCTACACGCGTGAGCGGGGCCGCATCGGCGCGATCGCGAAGGGGGTCAGGAAGACGAAGTCCCGCTTTGGCGCGCGGCTCGAGCCGCTCTCGCACGCGGAGCTCGTGCTGCACGAGGGCTCCGGCGAGCTGCAGACGGTCACCGGCGTCTCGCTGCTCGCCTCGCACCACGCGACGCGCGAGAGCCCCTATCGGCTGGGAGCCGGGCTGATCGGGGCCGAGGCGATGCTGCGCCTCTTCGGCGAGCCGGAGGCGAACGCGCGCGCGTTCGAGGCGCTCGCCCGTTTCCTGGACGTCCTCGACGAGACCGAGCCTGCCGGGCGCCGTCCCGAGCTCGACCCGCTCGCGCTCTCGTTCCAGCTGAAGCTCCTGTGGCTGTCCGGCTACCTGCCGCACGTGACGGCGTGCGTCGAGTGTGGCGCGTCCGACAGGCTCGTCGGCTTCTCCGCCCGCGCCGGCGGCGCCGTGTGCGGCGAGCATGCGGGCGGCGCGTTCACGCTCTCGCCGGAGGGGCTCGGCGGGATCGAGCAGCTCCTCTCGACCCCGCTCGCCGACGCCGCTGCGGCGGGGCTCGGCGACCGCGCGCGGCGCGAGGCGCTCAGGGTGGTCACCTCCTCCTACGAGGAGCACGGCGGCTTCAGGCTGCGCAGCATCCCTGCATGAAGCGGGAGCTGGGCGACGGTTACGAGCTCGACGACGATCCCGAGAGGGTGGACGTCGTCGAGGTTCACCGCTACCTGTCCGGGGAGTCGTACTGGGCGGCCGGACGTCCCTACGAGCTGGCGGAGGCCATCATCCGCGCCGCCTCGCGCGTCGTCGGGCTCTACCACGAGGGCCGCCAGGTCGGCTTCTGCCGTGCGATCACGGCGGTGGGGCTCCCGGCCGTCTACCTGGCCGACGTGTACGTGCTCGAGGAGCACCGCGGCCGCGGGTTCGGCAAGCAACTTGTCGAGGAGATGATCGAGCGCGGCCCCTATGCCGACCGCCCGTGGCTCCTGCACACCCAGGATGCGCACGAGCTGTACCGGGGCTTCGGCTTTCACGAGCCGGGGCCGCGGCTGATGGAGCGGCCTGGGCCCCGCCGCTTCTGACGGGCAGGAAGACCGCGCCCCGCCGAGAAGCAGCGGCGAATGGCAACGGACGGCCACGCCGAGGCGACGGCGGCCGACGAGCACCACCGCCGCCGGCTGGAGCTCCGGGGTGCGTTCGGCAACGACTCGTTCGGGCGCATCGCCGAGTCCGCGGCGCGCTTCTTCGGGACGCCGCAGTACATCGTGGGGCAGACGGTCGCGGTGCTCACGTGGGTGCTGCTCAACTCCACGCAGCTTCACCTCGGCTTCGCGTGGGACGTCTACCCGTTCATCGCGCTCAACCTGCTCTTCTCACTCCAGGCGGCGTACGCGGCGCCGCTGATCTTGCTCGCGCAGACCAGGCAGGCGGACCGCGACAAGCTCCATTCGGAGATGGTCGAGAAGTCACACACACGCCTCGAGTCGGCGGCGAAGCGGGAGACCGACAGGCTGGTCGAGCTCCTGCAGTCGAACACGCAGCTGACCCAGGAGGACAAGGAGCTGACCGAACAGGTGGCGGAGCTGACGAAGCAGATCCACGCGCTGGTGGCTCAGAGCCCCGGCAGCAGCCCCTCCTCGTAGCGCACCGGCCGCGAAGGCGGGAAGCGCGCGTACGCGATGCGCGCGTCCGTGGTCTCCTCGTCGACGCCGACGCCGTGGCGGCGAGCGGTCTCGTCGACCGTGTACGCGCCCCAGTCGCCGGTCTGGTGCTCCCGGGCGCCCACGGCGACGATGACGCAGCTCGTGTCGCCGGCACCGAGCACGATGTGCGCCGTGCCGGGCGGGCAGTGCACGTAGTCCCAGGTTCGCAGCGGCCGCTCTTCGCCCTCGACGAGGAGGAGCGCCTCGCCGGCGACGACCAGGAACCCTTCCTGATCGGTCTCCCGGTGGTACATGCCGATGGTGTCCCCGGGCGCGAGCACGAACACGTTGACCCCGACCTGGGGGAAGTAGCGCTCGACCTCCTCCTCGGTCCAGCCGGTGAGCGGCAGGCACGAGCCGCGGCCCTCGCGGCGGAGCCAGCGCGCGTCGCCTGCGTTCACGACGAACCAGCCCTCACCGGCGGGGACGAGCCCCTCGTCCGTCGGTTCAAGGGGGCTCTCCGGCACCACCTCGGCGATCATACGGGCGTGAAGGACCTGCTCGGCCGGCGCCCGCGTCGCGTTCTCGGCGCACTCACTCGGTAGCCTGAAACGAATGAGCGACGGGTTCCCCGAGCTCCGTGCGCTGGTGGCCGCGCGACCCGCGCCGCCCGAGCTCATGGCGCCGTACCTCGAGAAGGTGCGCGAGCGCGCCTACACGGTCACCGACGCCGACGTGCAGGGCCTCAAGGACGCCGGGATCAGCGAGGACGAGATCTTCGAGCAGACGGTCGCCGAAGCGATGGGCCAGGGGCTCCGTCGGCTCGCCGCCGCCGCGGCCGTCCTCGAATGACCCGCCTCGACGTCCTCGACCATGGCCATGCGCCCGAGGAGGCGGCAGTCCTCGAGGCTTGGCGCGAGCGCGCCGGCCGCGAGCCGTTCGGAGTCACGAAGACGCTGCTCTACCGGCCCGAGGTCTTCGGACGGCCGTTCTCCGAGGAGCTCGACCGGGCCATGCGCGGCCCATCCGACTGGAGCCCCGGCGAGCGCGAGCTCTTCGCAGGGTTCGTGTCGCTCCTCAACCAGTGCCATTTCTGAGCGGGCTCCCACGGCGCAGTTGCGTCGTACGCGCTCGGAGAGGAGGTCTGGGACGCCGTCGTACGGGACTGGCGTACGGCGCCGGTCCGTCCCGAGCTGCACGCGGCCCTCGTCTTCCTCGAGAAGCTGACGCTCGCGGCCCGAGGACCTCACGACGGCGGATGCCGACGAGGCGCGCGCCGCAGGCGTCTCGACACAGGCGCTTCGAGACGCCGCGGCGATCTGCGCGCTCTTCAGCATGATCGTCCGCCTCGCCGACTCCTTCGGCTGGGACGTCCCGCCTTGGGAGCTGCTCCTGGAGCGGGCGCCCGTCCTGCTCGAGGGCCGCTACGCGATCAGCTCGGTCGGCCGCCGCTGACTGTCGCCCCGTCGGCGGCTCGCTCGAGCTCGCCGATGTCGAGCTTGACCATGGCCATCATCGCGGTCATCGCCCGTTGTGCCCGCTCCCGGTCGGGGTCGGCGAGGAGCTTCGGGAGCACCTCGGGCACGATCTGCCACGAGAGGCCGTAGCGGTCGACAAGCCACCCGCAGGCGATCTCCTTGCCGCCCTCGGTCAGGGCGTTCCAGTAGCGGTCGACCTCCTCCTGCGTCTTGCAGTTGACCGAGAGGGACACGGCGTCCGTGAACGGATGCCCGGGGCCGCCGTTGAGGCCTATGAACCGCTGCCCGTTGACCTCGAAGCTCACGGTCATCACACTGCCCTTCGGTCCTGGCCCGGCGGCGTTGAAGCGTGTCACTTCGAGGATCCGGGAGTTGGGGAAGAGCGACGTGTAGAACTTGGCGGCGTCCTCCGCCTCGGTGTCGAACCACAGGAACGGGGTGATCTCGCTCATAGCCATCCTTTCACTCGTGTCTCTCCCGAAGACTGGGGGAGACCACGGAACTCATCGCTCCGGCAGGATCACGCTTCCCGAGGCGTCGAGACCGAAACCCGGGTTGTGCGCGATCTCCCAGGCGTGACCGTCGAGGTCGCGGAAGGCGCCCGCGTATCCCCCGTAGAACGTCTCCGACGGCTCGCGCGTGATCTCCGCGCCGGCGGCGCGGGCCCGCTCGATCACCTCGTGCACCTCTTCGCGGGAGCCCACGTTGTGCGCGAGCGCGATGCCGCTCCAGGAGGCGCCGCCGTCCGGGATGCCCATGTCGGCGGCGAGCTTGTCGCGTCCCCAGAGCGTCAGGACGATGCCGTTTGCCTGGAAGAACGCCGTCTCCTCGATGTCGAGGGCGGCGCTCCACCCGAGCGCGTCGTAGAACGCCTTCGCGCGCGCATAGTCGCGCGACGCCGAGGGTGATCAGGCTCACGCTCTGCTTCACGCGGCGGAACCTACCGGGCGAGCGCCACAGCTGAGGTCTCCCAGCAATCTCACATGATTTCCGGGGGGCTGTCCAAGGCCCAGGCCCGACACTGCGAGAGCAGTGACGGCCACCGACCTCGTCCCTTCCCGCATCCCCCTCCGCGAGACGGTGGGCGGCTCCGGCGACACCCTCCCGCCGCAGCCGCCCACCGTCGACGTGGTCGTTCCCGTCTCCAACGAGGTGGAGGCGCTGCGCCCGAGCGTCGAGCGCCTCCACGCCTATCTCAGCGACAGCTTTCCGTTCAGCTGGCGGATCACCATCGCCGACAACGGCAGCACCGACGGCACGGCAGAGCTGGCCGGCGAGCTCGAACAAGAGCTTCCCGGCGTCAGAGCAGTCCGGCTCGACCGCAAGGGCCGCGGGCTCGCGCTCCACGAGGTCTGGTCGGCGAGCGACGCGCGCGTCCTCGCCTACATGGACGTCGACCTCTCGACCGATCTTGCGGCGCTGCTGCCCCTCGTAGCGCCGCTCCTCTCCGGCCACAGCGACCTCTCGATCGGCAGCCGCCTCAGCCGCGGCGCAAGGGTCGTGCGCGGCCCGAAGCGCGAGCTGATCTCGCGCTCCTACAACACCCTGCTCCGCCTCGTCCTGCGGGCGCGGTTCTCCGATGCGCAGTGCGGCTTCAAGGCGATCCGGTCGGATCGCTCCAGGGAGCTCCTGCCGCTCGTCCGCGACCGCGCCTGGTTCTTCGACACCGAGCTCCTCGTCCTCGCGCAACGCGCGGGCCTCCGCATCCACGAGGTGCCGGTCGACTGGGTCGACGACCCCGACTCGAGGGTCGAGATCGTCTCCACCGCCATTGCCGATCTGCGCGGAGTCGTCAGGCTCGCGCGTGACTTCCGTGCCGGCCGTCCGCCGAAGGCCGCCACCCAGAGCCGCTTCGCGGGGCAGGTCGCACGGTTCGTCGTGATCGGCATCTTCTCCACGCTCGCCTACGCCGCGCTCTACCTGCTGCTGCGGAGCGCCGTCGACGCGCAGGCCGCGAACGCGCTCGCGCTCCTCCTGACCGCGATCGGCAACACCGCCGCGAACCGCCGCTTCACGTTCGCGATCCGCGGGCCACGCCACACCGTCCGCCACCAGCTCCAGGGCCTCGCCGTGTTCGCGCTGGCCCTGGGGCTGACGTCGGCGTCGCTCGCGCTGCTCCACGTGCTCGATCCCGCCCCCTCCCGCGTGGTCGAGCTCGTCGTGCTGACCTTGGCGAACGTCCTCGCCACCGTCCTCAGGTTCGTGCTGCTCCGTTCCTGGGTCTTCCGATCCCGCCGCGCAGCCCCGGAGGCCGCTGCATGAGCACTAGCGGCGGCCGACACCCTCGCGCACCGTGCCCCCTCGGTGCGCGAGGGCGGGCGCGCGCATGCGCTGCTCCGCGGACGCGCCGACGACCCGGTCTGGGTGCGGCCGGCGCTGATCGGCCTTCTCGCCGCGACTGCACTGCTCTACCTCGTCGATCTGGCCGCGAGCGGGTACGCGAACTCGTTCTACGCGGCGGCTGTGGAGGCGGGCACGAAGAGCTGGAAGGCGTTCCTGTTCGGCTCGTTCGACTCCTCGAACTTCATCACGGTCGACAAGCCGCCCGCCTCGCTCTGGGTGATGGAGCTGTCGTCGCGGCTCTTCGGCGTCTCGAGCTGGAGCATCCTCGTGCCGCAGGCGCTCGAGGGCGTCGCGGCCGTCGCGCTCCTCTACGCAACCGTGCGCCGCCGCTTCAGCGCCGCCCGCGGGGCTGCTCGCCGGCGCCGTGTTCGCGCTCACGCCGGTCGCCGCGCTGATGTTCCGGTTCAACAACCCGGACGCGCTGCTGACGCTCCTGCTCGTCGGCTCCGCCTACGCCCTCACCCGCGCGCTCGAGGAGGCGCGGACGGCCTGGCTCGTCCTCGCCGGCGCCCTGATCGGATTCGGCTTCCTGACCAAGATGCTGCAGGCGTTCACCGTCGTGCCCGGGCTTCGCCGCCGTCTACCTGCTTGCCGCGCCGGCGTCCGTCTGCGGCGCCGGGTCTGGCAGCTCCTCCTCTCCGGCGCGGCGATGGTCGCGGCCGCGGCGTGGTGGGTCGCGATCGTCGCCCTCTGGCCTGCCTCGAGCCGTCCCGTACATCGGCGGCTCGCAGGACAACAGCATCCTGAACCTGATCTTCGGCTACAACGGCTTCGGCCGGCTGACCGGCAACGAGACCGGCAGCGTGGTCGGCGGCCGGACGTCGGCCAGGCCGGCTTCGGCGGCGGAGGCCCAGGCGGCGGGAGCATGTGGGGCCCGACCGGCATCACGCGCCTGTTCGGCGCCGAGATGGGCACGCAGATCGCGTGGCTCCTGCCCGCGGCGCTCTTCTTCCTCGCGGTGCTCCTCGTCGGGCTGTGGCGCACCCGCCGCACCGACGGCCGCCGCGCCGCGGTGCTGATCTGGGGCTCCTGGCTCGTCGTCACGGGCGCCGTGTTCAGCTTCTCCCAGGGGATCATCCACCCGTACTACAACGTCGTCCTCGCGCCGGCGATCGGCGCTCTGGTCGGGATCGGCGTCTCGTGGGCGTGGCAGCGGCGCGACTCGCTCGCCTACCGGCTCGTCCTGGCGGCAGCGGTCGCGGGGACAGCCGTCTGGACGTTCGCGCTGCTCGAGCGGACGCCGAACTGGCACCCGACGCTCCGCTATGCCGTCCTGATCGTCGGCTTCGCGTCGGCCGTGCTCATCGTCGCCGGGCCGCTCGTGTGGGGCACGAGCAGCGGCGCACGCCGCGCCGTGCTTCTCGTCACGCTCGCCGCACGCTCGCCGCGCCGGCCGCTTACTCGGCGCAGACGGCATCGACGGCCCACAGCGGCGCACTGCCCTCCGCGGGTCCGGCCGGCGCGATCAGCGGGACGGGTGCAGGACCGCGCGGCGGCTTCGGCCCGGGCGCGTTCCGCGGCGGCTCCGCCCCTGGCGGCGGCTTCGGCCGGGCGGGCGGCGGCAGGCGGCGCTCGGCGGCCTCCTCGACGCGGGCACGCCGAGCGCCCAGCTCGTCTCGCTCCTCGAGCAAGACGCCTCCTCCTACCGCTGGGTCGCCGCCGTCGTCGGCTCCAACAGCGCCGCGGGCATCCAGCTCGCGACCGGCCAGCCCGTGATGGCGATCGGCGGCTTCAACGGGACCGATCCGTGGCCGACGCTTGCCGCCTTCCAGCAGTTCGTCGCGCAGGGGAAGGTGCACTACTTCATCAGCCTCCGGAGGCGGCGGGTTCGGCGGCGGGATCGGGCAGCTCCTCGAGCTCGAACGCGATCGCGAGCTGGGTCGAGAGCAACTACACGGCCACGACCGTCGGCGGCATGAACGTGTACGACCTGAGCCGTTAGGCCGTTAGGCCTTACGGTGGCTGAGCAGGTGGTGGTCGCGGCGAGTGCCGTGCCAAGGCCCCGGTGCGATGTCGAGCACCAGGTTCACCGCCCAGATCACGATCGTCGCCCAGATCAGGGTCAGGAAGCCGTGGATGTTGAAGCTCGAGATGAACCAGTCGGTCAGCTTCAGCATCAGCGCCGAGATCGCGAACCAGATCAGCCGGAGCGTGATCACGGCGAGCGGCAGCGTGATCAGCTTCAGGATCGGCTTGACGAGGCTGTTCAGGAGCCCGAAGACGAGCGCCGTCAGGAGCAGGTCGCCGAAGCCTCCGATCGTGATCTTCTGGAAGATCGCGATCACCACGACGAGGGCGATCGCGTTGGCGATCCACGACCAGAGAAGCGACCGGAGGCGCCACACGATGCGCCGATTCTACGTCCGCCTCGCCCGTCAGGCTCGCCGCCGTCGTTGCGGTCCGGGCTGCCTGCGCGGGCGCTGTAGCCGCTTCCGACCCGGCGACCGAGCTCGCAGCGCTGAGGCCGCGTACCTGAGGGCCCAACCTCGTGTCGGCGCTGGTCTAGACCTCGAAGACCGCGACCTCGTAGCGTCCGATGCTGGGCTCCTCCGTCGCGCCGATCTGGTCGGTGGCATCGGCGCGCAGGGCGTTGGCGCGCTCCTCGCTCGCGCGCATGCTCTGCTCGTCGTCCCAGAACGTGATCGCGATCCCCTCGCCGTTCTCGCGGTCGAGCAACAGGATCGCTCCGCGCCCGTTCTCGCGCGCCCACGGTACGACGTTGGCGCGAAAGCTCTCGATGCCGGCGTCGGCGTCATCGGCCGTGCCCGCAAAGGTCGTCACGCGTGCATACATGCTGTGTCTCCTCCTGGCAGGATGGAGTCGACTATCTCACGTCGGCCGCGGCGAGGCGCCACGTCGCCTCGCGGTTCATGCGAGCCGGTCGGCCAGGAAGGCGAGGCTGAGCGGGAAGCGCCAGTTCATCGCCCGGTGCGTTCCCTCGAACAGCTCGAAGCACACCTGGTCGTCCGCCACGCCGGCGTCCGCCACCGCCTGGCGGAACGCCACCGCGCCGAGGTCGAGAAAGTACTCGTCGTTCCGTCCCGCGTCGATCCAGATGCCGCGCGCGGCGCGCAGTGCCCCGCCGTGCTGCGCCGCCATCCGCACGGGATCCCACGCGAGCCAGCGCTCCCACACCTCGGGGACGAGCTCGCCGGTGTCGAGCCGGAAGGGCAGGTCGACGGAGCCGTCCGGGTTCGCGGAGTACGCCGCCGCATTCGCCCAGGCCGCCAGCAGAACGTGGTCGGTGGCGTTCGAGAGCACCGGCCGGCCGGAACGGAAGTCCTCCCAGAACGCATCGAACGAGCCCTCGTAGCGATTCCGCAAGGCCTGGGCGGCGGGCGGGAGATCGCGCGCCAGCGACACCTCGAACAGCGCGTCGCCCGCGTGGGTTGCGAAGGCACCGAAGAGGTCCGGCCGGAGCATGCCCCAGACCATCGCCCCGAAGCCGCCTGAAGACTTCCCCGACACCCCGCGGTGCGCCGCCTCGGGCAGTGTGCGGAACCGCTTGTCGACGAACGGCACGACCTCCTCGGTGAAGTACGTGCCGTACGCACCGATCGCGGGCGAGTCGATGAACTGCGAGCCGCCGACGGCGGTGAAGGCGTCGAGCAGCACGACCACGACCTCGATCCCGGCCTCCTCGACGTCGTCCGGGAAGCTCTTGGCGAACGGCGAGACGTTGAACCAGGCGCGCGCCTGGCCGGTCAGCCCCTGCAGCACGTAGACCGACGAATAGCGCCGAGAGGAGTCAGCGTCGTACGACGGCGGCGTCCAGACGAAGACCGGCCGCGTCGCGGGGTCGCCGAGCGGGTTCCCGCGGAGCGCCGCCGACTCGATCGCGAGCTCGTGCCAGCCCACTAGGACCGGGGGGCCCACGGGGCGAGGAGCCGCTCCTGGAGCAGCTGCCGCGTCCCGCCGATCGGGATCCGCTCCTGCTGCAGCGAGTCGCGGTCGCGGATCGTGATCGTGTCGTCCTCGAGGGTCTGCTGATCGATCGTGAGCGCCCACGGCGTGCCGATCTCGTCCTGGCGGCGGTAGCGCTTGCCGATCGAGGCCGAGTCGTCGTACTCGGCGGGCATCACGCGCCGCAGCTCCTCGTACAGCGACCGCGCCTTGCCGGTCATGCCCTCGTCCTTGCCGATCAGCGGCAGCACGGCGACCTTCACCGGCGCCATGCGCGGATGAAGCCGCAGCACGGTGCGCATGTCGCCCGCGACCTCCTCCTCGTCGTAGGCGTCGACCATGAATGCCAGCGCGGCGCGGTCCGCGCCCGCAGCCGGCTCGATCACGTACGGCACGTAGCGCTCCTCGTGGCCGATCCACTCGAGCTTCGTCCCCGAGTGCTCGGCGTGCGCGGTGAGGTCGTAGTTGCCCCGGTTCGCGATGCCCTCGAGCTCCGACCAGCCGATGGGGAAGAGGTACTCGAGGTCGCTCGTGCCGCTCGAGTAGTGCGACAGCTCGTCGGCGCCGTGCGCGCGAACGCGCAGGTGGCTCTCGCGCAGGCCGAGGTCGAGGTACCAGCGGCGGCGCTCGCCGATCCAGTACTCGTACCACTGCTGCGCGTCGGCCGGCGGCACGAAGAACTCCATCTCCATCTGCTCGAACTCGCGCGTCCGGAAGAGGAAGTTCCCGGGCGTGATCTCGTTGCGGAAGCTCTTGCCGATCTGCGCGATGCCGAACGGCGGTTTCACGCGGAGCGAGGAGGTCACGTTCTTGAAGTTGACGAAGATGCCCTGCGCCGTCTCCGGCCGCAGGTAGGCGAGCGAGCCCTCGTCGCGGACGGGGCCGATCGAGGTCTCGAACATCAGGTTGAACTGCCGCGCCTCGGTCAGGTCGCAGTCCGGCGTCTCGCCCGGATGCTTCGAAGGGCGCCTGCCGCACGACGAGGAGTCGAGGTGGTCGGCCCGGAACCTCAACTTGCATTGGCGGCAGTCGACGAGCGGATCCGAGAAGCCGCCGACGTGGCCGGAGGCGACCCACACCTGCGGATTGAGGATGATCGCCGAGTCGAGCAGCACGATGTCCTCGCGCTCCTGCACCATCGAGCGCTGCCACTCGTTCTTCACGTTCTGCTTGAGCAGCACGCCGTAATGGCCGTAGTCGAACGACGAGCCGAGCCCGCCGTAGATGTCCGACGAGGGGTAGACGAACCCGCGGCGGCGCGCGAGCGCGGCCACCTTCTCGATCGTCGCGGGACCCTCGTAACGCTCCGGCTCGGCCATGGCCCTGAAACTACAGTCTCCGCAGGTGAGCACGAACGCGAACGACGTCGTCGAGCTCCACGTCGTCTCGGACGCGACGGGGGAGACGGCCACGCGCGTCGTCGCGGCGACCGAGGCGCAGTTCCCCGAGCAGCCGTTCGTCACCGTGCGCCACCCGCGGGTCGAGACCGTCGCCGATCTCCAGCTCGCGCTCGCGCGCATCGAGGGCCATCGGGCGGTCGTGATCTTCACGCTGGTCGAGCCGACGCTCCGCCTCGTGATGCGCGAGCTGTGCGACGACGCGGGGGTCGACTACTGCGATCTGCTGTCCGAGCCGCTCGCCGCCGTCGCGAAGGTCTCGGGGCAGCGCGCCGAGATGCGCCCCCGGGCCCGCCCGGCGCTCGACGAGGGCTACTTCAAGCGGATCTCCGCGATCGAGTTCGCGGTCAAGAACGACGACGGTCTCGGCCGCAGCCTCGCGGCGGCCGACGTCATCCTCGTCGGTGTCTCGCGCACCTCGAAGACGCCGCTCTCGATCTACCTCGGCTACCTCGGCTGGAAGGCGACCAACGTGCCGCTCGTGAAGGGCATCGAGCCGCCGTCGGAGCTCTTCGAGATCGATCCGGCCCGGATCGTCGGGCTCACGATCGACGCCAACCGCCTGGCGGAGATCCGCAGCGAGCGGCTCGTGCTGATGGGCGGCGACCGGCGCTACGCCGACCTGAACGAGGTCTACGAGGACCTCGAGCACGCCGCTGCGATCCAAAAGCGGCTCGGCTGCCCGCTGATCGACGTCTCCGAGCTCTCGATCGAGGAGATCGCCCTCCGTATCGTCCAGACGATCGACGGCCGGCTCGCGGGAAGGATCCGGTGAGGCCGAAGCCGCCGGTGTCGAACGCGCGCTGGGCGCTCTGGTACGCCCTGCTCGGCACCGCGCTGTTCGTCTTCTACTGCATCTTCACACCGTTCTGGTTCGCGCTGCGCTCGTTCGCGTGGATCGCCGAGTTCCGGGCGCGTAGAAGAAGATAGTCCCGAGCCGCCGCGTGGTAACAATCACGCAATGACCGCGCGAGGCGCGCGTCGTCTACGACTTCGACGAGTCGGCTCCCGGCGGACGGGAGCTGCTCGGCGGCAAGGGGATCGGTCTCGCGGAGATGACGGCCCTCGGGCTGCCCGTCCCCTCCGGGTTCACGATCACGACCGACGCCTGCCGCGCCTACATGGCCGCAGGCGAACTGCCCGCAGGCCTCGCCGACGAGGTTGCCGACCACGTCCGTCGCCTCGAGGAGAAGACCGGCAAGCGCTTCGGCGACCACTCCGATCCGCTGCTCGTCTCCGTCCGCTCCGGCGCGGCGATCTCGATGCCGGGGATGATGGACACGATCCTCAACCTCGGCCTCAACGACGAGGCCGCCGAGGGGCTCGCTGACCGGACCGGTAACCGCCGCTTCGCCTACGACTCCTACCGGCGCCTGATCCAGATGTTCGGCGAGGTCGTCGACGGGATCGACGCCCACCGCTTCGAGGACGCGTTGACCGCACTGAAGCAGGAGCGCGGCGTCTCGCTCGACACCGACCTCACGGCCGACGACCTCGAGGCGCTCGTGCAGACCTACCGCGGGATCTATCGCGAGGAGAAGGGCACCGACTTCCCTCAAGTGGCGACCGAGCAGCTGATGCGCGCCGTGCGCGCCGTGTTCGACTCGTGGGACACGCCGCGCGCCCAGGTGTACCGCCGGGCCAACGACATCCCCGACGACATCGGCACCGCGGTCAACGTCGTGCAGATGGTCTTCGGCAACAAGGGCGACCGCGTCGGGCACCGGCGTCGTCTTCACGCGCAACCCGTCGACCGGCGCGAAGGAGATCTACGGCGAGTACCTCGCGAACGCCCAGGGCGAGGACGTCGTGGCCGGCATCCGGACGCCGCAGCCGGTCGAGGCGCTCCGGCAGGAGATGCCCGAGGCGTACGACCAGCTGCTCGACGACCCTGCACCGCCTCGAGGAGAACTACCGCGACATGCAGGACACGGAGTTCACGGTCGAGGACGGCGTTCTCTACATGCTCCAGACGCGCGCCGCGAAGCGCACGGCGGCCGCGGCGCTGAAGGCGGCGGCGGACATGGTCGACGAGGGGCTGATCTCCCAGGAGGAGGCGGTGCTCCGGATCGACCCGAACCAGCTCGACCAGCTCCTGCACCCGCGAATCGATCCCGACCTGGCGCCCGAGCCGGTCGCCAAGGGCCTGAACGCGAGCCCCGGCGCCGCGAGCGGCGGCATCGTCTTCGACGCCGACACAGCCGTCGAGCGCGAGAAGGGTGGGGAGTCGGTGATCCTCGTCCGGTACGAGACGACGCCGGACGACATCCACGGGATGATCGCCGCGAAGGGCATCCTCACCGTCCACGGCGGCATGACGTCGCATGCGGCCGTCGTCGCCCGCGGCATGGGCAAGCCGTGCGTTGCGGGCTGTGAGGGGCTCTCGCTCGAGGGCGGGGTGGCGCGCCTCGGCGGGCAGGAGCTCCGCGAGGGCGACGTGATCACGATCGACGGCGGGAGCGGCTCGGTCTACCTCGGGCAGATCGACCTCGTCCCGCCGCAGCTGAACGACGACCTCCAGACGATTCTCGGCTGGGCCGACGGCTTCCGACGGCTGCGCGTGCGTGCCAACGCCGACACGCCGCCCGACGCCGTCCGCGCCCGCGAGTTCGGGGCGCAGGGGATCGGCCTCTGCCGCACCGAGCACATGTTCTTCGGCCAGGAGCGGCTGCCGGTGATGCAAGAGATGATCCTCGCGATCGACGAGAAGGGCCGCCGCAGCGCCCTCGACCGGCTACTGCCGTTCCAGCAGGCCGACTTCGACGGGATCTTCGAGGCGATGCAGGGGCTGCCGGTGACGATCCGGCTGCTCGACCCGCCGCTCCACGAGTTCCTGCCGCCCGAGGAGGAGGCCACCGACGAGTCGATGCGGGCCCGGATCCGTTCGTTGCACGAGTCGAACCCGATGCTCGGCCTGCGCGGCTGCCGGCTCGGGCTCGTCTACCCGGAGATCTACGAGATGCAGATCCGCGCCATCGCGCGGGCGGCGCTCGCGGTCGAGAGCCGCACCGGCGAGGCGCCGCAGGTCGAGATCATGCACCCGCTCGTCGGCTTCGCCGAGGAGCTCCACCGGCTGCGCGAGCTGACCGAGCGCGTCTGGGCCGAGGAGGCCCGCGGCCTGCCGCACACGGTCGGGACGATGATCGAGCTCCCGCGGGCCTGCCTGCGCGCGGACGAGATCGCGACGCATGCCGACTTCTTCTCGTTCGGGACGAACGACCTCACGCAGACGACCCTCGGCATCTCGCGCGACGACGCGGAGAGCAAGTTCCTCTCGCGCTACCTCACGACCGGCGTGATCGAGCGCAACCCGTTCGAGGTGCTCGACATCGACGGCGTCGGCGGCCTGATGCGGATCGGGGTCGAGCGGGGCCGCGGCACCAACGCCTCGCTCAAGGTCGGCATCTGCGGCGAGCACGGCGGCGAGCCGCGCTCGATCGCCTTTTGCCACGAGCTCGGGCTCGACTACGTTTCCTGCTCGCCCTACCGGGTACCGCTCGCGCGGCTCGCGGCAGCGCAGGCGGCGCTGGCCGAGCACGGCGCGAAGGCGTACGTCGCTGCGGGCGGGTAAGCCGCCCAAGTTCGATGGAAGCGCCCAGAGCGTCGTGAGCTACTACGCGAACCACCACAAGCAGACGCTGATCGCGACGGTCCTCATCGGCATCGGGCTCGCGATCTACCTCACGGTGCTCGTCCAGCTCGCCTCATACCTGCGCGCGGGCGGTCAGTGGACGCTCGCGGGCATCGTCCTTGCCTTGCGAAGGCGCTCTACGAGCTCGACCAGTTCGCCGGCATCCCGATGTACTGGCTGATCCTGCCCGTGATCGTCTCGGTCACGGTCGCCGGCGCCCGCGGGCTCTTCCCGGGCTGGTCGGTGTGGACCTCGGGCTCTTCGCGGTGCTCGTCGCGCTCGGCGGCCTCTGCGTCAAGGCGGACGGCCGGTTCCGGCTCAGATGACCGCGTAGGCGACGATCACCGAAACCACCCCGACCGCGACCGCGGAGGCGATGGCCAGTGCGTTCGAGCGGCGGAACTGCAGGTAGAGCAGCATCAGGATCGCTCCGCCGATGAAGCCGCCGATGTGGCCGCCGATCGAGATCCCGGGCAGGAAGCTGATCAGCAGGTTCAGGACGATCAGCGCGATGATCTGGCCGCCGGTGTTGATCGCGCCTTTCCGCTCGAGGACGAGGAGGGCGCCGAGGATGCCGAAGATCGCGCCGGACGCGCCGACCGTGACGTCGAAGGGCCCGGAGAGCCAGAGCGCGCCCGCCGCCCCGCTGAGCGCCGAGGCGAGGTAGAGCAGGAGATAGCGCCAGCTCCCGATCAGCACCTCGAGAACGCGGCCCAGCCAGTAGAGCCCGAGCATGTTCGTCGCCAGATGGAAGATCCCGGCGTGGAGGAAGGCCGACGTGATCAGCCGCCACCACTCGCCGTTCGCCACGCCCGCCGGCGAGCCGTCCAGGTACGACCCTCTCGCGACCAGAGCGCCGTGGAGCCAGATCTTGTTCCCGGTGCCGTCCTGGCTGCCGCCGATCGCGAGCTCGAGCAGGTAGATGCCGACGTTGATCGCGATCAGCGCGATCGTGACCGGGTAGCCGGAGCGGGAGCCCTGCCCGCTCGCCACGCGCCCCGCCGCCGACGTGACCTTCTTGACGCCCTGCGGCTTGCCCGAGTGCTCGGGGCAGCGCAGCCCGACAGGAGCGGGCGTCATGCACTCGTAGCAGATCGGACGCCCGCACTCCGAGCACGACAGCCCGGTCTCCCGGTCGGGATGCCGGTAGCAGTAGCGCGCCGCGGTTTCCGTCGCCACAGATCTAGCGTATAGCCGTGCCCGTTCGCGTCGTCGCCCCACCGTGATTCGCCGGGCACAACTCGACGACGCCGACGCGATCGCCGGGCTCTTCGAGCGCTCGCGCGCGACGCTGACGTTCCTGCCGGCACTTCACACCCTCGAGGAGCACCGCGCGTTCTTCTCGCGCCTGGTCGCGGAGGAGGAGGTGTGGATCGCCGAGGCGGACGGCGTCGTCGCGGCGTTCCTGGTGCTCGGCGACCGGACGCTCGACCACCTGTACGTCGAGCCGGCGCGCACGGGCTCCGGTCTCGGCACTGCCCTCCTCGACCACGCGAAGGCACGCCGCCCGGACGGCTTCACGCTCTGGACGTTCCAGGCGAACGACGGTGCGCGCCGGTTCTACGAGCGTCACGGCCTGCAGCCGGTCCTGCTCACGGACGGAGAGGACAACGAGGAGCGCTGCCCGGACGTGCTCTACCGGTGGCAACCTCGAGAAACACCGTTGCGCTCCGTCCCTGAACGGCTCACACTCTGAGCAGGGTGAGTTTTGCGTCCCCACTCGTCCTGCTGGCGCTTCTGGCGGTGCCCGCCGCCCTCGGTGCCGCTGCGCTGGTGGCGCGGCGTCGTTCCCGGAGCCCGGTCGCGTTTACCAACCTGGCAGTGCTCGAGGCGGTCGCGCCTGCGCAGCGGCGGCCGCGTCGGCGGCTGATCCCGATCGCCCTGCTCGTGCTCGCGCTCGCATTCGCCGCGGGTGCTGCGGCGCATCCGCAGGCGCGCGTGCCCGTCCGCGTGGACAACGCGACCATCGTGCTGCTCGTCGACGTCTCCGGCTCGATGAGCGCCAGGGACGTCGAGCCGACCCGCCTCGACGCGGCCGTTGCCGCGATGCGCTGGTTCGTCCGCCGTCTGCCGAAGGACTACAAGGTGGGCCTCGTGCAGTTCAGCGACTCGTCGACCGTGCTCGCAGCGCCGACGGCGGATCACGAGCGCATCGCGCAGACCCTCGACCTGCTGATGCCCGACTCCGGAACCGCGATCGGGGCCGGCCTCGTGACGGCCGTTGCCGTCGCGAAGAGCTCGCTCGCGCGCGACGGCGTCATCGTCGCCTCGGGCCACCGGCTTCCGGCGGCGATCGTGCTGTTGTCCGATGGGAAGCAGACCCAGGGCGTGATCTCGCCGATGAGCGGCGCCCTGCGCGCGAAGCGCGCGGGGATTCCCGTCGACACGGTCGCGCTCGGCACGTCACACGGGGTCCTCGGCTACGGCCCGTTCGCGAAGCGGGTCGCGCCCGACGCCCCGTTGATGCGGAAGATCGCCAAGACCTCGGGCGGCTCGACCGCGACCGCCCACGACTCGAAGCAGCTGGCGGCCTTCTACCAGCAGGTGCGCGGCAGCTTCGGGACCCAGACGCGGACGCGGGACATCGCGTCCTGGTTCGCGGCTGCGGCGGCGCTCTTGCTCGCGGGGGCCGTCGGGCTCGGCCGCCTCTTCGCCGGCTCGGTCGACTCAGAAAGCGAGCCGCTCCGCCAGCTCCCGGTGGCCGCCGAAGCTGGCCCAGCCCGACGGCGTGCCGCCGTGGAGCGTGTCGGCGATCGTCCGGTCGGCGCCGAGCTCGAGCAGCGTGTCGACGGCATCGCGGCGACCGGCCTGCGCCGCGAGATGGAGGGCCGTCACGCCCTCGCCGTGATCCGGCCCGCCGAACGTGGCGCACTGGTCGACGTCGGCGCCGAGAGCGACGAGCTTGCGAACCGACGCGATCCGGCCGTTGACGGCGGCCCAGGTGAGCGCGGTGCCGCGGTAGGGATCGGCGTCGATGCGAGCTCCGAGCTCGACGAGCGGACCAAGAACCTCGACCCGGTCGCTCTTCGCCGCCCACACGAGCGCCTCGTCCACCACCTCCTGCGCGTCGTCCGACGGCCGCCACGCGGGAAAGCCGCCGTGGGGGCGGTAGAAGGCGCGGTGGGCGCCGGCGGCGGGCGTTCCGTGGAGCTCGTGGATCAGGTCGGTGTCGCCGAGCCCCGCCGCGACGCGCAGGTTGCGCGGCTCGAGCCCGAGCAGGGGCGCGACCTCGCGGTGGCCCCAGAAGAGAGCCACGACGAGCGGGGTGCCGCCGTCCCCCCGTGCGGACACGTCGAGACGGCCCCCTGCGGCGATCATCAGCTCGGCGAGCGCGGAGTCGTTGCCGTAGCCCGCCTGGTGCAGCTTCGTCCAGCCGTAGTCGTTGCCGCGGTTCGGGTCGGCGCCGCGCTCGAGCAGGAGCCTCACGTGGTCGAGCAGGCCCGCCATGCCGAGGAGGTCGTTCCCGTTCGTGCCGCGGGCGTGGACGAGCTCGGGATGCAGGTCCAGGAGCTCGATGAGCCGCTCCGTGTCGTGCGCCTCGAGCGCCTCGTAGGCGAGCATGAACGGCAAGCGCTCGCTGCGGCCGTCGCGGATCGCCTCGACGTGGCCGGCGAGTGCCTCCCAGCTCTCGAGGCCATGGCGGCGGGCGAGCTCGAGCCGGGCCTCCTCCACGGTGATGCCGCCGACCGTGGCGATCCCGTCCGCGCGCCCCTCGTAGTACTCGATCTCGGTCCGGAACGGCTGCTCGTTCACCGTGGTTAGGCTAGATGCCCGATGCCCGACCTAACCGGCGTTCGCGCGAAGCTCCGCCGCGCCGACGAGCACCGGCAGGCCTACGACGACCTCTTCGCGCGTTTCCTCGAGACGCAGCCGTACTCGATCCTGTTCGAGTTCGATCCCGAGTCGGGCTGGCACGTCTTCCGCTGGCTCGTCACCTCCGAGCCGCCGCTGAGCGCGAGGAGCCGGCCGGGCGTGCGTGCCGGGCCGGCCCTTCGCGTCTCGAGAGGCTCGGTCGGACTTCAGCAGTCGGGGTCCGACTCGGCCTCGGCCGGCGTCAGGCTCCCGTCGCTCGTCTCCCCGAGCGGCGCTGCGTTCACGACGTACGACGTCTGGGCAGGCGCGCTGTGCTTCTTTTTCGCCTTCGTCCGAGTCATGTGACCACCGGTGACGTTCTCGGCGTCGTCGGGGCTGAGCTCGAGATCCCGCAGACCGTCTGTGTCTGTGCTCATCCGTCGCCTCTCTCTCGATGGGGATCGCCTCTGCGATCCGGTGGTGCCAGTCTAGGAGACAGCGGCCCTCGCGTCGCTCGCGCTCGGGACGCGGTCAATGTCCAGCATTCGACATTCGCTTGACGGGGGAACGTATGTTCGTGTAGAACATACGTTCCGTGATCGCAGCAGTCGTCATCCCTGCCTTCGACCTCCGTGCGGCGCTCCTGCGGCGGCCGGCGCTCGAGGCAGAGCCGGCGGCACTGGCTCCGCTGCCGGGAACGGAGGCGCTGATCGGCTCGGTGACCCGGGCCGCGGAGGTCAAGGGGGTGCGGCCGGGGATGCGCCTGGGGGAGGCGCTCGCCACCTGCCCGGGGCTCGTGCTCGTCGAGCAGGACCCCGCGGGGGTCGAGCAGGCGTGGGAGGAGATCGTGCGGCGACTCGAGAACGCCGGCTTCGCGGTCGAGCCGGTCGAGGCGGGCACGGTGTTGTTCGAAACCAAAGGAGTCGAACGTCTCTACGGGGGGCTCGAGCCGGCCCTCAAGCGGGCGCTCGCGGCCGTCGGACCGGCGTGGGAGGCGCGGGGGGGCGCGGCCGAGCGGCGTTTCGCGGCGCTGGCGGCGGCCAATGTGGCGCGGCCGGGGCAGGCGCTGATCGTCTCCGACGACCGCACCCGCACGTTCCTCGCGCCGCTCCCGCTCACCCTGCTCCCGCTCGAGCGGGAGCGCTACGAGGAGCTGGAGGAGCTGGGAGTACGAACGATCGGAGAGCTTGCCGGGCTACCGGGCGGCGCCGTTGCCGAACGACTGGGGCCGGACGGGCGGCGCGCCTGGAGCCTGGCGAGGGGCGAGCACGACGGACACGCCTTAAAAGACAACACGGTAAATGCACGACGTCCGTATCAGCCGTTGGTGGAGACGCTCGAGTTCCCGGAAGCGGTCGGCCAGGAGCTGACGCTCCGGCGAGGGCTCGGCGTGCTCGTCGACGGCCTGCTCGCACGACCCGAGCGCGCGGGGCGCCCGCCGAGGAAGCTGGCCCTCTGGGCCCGGCTCGTCGGCGGCGCCTCGTGGCGGCGGGTGGTGACGCTCCGCGAGCCGACCGCCGACCCGGAGCGGCTCCGGCTCGCGCTCGGGCCGAAGCTCACGGAGCTCCCGGCGCCGGTGCTGAAGCTGCGGCTGGAGGCGGTCGAGCTGGCCGCGAACGGGGGCGAGCAGCTCGAGCTCGTCCGCGCCGAAGGAGACGTGGTTCGGGGGAGGCTCAAGCAGGGCCTGCGCCAGGTCAAGGCGGCCGTGGGCGCAGGCGGGGTTTCGATGGTGGTGGAGGTGGCTCCGTGGTCGCGGATACCGGAAGCGCGCGCGCTGCTCGTTCCTCGCGACGACTGACTGCGCAGGTCCTAAACAGGCCCCGCCCCGCGCTCGTCCAGGCGCACGGCAACGGCATCCCGAGTGTCGTCAACCGGCAGCGCGTCGCGACGGTGCGGGAGGAGTGGCGGATCGTCGACCGCTGGTGGACGGACGAGCCGGTCGACCGCCGTTACTTCGACCTCGTTCTCGAGACGGGCGAGAACACCGTCGTCTACCGCGACGGCGAGACGCAGACGTGGTTCACGCAGCGGGCCTGAAGGAAGGTTTTGGGGGAATACTGCGAGCTCCACGCGCACTCGGCGTACTCGTTCCTCGACGGTGCGTCGCTGCCCGAGGAGCTCGCCGCGCGCGCCGCCGAGCTCGGCTACGACGCGCTCGCGCTCACCGATCACGATGGTGTCTACGGCTCGCTCGAGTTCGCCCAGGCGGCGAGGCACTTCGGTTTGCGTGCGATCACGGGCGCGGAGGTCACGCTCGAGGACGACGCCCATCTGACGCTCCTCTGCGAGACGCGCCGCGGCTACGAGAACCTCTGCCGGATCCTGACCGATGCGCACGCCGGCACGCGGCCCGAGGGCCGGGAGCGCGACCTGCTGCCGGCGGCGACGAGCACCGCCTTCGTCGCCGACCACGCCGAGGGGCTCGTCTGCCTCTCCGGCTGCGCCCGCCAGGGCCTCGCCGTCGTCGACCCGAACGCGGCTGCTCGGCTCGCGCAGGCGTTCCCGGGTGCCTTCTACGTGGAGCTCCAGCGGCCCTACGCGCGCGGCGACGAGCGCCGCAACGCCGCGCTCGCCGACCTCGCCGCCACCCTCGGCGTTCCGACCGTCGCCACGGGCGACGTCCATGCGCACCACCCGCGGCGGCTGCGGCTCCAGGACGCGCTGGTCGCGATCCGCCATCGCACCTCGCTCGACGGCTGCGAGCGCGAGCGCCGCGGCAACCACGAGTCCGTCCTGATCCCGCCGGGGGAGATGGCCGAGCGCCTGCCGGCGGACGCCGTTGCACGAACTCGTGAGGTAGCTGACCGCTGCACGTTCGACCTGACCGGCGAGCTCGGCTACCGCTACCCCGACTTCTCCGACGGCCCCGACCCCGCCGACGTGCAGCTCCGCGAGCTGTGCTGAGCGCGCGTTCGCCGATCGGTACCTGCGAATGCGAACGTGCGCAGGCAGCGCGCCCGCGAACGACTTCAGCAGCGAGCTGGCGCTGATCGCCCGCCTCGGCCTCGCAGGGTTCTTCCTGCTCCACTGGGAGGTGCTCGAGCTGGCGCGCGCCTGCGCGCTCGAGGTACGCGGCCCCGGCTCGCCGCGGAACGCGCTGCCGCCGGGGAGGGGGAGAGGCTCGAGCGTCGGCTCGATCGTCTGCTACCTCACCGGGCTGTCACATGTCGATCCCGTTGAGGCGGATCTTTCGCTCGGACGGTTCCTGAACGACGAGCTCGCCTCGGTGCCCGACATCGACCTCGACTTCCCGCGCGACATCCGCGAGAAGCTGATCGTCGCCGTCACCGAGCGGTACGGCCGGACGCACGCGGCGCTCGTCGCGAGCTTCTCGACCTACCGGAGCCGCGGCGCGATCCGCGATGTCGGCAAGGCGCTCGGCCTCCCGTTTGGCGAGCTGGAACGGCTCGCGCGCGTCACCGACGGCTGGCAAGCGACCGGAGTCGCGGGCGAGCTCGACGGAGTCCCCGGTGACCACAGCGGCCCCCGCTGGCAGGCCTTCCGCGCGCTGACGCACGAGATCGCCGGCCTGCCGCGCCACCTCTCCCAGCACCCGGGCGGGATGGTGATCTCGACGCGGCCGCTGATCGACCTCGTCCCGGTGCAGCCGGCGGCGATGGCCGGACGCCAGATCTGCCAGTGGGACAAGGACTCGTGCGCCGACGCGGGCTTCCTGAAGATCGACCTGCTCGGGCTCGGGATGCTGTCGGCGGTCGAGGAGGCGGTGGACATGATCGCCCGGCTGCACGGCGAGCCGATCGACCTCTCCCGGATCCCGCTCGACGACCCCGAGGTCTACGCGGAGATCCAGGCCGCCGACACCGTCGGCGTCTTCCAGATCGAGAGCCGCGCCCAGATGCAGAGCCTGCTGCGCACGCGCCCCGAGAACCTCGACGACCTCACCGTCCAGGTCGCGCTCGTCCGGCCCGGTCCCATCCAGGGCAAGGCCGTCCACCCCTACATCGAGCGGCGCGCGCGCCTCCGCGAGGACCCGGCGTTCGTCTACCCGGTCGAGCACGAGTCGCTGCGCGAGCCGCTCGCCGAGACGCTCGGCGTCGTCGTCTTCCAGGACCAGGTGCTCGACGTGGCGATGGCGGCGGCGCGCTTCAGCGTGGGGGAGGCCGAGGGGCTCCGCCGGGCGATGAGCCGCAAACGCAGCGAGGAGGCGATCGAGGCCTTCCGGCCGCGCTTCGTCGAGGGCTGCCTCGGTAACGACATCGACGAGGCGACGGCGAACGCAATCTACGACAAGCTCGTCGGCTTCTCGGGGTTCGGATTTCCCAAGTCGCACGCTGCCGCGTTCGGCCTCCTCGCGTACCAGTCGTCCTGGCTGCGGCGCTACTACCCGGCCGAGTTCCTCTGCTCGTTGCTCAACGCCCAGCCGATGGGCTTCTACCCGCCCGCCTCGCTCGTCCGGGACGCGCAGCGCCGCGGCGTCGAGGTCCGCCCGCCGCACGTGAACCGCAGCGGCGCGAGGTGCACGGTCGAGGCGCAGGCGGGCGAGGGCAGAGCGGTGCGGATCGGACTGGGCTACATCCGCTCGGTCGGCGAGGCGGAGGCCGAGACGCTCGCGGCCGACCAGCCGTACACGGACGTCGCCGACGTCGCCCGCCGCGCCTTCGTCGGCAAGGACGCCCTCGAGGCGCTCGTCGCCTCAGGCGCCTGCGACGACTGGGGGTCCAGACGCGAGCTCCTCTGGCGCCTCGGTGTCACCGCCCGCGGCGAGAGCGCGGGGGAAGGCAACCGCCAGCTCGCGCTTCCATTCGGTCCCACCACTGATACCCCGCAGCTCCGCCCGCAGACCGACTGGGAGCAGATGCTCGCCGACTACCGCCACACCTCGCTCTCGGTCGGGATTCACCCGCTCACCCTCCTGCGCCCCGTACTTGCTGAGTTGTCTTTCAAATATGGTGCTTGTGTTGCAAGTAACGAGCTGCACGACGTCCCGCACGGCGCGCGCGTCGAGATCGCCGGCCTGGCCGTCGCGCGCCAGCGGCCGTCGACCGCGAACGGCATCGTCTTCATGCTGCTCGAGGACGAGCATGGCCAGATGAACCTGATCATCCCGCCGCCCGTCTACGAGGCGCACCGCGCCATCGTGCGCGGCGAGCCGCTGCTGCTCGCGCGCGGCCGCTTCGAGCGGGTCGGCCGCAACGAGAACGTCCTCGTCGACGAGCTCGAGAGCCTCGGCCCGCTGGCCCGTCGTGCGGCCGGTGATGCCGAGGTACGCGCCGCCCTCCCCAGCGCACACCATTTCGGGCATCGTTGAGTCGTGGTCCTCTTCCCGATCGCCCTGATCTGGGTCGCGGTGGTGCTGTACTTCATCATCGTCCGCCGGAGCTCGGATGAGCCCGAGCAGCCGGGCGAGGAGCCGCGGCGCTTCCGCCGGCTGCCCGCCCCGCCGGGTGACGGCCGGGGCTCGCCCGGCCGCTCGCGTGCGACCCGCGCGCGTGAGCGCAGCCGCTCCGACTGAGCGCTCAGCGGAGATCGATCTCGTACGCAAACGGCGGCCACCGTTTGAGCACCGCCCTGTTGAACTCCTCCTCGTAGAGCTCGTCGATCCCCTCCTCGAGCATCCGCGCGTACGAGTCGCGGATGTCGGCTAGGAGCTCGGTGCCGGTCTCGACCGCGTCGACGTAGTCGCCGTAGAGCTCCTCGGCCTCGTCACGATCGGCGCGATTGTAGGCCTCCATTCGCTCGACCACCTCCTCGATCACGTCGAGGTGGTCCTGCTCGAACAGGTCGAGCTGCCGCTGGATGACGTCGTCGAAGCGGCCCCGACGGCGAAAAATCACTCCAACTCCCGGTAGAGGGCGAGGTGGCTCGCGGCGGCGGCGTCCCAGGTCAGCTCGCGGCGGGCGCGATCGGCGCCCGCGCGGGCACCCGCGAGCGCCTCGGGGTCCGCGAGCAGCTCGCGCACGGCCTCGGTCAGCGCGTCGATATCGCCGGCGGGCACCGCGCGGCCCGCCCCGTAGTGCGTGATCGGCTCGGCCAGGCCCCCCACGTCGTAGGCGACCGCAGGGACGCCCGCGCCGAGCGCCTGGAGGAGCGCGCCCGACTGGTCGAGCTCGGCACGGTACGGAAAGATCGCCACGGTGGCCTCCGACAGCGCCCGGTCGAGCTCGGCCGGCGTCAGGTATCCGAGCCGCCACTCCGTGCGCGGGGTGTCCGGGAGCGATCCGAGCGGCATCGCCGGGTCGCCCGCGACGAGCAGGCGCGCGTCCTCGAGGCGGGTCGTGGCCTCGACCGCGTCCGCCAGCCCCTTGTACGGACGGATGACCCCGAGCGCGAGGATCGTCTGCCCGTCGTCGGCGCGCCTGGCGTGGCTCGGGTAGACGGGGTGCGCGATCACGACCGGCTCGACCCCGAGCTCCCGCAGCGCCTCCTGCCCGCGGTGGGTATGCACGACGACGCGGTCGAAGCGGGCGAGGAGCCGTTTCCAGAGCTGCCGCCTCTCGGCCGTCCGGCGCGGCAGCAGGTCGTGCGCCGTGAAGACGGAGGGACTCCGCAGCGGCACGCGCACGTCGACCTGCGGCAGCGCGGCCCACTGCACGTGCACGACGTCGGCTCTGATGCGCGCCAGCGACGCAGCGACACCGACATGTTCAATCCCTTTGAGCGGAAGTCTTGCCCGCGACCGCCGGAACAGCCGCGACGACAGGGGGTAGAAGCGCTCCACGCGTCGGTAGCCGCGCGCCGGCGGCAGCTCGGCGAAGCGGAAGTAGGACGTGTGCAGCTCGACGTCCGCCCCGGCGCGCCCGAGCGCGCCCGCGAGCTCGTGGTCGTACCACGGCGTGTAGGCGGGCGGGTCTGCGATGACGACGCGCATGGGCTGGCTTACAGTAGAGCGAAGTGATCGTCCGCACCTGGAACCTGTTCCATGGCAACACGGTGCCTCCAGGACGAAAGGCCCATCTGCGGCAGATGGTCGAGCTGATCACGGCCGATCGGCCCGACGTCGTGCTCCTGCAGGAGATTCCGGCCTGGGCGCTTCCGCGTGTCGGCGGCTGGGCGAGCATGCAGGGGGTCTGGGCGCGCGCGAAGCGTCCGAAGTTCGGCCCGTTCCCGATCCCGGCCGCGTTCGGCCGCGGTCTGACCGCTCCCCACCACGGGGTCGTGCGGTCCGGCTTCGCCGGCCAGGGCAACGCGATCCTCTTCCCGACCGACGCGAAGCTGCGCGACGCAAAGACGATCACGCTCAACACCAACGTCTTCACCGAGGAGCGCGGGAAGCTGTTCGGGCTGACGCCCAAGCAGATGGTCGCCTGGGAGAGGGAGCGCCGTGTCTGCCACCTCGTCAGCTACGAGCTCGCCGAACCGGCTGCGCTTTCTGGTTGCGAACCTGCATGCAAGCCACATTCCCGATCTGCGGCTCGCCGACGCCGAGCTCCGCCGGGCGGTCAACTTCGTCATCCGCGGGTCGGAGCTCGAGGAGACGCTGATCGTGGGCGGCGACTTCAACATCAAGCCCGACGTGAGCACGACCGTTCAGGAGCTGGTCAACGCCCCCGTCGAGTCGCGCTGGCGCCAGGCAGGTACCGGGATCGACCAGTTCCTGCTGCGCCGTGCGATCGCGACGCGGGTCGAGGTGTGGCCCGACGAGCGGCGTGCGCACAAGGGGCGGCTGCTCTCCGACCACGCCCCGGTCGAGATCGAGCTCGAGCTCCGGCCGAAGGACTGATCCGGCCCAAACCTGCACCCATGACGACGAGGCTGTTGGGAAGGCGGCCCCACCCCGCAGGGCCGCCCTCGGCACCGCGGGCCGCGAACTGGGGGAAACACGAGCCGCGTGCCCGACCAAGGTAGGGCGTCACGGCGCGAGGCGCATCGACCATTTGGGTCAAGTGATGCCCGCGCCGACCGAGCCATTCGACATCCCAAGACAGTGGCGGCCGCGGAGAGTCGGCGACGAGGCAATAGACCTGAACCTCGTGGCTTCGGCGCGCTCGCGCGCAGTGCGCCGTCGATCTCCCAGCGCGGCCCCAGGCGCCGCAGCCCGCGCTCAGCGCATCGCCTGAATCACCGCCTCGTGCGTGGCGCCGACCTCGCCGACGGGCCCGCGGCGCGTCGCCGTCACGTCGCAGCCCGCGGGCAGCGTCGAGCCGACGACCCGGCCGATCGCCGCGAATGGGGCGCGGCCTCGACGCCGATCTCGCACGTTCGGCACGTCGTCTTTGTAAGCATCACGTTCCGCCCGGGCTGGACGGTCTCGTCGCCGCGAACGACGCTGCCAGACCTCCACCAGGCTCCCCAGAGCGCCGGGATCGCCTGCCATGTCGTCGTCTCCGCGATCACGGCCGTCAGCCGCTCGCGGACGACGACCTCGGCGACCACTATGAGTCCGCGGCCGTGCGCAGCCCGAGCTCGGGCGCGATCGGCTGCAGAGCCTCGACCACGTTCGCGATGTGCTCGTCGAGCTCGAGGCCGAGCAGCTCGGCGCCGGCGTAGACCTCGTCTCGGTGGACGCCGGCCGCGAACGACGGCTGCTTCAGCTTCTTGCGCACCGACTTCGGCTCGAGGCCGTCGAGGCCGGAAGGCCGCACGAGCCCGCACGCGTGGACGAACCCGGAGAGCTCGTCGCAGGCGAAGAGGGTCTTCTTGAGCGGCGTGTCGCGCGGGATCGCGAGGTGCTCGGCATGGGAGAGCACCGCCTCGACGATCTCGTCGGGGTAGCCCAGCTCGCGCAGGATCGGGGCGCCGTCCTGCGGGTGCTGGTCGAGTGTGGGGTGGATCTCGTAGTCGAAGTCGTGCAGGAGAGCGGTCACGCGCCACTTCGCCTCGTCCTCGCCGAACTTGCGGGCGTAGAACGCGGTCGACGCCTCCACGGCGAGCGCGTGGCGCAGGAGCGCCTCGCTCTTCGTGTACTCCGTGAGCGTCGCCCAGGCCTGTTCGCGGGTGGGATCCAAGGCGGTGGGTACCATAGCGGCCGCCTTGTCGACCACCGTCGCCAGCGAGGCAGCCGTGGAATCCTTCGTGATCGAGGGGGGCAACCCGCTCAGCGGACGGGTCCGCGTTGCCGGGAACAAGAACGGCGCACTGCCGATCCTGGCGGCGTGCCTGCTGACCGACGAGCCGGTCGTGCTCCGCAACGTGCCGCGCATCCGCGACGTCGAGACGATGGTCGGCGCTGCTCGCCGATCTCGGCGCCGAGGTCGAGTGGATCGGCGACAACGACGTCCGCGTCCAGGCGGCGGCCGTGACGAAGACCGAGGCCGACGAGGAGCTCTCCGACCGCATCAGGGCCTCGTTCCTGCTCGGCGGGCCGCTGCTCGCCCGCTTCGGGCACGCGGTGCTCCACCCGCCGGGCGGCGACGCGATCGGCCGGCGCAGGCTGGACACGCACATCCACGCGTTCGAGCAGCTCGGCGCTCGGGTTTCGGTCGAGCGCCGCTTCGAGCTGCGTGCAGACGGGCTGCAGGGCAAGCGCATCTTCCTCGACGAGGCGAGCGTGATGGGGACTGAGAACGCCGTGATGGCGGCGACGTTCGCGCGCGGCGAGACCGTGATCGTGAACGCCGCCTGCGAGCCGCACGTCCAGGATCTCTGCCGCTTCCTCGTAGCGCGGGGGGCCCGCATCGACGGGATCGGCTCGAACGTCCTCCGAATCGAGGGCGTCGAGCGCCTCTCCGGCGGCGAGCACCGCATCGGGCCGGAGCACATCGAGGCGGCGAGCTTCATGGGCCTCGCGGCGGTCACCGGCGGCGACGTCACGGTCGAGGACGTGGAGCCGGAGGACCTGCTCGCCGTGCTCATGGCCTTCGAGCGGCTCGGGATCGTCGCCGAGGTCGGCGAGACGACCGTCCGCGTCCCGCCGGGCCAGGAGCTCGTGATCCGCGACGACCTCGGCGAGAAGATCCCGAAGATCGAAGACGGGCCGTGGCCGCTCTTCCCGGCCGACCTGACCTCGATCGCGCTCGTGATCGCGACCCAGGCGCGCGGGACGATCCTGATCTTCGAGAAGATGTTCGAGAACCGGCTGTTCTTCGTGGACAAGCTGGAGCGGATGGGGGCGCGGATCATCCTCTGCGACCCGCACCGCGCCGTCGTCACAGGGCCCGCGCAGCTCCACGGCGAGCGGCTCGAGAGCCCCGACATCCGCGCCGGCATGGCGATGCTGATCGCCGCCCTCTGCGCGGAGGGCACGTCCGTGATCGGGAACATCAGCCAGATCGACCGCGGCTACGAGCGGATCGACGAGCGGCTGCGCGCGCTCGGCGCCTCCATCGAGCGGACGTAGAGAGACATGAGCGCGGCGAGGACAGACGGGGCGCCGAACGTGAGCGTCAAGATCGCACGCGGCGACGGTGCTGTCACCGTCAGCACCGGCCTGAGCGCGCTCGACTACCTGATCGGCGAGCTCGCGACCGCCGCGCGGCTCCAGCTCTCGCTGGAGGCGGCGCCCGGCGCCGTCGACCAGGCAACTGCCGCAGCGGGACGGCGCCTCGGCGAGGAGCTCGACGCGCTCCTGCACGCCGCCGGAGCGGCCGGCCGCGGCTTCGCGTGGCTGCCGGCCGACGAGGCGCTCGCCGGAGCCGTGATCGAGATCAGCGAGCGGCCGTTGCTCGTGGCGAACGCCGACTTCTCGGGCGTCGGCGGGCTCGGCAAGAACGTCGTCCGCGTCTTCCTCGAGGAGCTCGCGCAGGGTGCGAAGCTGAACGTCCACATCCGCGTCCTCGAGGGCAAGGATCCCCAGAACGTGCTGCGCGCGATCTTCAAGGCGCTCGGCGCGGCCATCGGCCAGGCGTGCCGCACGCCGGAAGGAGAACGATGACAAGCGTAGGCTCGACGGAGCTACAAAAATGACAGCTAAGCAGATCGTCCGGACCGAGGCAGCGCCGGCGCCGTTCCAGGGCGCGCCGTACAACCAGGCGATCGTCGCCAATGGGTTCGTCTTCGTCGCCGGGCAGCTCGGGCTCGATCCGGCCTCCGGGCACGTGGTCGACGGCGGGATCGGGCCGCAGACCGAGCGGGTGCTCGCGAACATCCGCGGGATCCTCGAGGCCGCCGGCTCCTCCTTCGACGCCCTCGTCAAGACGACCGTCTTCCTGACGAACCTCGACGACTTCGGCGGCATGAACGAGGTCTACTCCCGCGAGATCGGCGACCGGCCGCCGGCGCGGTCGACGATCGAGGTCGGACGGCTTCCGGCCGGCGGGCTGGTCGAGATCGAGGCGATCGCGCTCGTTTGATCGAGGACTTCGTCCGCTCCCTCGGGCTCGACGCGTACCTCGTCGGCGGCGCCGTCCGCGACGAGCTGCTCGGCCTGGAGTCGAAGGACGCCGACTTCCTCGTGATCGGCGTCGACGCCGAGGGGCTGCGGGCCGCGCTCGCGCCGTACGGGAAAGTGGAGGAGCTCGTCGTGGCCGGCCGGCCGGTCGGAATGCGCCTCTATCCGCGCGATCGCGCGCTCCGCAGGCTCGCGCCCAAGGGGATCGAGCTCGCCCCGTCCCGCCGCGAGGTCTCGACCGGCAGCGGCAGGCACGACTTCGACATCGTGGTCGACCCCGGGGCGAGCGTCGAGGACGACCTCGCGCGCCGCGACTTCACGATCAACGCAATGGCGCGGCGGCTGGCCGACGGCACCCTCGTCGATCCGTACGGGGGGCGGGAGGACCTCGCGGCGAGCGTTCTCCGCACGGTCTCGGAGCGCAGCTTCGAGGAGGATCCGCTTCGCCTCGTCCGCGGTCTCCGCTTCGTCTCCCAGCTCGGGCTCGATCCCGAGGAGGTGACCCTCGCCCAGATGCACGAGCACGCGGGTCTCGTGTCGGTCGTCTCGGGCGAGCGGATCGGCGGCGGGCTCGCGGCCGACGGGCGCGGAGAGCTCTCCAAGCTGCTGCTCGGCCGTGACCCGAGCAGGGCGCTCGGGCTCGCCCGCGACACGGGCGTCCTCGTGGCGCTGCTGCCGGAGTTCGGGCCGGCGATCGGGTTCGAGATCGACTCGGAGGAGCACACGCGCCCCCTTGACGAGCACACGCTCGCGGTCGTGCAGGCCGCCGCGGACGCGGGTTTCAGCCTGCAGGTCCGGCTCGCCGCGCTCCTGCACGACCTCGGCAAGCCGGGCTGCCCGGCCGGCGAGGACCACGCGGAGCGGGGTGCCCGTCTCGCCGCCGCGGTGCTCGGCCGCCTGCGCTACCCGACGTCGCTGCGGGAGTGGGTGGTGCGGATCGTGCGCTTCCACACCGTCGCCCTCGGAGACGGCGATCCCCACGAGGCCCGCCGCATGCTCGCGCGCTACGGCGACGGGCTCACCTTCGAGCTCCTCGACCACTGGCATGCCGACCTCCTCGGGCGCGAGCCCACGCCCCGAAGCGCGGCCCGGCTCGAGCAGCTGGCCGCGTTCCGGAGCGTCGTCGAGCAGGAGCGCGCAAGCCCCCACCGCCTCGCCGACCTCGCCGTCGACGGCGCCGACCTGATCGGGATCGGCTACACGCCCGGCCCGGCGCTCGGCCGCACGCTCCGCGAGCTGCTCGGCGAGGTGGTCGAGACGCCGGCGCTCAACCGGCGCGAGACGCTCCTCGCCCGCGCCGAGGAGCTGCTGCACGCGTGATGCGCTGGGATGCCCCCGGGCCGTACGTGATCGCCTTTACGACCCGTGAGGGGGGCATGAGCACCGGCCCGTACGCCTCGCTGAACCTGGGCAGCCGGGGTGACGATCCCGCCCTGATCGCCGAGAACCGCCGCCTCGCCTGCGCCGAGCTCGGCCTCGACGCGGGCCGGCTCGCGCAGAACCGCCAGCGGCACACCGCGCGCGCGGTGCGCGCCGGTGCGAACGGCGGCGAGATCGCAGACGCGCTCTGGACCGACGAGCCGGGCCGGCCGCTGCTCGCGCTTGCGGCCGACTGCGTGCCGATCGCGATCGTGGCGCTCGGGCCGCGGCCGGCGCTCGCGGTGGTGCACGCGGGCTGGCGCGGGCTTACGGCTGGGGTGGTGCGCGCAGCCGTCGAGGCGCTCCCCGAGGGCCCGAAGGCCGCGATGATCGGGCCGGCGATCGGACCGTGCTGCTACGAGGTGGGGCCAGAGGTGGCGGAGCTGTTCGACGCCGATCTCGTCTCCGGGCGGCTCCTCGACCTGTGGACGGGATCCGAGCGCGCGCTCCGGCGGGCCGGCGTGGAGGAGGTCGAGCGGCTCGATCTCTGCACCCGGTGCCATTCCGACCGCTTCTTCTCGCACCGGGCGAGCGAGCGGCACGGTGCGCAGGGGGTCATCGGTGCTGTCGCCGGTTGAGGTCAGGGAGCGGTACGAGTGCGTCCGGGGCGAGGTCGGCCCCGGCGTGACGGTGGTGGCGGCGACGAAGTACGTCACCGTGGCCGAGATGGCCGTGCTCGTCGAGGCCGGCGTCGAGGTGGTGGGGGAGAACCGGGCGCAGGACCTCGAGGCCAAGCACGCCGTCTACGGCGACGCGTTCCGCTGGCACTTCATCGGCCGCCTCCAGTCGAACAAGGTGAAGGTCGTCAACGCCCGCTGCGAGCTCGTGCACTCGCTCGACACGCTGAGCGCGGCCGCACGGCTCGCGATTCCCGCGCTCGTGCAGGTGAACCTCGCAGGCGAGAGCTCGAAGGGCGGCGTCGCGCCCGAGGAGGTCGGCGGCTACCTCCGCTACGACGTCCGCGGGCTCTCGACGATGCCGCCGGCGGCCGGCGACCCCGAGGACTCCCGCCGTTGGTTCCGGCGCCTGCGCGAGCTCGGAGAGCAGTTCGGGTTCCGAGAACTTTCGATGGGGACGACGCAGGACTACCGCGTCGCGGCCGACGAAGGCGCCACGATGGTGCGGGTGGGGAGCCTTCTGTTCCGGTAGCTGCTTCGGGGTTTACCATCCAGCAAGATGAGCTTCGGAGACCTCTGGAACCGCACCCTCGTCTACTTCGGCATCGCCGAGGAGGACGACGACTACTACGACGACGATGAGCACCTCAGCGAGGCCGAGGACTCGCTCGAGCAGAGCTACCGCGAGCGCCCGAACGTGCGGCGGCTGACGCCGCGGCGGCGGTCGCACGGCTACGACGACTGGACGGACTCGGGTGACGTCGACGGGGGCGGCACTGCGGCTGCCGCGCCCGCGCCGGCGCCCGCACCCGAGCGGTCGTCGCGCTCGTCGTCGCGCCCGGTTCGCCACATGGCCGCCGTGCCGAACCCCGGGGCAGTGCGCGTGCACCTCGTCGTGCCGCGGGGCTTCAACGACGCGCAGCAGATCGCGGACAAGTTCAAGAGCTCGATCCCGGTGATCCTCAACCTGCAGAGCGCCGACGCGGAACTCTCGAAGCGCCTGATCGACTTCGCCAGCGGGCTGACGTACGCGCTCGACGGCGGGATGCAGCGGGTCGCGGACAAGGTGTTCCTGCTCACGCCGCGGAATGTCGAGGTGAGCGCCGAGCAGCGCGCCCAACTGCTCGAGCGGGGCGGCTTCTACAACCAGGCCTGAGCTTCACGTTCGCTACCGCTCCCGGTAGGAATCCCCTGAAGTGGGCAGAAAGCGGCCGCGATGGTCCTCGACGCTGTCACCACGGCAGAGAACTTCATCGACGTCTTCATCGGCGTCTACATCCTGGTGATCTTGCTCTGGGTGCTGGCGTCGTGGTTTCGGCTGCCCTATTCGCTGAACCCGGTTCAGCGCTTCCTGCACGACGTTGTCGACCCGTACCTCCGGCTCTGGCGGCGCATCATCCCGATGGTCGGGCCGATCGATCTGTCCCCCATCGTGGCTATCTTCGGGCTGATCGTTCTCCGAGAGGTGCTCAACACGTTGCTGAGCCGGCTCCACTAGGAAGGAGTGCCATGTCGTACACACCCGTAGAGCTGAGGCACGTCCGAGTCGGGCGGAGCCTCTTCGGCTACAACCGCGCGATGGTCGAGCAGCTGATCGAAGAGGTCGCGCTCAGCTTCGAGGCGACCTGGCGCGAGCGCGGCGAGCTCGCCGAGAAGGTCGAGGCGCTCGAGAAGTCGCTCGAGGAGCACCGCGAGCGCGAGAACCTGCTCACCCAGACCCTGCTTGCGGCCGAGCAGGCGGCGAGCGATGTGAAGGAGCGCGCCCGCAGGGAGGCCGAGGTGATCGTCCTCGAGGCTCACAGTGAGGCGCGCGCGGTCCTGCGCAAGGCGCAGGGCGAGCGCGAGCAGCTGATAGTCGAATCACGGCGGATCGAGGGCATGCTGCGTGCGGCGCTCGGCAACGTCGAGGACGGCCTGGCGCCGGTCGCAGCCGCGCCGGTCGAGGCGTTCTCCTCGGCGGAGAAGCACTTGCCGCCGCCCATCCAGGAGGACATGCCGGGCTGGCCGCGCGAGGACACCGACGAGTTCGCGCCGGTTTCACCGAACGACGCAGCCCAGCCGCAGGCGCCGTCTCAGGCGCCGCCGGAGCGGCTCCCGGAAAACCCTCCGGAGCCGATCCTCGAGCGGATCTCGGGGTCGGGGTCGGCCGATTTCGACTGGGGCGAATGAGACGGAAGCCTGACCGCGCGTAGACTGGAGCCATGCGCCGTAGGCTCGACGGAGGCTCTATGAGCCGTGTTGCGCGGATCGAGCTCCGAGTAGTAAGGGGCGGAAGGTGACGCCGGCGGAGGCGGCCACCTTTCGCACACTGCTCGAGAGCGAGCGTGCGCGCCTCGTCTCGTCGCTGGCGGGGATGCGCGAGGACGGCCAGCGGACGATGGACGACGAGGTCGGCGTGCACGGCGGCGTCGGTGCTGACACGGCGTCCTTCACCCTCGACCGCGAGCTGGGCACGGGCCTCGAGGAGGGGGCGCAGCAGACCCTCGTGCAGATCGAGCGCGCGCTCGCGCGGATCGACGAGGGCACCTACGGGATCTGCGAGCGCTGCGGGCAGCCGATCGCGGAGGATCGCCTGCTGGCCCGTCCCGCCGCTACCCTCTGTATCGAAGACCAGAGGCTTGCAGGACGTGCCTGAACACGGCCTGCCTGAGATGATGAGTGTGCAGAGAAACGTGCAGACCGAGCCGGTCGACGTCCGCGTCGGCTCATCGACGAACGCGCTCGTGCCGGTGTCGGTCGCGGAGCGCTCCCTGGGCGCCGGGCCCTGGCAGTGGGCGGGCCTCGCTGCGGTGGTCGCGGCGGCGGTCATCGGCGACCAGGTCACCAAGCACGTCGTCACGAGCCGGCTCGCGCTCGGCGAGTCCTCCAAGATCGTCGGGCCTCTGGCGATCCACCGGCTCGAGAACTCCGGCATCGCCTTCGGCTTCTTCACCTCCGCCACCGGTGTCGTGATCGCGCTCACCGCCATCGCGGTCGTGTGGATGCTCGTGTACTTCGCCCGCTCGGGCGCGCGCCACCCGGCCATTCCCGCCGGGCTCGGGCTCCTGATCGGCGGCAGCGTCTCGAACCTTGTCGACCGCGTCCGGCTCGGCCATGTGACGGACTTCGTCGACTTCGGCTGGTGGCCCGCGTTCAACCTCGCCGACAGCTTCATCGTGATCGGGGTCGCGATCCTGCTCTTCGCGATGCTCGGCTCCGACGGCCGCCAGAAAGAGGTGCGGCGGCCGCTCGACGTGGCGGCGCGGTAGCTCCTGGATCAGGCCATCCACCGAACGCTGTTGGACGTTCCGGACGAGGCCGCGGGGGAGAGGCTCGACCGGTTCCTCGCCGCGCACCTCGGCTCGAGAGCGGCCGCCGAGCGGGCGGTGGAGGGCGGCGCGACCGTGGACGGGCGGCCGCGGCCGAAGAGCTACCGGCTCGAGGGAGGCGAGCGCGTCGAGCTTCCCGCCCCGAGCGAGCCCGAGGCCCCACCGCGGCCGACCGCACGCCCCGAGATCGTCTGGGAGGACGAGCACCTCGCCGTCGTCGACAAGCCCGCCGGCCTTGTCGTCCACCCCGGCGCCGGCCGGCCCGCAGGGACGCTCGTCGACGCGCTCGCCGGGTTCGTGGCGGGCGGCGAGCCCGAGCGGCCCGGGATCGTCCACCGCCTCGACCGCGACACATCGGGGCTCCTCGTCGTCGCGCGCTCCGAGGAGGCACACAGACGGCTCTCCGCGCTCGTGCGCAAACGCGCGCTCGAGCGCACCTACGTCGTCCTCGTCCGCGGGCGTCCCGCGTCGCGCACAGGCCGGATCGAGGCGCCGATCGGGCGCGATCGCGCCGACCCGACACGCTTCTCGCTCGACACGGACACGCCGCGCGAGGCGATCACGCACTTCGAGGTGGTCGACCTGCTCGGCCCGGACGCGCTGCTGCGGGTCACGCTCGAGACCGGGCGGACGCACCAGATCCGCGTTCATCTCGCCGCTATCGACCTCCCGGTGGTCGGCGACACGGTCTACGGAGTGCCCGAGCCTGCGCTCGCGCGCCAGTTCCTGCACGCCGCGCGGCTCGCGTTCCCGCACCCCTTCACGGGCGAGCGCATCGATGTCGAGTCGCCGCTCCCGCCTGAGCTCGCGGCGTATTTCGACGCCCAGCGCTAAAGCGCGGCTACCATGGCCCTCGCTTCTGACCCTCGACCCGGCGGAGGCTCGAGGCGGACGGTGGCCGGCTGTGCCGGCGCCGCCGAGACGCCGCCGGTGTACTGCAACCGAACCGTAGAAAGGGGCTGACCATGCCCGTCGTCTCCATGAAGGAGCTGCTCGAGGCCGGGGTGCACTTCGGCCATCAGACGCGCCGCTGGAACCCGAAGATGAAGCGGTTCATCTTCACCGAGCGGGGCGGCATCTACATCATCGACCTGCAGCAGACGCAGGAGCTGCTCGACGAGGCCCACGAGTTCGCGCGGAACGTGGCGCAGCGCAACGGCTCGATCCTGTTCGTCGGCACCAAGAAGCAGGCGCAGGACGCGATCGCGGACGAGGCGGCGCGCGTCGGCATGCCTTACGTCAACCACCGCTGGCTCGGCGGCCTGCTCACGAACTGGCGCACGATGGCCGACCGGATCCAGCGCCTCCACGAGCTCCGCTCGCTCCAGCAGGAGTCCCAGCTCGACCTGCTGCCGGCCAAGGAGCGCATCGCGATGCTCGCCGAGCTCGAGAAGCTCGAGGCCAACCTCGGCGGCGTCGCGGATATGCGCCGTCAGCCGGACGCGGTCTTCATCGTCGACCTCCGCAAGGAGCAGCTCGCGGTGCGCGAGGCGCGCCGGCTCGGCCTGCCCGTGATCGCGCTCGTCGACACGAACTGCGACCCCGACGAGGCCGACTACGTCATCCCCGGCAACGACGACGCGATTCGCTCGTGTTCGCTCGTGATCCGGGTCGTGAGCGACGGGATCGAGGCCGGCCGCCAGCGCGTCACGCCGCCCGAGGCTGCGCCGGCCGCGCAGCCGCAGAACGGCGGTGCGGCGACGGCAGAGGCTGCGCCCGAGCCCGAGGCCGGCCCGAGCCCGAGCGGCAGCCGAGCCCGAGCAGCACCGAGCCCGAGCCGGCCCCCGTGCAGGCAGCCGGTGCCGGCGCCGAGACCGACACGGAGGAGGACGCAGGATGACCGAGATCTCTGCTGCCATGGTGAAGCAGCTCCGCGACGCCACGAGCGCGGGGATGATGGACTGCAAGCGCGCGCTCGAGGAGACCGGAGGCGACTTCGACGGCGCGGTCAAGCTGCTGCGCGAGAAAGGGATGGCATCCGCCGCCAAGCGCGCCGACCGCGAGACCACGGAAGGCGTCGTCCTGACGCGGATCGAGGGCCCGACCGCCGCGATCGTCGCCGTCGGCTGCGAGACCGAGCCGGTGTCGAAGAACGACGACTTCCGTGCGTTCGCGCACAAGGTGCTCGATGCTGTGTTCGAGCGCGGGGAGGACGCCGTCGCCGAGCTCGACGCCGAGCGCGTCGAGCTCACCGCCAAGCTCGGCGAGAACATCCAGGTCGTCGGCGCCAAGCGCATCCAGTCCTCGAACGGCGAGGTGCTGTCGGGCTACGTCCACCCGCCCGCGAACAAGGTCGGCGTCGTCGTCGAGGGGAACGGCTCGCCGGAGGTCGCGCGCCAGCTGGCGATGCACATCTCGTTCGCCCGGCCGACGTACCGGTCGCGCGACGAGGTTCCGGCGGAGCTCGTCGACGCCGAGCGCGAGATCCTGCTGAAGCAGCCCGACGTGGAGTCGAAGCCGGCTGACGTGCGCGAGAAGATCGTCGAGGGCATGCTCAACAAGCGCTTCTACGCCGAGTCGGTGCTGGGCGAGCAGACCTGGATCCACGACAACGCGCTCAACGTCGCCAAGGCGCTCGAGCAGTCGGGCTTCGAGCTCGTCGACTACGCCTGGTACTCGGTGGGCTGATGGCGCTCGCTCCGCAGCCGCGAGCGGAGCCGGCGGCTGTCTTCCGGCGCGCCCTGCTGAAGCTGTCGGGCGAGGCGCTGATGGGGCCCGCCGACTTCGGCCTCGACGCCCCCACGGTCGACGAGCTCGCGCGCGAGCTCGTCGCGGTGCATTCGGCCGGGCTCGAGCTCGCGCTCGTGATCGGCGGCGGGAACGTGTACCGCGGCATGAAGGCGACCGCCGCGGGCATGGACCGGGCGACCGGCGACTACATGGGGATGCTCGCCACCGTCTTCAACTCGCTCGCGGTACAGGAGGCGCTCGAGCGGAACGGCGCCGACACCCGCGTGCTCTCGGCGCTCGACGTGCGCGAGGTGGCCGAGCCGTACATCCGTCGGCGCGCGATCCGGCACCTCGAGAAGGGCCGGGTCGTGATCTTCGCGGCCGGCACCGGCAACCCGTACTTCACCACCGACACGGCCGCCGCGCTGCGGGCGCTCGAGATCGACGCCGAGGCGATTCTGATGGCCAAGCACGGCGTCCGCGGCGTGTACGACGGCGACCCGCGCACGAGCCCTGCGGCGACCTTCCTGCCGGAGATCACGCACCTCCAGGCGATCGAGCGCGGCCTCAAGGTGATGGACACCACTGCACTCTCCCTCTGTATGGACAACAATCTCCCGATCCACGTGTTCGAGCTCGCTCCAGGCAACATCGGGAGGGTGGTTGCCGGGGAGAGCGTCGGCACGCTCATCTCGACGGCGACCGAAGGAGTGACGCAGTGAGCTCTATCGAGGACTTCGTCTCCAACGCGACGGAGCGCATGCACAAGTCGGTCGAGGCGACCCACGACCACTTCAACTCGGTGCGGACCGGCCGAGCGTCGCCGGCCCTCCTCGACCGGATCCAGATCGACTACTACGGGACGCCGACGCCGCTCAAGAACATCGCCACGATCAACGTTCCGGAGCCGCGGCTGTTGACGATCCAGCCGTTCGACCCGTCGTCGGTCAAGCAGATCGAGCGCGCGATCATGGAGTCCGACCTCGGCCTGACGCCCTCGAACGACGGCAAGATCATCCGCCTGCCGATCCCGCAGCTGACCGAGGAGCGCCGCAAGGAGTACGTCAAGCTCGCCCGGAACATGGCCGAGGAGGGGCGCGTCGCGGTGCGGAACGTCCGCCGCGACGTGATGCGCCACCTCGAGGAGCTCGTCCGGAACGGCGACGTGGGTGACGACGAGGAGCGGGCGGCGGAGGGGCGCGTCCAGAAGCTCACCGACGACCACGTCCACCAGATCGACGAGCTCCTGAAGCGCAAGGAAGCCGAGATCATGGAGGTCTAACCGAGGCCTCCCGCTTCACGCAGTAACCTCGGCAGAACTCGATGAACCTTCTCGCGCGCATTCGCACGCTCGCGCCGTGTACGGCCGCTTCCGGCCGAGCAGGAGCTCCCCGAGGTCGCCGAGACGGTCGCGATCATCATGGACGGGAACGGGCGCTGGGCACGGCGGCGCGGCTTGCCGACCGTCGTCGGGCACCGTGCCGGCACGCGCGCGCTCCGCCGCGCCGTCGAGGCGGCGATCGACCTCGGGATCCGGCATATGGTCGTCTACGCGTTCTCGACCGAGAACTGGTCGCGCCCGCAGGACGAGGTCGACGCGCTGATGGAGCTCTTCGGCGAGACGATCGAGCGCGAGCTGCCCGATCTCGCGGAGCAGGGCGTGCGCGTGCGCTTCATCGGCCGCCGCGACCGCGCGCCGGAGGGGCTGCGCCGGCGGATGGAGTCGATGGAGGACCGCACCGAGCTGAACACCCGGCTCGGTCTCTGGATCGCCTTCGACTACGGCGGGCGCGCCGAGCTCGTCGAGGCGACGCGGAGGATCGCGGAGAGCGGGCTCGACCCGCGCGAGATCGACGAGAACGTGCTTGCGGCCCACCTGTACGCGCCGGAGCTGCCCGACCCGGATCTGCTGATCCGCACGAGCGGCGAGCTCCGCATCTCGAACTTCATGCTCTGGCAGCTGGCCTACGCCGAGCTCGTGTTCGTCGACCGTCTGTGGCCGGATTTCGACGCGCGCGACCTGCGCGCGGCGCTCGCGGAGTACGCGAAGCGCCGCCGCCGGTTCGGCGGTAGATGAGCAACGTCCTCTCGCGACTCGTAGTCGCCGTGGCGGCGATCCCGATCGTGATCGGCGCCGTCTACTTCGGCGGCTGGTGGCTGTTCGCCCTGATCATGGTGGCGGCGCTGATCGGGCTGCACGAGTTCTGGCTGATGGCGAAGCCGCTGGCGCCGCTCGCCCCGGCGGGCTATGTCGGCGCCGTGCTCGCGCTCGTCGGCGCCGAGCGGGGCGGCATCGCAGTGGATGGTCGCCGGGATGCTGACCGCGCTGCCGCTCGCGTTCCTGCTCAAGGGCGTCTCGGCGACCCGGCAGGCGCCGACGGCGTCGATCTCGGCCACCGTGATGGGGACGGTATGGGTCGGCTGCGGCCTCGCCTTCGTGCTGCTCCTTCGGGATCTGCCCGATCACGGCCGGCTTGCGGCCCTCACCGTCGTGCTCGCCGTGTGGGCCGGCGACACGCTCGCGTACCTCGGCGGGCGCGTCTTCGGCCGTCACCGGATGGCGCCGACAACATCGCCCGGGCAAGACGTGGGAGGGCTTCGCCTTCGGAACCGCGGCGACGATCTTCGTCGCGTTCGTGGCCCTCTACAAGCAGCACTTCCTGACGATCGCCGAGTCGCTCGCGTTCGGCGGCGTGCTCGCGGTCGCCGCTCCCGCCGGCGACCTGTTCGAGTCGATGCTCAAGCGCGACGCGGGTGTCAAGGACGCCGGCGCACTCCTGGGCGGCCACGGCGGGATGCTCGACCGCCTCGACGCGCTCCTGTTCGCCGTGCCGGCGGCGTACTTCACGATTGCCGCGTTCGGGTTGCGGTGAGGTTGCGCTCTTAGAGTGGCCCTAGCTTTCAGCGGTACGCTGAAGGCCATGAAACGGATCGCCCTGCTCGGCGCGACCGGCTCGATCGGGCGCCAGGCGATCGAGGTGATCGACGCGCACCCTGAGCTCGAGCTCGTGGCCGCCACGTCGGGGTCGCAGCCGATCGACGGGCTCGCGCCGCTGACGCAGACCGGAGGAGACCCCACCGAGCTCCTCGAGCAAGCCCAGCCGGACATCGTGCTCAACGCCGTCGTCGGCTTCGCCGGCCTCGTGCCGACCATGTGGACGCTCGAGAACGGCGTGACGCTCGCCCTCGCGAACAAGGAGAGTCTCGTGGCCGCCGGCGATCTCGCGCTCGCCGCCCGGGAGCGGGGGAAGGGCGACCTGATCCCGGTCGACAGCGAGCACTCCGCGATCTTCCAGTGCGCGCTCCACGGCGAGCCTGACACCCTCGTGCTGACCGCGAGCGGCGGCCCCTTCCGCGGCCTCTCGGCCGAGGCGCTCGGCGACGTCACGCCTGAGGAGGCCCTCGCGCACCCGACCTGGCGCATGGGCCCGAAGATCACGGTCGACTCTGCCACGCTCGCGAACAAGGGCCTCGAGGTGATCGAGGCGCACTTTCTGTTCGGGCTCCCGTACGACCGGATCGAGGTCGTGATCCACCCGTCCTCGATCGTCCACGGCCTCGTCCGCTTCCGCGACGGCGCCGCGATCGCGCACCTCGGCAACCCGGACATGCGCGTCCCGATCTCCTACGCTCTCACCTACCCCGAGCGTGCGGCGACACCGGTTCCGCCGCTCGAGATGCGGACGCTCGAGTTTTACGAGCCCGACCTGGAGACGTTCCGGATGCTGCCGCTCGCCCGCGAGGCCGGCGAGCGCGGCGGCACGTACCCGTGCGCCTACAACGCCGCCAACGAGGTCGCGGTCCAGGCCTTCCTCGAGGGCAGGATCGGCTTCCTCGACATCGCCGGCGCAGTCGAGGACGTCCTCGCGCGCGTGGACGGCGCGCCCGCCCGCGATCTCGCCGAGCTCGTCGAGGCCGACCGGCGGGCCCGGGAGCTGGTGCCGGTCGTATGAGCGTCCAACCGGAGGTGGCCGTGAATTTGAGCGTCCAACCGGAGGTTGGCCAATGAGCTTTGTCATCGCGATCCTCGGCCTCGCCTTCCTGATCCTGATCCACGAGGCCGGCCATTTCTTCGCCGCCCGCGCGGTCGGCATGCGACCGCGGAAGTTCTACATCGGCTTTCCACCTCCGCTCGTGAAGAGGGTGCGCGGCGGGGTCGAGTACGGCATCGGCGCGATCCCGCTCGGCGGCTACGTGAAGATCCCCGGGATGCACCGCCCGGGCCCGGGCGACCTCCGCTCGAGCCTCAAGGAGGAGCAGCAGGATCGCCTCGTGCTCGAGCTCGACGAGCTCGACGCCGCGCTCGAGCACGGAGATGAGCCCGCCGCGCGCGCCGCCATGGACAAGCTCGAGCCGGAGCTCGGCGGCACGCGCGTCTACGAGGACATCAAGGGCGGCCTTGCACCAGATGCCTACTGGCGCCAGACCACCTGGCGCCGGGTGTTCGTGATCGGCGCGGGACCGGCGGTCAACATCGTCGCCGCCTTCCTGCTCTTCGTCGTCGTCTACCTCCTCGGCCCGACGGTGGCGACGCGCACGATCCACGACGTCGTGCCCTCGCATCCCGCGGCGGCGGCAGGCCTCCGGCCGGGGGACACCGTGGTCTCGATTGCGGGCCACCCGATCACGCCCGCGACGCTCAGCAACCGCATCAACGGGACGCACGGAAAGCCGTTCACGCTCGTCGTCGAGCGCGACGGCAAGAAGGTGGCGATCGGGCCCGTGAGCGCACGCTTCGACCGGCAGCAGGGCCGCTACCTGATCGGCATCCGGCTCGGTACGACGACGGCGCCGGGTCAGTCGCTCCCAACGGCCACGGGCAACGCCGGCCGCGTGCTGTGGAGGCTCACCGACGCGCAGTTCACCGGGATCGCCGGGCTCTTCCACGACCAGGGCACGAAGCAGATCTCGAGCAGCGTCGGGATCGTCAAGTACACCGCCGAGGCCTACCGGACGTCCCTGCGCGACTACATCGCCTTCATCGGCTATATCAGCCTCGCGCTGGCGCTGCTCAACCTGCTCCCGATCCTGCCGCTCGACGGCGGCCACATCGTGATGGCGTTGCTCGAGCGCATCCGCGGCCGCTCGTTCTCGCAGCTCGCCTACCTGCGCTACAGCGCGATCGGGATGACGCTCTTCCTCTTCCTCCTCTACTTCGGCCTACGGAACGATCTGACCGGCAGCTAGGCTGAGGCTCGTTAGACTGCGCCGGCGGTGGCCAGCGAGCGCTCAGTCAACGTCGGCGGCGTCCAGATCGGGGGCGGGGCGCCGGTCGTCGTCCAGTCGATGACGCTGACGAAGACGCACGACGTCCCCGCAACCACCGCGCAGATCGCCTCGCTCGTGGGCGCCGGCTGCGAGATCGTGCGTGTCGCGGTGCCGAAGCTCGAGGACGCCGAGGCGCTGCCGCGGCTGATCCGCTTCTCGCCGGTGCCGATCATCGCCGATATTCACTTCAACGCGAGCCTCGCGCTGAAGGCGATCGACGCGGGCGTCGCCGCCGTCCGGATCAACCCGGGCAACATCGGCGGGCCCGAGAAAGTTGCTGAGGTGGTTGGGGCTGCGAAGCGGGCTGGCATTCCGATGCGGATCGGCGCCAACTCGGGCTCGCTCCCGAAGCACCTCGAGGCGCTCGCGCAGGAGGACCAGGCCGAGGCGCTCGTCGAGGCTGCGCTCGAGGAGGTCCGGCTGCTCGAGAGCCTGGGCTACTACGACTTCAAGATCTCGGTCAAGTCGAGCCACGTGCCGACCATGATCCGCGCCTACCGCATGCTGTCCGCGCGGGTTCCCTACCCGCTGCACCTCGGCGTCACGGAGGCGGGGCCGCCGTACACGGGCTCGATCAAGAGTGCGATCGGCCTCGGCGCCCTGCTCGCCGACGGGATCGGCGACACGATCCGCGTCAGCCTCACCGCCGACCCGGTCGAGGAGGTCAAGGTCTGCTGGGAGATCCTCAAGTCGCTCGGCCTGCGGGAGCGCGGTCCGGTGCTGATCGCGTGCCCGAGCTGCGGCCGCGACAACGTCGGCGTCCAGACGCTCGCCGAGGAGGTAGAGGACCGCCTCGACGCTTACGAGGAGCACTTCGAGGTGGCCGTGCTCGGCTGCGCCGTCAACGGGCCGGGCGAGTCGGGCGACGCGGATTTCGGGATCGCGGGCGGGCGCGACGTCGGCTTCATCTACGCCCACGGCAAGGTGCTGCGCAAGGTGGAGTCCGAGATCCTCGTGAACGAGCTGTTCAACGAGATCGACCGCTGGATCGCGGAGGGGATGCCGCGTCCGGAGCGGCGCCGGATGGCCAAGCCGGCCGCGCTTGCGATGGCCGAGGCCTCGGCGATCCCGCTCGAGTAGTCGAGGGCGCATGGCGATCGCCAGGGCCTCCAGGCTCTTTCTACCCACGCTGCGCGACGCTCCGGCCGACGCCGAGGCCGTCAGCCACAAGCTCCTCGTCCGGGCCGGCTACATCCGCCAGGTTGGCGCGGGCCTCTGGACCTTCACAGGCCTGGGGTGGCGCGTGCACCGCAAGGTGGAGCAGATCATCCGTGAGGAGATGGACGCGATCGGCGCGCAGGAGTGGTTCGCGCCCGTCCTGACGCCCGAGGAGCTCTGGGAGGCGACCGGTCGCGACAAGATCCCCGAGATCTTCCACGTACAGGACCGCGCCGGCCGCAAGTTCGTGCTGCCCATGACGCACGAGGAGACGTTCACGTTCCACGCGCGGGAGATCCAGAGCTACCGGGAGCTGCCGCAGGCCTGGTACCACTTCCAGACCAAGGATCGCGACGAGCCGCGGCCGCGCAGCGGCCTGATCCGCGTCCGCGAGTTCATCATGAAGGACTCGTACTCGTTCGACCGCGACGACGCCGGTCTGGACCGGAGCTTCCGGGCGCACGAGGCCGCTTACCACCGGATCTTCCAGCGTTGCGGGATCGAGTACTACGCCGTGCAGGCCGAGTCGGGGATGATGGGCGGCAGCGCATCGGTCGATTTCCTCGCCCCGTCGGGCTCGGGCGAGAACACGCTCGTCACCTGCGCGAACGGCGACTACGCCGCCGACCTCGAGGTCGCGCGCGCCGTGCCGCGCCCGCCGGACTTCCCGCCGCCGCTCGGCGCACCTGAGGAGGTCGCGACGCCCGGAATCACGACGTGCGAGGACCTCGCGGCGTTCCTCGAGGTCGACGTCGCGGCGACGACGAAGGCGATGCCGGTCACGAAGGGCGACGGCTCGGTCGTGCTCGCGCTCATCCGCGGCGACGACCGGCTCGAGCTCGCCAAGGTGGTGACCTCGCTCGGCGAGGACGTCCGGCCGGCGACGGAGGACGAGATCCGGGCGGCGTTCGGCGCCGACCCCGGATCGCTGGGCCCGGTCGGCTTCGGCGGCGAGATCGTTGCCGACGAGACGTTGAGCGAAGGCCAGTACGTCGTCGGTGCGAACCGCACCGGCTGGCATCTCCGGGGCGTCGAGCACGGCCGCGACTACCAGGCGCGCTTCGCCGACCTGCGCGTGCCGACGGAGGCCGACCGCTGCATCCACGACGGCGGCGAGCTCCGTTTCAAGACGGCGATCGAGGTCGGCCACATCTTCAAGCTCGGCACCCGTTATTCGGTGCCGCTCGAGGCAACGTTTCTAGATGAGGACGGAAGGGAAAAGCCCCTCGTGATGGGGAGCTACGGAATCGGGCCGGCGCGCATCATGGCCGCGGCCGTCGAGCAGCTGCATGACGATGCAGGGATCAGCTGGCCGGCGGCGCTTGCGCCCTACGACGTGCACGTCGTCGCGTTGCCCGGGGTGGAACAGCAGGCAGAGGAGGCGGCCGATGTCCTCGCGGCAGCGGGCGCCGACGTTCTGCTCGACGACCGCGAGCTTCGGGCTGGAGAGAAGTTCGCAGATGCGGACCTGATCGGGATCCCGGTCAGGGTCACCGTGGGAAAAAAGACCCTCGACGACGGGAGAGTCGACGTGAAACGACGAAGTTCGGGTGGCGAAGTACGTGTCGAGGTTGCCCAATTGGGAAAGGAGGTGCCGAATGGCCAGAAGGCGTAGATTCAGCTCCGAGGCGTTCGGTCCGGCGATCGAGCGGCTGATGAACGAGTCGGGGACGACGTATCGCGGTCTCGCCGCGAAGACGGGGCTCTCGGCCGGCTACCTCAATCACCTCGTGCACGGCAACCGCCCGGTGCCGTCGAACGACGTGATCAAGCGCCTGGCGGGCGCGCTCGATGTCGAGCCGGAGCATTTCCGCGAGTACCGGCTCCGTGTGATCACCGAGCAGCTCGAGGCGATGCCCGACATGGTCGACCGCCTCTACAAGCGGCTCAGCGTTTAGCACGCAAGCTCGCCAACAAAGCCGCCGCCCGGCCGTCCCAATGGGGGAAGGCCGGCCGGGACCTCGGCGTGATCGCTTGGGGGCGAGGAGGTCCCGCCGGCCTCGATTCTCATGGCCGGCGGCGCGGCGCCTCTGGGCGGCCGCTACGATGGCGCAGCACCTCGGGGTGTGGCGCAGCCTGGTTAGCGCGCTTGTCTGGGGGACAAGAGGCCCGCGGTTCAAATCCGCGCACCCCGACTGAGTAGAGCCACATCCAGCAACAGCCTTGCGCGTAAGAGAGTGGTGATGGGCGACCCGACGACAGGGGACGGAAGCGGGCCGCCCATCGGTGCGGGGCGGGCGGCGTCGGGGGTGCGGCAACCGCGACCCGTCCCGGCATCCGGATCGTTCGGGGAGGCGAGGGGACTTCCTGCCGGCGCGTTTACAATTCCTTTAGGTTCCGCCGTGCCCGCCGCAGCGCCTCGAGCCGGCGGCGCGCTTGTTTGGTCGGCCGGGCGCCGAGGTCGGAGCCGAGCGGTGGGGCCAGGCGGCGCTGCAGCGCGAGCTCCTCGCGGGCCGTCACGGACTCCGGCGTCTCCTCGTACAACGTCGCCGCGAGCCTCGCCGGCCCGCGCCGCTCGGCGAGGCCGCGGACGACGACCGTCCGCCGCACCGCGCCCACACGCACCTCGACGACGTCGCCCGCCCGTACCTCGCGCGCCGCCTTCACCCGCTCGCCGCCCACCTGCACCAGGCCGCCGTTCACGGCCTCGGTCGCGGCGCTGCGCGTCTTGTAGAACCTCGCGGCCCACAGCCACTTGTCCAGCCGTACCCGCTCCACGAGGTTCTACGGTACTCCGGTTGTGGACGTGAGCAACACGCAGTTCCTGGTCGCGTTCGCGCTCGCGGCGCTCATCGGCGGGGCGGTCTGGATCCACGCCGACCGCCACGGGAGCAAGCATGCGACCGCCTGGGCGATGTGCGTCGTCCTGTTCCTTGCGATCGCTCTGCCCGCCTACCTGATCCACGTCAACCGCAGCCGACGCGCACGCTAGGCTGCCGCCCTTGTGATGCCTTCCTACCGACTCATCGGCACGAGTGGGGAGGACCTCGGCTCGCTACGGGCCGCGGTCCCGAGATGGCGCCCGGGAGACCGCATCCATCGCGGCAACGGCGGCGAGCTCGTCGTCGTCCGGCTCGTCGACGCGGAGCCCGAGGACGACGTCGACGGCTACCTCGTCGTCGAGCAGGCCTCCTGAAGCCCCTGCATTCGCCACGAAGGCGTGGGAGTACTACCCGGCCCTCGGCGTGTACCCATCGGACGACCCGACGGTCCTCGACGGGCAGATGGGCGAGATCCAGCGGGCCGGCATCGATCAGATCGCGGTGTCCTGGTGGGGGAAGGGAGCCCTACCGCGGCCGCACCGTCGCAAGCGTCGTCAACGACGTTGCGTACCTCACCGCTTTCTGGGTGGCGGCGTTCCGGGCCTCGCGTTCGCCTCGGCCGTACCTCGGCCCCGGATAGCCTTCAACCGTGGCAGCGGGCGAGCGCACCGTCTCCGGGCCGCGCGCGCACCTGCCGAACGCGCTGACGGTCGCGCGGCTCGTCGTCATCCCGGTCTACGTCGTGCTGGTCCTCGCCTCGACGCGCGGCCACAGCTGGGCAGCGGCGATCCTGTTCGCCTCGGCCGCCGTCACCGACCAGATCGACGGCTGGCTCGCGCGCCGCTGGCACGTCGAGTCGCAGTTCGGGACGATCGCCGACCCGCTCGCCGACCGCCTCCTGATCGACGTCGCCGTGGTGCTCCTCTGGCACGCGGGCCAGCTCCCGTGGGCCGCGTTCCTGATCCCCGCCCGGGACGTGCTGCTGATCTTCCTCACGCCGGTCGCGATGCGGCGCGGCTACCGGTTCGAGGTCAACTTCCTCGGCAAGCTCGCGACGTGGCTCCTCTACCTGAGCCTCGCCCTCACGATGGTCGTTCATGGAACATGGCCGCGCTGGATCTTCTGGGCGGGCTTCGTCCTCGCCGTCGCGTCGCTCGTGCAGTACTTCCGGAAGGCTCGGAAGGAGATCGGCGCGGAGCGGGGAACCTAGAATCCTCAAGTAGAGGTTGACGGTTTGCGGCCTCTCCGCTGTAATCCAATGACAGCGAACGAAAGGGTCGAGTGGAATTTCTCCCGGATCTCAACTCCATGTCGGATGAGGAGCTCAGGCAGACGATCGTGGAACTGACGGCCAGGGAGCACCAGGTGAGCTACGAGCGCCGGGTCCTTCAGGGCCAAATCGACCTCCTGCGCGCGGAGGTGGTTGCCCGGCGCCAGAAGGACGTCGGCCAGAGCGTGCTGGACGACCTCGACGTCGACCGGCTGGCGGAGATCCTCGTGGGCAAGGTGACGCCGCCTGAATGAGCTAGGCCGGGGAGCGCGCCCATGAGCCACAACGTCTACTGCAGCGAGTGCGGCTTCCTGAACCCGGAGGCGGCGAATTACTGCTCGCGCTGCGGGGCGCTGCTCGAGAAGGGCGACGCGTCGAGCGAAACGACCCAGTCCTTCACGGCCGACGAGGTCGGCGAGCACGAGCACGACCTGCTCGAGGGGCTCGAGGGGCCGGCGCTCGTCGTGCGCGCCGGCGGCGGCCGGGCGGGCGAGAGCTTCAAGCCCACGGGTGAGCGCACGCGCATCGGCCGCTCCCCGGACTGCGAGATCTTCCTCGACGACGTGACGGTTTCCCGGAACCATGCGGTGCTCGTGGAGCGGGACGGCGGGTTCTTCGTCGAGGACCAGGCCTCGCTCAACGGGACCTTCGTGAACCGGCACCGGATCGAGAGCGCACGCCTCGAGAACGGCGACGAGCTGCAGGTGGGGAAGTACCGGATGACGTTCGTGGAGGGCCGATGAGCCTCACGGAAGACAGGCCCTCGGTAACGCGCCCGATCCGGATCGGCGAGGTCGTGGATCGCCTGCACGACGAGTTCCCCGACATCTCGATCTCGAAGATCCGCTTCCTCGAGGACGAGGGGCTCCTGAGCCCGCGCCGGACGCCCGGGGGCTACCGCCTCTTCGACCAGGCCGACGTCGAGCGCCTCGTGACGATCCTCCGCCTGCAGCGCGACGAGTTCCTGCCGCTCCGCGTGATCCGCGACGAGCTGGCCGGGCCGGGGGTGACCGAGCGGAAGCGGCGCCGCCCGGTGGCGTTGGGCGAGCGGCTGGAGGCGATCGACCTGGACGAGCTCTGCCGCCGCTCCGGCGTCACGCCCGAGCTGGCGAAGGAGCTCGAGGACTTCGGCCTCCTCGCGCCGTTCGGGAGCGGTGCGGACAGGCGCTACGCCGAGACCGACGCCGATGTCGCCGCCGTGTGTGCCCAGCTGACGCGCTTCGGCGTCGATGGACGGCACCTCCGTGCGTTCCGGACGGCCGCCGACCGCCAGTCGGCCCTGCTCGAGCAGCTCGTGGCAGCCGCCCTGCGCTCGCGTAACTCCGAGCGCCGCGCGACCGGGCTGAACGACCTGCAGGCGCTCACCGAGCTCGCACAGGAGCTCGCAGGGCTTCTCCTGTGGCGCGAGGTGCGGGAGATCGCAGCACGATGAGCACTGTGGACCTCAAGAGCCGCATTCGCGAGGTGGAGGACTTCCCGACGCCCGGTGTCGGCTTCAAGGACATCACGCCGCTCCTCGCGGACCCGGAGGCGCTCCGGCAGACGATCTCGGAGCTCTCGTCCTGGGTGAGCCGGAAGGGGGCGGACCTGGTGCTGGGCGCGGAGGCGCGAGGATTCATCCTGGGGGCCGCCGTGGCGGCGGAGGCGGGAGCCGGGTTCGTGCCCGCGCGCCGGCCCGGCAAGCTGCCGCCGGAGACCGTGGGGGCCACATACGTGCTCGAGTACGGCGAGAACATCCTCGAGGTGCATCCCGATCTGATCCCGCGGGGGGCGAGGGTCGTGATTCACGACGACGTCCTCGCGACGGGCGGAACGGTGGAGGCGATCCGCGGCCTGGTCGAGCAGCTCCACGCCGAGGTCGTCGGTGCGTGCTTCATCATCGAGTTGACGTTCCTCGGCGGCCGCGACCGGCTCGACGGCCTCGATCTCCTCTCGCTGATCAGGTACTAGCAGCAACCGCTCGAACGGTGGAGTCAGGGCCGCGTGGGATCGTCCTCGCCGTTCGTGCGCACGTAGAGGAAGATCGCCGCGCCGGCCACGGCCGCGATCGTGAACGAGAACGCGCCCGAGAAGCCCACGGCGACCCCGCCCAGCCAGATGAAGACGGCGAATCCGAGTGCCCAGAGGAAGGACGTCACGCCGTGAGAGAACGCGGGCAGCCGCATCGCGGCCAGTGTAGCCAGGACAAAAAAATTCACCGAGCCGGTGGCGCTTTCGTCCACCGTCCCCGTTGGCTTCCCGCTTGCGCGTACGGCCCCCGGGAGCGGCTTCGACCTACTCACGCTCCGTGCTCGGTGCAGGGGCCAAGCTAGTCGGCGCGACGAGCGGCGGCAAGGGATCCGCGTTCAGGATTCTCCGCTATTTGCGCAGACTGTCGCTCGGGGGGAGAAAGGGGTCGGCGGCAAAATGCGCTTCCGGCGACTCGACATAACACCGGTTATCGTGCATTGGACGGTGGCTCCCGGACTGTGTTAGATGCGACCATGGCGCAGCCGCAGCCGCCGCCGGGCTCAGAGCACACCGACGCCTCGGCGTCGCCGTCTGAGCTCGATCAGGCGCGGCGTACGTCGATGGCTGCGGAGCGCACCTGGCTGGCTTGGTGGCGCACCTCGCTTGGCGCCACCGCCGGGGCGCTCGCTGTCGGCCGGTTCGCCCCGCAACTGCTTCACGTCGCCGCGTGGCCGTACATTCTGCTCGGCTGCGGCTATGCGTCGCTCGCGGTCGGGCTGCTGATCGTCGGCGCACAACGCCAGCACGAGTTGGAGCATGCGCTGCGAACCGGCGGCCACGCACCGCTGCGGTTCCGCACGGTCGGGCTGTTCACCGTCGGCGGAGTCGCGCTCGCCGTCATGACCGTCGTGCTCGTGATCGCGCAGACGTAGATGGGAAGGCGGCCCCCGGGCCGCATCGGGGCCGCCCTCCGCGCCGCGGCCCGCTCAGGAAGGAAACACGAGCCGTGCGCCCGACCAAGGTAGGGCGTCACGGCGCCGAGGCGCACCGTCCATTTGGGTCAAGTTGATGCCGGCGCTGCGAAATGCCGCTATTTGCAGCGTTCGAACCCGGTCGGGATGCCGGACTTTCTTCGGGCAAATCGGTAGGGTCAGATCAGATCGTGACCGAGCGCACTAGTTCGCCCGGTCATCGTGCAGAGCGCGCGAAAGGGGCGGCCCGTGATCGTCGACGTTGAGAGCGTGCTGGAGAGCGAGGAGCTCCGCCGGCTGTTCGAGGCAGCAGAGGAGCACGGACGCCTGCGCGAGTCGCAGCTGGCGGAGGTCCTGGAGCCGCTGGAGCTCGACGAGCTCGAGCGCGAGCTGGTCTATCGCGAGCTCGAGAAGCGCGCGATCGAGATCGTCGCCGACGACAAGGTAGCCCCCGAGCGGCCGCTTCCGGTGCCGGCTCCGCCGGAGTCGACGACGGACGCGCTGCAGCTCTTTCTGCGCGAGGCGGCCCGGCATCCCCTGTTGACGGCCGCCGAAGAGGTCGCGCTCGCGAAGCGGGTCGAGCGCGGCGACGCGCTCGCCAAGCAGCAGATGATCCAGGCGAACCTCCGTTTGGTCGTCTCGATCGCCAAGAACTACCGCAACCAGGGCCTGCCGTTTCTCGATCTGATCCAGGAGGGCACGCTTGGGCTGATGCGGGCCGTGGAGAAGTTCGACTGGCGTCGGGGGTTCAAGTTCTCGACCTACGCGACCTGGTGGATCCGGCAGGCCGTGGCGCGCTCCCTCGCAGACAAGTCGCGGATCATCCGGATGCCCGTTCACGTCGTCGAGCGCGCCTACAAGCTCAGCCGTGCCGAGCGGCAGCTGTGGACCGAGCTCGGCCGGGAGCCGACGCTCGAGGAGATCGCTATCGAGGCGAACCTGACGCTCGCCCAGGCCAAGGAGGTGCGCGCAGCACCCAAGGCGACCTCGCTCGACGTCCCGGTCGGTCAGGACGAGGACGCCGTCCTCGGCGACTTCGTCTCGGGCGGCGATCCACCGCCGGAGGAGCTCGTCGAGGAGACGATCCGCGCCGAGCGGATCGCGGCGGCGTTGCTCTCGCTGCCGCAACGGCATAGGGACGTGCTCGTCCTGCGCTACGGCCTCGACCACAGGGACCCGCGCACGCTCGGCGAGATCGGCAGCCACCTCGGGATCACCCGTGAGCGGGTGCGCCAGATCGAGGTCGAGGCGCTCGGGCGCCTGTCGGCGCTCGAGGAGATGCAGCTGCTCTGAGCCTCACTCGCGCTCGCGGATGGCCGCGTCGCGGCTTCGGACGAGCGGCACGACGTACCAGGTCGTGAGCACCGTGAGCCCGATCGCGGCAGCGGCGGCGGCGGCGGCCGCCGGCCCGAAGAGGAAGTCCGAGACCATGTACACGGCGACGAGGACCCCGAGCCCGAGAAGCGCGGTGCCCGCGAGGAGCAGGACGTGACCGACCGCGATGACGTCGCTCTTGCCGCCCTGGTTCCAGCGCAGGCGGTGGTAAACGGACGGCGCCATGAGCAGGATCGTCCCCATCGCGGTCAGCAGGAGGCAGACGAACAGCGCAACCCGGTCGCGGTGCTCGACCTTGCCGAAGCGGGTGGCGAACGGGACCGTGAGCAGGAACGCGAGCAGCACCTGCGCGCCTGGGAGCACCACCCGGAGCTCATTCAGGAGCTCGAGCAGCTGCCGATCGGTTCGCTGCTTCGGCGTCTCGCCGCTGGAAGAGCGGCTGGGTAGCTGCCGGACGGCGAGCTCCTCTTCAGTGCGCACACGAGTGGCGTTTCCAGCCGCGGCGCGGGCGAAACCGGCTGCGGCCTATTTACTTGCTCCAAACGTGGGCCGACCTGCCTACGATGGAAACATGTGCGGAATAGCCGGGTACAGCATTTCTCCTGATGCTCGGCTCGACCGTACGCTGTGCGCGCAGGCGCTCCTCGCGGCGATCGCCGAGCGCGGCACCGATGCGGTCGGGTACGCGTATGCGGCTCCCGACACGGTCGTGGTCAAGCAGCGCACGCCGGCGTCGAAGCTGCTCGAGCGGGTCGCCGTTCCGGAGGACGCGAACGAGCTGCTGCTGCACGTCCGCGATTTCACCAAGGGGCACCCCTCGATCGAGGCCAACAACCATCCGGTCCGCCACGGCCCGGTGGTCGGCGTCCACAACGGCCGCATCCTCAATGATGACGAGCTGCTTGCCGAGCACTCCTGTGCCCGCGCCGAGCCGAGCATGAGCGTCGACTCCGAGGCCGTGTTCGCCATCGCGGCGCACTCGCGCAGCGACGCCAAGGCATTCGAGATCCTCTACGGCACGATGGCCGCTGCCTGGCTCGACGAGCGCCAGCCGGAGGTGCTCCATCTCGGCCGCGGCGTCGGCCGGCCGCTGTGGCTCGGCGAGTACCGCGACGGGATCCTCTTTGCCTCGACGGAGTACGCGCTCGAGGTCGTGGAGCGCTACTGCGGCCTGAAGCTGCGCAGGCGCGGCGTCGAGGACGGCACGGTCTTCGCCGTCCACCACGGCAAGATCGTCGGCCGGCAGCGCTTCCGCCCGCCGGACTACGCCGAGCACGATCCGGCTCCGGAGCCGCGCGGCATCCAGGAGCGCGACTTCTGTCTCAGCCGGCTCGCGACGATCGCCGCGGCAATCTAGGCCAGAGTCCCGTCGGGGCGGATCTCAGCTCCCCCTTCCAGCAGCCGCTTGCGGATCAGGAACTGGAACGTCGCCCAGGCGCCGCGCCTGGAGTCGAAGAGCCGGTAGACCTGCCACTCGGTCATCATCTCCGGCCGCTCCTTGCGAAGTGTGGACCAGTCGGCGAACTTGGGCAGCCGGCGCAGCTCGAACGCCACCTCCGCCCCCTGGTCGAGCGCCCGCTCGAGCTTCTCCTCCCCCACGGCGACGTCGTAGCCGGCCTCGCGCAGTGCGGCGCTCAGCGAGCCGAAGGTGTGCCAGTAGAGCGACTTCGACGGCATCCGCCCGCGGCGCGCGTCGAGGTCGCGTGCGGTGGGCGTGCGGCCGAGCTCCGCGCCGAGGGCGCGCAACACCTCGAGCAGCTCCTCGCGCGTCGCGAAGCGCCTCGGCACGAGCCCGGCCGCCCGCTTGGCGGCGTTCCAGGTGCCGAAGTGCTCGATCACCGTCTGCGGGTGCACCTTCGTCTTCGGGTCGGCCGCGAACTCCTTCATCGTCGGCGACCGGCCGACGCGGGCCGCGTGCGCGCGCAGCTCCTCGAGGATCTGCTCGTCGGAGTAGCGCTTGCGGATCGCGCGCTGGAACGACGCGAGCTCGTCCGGATCGATCCCCTCGATCGCCTCGTAGGGCCGCTTCCTGGGCATGCAACAAATGGTAGATCATGTTGAGCAAACGACAAGTAGGGGCGATTTCGCGGCGTAGATACGCTGGGGCGGTGCTGCTCGATCTCGAGGTCGCCGCTGCCCGCTCCGTCGGCGCGCTCTCCCGCCTGGCCGGCCGCGGCGGCGGTACGACCCTGCCGGGAAAGCTGCTCTCGACCGTCGACCCGGGTGCCGTCGACCGGCTCGCGGCGCGTCTCGAGCGCGGATCGGTGCTTGTCTCCGCCACGAACGGCAAGACGACGACGACCGCGATGGTCGCGGAGATCCTCGGCGGCCGGCTGGCCTACAACCACTCCGGCGCGAACCTGCTCTCCGGGGTCGCCTCCACCCTGCTCACCTCGCGCGGCGCCGAGCTCGGCCTGTTCGAGGTCGACGAGGCGGCGCTGCCGGAGGTCGCGCGGCGCGTGCGGCCGAAGGTGGTCGCGCTCGGCAACCTCTTCCGCGACCAGCTCGACCGCTACGGCGAGCTCGAGCACATCGCCGAGCGCTGGCGCGCCCTGGCGGCCGAGCTGCCGGAGACGCTCTTCGTCGTCAATGCCGACGACCCGCTCCTCGGCGAGCTCGCGCGCGGGCGGGAGCGGGTCGTGACGTACGGGCTCGACGACCCGCGCCACGCTCGCTCGACGCTGCAGCACGCTGCCGACTCGACGTTCTGCCTGGTCTGCGGTGCGCCGTACCTCTACGCGGCGGCCTACGTCGGTCATCTCGGCGACTACCGCTGCCCGAACGGCCACGCCGCTCGGCTCGCCCTCGACGTTGCCGTCCGCGAGATCGACCTGCACGGACTCGAGGGCAGCGAGTTCACGCTCTCGGCGCCGGGCGGGAGCGCGCGAGCTCCGGCTCGCGCTGCCCGGGCTCTACAACGTCTACAACGCGACCGCGGCGATCGCGATCTCGGGCGCGCTCGGCGCCTCGCCCGAGGCGATCTCGAGCGGCCTGGAGCGCTTCACTGCCGCCTTCGGCCGCTTCGAGCGGATCCCGGTAGGCGACCGGGGCGTGCTGATGCTCCTGATCAAGAACCCCGCCGGGGGCAACGAGGTGGTCAGGACCCTTCTGGACGGCTCTCCCCCACGCCTCGCGGTCGTCGCGCTCAACGACGCGACCGCAGACGGCCAGGACGTCTCGTGGATCTGGGACGTCGACTTCGAGCCGCTGCTCGCCGGCCTCGAGCACGTGGTCGTCACGGGCGACCGAGCCGCCGAGCTCGCGCTTCGCTTCGCCTACGGCGGCCTCGCACGCGGCCGGATCGAGGTCGTCACGTCGCTCGCGGCCGGGCTCGACCGCGGGCTCGACCTCACGCCGACCGGCGAGGAGCTCGTGGTGCTGCCGACCTACACCGCGATGCTCTCCCTTCGCGGCCTGCTCGCCGAGCGCGGCCACGTCGCCGAGTTCTGGGAGCGGCGGCCGTGAAGATCCGCGTCGGCCACCTCTACCCGAGCTACCTCAACATCTACGCCGACCGCGGCAACATCGCCGTCCTCGCCGCACGGGCGCAGGCGCGTGGGCATGACCTGGACGTCGTCGCGATCGAGCCGTCCGACGAGACGCCCCGGGACATCGACCTCTTCTACGTCGGCGGCGGCCAGGACCGCGAGCAGGAGCTCGTCGCGCCCAACCTCGCGGCGCGCGCCGAGGCCCTGCGCGACGCGGTCGAGGGCGGCGCTGTCGTTCCTCGCCGTCTGCGGCGGCTACCAGCTGCTCGGGTCGTACTACCGCGACCTGCGCGGCGTCGAGCTGCCCGGCGCCGGCCTGCTGCCCCTGCACACGGTGGCCGGCGAGCGCCGCATGATCGGTGACGTCCTACTCGAGTGCACCTGGGCCGGCGAGACGCTCGCCGGCTTCGAGAACCACGCCGGGCGAACGATCCTCGACGAGGGCGCCGAGCCGTTCGGCCGGGTGGTGGCGGGGTTCGGGAACGACGGCGCGTCCGGCTTCGAGGGCTGCCGCGCCGGGCGCGTCTACGGGACGTATCTCCATGGCCCGCTGCTGCCGCGCAACCCCTGGTTCGCCGACCGGCTGCTCGCGGATGCGCTCGCGCACCGCTCGGGCAGTGAGGTCGAGCTCGCGCCACTCGACGACGAGCTCGAACGCGAGGCTTTCGGCGTGTCCGCGGCGCGGGCGCGCGAGCGCGGGGGCAGCGGTCGTCGCTAGCGGGCCGCGGAAACCGTAGGCCAGAAGATCCCGTCGCGGGAGAGCCGAGCCAGGAACGAGGTGAACGACGGCGCGACGAGAACGCTGCCGGCGTAGCAGCGCCCGCCGCCTGTAGGCGAGAGGTCGATCGCGATCCGCTCCCCGGTCGAGGAGTCGCTCTTCTCGGCCAGGAGGTAGCGGCTCGTCGAGCCGCCGACGGGCTGGAAGCGGCTCGGCTCGACAATCCGCATCCGAATCTTCTGCAATGTGAGCCCCCCACACACCCTGTAGAAGGCACGCAGGTCGGCGGGCAGCACGTCGCCGTTTCGGAGCTGCGGCAGCCCGGCAGGCTCCTCCAGGACCCCGTCCTCCTTGCGGCCGATCTCGGTGATCGTGTGGCGGGAGCTCACGCTCTAAGACTGCCTCCAGACGCTCTGCGCGGTGACGTGCGTGCCTCCGAGCCAGCGGTCGAGCGGCACAAGCTCGACGCGGTCCGCGCGGCCCGCGAGGACCTCCTCCCCGCGCTTCGTCAGACCGATCGGCAGCCGCACGAAGCGCGCGCCGTCACCGAGCGGCGGTGACGGCGGCAGCTCGGCTCCTTCGCCAGTCGCGACGAGGCGGTCCGGGCCCTGCCCGAGCACCGTGAGCGTCCGGAAGAACCACGCGTCGCCGAGGAACGGCGCCTCCTCGCGCTCCTGCGAGGCGAGGAACGCCCGTATGGGCGTTCGCGCGCCGTCGGCGATCGCCCCGAGCGCGTGACGCTCGGTCCGCGAGAGACCGTCGCCCTCGGCCGGAAGCTCCTCGAGCAGGCGCCGGAGCGCCGGCGCGAGGAGCGGCAGCTCGGGCGTCCCCGTGGCGGCGAGCCGCATCAGCTCGTCGGGGTCCGGCGCCCGGAAGGCGGTCCAGGCAGCCGCGGCGGCGGCGAGCTCCGCCTCGGTGGCAGGGCGCCGCGTTTCCCACAGCGTCTCGAGCTCCTCCGCGGTCAGCTCGCCGAGGCCGTGGAAGGAGGGCTTGCCGGGAAAGGAGTCGACGACGATCATCTCGGGCGGCACGCCGGCCTCGTGCGCGAGCGCGAGCACGTCGAGGAGCTGCAGCTGGTCGTACAGGTCGTGCTCGAACCAGAGCACCACCTGCCGCCCCTCGAGGAACGTCCGGTCGCGCTCCTCGAGTGAGGCGCGGATCGCCGCCTCGGGCCCCCAGCCGCACGCGGAGAGAAACGCCGCACGCGTCCGGAGGAGCTGCCCGCGCGGCCCGAGCGGCACCGGCCCCTCGTGCAGCACGTCCTGCCACGGGAGCACCGCGCCGCCGAGCCCGGTCTGGCGGAGCGTGTTGCCGGCGCTCTCGCCGTTGGTCACGTGCAGGAGGGCCGGCGGCGCGGCGGCGGCGCGGCCACGTCGTGCAAGGTAGGCGGCGCCGCAGGTGCAGTGGTCGAGCGAGTCGCACGCACAGCCCACGACCCGGGCGAGCTCCTCGCGCATTCTGCCGGAGGCCGGCGATCCGCGCGTCGATCTGGTCGATCTTCGCCGCGGCGCGGATCCTGAGCTCTTCCGACGGCGCCGCCGAGCGCCGGGCCGCCCGGAGGTACTCCGCGATCTCCGCGAGTGTGAAGCCGACCGCCTGCGCCTCCTTGATCGCGCGCAGGAACCGGACCGTGTCCTCGTCGTAGCGGCGGTGGCCGCTCGGCGTCCGCTCCGGGTCGGGCAGCAGGCCGCGCCGCTCGTAGTAGCGGAGCGTCTCGACGTTCACCCCTGCGCGGTCTGCGACCTCGCCGACTCTCATGGCCGTCCGTTGCGCTCCGGCGCCGGGCAAGCCGGCGCCTCCGTCCAAGCCCGGCGACCGTGGCAACTCGCGGCATTGTTGGAGACTCCGTCGAGCCTACGTCTCATGCACCGACTATAGACCCGTACCTAGGTACGGATTGCAAGCGGTCAGCGGATCCAGAGCGAGCCGAGGTACATCGCCGGGTCGCCCGGGCGCCAGCGCTCCACGAACCGCTTCATCGGCGGGTGGAGGACGATGTCCTCGAGGTCCTCGAGCGAGAAGAGCCGCAGTCCGCGGATCGTGGCGTCGTTCGCCTCGAAGTCCTCGAGCGAGCGGTTCGAGAGATCGACGCCGAAGACGATGTGGACGACGTGCCGGTCGCCCGGGCGCCAGTCCGGCGCGATCGACTCCGCGACGGCGATCGGCCCCTCGAAGACGAGGTCGTCGTCCCACAGCCCGAGCTCCTCCCCGAGCTCGCGCTGCAGCGCCTCGTCGAGCGTCTCCCCGCCGTCGACGCCCCCGCCGGGGAGCAGCCAGTACTCCTTGCCGGCCTTCTCCTGGCGGCAGAGCAGGACCCGCTCGTGCCAGCGGATCAGGGCGGCGACGCGGACGCGCGGCGTGGTCAATGCCGTGACGACCCGAAGCCGCGGACGCCCCGCTCGGAGTCGGGCAGCTCGTCGACGACGACAACCCCGACTTCGGGTATCGGCAGCACCACGAGCTGCGCGATGCGCATGCCGGGCTCGACCACGAATGTCTCCCTCGGGTCGGTGTTGAGCAGGTTGATCAGCAGCTCGCCGCGGTAGCCCGAGTCGACGAGACCCGGCGTGTTGACGATCGAGATCCCGTGCTTCGCGGCGAGGCCGGACCGCGGCTGCACGAAGCCCGCGTAGCCCTCCGGGATCGCGACCGCGAGGCCCGTCGGCACCAGCGCGCGCTCGCCGGGCTCGAGCTCGACGCGTGCGCACGCGGACAGGTCCAGGCCGGCATCGCCGCTGTAGGCGCGCGCCGGGACGACGGCCTCGTCGCGCAGCCGCCGGATCGGCAGCTCGATCAGGCGCTCTCCCGCCGCTCGGCGTCGGCGATCAGGAACGGCGCGTAGCGGCGGAGCTCGTGGCGGGGCAGGCGCGCGATCACGAGCACGCCGTCGGGCGTGTCCTCGCGCGACTCGATCGGCGCGCCGAGGGCATACAGCTCGGAGAGCCGGCCGCCCTCCTCGTACGGGAGCAGGAGCCTGACCGTCTCGAAGCGGCTCGGCAAACTTCTCCGCGATCCGCGCCTTCAGCACGTCGAGGCCCTCGCCGGTGACGGCCGAGACCTGCGGCGCGTCGGGAAAGCGGTTGTCGAGCCGGCGGCGGCCGAACTCGTCCACGCGGTCGATCTTGTTCAGCACGAGCTGCACCGGCAGCTCCGCGGCGCCGATCTCGCGGAGCACCTCCTCCACCGCGGCGACCATCGAGTCGAGCTGGTCGTCCCGGGCGGAGGCGTCGGCGACGTGCAGCACGATGTCGGCGACGAGCGTCTCCTCGAGCGTCGCCGCGAAGCCCTCGACGAGCTGGTGCGGCAGGCGGCGGATGAAGCCGACGGTGTCGGTGACGAGGTAGCGGCGGCCGTCGTGCTCGTAGCCCCGCGTCGTCGGGTCGAGCGTCTCGAAGAGCCGGTTCTCGACGGACACCTCGGCGCCCGTGAGCGCGTTCAGGAGCGTCGACTTGCCGACGTTCGTGTATCCGGCGAGCGCGACGGTCGGCACCTGCGTGCGGCGGCGCTCCTTGCGGCGAGTCTCGCGCTGCTTCCCGAGATCGGCGAGGCGCCGCTTGAGCACGGAGACGCGGCGGCGGGCGATCCGGCGGTCGGTCTCGAGCTGCGTCTCGCCGGGGCCGCGCGTGCCCACGCCGCCGCCGAGGCGCTCGAGGTGCTGCCACATGCCCCGCATGCGCGGCAGGTTGTACTCGAGCTGCGCCAGCTCGACCTGGAGCTTCCCCTCGGCGCTCACCGCGTGCTGGGCGAAGATGTCGAGGATCAGCTGAGTCCGGTCGATCACGCGCGCCTTCAGCGCGTCCTCCAGGAACCGCTGCTGCACGGGATCGAGCTCGCCGTCGACGAGCAGGCTCTCGGCGTCGGCGTCGTTGAAGCGCGCCTCGAGCTCCTCGAGCTTGCCTTTGCCGACGTAGGTGCGCTGTGCCGGGCGCGTGCGGTGCTGCACGACCCGACCGACCGGCTCGACGCCCGCCGTCCGGGCCAGCTCCTCGATCTCCGCGAGCTCCTCGTCGGGATCGGCCCTCTGGGCCAGGACCGCGAGGACGAACCCGCGCTCCGGCTCCTGGGAACGTGGAATCATCGGGAAGATTATGCCCGCCAACTCGCCCGAATCCGACCTCGCGGCCCGCGCGCTCGCGCTCGTCGACATCGCCTCGCCGTCGCGCGACGAGGGGGAGATGTACCACTACATCAAGCGGCACCTGGACGCGCGGCCCGTCTACGACGACGGCGAGTCGCTCCTCTACGCCTACCGGCGCGGCCGCCCGCTCGTGCTGCTCGCCGGGCACACCGACACCGTGCCGGTGGACGGCAACGTGCCCGGCCGGATCGAGAACGGCGCCGTGCACGGGCGCGGCGCGAGCGACATGAAGGGCGGGCTCGCCGTGATGATGGAGCTCGGCCGCTGGGCCGAGCAGGCCGAGCTCGGGTACGACCTCGGGCTGCTCTTCTTCCCGCGCGAGGAGCTCGGCCCGGCCGACAACCCGCTGCCGGGCGTCTTCGAGGCGGCGCCGCTCGTCGACGAGGCGGCGCTCGTGATCTGTCTCGAGCCGACCGACAACACGCTCCAGCTCGGCTGCCTCGGCAACATCAATGCGCGCGTCGTCTTCGAGGGCCGCGCGGCGCATTCGGCGCGGCCGTGGCTCGGCGTGAACGCGATCGCGCTCGCGCTCGAGGGGTTGCGGCCGGTCCTCGAGCTGCAGCCGCTCGACGTCGACGTCGACGGTCTCGTCTTCCGCGAGGTGGTGAGCGTGACGCAGATCGACGACCTCGGGAACGCGGCCAACGTGATCCCGGGACGGGTCGAGGCGACGCTGAACTACCGGTTCGCGCCGACGCGCACGAACGAGGAGGCCGAGGAGCACCTGCGCGAGCTCGTGGGCCGCGACATCGAGATCCTCCAGTCCTCGCACGCGGCGCCGGTCGCGCTCCGCTCGCCGCTCGTCCAGCACCTGCGGGACGTCGGCGGGTTCGAGGTGCAGCCGAAGCAGGCGTGGACGAACGTCGCCGACTTCGCCCAGCGTGGACTCGACGCGCTCAACCTCGGCCCCGGCGCGACGCGCTACGCGCACACGGCCGACGAGCAGGTCGAGATCGCCGAGCTCGCGAGGACGCACGAGGCGCTCCAGCGGTTCCTCGCCGGGTAGCGTCCTCCCGATGCAGCTCTCGCCGCTCGTCGCGGAGCTCGAGCAGTACCCGTTCGCCCGCCTCGACGACTGGCGCGCCGACGCGCGCGATCGTGGGATCGACGTGATCGACTTCGGCGTCGGCGACCCGCGCGAGCCGACGCCGGCCTTCATCCGCGATGCGCTCGTGGCCGGGATGCGCGAGGTGTCCTCGTACCCGCGCGCGGTCGGGCTGCCGGAGTACCGGGAGGCAGTCGCGGCCTGGATCGAGCGGCGCTTCGGGGTCGGCGTCGACCCGGCGGCCGAGATCGTGCCGACGCTCGGCTCGAAGGAGGCGATCTTCTCGTTGGCGCAGCTCGCGCTCGGCGAGCGCCGTGTCGTCGTCGTGCCCGAGCCGGCCTATCCCGTCTACGAGCGCGGCGCGCTGTTCGCGGGCGCCGAGGTCGTGACGGTGCCGCTGCGCGAGGACGGCGGCTGGCTCCCCGATCTCGACGCGTTCACGGCCTGGGACGAGATCGGGCTCTTCTGGACGTGCTACCCGAACAACCCCACCGGCGCGACGGCGCCGCTGTCGTTCTACGAGGAGCTCGCCGCCCTTGCGCGCGAGCACGGCTTCCTGCTCTGCTCCGACGAGGCGTACTCGGAGCTCTGGTTCGGCGAGCAGCCGGTCTCGGCGCTGCAGGTCGCCGACCGCGAGAACGTCGTCGTCTTCAACACGCTCTCGAAGCGCTCGTCGATGACCGGCTACCGCTGCGGCTTCGTCTGCGCTCCGCGCGACGTCGCGGGCGCGCTGCGGGCGTTCCGGCCGTCGGTGGGCACGGCTCCGCAGGAGTTCGTGCAGCGCGCGGGCATCGCGGCGTACGGCGACGAGGAGCACGTGGACGCGGTGCGCGAGGTGTACCGCCGGAAGCGGGAGACGCTGCTTCCGGTGCTCGAGGCCAAGGGGCTCCGGCTCGCGGGCGGCGACGCGACGTTCTTCCTCTGGCTCGCCGTCGACGAGCCGTCGGAAGCCTTTGCGCGGCGCCTGCTCGACGACGGGATTCTCGTCGCGCCCGGCTCCTTCTTCGGCCCGCCCGGCGAGGGCTATGTGAGGATGGCGCTCGTGCCGACCCACGACGACTGCCGGCGGGCAGCGCAGATCCTGGAGGAGATCCTGTGACGACCGAAGAGACGATTGCCGCGCTCGACCGCGGCGAGATCCGCGTCGCCGAGCCGGCGGGCGACGAGTGGATCGTCCACGAGGAGGTGCAGGCGGCGATCCTCGACTACTTCCGCACGCGCCAGATGGAGCCGCGAGAGGTCGGTCCCTTCGAGTACCACGACAAGATCCCGCTCAAGTCGGGCTACGAGAACCTCGGCGTGCGCGTCGTGCCGCCGGCGGTGGCGCGCTTCGGGTCGTTCCTCTCGCGCGGGGTCGTGCTGATGCCCTCGTACGTCAACATCGGCGCCTGGGTCGGGCCGAACACGATGGTCGACACGTGGGCGACCGTCGGTTCCGGCGCCCAGATCGGCGCGAACGTCCACCTCGCCGGCGGTGTCGGCATCGGCGGGGTGCTCGAGCCGCCCGGCGCCCGGCCCGTGATCGTCGAGGACGGCGCCTTCATCGGCTCGCGCGCGATCGTGGTCGAGGGCGTCCGGGTCGGCCGCGAGGCCGTCCTGGCGCCGAACGTCTCCCTCACGGCATCGGTTCCGATCATCGACGTGACGGGGTCGGAGCCGGTCGAGTACCGCGGCTACGTGCCGCCGCGCGCGGTCGTCGTTCCCGGGACGCGGCCGAAGGAGTTCCCGGCGGGGACGTATTACCTCAACTGCGCGCTCGTGATCGGCTACCGCACCGAGGCGACCGACCTGAAGACGTCGCTCAACGACGCCCTGCGCGAGTTCGGCGTGGGAGCCTAGGCGGTGAAGCCGGTCGAGCCGCCGCCGAGGTTCTTGGCGCTCTGCTCGGCCGCGTGGAAGGCGATCCGCTGCGCATCCGCGTAGGTCGAGCCTTTGCCCACGAACGCGTAGACGCCCGAGAGCGTGTCGCCCTTCACCTGGTAGATCGCGACGCCGGTCTGCTTCTGGTGACGGGAGCCCTTGCTGACCGTGATCGTGAGCTTCACCGCGACCGTGCCCGCCGGCAGCTTCGGATCCTTGAGCGGCGCAACCGTGTAGACCTCCTTGATCGTCCCCTGGGTCAGCACGGCCGGCGTCTTCGCGCAGGCGCGGGCGACGGATGCGACCTGGCCGAGCGCCTGCTGCGCGCCGCCGGAGGTGTAGCGGACGATCTCGTTCGAGACGTCGACGCCGCTCCCCTTCGGCGTGTAGCGGACCTGCAGCCGCCCGACGCGTAGGCCCTCGCTCGGGTACGTGGCGGCGCAGAGGTCGAGCGTCGGCTCGCCGATGAAGCTCGTGCCGAACGGGAAGGAGGAGAGCTTGTAACCCTTCCCGACCTGCGAGGCCGAGAGGATGACCTTGCTCAGGTTGGGCGACGGCAGGAACCGGAACGAGCGTGCGCTCGAGGTGAACAGCGCCTCGTGCTTCTTCCAGGTCGTGTGCGGCGCCACGAAGACGATCACGTACTCGACCTGGTCCTTCACGAGCACGTACTCGTCGGTCTCGTTCGGCGAGCCCTTCTTCGAGAGGTGGATCCGGTACGCGGGCCCCGCGGAGAGCTTCACGGGCGTCGCCGACACCGAGCTCTTCGGCCCGAGGGTCTTCTTCAGCTGGGCTGCGGTCGCGTTCGCGACCTGCTTCACCGAATAGGGCCCCGGCAGGCGGGCAGCACCGACGTTCATGTAGACGGTGCCCTTCCCGGCCGGGTCGGCGGCGATCAGCTTCAGCGATCCGTTCTGGCTCGCCGCCTGGGCGAACGCCCGGAACGACGGCACCTTCTCGAGTTGCCCGAGCACCGCGGGCGCGGCCTTCGCGATGTCGATCCACGACGACGGCAGCCCGATCGCGAAGCCCGCCGTCGGCACCGGGAACGTCCGGAACGTCGCGGCGGACGCCTGCGCCGAGAGCACGACTGCGCCTGCCAGCAACAGCCCGACGACGAAACGGACTCGCATACCCATCAAGATAGACCTCCGGGCCGCGTTACGGGCTCCGCATTTCCTGTGAGATGCGCCCGGCCGTCGTCGAGCCGGACGTGGAGCGTTCCGCCGGGGAAGCTCACATCGGCCTCGCCGCAGCCGAGAGCCGCAACGACGGCGATTGCGCTCGTGCCCGATGCGCCGGTCTCGCCGACCCCCCGCTCCCACACCCGCGCCTCGATCGTCGAGGTGCCGGTACGCCGCGCAACCTGCACGTTCGTGCCGTTCGGGAAGTGCGGATGCCGCTCGAGGAGCGGCCCGATCCGGTCGAGCTCGGCGGGATCGCCGTCCACCACCGCATGGGGGTTCCCGACGTCGACCGGGGTGAACCGGATCCCCTCGACCTCCTCGGGCCGCGCCGACGACGACCGGTCCGAGCTCCTGCTCGACGAGCCCGTCGGCGTGCAGGCGAGTCCGCACCTCGCGCGGTCCGACGCGCACGGTGACGTTGTCGGCGCCCGTCTGGACGGCGAGCCAGCGCGCGGCGATGCGCGTGCCGTTGCCCGACATCTCGGCGACGGAGCCGTCGGGGTTCCAGATCACGATCTCGAGCCAGTCGTCCCCGCGCTCCCTGACCTCGAGGATGCCGTCGGCGTCGCCGACGTGCGCGCGGACGAGCTCGGCCGTCAGCGGCTCCTCAGCGACCAGATAGACGTTCCCGTGCGCCTGCCAGCGCGACGATCTCATCGGCGAGCTCCTCGGGTGGACGGCCTGCATCGAGGGTAGCCACCACCGGCAGCCGCCGCAGCCACTTGCGCTGGTAGCGCGCGAGCTTCCTCGTCGCCGCGGCGACCGCGGCGGCGGCCTTCTCGAGCGGAAGCGTCGCGAACTCCTCGAGCCCGAGCACCTTCCGCGCCGTCCTCGAGAGCGGCGCAGCCCACGCGCGCTGCGCCTCCTCGACGGCGCCGTCGCGGATCATCGCCTCGACCCTCGCCTCGATCCGCGCGTCGAGCTCCTCGAGGGCGAGGTTGAGCCCGACGAGAAGGGTCGGACGGCGCACGGCCTGGCTCCAGAGACGGTCCTCGTTCGGCGCAAGCGAGGCGCCGACGTCGGCGAGCTCGAGCGCCCGCACCACGCGACGGCGGTCGTTCGGGTGCACCCGAACGGCTGCGGCCGGATCGCGTTCGGCGAGCACCGCGTGCGCGGCCTCCGGGCCCACCTCGTCGTAGACGCGGCCCCAGCGCTCGCGCGAGCCGGGCAGCGGCTTCGGCGGCAGCCCGAGGTCCGACAGCGCCGCGCGCAGGTAGAGGCCGGTGCCGCCGGCGACGACCGGGGTGCAGCCGGCCCCGAGCACCTCGTCGATCGCGGCATGCGCGAGCCGCGTGTACTCGCCGACCGAGATCTCCTGGGCGAGCGGAACGACGCCGACCAGGCGCGCCGGGTAGGGCGGCGCGGCGGTGATCACCGGAATGCCGGCGTAGAGAGCGGCGGAGTCGGCGGAGACGACCTCGCCGCCGAGCCGCCCGGCGAGCACGTGCGCGATCGCCGTCTTGCCGGACGCGGTCGGGCCGTAGAGCGCGACGACGTGGCTACTTGAAGGCGTGCTCGATGTCACCGGGCACGCGCTCCGGGACGATCGCGCGGTCTTCGTCGGGATGCTCCGACCGCCAGTCGCGGAACCAGTCGACCGCCTTCGGGATGCCGTCCTCGAGCGGCGTCGCCGGCTGCCAGTCGAGGAGCTCGCGCGCCTTGCGGATATCCGCGACGTAGTGCGTCACCTCGCCCTTCAGCGACGGCTTGAAGTCGATCGTCGGGCGTGACCCCGAGCTCCTGCGCGATCAGCTCCGCCGCGCGCACGAGCGTGTTGCCCTGCCCGAAGGCGAGGTTGACCGTCTCGTTCTCGACCCGGCCGTCGGCGAGCCGCTCGATGCCGCGGGCGATGCCGTCGACGCAGTCGTCGATGAAGGTGAAGTCGAGCACCTTCGCGTCGCCGCCGTAGACCGTGATCGGCTCGGCGCGGCTGAGCTGGTGCATGAACAGCGGCAGCACCCGCTCCATCCGCTGCAGGTCGTTGTCGAAGCGTCCGTACACGTTCGAGAAGCGAAAGACGAGGTAGCGAAGGCCGTAGCACTTCGCGTAGGCGTAGATGAACCCCTCGGAGCCGATCTTCGAGGCCGAGTACGGGCTCTCCGTGTAGGCGAAGTCCGCCGACTCCTCGCCGTATTCCTCGAAGCGGTGGACGTCCCCGTAGACCTCACGCGTGGACGAGAAGACGAGCGCCAGCTCGAGCGCGCGGCAGTACTCGAGGACGTTGAAGGTCATCATCACGTTCTCGAGGGCGCGCTGCGGCTGGCGGACGAGCTGATGGACCTTGGCGTGCGCGGCGAGGTGGACGACGAGGTCGACGTCGGGCCACTCGACGCCGTTCATGCCGCCCCGGAAGGGTGCGTAGTGGCCGGCGAGGTCCTGCAGGAGCGTCTCGAACCGCTTCGTCCACGGGTTCGGCCGCTTGTCGACCCCGAACACCGAGTGCCCGTCGTCGAGCAGCTTCAGCGCCAGGTTGGTGCCGATCTGGCCGGACGAGCCCGTGATCAGGATGTTCATCGGCTCCCCATTTCCTGCCGGAACGAGTGCTTCCTGCGTCCCCCGGAGGGTGGTCGAGGTGGCGCCCTCGACCCTGACGTCGACGAGCTCGCCGGCGGCTGCGTCTCCTGTGAAGTTGACCGTCGTGTTGCGGCGCGTGCGGCCCCGCAGGAGGGTCTCGTCGGTGCGCGAGGCGCCCTCGACGAGCACCTCCTCGACGCGGCCGACGCGCGCCGCGTTGCGCGCGGCCGCAATGCGCTGCGTCGCCTCGACCAGACGCTCCATCCGCTCGATCTTCACGTCGTGCTCCACCTGGTCCGGCATCGCCGCCGCCTCGGTGCCTTGGCGCGGCGAGTAGACGAACGTGAAGGCGCTGTCGAAGCCGACCTGCTCCACCACCTCGAGCGTCTCCTCGAAGTCGCGCTCCGTCTCTCCGGGGAAGCCGACGATGATGTCCGTCCCGAGGGCGAGATCCGGAATCGCTGCCCGCATGCGCTCGACGAGCTCCAGGTACCGCTCGCGGGTGTACGTGCGGCGCATCGCCTTCAGGATCCGGGAGGAGCCCGACTGGAGCGGCAGGTGGACGTGCTCGCAGACCGCGTCGCACTCGGCGATCGCGGCGATCACCGGCTCGCGGAAGTCCTTCGGGTGCGGGCTCGTGAAACGGATCCGCTCGATCTCGGCGACGGCGTCGCAGGCGCGCAGCAGCTCGCCGAACTCGGTCCGGATCTCCGGCGCCAGGTCGCGTCCCCACGAGTTGACGTTCTGGCCGAGGAGCGTGAGCTCGCGGACTCCGTCGCGGGCGAGCTTCGTCACCTCGGCCATGACGTCGCCGGGCCGGCGGCTCTGCTCGCGGCCGCGGACGGCCGGGACGATGCAGTACGAGCACACCGAGTTGCAGCCCATCGACACCTGAACCCACGCCTGGAAGGGCCGCTCGCGGTGCATCGGCAGCGTCGCCGCGAACTCGCGGTCGCCGCCGAAGCGGCCCCGCTGGACGCCGATCCCGCCGGCCCCGAGCCACTCGCCGAGGTGCGCGATCGACCCGGGCCCGAAGGCGACGTCGACGTCGGGGTAGAGCTCGAAGATCCGCTCCCTTTGCGCTTCGGCGTAACAGCCGCCGACCGCGATCACACGGTCGGGGTCGCGCCGCTTTCGCGCCGCCGCCTCGCCCAGGTAGGCCGCGAGCTTCGTATCGGGCTTCTCGCGGATCGTGCAGGTGTTGAAGACGACGACGTCGGCGTCCTCGGGGCTCGTCGCCTCGCCGAGGCCGAGCTCCTCGAGCAGGCCCTTGATGCGCTCGGAGTCGTGAGCGTTCATCTGGCAGCCGAAGGTGGTGACGTGGTAGCGCCTGTACATGGCCACCAACGACGATAGCGGCCTGCGAGCGGGTCAGTAGTCCCGGGCCTCCTCGCCGCCGCCCGCCTTGACCATCATGTCCCCGGCCTCCTTGTCGATCGACCCGAGGTCGGCTTCGAGCTGCTCGAAGTCTCGGGCGGCGTCAAGTCGGCGCCCGGGAGGCCCGCGGTCATAATGCGGTCGCGGTGGCAGCCGACGTCACGTCGCCGAGGGCGGCCTCTCGCGACTTCAGCCCTCGTTCGTGCGGCAGCGGGCCCGGCTCGTGGTGGTCGCGGCGCTCGTGCTCTACTTCGGCGCGCTCGCGGCCCTCGGCGGCCATGACCGCTGGGGCCGGCTCGGCGTGCCGGCGGCGTCGGTGAAGTTCCTCGACCTCCGGAACGTGATCGCGGCGTGGCAGTGCGCGCGGCGCCACATCCCCGTGCTGCCGGTGAACCCGTGCGACCCGTATCACCGGCCGGCCGACTTCCCGAAGATCTGGCTCGTGCCGTCGTTCCTCGGGCTCGGCCAGGGCGGCGCCGTCGCGCTCGGGGTCGGGATCGCTGTCGTTTTCCTCGTTTGCGCGATCTTCGTCGTGCCGGCGGGCGCGAGCGCCTGGACGGGCCTCGCCTATGCGGCGGCACTGTGCTCTCCGGCCGTGATGCTCGGCGTCGAGCGCGGCAACCCCGACATCGTGATCTTCCCGCTCGTCCTTACGGCCGTGCTGCTCACGACGCGGACGCGGGCCGGCCAGATCCTCACGGGGGCGCTGCTCCTGTCCGTGACGGTGCTCAAGCTCTACCCGGCCTTCGCCGCGGGGTACCTCGTGCGGCGCGCCACGCGCGCGAGCCTGACCGTGCTCGCGGTGGTCGCTGCGTGCTCGCTCGTGTACGTCCTGGCGACGTACCACTACATCCACGAGATGCTCTCGTCGATCCCGCAGAGCAATGTGCTCACCTACGGGGTGCGGCGTGCGTCGGAGTGGTTCAGCGCGCTGGCGATCCGGGTCGTTCATCACTTCGGCTCCTACCGCGCCTGGGACGTCCTGCTGGCCCTCGTCGGGATCGGGCTGGGCTGGCTGCTGAGCCGGCGGCTCCGGCTGCGCGTCCGGCGGGCGTCTCTGGATCCCGGTGAGGAGCGCGATCTCGATCTCTTCTGGGCCGGCGCCTGCGTCTACGTCGGGTCGTACGCGGTCTTCCTCAGCCACGACTACCGGCTGGTCTTCCTGCTGCTGACCGTGCCGCAGATCGTGCGCTGGACGCGCGCACGGCAACCGGCGGCGCTGGTCACGGTGTCGGCGCTGCTCGCGACGCTGTGGCTCGACGAGTGGACGCGCATGCCGGTGCTGCGGCCCCTTCTCGACTGGTGGACGCGCGTCACCTCGGTTGGGCCGGACGCACTCTCGCTCACGGTGGCGGTGATCGCCCAGTTCGCGCTCTTCGCCGTCTTCGTGGCCTGGCTGCTGGCGACCGCACCCGCAACACTTCATCCGTTCACGAGAGGAGGAGCAGATGGCGTTCATCGAGCAGGTGACGGATGAGGAGGCGACCGGGCGGGCGCGCGAGATCCTGGAGACCGACCGCGCGGCGACGGGGTTCGTCCAGAACCACGTGCGGGCGTTCGCTTCGCGGCCCGACGTGTACGACGCCTGGGTGCAGCTGCGCGGCGCGATCGCCGGACCGATGGACAAGCGCCGGTACGAGCTGGCGACGGTTGCGGCCGCGGCGGAGATCCACTCGAGCTACTGCTGCCTCGTGCACGGAAAGATCCTGGCCGACCAGTTCGTCGACGCAGACGCCGTGTGCGCGCTCGTCGACGGCACCGCCGAGACGAAGCTCGACGACGAGGAGGTCGCCGTCGTGGAGCTGGCGCGGAAGGTCGCTCAGGATGCCTCGACGGTGACGCAGGCCGACATCGATCGCCTGCGCGATGCCGGTCTGAGCGACGGCGAGATCTTCGAGGTGATCCTGGCGGCGGCGATGCGCTGCTTCTTCAGCAAAACCCTCGACGCGTGCGGCGTGCAGCCCGACTCGGTGCTGCGAGGTCTTGACCCCGAGCTGCGCGACACGCTCACCGTCGGCCGCGAGATCGCCGACGCCTGATGGAGGCGGTCGTGGACCAGGCGGCCGCCGCTGAGCTGCAGAACGCCCGCGCCGAGCTCTGTGGACTGATCCGGGATGCCGTCGAGGCAGGCGCGTCGATCGGCTTCGTGCTCCCGCTCGCCGACGCGGTGCTCGACGACTACGTCGGCCACGTGATCGCGGACGTCGAGCGCGGCGAGCGCATCGTCGTGCTGGCGCGCAGCGGGAACGGGGTCGTCGGGATGGTGCAGCTCGGTCTCGTGCCCTGGCCGAACGGGTCCCACCGGGCGGACGTGCAGAAGCTGATCGTGCACACCTCCGCGCGACGGCAGGGGCTCGGGACCCGTCTCATGGACGCGATCGAGGCTGTCGCGCTCGAGCAGGGCCGGACGCTGCTCGTGCTCGACACGATCACCGCGAGCGAGGCCGACCCGCTCTACCGCGGGCTCGGGTACGCGGAGGCCGGTGAGATCCCCGACTATGCGGGGATGCCGGACGGCCTGCTCGCGCCGACCACGGTCTTCTACAAGCACCTGCGTTAGGGCTTACGCCAGGCGACGAGCGCGAAGCCGAGCGCCTCGCCGTCGCGGGCTGCGAGGAGCCGGCGGCGGCGGATGCGGTCGAGCCGCTGGACGAGCTCGTCGAGGCCCTCCTCGCCGGGGTGGTCGCGGATGTAGCGGTCGAGGTTGAAGACGTAGGCCCACTCGTAGCGGCGCCAATCCTCGTCGCTCGCGGTTGCGGCGTAGACGAGCTCGAGGCCGTGGCCGGCGCCGGCTTCGAGGAGCTCGGGGAGCGTCGTGAGCTCGTCGCGCGCGGCGCCGAGCAACTCGAGCAGCTCGCTTCCAGGTTCGAGCTGCCAGTAGCCCTCGCCGAGCACCAGGTAGCCGCCCGGGCGGACGAGATCCCGCAGACGGGCGAGCGCGGGCTCGAGGCCGCCGAGCGCGTGGCTCGAGCCGACGCACGCGGCCGCGGCGAAGGTCTCGGCAGGCGCCACCATCGTCGCCGCGTCGCGAGCCTCGAACGCGAGGTGCTCGCCCGGCGCCCGCGCCGCCGCCTGCGCGCGGGCGACGTCGATCTGCGCCTCGCTCGCGTCGACGCCGAGGCCGCCGGCGCCGGTGCGCTCCGCGATCCGGATCAGCAGCTCGCCGCGCCCGCAGCCGACGTCGAGCACCCGGTCGCCCGTGGCGAGCGCCACCAGGTCGAGGAGCGCCTCGATCGCCGGCTCGGCAACGGGGTTGTGGAACGGCATGTCGCCATGGGCGATCGCGCTCGCCCGTTCCGGGGTGATCACTCTGCGACGTGGTGGTGCTCGACGATGCCGATCGTGTTGCCGGCAGGGTCGCGGGCCGCCGCGAGCAGGCGGTTCGGGCCGTCCTGGTACGGCTCCTCCAGTGCCTGCCCACCGGCGGCGGTGACGCGGTCAAGGGCCTCGTGGATGTCGTCGGCCGCGATCCAGGCGAGGATCCCCGAGTCGCCGGTCGCGGGCCGGTCCTCGACCCACTGGCCGATGATCCCGGGCGCCTCGAAGCTCGCGTGGCCCTGTTCGACTCGCCAGCCGAAGACCTGCTCGTAGAAGGCGGCAGAAGCGTCGATGTCGCGCGCCGGGATCTGCAGGTAGCAGACCTCGCCGTGCGTGAGCCCGGTGCGCTCCGCGGTCATCCGCGGGCAAATCTACCTCCTCCGTTCAGTCCCGGCGGGCGCCCAGCGCCGCCTCGACCGTCTCGGGCGAGAAGCCGCGGGCGAGCAGCCGCCGCGCGGTCTTCGCGTCGTCCTTGCCGCCCGCGACCAGCGCAACCGCCCGCTCATGCTCGGGCTCGAGCGTCGCGAGCGCTTCCGAGGCGGCCCCCGCTCCCACGCCCTCGCGCTCGAGATCGAAGCGGATCGCCTCGTCGCCGTAGCCCCGGCCCGCGAGCGCCGCCGCACGGCTCTCGGCGAAGCGGCGTTCGTCGACGTAGCCGAGCCGCTCGAGGGTCTCGACCGCCGCCTGCCGCTCGCCTGCCGCGACCCCGCGCCGCTCGAGCACCGCCTCGAGGCCGGCCGGCGAGCGGTCGCGGCGCGCCAGCGCCCGTCCGGCCGCGTCGAGTGCCTCGGTGCGCCGGAGCGCGCGGCGCAGCTCACGGGCGCGCTGCCGGTCGAGGACCGCCCCCACTCCGAGGCCGGCCGCCACCACCGCGGCAGCAGGAAGTGTGCGCCAGGGCGCTCCGTCGAGGTCGACGCGGACGCGGTCGCGGCGCTCGGGGTGCAGCGCCGTCACCGTGGGCATGCTCTAGGCGGCCGCGGTCGCGCCGTTCGCCTGGGTGATCGAGTCCGGGTCGAGCTCGGCGGCGCCTGCCTCAAGCCCCTCGACCGGAGCCGCCTCGGTGCTCTCGGGCTGTGCCGAGAGCCGCGCCGAGACCACCTGCCCTTCCGGGATCTGCGCCTGGATCGCCTGCAGGATCCCCTGCACGACGTCGGGGTGCTCCTTCAGGAACGCGGTTGCGTTCTGCCGGCCCTGGCCAAGCCGCTCGTCGCCGAAGCTGAAGTACGAGCCCGACTTCTGGACGATCTTCCGCTCGATCCCGGCGTCGAGCACCGTCCCCTCCCAGGGGATGCCCTCGCCGTAGATGACGTCGAACTCGGCCTGCTTGAACGGCGGCGCGACCTTGTTCTTCGCGACCTTCACCCGCACGCGGTTGCCGACCGCCTCGACGCCGTCCTTGAGCGTCTCGATCCGCCGGATGTCGAGGCGCACCGACGCGTAGAACTTGAGCGCCCGGCCGCCCGGAGTCGTCTCCGGGTTGCCGAACATGACGCCGATCTTCTCCCGCAGCTGGTTGGTGAAGATGCAGATCGTCTCGGTGCGGTTGAGCGTGCCGGTGAGCTTCCGGAGGGCCTGCGACATCAGGCGCGCCTGAAGGCCGACGTGGGAGTCGCCCATCTCGCCCTCGATCTCGGCCTTCGGCGTCAGCGCCGCGACGGAGTCGATCGCGACCACCGAGAGCGCTCCCGACCGCACGAGGAGCTCGGTGATCTCGAGCGCCTGCTCGCCGGTGTCGGGCTGCGAGACGAGCAGCTCGTCGATGTTGACGCCGATCCGCTTGGCGTAGGTCGGGTCCATCGCGTGCTCGGCGTCGATGAAGGCGCAGATGCCGCCGAGCCGCTGCGCCTCGGCGATCACGTGGTAGACGAGGGTCGTCTTGCCCGAGGACTCGGGGCCGAAGATCTCGACCACGCGGCCGCGCGGCAGCCCGCCGATGCCGAGGGCGAGGTCGAGGGCGAGCGAGCCGGTCGAGATCGCGCCGACCGAGACCTGCGCCTGGTCGCTCATCTTCATCACGGCGCCCTTGCCGAAGTTGCGCTCGATCTGCCCGAGGGCGGTTTCCAGTGCTTGCTCGCGATCCAACCCATCCACCTCCTAGTCAGTGCCCGAGCGGCACGACTTCGACAGCCTCGTAGACTGCGCCCGACGGGCGCAGCCGGGAAATGAAAACAGCGGCATCGGACGGAACGACCGTGCCGAGCTCGGGCAGCGGCGGCTGGAGCTCTGGCCGCTCCCGGAAGCGGAGCACGGTGAGGTGCGCGAGCCAGGGCCGGTCCTCGCGGCGGTAGAGCCCGAGCTCCTCGAGGGCGCCGTGGAGCCGCCCGGCGAAGGCCGTCGCGCGGCCGCCCTCGTCGTCGAAGGTGAGCATCCCCACGCTCCGCGTCTCCCGGTAGTCGCGGAGGTGCAGGTGAGGCGGTTCCGCGGAACCGGCGGACGACTCCCGGAGCGCCGTTGCGATCGCCTCCAGATCCCCGGCCGCCTGCGAGCCGAGGAACGCCAGCGTGATGTGCAGGTTCTCGGGCGGGACGATTCTGCCCGTCCGGAGCTCGCGCAGCTGCCACGGGACGAGGCGGTCGACGACGTCATCGGGCAGCGAGAGCCCACAGAAGAGGCGGAGGCGATCACTTCCGTCCACCCTAGCTCCGAAGGCGTGACGTGTCTTTCACGTCTTTGTGACAAGTGCGTGCACCAGGTACGAATGGACGAGGTGCAGCGCACCGACGGTGGCCCGCAGGCGGATCGACTCGCGGTCGCCGGGCAGCACGAAGTCGCGCTCCCGCTCCCCGCCGGGCCCCGACGCGCAGAGGTACACCAGCCCGACCGGCTTCTCCTCTGTTCCGCCCCCGGGCCCCGCGATCCCGGTCACCGACACCGCCACGTCCACCCCGAGACGTGCCCGCGCCCCCCGCGCCATCGCCAGGGCCGTCTCGCGCGAGACCGCGCCGTGCGCCGCGAGGATCTGCTCCGGTACGCCCAGCTCGGCCTCCTTGACCCCGTCGGCGTACGCCACGATCCCGCCTACGAAGACGTCGCTCGAGCCCGGGACCGACGTCAGCCGCCCCGCGACGAGCCCGCCGGTGCACGACTCGGCGGTCGCGAGCGTCAGGCCCTGCTCGCGGCAGCGGTCGAGGATCAGCGCCTCGATCGACTCCTCGGTGCGCGAGAAGAGGTACTGCCCGAGCGGCGCCAGAAACGCCGTCTCGAGCTCGTCGGCGCGCGCCTCAGCACCGGGCGTGACGAAGAGGTCGACGTGCATCTCCGTCTCGCGCGCGCAGATCGTCATCTCGACGCCGTCGCCGTCGCCGCCGGCCGCCTCGAGTGCCTGCGCCAGGGCCGATTCCGAGACGCCGTAGAAGCGGAGCACGCGGCGCCCGGGCGGCTGCGCGCGAGTGAGCAACCGTCGCAGGGGCTCGGTCTCGAGCGCCTCTGCCCAGAGCGGCTGCAGCTCACGCGGCGGCCCCGGGAGCGTCACCGCGACGCGTCCGCCTTCGAGCTCCAGCACGAGCGCCGGCGCGGTGCCGGCGAGCCCGGCGATCACGGCGCCCTCCGGGACGGTGGCCTGCTTGCGCACGCCGGGAACGAAGTCGGCGTAGGGCCGCTTCAGGCGCTCGGCGATCGAGCGCGAGCGCGCCTCGATCCGCGCCTCGATCTCCTCGTCGACCCGAAGTGGCCGCTCGGCCGCGCGCGCCAGCAGCTCGACCGTGCGGTCGTCGTGCGTCGGCCCCAGCCCGCCGGAGACGACGAGCAGGTCACGGCGCAGCCCCTCGCGGAGCGCCGTCTCGAGCTCGGCCGGCTTGTCGCCCACGATCCGCACCTCGGCAGGCTCGACGCCCAGCTCGAGCAGGGACCGCGCCAGAAACGGGCCGTTGAGATCGTTGCGGTCGCCGCGGACGAGCTCCGAGCCCGTGACGACGATCGACGCCGCGAGATTGCTCAGCCGGTCTGCACCCCGCTCGGCGTCACCGTGAGCGTGACCGGCTTGCCGCCGGTGAGCGGGACCCGCCTGCCGTGCACGACGATGCGGAGGTTCTCGGGCGAGCTGACGCTGACCCAGAAGTACTTGCCTTTGAACGGCTCCGTGCGCCCGCGCTCGATCGTCCCCTGGAAGAGGAGCTTGCCGGTGGCGCTCTCGCGGTGGACGGCGACGTAGGACGGTCCCTGCACCGCCTGGATCTGCAGGAACGGCACCACACGCGGCGGCGTGTGCCTGCGCGTCACGTGCCTCGGCGCCGCCGGCGGCGGCGTCTTGGAGTCGCCGGACGACTGCCAGGCCGCCGCGACGACGAGCGTCACGAGCGCCACGACGGCGACGACGAGCAGCACGATCCCCGCCTCCAGCCGGCGGGTTCGCCGTTCCGGCCGCACCGAGGAGCGGCGCGGGCCCGCATCGTGATGGTCGACCCCGGCGACGAAGCGCGAGTTGAACTCGTCGACGTACAGCTGTCCGTCGAGGCCGAGGTACTCCGCATAGGTGCGCAGGAAGCCCTTGACGTACGTCGGCGACGGGAGCTCGTCGAACCGCTCGTCCTCGAGCGCGCGCAGGTACTTGACACGGATCTTGGTCGCCAGCTCGGCCTCGTTGAAGTCGACCTGCCGGCGCGCCCGCGCCTCGCGCAGGCTGTTCCCGATCTCGAACACGGCGCAATGATCGCACAGCGCCGTCGGAGCGCCTACGACGCCGCGCGGAGCAGGCCGTAGAAGCCGAGCGCGAGTGCGCTCACGAGCGAGACGTAGAGCCCGCCCCACACGAGGACGCGCGCGAAGCGGACGGTGCCCTCGCCGACGCGGTAGACGCTGCGGTCGACCTTGAAGCGGGCCCTGCGCGCCGCCGAGATCCCGATCAGGCCGCAGAGGAACGCGACCGGCACCGCGACGACGAGGGCCGGCAGGACGTTGAGGTTCTGGACGAAGATCGACGCCGCCACGGCGGCGGGTACGGCGAGGAGCGCGACCGCTCCGAACAGAATGGCGACGAACCGCAACGCCCTACTGCTTGACATATGGGCGCCCGTCGGCTGCCGGAGCGACCGACCGCCCGATCACGCCGGCGACGGCGACGAGCGTGAGGATGTACGGCAGGGTCTGGAAGAGGGCGCCGGAGCGAAGGAGCCCGGACGTCGAGTCCACGTAGGCGGACGGGATCGCGGTGGCGAGCGCGGTCGAGAAGCCGAACAGGCACGCGGCCCCGAAGGCGCCGAACGGCTTCCACTTGCCGAAGATGAGCGCCGCGAGCGCGATGAACCCGCGGCCCTCCGTCATGTTCTCGTTGAAGGAGTGCACGAAGCCGATGGAGAGGTAGGCACCTCCCATTGCAGCGAGCACACCGGACGCCGTCACCGCCAGGTAGCGCGTCCTGTAGACGTCGATCCCCACCGTGTCGGCCGCGCGCGGGTGCTCGCCGACCGAGCGCAGGCGCAGCCCGAGCGACGTCCGGAACACGAAGTAGTAGAGGAAGACCATCAGCACGATCACCAGCCAGATCATCAGGTTGAGCTGGCCGAAGACCTCGCCGAAGAAGCCGTTGCCGAGGAAGCTCAGGTGGACGTCGGGAATCGACTCGGCACTCGAGAGGTCGGGCGTGCCGTTCGGCCGTAGATCGCGATGAAGAGGTAGCCCGTGATGCCGACGGCGAGGAAGTTCACGGCCGTCCCGCCGACGATCTGGTCGGCTCGCAGGTGGATCGCGAAGATGCCGTAGATGAAGGCGGTGAGGCCGCCGACGCCCATCGCGATCAGGAGCCCGAGCACCCAGGAGCCGGTGGTGACCGAGCCCCAGATGCCGAAGAAGCAGCCCATCAGCATCATCCCCTCGAGCGCGATGTTCACGACGCCGCTCCGCTCGGAGACCATCCCGCCGAGCGCGCCGAAGGTGAGCGGCGTCGCGTAGCGGAGGGTTGCCGCGAGCAGCGTGCCCCACGTGAACACGTCCTTCAGGTGCGTCGTGCTCGACTGCAGGTCGAGCAGCCCGAGCGTGATCCCGAAGATGCCGGCGGCGATCGCGCCCCAGCCCGGGCGGTTCACGTCGCGCGAGACCGCCCAGATGCCGCACGCGACCGCGAGGATCCCGAGCAGGAGCGGCACAGTCGCCGAGCGGGTCAGCAGAGGCGGCAGCGTGAAGAACGCGCCGAGAAGCCCGAGGATGATCCCGACGATCGCGATGTTGCGGGCGGCGAGGATCTCGCTGACGCGCTCGACGCGCGACGGGCTGATCGGTGCGGCGGTCACCTGATGCGCCCTGGCCCGGCGGTAGACCGACATCACGAGCAGGTCGGCGCCGACGAAGAGCACGACGAGGCCCTGGATGATCAGCGTCAGGTTGCCGGCGAGCTGCGGGTCGAAGACGCTCGGATCGAGCTGGCGGCTCGACGTGCCGACCGTCAGGGCCCCGAAGAGCAGCGCGGCGAAGAAGACGCCGACCGGGCTGTTCCGGCCGAGCAGGGCGACCGCGATCCCGAGGAAGCCGACGTTCGAGACGAGGATGTCGGAGGTGGCGATGTGGAACTGCCAGCCGAGGACGTCCATCGCGCCGGCGAGCCCCGCGAACGCGCCCGAGATCGCGAGCGCGAGGAAGTAGTTGCGCTTGACGTTGATCCCGCCGTAGCGCGCCGCCTCGGGGTTGTAGCCGACCGCGCGCACCTCGAACCCGAGCGTGGTGCGGTTCAGGAGCGCCCAGAAGACGAACAGCGCGCCGACGGCGATGAAGAAGCCGATGTGGAGCCCCTGCAGCACCGGGTCGCCCCAGAAGACCGGCAGGTGGACGTTGTCGAAGATGTCGTTCGAGATCGGGTTGAAGCCGCCGGAGCTGACGAACGGCCCCTGGAGGCCGAAGAAGTACGTGCCGGTCCAGATGGCGATCCAGTTGAGCATGATCGTCGAGATCACCTCGTGGGCGCCCGGTCGTCGCTTTCAGGAAGCCGGCGATCCCGCCCCAGACCGCGCCGGCGGCGATCGCGGCGACGACGCAGAGGAAGATGTGCAGCGCGCCCGGGATGCTGCTCCACGTCGAGCCGATGATCACGGCCGCGTAGGAGCCGACGAAGTACTGGCCCTGGCCGCCGATGTTGAACATCCCGCAGCGGAACGCGAACGCGACCGCGAGGCCGCAGAGGATCAGCGGGGTCGTCACGAGCAGCGTCTGCTGGAGGTTCGAGGCCTCGTTCGCCCGGTCCCCGTAGCCGGGGATGAGCCAGGTGAGCCCGGTGCCGTTGAAGATCGCGCGGTAGGTCCCGATCGGGTCGTTGCCGGTCGCGAGGACGACGAGGCCGCCGACGAGGAACGCGATCGCGGTCGTGATCAGCGAGACGATCAGGCCCTGCGCCGTTGAACCGCTTCTTCGGCTCCGTCGCGAGCGGCGCGACCGGCGGCGGGCCCCCCTGGGTTGGCGGTACAGCGGCTTCGGTCATGCAGCCGCCACCTCGGGCGCGACGCCGGTCATTGCGAGGCCGAGCGTGTTCTCGGAGACGTCCGGCGGGTACTCGCCGACGATCTGGCCCTCGAACATGACGAGGATCCGGTCGGAGAGCGAGAAGATCTCCTCGAGCTCCAGCGAGACCAGCAGCACGCCGCGCCCCTCGTCGCGCTCGGCGATCAGCCGCCGGTGGACGAACTCGATCGCGCCGACGTCGAGGCCGCGCGTCGGCTGGGCGGCGATCAGCACGCGCGGGTCGCGGTCGATCTCCCGCGCGAGCACGACCTTCTGCTGGTTGCCGCCCGAGAGGGCGGCCGCCGGCGTCGAGGGGCCGCCGCCGCGCACGTCGAACTCCGGCAGCAGGCGGGCTGCGCGGGTCAGCAGCCGGCGCGGAAAGAGCCAGCCGAGGCGCGAGTCGGGCTCGTGGCGGTAGTCGTGGAGGGCGAGGTTCTCGGCAAGGCTGAAGTCGAGGACGAGCCCCCGCGCATGCCGGTCCTCCGGGATGTGCCCGATCCCGGCCTCGTCGGTCATCGTGCGCGGCGTCGCCCGCACGTAGTCCTTGCCGCCGACCGTGATCGTGCCGGCCGCCTGGTGGCGGAGCCCGGTGAGGGCGTCGATGAGCTCGGTCTGGCCGTTGTTGTCGACGCCCGCGATGCCCACGATCTCCCCCGCCCTCACCTCGAACGTGACGCCGCGTACCTTCTCGATCTCGCGGTCGTCGATCACGTGCAGGTCGCGGACCTCGAGGAGCGCCGGGCCCGGGTTGGGCGGGCTCTTCTCGACCCGGAACACGACCTCGCGCCCGACCATCAGCTGCGCCAGGCTGGCCTCGGTCGCGCCCTCGCGCGGGATGGTGTCGATCTTCTTGCCGCGGCGGAGGACGCTGATCCGGTCGGCGATCTCGAGCACCTCGTTCAGCTTGTGCGTGATGAAGATGATCGACATCCCGCCGGCCTTGAGGTTGCGGAGGATCTCGAACAGCTCGAGCGCCTCCTGCGGCGTGAGGACGGCGGTCGGCTCGTCGAGGATCAGGACGTCCGCCTTGCGGTAGAGCGCCTTCAGGATCTCCACCCGCTGCTGCTGGCCGACCGTGATGTCGGCGATCAGCGCGTCGGGGTCGACCTCGAACTTGAACTGCGCGGCGAGCTCGCGGACGCGCTCGTTCGCGGCGCGGTAGTCGAGCATGATTCCGGCGTGTGTCGGCTCGTTCGCGAGCACGATGTTCTCCGCGACGGTCATGACCGGGATGAGCATGAAGTGCTGGTGCACCATCCCGATCCGGCGGTCGATCGCGTCCTTTGGCGACTTGAGGACGACGGGCTCGCCGTTCATGAGGATCTCGCCCTCGTCGGGCCTGTAGAGCCCGTAGAGGACGTTCATCAGCGTCGACTTGCCGGCGCCGTTCTCGCCGAGCAGCGCGTGCACCTCGCCCCGCCGCAGGTCGAGGTCGATGTGGTCGTTCGCGACGACCCCCGGAAAGCGCTTCGTGATCCCGCGAAGCTCGAGGACGGGGGCCTCTTCCATCGCGCCGATTCTATGCCGGGCACCGAACGGCGGCAGAAGGAGCGGGGGCGGGCGCATGGCCCGCCCCCGCGGATCATCCGCCTAGCAGTTCGGGTTCGGCGAGCACTTCGTGGGCGGCTTGACGCTGCCCGCTGCGACCTTCTTCGCGGTCGCCAGCGCCTGCGCCTTGATCCCCGCCGGCACGCCCTTGTTGATCGTGCCGAGGCCCACGCCGCCGTTGGCCGCGTTGAAGAGCAGGTTCGTGCCGCCGGCGAACTTGCCGCCGTTCTTCACGCCGGAGATCGCCGTGTAGACGGCGACGTCGACCTTCTTCTGCGCGCTCGTGAGCACGCGGTTGTTCACGTAGGCCTGGTCGGCGTCGACGCCGATGCCCCACACGCCCTTCTCCTTGGCCGCGTCGAGCGCGCCGAGGCCGCAGCCGCCGGCGACCTGGAACACGACGTCAGAGCCCTTGGAGATCTGGTCGAGGGCGATGTTCTTGCACTTGTCCTGAGCGACGAAGTCCTGCGAGTACCCGTTGATCGTCTGGATGCTCGGGACGGCCGCCTTCGCGCCTGCCTGGAAGCCGGCGATGTAGCGGACGACGGCCGGGACGGGGATGCCGCCGACGGAGCTGACGGTGGTCTTGCCGTCGTTCTTCGCCATCAGCGCGGCCATGTAACCGACCTCGTAGCCGACCTCGTTCTCGGCGAAGATCAGGCCCTCGAAGTTCTTGGTGATGCCGCCCTTGAAGTCGCCGGGCGCGTTCATGTCGACACCCGCCCACTTCGTGTCGGGGTACTTCTTCGCCATGGTCTGGATCGCCTGCTCCATCAGGAAGCCGACCCCGATCACCAGGTTCGCCTTGTACTTCTCGACGCACGTCTGGAAGTTCGGGATGTAGTCGTTCCCGCTTTTGGACTGGAGCACGGCGGTCGTCACCCCGAGCTTCGTCTTCGCACGCTGGAGCCCGACGTAGGCGAGATGGTTGAACCCGCGGTCGTTCAGCCCGCCGATGTCGGTGACGAGGCATGCCGTGAAAGCGGCGGAATGCTTCGTCGTCTTCGCGACGCCGACGGAGACGACCACGAGCGCCGCGAGGGCGACGATGCCGCCCGCGATGGCCATGGTGCGCGTCCTACTCACACTTCCCTCCTTGGGGTGGTTACCTGTGAACTAGGACGCGGACTCTACGGTTCTTGTTGGTCGAACGCTAAACGGAGCGTTCCATATCGGCCGCGGCGATCAGCACCGTTCTCGGCTTCGAGCCCTCGTACGGTGAGATGATCCCGCGCCGCTCCAGCATGTCGATCAGGCGCCCGGCGCGCGTGTAGCCGACCCTGAGGCGGCGCTGCAGGAGCGAGACCGAGGCGGTCTGGGCGGCCACGACGACCTCGATCGCGCGGTCGAGCAGCGGGTCCTCGTCCGGGTCGAACTCGCCGTCGTCGGCCTCGCCGTCGTCGGCGAAGACCTGCGGCGCCTGCAGAAAGGCCTCGTCGACCTCCTGCTCGCGCTGGACGCGGGTCTGCTCGACGATCAGGGCGATCTCGTCCTCGGTCACGAAGGCGCCCTGGACGCGTTGGAGGCGCGACGTTCCGAGTGGCTTGTAGAGCATGTCGCCGGAGCCGAGCAGGCTCTCGGCGCCGTTGGAGTCGAGGATCACGCGCGAGTCGGTCTGCGACGAGACCGCGAAGGCGATCCGCGAGGGGACGTTCGCCTTGATCATGCCGGTGATCACGTCCACCGACGGCCGCTGGGTAGCGAGCACGAGATGGATGCCGACGGCCCGCGACTTCTGGGCGAGGCGGATGATCGCGTCCTCCACGTCCTGGGGGCTGACCATCATCAGGTCGGCGAGCTCGTCGATTACGACGAGCAGGTACGGGAGCTCCGGCTCGCCGCGCTTGCGGAAGGCGCGGTTGGCCTCGGGTAGCGCCCGGGCGCGCACCTGCGCCAGGCGCTCGTAGCGGCGCTCCATCTCCGTGACGACGTTGAGGAGGACCGCGCTCGCCTCCTTCGGGCTGGAGACCACCGGCGTGAGCAGGTGCGGGATCGACTCGTAGTGGTTGAGCTCGATCCGCTTGGGGTCGATCAGGATCATCCGCACCTGGTCCGGGCTCGAACGGAGCAGGATCGAGGTGAGGATCGTGTTGATGCAGCCCGACTTGCCCGAGCCTGTGGTGCCGGCGATCAGCAGGTGCGGCATGCGGGCGAGGTCGCAGTAGACCGGCACGCCGTCGATTCCCTTGCCGACCCAGACGGCGAGCGGGCTCGCCTGCGCAGGGATGTCGCCGAAGATGTCGCCGAGCGTGACGAGGTTCGGGGAGAGGTTCGGGACCTCGACGCCGACCGCCTGCTTGCCCGGGATCGGCGCCAGGATCCTGATCTCGGTCGTCGCGAGCGCATAGCAGAGGTCGTCGCGGAGCTGGGCGACCTTCCCCACCTTGATGCCGGGGGCGAGCTGGATCTCGTAGCGGGTGACGCGCGGGCCGGTGATCGTGCCGACGATGCTCGCCTCGACGCCGAAGTTGGCGAGGCAGACGAGCAGTGCCTCGCCCACGCGCGCGTTTGCGTCGGCGCCGGGGCCGGCGCCCGGAGGCGAGCGGTGCAGGAGCGCCCGGTCGGGGAGCCGGTACTCGGGCTTCGGGCCGGCTTCCTCCCCGACGTGGAAGAGCGAGCCCTGCGTGTCCTCCGTGGCCTCCTCGGCCGGCTGGGCGAGGACGGGCAGCGGGAGCGGAATCGGCGCCGTGGCCGACGAGGTCGAGACGAGGTCGGGGTAGTCGTGTACCGCGTCGATCGGTGCTTCATTCTTCGGGAGCGGGTGGAAGGAGCTCGAGTCGGGCTCGGGCGTCGCCGCCGGCTTTGGCTTGGCCGTGCGGGGCTCCCGCCGGCGGACGCTCTTCGAAGCCTGGTGGACCGCGTGCCCGGAGCGGCGCAGGAGCGCCCCCAGAGACGCGCCGGTCAGGAAGAGCACGCCGACCAGGGCGAGCATCACGCCGAGGATCGTCGAGCCGGTGACGCCGATCCCTGGCGCCAGGACGCTCTCGAGGTGCCGTCCGGCCCAGCCGCCGTGGGCGCTTCCGAGCGCGATCAGGAAGCCGGCGATGGTCAGCCCCAGGCCGAGCTTGAACGGCCCGACGGCGACAAGCGAGCTCCGCGTCACCATCAGCAGGCCGACGGGCACGAGTACCGCCGGCAGCAAGTACGCGGCCCAGCCGCTCGCGGAAGCCGCCGCGTCCGGCACCGGACCGCCGCTGAGCCCGAACCAGAGCACGGTCGCGAAGAAGACCCCGACGGCGACGAAGCCCAGCCCGATCAGCTCGGCGTCGTGGTGCGCGCTACGCGGTCGCTTCGCGCGGCGCTTCTTCACGCGCGACGGCGTCTTCGGCCGCGGCCGGGCCGTGCGCGTGCTGCGGCGTGCGCGTGCTTGCGCCATCCCGCCGTCCTCTTCGCGGCCGGTCGCGCCCTTCCTGCTCAGCCGAGAGACGAGATGCGTGTCTTGATCAGCTCGACGAAGCGCGGGTTGTCGATGCCGAGGCCCGCGATGGCGTTCGGCGGCTTGCCGTTCGGGCGGTTCCCGCGCCAGTCGACGTTCGTGCGCCCTCTCCCCTGCTCCCAGCCGCAGTCGACCTCGATGTGGGCCGGCTTCGTCTCGACGAGCGTCGGGTCGATCACGTGCGCGACCGCGACGGGGTCGTGGAGCGGCGATCCGTCGAGATCCGGATAGGAGGCGCGGTGCCAGCGGCGGTAGAAGTCGAGCAGCTCGGCCGCGGCCGTCCCCACTCGCCCCGCGCCGCGGAGCTCGTCGGCGTCCGCGTCGGTGACGAGCGCCTGGTGGGTCACGTCGAGCCCGATCATCGTCGTCTCGATCCCGCTCTCGAAGACGCGGCGCGCCGCCTCCGGGTCGGCCCAGATGTTGAACTCGGCCGCCGGGGTGCGGTTCCCCTCGCCGATCGAGCCGCCCATGAGCACGATTCGCTCCGGCCGGGCGTCCGGACACATCGCGAGGAGCAGCGCCACGTTCGTGAGCGGCCCGGTCGGCACGAGGGTAAGCGCCCCCTCCCGCTCCCGGATCACCCGCGCCAGGAAGTCGACCGCGTGCTCGGCCACCGGCTCGCCGGCCGGCGGCGGCAGGTCGGGCCCGTCGAGCCCGGTCTCGCCGTGGACGTGTGCAGCGACGTCGCGTACGCGGACGAGCGGGTCGGCCGCGCCCTCGGCCACCGGCACGTCGCCCCGCCCGCAGAGCTCGAGGATCCGGAGCGCGTTCGCGGTGGTCTTCTCGAGCGTCTGGTTCCCCGCCACGGTCGTCACGCCCACCAGGTCGAGCTCCGGCGAGGCGACCGCGAGCATGAGCGCGAAGGCGTCGTCGTGCCCGGGGTCGCAGTCGATGACGATTGGAGTAGTCATGTCAGCCGTGGATGGTCTTCAGCCAGGCGGCGAGCCCGTCGCGGGCCGGAAGAGAGGGCTGGGCGCCGAGCGTAGCCGCTGCGAAGGCCCCCGCGACGACCGCCCAGTGAAGGGCCTCCTCGTACGACTGTCCCTCCAGCAGCCCGACCGTGAGCCACGCCGTGAACGCATCGCCGGCGCCGGTCGAGTCGACCGGGACGATCTGCGGCGGCGCGGAGCCGGCGACCTGCTTGCCGTCCTCGAACAGCACGGCGCCGTTCGCGCCGTCGGTCACGGCGACCAGCTTCCCCCGCTTCACGACCTCGTGCTCGAGCCGGTTGACCACGAGCAGGTCGGGCTCGAGATCGATCTCCCGCGCCGGCGCCGCGTTCAACGCGAAGAACGACGCCTTGCGGGCGGCCGCCAGCACCACCTCGTCGGTGAGCTCGAGCTGGCAGAGCACCGGTCCTTCGACCTCGCGGGGCGTCAGCTCCGCATTCGCGCCCGGAAAGACGGCGATCTCGTTCTCGCCCGCCAGGTCGACGTAGATCAGTGCCACCCCCGTCTGCTCGTGGCGCTCCAGCTCGAGCTCGACGCCGGCGGCGACGAGCCCGGCCGTCGCCTCGTCCGCGAAGTGGTCGTTGCCGACTGCGCCGATCATCCGCACGTTCGCGCCCATCCGCGCAGCGGCGACGGCCTGGTTTGCGCCCTTTCCACCCGCGTTGCGGCGGAAGGCGCGCGCGGGAACGGTCTCCCCCGGACGGGGCAGATGCTCGACCCGCACCACGAAGTCGAGGTTGATCGAGCCGACGACGGTCAGATCGACTGCCATGCGGGCGCGAGACTAGCCGAGTCAGGCGGCGAGTGCCCGCACGTCGTCGTGCACGCGCCCGAACAGGTTCTCGCGCAGGTCGAACAGCCCGGCCCAGAGCGAGCCGTGGTCGAGCGCCGCGCCGTAGGCGACCGACGCGGCGAGGCCCTCGAGGGCGCGGATGAGGATCGCCAGGTCGAGATAGGCGGCGGTGACCCGGTTCGGGTCGACGTCGACGCCCGCCCGCGAGAGCACGGGCGCCCAGTCGACGAGCTCGGCCGCTCCGGGCTCCCCGAACCACGTCTGCCCCTCGGCGTGATCCGGCTCGAGCTCGAGCAGCAGGCGGGCAAGCGGCCCCTCCAGGTCGTCGAGCGCCGTCTCGACCGCCTCCGCCGCCTCCTGCAGCGCCGCCGAGCGCGCCACGGCCGTCGAGGGCTCCGCATCGCCGCGCGCCCATCGCTCGAGCAGGCGGCAGAACGTGAGCGCCGCCGTCTCCAACGCCGCGAGCCGCGGCACCAGCCGCCGCACGGCGCGCATCCCCACGCCGCAGGCCGCGATCGCGTCTGCCCACGCCGGGGTCGTGCTCACGTCTCGACCACGACCGGGAGGATCATCGGCCGCCGGCGCGTCCGGTCGTAGACGAGCTGGCCGATCCCGTCGTGCAGGTGCTCCTGGATCAGCTTGATCTCGCGGATGTCCTCCGCCAGGAGCCCGCTCAGGATGTCCCGCGCCTCGCCGCGGAGCTCCGAGACGAGCTCGTCCGACTCCGCGAAGCCGCGCGAGATCAGCTCCGGCGCCGCCGCCACGCCGTTCGAGAGCGTCGCGACGACGATCAGGACGCCGTCCTCTGACAGGTGCCGGCGGTCGCGGAGGGCGACGTCCGATAGGTCGCCCACGCCCAGGCCGTCCACGAACGTCATCCCTGCCTCGACACGGTCGACGATGTGGACTCCCTCGCTCGAGAGCTCCACCACGTCCCCGTTGTCGGCGAGCACGATCGCCGAAGACGGCACGCCTGCCTCCTGCGCGAGCCGCGCATGGGCGGCCAGCATCCGGAACTCGCCGTGCACCGGCATCACCGCCCGCGGCCGCAGCAGGCCGAGCAGCGTCCGCAGCTCCTCGGAGCGCGCGTGGCCGGACACGTGGACGCCGGCGTTCTCCTCGTGCAGCACCTCGGCGCCGGCGCGCGTCAGCCGGTTGATCGAGTCGTGCACGCGCAGCTCGTTCCCGGGCACTGCGCGCGCCGAGATGATGACGGTGTCGCCGCGGTCCACCTTGACGGCCGGATGGTCGTTGTAGGCGATCCGCGTAAGCGCGGAGAGCGGCTCGCCCTGTGAGCCGGTGCAGAGGATCAGCTGGCGCTCGGGCGGGAGGTCGTCGAGGTCGACGGGCCGGACGAGCAGGTCGTCGGGCGCCTCGACGTAGCCGAGGTTCCGCGCGATGTTGAGGTTCTTCCGCATCGAGCGGCCGACCACCGCCACCGAGCGCCCGACCTCGGCCGCGACGTCGATCGCCTGCTGCATTCGGTGGATGTTCGAGGCGAAGCTCGAGATGAGGACCCGCCCCTGCTTCGAGGGGATGATCTGCCTGAACGCCTCCCCCACGACACGCTCGGAGCGCGTGAACCCGGGCCGCTCGGCATTGGTCGAGTCGCCGAGCAGGAGGTCGATGCCGTGGTTCCCGAGCTCCGCGAGCGTACCGACGTCCGTGCGTAGGCCGTCGACGGGGGTGTGATCCAGCTTCCAGTCCCCCGTGTGGAAGATCCGCCCGGCCGGCGTGTCGAGGTAGATCCCGACCGCGTCCGGCACCGAGTGCGACATGCGGACCATGCGCATCCGGAAGGGTCCGAGCTCGATCGTCCCCGAGTCCGGGCCCACCTCGCGCAGCTCGGAGGCGTTGAGCAGGCCATGCTCGTCGAGCTTCGACTTCACGAGGCCGAGCGTCAGCCGCGTCGCGAGCACCTCGCGCACGCGGATCTCGCGCAGCAGGTACGGCAGTGCACCGACGTGGTCCTCGTGAGCATGCGTGAGGATGACCGCGCGGACCTCGCGGCCCTGCAGATAGCCGAAGTCGGGGAGGATCAGGTCGACCCCGAGATGCTCGTCGCGCGGAAACGCCAGCCCCGCGTCGATCACGAGCGTCTCCCCTCCGAGCTCGAAGACGGTCATGTTCTTGCCGACCTCCCCGAGTCCCCCGAGCGGTATCACCCGTAGCACGCTGTCGCTCACGTCCCTCAAGCATACGGGGCGCCGCGGCCGCCGGAAACGGCATGGTTACAGCCGTTGGGCCGCGACGGCGTTGGCAGCGCTCCGTCAAGGTTGGAGCGGCGGCCCGCCCGTGTCAACCTCGGAGTACGCTGAGCCCGGTCATGGCGAAGCGGCGCGACCGGCCCGGCCTCCAGACGTCCTCGTCCGGACAGACGTGGCAGGTCCGCCTGCCGGACGGGCGCACGCTCGGCATGCCCGGGGTGCAGGCAGCCGTCTGCTGCTTCTGCGGCCTCGAGCTCGGAGACGACGGGGCGGAGCGAGTTCTGCTGACGGCCTGCTGGCAGGCGGGCGAGGACGAGCGGACGCAGAGCTGGAGCGCCCACCGCGCCTGTGTCACGGAGCGGCTGCCTTCCTTCGAGGGCTAGACCGGAACGAGCAGCCCGAGCCGCGCGAGGCAGTCGCGCACGCGCGAGAGCTCCTCGTCGGTGGGCGGGATCAGGGGCAGGCGGTACCCCCCGACCTCGTGGCCGAGCAGGTTCAACGCCGCTTTGATCGGGATCGGGTTGCTCGTGATCTTCAGGAGATCGTAGGCGGGCCGTAGCTCCACGTCGATCTCGCGGGCGCGGTCGAGGTCGCCGTCGTGAGCCGCGCGCACCTGCTCCGCGACCTGCGGCCCGACGACGTGCGTGTGCACGCAGATGCCGCCGAGCCCGCCCAGCTCGAGGAAGTCGCAGAGGATGTTGTCGTCGCCCGCGTACAGGTCGAGGCCCTCGGCCACGATGTGCCGGGCCTCGTCGAGGTTGTCGTTCGCCTGCTTGACCGCGGTGATGTTCGAGGTCTCGGCGAGCCGGGAGATCGTCGCCGGGCTCGATGTTCACGACCACACGGCTCGGGATGTTGTAGACGACGACCGGCCGCTCCGTGACGGCGGCGATCGCACGGAAGTGCTCGACGATCCCCGCTTGCGGCGGCTTGTTGTAGTACGGCGTGACGGCGAGGAAGCCGTCGACGTCGAGCTCGTCGGCCTGCACGGTGAGCTCGACCGAGTGCGCTGTCGAGGCCGTGCCGGTGTTGGCGACGACGGTCGCGCGGTCTCCGACCGCCTCGATCGCGGCGCGGAACAGGCCGAGCTTCTCCCCGTCGTCGAGCGTGGGGCTCTCGCCGGTCGTGCCGGCGACGATCAGCCCGTCGGAGCCGTTCTCGACCAGGTGGCGGGCAAGCGCCTGGAAGGCGTCGTAGTCGACGGCGCCGCTCTCGTCGAACGGCGTCGCAATCGCGGTGAGCAGGCGCCCGAGCATCGTGGTCATCGTAGTCGGTAAACGCGGTTTCCGACCTCCTCGACGCTCCAGCGCTCCCGTGCCCGCGCGAAGAAGGCGGCAGCGTGCGCGCGGCCGGGCTCGGCGAGCAGGATCTCGGGCGCGAGCGGCGGCAGCACCTCGAGCAGGGCGTCGGCGTTCCGCTCCTCGTAGAGGAGGTCGGCGCCGAGGGCGAGGTCGAAGCGGCCGCTGAAGGAGCGCCAGTCGCCGTGGACCGCGTCGAGGCGAATCCCGTTCCGCTCCGCGTTCGCGTGCAGCAGCTCGACCGCATCCGCGGCCCAGTCGAGCGCGGTCACGCGGGCTCCGCGCGTGGCGGCGACCAGCGCGGGAACCCCGAGCCCGCAGCCGAGCTCGACCACGCAAAGACCGTCGAGGCGCTCCGGGAGCACGGCGGCGAGCGCGAGCGCAGACGGCCACAGCTCGGCCCAGTACGGCAGGAACTCGTCGTTCGCGAAGGCCTCCTCGTCGAGGAGCTCCTCGGGCGCGCGGGGTCGCAGCAGCTCGAGCACGAGCCCGGCGACCTCGACGCACTCCTCGACGAGGTCGCTCAGAGCAGAGCTTCGAGCCCGACGGTGACGCCCGGCGGGAGGCCCCGGACCTTCTCGAGCGCGAGCTCGACGCCCGGCACGAACGCCTCGCGCGAGCTCGTGTCGTGGCGGATCGTGAGCGTCTCCCCGCGGCCGCCGAGGATCACCTCCTGGTGTGCGACGAGTCCCGGCAGCCGGACGGAGTGGATCTGCGGCTGCCCCTCCATCGTCGCCGCCGTCGCGAGGGCGGTCCCCGACGGCGCGTCGAGCTTCGTCTCGTGGTGGAGCTCGATGATCTCCGCGGCGCGGAAGTAGCGGGACGCCTCGCGGGCGTAGCGCATCATCAGCACCGCGCCCAGGGCGAAGTTGGGCGCGTAGAAGACCGGCACCCCGGCCTCCTGCGCCCGCCCCTCGACCTCCTCCGGGTCCCACCCGCTCGTCCCGACGACGCAGGGGAGGCGGGCCTCGATCGCGCGCAGGATGTTGGGCACGACGGCCGAGGGAGTCGTGAAGTCGACCATCGCCTCGGCCTCGGCCTCGGTGGCGACGAGCTCGTGGCCCGCCTCGACGAGCGCCGGCCCCAGCACCCCTCCCACCTTGCCCATCTCGGGAGAAGGCGGCTTGTGGCCGTTGAGGATGATTCTCACGCAGCGCGCGCCAGCGTCGGGGTCGCCTGCTCGAGCGCGGCCTGGAAGTGCTCCTCGCTCGGCCCGATCCCGGCCGCCGACAGCCGTTCGGGCGCGAGCAGCTCCGCCGCGAGCGCGGCAGACGGCCTCGGCGTCGACGCTGTCGATCTCGGCGACCAGGCGGTCGAGCGACAGGATCTCCGAGTCGGTCACGAGCGACTTCCCGAGCCGCGTCATCCGGGCCGAGGTCGACTCCATCGAGAGCAGCAGCCGCCCCTTCAGGTTCTCCTGGGCGCGGGTCAGCTCGCCCTGCTTGAGGTTCCCGGCGGCGATGTCGGCGATCTGCTCCACGGTGATCTCGAGCGCCTCCGAGAGGTTCTCCTCGCGCGTACCCACGTAGATGCCGATCTGCCCGCTGTCGGCGTACTGCGAGAGGAAGCTGTAGACGGAGTAGGCCATCCCCCGCTTCTCGCGGATCTCCTGGAACAGCCGCGAGGAGGCGGAGCCGCCCAGGATCGCGTCGAGGATCGAGGCGGCGAAGCGGCGCCGGTCGGAGCGCGACACGCCGGTGGCGCCGAGGCAGACGTGGTACTGCTCGGTGTCCTTGCGCTGGAAGCGCAGGCCGGGCTTCGGGAGCTTCACGAGCGGCGGCCGGATCCGCGGCTTTCCCCGCGTGATGTCCGCGCGACGCTCGATCGAGCGCTCGACCAGGGAGACGAGGTGGTCGTGGTCGATGCTTCCCGCGGCGGCGACGACGACGTTCGACGGCGTGTAGAAGGCGGAATGGTGGCCGCGCAGCGCGCGCTTGCTGACCGTCGAGATCACGTCGGCCGTGCCGATCACCGGCCGCCCGAGCGCGTGCGACCCGAAGACCGCCTCCCCGATCAGGTCGTGGACGAGCTCCTGCGGCGTGTCCTCGTACATCGCGATCTCCTCGAGCACGACCGCCCGCTCGGCGTCGAGGTCGTCGAAGAGCGGCGAGAAGACCATGTCGCCCATCACGTCGAGCGCGGTCTCGACGTGATGCTCTGGGACACGGCCGTAGACGACGGTGTGCTCGCGGGAGGTGGCGGCGTTCAGCTCGCCGCCCATCTCGTCGAAGATCTCGGCGATCTCGAGCGCCCCGTAGCGGCTCGAGCCCTTGAAGAGCAGGTGCTCGATGAAGTGCGAGATGCCGGCCTTGGCGTCGGTCTCGTCGCGGGAGCCGGTGGCGATCCAGTAGCCCACGGTGGCGGAGCGAACGTGCGGAAGCCGCTCGGAGATGACGCGCTCGCCGCTGTCGAGCTCCGTCTGGACCCAGGACTCCATGGGCGGGATGGTACGCGTGGTCAGCGCTTGATCGCGCGCACGTCGAGGAGCAGGAGGGAGCTCAGGCGCTGCGGCTCATCACGACCGTCCTCGCGGCGCGCGAAGCGCAGCCGGACGATCGGCGGGGAGTTGGACGGTCCTCCGGTCGCCGGCACGAGTGGCGACCCCACCGCCGGGGGGATGGGGAAGTCGGCGGTGGGAGAGCCGGACGGCCGCGACGAGTCACAGCGCGTGCAGGACGCCCCGGCAGGCACGTGGGCCGGGGTGAGCCCACGCCCGGGGCGCACCGCCCGTGGGGGGCGCTGCAGCGGAAATGCCTGCTACGGGCGTCCATGCGTCCACGTTACTCCTCGATAGATCCGTGTCGATGGGTGCCGGCCAGAGCCTTGACGGCGTTCTCGAGCGAGGGGGCGGCGCCTCGCGCCGCCCCCTCGCTTCCGTGCGTCTCTAGCGGCGCCCGCCGCGCCCGCCGCGGCCCGCGCGCTCGCGGTCGCGGGGCGGCCGCTCCTCGCGCGGCTCGCGCGGCGGGGCGTCCTTGGCCCGCTCGATCAGCTCCTCGGGCGAGACGACGCCGCCGTTCTCGTGCTTCTGGATCAGCTTGAGGCCGATCCGGCCGCGGGCCTTGTCGACCTCCTGCACGAGGACGTCGAGCACGTCCCCGCGCTGGATCACGTCCTCGATGTGGTTGACACGACCCGGGCCGACGTTCGAGACGTGGAGCAGCCCGTCGGTGCCCTTCTTCAGCTCGACGAAGGCGCCGAAGTCGGTCGTCTTCACGACCTTGCCGGTGAACTCGTCGCCGACCTCCGGGTCCTTCGTGAGCGCGTCGATCGCGGCGATCGCGGCATCGCCGTTCTCGCCGGAGGTGGCGTACACGAGGATGGTGCCGTCCTCCTCGATGTCGATCTGCACCTCGAACTCGGACTCGAGCGAGCGGATCGTCTCGCCGCCCTTGCCGATCACCATGCCGATGTACTCGGGGTTGATCTGGATCGTCGAGATGCGCGGCGCGTGGCCGGCGAGCTGCTCGCGCGGCTCGCCGATCGCCTGGAGCATCCGCTCCATGATCGCGATCCGCGCGTCGCGCGCCTGCTGGAGCGCCCGCTCCATGATCTCGCGGGACACGCCCGTGATCTTGATGTCCATCTGGAGCGCGGTGATGCCGTTCCGGGTGCCGGCGACCTTGAAGTCCATGTCGCCGAGGTGATCCTCTGCGCCCTGGATGTCGGTGAGGATGACGTAGTCGTCGCCCTCCTTCACGAGGCCCATGGCGATGCCGGAGACCGGCTCCTTGATCGGCACGCCCGCGTCCATCAGCGCGAGCGTCGAGCCGCACACCGAGCCCATCGACGAGGAGCCGTTCGACTCGAGCGTCTCGGAGACGACGCGGATCGTGTACGGGAAGTCGGCGGCATCCGGGATGACCGCCTCGAGCGCCCGCTGGGCGAGCGCGCCGTGGCCGATGTCGCGGCGGCGGGGGCCGGTCATCCGGCCCGTCTCGCCGACCGAGAACGGCGGGAAGTTGTAGTGGTGGATGTAGCGGCGGTCCTTCTCGAGCGAGAGGTCGTCGATCCGCTGCCCCTCCTTGGCGGTGCCGAGGGTGAGGAGCGACATGATCTGCGTCTGGCCGCGGGTGAAGAGCGCCGAGCCGTGCGTGCGCGGGCTGACCCCCACCTCGCAGGCGACCGGCCGGATCTGCGTCTCGGAGCGGCCGTCCGGGCGCCGCTTCTCCACGGCGATCTTCTTGCGGACGAGGTCCTTGTAGATCGACTCAGCCGCCTTCTTCGAGTAGTGCTTCGTGAGCGAGTCGCGGACGCCGTCCTCCCCGCCCTCCGGCGACACCGGGAACGGCAGGCCGGCCGTCTCGACGATCCGCTCGTAGAGCAGATGCTGCTTGGCCGACTTGAGCTCCTTCGAGTCCTGCTCGGACTCGGTCAGCGCGCGGAGCTCGCTCTCGAACTGCTCGCGCACCGGCGCCTCGGCGGCCGCGGAGCGCTGCTTCTCGAGGATCAGCTGCAGCGACATCCGCACCTGCAGCTCGCGCTGCACGTCGGCCTCGGTCGAGGTCATGGTCAGCGGGCCGGACTCGCGGGCGAGGATCTCCTCGACGATCGCGCCGGCCTCGGTCAGGCCGCGGTCCTGGATGCGCTGCCAGATCTCGTGGCCGTACTTCTCCATCAGCTCGTCGGTGACGGCCTGGTCGAGCCACTTCGCCTTGCCGGCGCGGGCGCGGAGCTCCTCCTGCGCCTCGCAGATCCGGACGATCTCGCGGTGCGCGAGCTCGAGCGCCTCGAGCAGCTTCGCCTCGGGCACCTGGTTCGCGCCCGCCTCGACCATCGTCAGGCCCTCCTTCGTGCCGACCACGATCAGGTCGAGCTCGCTCTCCTGCTCCGACTCGGCGAGGGTCGGGTTGACGACCAGCTCGCCGTCCAGGAGCCCGACCCGGACGGCGCCGACCGGGCCGAGGAACGGCAGCGGCGACACCATCAGCGCGGCCGAGATGCCGTTGATCGCGAGGATGTCGTGCGGGGTGACCATGTCCGCAGAGAGGACGGTGGCGATGCACTGCACCTCGTTGCGGAAGCCCTTCGGCCAGAGCGGCCGGATCGGGCGGTCGATCATGCGCGCGGTGAGGATGGCGCGCTCCGTCGGGCGCCCCTCGCGCTTGAAGAAACCGCCGGGGATCTTCCCGGCGGCGTACATCCGCTCCTCGACGTCGATCGTGAGCGGGAAGAAATCGGCGCCCTCTCGCGCCTCCTGCCGACCCTGGGCGGTCGCGAGGACCATGGTCTCGCCGGACCGGACGACGACGGCGCCGTCGGCCTGCTTGGCGAGCTTTCCGGTCTCGAAGGTGACGTCCTTGCCGCCGACGGACACGGTGACGGAAACCGGCGCCGCTTGCTGCTCGGCTTCGACAATGCTCATTCTCTTTTTCCTCCACTGAGCTAGGCGGAGGGTGGGAGTTTGAGTCAGCCCCTGCGCTTCGGAGGGGCTCGCTCAAACTTCCACCCTCCCGGGGCTAACGGAGCTAGCGGCGCAGGCCGAGCTCCTTGATGAGGGCGCGGTAGCCCTCGAGATCCTTCTTCTGCAGGTAATTCAGGAACCGGCGCCTGCGTCCGACGAGCTTGAGCAGGCCGCGGCGCGAATAGTGATCCTTCGCGTGCGTCCGCAGGTGCTCGGTCAGGCCGTTGATGCGCTCGGTCAACATCGCGATCTGGACCTCGGGGGACCCCGTGTCCGTCTCGTTCTTTCCGAACCGCTTCGTTGCCTCCTGCTTGGCTTCCTTGGTGAGGGCCATCTGCCACCTCCTGGTAGTGAATCGCCGACGGCCCAGCAACGTCGCGCAAGGAAGACGCGTACGGCCGAGTCCGTGGTCGCGTGACAGGGTAGCAGCGGGCTATTGCCGGTGCGAGCAGGGCCTCGGCAGCTAGGCTCATGGGTGTCGTGGCCGACGAGACGCTGACCGTGACAGCGAGCCACACCGGCAATCAGGCGGTTGCCGAGGACTCCCTCACGATCACCGACAACCGCACCGGCGAGACGTACTCGGTGCCCATCGTCGACGGCGCGATCCGCGCGACCGAGCTCCGCGGCGTCCTCTCCTACGACCCGGCGTTCCTGAACACGGCGTCGTGCCGGAGCGCGATCACGTACATCGACGGCGATGCCGGGATCCTCCGCTACCGCGGCTACCCGATCGAGGAGGTCGCCGAGAAGGCGAAGTTCCTCGAGATCGCCTACCTGCTGCTCGAGGGGGAGCTACCGACCTCGGAGCAGCTCGCCTCCTGGGAGCAGGATGTGCGCGTGCACACCTACGTGCACGAGAACGTCAAGGAGTTCCTGCAGGGCTTCCGCTACGACGCGCACCCGATGGGGATGCTGCTCGGCGCGGTCAGCGCGCTCTCGACCTTCTACCCGGACGCGAAGGAGATCTCGGACGCCGAGAACCGCTACCTGCAGCGGACGCGGCTGATCGCGAAGCTGCCCACGATCGCCGCCTACATCTTCCGCCACTCGCGAGGCCTCCCCTACGTGCTGCCGCGGAACGATCTCGACTACGTCGGCAACTACGTGAACATGACCTTCGAGATCGGCGGCCACCACGAGCCGAACCCGGTGCTGCAGCGCGCGCTCGAGACGCTGCTGATCCTGCACGCCGACCACGAGCAGAACTGCTCGACGAACGCCGTCCGCGGCGTCGGCTCCTCGCACGTCGATCCGTTCTCGGCCGTCTCGGCGGGGATCGCAGCCCTCTACGGGCCGCTCCACGGCGGCGCCAACGAGGCGGTGCTGCGAATGCTGGACGAGATCGGCGACAAGAAGAACGTGCCGGCGTTCATCGAGGGCGTGAAGGGCGGCAAGGGCCGACTGATGGGCTTCGGCCACCGCGTCTACAAGAACTACGACCCGCGGGCCAAGCTGATCAAGCAGATCGCCGACGCCGTCTTCGCCGAGACTGGGCTCAACCCGAAGCTCGAGATCGCGCTCGAGCTCGAGAAGATCGCGCTCGAGGACGACTACTTCGTCTCGCGCAAGCTCTACCCGAACGTCGACTTCTACTCCGGTCTGATTTACCAGGCGATGGGCTACCCGACGGATTACTTCACGGTGCTGTTCGCCCTCGGCCGGCTGCCGGGCTGGATCGCCCAGTGGGAGGAGATGCTCGGCGACTCGGAGCAGAAGATCGCGCGGCCGCGCCAGGTGTACGTCGGGCCGGACGTGCGGCACTTCGTGCCGATCGGCGAGCGCTGAGCCCGCGGGTCCGGCCGGGCTCAGGCGAACGGCACGCGCTCGGCGAGCGCCTGCAGCACCTTCAGCTGGATCTCGGGCGACGTCCCGAGCAGCCGACTGAAGTCCCGGGACGTGATCACGACGACGCGCCCGGGCACGGTCGTCGTCACCGTGGCAGTGGCGGGGCGCTTCGAAAGCAGTGAGATCTCGCCGAAGAAGTCGCCGGCCCCGAGCGTGTTCACCTTCCGGCGGCCGCGGCGAACCTCGGCCTGCCCCTCGAGGAGCACGAAGAACTGGCGGCCGGAGGCCCCCTCCGCGATCAGGGTCTTCCCGGCCGGAACGTCGAGCTCGTCCGCGATCTGCCCGACCTCTTTCAGCTGACTGCGAGACAGGCCCGACAACAGCGGCACGGCCTTCAGCGCCTCGAGCTTGCCGTCCTTCCGACTCCACGCATGGCGCGATTCTAGACGTCAGCGCGGAGGCCGCTTCTGCGGGTAGATCGTCTCGCCCCGCGCGAGCATCGCGACGAACTGCTCGATGCGACGCGCCCGCGTCTCGGCGCGCTTCGCGGTCGCGATCCGATAGAGGATCGCGTATCGGTTCTGCCCGCTCAGCTGCGCGAACGCGAGCCTGGCGCCCGGCTCCGCGCGGAGCGCCTGCTCGAGCTCGGGTGGGACCTCGATCGTCGCCGGGCCCGCATAGGCGGCCTCCCAGCGCCCGTCCGCCTTCGCCCGCACGACCTCCGCTAGGCCGGCCGGCCGCATCCGCCCTTCTGCCTGGAGGCGCTCGGCGATCTCGGTGTTCCGCCGTGACCACACGCTCCGCTGCCGTCGCGGCGTGAAGCGTTGCCGGTACGTCGCCTCGTCGCGGGTGACGGCCTGTCCGTCGATCCACCCGTGGCAGAGCGCCTCCTCGAGCGCCTCCTGATGGCGCAGGCTCGTCGGCGCCTCGACGCCCTTCTTCGCGAGCACGAGCCAGACGCCGGGCGAGTCGTGGTGGCGGCGGCCGAGCCACCTCCTCCACGCTCTCGCGTCGCGCACGACCAGCTCGGGCAGCTCGGCGCCCATGCTCCGTTCAAGGACGGATCGCCGCTCGCGCCGCCTCGACGTCGCTCGCGATCTGCGCCACGAGCTCGGCCTCGCTCTTGAACGCGGCCTCGTCCCTGAGCCGTTCCCAGAGCTCGACGATGACGCGCTGTCCGTAGAGGTCGCCCTCGTAGTCGAGGAGGAACGCCTCGATCCGCCGCTCGTTGCCGCCGTAGTGCGGGTTGACGCCGATCGAGATCGCCGCCCGGTGGTCGAGCGCGGAGCCGGCGTAGATGCCGAAGCGCGGCACGAGCAGCGAGCGCTCGATCCGGAGGTTCGCCGTCGGAAAGCCGAGCGTGCCGCCGCGGGCGTCGCCCGAGACGACGACTCCCTCCACCTCCACCGGGCGTCCGAGCAGTGCCGCCGCCTGCGCGCATGTCGCCGGTGCCGATCAGCTGCCGGATCCGCGTCGCCGAGACGCCCGGCACGAGCGGCGCCTCCCGGACGTCCGCCCCCAGCCGCGCGAACGTCTGCAGGTCACCGCCCCGGTGGTGCCCGAAGTGGAACCCGGGCCCGGCTGCGACGAGCTCCGCTCCCGGCGCGAGCACGTAGGACTCGGCGAACGCCTCCGGCGACAGCCCCGCGACCTCGGTCGTGAACTCGACCACGAGCGTCTCCTCGATCCCGAGCTCCGCGAGCAGCTCGAGCCGCCGCTCGAGCGTCAGGAGCAGCTCGACGCCGTAGCCGAGCACCTCCCGCGGATGCGGGTCGAAGGTGACGACCGTGGGCACGAGCCCGGTTCCGACGACCTGCTCGATCAGCGCGCGATGGCCGAGGTGGACGCCGTCGAAGACGCCGATCGCCGTCGCCCGCGGCCGGCGCTCGAGCTCGGACGGGTTGCCGGCGACGTTCACCGGGTTTGCTGCTCCGACGCCGGCAAAGCCGGCACCTCTGACGCCAGCCCTCGTTCGAGCGCGAGCACCTGGGCGCGGAGCCCGTACGGCACCCGCTCGATCGCCTCCGCCGGCAACCGGCCGAGCGCCTCGGACACCGGGAGCAGCCGCTCCGGATCGGCCTCCTCGACCCGGAAGGGACCCACCGCGGTTCGCCGGAGCGTCGTGCAGTGGCCGTCGAGCGCCGTCGCGATCGACCGGACGTAGGTGCCGGAGGAAACGTGGAGCCCGAGCTGGACGTGGTCGCCCGTATACGTGATGACGTCGAGCGCATGGACCTGCGAGCGCCGCAGGGGCATGTCGAGCTGCACCCCCTGCCGGGCCAGCCGGTAGGCGCGCTCGCCGCCGATCTTCACCGCCGAGGCGGCGGGGACCGGCAGCTCGACCTCACCGCGGAGGTCCGCGAGCCGAGCCTCGAGCTCGTCCTGCGAGGGCGCGGGATGCCGCTCGAGCGTCTCCCCCTCCGGGTCGCCGGTCGACGTCGTCGCGCTGAGGTCGACGTCCGTGAGATAGCGCTTGTCCAGACCGACGAAGCAAGGTGCCAGTCTAGTTGCTGATCCGGACAACAGAACCAGCAGGCCGGACGCGAAGGGGTCGAGGGTTCCCGTGTGCCCGGTCTTCGCGCAGGTCCGCCGGCGAAGCGCCGCGACGAGCGCGAAGGACGAGGGCCCCGCCGGCTTGTCGACCAGGACGATGCCGACGGGAGTCGCGGCGCGCGGAACCATCAGCCCGCCGTCGCCGCGACGAACTCGCGGCGGATGAAGGCGATGACGTCCTCGATCGAGTCGTCGCTCGAGAACCCGGCCGCCTGCACGTGGCCGCCCCCACCCGAGGCTCGCGCGATCGCGGAGACGTCGACCTCGTCGCTGCTCGAGCGGAGCGAGATACGGTGCGCCGGGCCGCCGCGGTCCTCGGGGGGCTCGCGGATCAGGGCGACGAGCTGCGCCCCCTCGCTCTGGCGCAGGAAGTCGATGATCCCCTCGGAGTACGGCTCCTCCGCCCCGACCTCCGTGAAGTCCGACCGGAGCAGGTACGAGACGACCACGCGCCCGCCCTCGTACACCCGCGCGTGCTCGAGCGCGCGCGCAAGCAGCTTCAACTTCGCGAACTGCACCGTCTCGTAGACGCGCTTGAAGACGCCGTGCACGTCGGCGCCGGCCTCGACCAGGTCGGCGGCGAGCCGGAGCGCCTTCGGGGTCGTGTTGGCGTACTGGAAGCGGCCGGTGTCGGTGACGAGCCCGATGTAGAGCGCCTCCGCGATCTCGGGGGTGAGCGCGACGCCGAGCGCGCCGATCAGGTCGCTCACGATCTCTGCGGTCGAGGACGCCTCGGCGACGACCAGGTTGACGGAGCCGAAGCGGGTGTTGTCGTGATGATGGTCGACGTCGACGACGAGTCGCCACCTGCGCGATCACGCCCGGCTCGGGCGCGATCCGCCACTCGTTCGCACAGTCGAGCGCGAGCAGGACGCGCTCGCCGACGTCGGCGGGTGGCTCGCGCAGCACCTCCTGTAGCGGCATGAAGTCGTACTCGGCCGGAAAGGGCCCGGTGCCGGCGAGGTACATCAGGGCGTCCTTGCCGAGCGCGCGGAGGCCGAGCGTGGCCCCGAGCATCGAGCCGAGCGCGTCGCCGTCCGGGTTCTCGTGCGTGACGACGAGGAAGCGGTCGCGCGCGCGGAGCGTTTCGACCACCGCGTCGAAGTCAGTCTGCGTCGCCTGCTCCAGGTCCGTCATGGGAAGGGTTCTCGGGCGCGAGCTCGTCGATCAGCTTCGTCATGTGCACGCCGCGCTCGACCGACGGATCGTATTCGAACGTGAGCTGGGGCGTCCGCTTCATCCGGAGCTCCCGGGCGACGCAGCCCTGGACGACGTTCCGAGCCGACTCGAGCGCTGCCATCGCGCCCGCGCGGCGCTTCGCGCTGCCGAACACCGAGACGAAGACCCGGGCGTCGTGCAGATCGGGGGAGACGGAGACGCCGGTCACCGTGACGATACCGAGCCGCGGATCCCCCAGACCTCCGACCGCCTCGGCCACGACGGCGCGTACCGACTCGTTGACGCGGCGCATGCGTTCGGTCATTCAGTCCCTCAGTCCTCCGGGGACACGAGTAGCACGTCGGAGCGAGTGAGCACCCACTCCTGCCCGGCGAGCCACTGCTCGGCCCGTTCCGCGAGCTCCTCGGCCTCGCGCGCCTCGCGCGCGGCGAAGGCCGCGGTGAGCGCGCAGCGCTGCCAGAGCTCGTGGTGGTCGACCTCCGCCACCGACGCTCCGAACCGGTTCGCGAGCTGGGCCTTCGCCGACAGCACGTACTTGCGCTTGCCCTTCAGCGAGCCGGCGTCCGGGAAGTGCAGCTCGGCAACGAGAATCGCGACGTACCCGGACTGTGTCACCGGGGGAGGGGCGCCGCTAGGACGAGGCCTCGGGCGGCTCCTCGAGCGACGTCCGCTCGACCTCGCGGGTCTCGTACACCTCGAAGATGTCGCCCTCGCGCAGGTCGTTGTAGCCGTCGAGCAGGATGCCGCACTCGAACCCCTCCGCGACCTCGCGGACATCGTCCTTGAAGCGGCGTAGCTGCGCGATCGTCGTCTCGTGGATCCGGGCGCCCTCACGGAAGATGCGGACGCGGGCGCCTCGGCGCACGACGCCGCTCGTGACCATGCAGCCGGCGATCGTGCCGACGCGCGAGGCGCGGAACAGCTGCCGCACCTCCGCCTCGCCGATCACGGCCTCGGTCTCGACCGGCGAGAGCATGCCGACGAGCGCCTGCTCGATCTGCTGGGTGAGCTCGTAGATGACGCGGTACTGCCGGATCTCGATCCCCTGCCGCTCGGCCAGCGCGCGCGCCTCGGTCGAGGGTCGGACGTTGAAGCCGATCACCATCGCGTTGGAGGCGGCGGCGAGGTTGACGTCGCCCTCGGTGATGCCGCCGACGCCGGTGTGGATCACGTTGACCCGCACCTCCGGATGGTCGATCTTCTGCAGCTCGCCGACGATCGCCTCGACCGAGCCCTGCACATCTGCCTTGAGGACGATGTTGAGGTCGGCGACACCGCCGGACTGCAGCTGCTCGAACAGCTTCTCGAGCGAGACGCCGCGGCTCGCCTGCTTCGCGAGCGACTCGCGGCGCAGGCGCTCGCCGCGCTGCTGCGCCAGATCGCGGGCGCGGCGGTCGTTCTCGACGACGCGGCCGAGCTCGCCTGCCGGCGGCGGCTTGTCGAAGCCGAGGATCTCGACCGGCTCGCCGGGCCCGGCAGACTCGACGCGCTCGCCGCGGTAGTCATAGAGCGCCCTGACGCGGCCCCAGGCGTCGCCGGCGACGATCGCGTCCCCGACCTCGAGCGTGCCGCGCTGGACGAGCATCGTCGTCACGGGGCCGCGGCCGACGTCGAGGCGCGACTCGATGATCGGCCCGGACGCGGGCGCGTCGGGATTGGCGGTCAGCTCGAGCTCGAGGTCGGCGACGAGCAGGATCTTCTCCAGCAGGTCGTCGAGCCCGGTCCCCTGCTTGGCGGAGACCTGGGCGACCTGCGTCGTTCCGCCCCACTCCTCCGGCTGCAGACCCTGCGCTGCGAGATCGGCGAGCACGCGGTCCGGGTTCGCCCCGGCGAGGTCGATCTTGTTCACGGCGACGACGATCGGCACCTCCGCGGCACGGGCGTGCGAGATCGACTCGAGGGTCTGCGGCATGACGCTGTCGTCGGCCGCAACCACGAGCACGGCGATGTCGGTGACCTTCGCGCCGCGGGCGCGCATGGCGGTGAACGCCTCGTGGCCCGGCGTGTCGAGGAAAGTGATCTTCCGGCCGTCGATCTCGGTCTGGTAGGCGCCGATGTGCTGCGTGATCCCGCCCGCCTCGGTCTCGACGACCGCGGTCTTGCGCACGGCGTCGAGCAGCGTCGTCTTGCCGTGGTCGACGTGGCCCATGATCGTGACGACCGGCGGCCGCGGCTTGAGCTCCTCGGCGGCATCGTCGAACGACTCCGGCTCGACGTCCTCGTCGCTCGCGTGCTTGATCGTCACCTCGCGGCCGAGCTCGGCGGCGATCAGGCCGACCTCGTCGTCGGTCAGGGTCTGGGTCGCGGTCTTCATCGACCCCATGTCCATCAGCATCTTGATGATCTGCGGCATCGGCACTCCGAGCGCCTGCGAGAAGTCGCGCATCGAGATACCCGACTCCACGGTCACGGGCCCGGTCGGCGGCGCGACCTCGCGCGGAGCCTTGGGCTGGCGGTCGGCGCGGTCGCCGGGCCGCTGGCGCTGGCCCGCGCCCGGGCGTCCGGTGCCGCCGTCGATGACGACGCGCCGTCTCCGGTTGCCGGGACCCCCGCCCCCTCTTGGTCTAATTGGTCTTCCGCCTGGCAAAATCTCCGCCTCTCCTCAAAGCTCCGGTCATCAAGTGTAGAGCCGCGCGAGGCACTCCTCGACGCGGATGGTTTTCCTCAGGGTCCGATTGAAGCTGCGATGGGCGCGGGCGCGCTCGAAACAGGCGAGCCGCCGGCACGTGTAGACGCCCCGCCCGGCCCCCGGTCCGGCGGTGAGCAGACCGTCCCGCTGGTGGAATCGCTGGAGCTCGCGCTGCGGCGCCTTGCGGCCGCAGCCCGCGCAGGTGCGGACCGGGTCAGCCGTCTTCGCCGACCCCCTCGATCTCTCTGGCCTGCTCCGGCGTCACGTGCAGGATCGGCACGCCGTCGTCCGGGTCGTCCTCGACGCGGACCGGGATCACCGCGCCCGACTCGAGTGTCCCGTCCTCGCCGTCGATCGGCGCGTCGCCCGGGCCCGCCGCGAACTCCTCGGGCTCGGGATCGCCGAACTCGGCCGCGTCTTCTGTGACGGCCTCGGGCTCGGTCACGTCGGCGAGCGCCTCGAGCTCGGGCTCTTCCTCGTCGACGATCGGGTTCGCCTCGTCGTCGGGCTCGCGCAGCGCGAGCTCCTGGTGCGCCGGGACGCCGCAGTACTTCGAGCCCGGAAGCGACGCGTTCGGGCAGCGCTTGCCGTTGGACAGGATCGCCGCGCAGCGGCCGGAGAAGTCTCCTTCCTCGCCGCCGTCGCCGCCGAATGCCGCCTCGGCCTCCTGCTGCGCGAACTCGGTGTCGCTGACGATGTCGATCTTCCAGCCGGTGAGCCGGTGCGCGAGGCGGGCATTCATGCCCTCCTTGCCGATTGCGAGCGCGAGCTGGTCGTCGGGGACGACGACCGTGGCCTCCTTGCCCGCGTCGTCGAGGTAGACCTCGCGCACGCGCGCCGGCGACAGCGCCTTGGCGACGAAGCGGGCCGGCTCCTGATTCCAGGGGATGATGTCGATCTTCTCGCCGCGCAGCTCGGACACGACCATGCGGACGCGCGACCCACGCGGGCCGACGCACGCCCCGACCGGGTCGACGCCCTGGGCGTGGGACTGCACCGCGATCTTCGAGCGGTAGCCCGGCTCGCGCGCGACGCCCTCGATCGTCACGAGCCCGTCGGCGATCTCGGGCACCTCGAGCTCGAAGAGTGTCTTGATCAGCTCGGGATCGCGGCGCGAGAGGATGACCTGCGGCCCCTTTGTGCCGGTGCGCACGTCGGTGATGACGGCCTTGATGCGCGAGCCCTGCTCGTAGCGCTCGCCGTCGACCTGCTCGGAGCGCGGCAGCAGCGCCTCGACCTTGCCGAGGTCGACGAGGACGTTGTTGCGGTCGCCGGCCTGCTGGACGATGCCGGTGACGACCTCGCCGACGCGGTCGATGTACTCGTCGTACATCATCTCGCGCTCGGCCTCGCGGATCCGCTGCAGGATGACCTGCTTCGCCGTCTGGGCCGCGATCCGACCGAAGTTATCGGGCGTGACGTCCTCCCGCTTCATCAGGTCGTCGGGTACCTGCGACCAGTCGACGTCGAGGTCGTCGTCGGAGAGGAGCGTGTGGTTCTTCTCACCGGTCTCCTCCTCGATGCGCTCGAGCTCGTCGAGCGCGCGCTCGCGCGCCTCGTCGAGCAGGCGCCGCTCGAGGTCCTCCGGCAGCTCGATCGCGTAGACGCGGTAGTCGCCCGCGTCGTCGAGCTCCACCGTCGCGTGCCGGGACGCCCCGGGTGTCTTCTTGTAGGCGGCAAGCAGCGCGTCCTCGAGCGCGGTCAGCAGCTGACCGGCGTCGATCCCCTTCTCGCGCTCGATCTCGCGTACGGCCTCCACGATCTCCTGGCTCATCAGGCACCTACCCTTCGTCGATCAGATTGGCCCGCACGATCGCGTCGTACGGTATGTCGACCGGCTCGCCGGTCCCGTTCTCGAGCTGGAACGACCGCTCGCCGGCTGCGACGACCTGGCCGCGCATACGCCTGTCGGCGGTCTTGATGCGAACGCGCCGGCCCTCGGCGGCGCGGAAGTGGTCGCGGGTGCGGAGCGGCCGCTCGAGACCCGGCGAGGAGACCTCGATCGAGTAGCGATCGAGGTAGGGGCGGAGTAGGCCGCTGACACGTTCGCACAGGGCGTGGTCGACGCCGCCGAGCCGGTCGACGAAGACGCAGAAGCGCTCGCGGCCGGTGAGCTCGAGCGCGAGCACCTCGACGCCGGGAAGTGCGTTTTCGACTGTGCGGGAAACCTCGTTGTACAGCTCCTTCTCCTTCTCCGTCTGGCCGGTAGCCACCTGGCACCTTCTCTTCTCTTCATAAAAAATGGGCGCCGCGCGCCCATTTCGACTTGCCCGAAATGTGGTAGCGCCAAGGGTAGCAAACGCCCCTTTGCAGCGGCTTCGCCGGGCTGACTATTCAAGGACGATCGTCCCCGAGCGAATAGCGCGGAGAATGAGGTGGCGGTGAGAAGCTCGGCAGCGCACTCGCGTTGCGGCGTCGAGCGCGGCGCCCTCATCAACTGAGCCAAATGACCCGCATCAACTGACCCAACCGGCCTTGACACGGGGCGCCGTGACGCCCTACGTTGGTCGGGCGCGGCTCGTCAGGCACCCTCCTCCGAGTCGCGTGCGGAGGGCGCCCCTGCTGCGGTGCTGCGGTGGCGGGGGTCGCCTTCCTATCGGCCCGCGGCGCCGTCAGAAAATATCGGCTTCCACGAGGCATCTAGACCTTGGGTGTCGATCAATCCAGGTCGAGCACGATCGTCACGGGCCCGTCGTTGACGATCTCGAGCTGCATGCGCGCGCGGAACACGCCGGTCTCGACGTGGACGCCGAGCCCGCGGAGGGCCGCGCAGAAGCGGTCGTACAGGGGCTCGGCGATCTCGGGCCGCGCCGCTTTCGAGAAGTCCGGCCTAGTTCCCTTCTGACGCTTGCTATCCGCGATCAGCGTGAACTGCGAGACGACGAGGGCAGCGCCGCCTGTGTCGAGCAGCGAACGGTCGAACTTGCCGTCGTCGCCCTCGAAGATCCGGAGCCGCGCGACCTTGCCGGCGAGCCGCTCGGCGCCCGCCGCGTTGTCACCGTCCGCGATCCCGAGCAGCACGCAGAGTCCGGCGCCGATCGCGCCGCCGGGCGTGACCCGCGCGTGGGAGACGCGCTGGACGACCGCTCGCAAGCCTGGTTACTCGAGCTCGCGAATCCGCGCCGCGTAGTTTTCGTCCTGGGGGCGCATCGAGCTCGCGAGCTTGTAGTGGCCGTTCGCCTCGGCGTCGCGACCCTGCTTCTCGAGCACCCGGCCGAGCGCATAGTGCGCGTAGTCGTCGGTCGGGGACAGCTCGAGCACGGCGCGGAACTCGGTCTCGGCTTCATCCCAGCGACGCAGCCGAAAGTACGCGATCCCCAACGCCTCGCGGATCGAGGCCTTGTCGGGCTCGAGCTTCTTCGCCTTCTCGAGCGGCACCGTCGCCTGCGCGTTCATGCCGCGCCGCAGGCGGTCTCGTCCTTCCTGGAACAGGTCGTAGGCCTCAGACATCTGCGAGCAGTCGCTCCACCTCGTCGAGGATCGCAACCGCGATCTCGGACTTCGGGGCCTTCGGAACGCGCCGCTCGCCGCCGCGCGAGACGAGCACCACCTCGTTGTCGGCGCTCTCGAACGCGATGTCGGTGCGCGAGACGTCGTTGAAGACGACGAGGTCGGCGTTCTTCGTCTCGAGCATCTCCCGCTTGCGCTCGAGCCCACGCTCCCCGAGGTCGGCGCCGAAGGTGACGAGCAGCTGGCCGGGTCGCTTCGCCTCGCCGAGCCGCCGCGCGATGTCGGCGGTCGGCTCGAGGTCGACCGTCCACGTCTCGGAGCTCTTCGTGCGCTTCTCCGCGATCGCCGCGGCGGGGCGGTAGTCGGCCACGGCGGCGGCGAGGAGCGCGATGTCGAAGTCGGCGAGCGCCAGCGCCGCTTCCAGCATCGACTCGGCCGTCGGGGTCGGGATCGTCTCGACGCCGGGCGGCGCCGGCACGGCCAGGTTGGCCGCCAGCAGGACGACCTCCGCCCCGCGCCGCCGCGCCTCCTCGGCGAGCGCCACGCCCATGCGGCCGGAGGAGCGGTTGCCGACGAAGCGGGCCGCGTCGAGCGGCTCGCGGGTGCCGCCGGCGGTGACGACGACGCGCTTGCCGCCGAGAGTGCCCTGCGTGAGCAGCTGCTCGACCCGTCGCGCGATCTCGGCCGGCTCGGCCATGCGCCCCACGCCCCACTCGCCCTCGGCCGTCTCGCCCTCGTCGGGCCCGACGAGCTCCACGCCGCGGGCGGCCAGCGTGTCGGCGTTCTCCCGCGTCGCCGGGTGCGCCCACATACGGGGGTTCATCGCCGGCGCGACGAGGATCGGCCCGCGGTGCGCGAGCGCGGCCTCGCTGAGCAGGTTGTCCGAGAGGCCGTGCGCGAGCTTCGCCAGCGTGTTCGCGGTGCAGGGAGCGACGACGAGCAGGTCGGCGCGCGTCAGATGCAGATACAGGTCCTCGCCGGCCGGCCGGCGCGCGAGCGCCGCGAACGTCTCGGCACGGACGAAGCGCTCGGCGCCGGACGTGACGAGCGGGATCACCTCGTGCCCGGCCTTTACGAGCAGGCGCATGAGCTCGCAGGCCTTGTACGCCGCGATGCCCCCTGAAACACCGAGCAGGATCCGGCTCATGTGCTCATTGTGCCGCCGAAGCGCACGCGAGTCATGCGCTGGCGTGCCCCGCGCCCCTGCCCGAGACGGACGGCTGTGGGCGAGATTTCACGAAACCGGCACAGACAGCCCCTCCACGGCCCCGTAGAATTGGCAGTAGAGGGCGGAGGGTGCGGCCCCACCCTGGGTGGGGGTAGCGGAAGGGGCGTGCCTCTCGGGACGCGCAGTCCGAGGCGGCGACGAACGACGCTCAGCAGGCGCCTGAACGACGGGCGCTGTCGGACTACGAAGAAGCGGGGCTACCGCTTGTAGTCGTAGCTGATCTTGCCCTCGGCGATCTCTTCGAGGGACATGGTCAGGTAGTTCTTCGAGCGCGAGCGCACGAGCGGCGGCGGGAACTCGTCGAAGGTGCCTTCGCCGAGTTGGTGGTGGTAGTTGTTGATCTGCCGCGCCCGCTTGGCGGCGACGATCACAAGCGCGTAGCGCGAGTCCACCTGGCTGAGCAGCTGATCGATGCGAGGGTGAATCATCGAACGGACATGTTAGCGGCAGGCGGCGAGCTCACGCTCGACGAGGTCGACGACCTCGTCCGCGGCCCGCTCGCGGTCGTCGTTCTCGACCACGAAGTCGAAGCGGTGCGCGAGCTTCCGCTGCTCGGCGGCGAGCGCGATCCGGTCATCGATCTCTCCGGAGCTCTCGGTAGCGCGGGCGCGCAGCCGGCGCTCGAGCTCCTCGAGCGGCGCGTCGATGAAGATCGTCATCGCCTCGGGGATCCGCGTCTTCACCTCGAGCGATCCGTTCAGCTCCAGCTCGAGCAGCGGGACATCGCCGGCGGCGGCGATCCGGTCGAGCTCCGAAAGGAGCGTCCCCGACCGCTGGCCCCACGGGAAGACGTGATGCTCGAGGAAGTCGCCCTCGGCGAGCCGCCGGTCGAACTCCTGGTTGCTCAGGAACCAGTAGTGCACGCCGTCCCGCTCGCCCGGCCGGCGTGCCCGCGTCGTCGCCGAGACGGCGAGGCGGAGGCGCGGGACGCGGGCGAGGAGGGCTTGCACCATCGTCCCCTTGCCGGCACCCGAGGGGCCGGTGAGGACGAAAACCGGTCCTCTACCGGTTGAAGAGATCAATCAGCTCTTGGCGCTGGCGGTCGGAGAGGCCGCCGACCGTCTTCGACTGGCTGATCCGGCATTGATTGAGGAGACGCTGTGCCTTCACACGGCCGAACTTGGGCACCGCCATGAGCATGTCGAACACCTTCGCGGTGGAGACGAACTCCGGCGGCGCCTTCAGGATCTGCTCGATCGAAACGGTGCCGGACTTGAGATCTTTCTTCAGCTGTGCCCGCTTGACTCGAATGTCGTTGGCCCTCTTGAGGGCCTCCATTCTCTGGTCGAGTGACCGGACCGGAGCCTGGACCTGCGAGGAGGGCGACGCCATGAGGGGGGCAGTCTAACAGGCTCGCTGCCCGGTGCAAGCCGTCACAGAACGGCCTCGTTGCCCGAAGTGAAAACAGCCACGTGTGCTGCGGAAAAGGCCTCGTCGGCGTTGTCAAAATTGATAGTTGCGCACTCAATTGCAAGCTCTCGCCGCACTCGGGCGGGCGCCTCCGGATCGCCGAAGAGCACCGTTCCGAGCGCGACATGAGTCGCCCCGCACGCCATCAACTCGAGCGCATCGCGTCCCGTCTGGACCCCTCCCATGCCGACGATCGGCAGCCGGGTCGCCTGCCGGCATGCATACACGGCGGCGAGGGCGATCGGCTTCAGCGCCGGGCCGGAGTAGCCGCCGGCGCCGCGGGCGAGCCGCGGGCGGAGGTTCGCGTCGAGCGCGAGGCCGCGGATCGTGTTCACGAGCGAGAGCCCGTCGGCGCCCGCCGCCTCGACCGCACGGGCGACCTCGGCGATGTCCCAGGCGGCAGGCGAGAGCTTCGCGTAGAGGGGCAAGGCCGTCGCCGCGCGGCAGGCGGCTACGATCTCCGCCGCCGACTCGGGCGCCTCGTCGACGTTCGGGCACGACAGGTTCAGCTCGACCGTCACGTCCTCGAGCGCAGCGCAGGTCTCGGCGTAGTCGGCGGCCGAGAAGCCTCCGACCGACACCCACAGCGGCAGTCCGAGCGTCCGTAGCTCGGGAAGCGTCTTCGCGAGAAAGCGCTCACGCCCTGGGTTCGCGAGCCCGATCGAGTTCAGCATCCCGAGCTCGGTCTCGGCGATCCGCACCGGCGGGTTGCCCTCGCGCGGCTCCGGCGTCACCGTCTTCGTCACGAAGGCGTCGAGGTTCTGCACAACCTCGGGCGCAGCCAGTGCGTCGAGGCAGCCGCTCGCGTTCAGGAGGAGCACAGGACGGGTCCTTCCACGCAGAGCCGGACGAGGCGGCCGCCGACCGGGACGACGCAGCCGTAGCAGGCGCCGTAGCCGCAGGCCATCGGCGCCTCCCAGGCGAGCTGCGCCCCCGGCGCGCGCAGGCGCACCGCCTGAAGCATCGGCTCGGGGCCGCACGCAAGGACGTCGCGGTCGGCCTCGAGCACGTCGGTGACGAGCACCGGGTCGATCACCACCTCGGCCCGCGGGACGAGCGCGGCCGCCTCCGCGTGCTCGGCGCTCCGGAAGCCGAGGATCGCGGGCGGCTGCTCCAGCGCCTCGGCCAGGTACGGGAACGGCGCGACGCCGATTCCGCCGCCGACGAGCAGCGGGCGGCGCACGTCCAGCCGGAAGCCGTTGCCGAGCGGCCCGAAGACGTCGATCGCGTCACCTCGCGCGAGCCCGGCGACCGCCTGCGTGCCGGGCCCGACCGGCTCGACGAGGAATGCGAGCTCGCCCCTAGGCGCCAGGCAGAGCGAGAAGGGCCGCGGCAGCGCCCGGCCCGGCGCCTCGAGCATGAAGAACTGCCCCGGCGTGCCCGGCTCGAGCGACCCCCGGCGCACGCGCACGAGCGTGTACGGCCCCACGCCCTCGGCGCCGACGACCGCCAGCCGCTCACGACGCCGCACGGATCGCCTCCCTGAGCTCCGGCTCTGCCTGCCGCTCCTGCAGCGAGAGCGGCGTCTCGGCCCGCGCGTTCGCAATCGCATCCGCGGCCGCACGCGCCACCGCGAGCGTGGTGATGCAGGGCACGCCTGCGACCACCGCCGCCTCGCGGATCGCGTAGCCGTCGCGGCGGGCGTTCCGGCCCTGCGGGGTGTTGACGACGAGAGCGACGCCGCGGCCGCGCACGAGCTCGACCACCGCCGCGCCCTTCTCCATCGCCGTGACCTCGACGCCCGCCACGGCGAGCGCCCTCGCCGTGCCGGCGGTCGCGACGAGCTCGAACCCGAGCCCGGCGAGCGCAAGCGCGACCGGCACCACCGCGACCTTGTCGGCGTCGCGGACGCTCAGGAACGCGCGGCCGCCTGAGGGCAGCGCCCGTCCCGCAGCGCGCTCGGCCTTGGCGAACGCGGTCGCCAGGTCGGCGCCGCTTGCCATCACCTCGCCGGTCGAGCGCATCTCCGGGCCGAGCACCGGGTCGGCGCCCGGGAAGCGCACGAACGGCAGCACCGCCGCCTTCACGTGGCGGCCGGGGCACGCCGTGCCCTCCGGCGGCAGCGCGAGCTCGGCCAGCGACGCGCCCGCCGCGAGCCGGCAGGCCGCGTCGACGAGGTTGATCCCGCTCGCCTTGGACGCGAACGGCACCGTCCGCGACGCGCGCGGGTTCACCTCGAGCACGTAGAGCTCGCCCTCGAAGAGCGCGAGCTGGACGTTGAGCAGGCCGACGACGCCGAGCGCGGGCCCGAGCCGCCGCACGATCTCGCGGATCTCCTCCGAGTCGGACGGCGCGGGCAGCACGCACGAGGAGTCGCCGGAGTGGATCCCGGCCTCCTCCACGTGTTCCATCACCGCGGCCACGTAGGTCGAGGCGCCGTCGCAGAGGGCGTCGACGTCGAGCTCGACCGCGTTCTCGAGGAAGCGGTCGACGAGCACCGCGCCCTCGACCGCCTCCATCGCCCCGCGGACGTCACCTGCGTCGTAGCAGACCCGCATCGCGCGCCCGCCCAGCACGTACGAGGGCCGGACGAGCACCGGGTAGCCGACGCACTCGGCGGCCGCGACTGCCTCCTCGGTCTCGGCGGCGATGCCCCAGGCCGGGCAGCGCGCGCCCACCTCGGCGGCGAGCCGGCCGAAGCGCTCGCGGTCCTCGGCCAGGTCGATCGCGTCGAACGGCGTCCCGAGGATCCGGAACCCCGCCCGCTCGATCGCGCGGGCCAGCTTGAGCGGCGTCTGCCCTCCGAACTGGATGCAGACGCCGGCGGGCTGCTCGCGCCGGAGCACGTCGAGGACTGCCTCCTCGTCGAGCGGCTCGAAGTAGAGCCGGTCGGAGGTGTCGTAGTCGGTCGAGACCGTCTCGGGGTTGCAGTTCACCATCACCGCCTCGAAGCCCTGAGCGCGGAAGCTCTGCGCCGCGTGCACGCAGCAGTAGTCGAACTCGATCCCCTGCCCGATCCGGTTCGGGCCGCTGCCGAGGATCACGACCGACCGTCCAGGGTCCGGCGCGGCCTCGTCGCGCTCGCCGCGGGTCGAGTAGAAGTAGTTCGAGGCCGCCTCCACCTCACCCGCGCACGAGTCGACCCGCCGGAACGCCGGTGCTCCGGCGGGCACCGCCGCCTCGAGCTCCCGCGCGAACCAGGGGTGCAGGTTCTCGGGCCGCCAGAAGGGATCGACCTCGAGCCCGCGGCGTGCCTTCGCGAACGCCTCGGCGAAGGTGCGGCCGATGCCCATCGACTCGCCGACCGACTTCATCTGCGTCCCGAGCGTCCGGTCGGCGCCTGGGAACTTCTCGAACGCGAAGCGCGGCATCTTCACGACGACGTAATCGAGCGTCGGCTCGAAGCTCGCCGGCGTCGTTCCCGTGAGGTCGTTCGGGATCTCGTCCAGCGTGTAGCCGACCGCGAGCCGCGCCGCGACCTTTGCGATCGGGTAGCCGGTCGCCTTCGACGCGAGCGCCGAGGAGCGCGAGACGCGCGGGTTCATCTCGATCACGCGCAGCTCGCCGCTCACCCGCTCGCACGCGAACTGGATGTTCGACCCGCCGGTGTCGACGCCGACCGCGCGCACGATCGCGATTGCCGCGTCCCGGAGCTCCTGGTAGGCCTCGTCGCTGAGGGTCATCTGCGGCGCGACCGTCACCGAGTCGCCGGTGTGGACGCCCATCGGGTCGAGGTTCTCGATCGAGCAGACGATCACGACGTTGTCGGCGCGATCGCGGACGACCTCGAGCTCGAACTCGTCCCAGCCGCGTAGCGACTCCTCGACCAGCACCTGGCCGATCGGACTACTAGCCAAACCGATCTCCACCTGCCGGTGGAGATCGGTTTGGCTAGTGACGAAACCGCCGCCGTGGCCGCCGAGCGTGAACGCGGGGCGCACCACCGCCGGAACGCGCAGGCCGTCGACCTGCGCGGGGTCGGTGACGATGGTCGACGCGGCGACCTGGAGGCCGCACGACTCGACCGCCCGCTTGAAGAGCAGCCGGTCCTCGGCGCGATCGATCACCTCGGCGCGCGCGCCGATCAACTCGATCCCGAGCTCGGCGAGGATGCCCGCGTCCTCGAGCGCGCGGGCCACGTTGAGCGCCGTCTGGCCGCCCATCGTCGGCAGCAGCGCGTCGGGGGCCTCCCGCCGCAGCACGCCCGCGACGCCCTCGACGTCGAGCGGTTCCAGGTACGTGGCGTCCGCGAAGCCGGGGTCGGTCATGATCGTCGCCGGGTTCGAGTTGACGACCACCGTCCGGTAGCCCTCCTCGCGGAGCACCTTCAGCGCCTGACAGCCGGCGTAGTCGAACTCGCAGGCCTGCCCGATCACGATCGGCCCGGAGCCGATCAGGCAGATGGACTGCAGATCCTCACGCCGCGGCAAGGCGAACCTCCTCCACCCAGGACTCGATCAGCGGCCGCGCGTCGTGCGGCCCCGGCCCCGCCTCCGGATGGAACTGCACCGATCGCGCGCGCAGCTCCGGATAGTCGAGGCCCTCGACGGTGCCGTCGTAGAGCGACTCGTGCGTGGCGGCGGTCGCGCCGTGGGGCTCGACCGCGAAACCGTGGTTCTGGCTCGTGACGAGGACGCGGCCGGTCTGCCGCTCGACCACGGGGTGGTTGGCGCCTCGGTGGCCGAACGGCAGCTTGCGGGTCCGCAGGCCGAGCGCGTGCGCGAGCAGCTGGTGGCCGAGGCAGATCCCGAGCACCGGCACGCGGCCGACGAGCTCGTGCACGGTCGCGATCTCCTCGCACAGCGGCTCCGGGTCGCCGGGGCCGTTCGAGAGCACGACGCCGTCGTACGCGGCGAGCGTGCCGGCATCGACGTCGTGCGGGAAGACCGCGACGGACGCGCCGGCCGCGCTCAGCCGCCGCAGGATCGAGCGCTTGGCTCCGTAATCGACGACAGCGATACGAACGTTTCCCTCTTCCGAGAACGCGTACGGCGCACGGGTCGAGACACGCTCGGCGAGCGCCTGCCCTGCCATCGGCGCCTCGCCGCGCGCGAGCGCCACCGCGGCCTCGACGCTCATCCGCGAGGAGACGAGGGCGCCTCGCAGCGCCCCCTGCTCGCGCAGGTGGAGCGTGAGGCTCCGCGTGTCGATGCCGGTGAGCGCCGGGATGCCGCGCTCCGACAGCCAGTCCGTCCACTCCGGCCCCCGCGCCTCGCGCATCACCACCCCGCGCGCGTGCACGCCCTCCGACTCGCAGCGCGCGTCGGCGACGCCGTAGTTGCCGATCATCGGCGCGGTGAAGCAGACGATCTGGCCGCAGAAGCTCGGGTCGGTGACCACCTCCTGGTAACCGCTCATCGCCGTCGTGAACACGGCCTCGCCGAGCGCCATCCCGTCCGCGGCGACCATCTCCCCGGCGAAGACGGCGCCGTCCTCCAGAACGAGAACCCCGCTCATGCCTCGAACGCGACCCGCCCGGCCGCGACAGTCATCAGCACGCGGCCCGAGAGCCGGTGCCCGAGGAGCCAGGAGTTGGTCGAGCGGGAGCGGAAGCCGTCCGGCTGTACCTTCCAGGTCGCATCGGTGCTGAGCAGGACGAGGTTTGCCGGAACACCGACGGCTACGCGGGGCCGCTCGAGCCCGAAGACGCGGGCCGGGCCGGCCGACAGCCGCTCGAGCAGCGTCTCGAGCCGGAGCAGGCCCGGCTGGACGAGCCACGTGTTCAGGGCCGCGAACGCCGTCTCCAGACCCGTTACCCCGAACGGCGCCGCCTCGAACGGGACGTCCTTCTCCTCGTGCGCGTGCGGCGCGTGGTCGGTCGCGATCGCCTCGATCGTGCCGTCGACGAGCGCGGCGAGCAGCGCCGCCCGGTCGGCCTCGGTACGAAGCGGCGGGTTCATCTTCACGTTCGGGTCGAGCGAGCGCACCGCCTCGTCGGTGAGGCAGAGGTGGTGCGGGGTCACCTCGCCGCTCGCCTGCACGCCCGCCTCCCGGGCGCCCGCGAGCAGCTCGACCGACTCGCGCGCCGAGAGGTGCATCAGGTGCAGCGGCTGCCGGGTGTCGGCGGCGAGCGAGAGCTCGCGCGAGACGCCGAGGCTCTCGCCGAGCGACGGCCATCCCCCGAGCCCGAGCTCCGCGGAGACCGCGCCCATGTGCATGTGCCCTCCGTGCGTGAGCGTCGGCTCCTCGCAGTGGAGCGAGAGGCGGCGGCCCGTGATCGCGTTGTACTCGAGCGCCCGCCGCATCAAACCGGCGGTCGCGACCGGGCGGCCGTCGTCGGTGAAGGCGGCGGCGCCGGCCTCGGCGAGCTCACCCATCTCGGTCAGCTGCGTGCCGTTCTGGCCCATCGTGATCGCGGCTGTGAAGCCGACCGGGATCTGCGCCTCGGTCTCCGCCCGCGCCCGCAGACCGCGGAGCACGTCGGACGTGTCGACGACGGGCGAGGTGTTCGGCATCGCGAGGATCGCGCAGTAACCGCCGGCCGCCGCCGCAGCGGTGCCGGTGGCGATCGTCTCCTCGTCCTCGCGGCCGGGGGTGCGCAGGTGGACGTGCGGATCGACGAAGGCCGGCGCGAGCACGAGCCCGGAGCCGTCGACGACGCGGTGGCCGTTGGCGTCGAGGCGTTCGCCGATCGCCGCGATCGTGCCGCCGTCCACGCGGACGTCGAGCACCGCGTCGACGCCTTCGGTGGGGTCGAGGACGCGGGCGCCGCGGACAACTAAGTCGTCGGCCCCACGCCCGCCGACGAGAACTGTGTCGGTGAACATCAGGCCACCCCCACGGCCGTCTCGACCGAGACCGGGCCGCTCGTGAGCAGGTCGTAGAGCACCGCCATCCGGACGACGAGGCCGGCGCGCACCTGGTCGACGATCAACGCTTGCGCGGAATCGGCAACTCGCGGGTCGATCTCGACGCCCCGGTTCATCGGCCCGGGGTGCATCACCTTCTGGCCGGGGCGGAGCCGCTCGGGCGTCACGCACCAGCGCGCGCTGTACTCGCGGAGCGAGGGCACGAAGTTGGCGCCCTCCTCCATCCGCTCGCGCTGCATGCGCAGGACGTAGACGACGTCTGCGCCGCGGATCGAGGCGATGTCGAACGAGGTCTCGCCGAGCTCCGGCGGCAGCAGCGGCGGCGGCCCGACGAGCAGGACGCGGGCGCCGACGAGCTCGAGCGCCTGGATCAGCGAGCGCGCGACGCGCGAGTGGAGCACGTCGCCGACGATCGCCACCTGGACGCCCTCGAGCCGGCCGAGCGTGGCCTGGATCGTATAGAGGTCGAGCAGCGCCTGGGTCGGGTGCTGGTGCTTGCCGTCACCGGCGTTCACGACGTGGGCCTCCGTGACCGACGCGACGAGCTGCGGCGCGCCGATTTGCGGATGGCGGATCACGATCACGTCCGGGTCGTAGGCCGAGAGCGTGAGCGCCGTGTCCTTCAGCGACTCGCCCTTCTCGACCGAGGAGCCGCTCGCCTTCATCGACATCGTGTCGGCGGAGAGCCGCTTGGCGGCTAGCTCGAACGACGACGAGGTGCGGGTCGAGGACTCGAAAAAAACGGTGACAACCAGCCGGGAGCGGAGTGTGGGTAGCTTCTTCGTGTCGCGCTCCTGCGAGAGCGCGAACGAGTGCGCGGTCGCGAGCAGCCGCTCGACGTCGCCGCGGTCGAGGTCGCGGATCGAGAGCAGATGGCGCCGCGTCTCCTCGCGCGGCGGCAGCAGCTCGCCCGGAACGACGTGCAATGGGTGCGCGGTCATGCGTCTCCTTCCTCTGGCTCGTCGACGAGGACGACGCGGTCGACCTCGTCGATCTCGAGCAGCTGCACCTGGACGCGCTCGCGGCGCGCCGTCGGGAGGTTCTTGCCCACGTAGTCGGGGCGGATCGGCAGCTCGCGGTGGCCGCGGTCGGCGAGCACGGCGAGTTGGACGCGGGCGGGGCGGCCGTACTCGAGCAGCGCGTCGATCGCGGCGCGGATCGTGCGGCCGGTGTAGAGGACGTCGTCGACGAGGATCACGGTCCGGTCCTCGAGCTCGAAGTCGAGCTTCGTGTCGCGGACGAGCGGCTGGCGCCGCTTCGGCGAGCGGCCTTCTCGGACGTGGACGTCGTCGCGGTGAAAGGTGATGTCGAGCTGGCCGAGGTCGAGCTCGACACCGGCCCGCTCGGCGACGAGCCGCTTCAGCCGCTGGGCGAGCGGGACACCGCGGGTGTGGATGCCGACGAGGGAGACGGCCTCGAGGTCGTCGTTGCGCTCGATGATCTCGTGCGCGATCCGGGAGAGCGTCCGCTGGATCGCTTCCGCGTCCAGCAGCAGGCGCCCGTCTGGGGCGACGGCAGGCGTGCTCATTCGGCTCCTTTCCGGCCTCGCTGGACCGAGTTAAAGGGCGGATCAGACGCCGCGTACCGTAGCACCCCTTCCTGACAGCACCGCCACGAGCCCAGCCGCCGCCCCGCAGGCAAGCATCAGCACCGCGCCGCTCTCGCGCGAGAGCCCCGCGAGCGACCACGCAGTCTCCGGCCAGGCCTTGAACTGGAGCTTGTTCGTCACCGACCAGGTGAGCTCGTCGAAGAGCGCGACGCCGATCGAGAACGCGGCCAGGACGAGCGTCACGACCCGCCAGCGCGCGAGCGCGAACGGCAGCCCGAGCAGGAGGAACGGCAGCGCGGCCGTCGCGAAGCGCGGCCCCGGCGAAAGGCCGCCGTTCGGCAGGAAGTAGCCGGCCGTGTAGACGGCGAAGACGAGCGCGATCACGGAGGCCGCCGTCGCCTCGAGCCGGTAGCGCCGCCGGAAGAGCACGAGGCCGGCGATCGAGATCAAGAGCACGGGCGAGACGAGCAGCAGGCCGTGCCCGTCGAGCAGCAGGGTCCAGATCCCGTGACCCGTCGGCAGCCCGACACCGAACAGGTTCTGCTGCTGCTGCGAGGTGAAGATGTTCGACGTGTACCGGTACGACAGCCGCCACGGCGCGCCGAAGGCGAGCCAGTCGTAGGCGCCGAGGAGCAGCGCCGGAGGCACCGCGCCCGCCACGAATGCGCCTGCGGCGCGCCGGCCGCCGCGGAGCCCCGCATAGATGAGCAGGACGAGCGCTGCGAGGCCGGCCGGGTACTCGAAGAGCACGCCGACGCCGGCGAGCAGCCCCGCGCAGACCCAGTGCCCGCGAGAGCCGAGAATCAGGGCGGCGAAGAGCGCGAGCGCATCCGGCAGGTGCCCGAAGACCGTCGGCCCGAGCGAGCCCGCCATCGTCCCGACCGCGAGCGTCGCCGCGGTCAGCGCGCCGGCGCCGGCGACGAGCCCCTCCCCCACCCGCCCGACCAGGAACGTCAGAGCGAGCAGCGCGACGCCGCCGCTCCAGACGCGGAGCGCCCAGAGCGGCCAGCTGTGCCTCCAGACCGGCTTCGCCCCCTCGACCGCCCGGACGACCGCAACCGCCGGCACCGCGGTCAGCGAAACGCCGGGCGCCTTGTCCGAGTACCAGTGCCCGTGCGCGAAGCCGCGGTCGATCGTCAGCTGCCAGTAGGGGTCGATGTCGACCTTGCCGCGCTCCACGATCGACTGCGTGAGCGCGAGCCGGCTCGTGTCCTGCGCGCCGAGCACGCCGACGAGGGGCAGCGTCCCGAGCGCGACCAGCACGAGCACCAGCCACTCGAGGCGGTAGGCCCTGAGCCTCACCGCACTCCGCCGGCGAGCAGCCAGTCGAACTGGGACTCGAAGCTGGCGGGCAGCTCGGCCTCGGCACGCGCGAGGCCCTCCGAGTACTCCTCGCCGGGCAGGAGGTCGAAGGTCGAGAAGGCCTTGGACCGGATGATGTCGAGCGCCTTGTCGCGCGTGAGCGTTCGGTGCTGCCGCAGCGGCTCGATCTCGACCGTCTCGAAGCCGGCGGTGCTGAGCTCGGCGGTGAGCGCTTCGCGGCTCGGGAAGCGCCCGCCGTCGATCTCGGGCACGGACGGGAAGAACTGCGTGAACCAGACGCGCTCGAAGCTCTCCGGGTCCTCGGTCGCGATCGCGATCCGGCCGCCGGAGTGCACGACACGGGCGGCGTTGGCGAGCGCGCGCGGACGGTCGACGAGGTGCAGCGACATCCGCATCACGACCGCGTCGAACCACCCGGCCTTGAACGGCAGCGCCTCGGCGCGCGCGACCCGGGCGTTGATGCCGAGCGTCTTTGCCCGGGCGACCATGTTCTCGGAGGCGTCGACCGCCCAGACCCGTGCCAGCGCGCGCTCTGCGAGCGCCTGCGCGAGCCGGCCGGTTCCACAGCCGATCTCGAGCACCCGGCTTCCCCGCAGGGCGCCGAGCCGGACGAGCGCGTCGAAGACCTGCCACCAGTTGTCGTCGACCGGGCGGAGCTCCTCGTAGCGCTCGGCGCGCCCGTCGAAGCCGGTCCTCACGTGGCGGAAGTCTCCTCGCGCGTGCGCTGCGGCCGGGCTCCGCCCTTGACCAGCGTGGGCTCGCCCCGCTCGCGGAACGGGAGCTCGACGACGTCGAAGTCGCGCGGCAGGATCGTGCCCGGGAAGACCTCCTGCGCCTCGCCGACCAGATCCGACGCCAGGTAACGCGGGGAGACATGAGTGATCGCGAGCAGCGACACGCCGGCGTCGCGCGCCACCTCGGCCGCCTCGCAGGCGGTCGAGTGCCCGGTCTCGAGCGCCCGCTCGCGCTCGTCCTCGCCGAACGTGGCCTCGTGGATCAGCAGGTCGGCGCCGGGGAACAACACGGCGACGGCCTCCGCCGGCCGCGTATCCCCCGTGTAGACGAGCGTCCGGCCCGGCCGTTTCGGGCCGACCAGCTCCTCGGGCTGCACGACGCGGCCGTCGGGGAGCGTGACCGCCTCGCCGCGCTGGAGCGCGCCGCGCTCGGGCCCGAAAGGGACGCCGATCGCGTCCGCCGCGGCGTCGTCGAAGCGGCCGGGCCGCTCGTCCTCGACCAGCGCGTAGCCCACGGCCTGCACCCCGTGATGGACGTCGAAGACGCAGACTCGATAGCCGTCGCGCTTCAGCATGTCGCCCTGTCGCACCTCGACGAGCTCGAGCGGGTAGGTGACCTTGCCGACAATGCGGGCGAGTGCGCCGAAGAGGTCGCGCAGCCCGGGCGGCCCGTAGACGGTGAGCGGGACGTCCCGCATCCGCAGCGAGAAGGTCTTGAGCATTCCCGGCAGGCCGAGGTAGTGGTCGGCGTGGAAGTGGGTGACGAAGACCTCCTCGAGGTCGACGAGCCCGATCGAGGAGCGCAGGAGCTGGCGCTGCGTACCCTCGCCGCAGTCGAAGAGCAGGCGGTCGCCGCCGCGCCGTACTAGCAGCGAGGCGGTGCCGCGCCGTGCCGTGGGCGCGCTCGCGGACGTGCCCAGAAAGACGACGTCGAGATCCACCGGGCGATCGTAGCCCCGGCTGGAGGCTACGGCAGGATCAGGTGCTCGCCGGGTGTGAGCCCAGTCCCCGCGAGGTGGTTGCGCTGCTCGATCCGCCAGATCGCGTCGCGAACGTCGCCGCCGTATCGGGCGCTCGCAATCGACCAGAGCGTGTCGTACGCCTTCACCTCGTAGACGGTCTTCCGCCCGTGGGCACCCGAGGGCCTTGCCACCACGCTCCACACGACGAGAGCGATTGCCGCCAGTGCGGCGGTCCGTATGAGTGTCTTGGTTGCGAACATGTGTTCGCAACCGTATCGAACAGATGTTCGCCTGTCAAACTATTTCTTCGCACCGGCCTGCAGCAGTTGCGGCGCCGGCTTCCAGGGCACCATCGTCCCCTGGCACTTGCCGCCGGTTCGGGTGAGCCAGCCCGCGACGACGCCCGCGGACTGCTTCGCTATCGGCCCGGTCGTCCCGACCCAGTAGAGGCCGCTCTGCCAGCCGGCGAGGTTGGGCTCGTCGACGAGGCGGAAGAGGTTGATGACGCGGATGTTCGGGTCGCAGGAGAGCAGGGTGAGCATCTGCTTGTAGTAGGTCGCCTGATAAGCCTCGGTCGCGTAGCTCCCGACCATCCCGCCGGCCGCGTTCGCGCTCACCTCGGTGCCGACGTAGCCCGGCCGGGTGCCCGCGTCGGTCTGGATCCCCATCTCGTTGAGGCTGACGGGCAGCCCGCCGCCCTTCTGCTGGCCGATCGTGCGCTGCGGCGTGCCGACGAACCCGTTGTAGAACGCCTGGTAGATGCGCGAAAGGTTCGAGATGCTCGCATCGCGCACGTTGGCGTAGCCCGTCGCGAAGGCGAGCGACTGCGGCACCGGGTACGGATGGAAGTCGAGGCCGTCCATCAGCGGCGCCTTGCGGTGCGTCACGGCGGCGAACGATTTGAACCACGCGCCGAGGTAGCCGAGGAACTTCACCGGCGTGGTCGAGGAGTTGCTGGCGGCGTTGGGCGCGTCGTTGCCCCGCGGCGAGAGGCCGACGCCCCAGACGAAGTTCGCGGGGCTGACGCTCTTCAGCGCGTCGTACGCGGCGGCCAGCGCCCTGCCGCAGATGGCGGCCGACTGGTTGAGCCCGGTCGTTCCCCACTGCGGGTTCACGAACAGAGGCTGGTTGCACTCGTTCATGACGATGAACTGGTGCACGGTCGGAAACGTCCGTGCGACTGCGGTGACCCACGCGGCGAACTGCGCGATCTTCGTCGGGTCGCCGCACGAGAGGGGGTTCGCCGAGGGCGCGCACTTCTTGCCGCCGGTGAAGGCCTGCGAGTGCAGCGGGTAGAGGTCGAGCTCGACGGTGACGCCGGCGCTCTGGGCGGCGGTGATCACGGAGCCGATGTAGCCCGAGAGGTCAGGGTCGACGCTCGAGGGCTGCGTGTCGTCCCAGCGCATCGTGAGCGCGTTCGTCTTCAGTCCGTCCGCCTGCATGGTCGGCATGAAGAACGTGGGCACGGTCGTCTCGTACCTGGCGTCGTCGTTGATGCCGACGATCAGCGTGGCCGACGCGCTGCAGGGGACGACGACAGCAAGAAAGACGAGTGCCGCGACGAGCTTTCTCATGTGGGGGGCTCCTAAGAGGGTGGAATCGGGTTTCTAGACGTGCGACCCGAGCCCATCAAGAATGGGTTCCGCGAGCCCCTCGCCGCCTCCGAAGCGTACCGGGTCGTCCGCGGGAAGACCAGTCTCCGCCCGGGCCGCCTCGACCGCGGCGCGCGCCGCGGATTCGTCGAGATCGCGCGTGTTGAGCGCAATTGCGAGCACCTTCGCCGGCCGCGCGAGGAGTGAGACGCGCTCGTGCAGCTCGACCAGCTCGGCGAGCGGCGGGATCGGGAAGCGCTCGTCGTCGTCGACGTAGCGCTGCCCGGCTTTGTGGCAGAGCACGAGCCCCTGGGGCGCGCTTCCGTGCAGCAGCCCGAGCGTGACGCCGGAGTAATACGGATGGAGCAGCGAGCCCTGTCCCTCGACCCAGAGGAGCTCGCCCCCGCGTTCGATTCCCTCGAGTACCAGCTGCTCCGAGGCACCGGCGATGAAGTCGGCAACGACGGCGTCGACCGAGATTCCCCAACCGGCGATCGCGATCCCCGTCTGGCCGGTGGGCACGAACTCGCTCGCGACCCCCAGCCGTCGCGCGGCGGCGTCGAGCTCGAGCGCGACGGTCATCTTCCCGATCGCGCAGTCGGAGCCGACCGTGAGCACGACGTTGGCGCCGTGCGTGAGGTTCTCGCCGGTGGGGGTGCCGAGGCCGGCGGGCGGCTTGCGCAGGTCGCGCAGCTCCACTCCGTGCCGGGCGGCGAGCACGGCGAGCTCCGGGTCGTCGGAGATGAACTCGTGCAGGCCGCTCTCGAGGTCGACTCCGGCCGCGATGCAGGCCGTGAGCAGGTCGCGCCAGGCCGGTGGGAAGCGGCCGCCGGTGGTGGCGACGCCGACGAGCGCGGTCGTGGCTCCCAGGGCCACCGCGTCCTCGAGCGAGCCGACGACCGGGAAGCCCTCGGTCGTCTCCCCCGCCCGCTGCGAGTCGAGCAGCGCGACGACCTCTTCCGGGCGATAGCGCATGACCCCGCGCGCCGTCTTGCCGTGGTGCGAGTCCGCGGAGTAGCCCTCCGCCAGGAGGACGAGCCTACGCTCGCGCGACACCGAGCCCCGGCCGGTCGGAGGGAAGCTGGACGCCGCCCGAGAAGGTCACCCCGGGCCACGGGTCGTGCGCGAGCAGCAGGTTGCCGTCGAGGTCGACGTGGTCGCAGAGGCTCGCGATGTGCGCGCCCGCGGAGATGGCGAGCCCGGACTCGACCATGCAGCCGAGCATCACCCCGAGCCCGAGCGCGCGGGCGGCGTGCGTCATACGGACCGCCTCACGGATTCCGCCCGACTTCGCCAGCTTGAGGTTGACGCCGTGGGCGCGCTCGGCGCAGGGCGCGATGTCGGCGAGGGTGTGGCAGTCCTCGTCGACGTAGATCGGGACGGGCGAGCGGCGCTTCAGCTCCGGGCCGTCGGGGTCGCCGGCAGGAAGCGGCTGCTCGCAGTACTGGAGCGGCATCTGCGGGAGGAGCTCGAGCGCTTCGTCCAGCGTCCAGTACTCGTTCACATCGACCTGGAGCGGGAGGTCGGTCGCGGCGCTGACGGCGCGGACGCGCTCGAGGTCGAGCCCGTCGCGGCCGCCGAGCTTCAGCTTGAGGCGCCGGAAGCCGCGCTTCGCGGCGGCCTCGGCGCGCCGGCCCATGTCGTCGGGGTCGCCGAGCCAGACCGTCCAGGAGGTCGGCGGCCCGCCGCGGCGCAGGCCGAGCAGCTTGTAAACCGGGACGTTCGCGAGCTTTCCCTGCAGGTCGTGGAGCGCAGCGTCGAGCGCGGCCCGCGCTGCCTGCTCGCCCGGCGGCAGCTCGGCGACGATCTCGTCGAGCGCCCAGGGGTCGTCGCCGAGCTCGACCGTGTCGAGCCAGGCGAGCGCGGAGGCGGCGGTCTGGTCGTAGCGCTCGATCGGCGCCGCCTCGCCGAAGCCCGAGACGCCGTCGTGGCGCACCTCGACCTCGACCACGTCGGCCTCGTCCTGCGAGGCGCGCGAGATGTGGAAGGTCTCGGCCAGGCGGACTGTGACGATGCGGGCGGTCAGCTCCACGGCGCCAATCTATGCACGAACGTTGCACGGCGAGGAGGTAGGCGCCCCCGGGAGAGCGGCGCCGCAGATCGTGTTGCCGCCGCTCGATCCGCCCAGAGGCGGCCGACGAGCGACCAGCGCCCGTGCAAGCCGCGGCGCCGGGTAGCTTCGGCGACGCCCGCCAGGAGCGGCAACGCTGACCTTGTGTCCCCGTGCATACGCGCCGCGTGTGACGTACTGACTGCCGTGCGGCGGCGAGCTCGTTCGAGGCACGATGCGGCCGTGGAGCCCCTCGCGCTGGACGGCATCGTCGCTCGGGTCTCCGAGCTCCGGAAGCAAAGGAACCGCGCGGTACTCGTAGCGATCGACGGCCGCAGCGGGGTCGGCAAGTCGACGCTCGCGCGCCGGCTGGCGCCGAAGCTCGGGGCGCAGGTCGTCTTCGGGGACGACTTCTACGCCGGTGGAACGGACGAGGAATGGGCCGCCCGTTCGCCGCGCGACCGCTACGACCGCGTCTTCGACTGGCGGCGGCTGCGCGCGGACGCGCTCGAGCCGCTCCTGCGGGGCGAGTCGCCCGCTGGCGGCCGTTCGACTGGCCGACGTGGCAGGGGCTCGCCGAGGAGGTGCTTACGCGCGACCCGGCGCCCGTCGTCGTGCTCGACATGGTGTACTCGGGCCGCCCCGAGCTGGCCGATCTCGTCGACCTCGCGATCCTGGTCGCGCTCGACGACGAGGAACGGCGTGCGCGGCTCGTCGCCCGCGAGGGGACGGCGTACATGGAGCGCTGGTGGGCGCTCTGGGACTCGGCCGAGGAGTACTACTTCGGCGAGGTGCGCCCGCCGGCGTCGTTCGACCTGATGCTTCGCGACGTCAGGCCGCAGACAACGGCCGCCGCGTTCGGAGCCCCGAGGGACCGCGACCCATCCGAGGGGAAGTCTGTGCCCGGGCCACGCTTGGGCTAAGGTAGAGGCCCGGGCGCCCGTAGCTCAGGGGATAGAGCGTTCGCCTCCGGAGCGAAAGGTCGCAGGTTCGATTCCTGCCGGGCGCATCAAAAAAAGCCCTGCTAAGCACCGGCAAGACGGCAAGACTTCCGCCGAGAACCTCGTCTTCCTTTGACCGACTCGGCATGCGAGCTTTATGCGAGCGGCGCGCACGACACACCGCCGGCACCGAGAGCAACCCCGGGGAGTCGAGAGAACGAGACGCTCGCCACAACAACGAGCGCCCACCTCACGCGGTGGGCCTCTCTCCAAACACAGCGCGATAGAGCGATTGCCAGTTCGTCGCGATCCGCTGCTGAGCGGTACCAAGCGGCATCGCTCCGGAGCACACCAGGTCGTGGAGCTTGTTCTCCAGCTGGTCCTTGACGTGGTAGTTGGCTGGGCCGCTGCCCGGTTCGGGGAACAGGTTCGCGATGTCGTTCGAGCCGCCAAGCTCGAGCGAGACGATGTGGTCGATCTCGATCGTGCGCCCGTAGAGGCGCGCGGGCATCCCGTACTCGACCTCGACCGCGTACTTCTCGCTCTGTGGCACGTCGCGAATCGTGGACGTGCGGAAGCTTCCCGAGCAGATCACCGCCTTCGTGAGTCCGCTGTAATAGGCACCCGGCGAGCAGCGCCGATCAGGATTCGCTCCGAGCGTGCAGCCGCTCGTCCGCGTGGGCGGAGCGAGAAGCACCGTGCGGCCGAGCCCAACCGAAGGTGCCGTGCCGGTGACCGTGCTCGACGCGCTGCGTGTGCCGCTGCCGTCGAGCCAGACTGCGACTCCGCCGTGGTAGGAACACGTGCCCGAGTGATGCTGGGAGAAGCTGTAGGTCCCGTCGCTGCATCTCGCTGTCGAACCTGCGGGCGGAAGGGACGCCTTGGCCGGCAGCACGACAAGCACGGACGCGAAGACCACCCCGATCGCAAGGCGCGCCCGTGTCACAAAGCGAACACCGCGGACGCCTCTTCTTCAGAGCTCGGCTCGACGGCTTCGGCTTCTCCTGCTTGGTCATGTGAGTGGCGATCCATCCGTTGGGGGAGCGCTCGACGTGGGTGGACGCAAACGACGGTAACCATCGGCGCGCTCGGGGCGCTTGACCCAAACAGGGTCATCGCGGCGCGCCCAGATTTACCTCGGGAGCGACGAGCTCGAGCTTCTCGACCGCGTCGCCCGCGTGACCGGCGCGTCCCGCTCCGAGCTCGTACGGCGCGCTGTAGGAGCACCTTCGGGCAGCCGACGAAGGCCGACAGGCTCCAGGCGCTCGAGGCAAGCGCCGGCTCGTGGCGCGGCCGCGAGTTCACCGGCAGCGGGTACGTGGACTCGATCCGCGGCGATCTCGGCAAGCGCCTGAGTCGCCTCGGTCGGCGAAGACGTTGCGCGCGCGGCGGGCGAGCTGGCGCGCACGGATCGCCTTGCTCACAGCGGGATCGACGACGCGGATTACCTGATCGCCGCCACGGCGCTGCTCCTCGAGGCCGAACTTCTGACGACGAACGTGCGCCATTTCCCGATGCTTCCTGGCCTCCAAACTCCCTACTGATCAGGTGACAGGAGCCTCGACGGTAGTCTCGAGCGACCCGCGATAGCCGGCCATCAGGTGGATGAGCTGCCCCTGCTCGATCGACGAGGCGGGGCCGTCGAAGACGAGCCGGCCGAGACGAAGAACGACGAACCGGTCGGCGAGGTCGAAGGCGACGTCGACGTCGTGCGTGATGACGATCACCCCGACTCCGCTGTCGGCCAGCGTTCGCACCAGCGAGACCACGCTGCGGGTCTGGCGGATGCCGAGGGCGGCGGTGGGCTCGTCGAGGATCACCAGGGTGTCTCCGTTTTGCGCTGCGCGGGCGATCGCGACCGACTGCCGCTGGCCGCCCGACAGGAGGTTGACCGGCCGGCGGTAGTCGTTCAGCACGATGTTCAGCGTCGCCAGGCGCTTGCGCGCCTCCACCTCACCCGCACGCATCGTCACGCCACGACAGGATGCCCCAGTTCGTCTTTCGCGGCTCACGCCCGAGCGCCAGATTCTCGGCGACTCCGAGGTTCGGGCAGAGCGCGAGATCCTGATACGCCGTCGCGATCCCGCGCGCCTGCGCGTCCGCGGGTCCCGTGAAACTCGACCGCCTCCCCCTTGACCGAGATCCGCCCCGAGTCGGGGCGCGTCGCACCGCTCAGCATGCGGATCACTGTGCTCTTGCCTGCGCCGTTGTCGCCGACGAGGCAGACGACCTCCCCTGCGTGCACGACGAAACCGACGTCCTGCACCGCCTGAACCGACCCGAAGTGCTTCGTCAGTCCTTCGCAGGCTACGACGACCTCGCCTGCCCTGGGCGGAGCGCGCGTGAGCGACTCTGGAGGCGCTTCCGGCTCGGCCGAGGTGCTGTCGACCTGCGCAGCGGTGCGTCTCTGCGCGCGTCGGTACGAGCTCCATTGATCGGCGGCGAGGGCGATGAGCAGCGCGCTTCCCTGAACGACCTGCTGCCAGAAATCCTGGACTCCCGCGAAGATGATCCCGGCGTTGAGCACCCCGATCGTGAACACCCCGACGAAGACGCCGAGGGGGTGGCCCGATCCGCCGGAGAAGGCGACCCCGCCGAGGATCACCGCCGTCAGCACGTCCAGCTCGAAGCCGACACCGACGGTCGGCGAGGCGCTGCCGAGCCGAGCGATGGTCATGACCGAGACGAGACCGATCATGGTGCCGTTGAACGCGAAGAGGCCCGTGACGAAGCGGTCGACGCCGATGCCGCTCAACCTGGCGGCGTTCGGGTTGCCGCCGATCGCGTACGTGCGGAGCCCGCCGACCGTCCGCAGCAGAACGATCGACGCGACAAGGAACACGATCCCGCCGACCACGACGGGCAATGGAACAGGTCCGAAGTAGGTCTGTCCCAGACGAACGAACCGTCCTGGAAAGCCGTAGACGGAAAGACCGCTGCAGATCACGAACGCGAACCCGTGCAGGACGATGCCGACGCCCAGCGTGACGATCAACGGGTTGATTCGCAAGAGCCGTACGAGACGGCCGTTCGTGTACCCCAGGGCGGTGCCGCAGGCGAGGCCTGTGAGGATCGCGAGGGCCGTATTCTGCGAGTCCCGGGCGACGATCGCCGTGACCATGCTGATGAACGCGTACTGGCCCCCGATGGAAAGATCGACGTTGCCCGAGATCAGGAGTGCGGTCATCCCGATCGCGGCGATGCCGATCGAGGTCACCGACAGCAGCGTGATGAAGAAGTTGTCGGCCGTCAGGAAGTTCGCGTACTTGATTCCGAGCCCGATGTAGAGCGCCGCGCAGAAGAACATCAGGCCGAGGCGGCTCGTCGCATCCCACGGCCGCTCGGAGCGCGACCGCCAGGCGCGCAAACGGGAAGAAGCGCGGGTGCGGACTGTCGAAGGCACCGTCATCTTCTCGCGCGGCCGCATCGACGGATCTTGCCGGATTGGAACTGCACGCCCAGGCCCGTAGCGTGCTGCACGCCGGAGGTCCCGGCGTGCAGCACGTACGTCAGCAGGTGCGGACGCAGTTAGTGGATCGAGGTCGTGATGTACCTCTGCATGCGCGTCCGGTAGTCGATGTTGCCGAGCAGGGTGAGGTAGCCCGCGATGCCTCGGGCATACGCAGCCTTCGGGTTCTTGTCATCGGCCAGGAAGTGACCGATGTTCTGCTTGGTCACGGGGATCGCGTTCAGGACCTGCACCTGCGGGATCCACTTCCCCTCGATGTAGTCGCAGAGAAACTGGCCCGTCGCCCACTCGTACACCCCGTTCGGGAAGGCGATGTCCTCACGGAAGAGGCCGCCGGCCTGGAGCCGGGCGAGGGCGTTCGCCTGTCCGTTGAAGCCGCTGAGGTAGATCTTGTCGGTCGGCTTCTTCCCCATCGCCATCAGGGCGGACTCGACGCCGACAATCGTGTCGTCGTCACCGAGCCACACGTTGATCTCGGGGTGCGCCTGCATCAGCGTCGAGGCTGCCTTCGAGCCCTCTTCCGGCGTGAGGAGTGAGATGCCCTGGTTCGCGACGATCTTGATGCCCGGGCCGCCCTTCTTCACGGCGTCGATGCGGCCGGTCGTCCGCGGGATCAGGGTCTGGGCGATCTTCGCAGCGTTGAAGACGACGACGTTCGCGTTGCCCCCGAGGTTCGCCTGGATCCACTTCAGCGCAGCGGCACCCTGGGTGTAGCCGCTCTTGTACTGATCGGCGGCGATCTGCTGCGTGCAGGGTGACGCGACCTCGTAGATCACGCAGACGCCCTGCGTGATCGCCTGCGTCATGACGGCCGACTCGGCGTGCTCGTCCTGAGCCTGCGCCACGATCCCGCCGACGCCCTTCTTCAGCAACTGGGTGAGCTGGTCGACGTTCTTTGCGACGTCACTGCCGTACGTCGTCACGGTGAGCGAGTAACCACGCGACTCGACCGACTTCTGAACCGTCTTGCTGAGCTCGATGAAGTATGCCGATCCGGCAGCGATGTTCGTGGCGACCGTCTTCGGCAGTCCGGTCGCCGGCCCGGGCGGCAGGTGGGGATTGAACGGCTTGAAGTCAGAGAAATGCGACGGCGCGGCAGATGGGGCGCCAAGAGCATCCGAGGCGAGGGCGCCGAGGAGCGCCGGCGCGGCTGCCACACCAGCCGTCATCGAAGCCAAGCGGCCAAGAGCCTGACCGCGCGTGTAGCGGGTGGTCCCCTCGGGGCTATCGTCGGCGTTCGACACAGGTTCCTCCTTTGCTAGGTGGTCCGGGGATGCTCGGGGCCGGATCGGGTGAGGAACGCCTTGACCCTCCGGGAACGACTCCTCTATCATCCCGCCACTCCATGGTCGCGGGGTCGCCCATTCTCGAACCTGGCCTCCGCGATGTCAAGCGCTAACGATCTGGCCGGCCGGGTCGCGGTCGTCGTCGGTGCAGGGAGCGGCCTCGGACGAGATCTCGCGTCCGCGCTTGCGGAACACGGGGCGAAGGTCGTCCTCGCCGGACGGACGCGCGAGAACCTCGAGGCGACGCTCCGGCTGCTGCCGCCCGTCGAGCCAGGCCGACGCGTTGGTTGCCCCCACCGATGTGAGCAAGCGGGAGGACGTCGACAGCCTTCACCACGCGACCGAACAACGGTTCGGCAGAGCCGACATCCTCATCAACAGCGCGGGCATCTTCGGGCCCTTGCGCGCGCTCACGCTGAGCGACCCGGACGAATGGATCCAGACGCTCGCCATCAACTGCGTCGGCCCCTACCTGACCTGCCGTGCCTTTGCGCCGGGGATGGTCGATCGCGGTTGGGGACGCATCGTCAACGTGTCGTCGGCGGCGCCGCTCTATCCGCCCGCAGCCGTGAACAGTGCCTACGGCACCTCGAAGGCGGCGCTCAACCAGATGACTCGTCACCTCGCCGCGGAGCTCGCGGGGACCGGGGTCACCGCCAACGTCATGCATCCGGGGTCGCTCAAGACAGAGATGTGGGCTGACATGAAACGTCGGATCGTGGATGCCGGAGCAGGCGGCGAGGGCCATGCCGACTGGATCGAGATGGTCGAGAGGACCGGCGGCGACTCCACCGACTGTGCAATCGAGCTCGTGCTCGAGCTCCTCAGCGAAGAGGGCGCCGAGACGAACGGCCGCTTCTGCTGGCCGGCGGGAATCGTAGAAGAGCCATTGCCGTCGTGGTGAGCGCGACACGCTGGCCGTTGAAGGTCGCGGTCGTCGGGCTCGGCTCGCTGGGGCGTCGAGCACGCGCGAGCCTGGTCGAGCCTGCCCGGGGTCGAGCTGGTCGCGGTGTGCGACCACGACGAGAGCCGCTTACGCGACGTCGCCCGGGACTTCGCCGGAGCAGCGCCATACGTCTCGGCGGAGACCCTCGCCCGTGAGGTCGACCTCGACGTGGTCAGCATCGCGACGCACGAAGCCGACCGGCTGGCGGTGACGCTCCCCTTCCTCGAGCGGGGCGTCCACGCCCTGGTGGAGAAGCCGATGGCCCTGACGGTCGAGGAGGCGACGAAGCTCCGCGACGCGGGCGCCGCCCACGGCGTCTACGTGATGCCGGGGCACGTCCTCCGTTTCGACGCGCGTCTCATGGCCCTGAAGGAAGAGCTCGACCGCGGCTCGCTCGGTGAAGTACGAAGCGTGTACGCGCGCCGCCTGATTCCCCGCAGCCGCCACGGCAAGTACGCGCGGGCGCACCCCGCTCTCGTGGCGGCGATCCATGACTACGACCTCGTGCGGTGGTTCATCGGCGCGGAGCCGCGCAGCGTCACATCCCATGCGCTCCCTCGAGGGGGAGAGAGCGTGCCCGACATCCTCTGGAGCACGTTCGAGTTCGCCGGCGAGCACCTCGCGGTCGTGGAGAACGCGTGGGTGATCCCGGAGGAGGCCGGTGTATGGCTCGAAGCCGAGATCGAGGTGGTCGGTACCGAGGGAATCGCGCGCGTGCACATACCCGGAGATCTCAGCCTGTGGCTCTCGAGCGGCCACGTGTTGCCCGACACGACGCTCGTGCCGTTCGTTCTCGGGACGAGCACGGGAGCGCTCCGCGACGAGCTCTCCTACCTGGCTACGTGCATCGCGCGGCAGACGAAGCCGGAGCGCGTGACACCCGATGACGGCATCGAAGCGGTCCGGCTCGCGCTGGCGGCCGCGGAGTCGGGCGCACGGGGGACGCCGGTCGTTCTCTGAGCGTCACACCGCGACGCGCAGCTCTCCACCGACGAGCTGCACCTTGGTCTCGAGCTTCGCCGACCAGTCGATGATCCGGGTCGCAATTCGATCCAAGGCTCGCCCGAGGCGATCACGGGCAAGCCGCGAGAATCGAGCGTCGTCGGGATCATCCGGAGCTCGTAGTCGCCCGACTCGTCGACGTCGACGAAGCTGAGGAAGCCGTCCGGCGACATGTCGTCCAGGAGAGAGCGGACGAGTTCCGTGATCTCTGCGCCTTCCGACTCCGGCGGCAACTGGCGCCCGATGAACGTCCCGGGGCTGTAGATGATCATCTTCCCCTTGTACTGCTCGACGCCCTGGACGGCGTGGACGTGATTCCCGAGGATGATGTCGGCTCCGGCGTCGATCATCGCATGCCCCAGTGGTCGTTGATACTCCGCGATCTTGCTGGAGAGGCCGCCATATCCCCAGTGCAGCGAGAGGCAGAGAAAATCGACCTCCTTGCGCAGGGCGCGCACGCAATCTTCCGCAAATGCCTGCTCCGTGGGGTCGGCAAACGTCCTGATCGTGACCATCGCCGGTTCGCCGGGCTCCTCGGCCTGCCAGTACGGATTCGTCTGGTACGACGAATGCACGTGAATTGGCGCTACGCCGGGGGAGACTGCAGTAGCTCCGGCCCCGGGTGCCACGAGGCAGCAGAAAGCGAGAAAGCCGATCGTCCGATCTCCGTGAGTGACGATCATCGGTTCGGCAGCCTGCGCGAGCGTCTCGCCGGCGCCGACCAGCTTGATTCCCTGGTCGGTGAGATTCGAGATCGTGTCGGCGAGCGCCTCGGCGCCGTAATCCATCATGTGGTTGTTCGCCAGACCTGCGACCGTGAGACCGAGGCGTCCGATATCCGGGGCGATCGCCGGATCCGCTCGAATGTTCGCGAGCTTCTCGAGCGGATGGCCGCGCGTCGACAGCGGCATCTCGTAGTTTGCGAACACGACGTCGGCGGACCGGGTGGCCGCCAGAACGTCCTCGAACGTCGCACTGATCGGCTGGTCGCCGTCGTAGAAACGGCCGTTGGCGAAGATGTCTCCGGCAGCGGCAATCGAGATCCGGTTGGTCATTGTCATCCCCTTGGAGTTGAGGTCAGACGACGTTCTGGCCGCCGTCGACGGCGAGGTCCTGGCCGGTGATGTGACGAGCGCCCTCGCCGGCGAGGAAGACGACCATCGCCGCCTGGTCGGACGGGTCGGCGAGACGGCCGAGCGGGATGCCGAGCCGCCACTCGGCGGCGTTGCCGTGGATGATCGACTCGACGTCTCCGCGGGCCTGGATGTCGACGAGCATCTCGGTGGCGGTCGAGCCGGGGGAGACGGTGTTGACGGTGATGCCGTGGGGTGCGAGCTCGAGCGCCAGGCAGCGGACGGCCTGGATGAGGGCCGCCTTCGAGGCGCAGTACGCGGTGTTGTTCAGGCGGACGACGTGCCGGCCGATCATCGAGGCAATCAGGACGATGCGGCCTGCGACGCCCTCGGCGACGAAATGCCGTGCGCACGCCTGGGCGAGGAACAGCGTTCCGCGCGTGTTCACGCCGAGCGTGCGGTCCCATTGCTCCGCGGTCATCTCGAGGAAGGGAGCGGGATAGAGGGTGCCGGCTGCGTTGACGAAGATGTCGAGGCCGCCGTGCGTGCGCACGACGTCGCCCACGAGGTCGCCGGCGAGCTCGATCTGCGCAAGGTCGGCGGGATGCGCCGTCGCGGCCGGCCCCAACCGTTCGACAGCGTTCTCGAGCGTTCCGCCCGGAAGATCGAGGCACGCGACCCGCGCGCCGGCGGCCACGAGCGCCTCGGCGCAGGCGAAGCCGATACCGCGCTGTGCCCCCGTCACCAGAGCGACGCGGCCGTCGAGCCGCCACGCCTCGGGAGCGGCGTTGGTCACGACAGCGCGATGATCGCGTCGACCTCGACGGGCATGTCGAACGGCAGATGCGGGACGCCGACCGACGTCCGGGCGGCGAGCCGGTCCTCGCCGTACAGGTCGAGGATCAGGTCGGAGAAGCCGTTGATCACCCGGGCCTGCTCGGTGAAGCCGTCGACCGCGTTCACGTAGCCGTTGATCTTCAGCCAGCAGGCGATGCCGTCGAGGCCGCCGAGCTCCCGCTGGATCGTCCCGAGCACGTTCAACGCCGTCAGCTCGGCCGCGGCCACCGCCTCGTCGATCGTCACCTCGCGACCGACCTTCCCGAGCGGGCTGCCCCAGCCCTCGCCGTGCGTCGGGCCGTGGCCGGAGATATAGGCGACGTTCTCCCAGCGCACGAGCCGCCGGTAGGTCAGACGCACTCCCGGGGGTATCACCTGCGGCGGCGGGATCTCGAGGCCACGCTCCGCGAGCCGCTCGGCTACGCCCAAGGCGCGGATGCCTGTCCTTCTCTGGAGTACGTGCGCGCGGAGGATCGTCTAGCGTAGCGCCATGGCGACCACGGCGCTCGAGACGTCGGCCTTCGCCTTCGCAAGCGACCTCGCCGGAGAGGGCGTCGATGCCGTCCTCGACAACATCCAGCACCGCGGCGGCCTCGGCGGCATCACACCCGCGTTCTCCTACCATGCCGCGCGCGACACGTTCCCGCACAACCCTGTGCACAAGGTGCAGGTGCTCGATCGCGGAGAGCTGTTCTACCCGCCCGACCCGAACCTCTATGACGGCCTCCGCATCAGGCCCCGCGTCAATGCGCTCGCCCACCAGGGCGACGTCCTCGCAGAGACGTGCCGCAAGGCCGCGGCGCGGGGCGTCCAGGTGCACGCGTGGACGAGCTTCTTCCACACCGACCGGCTGGACGAGCATCAGGATTGCGTGACCCGCAATGCCTTCGGCGACCCTTATCCGTCCGACCTCTGCCCGGCAAACCCTGACGCCCGCGCCTATGCACGAGCCCTCGTCGCCGACGTCGCGCGATACGACGTCGCCTCGATCATCGCGGAGTCGCTCCACTACCACGTGCTCGAGCACGGCTACCACCACGAACGCTTCTTCATCGAGCTCGGAGCGAAGGCTCGCTACCTGCTCGGCCTGTGCTTCTGCGAGCACTGCGTCGACCGCGCGCGTCGCGCCGGCGTCGACGCCGACCGCGTGCAGCAGGCCGTGCGTGCGGAGCTCGAGCAGGTGTTCGACCGGGAGGAGGCCGTGACTCTGGGCGAGGTCGACGAGGCCCTGCTCGCGGACGTTGCCGACGGTGAGCTCGTCGCCTACCTCCGAGTGAGGGCGGAGACGGTGACGTCTCTGGCGGCCGAGGTGGCGGCGGCCGCCGGCAAGCCGATCGTCTTCATGGACCCGAGCGGCGCGGTGAAGGGCTACGCAGACCGGGCGCCCGACGGGAGGCCCGGCGGCCGAGATCTCGTGGCGGCTCGGCGTCGACCTCGACGCACTCGGGCGGGTGACGCAGGGCTTCGGCGTGATGGCGTACGCCGCCGACGTCGACCGCGTAGCAGCTTGATCTGGATGCCTACGACAGTGCCCTGAGCGGCCTCCCGGTCTCCGTGTGCCTGCGCCCATCGCCACCCGACTGCGAGAGCGTCGACAACCTGGCGGCGAAGCTGACGCTCGCGCGCAAGCTTGGGCTCGCCGGCGTGCACTTCTATCACTATGGGTTCCTCCGCCTCGAGGCGCTCGACATGATCCGCGCCGCGCTCGAGGCGGCATGAGGTTCGACCTCTTGATTCGCGGCGGGGACGTCGTCGATCCGGGCGGCGGCCAGGAGGGCCGCCTCGACGTCGCCGTGACGCGCGGCCGTGTCGCCGCCGTCGACCACGACATCCCGGCCGACGCTGCGTTCCAGGTCATCGACGCCGCCGGCCAGATCGTCACGCCGGGGCTCGTCGACCTGCACACCCACGTCTTCCACAAGGTGACCTACTGGGGCGTCGACCCCGACCCCGTCGCCTCGACCTCGGGCGTCACGACCTGGAACGACGCGGGCTCGGCCGGAGCGCTGACCCTGCCCGGTCTCCGCGACTTCGTCGTGGACCGCGCACGCGTTCGCATCACTGCGTTCCTCAACATCTCGAACATCGGGCTCGTCGGTGAGAATTACGAGTGCGCGAACGCCGCGTACCTCGACGTCGACCTCTTCCGGCGACTCGCCGAGCGCAATCGTGACCTGGTGGTCGGGGTGAAGGTGCGGATGGGGACGCCGACCGTCGGCGACAACGGCCTCGAGCCGCTCCGACTCGCACGGCGGGCGGCGGAGGAGTGCGAGCTGCCGATGATGGTGCACGTGGCATTCGGCCCACCGGAGATCGAGGACGTGCTCGCGCTGATGCGGCCGGGCGACATCCTGACCCACTGCTTCACCGGCCTCTCGATGAAGATCGTCGATGACGACGGGCGGCTCTACGAGTTCGCCGAGAAGGCGTGGGACTCGGGAATCGTCATGGACATCGGCCACGGGACGGGGTCGTTCGCCTACGCCACGGGCGAGCCGCTGATGGCCGCCGGCCGGAAGCCCGACGTGATCTCGACCGATCTCCACCAGCTGAGCATCAACGGCCCCGCGTACGACCTGCCCACGTGCCTGAGCAAGTTCCTCCACCTCGGGATGTCGCTGCCCGAGGTGGTCCGCGCGGCAACCACGAGGCCGGCGGAGATCCTCGGCCTGGACCGGGAGATCGGCACCCTCCGCCCGGGCTCGATCGCCGACATCGCGCTCTTCCGGCTGCTCGAGGGGCACTTCCCGCTCTACGACATCTGGGGCGAGATGCGCGAGGCGAGCCGGCTGCTCGTGAGCACGCTGACGATCAAGGGCGGCCGGCCGCTTCCGAAGCTGCCGCCGGACCCTCCCGCGCCGTGGGCGGAGCACCCGATCTGGCCGGCGGCCCAGATTCCGTTCACCGAACGCCAGCAGGCATTCCGCGACCGTGGTCACACCCCGACGGCGCTGCGGGCGCCGTTCGAGGACTGACTACTGCACCATCCCGCGCGCGGCCACCGGCCACCGGCCGAGTACTGCGCCGCCCTCGACCACGGTCAGCGTCGAGGCGAGGTTGATCGCCGGGCAGATGTGGTTCGGCACGATCGCCACGCGATCACCCACACGGACGGTGTCCCCGGGGGGCACGGCCAGCACGCCGTGCTCCTCACTCAACCGGACGAGGTCCCAGTCGTCGTGCCCCCACACCGCTCCGAAGGACGGCGGTGCATCGGGGACGATCATCCGGTCCGACGTGAGCACCTTCGAGCCCGCGTCGACGACGGCGCGGTCCGGGGCGGGGCGGCTGACGACGGTCGCGATCACGAATGCGGCGAGATCCGCGACTGCCGCAGCGCCCTGCGCAAGCTGGCTGCGATCGTTGAAGACGTAGGTACCCGGCCGCACCTCGGTGACGCCGGGGCACCGGATGGCGAAGCGGAACGTGCCCGCAGAGCCAACCGAAACGACGGGAGCGGAGAGACCGCGGCTCCGGAGATCCTCCGCCGTGTCGACCGCAGCCCGACAGGACTCGAGCGTCAGCCGCTCCTTTTCCGCCAGGTCTCGTCCCTGCGTATAGACGTGCCCCTCGTGGGCGAAGACGCCGCGCAGCTCGAGCCCGTCCAGCTCCGCCAGCCGCTCCGCGAGGTCGACCGCGTCCGGCCCCGGCAACACGCCGAGGCGGTGCATGCCGGTGTCGAGCTCGAGCAGCACGGGGATCGTCAACCCGCGCGCGCGAGCCGCGGACGCGACCCCGGCTGCCACCTCGAACGAGTCGACCGTCGTGGAGATGGACGCGCGCTCGGCCAGGTCGCACAACCGCTGCAGCTTCTGCTCCCCGACGATCGGGTAGCCGACGAGGATGTCTTCGATCCCGCCGCCCGCCATCACCTCCGCCTCGCCGAGCTTCGCCACCTGAACGCCGACGGCGCCCGCCTCGACCTGCAGTCGGGCGATCTCGGGCAGCTTGTGCGTCTTCGTGTGCGGACGCAACGCGACGCCGGCCTCGGCGGCCATCGCCGCGATCCGTGTGACGTTCGCCCGCACCGTTTCGAGGTCGAGCACGACCTCGGGCGTGTCCTCGACGAGGTCGGCGAGGGCGGCGACGCGCTCCAGCTCTGCGGGCTCTGCGGCGATGGTGTTCACGGCGGGCTCTACCTCCTGACTCCAGTCTGCCCAGGGGTGGATCCAAGCACGATCAGGGTCTTCGTCGCGGTAACGCCGGGACTGCGCCGAATCGTGTCGATCGACGCGCTTGAGATGGTCGAGATCGGAGACACGCAAGCGCACGAGAGCGTCGGTGTCTCCAGCGATCGTGAAGCCTTCAACGAGCTCGGGCAGGTCGATGAAGGCCCGGTCGATGTCGTCGACCTGGGTTGCGCCCTCGAACCGAAGCTCTGCGAATGCCTCAACTCCATTGCCGAGCTTCGCGTTGTCGACGACGGCCTGGTAACCGAGGATGATCCCGAGGTCCTCGAGCCGATCGATCCGGCGCTTCGCCGCCGCCGACGAAAGGCCGATCTCTCGTCCGATGTCACTTGCCGAACGGCGGCCGTCCTCGAGGAGAAGCGAGATGATCCTCTGGTCGGAGCTGTCGAGCAGGCTGCGAGGCACGCAAGAAGTTTACGCTCTATCGCTCCCGGACGCAAAGATTGATCACGTAGTCGACCAAACCAACAAATAGCTTGACATGGAACGCGATCCTGACGCAAACTCCGCCCGATGCGTCCGTGACCGGCCAGGTTCTCGGGGCCACCGTCGATCTCGACTGCCTGTCGGCGATCGAGCGGCGTGTGCTCTGGCTCGCGGTCCGCATCGTCGATTACGCGAACCGCGAGCGGCCCAAGGGCGACGCACTCAAGGTGGGCGGCCACCAGGCGTCGTCGGCGTCGATGGTGACGTTGATGACCGCGCTGTATTTCTCCGAGCTGCAGGCCGAAGACCGGGTGTCGGTCAAGCCGCACGCCTCGCCGGTGCTGCATGCGATCGAGTACCTGCTCGGCCGGCTCGACAGCTCGTACCTGACAAGGCTGCGCGATTTCGGCGGCCTGCAGTCGTATCCCTCGCGCACGAAGGACCCCTTCCCGGTCGACTACTCGACCGGATCGGTCGGGCTTGGCTCGGCAGCGCCGCTGTTCGGCGCGCTCGCCGATCGCTTTACGGACTCTCGTCTCGGCGCCTCGACGGGTGGGCGCTTCATCTCGCTGCTCGGAGACGCCGAGCTGGACGAGGGCAACATCTGGGAGGCGGTCGCAGAGCCGCTGACCCGTCGGCTCGGCAATGTCCTGTGGATCGTCGACCTGAACCGGCAGTCGCTCGACCGTGTGATCCCGGGGATCCGCGCAGCGGAGCTGGAGGCGCATTTCCGGACCAGCGGCTGGGACGTGATCGAGCTGAAATACGGGCGACGGCTCCGTGCAGCCCGGGCCGAGGAGGGCGGCGAGATCCTGCTCCGACAGATCGACGAGATGCCGAACGAGCAGTATCAGTCGCTGTTCGGCGCCAGCGAGGAGGTCGTGCGTCAGACCGTCCTCGACGGCCTGACGAGCACTGATCGCGTCCGGCTCGAGCAATTGCTCGACGGACACGCAGATCGCGTAGCGACACTCGTCCGCGACCTCGGCGGACACGATCTCGGCGACATCCTCGCCGCCTTCCGGCAGGCTCGCGAGACGACCGACCGGCCGACCGTGATCTTCGCGTACACGATCAAGGGCTACGGGCTCGAGATTGCCGGCCGCCCTCAGAACCACTCCGCGCTCCTGACGGCGGCACAGATCGACGCCCTCCGTGAGAGCTGTGGGCTCGCGCGGGAGAACGAGTGGGCCGGATTCGCCCCCGAGTCCCCCGAACAGGGCCTCCTCGATCGGGCCGTCGAGCGTCTCGACCGGGGTCTGCGACCTCCGGCCCGCCGGATCGACGTGCCGCCGACCCTGTCGTCACGCGCTCAGGCGACGACCTCGACTCAGTCGGCATTCGGGCACATCCTTCTCGAGCTCACTCGAATCGACGGCGTCGGCGAGCGACTTGTCACGGTGGCGCCTGACGTCTCGACCTCGACGAACCTGGGTGGATTCATCAACAAGACCGGCATCTGGGGACATGACGAAGAGCCGATCTACGATCGAATGGAGGACTCGCCGCTCAAGTGGCTTGTCGGCCCGAAGGGGCAGCACATCGAGATGGGCATCGCTGAGATGAACCTCGTGCTCCTCCTCGGTCAACTCGGTCTGAGCTGGGACTTCCAGCGCGAGCGCCTGTTCCCGATCGGGACGCTGTACGACCCGTTCGTCATGCGCGCACTCGAGGGCATCGTCTACTCGACCTACTCCGGCAGCCGTTTCGTGCTCGCCGGCACACCGTCGGGAATCTCGCTTTCACGGGAAGGCGGAGCGCATCAATCGATCATCACCCCTGGAATCGGAATCGAGACCCCCGGCCTGACCTATGCGGAACCGTGCTACACGCGGGAGCTGGAATGGCTGCTTCTCGACGCTCTCAGCCGGATGCAGGATCCGGATGGAGAGGCGCTCTACCTGCGCCTCTCGACGAAGCCGGTCGACCAGTCCCCGTTCTCGGACGCCGTCGCGCGAATCGGCGAGGAGCGGCTGCGCGCCGACATCGTCGCCGGTGGCTTTCGCCTGCGGGAGTCCGCCGAGTCCGAGGATCGCGTCATCCTCGCGTGCTGCGGCGCGATCGTCCCGGAAGCACTCGCGGCGGCAGAGCAGCTTGCCGACCAGGAAGGGGTCGAGGCGACCGTGCTCTGTCTCTCATCCCCCGATCGGCTGTATCGCGATTGGCAGGCGAGCAGTACCGGCCCGCTGCGAGGCAACGCAACTCGCACATCGCATCTCGAGTCGCTCCTTGCTCCCAGCGAGCAGGGTCTGCCCGTGGTCACGGTCATCGACGGTGCCAGCCACGCCTTGGCCTTCGTCGGCTCGGCGCTCGGAACCCGCAACGTACCCCTCGGAGTCGACCGCTTCGGTCAGACCGGGTCAGAGCCCGAGGTCTACGAGGAGTACGGGATCGACTGCGAGGCCATCGCCACAGCCTGCCTAGCCGCCCTCGAGCCCGAGCCCCGTGACGAGCGGCGGCGCCAGGTGAGCACTTGAGGCTCTTCGGGAGACGGGACCGAACCTGGCAGCGCTCCCGTGCGCGGCGCCGAGCTCGACGCCGGCATCAACTGACCTAAATGGACGGTGCGCCTCGGCGCCTTGACGCCCTACCTTGTTCGGGCGCGGCTCGTGTTTCCCCCCTTTTCGCGGCCCGCGGCTCGGAGGGCGGCCCCGGTACGGCGGGGGTCGCCTTTCTCTCTTCGTCGGTTGGTCGCAAGAATGGTTCAAGTGTTGACGTTGTCACCGAGGCTGCCCGGCGTTTTGAAGAACGTCGCGATTCTGGTTGTCGCGGTCGCGGTCGCCGCGATCGCACAGGGCGCCGCTCGCTCCGCAACCGGGTCCCGGTCGACTGCGACCGCGCTTGAAGTCGGGATCCTCGTCGAGCTGAACGACGTCCGTGCGGCGCACGGGCTCCGGCCGCTCAAGCTCAGCAGCGCGCTCACCGCCGCAGCGCGGCAGCACACCTTCGAGATGCTGGCCGACGGCTACTTCGAGCATGAGTCGGTCGGCGGCACGCCGTTCGACCAGCGGATCAGGCGCTTCTACGGGCCGCTAGGCGGCGCCCGCTGGCTGGTCGGCGAGAACCTCCTGTCGTCGTCGCCGGGCATCGCCGCCAAGCGCGCGCTCGCCCTCTGGATGGCGAGCCCCCGCCACCGTGCGAACATCCTCACCGCCGACTGGCGCGAGATCGGGATCGCGGCCGTGCACGCCGACTCGGCCGGCGGCGAGTACGGCGGCCTGCCGATCACCGTGATCACCACGGACTTCGGCGCCCGCTGACGAACCCAACCGCGAGCCCATCGCGATCGTCCCTTGGAACCACTAGATCGCCTAGCCCGATTCCACGCTGCCGACCACTAGGATCGACGAGGTGATTCTCGAGGAGCTGAAGCGTCTCGGCACGTGGGAAGAACGACACAGGCGACTGGTCAGCAGACTCGCGCTCGTGCTAATCCTGACCGTCGTCGTCGATGCAGTCGGTACCGGCCTTGTGTACGTGTTCGAGCGACACGTCAAGCAAACCGACATCCATGGCTTGTTCGACGCATTCTTCTTTACCACGGTGCAGCTGCTGACCGTCTCCTCTCAGATCAAGAACCCACTCAGCGTTCCGGGTCGCATCATCGACATCTGCCTCGAGATCTGGGCCGTGCTCGTCGTTGCCGGGTCGGCCGGAGCGATCGCAAGCTTCTTCCAGACCGGCGACTCCGAGTAACGGCAGAAGCGGCCACCGACCCTCTCCCGCCGAGCGCTTCCGCTGTGCGCGAGAGGGTCGGGTGAGGTTCCTTCGGCAGCGTCAGATCCGTCGGCGGCGACGACCGGGCGTCACGGCCGCCGCGACGACCGCGGTCTTCGCCACCGGCGAGGGGCCTGGTGAGACGGCCTTTGCCACAACCGCCGTCTTGGCCACCGGGTGGCCGATGACTCCGACTCGTCCTATACGTCCTGGGCCCAATGGCATGGTCAGACTCCTTCGGTTGCGAGGGCCTCGTCGGCCTCGATCGAGGCGATGATGGCCTGGATGGGAATACGGCCGTTGGCGATCAACTGGCCGCCCGAGCGGCGCGCCGCGGAAGCGAACGGGGCCGCCCAGAGGTTCTCGTAGATGAGTACGCCGGCAGTGCTGCCCGGCTCCATCGCGGCGGCGAGGTGCACGACGTCATCCTCCGCCAATAGCTCCGCGAGCTCTGCCTCGAGTGCCTGCAGCTCTCCGAGCTCTTCGATGTCGGCGAGCTCCGTCGCTTCGATGGAGCCATCCTCGTCCTTCTGAAGGATCAGCACGTCGATGACGCGGATGGTGCCGGCATCGACCAGCGCGAGCAGTTCCTTCGCCATCTCGCCGGTGAAGTTGCTCGTACCGGCCGGGAACTCGACGACGACGTAGTCGACGGGGCCGAGCTCATCCAGCGGCTTGCTCGTCTCGATTGATGGACTTGTCATTTGAGCTTCCTTTCGTTGTGGCCGCGAGCGCTTCGCCGGTCGGCGCTGCCTGATTCAGAGAGAGCATATGGGTCATTGCTCGTAGGCGAAGCTTGCGAGCTCACGCACCGCGGCGAGCCGTAACAGCGCCTGCCGCTCGAGCTGGCGGATCCGCTCGCGCGTCAGGTCGAGTTCGACGCCGACCGCGTCGAGCGTCTGCGGCTCGCCGTGGAAACCGAAGCGCGCCTCCAGGATCCGCCGGTCGCGCTCGGGGAGCGCGTCGAGCGCCTTGCGAACGGCTTCGCTGCGCAGCGACTGCTCGGCCTCGTCGAACGGGTCGGGTGCCTCGCAATCGGCGAACAAGTCGCCGAGCTCACGGCCGTCGTCCGCGCCGACCGTGCGGTTGAGCGACACCGACGCGGAGACGACAGAGAGGGCGTCGTCGACATGTTCGAGCGACAGGCCGGTCGCCGCCGCGAGCTCTTCGTTGCTGGCCTCGCGTCCGAGCTCGACCTCGAGCTGCCGCGCGGCTTGCGCAAGTTTCCGGCGGCGCTCGCCGATGTGCACGGGGAGGCGGATGGTGTTTGCGTGGTTGGAGACCGCGCGCCGCGCCGCCTGGCGGATCCACCAGGTGGCGTAGGTCGAGAACTTGTATCCCCGCCGCCAGTCGAACTTCACGACGGCGCGGTCGAGGCCGAATGTCGCCTCCTGGATCAGGTCGAGGAAGGGGACGCCGAAACCGCGGTAGCGCTTGGCGATCGAGACGACAAGCCGAAGGTTCGACTCGATCATCTGCTGCTTTGCGACCATGTCGCCCCGCTCGATCCTCTTGGCGAGGGCCACCTCCTGCGCAGCGGTCAGGAGCTTGTGCCTTCCGACCTTGGCCAGGAAGAGCTGAAGGCCGTCTCCAACTCCCAAGAACTGGTCGGCCTCGTAGACCACGTCCTCGGCCTCCGAGGGGGCCTTCCCCTCGGACGGCCCTTCGCGCACCTCGAGCCCGATCCGGTCGAGCTCTCGGGCGAGGTCATCGATGTCGGGGTCAGCGAGATCGTGCTCGACCGCGAACGACTCTAGCTCGGCCGGCTCGATCCAGCCCCGCTGCTCCCCCGTTTCGAGCATCGTCTTCGCGGCTTCGCTCTCGAGGAGCTCGTCCAACTGATTCTGCGTCACGTGTGTCTGCACCCCCTGTGTCACCCGCTCACGACCTGTTGGACGACTGACCTGACGTTCGGGTCTAGTGCGACGGACCAAGACCGGTCGTCACCGAGCACCGAGTCACCCGAGAAATGCGTTCCAGAACGAAAAGAATTGACCCTGCGAGTCGAACTCTGTTTGCCTCAGTCCCTCATCTCGCGCGCCGTAGGGGCGCGTCGACGTCACTTGGGCTTCGGCCGGCGTCCTGGCACGCAGGGCCAGTGCGACCATCCTACTCCGATTAACACGATCTCGCGGGAAAGCGTCTCGCGCGCCGCCTCCAATCCCCATAGATGGCCCAAATTTCGTGATATAAGACACACGAATCTTTAGCTTCGTATGTTATGCTGGCCGGTATCGATGAGAAAGCCACAGCTCCACCGTCACCGAACAGCCGGCTCGCACGGGCTCGGCTGGTGGTGGACGTTCGTCGCTGCCCTCGCTCTGGGCGCCGCGGTGATCGTCGCGGTCGCCCAGAACACCCACGCCGTTCGCGTTCACTACCTGGTGTGGCAGTCGAGCGTGTCGCTGATCGTGGTCGTCCTGACGACCGCGCTCGTCGCCATCGTGCTCGACCAGGCCGGTGGGCTGATCTGGCGCCGGCGGCGGCGCGCAAGGCTCGCCCGCCGCGACGAGCTCCTCGAGCTCCGAACACGGCACGAGCTGCCGGACGAGACCGGCGGCGACGACGCGCACGTGCGCGATGCGGAGGTGGCCGCGAACGCCGGGCCCTCCCCCGCTCGCAGCGTCTGACGCGAGCTCTCAGCGATCTCCACTTCGAGAGGCCGAGAACATTGCCCTCTCGAAGTGGAGATCTCCCCCGCTGTAAACCGTAGGACGCGGCCTGGGAGCCAAAGCGAGACGGAGGAGGTACCTGCGCCCTCCGCACACGATCGTGGCGCACGGCAGCGGGCAGGCGACCAACCAGCTCCGCACGAGCGCGAGCAGGTCCGCTTCCCATGCGAACCCGGCCCGCTGCTGCAGTCTGACAACCCACCCGGTGCCGGTTCCGACAAGCTCGACCGGGCACGACGAGCCGACCAGATCGACCAGCAGACCTGCCGAGAAGCGATCCGGCGCGACGATGTCCGCCCACGTGCTCTCCGCTCCGCTCGCTCGAGGCCCCGACCGCCAAGCTTGTTCCGAGGCGCGCCGATCGACTTCAATTACGCCGTTCGCGCCGACAAAGTGCTCGTCCACCGCGATCGTCCCCCTCCCAGAGCAAACGGACTCCTCGTCGCCGGCCGAGTGGTTACGGCCAGCCACCTGGCGGTTCCGACCTACGCTGATGAGGAAGGAAAGCTCGCGGAACCGGCATGCTCTGGCCCCGAGGAACACCCTGCTGCGCCGGAAGGGTTGCGGCGCGCTCCAAGCACCGTAGCACTGGTGGCGCGCGGGCGAATCGAGCTCGGGCCGTCCCCGACACGCGGCGCCCGGTCTTTGCGTCATTAGCCGACGAAGCGTGACTCGAAAGACACGCTCTTAGTTTCGTGGTATTTTATATCGCGACAATGGAATCGGGAGTAGCAGCGGAGGAGGTTCCGACCGTGCGCGCCGCGCCGGACTTCGCGTTCCTCACGAACCACGGGAACACGCTCCTCCTGATCGCCGACGATCGGCGGATCCGCATCCGGGACATCGCCGATCGGCTCGGCATCACCGAGCGCGCCACCCAGCGCATCGTGGCTGATCTCGCCAACGCCGGCTACATCGGCCGCGAGCGGGAGGGTCGGCGCACCCTCTACAGCCTGAGCGACCACCTTCCACTCGGCCTCCCGATTCAGCGCGACCTCGACATCGGAGCGCTCCTCGCCATCCTGCCCACGTCGAACGGCTCTCCGTGAGCCCCACGCGGCTTGCCGGGAGTTGGTTGATCGGCGTCGGCGCGGCCCTGATGACGCTGACGCTGATTCGCGGCCAGTTCGGCAGTCTGGCCTTTCCGTTCGCGTTCGCCGCCGCCGGGTTCCTGCTGCTGATCGGCACAGGAGAGACGTCCCGCCGCCTTCCCGGCACCGACCTCGAACTCGGCCTCGAGAGACTGTTCGCGCTCCTGCTTCCCACACGCCACACGACGTCAACCGGCAGCGCCCGCGCCCTCCTGGCCCAGGAGATACGTCGAGCCGGACTGAAGCGCGGCGTCCGGCGCTGGGGCAAGGAACTTCAGCTGATCAAGACCGACGGATATCAGACGGCTTCGCGTCTGTCGGCGATTTGCGAGTCGACAGGCGAGGAGGACGACCGATCGCTCCTCGCGGAGGCCGTCAGAGCGCTCGGAGCAGAACGGACGCGCGCCGGCGCCGATCCGGCGCTCACGAACGATCCGGTCTCGATGCTCGCCTACGGACTCGGCGCCCGACCCGCCGGAGCTGACCTCACGAGCCTCGACGATCTACTGTGCGACCTCGGCCTCGCCGGCGAAGGCGACCAGTTGCGAACGCACTTCGACGACGTCCTGGCCGCAGAAAGCGGCAACACGAGCCTTCACCTGAGGAACGGCGCGCAGCGCAGAATGTTCCGCGATCTCGCCGGCGCCTCCTTCGTCCTCGGCGCCGCGACGCGAATCCTCGAGCTTGCCTCACTCCCCGTCGCATCCGGCACGCCGGCCTGAGCAGCAAGCTGTCACCCTGGAACCCTCGCCGACGATCGCAAGGCCGCGGCCGCGCAGCCGCCTGCAGCACACCCCTCCCGGAGAGCACACTAGAGTCCGTCTCGTGATCCCACTGCCGTCAGCCCACCCGTCTCCGACCGCCGGCAAGTCGCCATCGTCTGGCCGTCGTTGACGCCGGCACGCTCGGCGGAGTCCAGAGAGTGAGCGTCGCCACGACGGGGTCGCGTGCGTCCTGGCGGGCGCTCCTGGACTCACATACCGAGGCACGGCTCGGTCGGGCCATCGTCGATCTCGCGACCTCGGTTGTCGCGTACCTGGCGGTCATGACGGCGATCTACTTCTCGCTGCAGGTGTCGGTCGCGCTTGCGCTCGCCCTCTCGGTGCTCGCCGCCGGGTTTCTGATTCGCACCTTCATCATCTTCCACGACTGCGCCCACGGCTCGTTCTTCCGGTCGCGGCGCGCCAACGCAACGCTCGGTGCCGCTCTCGGCGTGCTCGTCTGGTTGCCGTTCGGGCGCTGGCGGCACGAGCACGCGATCCACCACGCAACGTCGGGCGACCTCGACCGCCGCGGCGTCGGAGACGTGTGGACGCTGACGACCGCCGAGTACGCGTCCCGATCGTGGCAGCGGCGGCTCGGCTACCGGCTGTTCCGCAATCCGTTCGTGATGTTCGGGCTCGGCTGGATCCTCGTCCTCCTGTTGAAGCCACGTGTCGTGGCTCGCTCGGCCCCTCGGAGGATCCGCCGCAGCGTGCTCGGCACGAACCTCGCGCTCGGGGCGCTCGGCGCAGGTCTCTGTCTCACAATTGGCTGGCGGGATTACCTCCTCCTGCAGGTGCCCACGCTGATCATCACCGGCGCCGTCGGAATCTGGCTCTTCTACGTGCAGCACCAGTTCGAGCACACGTACTGGGAGACCAACGGTGACTGGAGCTTCGACGATGCGGCGCTTCAGGGAAGCTCGTACCTCAAGCTGCCGAGGGTCCTCCAGTTCTTCACGGGCAACATCGGCTTCCACCACGTCCACCACCTGAGCGCACGGATACCGAACTACAACCTCCAGTCCGCACACGACGAGGCATCCAAGGTGCGGACGATTTCGACGCTCTCGCTCCTTGACGCGCTGCGCACGGCACGGTTGAAGCTGTGGGACGAGGAACGCTTGCGGCTCGTCACCTTCCGCGAGGCGAACGCGGCGGCGTGCAGCTCCTCCAACGCCGGCTGATCGCTCGGGTCCTACGCCTCGGTAGCGAGGCCGACGAGCTCACGCAGCGACTCCGGAAGACTGGTCGGCCTGGTAGACGACCTCCTCGGGCTTCAACGGCACTGTCGGTCTAGGTCTGGGGAGCCTGGAGGCCGTCGCGAGTCCCGGTCCGGCCGGCCGCCTTTGCGCGCAACCGATCAAGCAGACGCCGAATGCGCCGTTTCATGTCGTCCCTTCCGTTCGTGCGATCCGAGCTGACTCCCCGCCGTCCTCGCCGGGGAGCTCGAGCGGCGCGGTCGTGCCGTTCGGCGACGCGGGCTCCTTCTTGGCGAGTGCCGCAGCACGCTTCTTCGAGGCCTTGATCTCGCGTTTCTCACGAAGGGCCTGCTCGCGCGCACGCTTGGCGGCGGTCTGCGGATTTCGCTTGGCGCTCATTTGTGCGACGTCTCGACCATCGCTACGGCCGCCTCATCGCCTCGCCGAGCTCGCCGCGAGCGAGAACCGTGACGGCGCACACGCCAAGGTGGAAGGTGAGCTGATCGGAGCCCAGCATGAAGCCGCGTACGAACTCGTCCGGGCGCACCACGAAGCCGTTTTGGCGGGAGCCGACGTGGAAGAAGAGCGTCTCGACCGGCAGCGCATCGGCGCGCAGTAGGACCTCCTGGAGCCGCTCGTCGAGCTCGCCCCGATCGAGCCGCCCCGCGACGATCCCGGCCACGAAGGGGCTTTCGGCGGTTCCGGAGAAGAGGACGAGCACCTGCCGTCCGACGAGCGCGAGCAGGGCCGAGAGCGTCTGCTCGTAGTCGAGGAGTACTCCATCCTCCTGCTCCTGGCTACCGCGGAACGTGTTCACGACGTCAGATGACCCTGACCGTCTTCGCATGGGGACGCTTCGGGCCCGTCAGCGGCCGTGATAAGGCCGAATCCCTTCGAGTCGTGAACCACTTCACGGTTCCGGTTGTCGTAGAAATACGCCTCCTCATGCCATCTCAGGAACGGGCTGGGGACGCGCACCGTGCGCAACCTATGACTCGCTCGATTCCTCGGAGAGCGTAGCACGCGTGGCTCGCCGCCCCTCCGGGCAGTCCCGCGGAGCCCAGGCCCGGCCGGCCCGGCTGTTACGCGAGGTCGACTCCGGGAGCCGCTGCCCGTCCGGGGGAGTCGAGAAAGGGAGTGACACGATGCAGACCGAGCTGAGGCCGACGCGCCCTCGTGCCCGCCGGCTGATGAAAGAGCTCGAGGCTTCCCGACCGCGTCCGAACCTGCCGCCGCTGACGCTCGAACTCGACATCATCGGTCGCAAGATCACTCTCAGCGACGACGACGCACATCTGCTCCTCGCCGGGGCCGAGGCCGGCTCGGGTTCGTCGATCGGCTCCCGTGACCTTGCAACCCGGCTGAAGAACCTCGCCGCCCAAGCTCCCGAAGGACGACGACGCCTCGTCTTCTCTCGCCCTGAGGCGCGGGCTCTCAGCCGGATGATCCGGACCCAGCTCGAGCCGAGCGACCGACTTCTCGATCTGCGACAGGCACTCGCCGAGCTTCTGGCTACCGACGGCTCATGAACCGGCTGCAGGGGCGGCTCCTGCGCGTCCCCTGCCCCTGCGCCGCCGGGAGCCGGAGCCCGGTCCCCGCCGGGCCGCGTTCCTGCGAACCGGGCCCGGGACGGAGATGCCGGATGCCGCGAAGGCGTCGCCGTGTCCGAGACTCCCGGCGAGCTTGCTCACGTCGAGCTCCTGCTCGGGCAGGACTAGCGTGACGCCGGTACCCGTGCGGCCGGCACGACCGGTTCTGCCGATGCGATGGACGTAGTCGTCGGCGGTATGGGGCGGATCGAAGTTGATCACGTGGGTGATCTCGTCCACGTCGAGCCCCCGCGCCGCGACGTCCGTCGCGATCAGCGTCGGGACCCGGCCCGACTTGAACCGCGCCAGCGAGCGCTCGCGCGCGTTCTGGGGCATATCCCCGTGCATGACCACCGCGTCGACATCGTGGATCCGCGCGAGCTTGCGCGCGAGCTTGTCGGCGCCGTGCTTCGTGCGAACGAAGACGAGCGCCAGCCTGCGCTCCCGTCGGAGCTGCTCGACCAGGCGCTCGATCTTGTCGCCGGGCGTGACGGGAACGAACTCGTGGCCGATGTCGCCGGCGCCGGTCGCGACCTGGGCGCCCGTGCTGAACCGGGAAGGGTCGTCGGTGTAGGTCCGGGCGAGCTCGGCCACCGGGCCGTCGAGCGTCGCCGAGAAGAGCATCGTCTGCCGGTTCCGCGGAACCTTCTGGAGGATGCGGTCGACTTGCGGTCGGAAGCCCATGTCCAGCATGCGATCGGCTTCGTCGAGAACGAGAACGCGAACCGAGGCGAGCGAAACGAGCCGCCGCTCGAGGAGATCGTGGAGCCGTCCCGGAGTTGCGACGAGGATCTCCGCGCCGCGGGCCTTCTGCGCCTGTCCACCGACTGACGTCCCGCCGTAGACGGCTGCGACTCGCAGGTTGTGGGAGGCGGCGAGCGGCTGCAGCTCGGCGACGATCTGGGAGGCGAGCTCGCGCGTGGGGACGAGCACCAGCGCACTCGGACGTCCGTCGGCACCCGCCGTCCGCATGATCATCGGAATGCCGAAAGCGAGGGTCTTGCCCGAGCCCGTGGGCGCCGCCGCGAGGATGTCCACCCCGGCAAGGGCGTCGCGGAGGACGAGCTCCTGGATCGCGAACGGCGAGGTGATGCCGAGGCGGTCGAGAACGCCGACCACGGGCGCGCTCACTCCGAGCGCCGAAAACGGCTGAGACATGGAATTCCTTCCTGTTGAGAAGCGTTCGAGATGCACGAGCCTCGAAACGCCTGGTTACAGGAGGAACGAGAAGCTGAATCTCCCGGCCGCCGAATAGCCGCCGTGGCGACACGGTAGCACCATGGGCTCAGGCGCTCGTACTGTTCAGCTTTCAACACGCGCCGGTTCCCCGGACCACGGCGGTTCGATCAATACTCCCGGTGCGACAAGCCGACCCTGAGCGCCGATTGATGCCCGACGAGAAAAAGAGCGAGCTGGAAGCCCCGCCTGCGGAACCGGCTGCGCCCGATGTGCTCGCGGTCGACGTCGGCGGCTCCCGCGTCAAGATGCTCGTCAACGGCGACGGCGAACGGCGCCGCTTTCCCTCGGGGCCGACGCTCAAGCCCGAGGAGATGGTGGCCGGCGTGCTCGACCACACACGCGACTGGGAGTTCAGCGTCATCTCGGTCGGCGTTCCGGCACCCGTGCTCGGCGGGCGCGTGGTGCGTGAGCCCGTGAACCTCGGCACCGGCTGGGTGGGGTTCGACTTCGAGTCCGCGCTGGGGAGGCCGACGAAGCTCGTGAACGACGCCGTCATGCAGGCGCTGGGCACCTACGCCGGCGGCCGGATGCTGTTTCTCGGCCTCGGAACCGGGCTCGGCTCGACGCTGATCGTCGACGGCGTCGTTCAGCCGATGGAGCTCGGCCACCTCCCGTACCGAAGGCACACCTACGAGGACTATGTCGGCGAGCGTGGCCGCAAGCGCCTCGGGAAGAAGCGCTGGAAGGAGGCGGTATACGACGTCATCGACCGGCTGTTCGCGGCGCTCCAGCCGGAGTACGTCGTCCTCGGCGGCGGGAACGCGTCCCTGCTCGACGAGCTTCCTGAGAACGTGCGTGTCGGCCGCAACGAGGATGCGTTCCTCGGCGGTTTCCGGCTCTGGAGCGCGGCTACGCCCGCTCCGTGACGCTCGACTTCGGCGCGACGCTTCGGTCAGGCGATCTCGATCCGCGCCGTTCCGAGGAGCCCCTGAGGGCGGGCGTTCATGAGCGCGATCAGCAACGCCCCGAGCAGGATCAGCCGGGCCACGCTCGGGTTGTCGACGAGCACGTTCTCCCAGCAGAAGGCCGCAAGGTAGAGCGCCGGTACCAGGAGGATCGTCCGCCAGATGCCCTTGACCTGGGTCATCACGGCCACGAGCACCAGAAGGACGCCGTAGGCGATGTGCCCGGGGGTGTTCGGGTTCGTGAGCAGGACGACCCAGCGGTCGACGATCCGGGCGAGGATCCCGCCGCCGGGAGGCGTTCCCGTGGGCGGCCGAGGGATCGACGTGGGTCACGATCAGGCGGACGGCGATGCCCAGGAGCAGGGTGCCGGCGAGGATCGCGGCGAGGCGCTTCCAGGGCCGGACCAGGAGGACGAGTGTCGCCACGATCGCGCCGTAGAACACCCAGCGCGCGGGATCGGGCGTGCGCAGGATCTCGAGGACGACGTTGACGACGATCACGCCCAGGATCACCCCGGTCATGCTTCCCGCGCCGCCGAGGATCACCATCGCGTAGATCGTGATCAGGAGCGCGATCTCGAAGTTGCCCGGGAAGACGCCGACCTGAATCGCCGCGAACAACGTTCCCGTGAGCCCGGCGACCGCCGCTCCGAGCATGAACGCGAGCAGCTTGAGCCGGTTCACCGGCATCCCCATCAGCTGCGCCGCCAGGGGGTCCTCGCGCAGCGAGAGCCACGCGCGCCCCGTCCGCGATCTGTTGAGCGAGTAGAGCCACGCCGCGACGATCGTGAAGACGACGAGGACGAGGTAGTAGTAGCCGCGGACCGAGGAGATCGTGAACCCGAAGGAGTGGATGTTGTCGACGCCGTTGATGCCGATCGGGCCGCCGGTGAAGTTGACCGGCGAGCTGAAGCCGGGCGGCGTGATCCGGTCGGCGTTGGACACGAGCGTCACGAACGCCTGGCCGAAGAAGAGCGTCAGGATCGCGAGGTAGTCGCCGAGGAGGCGTCGTGACGGCAATCCGATCAATGCCCCCAGCACGGCCGCCGCGACGACGATCAGCGGAATGCTCGCAACGGCCGGCCAGTGGATATGGAACTGTTCGGACGAGAGGATCGCGTACAGGTAGGCCCCGAACCCGAAGAACGCGATGTAGCCGAGATCGAGCAGGCCCGACCAGCCGACGACGACGTTCAGGCCGAGCGCGAGCAGGGCGTAGATCATCGTGTTCAACCCCACCCGGACGATGTAGTCCGAGCTGACTGCTGCCGGCAGGAGCGACACCAGGAGGATGAGCAGCAGGAAGCGCGCCGAGTTCGGGACCCTCGCCCACGCGCCCTGCACGCGCCCGAGCTGGGCCTCGCCGCCCGACTCGCGGATGACGAACGGTTCTGATTTCTCGCTCATGCCTTCTTGATCTCCGGCTTGCCGAACAGGCCGTGCGGCTTGAGCAGCATCACGGCGATGAGGATGAAGAAGACCCAGACGTCGGTGAAGGTCGAGCCCTGCGGTAGGTAGCCGTCCGCGTAGGACTCGGCGAGCCCGAGCAGGATGCCGCCGAACATCGCTCCCGGGATGCTCCCGATCCCGCCGATGACGGCCGCCGTGAAGCCCTTCAGGCCGGCCTCGAAGCCCATGTACGAGAAGACGTTCTGGAAGACGACCCCGGTCATCACACCCGCGATCCCGGCCAGGGCCGAGCCGATGAAGAAGACCCACGAGATCACCCGGTCGCCGTCGATTCCCATCATCTCGGCGGCCTCCCGGTCGTAGGCGACGGCACGGCTCGCCTTCCCGAGCTGCGTGTAACGGACGAACCCGGTGAGGCCGAGCATCAGAACGACGGCCATGGCCATGACGAGGATCCGCATGAGCGAGATCGAGACGCCCTGGACGTGGATGCCCTGGCTGAATAGCTTGCCGCCGTCGAGCGAGTAGGTGTTGTAGCTCCGGTACTGCGCCCCGAAGACGAGCTGGGCCGAGTTCTCGAGCAGGAACGAAACGCCGAGCGCGGTGATGAGCGGCGCGATTCGCGGCGCGTTCCGGAGCGGCTTGTACGCGAACCGGTCGATCGCGACTCCGAGGAACCCGCAGCCGATCGCTGCCGCGACGAGCGTCAGCAGCAGGAGTGCCGCCGTGGGCACGGTCGGCGTGTACGGGGCGCCGAGGCCCGTGTAGACGAAGTAGCCGATGAAGGCGCCGATCATGTACACGTCGCCGTGCGCGAAGTTGAGCAGCTTGAGGATCCCGTAGACCATCGAGTAGCCGAGCGCGATCAGGGCGTAGACGCACCCGAGCGTGAGCCCGTTCACCGTGAGCTGGATGAATTGCTGCCAGTTCATGCAACGAAACGGGCGCACCCGGCGCCTGGCCGGGCACGCCCGTTCGAGGAGTCGCGACCGGCGGTTACTTCTGGACGACGGTCGGCTTGCCGTCCTTGCCGATCTGGAAGATCACGAACTGGGCGCCGGCCGTCTCGCCGTTCCTCGTGAACTTGATCGGGTGGCCGAGGAGCGACGTCTTCAGCGAGACCTTGTTCAGGTCGGCGTTGACCTCGTCGCGCGTGGCCGTCCCGTCCTTGCAGGCCATCGCGACGGCGGCGATCAGCATCTGCGCCGAGACGTACGACGGCGGGCCGTAGGTCGTCAGCGGTGCGTTCGACCCCTCCTTCTTGAAGTAGGCGGCGATGATCGGCTTATCGGCCGGGATGTCGCGGATGTCGGGAGCGAAGGTCGAGAAGTGCGCCCCGACGATGTGGAACTTGTCCGAGTACCCGGAGTCGCCGGCGAACATCGGGATGTTCTTGCCCTGATCGACCATCTGCTGGCCGAAGAGCTGCATGTTGGCCGGGTTCGTGAACGGGGTGTAGACGAGGTCCGTGCCGCTCGGGATCGTCGTGATCGTCGACGAGTAGTCCGTCGCCTTCGGCGAGATCGAGCTCCGGAAGACGGACACGCCCGCCTTCTTCAGAAGGCCCTGGACCGCGTCCGCGAGCGGCTTGCTGTAGGCGCCCTGGTCGTCGAAGATCGCGACGCTCTTCGCCTTGAGCACCTTCGTCATGTAGTCCGCGGTCGTCACGGCCTGCTGCGAGTCGGGCGGTGCGATCCGGTGGAAGTGGCCGAACGACCCGTTGGTCAGGGTGGAGTTCGTCGCCGTCGCGGCGATGTACGGCATGCCGCCGCGCTTGAAGAGCGGTGCCGCCGCCTCGACCTCGGTGCTCGAGCCGGGCCCGAGGACGCCGAGCATGTCGGCGTTCGAGGCGAACTGCTGCGCGATCGTCGAGGCCTGCGACGGATCGAACTGGTCGTCACCCTCGACGACCTTGATCTGGAGCTTGTGCGTCGCGTTCCACTGCGAGACGTAGAACAGCGGCCAGTCGCGCAGCTCCTCACCGATCGACGCGACCGGTCCCGTCGTGGGGCCCATGTAGCCGATCGTGGCGGACGACCCGCAGGACACCGCCGCCCTGGCGGCCACGGCCCGCCCTGCGCTCGCCGTCGAGGCGCCGACCGCCAGGCAGACAACGACCATCCCCAGTACGACCCCTCGCAAGCTCCTCATCACACCCTCCTGGAGTTGAAACCATGTGTGGTCACGAAAGCCAGGCGAGCATAAACGGTCACACGACCTGAGTCTCGAGCACGAGCGCGCTCCGCTCGAAGCGGTCGTGGGCGAAGTGGTCGAGCGTGGCGTCGCGCCGGCCGGCGATCGCCTCCGAGACGAGCCTTCCGGCCGCCGGCGCGAGCATGAAGCCGTGGCCGCTGAAACCGGCCGCAACCCACACGCCGTCACGCACCTCGTCGAGGATCGGCTGGTGGTCCGGCGTGACGTCGTAGAGGCCGTCGACGAGGATCGGGAACGACACGTACTCGAGAATCGGGAGCAGCGACCGGATCCCGGCCCTGACCGTGTCAAGCCAGTCCTCCCGCGCACCGTCGTCGTCGCCGGCGGCGCCGAGGTCACCGGCCAGCACGCGGCCGCCCGCGAGCTGCTTGGCGGCGAAGCGGCGCTCGGGCGCGACCACGAGCGGCTCCACGAGCCGCTCGCGGATCTCGTGGCTGTAGAAGATCCAGCGCCGCTCGGACGCGATCGGAAGGTCCGGAGCCGCGAGCCCGGGAGTCTCGGCACCGGCGGCGACGACCACCGTCGTACCGTCGAGACGGCGCCCGTCGGCGAGCACGACCACGCCCGGCTCGACCCGCTCGACGGTTCCGATCAGGATCGTCCCGCCGAGGCGCGCGACGGCCCCGGCGAACGCCTCGACCACGCTCTGCGGCCGGTCGAAGTAACCGTCCTCGGCGCAGAAGGACGCGCCGGCCATGCCGTCGAGCCGGAGCCCCGGAACGAGCTCGCCGGCCTCGACCGGCGAGAGCACCCGCGACGGCACCCCGGCATCGTTCTGGAGCTTCACGTTCGCCTCGAGGCCCGCGAGGGCGTCCGCGCTGTCGGCGACGAACAGGTAGCCGCACGGCTCGAGGACCGGGCCGGTGACGGCCTCGAGCCGGTCGGCGACGTCGTTGTAGAAGGCGACCGACTCCCGGGCGAGCAGGCAGTTCACGCGCGTCGACCACTGCTGGCGCACGCCGCCCGGCTGCACACCGGAGGCACCCGCGGCGACGCCCGTGCGCTCGACGACGGTCACGATTGCGCCCTGAGACAGCAGGTGCCAGGCGATCGAGAGGCCTGTCACACCGGCGCCGACTACGATCACGTCCGCCCGCCCCACCGGGCGAGCTTAGATGACCACATGGCTCGCTTTCTCACCCGGCCGCTCGACGCTCCGTTCTACGAGCGGGTGAGCCGGGCGCGAGTCGAGGCCCACGAGCGTCGCGTGCCTCCCGAGGGCGCCGCGCTCGACGTCGCAGCCGGGTCGCTGCTCTCGGTCGAGCTCTGCGAGAAGGCCCAGACCGTCGACCTCTTCGCGTTCAACCGCGACGATCCCTACGAGCGCATCTGGCACCAGTCGCTCGTCAGCGAGAGCGTCTTCCTGACGCCGCCGGCGCGGCTCTGGGGCACCCTCCCGCGCTACCGGCCGCTGCTGACGCTCGTCGCCGCCTCGCTCGCGAACCGTCACCACGTCGTGCTCGGGGGAACCGATTCCGCGGAGCAGCTCGCCGCGCTGATGGCGAGTCGCAGCGTGCCGGCCCACCTACTCACGCAGAACATCTCGCTCTTCCAGCGAAGCCGGATCGACCCGGACCGGCAGGCGCTCGAGGTCCTCCCGTCGCTCGCGGAGGCCGGCGACCGCGTGACCTTCTTTGCCGAGATCGACCTCTGTGTGCTCCTCGTGCCCCGTCACGGCGAGCTCCGGGTGCACGTCGCTCCTTCGGCGGCGACGCCGATCGTCTGGCCGTACGGCGAACCTTCGCCGCGGCGCCTGACAAGCGCGGTGGGAGGGATCGTCGCGGGTGGCACCGGCCACGGGTGCCGCGTCGAGGCGGGGAGCACGTTCGCGATCACGCTCGTCGAGGGCCCGCAGATCGTCGACGTCTGCCTCCTGAACGCCGACGACCCCACCGAGTACTACGCGACGGGCCCGCAGCTCGCGATCGAGGGCGGCCGGATCGGCAAGGGGACGCGCCTCTGGGGAAACGCTTCGCCCAGCCGGCCGCTCGCGACGTGCGTGGTGGACACGGTCGGCGAGCGCGTGCGGGACGCGCTGCTCGCGAACCACATCTGCCACTCCGACTGCTGCAGCGGCCCGTTCTGGGGGCGGTGACCGGTGCGGAGCGTCGCTCCTGCTACGACAACATCTGCGACGGGCTCGCCGCGGTCGGCCTCGACGAGCGCGCGTACCACGGCAACGTGAACCTGTTCATGAGCGCCGCGCTCGACCCGGAGACGGGCGATCTCGTCGAAGGAGCGAGCGCTGCGATCCAGGGCGACCGGATCGCGTTCCGCGCCGAAATCCCCCTGCACGTGGCGCTCTCCGTGTGTCCGGCCGGACCGGGAGGCCCTCCGGGCGACCGCGGCGAGACGAGGCCCGTCGCGATCGAGGTCGAGATCGGACTATGAGCTATCGCGCACGCAGCCGTAGATGGCGTTTCTGTCCGCGCTGTCGGGCTCGGCCGTCCAGAGCACGTTGATCCGGCCGAACCGGGCGACCGGCGCATGCACGACTCCTTTTCCGATCCGCGCATTCGTCTTTCGTGTCCAGACCGCGGCGCGCGCGGCACCGTCGGCGCTCTTCGAGATCGTGACCGCCAGCGCGATCCGGTGCGGGTTCAGGAGGTTCCAGACGGCGATGAACTCGAAGTCACGAGGCGCGGTGCGCCGAACCTCCGGGGGCTCCACCGACACCTGGTAGCCGTGCCGGCGCAGGCACGACTGCAGCGAGTGGTACTTCGCCGCGGTCGTCGTCTTGGTCGTCGTGGTCGTCTGGGCGTGCTTGCCCGACGAGCCGCAGCCGGCGGCGCCGACGGCGAGCGAGCAGACGAGCACGGCGGACGTGAAGCTTCGGACCACGGCAGGAAAGGATCGCATGTCCACTCAGACGGGCAACCCGATTCATCGTCGGACTGCGAGCTGCGGCGCGTGACTCAGTCCGGCAGCACCTTCCCGGGGTTCAGGATGCCGTTCGGGTCGAGCAGGCTCTTCACGCCGCGCATCAGCGGCAGCAGGTCGCCGTGCTCCTCCGCCAGGTAGGGCCGTTTGCCGATCCCGATGCCGTGCTCGCCGCTGCACGTGCCGCCGCGGGCGAGCGCGTCGCCGATCAGGATCGCGTCGAGCTCCTTCGAGCGGGCGAGCTCGTCCGGATCCGCCGGGTCGACCATCAGCGCCACGTGGTAGTTCCCGTCGCCGATGTGGCCGTGGACGGCCGCGTCGATCCCGAGGCGTGCGAGCGCCTCTCGCGCGACGCGAATCGCGGCGGGGAGCTCGGACACGGGCACGCAGACGTCGGTCGCCTTCGGCTTCTTCCCCGGCGCGGCGGCGATCACCGCGTGCGCGGCGTCGTGGCGCGCCTCCCAGAGCCGCGCCCGCTCGGTGGGGTCTCGCTCGACCTCGAACGTCGTGCTGCCCTGCTCGGCGCAGAGCGCGCAGCACGACCTCGAGCTCCTCCTCGACGCCGGCGCCGCCGCTCACCTCGATGAAGAGCGTCGGCAGCTCGGGAAACGCCGTCCCTTTGAAGGCGTTGATGAAGTGGATCGTGAGGTCGTCGAGCAGCTCGAGCCGGCTGACGAGCAGCCCCATGCCGACGATCGCCGACGAGGTGACGCAGGCCGCGTCCACGCTCGGGAAGGTCGCGCGGACCGCGATCGTGTGCTCGGGAATCCCGCGCAGGCGCAGCGTGAGCCCCGTGATCACCCCGAGTGTTCCCTCCGAGCCGATGAACAGCCCCAGTCAGGTCGTAGCCGGCCGACGACTTCGCGACGCGGCTGCCGGTGCGGATCATCCGGCCGTCGGCGAGTACCGCCTCGAGCTCGAGCACCTGCGCCCGCATCTTCCCGTAGCGGACGGTGGTCGTCCCCGCCGCGTTCGTCGCGGCCATGCCCCCGAGCGTGGCGTCCGCGCCGGGGTCGACCGGGAAGAAGAGCCCCTGCTTCCCCGCCTCCCGGTTCAGCTGCATCCGGGTCACACCCGCCTCCACGGACGCCGTCAGGTCGCCCGCGCTGATCTCCAGGATCTGGTTCATCCGCGTCATGTCGAGGCTGATCCCGCCTCGCACCGGGATGACGTGGCCCTCGAGGCTCGATCCCGCTCCGAACGGCACCACCGGGATCCGCCGCTCGTTCGCATGCGCGAGGACGCGGGCCACTTCGTCGGCTGTCTCCGGGAAGACGACCAGGTCAGGACGGCGCGGCGGGTGGAGACTGAAGTCGGCCGCATGCAGATCGAGGATCGACTCGCCGTCCGACACGCGCGCCTCGTCGGGGACGAGCTCGAGCAGCTCGTCGCGCAGCGTCTGCTTCTCCCGGGTCGTCACGGCGACAGGATACGAGCCGCCTTCCTAGTCGAGTCGCCCCTCTGCCCTCGCGCGCTCGAGCAGGCCTTCCGGCAGGGGAACCGCGGGCGCCCGCCCATCGACCAGGTAGTGCACGAAGACCCAGAGCACGGGCGCCGAGGGCGACTCGAGCTGCAGAGCGGGCAGGCCCGCCGGCTGGAGTTGTACGGCGGGGCCGCCCCCGAGGCCGGCGACGAGGTCGACCGCCCCGGCCTGTGCGTAGGCGAGCGACCCGACCTTTCCGTTGCCGATCGCCAGCAGCCGCCGGTCCGTGACCACCAGATGCACGAGACCCTGCGGGTGCCAGCGCCGAACGGCTGCGCGTTGCGCTTCGCCCTGCCACACCGCATCGCGCGCAATCGCGACCGAGCCGCTCACGGCGAAGGTGAGCGGGCCGCCGAACACGAAGAGGCCCGCCGGGTACGGGTACTTCCACTCCTCCCCGACGAACGCCGCCACCGAGACCGGCCCGATCTCGGCGTGCGCAACCTCGCCCGGCTCGAGTGGCGTCGCCGTCGACTCGACCGGCAGCGCAACGCCGCCCGCGAGCGAGCCAGACCACCGGTACGCGCTGAGGTACCCCTCGTCGAATGCGTTCCAGGTCACCCCGGGCGACGTTAGCTGACGCCGAAGTCAGCCGGGTCGTGGCGGAGAACGACGCCGAGCCGTCCGAGGCCGTCCGGCTGCTGCCCGCTGCCGAGAATCACACCCCGCAGCGCGACGGCGCCGATTCTCTCGATCAGCGTCTCGACGCCGGGCCGGTAGCGGGCGGCGTCCCCCCGAGAGAGGTAGCCGACGAGCTGGTCGTCGATCAGCACGGACACGGCGTTCGCATCGTGCTCGTTGTCCTCCGGCAACAGGACGGCGACGACCTCCTGCCGAACGGGCTCCGGCCGGCGCCCTCCCACCAGCCGCCACAACGTGTCCTGCCGGTACGACTCGCCGACGACGTCGAGCGGGACTTCGCCGCCGAGCGTCGCCGCGGTGCGCCCCGAGTACCTGAAATCGGGTGGTGGGGTGACGGCGGTCATGGCCTCCAACGTACCGCTCTCGAATAAGATCGCCGCGATGGCGACCCGTCCCTACGCGAGCTACTCGGAAGCCGACCTGAACCAGATGAAGACCCGGCTGCAGGGCGAGCTCGGCCAGCTCCAGGCCGAACGGGACGCGCAGCTCCAGGGCGGCCAGGACGTACGGGAGAACGACCGGAGGCTGATGAACCTCCAGAGCAACATCGCGCTCGTCGAGCACGAGCTCACCGCCCGGCGGTCGGGCTACCGCTAACCAGGTGGAGCCGGATGCCTCCGGCCCCACCCGACGCCTTGCCGCAGGCCCTATCCGCGCAGGCGTTCGCCCGCCCGCTCGTCCTGCGTGACCGTCGAGTCGTCGTCCTCCGACTGCGGAAGCTCGATCGCGGCCACGCCGCGCGCCATCTGCGTGCCGGTGTGCGTCGACATGTCATAGGTGAGCTCGACGACGCCGCGGTCGAACTCCTCGTCGATCCACTTGTTCGTCACCTTGCCGGTGAGATACGTCACATTCCCGGTCAGCGCCGGGTTGCGGTACTGGGTCTTGTGGTGGCGGACGAAGCCCCAGTCGCCGGCCCAGTTCGCGAGGTAGTCGACGACCCAGCAGCACATCGTCGCGCCGTAGCCGTAGCCGCGCGGCATGCCGATGACGTTCGCGTACTTCGGCTGCACGTGCCCGCGCGAGGCGCCGTAGAAGAGCCCGTCTGCGAACGACGGGTCGAGCGCCACCTTGCTCTCGTCGCGGCTCATCACCGGGAGCCAACCGGAGTTCATGGTCGACGACGGCAGCGGCGGGAAGTACTCGTACGCGCCCCAGGCGTTCGGGCCCTGCTCGGTGCGCTGCTCGCCTACGAACGACTGGGCGGAGTGCGGCCCGATGGGCCGCCGCGTCATCTCCTCACCGATCTGGACCTCGCCGTAGAGGCGCTTCGTGCTTCCCGGGAACGACCGCACCCAGTCGAGCTTCTCGCGCGCGAACTGCTCGATTTGCTCGTCCGTCCAGTCCGGCTCCTCGGTGTCCGACATCAGCGACTGCAGCTTCCGCGAGTTCTCGACCAGGTACCGGATCGCGGTCGAGCGCTGCTTGCCGATGTAGTCGCCGCGCTGGTTGACGTAGGTCGTGTCGCCGCGAGAGAACATCGTCGGCCCCGCGAAACGCGTGTCGGTGACGCGGTAGTCGAAGAGCATCCGGTCCTGGCGGAGCCGGTCGCCGGGGTAGACGCGCGGCCCGTAGAACCACTGCTCGTCGCCGCCGAACAGCATGTGCGACCCGGGGATCGCGCCCTGGATCGCCGCCATCGCGCCCGTGCCCGACCCGCCGCCGAAGTACGACTGGGGCGCGACGATGCCCCCGAACGGCGACGCGGCAGCGTAGTCGTCGTCCCAGTACAGGCGATGCGGATTGTCCATCCCCTGAACGAAGCGCCGGATGTCGTTGGCGTCGAACGGCAGCTTCGGCTGGCCGCCTCCGACGGGCACGCCGACCCAGCGGTCGACGTCGGTCGTGTCGAGCGGCGTGAACTCGACGGCGGTCTCCGGCGCAGCAACGGTCTCTGTCATTGGACGTCCCTTGTCATCGCACGTCTCCCCTTCTCGCAGCGGGTTCGAAGAATCTCCAACGATACGAGGTGCGGGGTCACGGAGCAAACCGGAGCAGAAGACCGATGATCTAAGCCCGGGCTAAGGCTCGCAGCTCCAGCGCGCGCCGTGCGCGGTCACGCCGTACACGGCCACGCGGATCTGCACGAGCGCCGGCGCGAGGTAGGCGTGCGGGTACCGCTTCAGCAGCCCGAGCTCGTCCGCCCAGACCTGCCACATCTGGGCGCTGATCCCGAGGCCGCCCTCGAAGAGCGCGCCCTCGCCGGGACGGTGCTTCGAGCCCCAGTCCCACTTCGGCGCGCCCCCCGAGCCGGTCTCGCAGCTCGCGACCGCCGTCCAGTACTTGATCGCCTGCGGGCTCAGCGGCTGCGTGCTGCCGGCGTACGCGGCGGGTGCGGTGGCGAGCGTCGCCGCCGCGACCACGGCGAGTCTTCTCCAGGGCAGTCGGAAGTCGTGATCCATGGTCTCGACGAACGAGAGCGAACGGGAAACCGCGCGATTTGCAGCCGGAAGCCGGCGAGCCCACAGGGGAGACTACGCCTTCGCGGCACGGAACGCGAGCAGGGTGTAATCAGGCGGCGAAGCGCTCGTCCCAGGCGGCCGCCAGCGCCTCGAGCAGGACCTCCGAGCTCTGCGCGCCGGAGACGCCGTACCGGCCGCCGACCACAAAGAACGGCACGCCGTTGATCCCGTACCCGCGGGCCGTGAGCTCGTCCTCGCGGACTTCCTCTGCGAACCGGTCGGTCGCGAGGACGTCTGCGACCTCGTCGCGCGGCAGGCCGGCCTCGACCGCCAGCGCCTCGAGCAGCTCCGGCTCGCCGATGGCGGCGGACTCCGTGAAATACGCCCGCAGGAACCGCTCCTTCACCGGATCCTGGAGCCCGTGCTCGGCGCCGAGCTGGATCAGGCGGTGCGCGTCGAACGTGTTGCCGCCCTGAGTCCGGTCGAGGTGGTACTCGAGCCCCTCGGCCGCGGCGAGGTCGGTGAGCCGCTGCCAGGAGGCCGCGACCTGCTCCGGCGTCATGCCGTACTTCCGCGCCAGGTGCTCGGCAGGCGGGAGCTCGCGCCGCCGCGGCGCAGACGGGTCGAGCTCGAAGGCATGCCAGACCACGGAGACCTCGTCCGCGTGCGGGAAACGCGCCAGGGCGGACTCCAGCCGCCGCTTCCCGAGGTAGCACCAAGGGCACACGACATCGGACCACACGTCGATTCTCACGGAAATGGAAACGCAGCCCGACCGGCCGGGATTCCCCGCTCCCGAAGTCCTGCGACGAGCCCCTGCGGTCCGGGCTCTAAGGTCCCGCCGTGACCGCGCTCGCGTCCCCTGCCACCCGTGAGCGTGCCCAGTCGTGGCGCTGGTGGCTCCTGCTCGGGCTGGCTGCTGCGGCGGGGATCGGGCTGCGGCTGTACGTCGCGCACGGCGTGATCGGTGACCCCGACTCGGACGAGGCGATTCCGGCTCTCATGGTGCGGCACTTCCTGCACGGCCACCTGAACGTCTTCTACTGGGGCCAGGCCTACGGCGGGACGCAGGAGATCCTGCTCACGGTCCCGCTCTTCTGGCTCTTCGGGGCGAGCTGGACCGTCCTGCGGCTCGTGCCGATCGCGCTCTCCGCCGCGGCGTGCGTCGTGCTCTGGCGCGCCGGGCTGCGGCTCTACGGGGAGACGGCCGGGAGGGCCGCCGGCGCACTGCTGTGGGTGTGGCCGCCGTTCGCCGTCTACTACCTGACGCACCAGTACGGCTTCTATGCCAGCGACGTCCTCTACTGCGCCCTGCTCGTCCTGCTGGCGCTGCGGGCCGTCGAGCGTCCGGACGTGGTGCGGGTGGCGGCGTTCGGCCTCGTGCTCGGACTCGCGTTCTGGGAGACGGAGCAGATCGTTCCCGTGGCGCTGCCCGTGATCGGCTGGACGATCTGGCGGCGGCCGCGCGTGCTGCGTCATGCGTGGGCGGCGGCCGGCGCGCCGTTCTCGGCGCTCTGCCGTGGCTCGTCTGGAACGCCCACCACGACTGGGCGTCCCTGAACGCGCTGCCAGGCGGCTCCACGTACTGGCACCGGATCCGCGTCTTCGTCTCGCCGCTCCTGCCGATGATGGCCGGCGTCCGGGTGCCGTACTCGCAGAAGTCGATCCTCGGCCCGGGCGCGCTTGCCGACCTGCTCTTCCTGGCCCTCCTCGCCCTGTTCGCGTTCGGCGCGGTGACGGCGTTCCGGCGGCGGCGGACGTCCGACGCGTCGCTCCTCTACGTCGTTGCCGTCCTCTTCGGCCCGATCTACGCCATCTCGCCGCCCACGTTCGAGTCGCGCCAGCCCCGGTACCTCGTCGTGCTGGCGCCGTGCTCGTGCTCCTCGTCGCGCAGCTCGCGACCACGTTCCGGCGGGCGATGGCACTCATCGCCGTCGCCGCGGTGCTCTCGGCGATCGTCCTGCACGAGATGAACGCCTTCCGGAGCTCACATCCAGAGGCCTTCCCGCAGGCGCGCCGCAACCTCGGGCCGCTGGTCACGGCGCTCGACCGCCTCCACGTGAGCCGGGCGTACGGCGACTACTGGATCGTCTACCAGCTCGACTTCGACACGCGGGAGCGGATCATCTCCGTCGAGAACGACATGCACGCGGTCTCGTTCGGCCCCGGGGGCGCCGTCCACCTCGCCCCCAGCTTCGCGCGCCTGAACACCTACCTGCGCACCGTCCAGGCGGCGCACAGCCCCGCATTCGTGTTCTTCCAGCGCGAGCTGAAACAGGAGACGATCGTCAAGGCGCTCGAACGGCACGGGTACCACCGCTACCCGATCGGGGCTTTCGTCGTAGTGGCGCGCCCGCCGGCGGCGTAGTTCAGTCGCGCCCGACGGGCACGGTTCGCGCCGTCCAGCTCCCCACGGTTCCCCGCTCCCGTTCCCATCTGGCGCAAGGCCCAGTCAGCGAGCGAGCCGGCCGCGCACGCTGAAGCCGGAGCCGATGCCCGCGCCCCGGAAGTGCAGCGGCGAGAGAACGCCGTGCAGCGCGGGGTCGGAGAGCGCGGCGGTGCACACGAGCACCTCGAAGCACTGGTCGTTGCCCGTCACCGCCGAGAAGGGCTGCCGTAGGTGGAGTCCGCCCGCCGTTGTGATCGTCACGAGCCGTGGCAGTTCCTCGCCGGCGATCCCGAACGGGCCGCCGGAGTTGACCGAGACCGGCTTCAGCTGCTGATGGTAGGCGGCCACGGCCGCTCCGGCCACGGCCGTCGCGACGAGCACCGCGCCCGCCAGGGTCGGGAGAAGCCCCGGCCGCCGGATCACCCACAACGCGCCGAGCAGATACAGCGGGAAGAGGAGCGCTGCAGGCAGATACCAGGCCGTCACGTGGAGCTCAACGGCCGCCAGCCCGATCCCGAGTCCGAGCCCCGCCACGAAGAGCAGCGGCGATGGCCGGCCGAGCGGCGGTACCGCCCAGGCGGCGAGCGAGATCGGGAGTAGCCAGAGCGGCGCGAGCACGAAGCGGGGGTCCGGCGCCTCGAAGAACCAGATCAGGAGGGTCACGAGCGACGGGACAGCGACCGCGAGCATCGGGTTCCTCAGCCCGCGGCGACTCGCCCGGCCGTCGCCGCGGGCGGCGAAGGCCGGCAGCAGGCACGCCAGGAGCCCGAGCGGCGCAATGACGTCGAACGACTTCTCCTGCGCCGGCAGCCAGTACGCGCGCAGCCAGTGCCACGACGAAAGGACGGTGTCGGGCCCCTGCCCGGGCCAGCGGGCCCACGACGAGGTCCAGCGACCCGTGTAGTCGACGACGGACGCCGGCACGCGCCAGTCGACCGGGAGCGCGCCCACCTTGACCGGGTAGAGCGGATAGCCCGACAGGATCGCCTGGCGCGTCATCCACCCCACGAGCAGCAGAGCCGGAAGCCCGCAGAGCGCGAGGACGCGCCGCGCGTCTGCCCGGGGCCGAGGCCCGGCCGCGACCAGGATCCCCGCCGCGGCCGCCGTGCTCAGCCAGAAAAGCGGCGGCGTGGCGGACGCCGCGGCGAGCGTGGCGACGGAGGTGACCGCCGCGGTCGCCCGGACGCCGTTCTCGACGCAGTCGGCGAGGTACAACATCCCGACGGCGACGAGCACGAAGCACGCAAGGTCGAGGTTCGGGCTCGCGAGGCGGTAGTCGACCGCCGAACCCACGACGACCATCGTGGCCGGGATCAGCAGCCACGCGACCCGCCGGGTGAACGACGGCAGGGCCGGTGCGGGCCGGGCGAGCCGGGTCGTCAGCTCGAGCGCCAGCAGCGTCACGAGGAGTCCGTCCACGAGATGCCATCCCGCCCCCGCCCACGGGCCGCGGTCGAGGAAGGCTGCGAGGAGGAGGTGCGGATCGGAGGCGGCGAGGCGCGTCTGCAGGTTTGCGAGCCCGGGGATGGTGGCGTAGTGCTCGGCGTACTCGATGATCCCGAGGTGGTAGAGCCCGAGGTCGTAGTCGGAGGCCTCGCCGATCGCGTGGTTCGCGAGCCAGAGCGCAGCCAGCGCGCCAAGAGCTCCGGCGACGAGCGCACGACCCCCCGGTCGCGGCGGGCGCCACCGCCGAGCCAGGAGCACGAGCCCCACCGCGGCGAAGGCAACCGGCACGGCCCAGGCCGCCCAGGTCACCGCGAAGATGACGTTCCAGAGCTGCAGATATCCGAGCAGGACCGCCAGCCCCAGCCAGAGCTCAGCCGGGAGGCGAGGCGCCCTCGCTCCCGCACGAGCGCCGCCAGACCACGCTCGACCGTCACCCCAAGCCCCGCGAGCAACAGGCCGAGCACCGCCCACGTGATGAGGACGGCAAGGTCGGCTCGATCACGTCCACCGCTGGTAGAAGGCGAGCGCGGCCGGCTCGAGCACGATCGGCTGATCGAA
>CAWBVD010000018.1:0-267118 GCA_963792135.1 uncultured Actinomycetes bacterium | reverse complement strand
GTGGCGGTACACGCCGGCGCCGACGCCCGCCGACGCGAGCCTCCATCCGTGGCTGGTGCTCGTCGTCGGCCGCGAGGGCGACGAACTGACCCTCGGCGACGGCCACGTCACGATCGACGCGAGCGCGCAACAGGACACGCAGGCCCTCGGCGCACCGGCCTCGCCGTACCGCTTCGCGCATATGTCCAGGACAACGGCGGGCTGCGGATGCTCGGCTGCTCTCGGGCCGCCCGCTCGAGCCCGGCAGCGACTACCTCGCCGTGGTCGTGCCGGCCTACGACGCCTCCGGCTCGCCGAGCTGGAACGGCTCCGGCCCGGCGACCGTGCCGGTCTACGACTCGTGGCGCTTCCACACCGCCGTCCCGGCCGGGAGCTTCGAGAACCTCGCCGCCCGGCTGCAACCCGGCGCGCTCCGGCGTCGACCGGACGCGCCGCGCTGCACTACCCGCGCCTCGCGGACGCGCCGGAGCTCGGCCTCCTCGGCGCGCTCGTCGCCAAGCCGACGGGGGCGGATCGTTGAGGAGCCGCTTCCCGCGGAGCTGCAGGCGGACCTCGCCGCGCCTGCGCCTCCCGCAGCGCGACCCGCAGGGCCGCCCGATCGTCACGCTGCCCCGCTACGGCGACGCCTGGAACGACACCGCTCCCGACCAAAGCACCTGGCACAAGCGCTGAACCTCGACCCGCGGCACCGCGGCGTCGCCGGGCTCGGGCTCGAGGTCGCCATCCGGCCGCAGGAGGATCTCGTCGACGAGGTGATGGCCAACCTCGGCGCGCTGCGCGAGGCGCGCCAGCGGGTCCGCCACCTCGCGCTCGGGCTGGCCGGCCACGCGGTCGCTGTGGCAGCGCCGGGTGCCGGCCGATCCCACCGAGCGTCTCTGGCTGCTCGGCCCGGCGCTGACCCGGCTCGTCACCCCGGGCGGCAGCGTCGCCGGGCTCGCCACCGCCGATGACCGCACGATCCCGCGCGGCACCTTCTCCGCCGCCGCGCGGCGCGTGCTGCGCGCCGGCCCGGCGCGCACCGCGCTGCCGGCGTCGCCGCCGACGCCGGCCGCCGTGCTCGCCTCGGCGAACCGCCAGCCGCCGCCGCCGCCGAGCGGCATCGACGGCGTCCCCCTCAACGCCGCGACGCTGCGCACGCTCGACATCGGCCGCGCCAGGCCGATCCAGGCGGGACACGTCAACACCAGCGCCCTCGTCGCCGCCGCGACCGACATGGCCGCCGACGCGGCGACGTCCGTGCAGCCGGCGGCGCGCAGCTCGTCGACCGCCATGCAGCAGGCCGTCCAGACAGGCAACGCGGTGCCGTGGGCGCCGGCGCTCGCCACGCTCGCCTCCGGCGACGCCGGCGTCGTCGCACGAAGCCGCGACCCGCGGGCGCCGACGCATTCGTCGGCCGCGGCATCTGCCGGCCTGCACGGCACGGTCGCCGGTCATGCCGCCGACGCCGACCTGATCGCGATGCTCGCCGCGCTCAGCCCGCTGCAGCCCGACGACCCTGCGCTGCAGCCGGTCGCCCTCGACGCGCTCGCGGCAGGTGTCGAGGCCGCGTTCGACCCGTCGGCGACGCCGCGCCCGCGGCCAGCCGGGTGCTCGCGACGATCGCCGGCGGCATCGACCCCGCGCAGCCGCTCGCCCCGCCCGAGCCCTGCGTCGGGCTCGACCGCGCCGCCTGGGCCGACCTCGCTGCCGCTTCGCCGACTGGCTGCTGCCCGGCGTCGGCCGGCTGGCGGACAACTCCGTGATCGCGCTCGAGACCAACGCGATCTTCATCGACGCCTACCTGGCTGGCCTCAACACGCAGCTGCTCGGCGAGCTGCGCTGGCGCAACATCCCGGTCGCGACCGGCTGCACGCCGATCCGCCGCTTCTGGGACCGCGCCGACACCTCCAGCGGCGGACGCGTCGGACGACATCGTCGGCATCGCCTCCTGGGCCGACGCCAGCGCCCTCGGCGACCCGGTCACCGCCCGCCCGGCGCGACCGGACGCGACCTCGTGATCGCCGTGCGCGGCGACGCTGTTCCTGCGCTACCCGACGACGCTCGTCTACCTGCAGTCGGCGTCACCGCGGCTGCGACGGCCGACTTCGACGCGACCCGGACGACGCGGCAGCGCACGCTGCCCGGCTTCCGCGGCCGCATCGGCGACGACGTCGTCTTCTTCGGCTTCCCCGGCCTCGACGGACGGCGCTCGACGATGCACTGGCTCGTGTTCGAGGAGCCGCCCGCCGGCTACCGGTTCGCCAACGACGCGCAGACCGACTGCGGCGACGGGACACGAGTGGGCGGCCGCCACGCTCGCGCAGCCGGTGCGCGTGCTGATCCGCGGCGACTCCCTCGTCGTCGGAGGCGCGGCCGTGACCGCCGAGCTCGGCGTGCTGCTGCCGGTCCGGATCGAGACCCGGTTCAAGAACGGCGACCTGTGGCTGCGGGTGGTCCCGGACGAGCCGTGGTTCGTGCGCGACGACCCGCGCATCACCCCCGCCGAGCTCGCCGCCCTGCAGCGCTACGCCGGCGCGCCGCCCGACGCCGGCCGAGCGGTGCCCTGCCGCCTGGCGCGACCTCGCCGCCGCAGGTCGGCGCGGCCCGCGCCGTCTACCTGCACCGCACGTTCGTGACGACCGCCGCCGACGGCACGCGCACCGTCCGCACGCCGACGCCCGCCGAGCAGCGCGACGGACCCGGCGCTGCCGCGCATCGTCGGCTTCCCGGCCGAGCTCGGCGTGTGGGTGGCCGACGGCGCCGGGCTGCGCCAGGTGCTGACGCTGCACGGTCGACCGCGCCCGGCTGCTCGCCGACTTCGCCGACCCCGACGCAGCCGGACGACCGGCGCTGGTGGCAGGACTGGGACGAGGCCGTCGCGGTCGGCGTCGCCGGCATCGTCCCGGCCGCGAGCCTCGACCGAGCCGATCGACGCGCTCTACGTCGCCGGCGCTCGGCGACGGCGACCCGACAGAGCTCTTCGCCGACCTCGCCGCCGACGGCCGGCTCGGCCTGCTCGCAACCCGGCGTGCCGACCAACAGCGTCGACGGCGCGCCCGCCGCCGCGCTCGCGACCGACGCCGGCGACCTGGTGGGCCGTCCTGCAGGGCGCCGCGGGCGACGCGGACGCCGACGTCGTCGCGGCGCTCACCGGCGATCCGCGTCGTCGCTCGGGCACCTGCCGGGCGGCGACCAGACGCAGCGGCGCACCGGCGTCGTCGCTCGTCACCGCGCTCTGGCCCGCGCTCTGGGGGTTCGCCGCCGAGCCAGGTGTTCGACGTCGCGCGGGGCCGGGCGCCCGCCGAGCTGGGCGTCCGCGGCGCTCTTCCCGGAAGGCGCCTATCCCGATCGTGCGCGTCGGCCCGCAGCCGTACGGCCTGCTGCCGACGACCGCGTGGACGCTGTGGCAGCCCGACGACGGCGACCCGCCCGCTCGAGGCGCCGCTCGTCAAGGCGCTGCTCGTGCTCCGAGCCCGGCCACGCGCGAAGCGCCGAGGCGCGCGGCACGGCGGCCGGCAAGGACACCGACGGGCTGCTCGACCTGATCGCCGACACGCCCTCGTCCGGGCGGTTCCGCTTCCGGCCCGCGTGGCCGCTCGAGCTGTGGTGGCTCGCGGCCGTCGGCTCCGGGCTGCCCGTCGCGTGGCGGGACTTCGCGCACGCCTGGACGACGAAGTACCCGCTCGCGGAGCAGCTCGCGCTCGGCGCCGCTGCGCCGCTACGGCGCCCGCGGCCCGTGGCGCCGCGTCGGGCTGCCGCTCGTGCTGCCGCCCGGCGTCGCCGCCGGCGACCTGCCCGGCCTGCTCGGCGCCCTCGCCGACGCCGCCGTGTCCACTCCGACCTCGTTCGCCAACACGGCAACGCTCGAGGCGAGCGTGCTCGGCGGGCACGGCGACAGCCTGCTGCTGCGGCTTGCGGTCCGGTCGCTCCAGCTGCTGATCGGCGACCTCGTGCGCGAGCGCTCCGGCGGGCTCGGCGTTCGACCCGGAGCCGTTCGCGCGCGACCCGCACCAGGCGGGCCGGCTGCAGCTGCTGATCGGCCAGGCGACTCCAGCCGGACCCGCCGGCCGCGGGCGGCGCCAGCGCGCAACTGCACCTCGTCGCCGACGCGCTGCGCGCGATCGCCGCGCTGCCGCTCGACGAGATCGAACGGCGGCTGCGCGCCACGATCGACACGTCGACCCACCGCATCGACCCCTGGCTGACGGCGGTCCCGCAGCGGCGTCTCGACACGCTGCAGGCCGCCGGCCCGCTGCAGCGCCGCCTCGGCGCGTACGGCTGGGTCGACGCGCCGGCGCCCGGCCACCCCGGCCCGACCGCTGCGGGCCTGCTGCACACGCCGTCCGCGTCGAGCGGCGCTCGCTGCGGCGGTGCTGCGCGACCGCGCCGTGAGCGACCGGTCGCCGCGCTGGGACCTCGACATCACCTCGCGTCAGGCGCGCGCGGCCGGGCCGCATCGCCGACGAGGTGCGGGACGGCGCCATCCTGGCCGAGGTGATCGGCCGCGAGGTCGAGCGCGTCGTGGGCCGCATCGACGACATCGAGACGCTGCGACGCGACCTTCCCGGTGCGCACCGAGCACGCGGGCCGCCGCGTCTGCGACGGGCTCGCGGCGCTTGCCGCGGACCCGTTCCCGCTGGCGCTCGACGCCGGAGCAGACAGCAGGCGCTCGCCGAGCTGCGGGCGGCGCTCGACACCTACGGCGATCTCCTCGTCGCCGACGCCGTGCACCACCTCGTCGAGGGCCGGGCCGACATCGCCGGACAGGTCATGGACGCCGCGGCCGGTCTCAGCCGCCCGCCGGAGCTGAGCCTGCTGCGCACGGCGCGCGACGGCCGCGCGGTCTCGACCTCGGCCGCGCTCGTCCTTCCGCACGTCTCGGACGACGCGCTACCGGCCGCCGCCGCAGACCGCGCGCTGGTCTCGCCTGCCGCGACGCTCGACCCGTCGGTCGCGGCCACCCTCGCCGTGCAGCGCCGGCGCCGCCGCCGACTGGGACTTCGTCGTGGGCCCTGCCGACACGCCTGCCACGGTGACGCTCGCCGACCTCGGCCTGACGCCGGCGGATGCGCTCGCGCTCACCCGGTCGGAGCTTGAACGGCTCGCGGCCGAGGCCGCCGAGCCGGACCGGCGGCGAGGTCGTCGGCGGCAGCGCCGGCGGCCGCTACGAGCGCGCCGCCGACCTCGTCGGGCTGATCGGGCGCAGGCCCGCGACGCGCCGGACGTTCAGCGAGGCGCGGGCCGCCGACCCTCCCGGCGACCCCGTCGACCCCGACCTCGTCGCCCGCTATGCGGCCACGCGCGACGTCGCCGTCGCGCCTCGCAGGCCAGCTGCGCGCGCAGGTCGAGCTGTTCGCGGCCGACGGCATCGGCACCGCCCACGAGGCGACGCTGGGCCGGCTGCTCGCCGCCTGCGCAAGCTGGGGCATCGCCCCCGACCCGCGCCGGGCCGGCCGGAGCGGCCCGCCTCGCCGCCGCGGCGCGGCTCGCGCAGCCCCAGCTCGACGCGCGCGTCGCCGCCGCGCCCGACGCAGCCGCCGCCGCGCAGCTGTCGCCGGCCGCATTCATCGACGCCGCCGCGGCGCTCGTCAGCCCCACCGGGCAGCTTGGCCTCACCGCCGCGATCGCCGCGCCGGAGCTGCCGGCGCTCGCAGCAGCGCGCCGGGCCTCGACGCCGCCTGGCTAACGGTCGTGGCCGCAGTTCGGCCGGCGCTCGGCCGGCTGGAGGCGCACCAGCTCGCCGCCGACGCAGCCGTGGACCGCCTGGGCGAACCGTCCGGCGACCCGTGGCAGACGGACGCGTCGGACGCGCGCCCGCTCGTCGCGGTATGGCGCCGACGCCACACTCGACCTCGCCGCGCCGCCCGCGCTGGTCGCGGCCGCGGCGCTCGACCAGTTCGACGAGGTGATCCCGGCCGCCGAGCAGCGCACCGGCGCCGCCTTCGGCTTCGACGCGCCCGCGGCGCGCGCGCAGCAGGCGATCCTGCTTGCGGTGCCGCCGTCGACGGCGGCGCCGCTCGACCAGGCGACCCTCGCGCAGATCCTCGTCGAGACGCGCGAGCTCGCGCACGCACGGATGGCCCGGCCGGTCGACCTCGACGACGAGTTCTGGGGTCTGGCGCCCGACCTGCCTGCTGCCGGCGAGCGGCGCCGTCGGCACGCCGCTCGAGGTGACCGCATGATCTTCGACGTCCTGCTGCGGCTCGAGCCAGACCCGAACCAGCGCGACCTCGCGCGCGGCTGGGCGGCCGAGCTCGCCGACCCGGCCTGGATGCTCGGCCGCCAGTGGCAGATGGGCGAGCACCAGGGCGAGGACGCTTCCTCGCCGGTCGGGGTGGAGATCGGCCCGCAGGGCACGCCGATCGGCCCGGTCGCCGGGCAGGACGCGCTCGATCCGGCCACGCTGCCCGCGCAGGCGATCGTCGAGTCCGAGCCGTTCGACTGGTGGACGGCCGGCCGTCGCGTCCGCGTCGGCCGCGCCGTTGCCGCGCTCGCCGCATTCGAACGGGATCACCCTGCCCGACTCCGTCGCGCTGAGCGGGCTCCCAGTCCCGTACGACCGGCTGGACGGCACCGGCCCGGACGGGCGCGCGCTCTGGCAGCAACGCGCAGCGCTCGGCCTCGACGAGGTCTGGTTCGGCGCGCCCGGCGCCGCCGCGCGCCGAGCCGGTCGACCTCTGGGACCCGGCCGAGCTCTCGTACAGCGCGCAGCTCCCGGCCGGCGGCACGACGCTCACCATCAGCCGCCATGACGGCGGCGACCTCGACTGGTTCCACGCCGACGCCGATGCGCCGCTGGCGCCGGCGCGCCGCGGCCGCGACGATCCAGACGATCCCCGGCCGGCTGCAGCTACCCGAGCGCGCCGCTGCCGCGCTGGTGGCAGATCGAGGACGCGCAGGTCGTCGATCGGCGGCCAGGCGCCGGACCGGGCCGCGCTCGCCACGCTCGTGCTCATCGACCTGATCGTCAACCACTCCGACGACTGGTTCACCTTCACGCTCGCCCGTCCAGGCGGGCCAGATCGTCACGCTCGACGACGTCACCGTGCAGCGACTCCTTCGGCGACACCTGGCCGCTCGCCGCGCCGACGGGCTGGAGCCTGTTCGGCACCACCGGGCTCGACGCGAACTCGATCGTGGTCTGGGCGACCGCGCGCACCCCGCTCGCCGGCCCGGTCCTCGACGACGTCGTGATCGGGATCGACGAGGACGCCAACCTGGTCTGGGCCGTCGAGCAGATCGTCGCCGGCCGGACGCTTGCCACGCCCCTGCCCACCGACCCCGCCGCCCGCGCAGGTCGACCCCAGCCTGCCGCCGTCGTTCTCGTACCTGCCGATGACGCCGATCCCGCCCTACTGGCACCCGTACGTCGTCGACTCCGAGGCGGCGGACGGCCTGCGTCGCTTCGCCCAGGGCAGGGCCGCCGACCTGTCCGGCCCGACGCCGGTGCTGCTGCCGCCGCCCGTCAGCGACCTGCTCTACGACCCGAAGGCGCCGCCCGGCGGCCCCGTGCACCAGCTCGAGCCGGCGGCGATCCCGCCGGAAGGCCTGCGCGTGCAGCGCCGCGCGATGCTCGCGCGGTCGACGACGGGCGAGCCGGTGCTGTGGACGCAGCGCCGCCGCGACCTGCTGCTCGCGCCGCCGACGTTCCGTCTGCGCTTCGACGTCCTCCAGCCGCTCGCATAGGCCGACCTGGACGCAGCGTGCGCCGCTGGCTTACCGATGGAGCGCACGCTTGATCCGGCCCCGACGCGAGGAACCGAAACACCCATCAGAGCGCCTGGGGTCCACCACCGCGGGGTCGTTGCCGCATCGGGCGACGCGATGGGTCAACAGAGGGTCAACGAGTCCACACCAGATCACCCGAGCTTGTCCGATTGGAATCAGCTCAACGAAGCGGCTGGACCGGCGCCCCCGAGAGCGCTCGAAACGTCTGAGTCCACTTTAATCCCAATGTCGCAGGTTCGATCCCTGCCGGCCCATCCCAGACCCAGCAGCCATGCGGAAACCGCATCACTATGCGAGCCGCGGGAGCCGTGAAGGTCAAGAAACGCCTCCGCGTCGGTACCACGGTTCGTACCTCGCCCCGGGCCCGTAGAAGGCGCTCTCACGCCGGAGCCGGGCGGCTCTGTCGGGGAAATGCCCGGCAGGTCGCCGGGGGCTGAGAGCGGCTGAGAGCGCGCAGCCCCCAGGTGGGTCGCGCCGCGGAGCTCCCTGCTCGACGACGGCGCAAACCCACCCCGGCCAGTCCGCATGGCCTCCTTGCACTTCGCGCAAGACGGCCGATCGGTTCGACCTGATTGCGCCGAGCGCGCAGTCTCGGCGGTGCGCGCGCCGACCCGTTGGGCTAGTGCGCTGCGCCGCCGGAGCTAGCCCGCGGCGAGCGTGAGGAGCGGCCGGAAGCTGTAGCCGGGCCGGGCAACCTGCCACGCGGCGACGGCGAGCTCCTCGGCGTCGTCGGCCCTCTCGGCGTCGACGTCGTCGCGGGTTGAGCCACGACGGCGCCGAGCCACACGACCTCGAGCAGAACGGTAAAACGCGGCCTTGCGGCCGGTCGGGCGCTTGGCGGCCGGGCGGAGCCGGAAGGTGCCGCGCTCGACGCGCTCGAACATGCCGCCGGCCTTGTTCGAGGAGTACAGCGTCGCCGGCGAGCACCTGCGCAATCGCTTCGCGGGTGGTGAGCTTCGGGGTTACTCCGGTCATCGGTCGCCTCCTTGGCCCGGCACGAGCAACACCGGAGCGAGAGCACGGCGACGTCGTCCTCGGACTCGCGCGCCTGCGGGGCCTCGGCGGCGGCTTCCCAGCCCAGTAGCCGAACCCGACGACGGCTCGTACGGGATCACCTCGAGGCGTGCTGATGCAACGCATTGGGGCAGCGCCCGTTACGGAACCTCGCCCACGAGCCGCCGTCGGCTCACGAGCTTACGCCCCGCTCCGCCCGCGCTGCTCCGACGTGCCATGATCCCGCCGACAGGAAAGCGGCTGCGGCGGGGGGTCAGGCCGAGGGCTGCGTTTCCCCTGCGTCAGTAGCCGTTGACCGACGCTGAGCGTTCGGCTCGAGCAACCCCGGCTGAGCGGCGCTGAAGCAGGACCGAGGAGCGGATCGTCCGCTCCCTGAGAAACAGGGAAGGAGCTCGTACGAGATGATGAAGTCACCGTCGACAAAGCTGATGGCGGCCGCCGCAGTAGTGGTGTTCGCCGTGGTTGCCGCGATCGCTTCGGCCAGCGACACCGCAAAGCCGGGCGTCCACAACGGCGTCATCACGGCGTGCATCGAACCCGTCACGGCGGGCAACTCAGCCACGTCAGGTGACCTGAACATGTTGCACTGCGTGAAGGGCGCAACGAAAGTCTCGTGGAGCATCAAGGGGCCTGCGGGACCGGAGGGTGCAAAGGGACCCGAAGGGCCGAAGGGACCCGAAGGCCCGAAGGGGCCGGAAGGCCCAGCAGGTCCGCATGGAAGTCAAGGAGCTGCGGGTGCCAAGGGCGAGACGGGACATACGGGTGCGAAGGGCGAGGCGGGTGCTCGGGGGCCTGCCGGTGCCACAGGTGCGAAGGGCGACACGGGTGCGACCGGGCCTGCCGGTCCCAAGGGCGACACGGGTGGTACGGGGCCTGCCGGTCCCCAGGGCGACACCGGTGGTACGGGCCCGCGCGGCCCGGCGGGAGACACGGGACCGACCGGCGCGACCGGTCCGGCGGGACCCGGAAGCACCGTCATGAGCGCCACGGGGTCCGGCGCGTTCACGGAAGACGCAACGAGCTACGAGGCCAACCCCGCCGGGGCAGCAGGAACGAACGGCATCCAACTGTCGGTCAGCAGCGCGACGACCATAACCGTCACGGTCAGTGCGAACTTCACGTCGAGTGTCACTGGTGGAGGCTGCCTGATGGCCTTCGACCTCAACGGTGCGACGGCCACCGAGCCGTCGGATAACCAAGCATGGGGGCTGAGCGGCCTCACCTCCGGCAAGGTCGCGGTCGGAAGCGGCACCTACGCAGTCACGCTCAACCCAGGACTCAACTTCGTCTTCACGAGATACAAGGCGACGCCCGGCACGACCTGCACGTTCTCCGCCACTCAACTCATCGTGACGGTTTTCAGCTCATCGTGATGGTCTAAGGACGGCGAGCAGGACCCTCTCACGTGCGAGCGCGGAACGGGCGCGCGCATGGGAGCGGTTCGACAGTCAAACGAGTCTCTGAGCCCTCCGGTCATGGGGTCGTGGATGCTTCGTAGGCCGCTCTCCAGCCGCGGCGGCTGCCGTCACGCTCGAGCTACGGGCCAGCGTCGGCGCTCCACTCGTGGACGTCGGTTACGTCTACGGCGAGCACTGGGCCGGTGGGAGGGTCGTCGCGGTACTGGGGGTACTTCTCGGTTAGGAGCGCGAGCGCGCGCTCGAGTTCCTCGCCGGCGTGTAGCACGCGGGCGCGGCCGCGCAGGCGGATCCACCAGAGTCGGCCCCAGTCCTCCTCGTAGTGGTCGACGAGGATCGTCAGGTCCGGGCGGCCGCGAGCGTTCTCGATCCGGCGCAGCCGCCGCGAGCGCTTCGGCTTGCTGTCGACCGCCGAGTAGAGCGTGTCGCCGTCGAGCGCGAACACGATCGGGACGAGATGCGCGCGCCCGTCCGGGTCGAGCGTCGCCAGCCTCGCCACCCGTGCCCTCGTTAGTCTCGGGTCGTGCACCTCGGGGTGATCCTGCCCAACTTCGGGCGCGCCTCGTCGCCCGCCGGGATCCGGCGCTTCGCCGAGGCAGCCGAGGCGCTCGGCTTCGACTCAGTCTGGGCGACCGAGCACATCGTCGTCGGCCCGGACGGGGTCGACCCATACGGGCGTCTCTACGACTCGCTGATCACGCGAGGCTGGGTCGCCGGCTGGGCGGAACGCGTCGGGCTCGGCACCTCAATCGTACTCGTGCCACTCCACAACCCGTTCCACCTCGCAAAGCAGGTCGCGACCCTTCATCGGCCGCCGCGGCGACAAGGCGATCCGACTCATGCGCGCGCTCTGGAGCGGCAACCGCGAGTTCGAGGGCCGCTCCTGGTCGTACCGGGACGCGATTGCCGAGCCGCACCCCTCGCCGCAGCCGGAGCTCTGGGTCGGCGGCAGCTCTCCGCGTGCGATCCGGCGGGCGCTCGAACTCGGCGACGTATGGCACCCCTCGCGCGGCTCCAACGCCGCGCACATCCGCACGGTCAAACAGCAACACCCCGACCTGCGCACGATCCCGCGCCTGTCCTCGCCCGAGCAGCTCGAGGGAATGCTCGAGGCCGGAGCCGAGGGTGCGGTCGTCTCCTTCATGGACGAGGCCGCGATGCGCGAGGTCGCCCGCCGCCACCGCTAGCACGAGTCTGCGCGACCCCCGGCGATCGTACGCTCAGCGAAGGGGAGCGACAGGCGATGTCGCCAACCGGGCTCCCGCGACAAGCGTCGCGAGGGCCGCCACGTAGCCGCCGCAGAAGTCGACGAGCGAAAGCCCGCTCTTGGTCGGCGGCTGGTCTGGCCGGCCCGTGAGGCTTCAGGCGGCACTCCCCTGTAGGCGCCCTCACGCGCAGCTCGACGCTTCTCGAGCGCCCCGATTGGTATGACCACGCTCGCTGGGACATGGCATCCCGGGAGAGCGCCGTCCACGTTTTTCCTACTCCCGCGTAAACGACGTCTCAAAAAATTCCTGCTCAGACGACATTGTATTGCTCTGCTCCAAGCGTTATGGTCGCGGAATCGTTACCAAGTGCCTCAGCCATGGTGGTCTGCTCGAAGGCTCGCACGGGTACCTGCGTCGGGTTGTTCGCGCGAATCTGCGCCCAGATCAGAAAGTGAGATGAAATCGATGAAGCGACTCGTTTTCTTGGCGATTGTCTGTGTCGTCGGATGTGCGTGCCTCGCAGGAAGTGCGGCCTCGCGAACGTCGGACTCCTCGACGCTCGTGGTCGCTGCGACGACGCCTCCGGACACGCTCAACCCCCAGCAGAGTCCCCTGAACCAGACGTGGCCCTACTGGCAGCTCAGCTACGAGTGCCTCCTGCGGACGCTTCCGACCGGCCAGGTTGTTCCGTGGCTCGCGAAGAGCTACACCGTGAACTCGACGAACACCGTCTACACCTTCACGCTGCGGTCGGGCGTGCAGTTCCAGAACGGCGCGACGATGACAGCAAATGACGTCGTGTACACCTTCAACCTTCTGAAGTCGAGCGGAATCCCGTACGCACAGAACCGATTCCCGACGCTGCAAGGCGTCACCGCGCTCTCGCCGAGTCAGGTGCAGTTCACCCTCTCGGCCCCCCAGCCGGGCTTCCTGCTGAACATGGGCGATCCGTTCGTCGTGGGCTGCGCCATCCTGAGCCAGAAGGCCGGGGCGGCCAACCTGTCGAGCCAGATGGTGGGCACCGGACCGTTCAGCCTCACGTCGTACTCGCCGAACCGGGAGCTCGTCTTCAAGCGGTTCGACAAATACTGGGGCAAGAAGGCCGGCGTTGCCAATCTCAAGATCGAGATCGTGCCCGACCCGGCCGCACAGCTCGTGGCGGTCAGCGCCGGCAAGGCCGGCCTGATCTTCCCGGATGCGTCGATCATCAAGGCACTTCAGTCGGAGACCAGGAAGATCAAGCTCGGCAGCGTCATCTCTGCGACGAACCTTCGCGTCGAGTTCAGCGCCGCGAAACCGCCCTTCGACGATGTCAACGTTCGGCGCGCGGTCGAGCTCGCGGTCGACAAGAAGGCGGCCGTGGTCGGCTCGTATCTCGGCTACGGCGCGCCCGCGACGTACATACCGTCTGCCTACGCGTGGGCGGCCCCGGCCACGGCATACACCTACGCCGGCAAGCACGACATCGCCAAGGCCAAACAGCTCCTTGCGGCAGCGGGCTACCCGAGCGGCTTTACGACCAGCTTCATGTACACGACGAACATCCCCTCGGTCCCGCGGTTCGCACTGGTCTTCCAGAGCCAGCTCGCCGCGATTGGGATCACCCTCACGCTCAACCCCGTCGACACGCCAACCTACCTCGCCAACCTGGGGGCGGCGAACTACGGCCTGGCGTTCAACCAGTACCCGTTCTTCGCCGATCCCTCGCTCTACCTGACGCCCCGGCCCAACCGTAACGGGCCGGTTCCGCAACAGATCTCGGGGCTCGTCTCGAACCTCAGCACGGCGACTACGCTCCAACAGTATTTCCAGGGGCTCAATGCGCTGGCCGTGGCCGAAGACGACCAGGGATTCCCGAACTTCTCGATCGCATCTCCGACCCAGTTCGTCGCGTACCAGCGGTCGAGCGTGCATAACGTCAAGATCGACTTCACAGCTGGATGGTTGTTCCTCGCGAACGTCACCGTCTCGTCCTGAGGTGGCCGGGGGCGCAGATCTCATCTGCGCCCCCGGCCCATACTTGAGGAGCCCCTAGGGCGAGGCCGTCGATGCTCCTGACCGTCAACAACCTCACGAGCCGCTTCTACCTGCGGGATGGGGTAGTGAACGCCGTCGAGGATGTGTCGTTCGCGGTCGAGAAGGGCGAGTCCGTCGGCATCGTCGGTGAATCGGGATCCGGCAAGACCGCGACCGTGATGTCGCTGCTCCGCCTGCTGCCGTCGCCTGGGCGAGTCGTGGGCGGCCGCGTCGATCTCGAAGGCCAGAACGTCCTCGCGATGACCGAGGACGAGTTGCGGCACATCCGCGGGAAGCAGATGGCGTACGTGCCGCAGAATCCGATGGCGGCGCTCAATCCGCTGTTCACGATCGAGTGGCAGCTGCGTGAGGCCCTGACCTCTCACGTCACGATCTCAAAGCGAGAGGCGCAGGACCGGATCGTCGAAGCGCTCGCCGTCGCCGGCATTCCCGATGCGCGGGCGCAGATGCACCGCTACCCCCACGAGTTCTCCGGAGGCATGCGACAGCGCGTGCTCATCGCGATGGCGATCCTCAACACTCCGGCGCTGCTCCTGGCCGACGAGCCAACGACGGCGCTCGACACCACGATGCAGAAGAAGGTTCTGGGCCTGCTCTCGGGGTTGGTCGAGCGCTTCGGCATGGCCGTCCTGCTCATCACCCACAACATGGGCGTCGTGGCGACAATCTGCGAGCGGGTGATCGTCATGTACGCCGGGCAGGTCGTCGAGACGGGCCCCGTGACCGACGTGTTTCGCGAGCCGCTGCACCCCTACACCCGGCAGCTCCTCCATGCCACACCACGGCTCGGGGAGAGGCGAGCTCGACTGCAGGTCGCCGAGCAGGGCGCGCCGATGCGGACCGTGCGACCATCGGGGTGCGCATTCCGCTTCCGGTGCCCGTCGGCGGAGGAGCAGTGCGCGAACGAGCCAGAGCTCCTGGAGGTCGAGGCGGGGCGATCCGTCCGCTGTTGGGTGACCCAGCGCGAGTTCAGGACGCCGGCGGCATGAACGACCACCCGGAAGGGCCGCTGCTTCGCGTCGAGGACGTCAAGAAGTACTTCCATGTCCGGAGGGCGCTCCGGGGCCAGGCAGAGACGGTCTACGCCGTCGACGGCGTGTCGTTCGACCTGCGCCTGGGCGAGACGATCGGCCTCGTGGGCGAATCCGGGTGTGGGAAGTCGACGCTCGCGCGTGTCGTCACCGGGCTGTACCGACCGACCGCCGGGTCCGTGCTCCTGTCCGGTGCGGATGTGCACGCCTCGAAGTCTCGGGAGGGCATCCGGGGCAAGCTGCAGATGGTCTTCCAGGATCCTGCGGGGTCGCTCGATCCGAAGCACGCGGTTGCCGACAGCGTCTCCGAGCCGCTCGTCGGCCGCGCCGGCAAGAAGGATCGACAGATGCAGGCGCTGAACATGTTGGACCGCGTCGGCCTCCGCCCCGAGCACGGCCAGCGGTTCCCGCACCAGCTCTCGGGTGGCCAGCAGCAGCGCGCGTGCATCGCGCGCGCGCTCATCTCGGACCCGTCCGTGATCGTCTTCGACGAAGCGCTCAGCTCGCTCGACGTCTCGCAGCAGGCGCAGATCGCCGACCTCATCCGTGACGTCCAGCAGGAGTTCGGGAGCGCGCACCTGTTCATCACGCACGATCTCGCCACCGCGTTCGAGCTCAGCGACCGGATCGCGATCATGTACCTGGGCGAGATCGTCGAGCTCGTCCCCGTCCAGTCGTTCGAACAGAACACGCTGCATCCGTACTCGCAGATCCTCGTGGATGCGATCCTCGTCCCGGATCCGGGCCGGGAGCAGCAACGGCAATCGGCGTTGCTCGATGCCGACATCCCGAGCGCAGCAAGACCGCCCAGCGGGTGCCGCTTCCACACTCGTTGCCGGCACGCTCAGGATCGGTGCGCAGCCGAATGGCCGGCCTTGCGCGCGTATGGCCCCGACCACTTGGTCGCCTGCCACTTCGCCGGCGCCCTACCTGCGCCGTCGAGCTCGACGAACACCGCCCCTGGAGGATCGGCATGACGACCGTGGTCCGCTTCGTGGCGGAGAAGTTCGTCGGCCTCGTGCTCGTCCTCTTCGCGGTGTCCGTGATCGTCTACTTCCTCGGGAGAGGCGTCGCGCCCGGGAACATCGGCACGGTCATCATCGGCGTCGACGGTGCCACTCCGGCTCAGATCGCACACGTTCGCCATCAGCTCGGGCTCGACCGGCCGATGTATATCTCGTATCTCCTCTGGTTGGAGCACGCCGTGCACTTCGACTTCGGCTACTCGCCGATCAGCAAGCTCAGCGTCACGTCTCAGCTCCGGCAGGAGGTGCCGATCTCGCTCGAGCTGGCCGTGCTGTCGATCGCACTGACCACGCTCATCGGCGTGCCGCTCGGTGTCGTCACCGCGACGCACTCGAGCAGGACGGTGAACACGGCGATTCGCTGCGCGTCGCTGACGATCTTCTCGATCCCCGTCTTCCTCAGCGGGATCCTGCTCCTGTGGCTTGCCGCGAAGTACTTCCCGTCGCTCTACCAGATCTCGTACGTGCCGATCAGCTCGAGCCTCGTCGGCAACCTCAAATGCATGGTGCTGCCGGTGATCGCGGTCGCATTGCCGACATCGGCCTTGACCATGCAGATGACGCGATCGGCGATGCTGGAGGCGCTCTCGGAGCCATACGTCTTGATGGCGCACGCCAAGGGCGCCAGGGTCTGGAGGATCCGCTACCTCCACGCGCTCAAGAACGCACTGCCGGCGGTGATCACGTTGCAGGGCTTCCTCATGGGAGCCTTCCTCGGGGGGCTCGTCGTCGTCGAGAACGTCTTCGCACTTCCCGGGCTGGGACGTGGGATCGTCACCGCGATCAGCCAGCGAGACTTCCAGCTCCTCATCCCCCAGGTACTCGTCATCGCCGTGTTCTTCGTCCTCTCGAACACGCTTGTCGAGATCATCCATCCGCTACTCGACAAGAGGCTGGTCAGGACGTGAGTGCGCCCTCGACCGGAGTGAGCGACGCGACGGCGGTGCTCGGGCAGAAGGAACGGGCGGGCCGCCGTGCCTGGCGTCTTGCGTCTCATGGAAGCTGGTGGGTTCTCGGGGTCTACGTGATCCTGGCGATCATCGGGCCGCGGATCGTTCCGTACAACCCGAACGCCCTCAACACGGGTCCGCCGCTGACCGGGCCGTCGAGCCAGCACTGGTTCGGAACGGACGAGCTCGGCCGCGACGAGTTCAGCCGCGTGATCGTCGCGATCCGCGTGGCCGTCATCGTCGCCGTTGCCTCCGTCGGGCTTGCGCTGGCGATCGGCGGGCTGCTCGGGATCGCGGCCGGGTACGCGCGCCGCGGGATCGACTCGACGATTTCGCGCGCGATGGACGTCGTGTTCGCGCTCCCGGAGCTCATCCTCGCGATCATCCTTGTCGCGGCGCTCGGCCCGTCACTGCTTACGGCGATCGTCGCGATCGCGGTCGTCTATGTGCCCCGCTTCGGTCGTGTCGCCCGGACGGCGACGCTCAGCGTCGCAGGCCGGCCGTACGTCGAGGCGGCTCGGCTCGCCTCGGCGACCGACCTGCGGATCGTCTTCTGGCACGTGATCCCGAACATCCGCACCCCGCTGATCGTCATGACGGCGCTGAGCATGTCGACGGCGCAGCTCGCGTATGCGGCGTTGAGCTACCTCGGCTTTGGTGCGAGACCTCCCCAGCCGGACTTTGGGTCGATGCTCGCCGACTCCCAGAACTTCGTCACCTTCGCCCCGTGGCTCGTCGTGTTCCCCGGTCTGGCTCTGGTGATCCTGATCGTCGCGCTCAACCTCTTCGGAGATTCGCTGAGGGATGCCCTCGACCCGCACTTCAGCCGGCCTTCGTGACGGACGAGCCGCTGACGTTGTTGCTGCCTGCCTCGTACCGGGCACGGATCGGCGACCTCCCGTGCGAGGTCCTGTGGTACGAGACCCCGGCGGAGACGCCGGAGCTCGCCGTGGGCTCGGACGTGGTGTGGGTCTCCGGATTCACGAGCGCGGAGCTGATCGCCCAGATCCTTCGGGGCTCTCCGAACCTGAAGTGGTTCCACTACAGCTCGACGGGCGTCGATCATCTGCCGCTCGAGCTCTTCCGGGAGCGCCGTGTCGTCTTTACCAACGGCGCCGGGCTGTATTCCCAGCCGATCGCAGAGCACGTGCTCATGTGCATGCTCGCGGCGCGGCGCAACCTGCTCGGATTCCTGAAGGCCCAGGCTGCGTCGACGTGGGCACCGGAGGTCGCAAGCGATCAGGAGCTTGCGGACTCGCTCGTGTTGATCCTCGGCTACGGCGAGCTCGGGCGGGCCATCGCCGGCCGCCTGCGCTGCCTCGGGGTCTCCGTCCTGGCCTCGCGGCGCACGGGAACGCTCGACGCGGGGGACGGCGTGGCGGACGCCGGGGAATGGCGAAGCCGACTTCCGGAGATCGACTTCCTCGTCGTGACCCTTCCGAGTACGAGGGAGACTCGAAGCATCGTCGGCGTCTCCGAGCTCGCGGCGATGAAGCGCGGCTCCTGGCTCGTGAATGTGTCCCGCGGAAGCGTCGTGGACGAGGAGGCGCTGGTGGCGGCGCTCTCGTCGGGCCACCTCGGCGGCGCGGCGCTCGACGCCTTCAAGGAAGAGCCGCTGAGACCCGAGCATCCTCTCTGGTCGATGCCCAACGTGATCATCTCTCCGCACAGCTCCTGGCGGTCGTGGCGGTTCGAGGAGCGCGACGTCGCGCGGTTCCGCGGGAACCTGGAGAACTTCCTCGCAAATCGCCCGCTTCGCAACATTGTCGATACGGACGCGGGTTACTGAGGAGCTGTCCGCCGAGGCGGCCCCTCGAGCCAGTATCGCGCTGCGGGCTCGTGAGTCGAAGTCGCGCACCGCGAGGTAGTCGCCAACCCGCACGCGGATGCCGATCGCGGTCTCGGCGCCGCTTACGCCGCAACCTCCGCGAAGTACCACTCGGCGTCCCGAATCCTTGTCGCTCGCACCGACTCGCGGCGCGCGAAGACGTCGCTCGTCATGACGCGCGCAAGTGCCCCAGGGAGCGCAGGGTCGGAGGCGTAGCTCTCGAGCAACGCGGCGAGTCGCTTGCGCCCGAAATGAACGACCCCGAACCGGATCACGTTGTGGAGGAACGACTCCCAGCTCTGGAACGGGTGGTCGGCGCGGAAGAGGTGCCCGACCTCGACCGTCGGGACGAGGACGCACGAATACCCGTACGTCCAAAGACGAAGATCGAGGTCTGGATCCTCCATGCCGTAGCGGACCATTCCGGGGTCGAAGCCCCCGAGGGACGCGAAGAGATCGCGCCGCATGGCCATCAGGCCTGCGCCGAGGAGCGGCACCGGGTGTGGATCGTCCCCGCGCCACGGGCCCCACTCGCAGTTCAGCGCAGCGTCGACAAACCGCAGCCCGTAGCCCTTCGCTTCAGGGTGGTTCAGCCCCTGGATGACCGGGCCGACCGCACCCACGCGCGGGTCTTCGAGTGGCTCCAGCAATGTCTCCCACCATGCCGAGGGGACGGACACGTGGGCATCGGCGAACACGATGACGGCGCCACGGGCACGGTTCGCGCCGAAATTCCGTGCGCGAACAGTCCCGATCCACTTCGGCGTGCGGTCGATTCGCACTCGTGTCTCGGCTTCGATGCGTCGGACGCTCCTGTCCGTGGAGCAGTCGTCGACGACGATGATCTCGGCATCGTCGGGAACCGAGGCGAGAAAGCTCGAGACCGTGTCTCGAAGATAGATCCCCTCGTTGCGGCTCACGATCACGACACTGATCGACGGTGCGTCACGCACGGCTTGGCTTCTGCGCGAAGATCGAGAAGAAGCTCGGAACGTACGTCGCGAAGTGGTCGATCGTTCCCGGCTCTGCCCCCGTATCGCCGTGACCACGTTCACCGAATCCTCGAATCATGAAGCCGGCAGCGCAGACGGCGCCGATCAACGACCCGAGTGTGTGGATGTAGTTCCACGACACCGACTCCTCGCCGTCGTCTCCCTCGACGGCGTGACTCCAGGCGAGCGGCTCGCCCGTCCCCTGCCGATGGACGAGCCGGTACGCCTCGCCGTCCCACGGCGCGTACTCGGAGAGTTGCATCTGTACCGGGTTCCAGTGCTCGACGTGGTAGTAGCCGCCGTCCCGCACCGTGCGGAAGACCTCGCGGTAGAGACGCGACACGTCGGGGGCGTAGAGCGAGGAGATCGGCTGGTAGGCGAGGTCGAACTGCCGGTCGTACAGCGCGGAGAGGTCGAGCATGTCCGCCTCGACCGTCTCGAGGGAGAGGTGACGTTCCGCTGCGACCGCGCGGTCGGTGTCGAGTTGTTCCGGCGCGATGTCGGTGACGGTCACCGACAGCCCGAGGGATGCGAAAAGCGGTCCCTGCTGGCCGCCGCCGGAGGCGACGCAGAGGACAGAGCGGACCTCGTCCCACGGGATCCATCCGAGCTCGTCGAGCCAGGCGCGCGGTGACGCGAATGCCGTCTCGTCCGCCGGCACGGTGGACTCCTCGCCGCTCCGGCTGAGCGCGCCCCAGGCCGCGCGGTTGATGTCGCGGTAGTCGCTCGTCGCAGACCGAGCATACGCACGCGAGACATGTCCGAACCGGTGGAAGAAAGCAACGCAGAGCATCGGGCGGGAACGGTTCGGGATCGGCGTCCGGGCCGGGCACGCTGCGCCGCTCAGGACTTGGCTTTGCGCCTCTTGGGTGGCTGCGGCTCGTTCTGATCGGGCGGTGGACGCCGGCCCCTCTTCGGCCGCGCCTCGCCTGACCCTCCGGGGGGTGGGTCGGGGGGTGGGTCGGGCGGCGGGCCGCTCGGGCCGGGGCTCGGCGGCGGAGGGATGGGGGTGCGGATGGGGATGCGGATGCGGATGGGGGTGCGGATGCGGATGGGGGTGCGGATGCGGATGCGGATGGGGGTGCGGATGCGGATGCGGATGCGGCACGGCGTGCGGCGGTATCGCGCGCAAAGCGTTCAACAACTGCGTGCCGCGGGGCGAGCCGAGGCCGGTGCACGCATCCCAGCCGGCGCGCGCTCGGTAGGAGCCGTTGTTGCCGGAGGTGATGTCCCGGAACGCCACGGCGATCGCAGGCCGATAGAGCATGGCGTTCACGAACCCGACGCGATTCCCGAGGCGCTGGTTGATCAGCGCGAGCAGCGCCGCCCACAACGGCGTCGCTGCACTCGTGCCTCCGATGACCGCAGGCGCACCGTCGATGCGAACCTTGTATCCCGTCGCCGGATCGGCATTCGCGGCCACGTCGGGCACTCCACGGCCACGATGCCCGCCCGGGTTCGCCGAGGGCGGTACGTTCGCGCCGGCCTGGTACGGCGGGACGGGAAAGACGTTGCTGACACCGCCGCCCGTCGCACCGTTCGGCGCGTTCCAGACGACTTCGCTCGAGATGGTCGGGCCCCTTGCGCGGAGCGTCGTCCCTCCGCAGGCGAGGGCATGCGTCGCCGAGGCCGGGAACAGCACGTGCTGCCGCCCGTCGCCGACGGTGTCGGCGGATCCGTCGTCGCCCGACGCGCAACAGACCGTGACGCCGAGGCTCGCGCCGGCTGCGTAGGCGCCCTCGATATTGGCCATCGCCTGCGCAGTCCACGTCGACTCGGGGCCGCCCCAACTGATCGAGATCACCGACGGCGAATTGGTCGCGTCGTGGACCGCCGTCGTACACGCGTCCACGAATCCTCGAGCTGTGTTCGGAGCGAAGTAGACGACGATGCGGCAGCCGGGTGCGATGGCAGCGACGATCTCGATGTCGAGCATCACCTCGCCGTCAGGGCCGTTCGGGTTGCCCGTCGGCGCGTTGCGCCCACCGTCAACCGAAACGACCGACACGTTCGGTTGCGCCGCCGCCGGAATCCCCAGGTTCGTGAGGTACGTGGCGAGGTCGGAGCGGACGAAGCCGCCGCCGAACTCGAGGATGCCGATCGTCTGACCCTGGCCGGAGACGCCCTGCGGGAAACCGTAGAGCCGCGCCAGCCGGATGGGAGTGAACGACGTGGCAGCAGCCCGACGTGCGCGGCCGGCCATGCGGAAGAGGGGCCGAACCTGAGGCCGATCGTCCAACCCGAACACGCCCGTGACGATCGGTCCCAGCGCACGCGGCACGAAAATCGGCCCCGTTCGTCCGCGATACACCCATCCGGCCGCCTGATGGTGGAAGAGCATCAGGTCGACGCCGAAGGCGTAGGAAAGTTGCGCCACCGACCCGGACAGGACGACCGCGCGCCGCGCTTCATCGACCGACAGGACCTCGAGGCCGTTCGCGTGCGCGAACCGCCGCACCTGCTCCACATCGGTCGGGTCCGCACCGCGAACGGCGGCTAGCTGCCTGTGCGTCAGGTACGACCGCTGCGTTGGAGGTTGCCGCGCCAGTGCTCGCAGCGGCAGCTTGCCGCCGTCCGGCCGCGGTCGAACGTAGACCGTGACGTCGACGCGTTCGGCGGGGTCGGGGACGCCGACGATCTTCGGGCCCCGAAGGGCCCTCCGCTCGCTACCGCGGACGGCGACACGCGGTTGTGCGCTCAGTCGACCTCTCCCGTGCGTTCGTGCACCACTCTCCTCCCGCGAGGTGACGTGCCGAGTCTGGCAATGGTTTCAACGCGCCTCAAGAATCGCCCGGGCAGACAAGAGGGCAAGTCTGAGCGATCGTCTACATGAGGTGCTGTCGGATTGCGAGCGCGACGGCGTGCGCGCGCGTGCGCGATCCCAACTTGATGAGCAGGTCGTGCACGATGTTCTTCACCGTGCGCTCCGAGTAGGAGAGCTTCGCGGCGATGTCACGCGTCGTCTTGCCCTCCGCGAGCAGCTCGAGCACGTGGAGCTCGCGTGGCAGGAGCGTCCCCGGCAAAGTCGACGCGGCATCGTGCCTGCCGTTCCCGACCGCTCGCATCAAGACGTCGAGTGGCAGCGCGGCCAGCCCCTCCGTGACGCCCGCGAGACAGCCCAGTATCCGTTGGGGCGTCAGTTCGGAGCGCAGCAGCACGCCTTCGACGCCTTCGGTCACCCACTCGAGGGCTGCGCCATCGACACTGCCGACGATCGCGACGAGCCGGGCTCCGCTTGCGGCGCGCAGCGTGAGCACCTCGTCGAGCCGAACGGCCCCGACGTCGAACATCACGACATCGACGTGCTGCTCGCTTCCGGTCTGACTCAGCGCGTCGCTCTCGGCAACGACGTCGTAGTGATGCGCGCGCAACAACGTCGTGAGCCCGGAGCGGAAGATCGAATCCGGCTCGATTATCCAGACGCGACTCTCGGTACGAGGGCGGTCGCCGTTCAGCAACGCGGACATCGTCGACGGGCGGCTTTCATGTTGTCGACGCAGATCTCGAAGAGACATCGTTTGGCATCGCTCGGTCCCACCTTCGTGTGAACTAGTCGCTTGTTCCACGTACCATTGCAAACGTTCGGCGCGGGAGGCAAACGTCGACGACGAGGCCGGCAAACCGCGAAGCGTCGGACGGGCTTGACCTCACCGCTCACGCCAGCGATACTTGCGCGGAACTCGCTGACTTGGGGGCTCCGTGGACATGCGAGCGACGCGCCCGGAGGCGTTCCGTATCCAAGAGGACGACGAAAGGCGCGCGGACGACGAAGCATTCGTCTTCCCGTTGTCGCTGGGCCAGGAGCGCATCTGGTTTCTGAGTGAGCTCGCCGGCGCGGCGCCCGTCTTCAACCTCAATACCACCGTACGAGTCCGCTCCCGCGTCGACGTCGGCGCGCTCGAGCAGGCGTTGGCGGAGATCGCCCGACGACACGAGTCGCTGCGCACGCGGTTCAGGCTCGTCGACGACCAGCCTGCCCAGCTCGTGTTGCCGCACGCGACGCTCTCCCTTCGAGTCGTCGACCTGACGTGCGGCGACGGCGATCGCGAGGCTGGGGCGCGCGCCACGCTCGTGGACGACGCTCGCCGGCCGTTCGACCTGGCGCGCGACGAGTTGATCCGGACGACATTCGTCAAGACTTCGGCCGACGACGGCCTGCTCTCGGTGACGATGCATCACATCGTCTCCGACGCCTGGTCGATCGGGATCTTCTTCTCGGAGCTCTCGACGCTGTGGTCGGCGTTCACGGCGGCCCAGCCGTCGCCGCTGCCGGAGCTCCCGATCCAGTACGGCGACTACGCGGTGTGGGAGCGGGACCGCCTCGACTCCGGCGCGCTCGACGACCAGATCGCGTTCTGGAAGCGGAAGCTCGCCGCTGCGCCGTACGTCGAGCTGCCGCTGGACTACGCGCGCCCCCAGGAGCAGACGTTCGGCGGCGCGGCTGTGCCGCTCGAGGTGGAGCCCGCGCTGAGGGCGGAGGTGGTTGCACTCGGCAGGCGACACGGCGCGACGCCGTTCATGACTCTCTTCGCGGCTTTCCTCGTGCTCCTGCACCGGATGACCGGCGACGAAGACCTCGTCGTCGGCTCGTACGTCGCGGGCCGCGGCCGCCCCGAGCTCGAGCGGTTGATTGGGTTCTTCCTGAACACCATCCCGGCGCGCGTCGACCTCTCGGGCGACCCGACGTTCGCCGACCTGCTCGGGCGCGTCCGCGAAACGCTCGTCGAGGCTTTCGAGCACCAGGACGTGCCGTTCGCGCGGCTCGTCGAGGAGCTGCGTCCGGAGCGGGATCTCAGCCGTAGCCCGCTCTGCCAGATCGTGTTCCAGATGATCAACGTGCCCACGCTCGACGAGACCGACGAGCGGCGCGAGGCGCTCGTCGATCTCGGACAGACGAGCTCGGCGTTCGACCTGACGTGCACGCTGTGGGACAGCGGCGACGGGTGGCGCGGGCACATGGAGTACCGCAGTGACCTGTTCGAGCCGGTCACCGTCGAGCGCTTGGCCGCGCGCTACCGCGCGGTCGTGGCGGCCGTCGTGCGCGACCCGGAGGTACCGATCTCGCGCGTCGACGTCCTACCGCCGGCAGAGCGGCAGCTGCTGCTCGACACGTGGAACGACTCGGCGCGTCGGTACCCGGAGACCTCGCTCGCGGAGCTGTTCGCAGCTGCAGCCGCGCCGTGCGCCCGACGCGACAGCGTACCGCTGCGGCCCGGACGCGATCTCGTACGCTGAGCTCGACCGCCGCTCGACGAAGCTCGCGCGGCACCTCGTCCGGCTGGGCGCGCGGCCGGAGACGATCGTCGCGATCTGCCTCGAGCGCTCGCTCGACGCCTGCGTCGCAGTGCTCGCCGTCGTCAAGTCGGGTGCGGCCTACCTCCCGCTCGATCCGGCCTACCCCGCGGCGCGGCTCTCGTTCATGCTGCGCGACGCCTCGCCGCTCGTTCTGGTGACGCGCGCCGATGCGGCCGAGGGCGTCGACAGCGGGGCCGCGCGGGTCGTGCGGCTCGACGCCGATGCGGCCGAGATCGCGCTGCGTCCGCGGAGCCGCTGCCGGCGCTCGGAGGCCCCGACGCGCTGGCGTACGTGATCTACACGTCCGGGATCGACCGGGCGTCCGAAGGGCGTCGCGGTCGAGCAGCGGCAGATCCTCAACCGCCTCGCCTGGATGTGGGAGGCATATCCGTTCGCGCACTGCGAGGTCGCGTGCCAGAAGACGGCGCTGTCGTTCGTCGACTCGATCTGGGAGCTCTTCGGCGGCCTGCTGCAGAACGTGCCGACAATCGTCGTCCCGGACCGGGTCCTCCGCGACCCGGTCGCCCTCGTCGACGAGTTGGCGCGTACGGGCGTCACGCGCATCTGGGTCGTGCCCTCGTTCCTCCGCGCGTTGCTCGACGTCGTGCGAGCGCCTGGCCGACTCGCTCCCCGCGCTGAGCTACTGGGTGACGAGCGGCGAGCCGCTCTCCGCGGAGCTCGAGAGTCGCTTCCGTCGCGAGCTTCCACGCGCAACGCTCTACAACCTCTACGGCACGTCCGAGATCTGGGACGCGACGTGGTTTGATCCCGCGCTCGAGCGCGGGCCGTACGTTCGGCCTCCGATCGGACGGCCCATCGCAAACGTGCGGACGTACGTGCTAGACCCCCACGGCGAGCCGCTCCCGATCGGTGCCTACGGTGAGCTGTATGTGGGCGGCGTCGGCGTGGCGCGCGGGTACGTCAACGGCGTCGAGGACGGGCGGTTCGTCCCCGACCCGTTCTCGCCGGCCCCGGGCGCGCTCCTCTACGCGACCGGCGACACGGCCCGCCACCTCCCGGACGGGACGCTCGAGCTCGTCGGACGGAGCGACGACCAGTTCAAGGTTCGCGGGCACCGCATCGAGCCGGCCGAGATCGAGGCCGCGCTGGTCGAGCAGTCGTCGATTCGCGAGGCGGTTGTTGTCGGCCGGGCCGACGACGGGGACGCACTCGCCCTCGTCGCCTACGTGGTGCCCGCGAACGCCGACGTTGTCGACCTCGAGCGGTTGCGCGCAGACCTGCGCGAGCGGCTTCCCGAGCAAATGATCCCGAGCGGGTTCGTCGTCGTCGACGACATCCCGCACACGCCGAGCGGGAAGCGCGACCGCCGGCGCTTGCCCAGGCTCGCGCCCCAGATAGCCGGCATACCAAGCTACGAGCAGCCGACCGGCGCGATCGAGTGCCTGGTCTCCCAGATCTGGAAGGATCTGCTCGGACTCGAGGTGGTGGGCCGCCGCGACAACTTCTTCGACCTGGGCGGGCACTCGCTCCTCATGTTCCGGCTGCAGGGGCGGCTCGCCCAGACGTTCGGCGTCCGTCTCGGCATCACCGAGCTCTTCTACCACCCGACGATCCAGGCGCTCGCCGCCTACTGCGCGCAGCACCTCGAACCGGCAGCTGCCCCGGCGAGCGGCCAGACGACGTGAGCGCCGAGCGCGAGATCGCGATCGTCGGCATGAGCGGCCGGTTTCCCGGCCGCGCCCAACGTGGACGCCTTCTGGCGGAACCTGTGCCAGGGCGTCGAGGCCGTCCGGGCCTTCGACGACGACGAGCTCCGCGCCGCGGGCGTCGATGCGGGAGCGCAGGCAGACGACGCATTCGTCAACGCCGGCGCGCCGCTCGACGGGATCGACCTCTTCGACGCCGACTTCTTCGGCTACGGCCCGCGCGAGGCGGAGACGATCGACCCGCAGCAGCGTCTGTTCCTCGAGTGCGCGTGGGAGGCGCTCGAGGACGCGGGGCACGATCCGCAGTCGTTTCCGGGTTGCATCGGGGTGTTCGCGGGCTGCGCGATCAGCACGTACCTCGGGCAGCTCTATCGCAACCCACGCGTCGCGTCGCTGGCGGGGCCGCTGCAGCTTCTGATCGGCAACGACAAGGACTACCTCGCGACACGCACGGCGTACAAGCTCGGGCTCGTCGGCCCGTCGCCTGACGGTTCAGACCGCCTGCTCCACGGGCCTCGTCGCCGTGGTGCTCGCGCGGCAGGCACTTCTCGACGGCCAGTGCGACATGGCGCTCGCCGGCGCCGTCAACGTGCGCATCCCGCAGCACTCCGGATACCGCTACGACCCCGGGGGCATCTACTCGCCTGACGGTCACTGCCGCGTCTTCGACCACCGCGCGGCGGGAACCGTGTTCGGAAACGGCATCGGCGTCGTCGTGCTTCGCCGACTCGCCGACGCCCAGGCCGACGGCGACGACGTGCGCGCGGTCGTCAAGGGCGCGGCGATGAACAACGACGGCGCGGCGAAGGTGGGGTTCACGGCGCCGGGACTGTCGCGGGCAGACGCAGGTGATCGCAGCCGCGCACGAGGACGCCGGCGTCGACCCGCGCACGATTACCTTCGTCGAAGCGCACGGGACGGGCACGCCGCTCGGCGACCCGATCGAGGTGGAGGCGCTGACGCGCGCCTTCCGCCGCGGCACGACCGACACGGGCTTCTGCGCGCTCGGCGCGGTGAAGGCGAGCATCGGCCATCTCGACTCTGCGGCCGGCATCGCCGGACTGATCAAGACGGTGCTCGCGCTCGAGCGCGGACAGCTCCCGCCGAGCATCAACTTCGAGCGGGCGAACTCGGAGATCGACTTCGCGGCGACGCCGTTCTACGTCAACGAGACGCTCGTGCCGTGGGAGAGCGACGGCATGCCGCGCCGAGCTGGCGTCAGCTCGTTCGGCATCGGCGGGACGAACGCCCACCTCGTGCTCGATGAGCCGCCTGCGCGCGAGCCGGGCAGTCCGTCGCGCGGCGCGGAGGCGATCGTGCTGTCGGCCCGTACGCCGACGGCGCTCGCGGCAGCGTCGAGACGGCTCGCGGACGAGCTCGAACGCCGGCCCGAGCTCGACCTGCCCAACGTCGCCTACACGCTGCAGCTCGGACGTCGTGCGTTCCCGTATCGCCACGCCATTGTCGCGCGCGACCGGAGCGACGCCGTCGATCGACTCCGCGCAGCCACCGAGCAGGTGGGCGCCGCCGTGGCAGCCGCGAACGACCTGCCTGTCATCTTTCTGTTCCCGGGACAAGGAGCGCAGCATCCCGGGATGGCCGTCGACCTCTACCGCACGCAACCGGTGTTTCGGTCGGCGATCGACGAGGCGTGCGAGCTCCTGCTCGCCGAGGGCGGCCCCGACCTACGCTCGCTCCTTCTCGCGGCCGAGGCGCCCGACGCGGCACACGCCCTGACCCAGACCTCGGCAGCACAACCCGCACTCTTCGTCGTCGAGCATGCGCTCGCCCGCCTGCTCACCGAATGGGGGCTCGCCCCGGCGGCGATGCTCGGCCACAGCGTCGGGGAATACGTCGCAGCAGCGGCCGCAGGAGTGTTCTCGTGGCACGACGCGCTTCAACTCGTCGCGGCGCGCGGACGACTCATGCAGTCGCTCCCGGCCGGAGCGATGCTCGCTGTCAGCCTCGGCGAATCCGAGCTCGCGGCGAGATTGGACGGCGAGCTCGCGCTCGCTGCGGTCAACGGACATGCGCTCTCCGTCGCCTCGGGCCCCCTCGACGAGATCGAGCGGCTCGAGCAGCGACTCGTCCGCGAGGACGTCGCCTGCCAGCGGCTGCACACGTCGCACGCGTTCCACTCCGCGATGACAGAGCCGATCCTCGCCGAGTTTGAAGCGCTCGTGCGCTCTGTCCCGCGGCACGTTCCGCGTCGGCCGTACATCTCGAACCTGACGGGGACGTGGGCGACGGACGACGACGCCGTCGATCCCCGCAACTGGGCGTTGCACCTGCGGCGAACGGTCCGCTTCCATGACGGCCTCGCGACGCTCCTCGCCAACGCGCCGCTCGCGATCGTCGAGGTCGGCCCGGGGCGCGCGCTCGCGCGTCTTGCGCAGCAGCACGAGGCCCGCCATCCCGCACACGTGATCGCCTCGACGCTGCCGCGTCCGGACTCGGGCGACGACGCGCTCGAATCGACCCTCGCCGCCGTCGGCCGGCTGTGGGCGGCGGGCGCGTCGGTCGACTGGCGTGCCGTCCACGGCGACGACCGTCGGTTGCGCGTGTCCCTGCCGACGTACCCGTTCGAGCGCCAGCGCTACTGGGTCGACGCGCCGTCCGCCGGCCGCCGGCCGCCGGAACGGGAAGCAGCAGCAGGTACCGGCGCGGCGGCCGCCCGGGGCGCGCTTCTGGACGCCGCAGTGGGAGCCGGCGCCCCGCGGGCCGCGAGCGGAGGGCGCGGGCGGGCAGCGGTGGCTTGCGCTCCTCGGAGAGGACCCGTTCGGTACCGACGTCGCCGCGTCGCTCGCCGAGGCGGGGCACACCGTCGTGACGGCCTGCGCGGGCAGCGGCTTCTCCGGCGACGCCGGTCGCGGCTTCACAGTCGATCCGGTGGATCGGAGCCAACTCGACCGCCTTCTGGAATCGCTCGCCGACGCCGATCTGACGCCGGACCGGATCCTGCACGCGCTCGCGCTCGAGCGGGTGGTTCCGTCGATCCCGCGCTCCGATGCGGTTCGATGAGGTGCAGCGCGTCGTCGTTCCGCGGCCTGCTCGAGCTGGCTGCAGCGCTCTCGCGGCACAAGCTCGCCGGCGCACTCGAGCTGACGGCGTTGACGAACGGCGTGCACGACATCACGAATCGCGAGCTGCTCGCGCCCGAGCGCGCCCTCGTCGCCGCCGCGTGCCGGACGATCGGGCAGGAGTTCCGCAACGTGCGCTGCCGGACGATCGACGTCGTGCTCCCGTCCGAGGGCGCGCCTGCGCCGTCGCGACTCGCCCGCGCTCTCGCCGCCGACCTCGCCGCGCCCGGGCCCGGTGTCGACGTCGCGTATCGCCACGGCACGAGGCTCGTACTCCGGCATCGCCCGGTCCGGCTGTCCGAGCCGACGCGGGCGCGGTCGTTGCGCCGGGGCGGCACCTACCTCGTCACGGGCGGTCTCGGCAATCTCGGCCTCGTCGTCGCCGAGTTCCTGACGGAGCAGGCCGATGCGAAGCTCGTGCTCACCGGCCGCTCGCCGTTCCCCGCGCCCGGCCGATGGGACGAGTGGCTCGCCGGGCACCCCGAAAACGAGCGCACGGCGCAGCGCATCCGGGCGCTCCGCGCACTCGAGGCGAAAGGCGCGGAGGTGCTCGCGGTTCCTGGAGACGTGGCGAGCCCGGCGAGCATGCTCCACGTCCTCGACCTCGCGCACGAGCGGTTCGGCCCCGTGCACGGCGTAGTGCACGCTGCCGGGGACATGAGCGCGGACGCGTTCTTCGAGATCGGACAGGTCGGCGACGAGAACGTCGAGCGGAGCCTCGGCCCGAAGGCGCGAGGGCTGATAGTGCTCCACCGCCTCCTGCGCTCCGACCCCGTCGAGCTGTGGCTGCTCGTCTCGTCTGTCTCGACGGTGCTGGGCGGTGTCGGATACGCGGCGTACGCCGCCGGGAACGCGTATCTCGAGGCGTTCGCGCAGGCGCAGCGGCGACGTTCGAAGGCGCGCTGGGTCAGCATCGCGTGGGACACGTGCCGATTCGACGGCGTGCCGGACGGAGCGGCGCTCGGCCCGAAGGACGTCGCGGATGCCCTCGCGCGCGTCCTCGCGCAGCCGCGGCCGCACCTCGCCGTCTCCGTCACCGACCTCAACGTGCGTATCCGTCGCTGGGTGTCGCCCACGGCGGAAGCGGCTCCGCAAGGGCATCCACGGGTCGAGCCGGCCGCCGCGAACGGCGCCGCCGAGATAGTGCTCACCGAGCTCTACCGCGACGTCCTGGGCGTCAACTCCGTCCGCGGCGACGACGACTTTTTCGCGGATCTCGGCGGCGACTCGCTTCTCGCTACCCAGCTCGCCTCACGGATCCGCGCGAGGTTCAGAGTCGAGTTGCCGCTTCGCGCGATCTTCGACTCGCCGACGCCGAAGCGTCTCGCCGAGACCGTGAAGGCGGCCGCCGCCGCGCCGTCGGCTGCTGGTGCTGCGTCCGAGGCGACGGCGATCCCGCGTGCCGCCCGCAGGGTCGTGGTCGCACCCGATGAGAGTTCATCCGTCGCTATCTAGAGGGAGTCGTGATGGTCACAACAGTCGCCAACGGGAACCGCTCAGCATGGGACCGGCCTCCCCGGGCCGTCGAGATACCACTCGTGTGCGTGCTCACTCCGCCGCGGTCGTTCTCCACCGTGGTGTGCGCGATGCTTGGCCAGCACCCCGAGCTGTACGGGCTCGCCGAGACGCATCTGCTCTCCGTCGAGAGCGTCGACGAGTGGTGGCGCAGGTCGGCGGGAGCGCAGTTCCCGATGACGCACGGGCTGCTGCGGAGCGTCGCAGAGATCGTCTTCGGCTACCAGAGCGCGGGTTCGGTCCGGCATGCGGCAGCATGGTTGCGCGAGCGCTCCGACTGGTCGAACGCCGACGTGCTCGCGCTTCTCGCCGAGGGGGTGAGCCCGAGGACGCTCGTCGAGAAGAGCCCCGTCGTCGTCTTCCGCCCGGAGTGGATGGCGCGCGCGGCCGAAGCGTTCCCGAACGCCCGCTTCATCCATCTCACCCGGCACCCGCGCAGCCAGGCGCTGTCCGTCCGCAAGCACGTGGTCAAGAATCTGCAGATCGGGCCGGTACCCGGCTGGCTTCGCAATCTCGGCTGGTCGGATGGGAGCGGCGCCGTCCTGCATCCCGACTTCGATCCCCAGCGCAGCTGGTACGCGCTCAACGCGAACATCGACCGATTTGTCAGCGCGTTGCCGACCGAGCGCTGGATGCGAGTGCGGGGCGAGGACGTCCTCCGCGACCCGTTCACCACGCTGGCGGAGCTCGCCTCGTGGCTGGGCGTGCGTTCGGACCCGGCGGCGGTCGAGGCGATGCTCCACCCGGAGCGCTCGCCGTACGCCGGCTTCGGGCCGCCCGGGGCGCGCTACGGGAACGACCTGTTCTTCCTTTGCGATGCTCGTCTGCGCCCGGAGCGCGCGAGCGCGGAGAGGCTCGTGGGGCCACTCGAGTGGCGCGCCGACGACGCCGGCTTCGCACCTGAGGTAGTCGAGCTTGCCCGCCGATTCGGCTACGAGTAGCAACGACGAGACCGCAACAGGTCGAAATCGTGATAAACTAATGAGGTTCTAACGTGCTTCTCTCTTGTTTTAGCATTTTCGCACCGTATTGGCCGATAGTCTCGGTAGACTCGAATCTCGAGGAGGCCGCCCATGAATCCGAAACCGGAAGCGGGAACTGCCCAGCCGGTTGGTCGTCCAGCACGGCTCCGACGGCGCCGCATGATGATGCGACGTCGGCGCATGCTCCTCCGCCGCCACCGCGTGCTCCAAAGGCGTCACCAGGCACTGCTACGCCGTCACCGCGCCCTGCTCCGGCGTCATCGCGCGCTGCTCGTCGCGGCGCGTGTGGCGCGACGGAGACGCGCGATTTCGCGGCCTATGCCGAGGAGACGGAGGCAGAGGCTGATGGCGGCGCGCCGCGCTGCGTATCGCCGCCAGGTGTGGTGACCGCGCATCACCGAGCCGGGTGCCCCCCGGGAGCGGTGTGCTGCATCGTTCCGGACTTCCTGCTCGAGCAGATCGCGTACAACCTGTCGGCCTCTCCCAAGTCGAACGGGAGGCGGGAGGTCGCAGGGGCGGCGGCTTCGAAAGCCGAGGCCGCGGCCGCGCGCGCAGCGATCTCGACGCTCGCCGCCGACACGACACTCAAAGCTCAACGCATGATGCGGCTCGAGCTCCGCCGTCCGCTCTACGAGCTCTCCCGCGAACTGCAATCGCATGCGGCGCGCCGACTGCTCGGCGCGCCGCCGCCGCGGATGCGACGGACCGTCTTCGACGCCGAGCACCTCCATCGGCTCCCTGGCACGCGCGTGCGCGGCGAGCGCGACGGCTCGTCGGGCGACGTCGCGGTGAACGAGGCGTTCGACGGGGCCGGCGCGACGCTCGAGTTCTACGACCGCGCATACGGACGGAACTCGATCAACGGCCGCGGGATGCCCGTCAAGTCCTCCGTCCACTATGGGCAGCACTACGACAATGCGTTCTGGAACGGGCTACAGATGGTGTACGGCGACGGCGACGGCCATCTGTTCAACCGTTTCACCGTTGACGTCGACGTCATCGGCCATGAGCTGACCCACGGCGTCACCGAGCGTGAGGCGGGTCTTGCCTACGTCGGCCAATCGGGAGCGCTCAACGAGAGCATCTCGGACGTCTTCGGCTCGCTCGTCAAGCAGTTCGTGAACAACCAGACCGCCGACCAGGCCGACTGGCTGATCGGCGAGCACCTGTTCACGGCCGCCGTGAACGGGAAGGCCCTTCGCTCGATGAAGGCGCCCGGCACCGCGTACGACGACCCCGTGCTCGGAAAGGACCCGCAGCCGGCAGAGATGGCGAACTACGTGCGGACGCAAACCGACAACGGCGGCGTGCACATCAACTCGGGGATCCCGAATCACGCCTTCTACCTCGCCGCGACGGCGATCGGGGGGCACGCGTGGGAACGCGCGGGGCTCATCTGGTACACGGCGTTGCGCAGTCCGCAGATCCATCCGCGGACGCGCTTTGTCGGCTTCGCGCGCGTCTCGTCTCGTGTCGCGCGCCGACTGTTTGGACCGCGCAGCGCGGAGGCGCTCGCCGTGCGCGAGGCGTGGCACTCCCTCGGCGTCCTGTAGCGCGTTAGGCGCGCACGCCCGAGAGGCCGTGGCGCGGCTCTCTGCCCCGTCGCGCGATCTCGGCCGCGGCCGCTTCGCGCAACACGACGGCCACCGTCTCGTCGATCAGATAGACCTTTTGGTAGTAGTCGCGGACGAACGGGAACGGCGTTCCTTGCCGCGTGACGGTGAAGCCGATCGACGAGAGGCGACCCGCGAGCTTCGGGCCCGACATCCCCATCAGACGCTGGAACTCGCGGAACGGTAGGCGCGGCGGGTGCGACGCGATCACGTTGAGGGCCTGCAGAGCCGGCGGCGTGAGCTCGCGGACGAAGGCTGCGGCGCGGTCGGCCGTCCACCACATGCGCGACTCGACCTCATCCGACTCCTCCACCCCCGGCGTCGTCGACATTGGCGACGACTAACGCCTCGGCGATCTGCGCCAACAGCAAGCCGACTTCTTCGGGCTCGCCTTGCAGTTCGACTGTCACGCGCATCTGCACCTGCGATGTCCCGGGGGCGGGCACCGCAGCGTTTCCGGCCAGATCGGGCGGCTCGGACATCGCGTGCGCTACAGCGTGTGGCTCACGTCGAACGTCACGACACCGTTCCGCGCGCGCGTGCCGTGCGCGCCCCGCTCGTGCCCCGGTGGCATCAACCGCCGCGGAGGACCGACCGTCGAGCGGAAGCTCGAACAGCGCCCAGACATTCGGAGCCGCGCGCGCCTCGCGCGTCGAGTGCACGATGAGATGCTGACCGTCCGGGTCGGCGTATGGGCCGTGGCTGTATCCGTGGTCGTCGTTCGCGAGCGGCGTCGGCTTGCCGCCGCACGCCGACACGCAGTGAACCTGATGCCGCCGCCCGAACGTGAAGAAGAAGATCCGCCGGCCGTCGATCGACCACCATGGGCGATAGACCGGACGATCGACGAGAAGCGGTCGCGGCGGCGTCAGGCCATCAGTGTGCGTGATCCAGAGGCCGTTGCGGCCGAGGCGGTCGGAGATGAACGCGACGTACTTGCCGTCGGGGCTGAGCGCCGGCCGCTGATCCTGGTGCCGCCCGTCGGTCAAGTCGCGTTCGTGACCGTCGGCGCGCCGCAGGACGATCGACATCCGCGCGTGTGAAACAGGGCCTGTAGCAGTCGAGTCCCGCCGCAGACGCCTAACGGTCTCCGACGGGTGCGTCGACGCCGAATAGGCGAGCGTTCGACCGTCGGCGCTGTACGCAGGAAACCGCGCCGAGCGGCGGTTGTCGGTGAGTGCCTCGGGAGCGCTCGAGCCGTCGGCGATCCAAAGTCGCGGGCGCCCCTCCGAGCCGCCCCAGAAGACTGTGTGGTCGCCGTCGGGATGGATGCACGCCATGAAGTAGATTCCGTCGCCCGGCGAGATGCGCGCAACGCGGCCATCGGGCTCCCACCAGTAGACATCCGACCTGAAACCGGTAAGGTGCCGCCACCACGGCGGGAGCGCCCCACGCATGCCGAAGGACCCTAGCAAAGCAAGTAGCGTCCTCTGGCGACGCTCGCCGATGAGTCGACTTCGGTCGTCGCGTTACGGCTGCAGGTACGTCGCGCGCAGAAGAGCGCGTCGGCGTGATGCGCGTGCGCGTGACGCGAAGCGGCGGCGTGACGGGGGTGATCCTCGACGGCGAGCTGGATACGGCGACGCTCGCGGCCGCCGAGCGCACCGACGTCGAGCGCATCCTGGCGCGGCTCGAGGGCGCGGACAGCGGTAAGCCGCCGCAGGCCGCCGACCGCTTCCAGTACGACGTCACGATCGCGACCGAGGACGACACTCGCCGCCTGACGCTGAACGAGTCGGACGTGCCAGCGGAGCTGGGCGAGCTGCTCACGACGATCGCCCAGCGTCGGCCACCGAGCGTTGATCGAAGCACCGAAGGCCCAGAATGAGGCTCTCCAAGGGCGAGGCACACGTATGGTGGGCGCGACGCGCCGACGCTTCCGCGGCGCTCCAGGACCTTCTCGACGAGACGGAGCGTGGACGTTTCGCCGCGTACGTGCAGGCCGCGGACCGCGAGCGCTTCGTCGTCGGCTGCGCGCTCGCGAAGCTCGTGCTCGCGCAGTACCTCGACGTCGACGCGGCGGACATCCGGTTCTCGCGGACGTGTTCGACGTGCGGCCTGCCGCACGCGAAGCCGCGCCTCAGGGAGCCGGCAACGGACGGCTTCGAGCTGTCCGTCAGCCACTCCGGTGAGCGCGTCGGCGTCGCTGTCACGCCGCATGCACCCGTCGGCGTCGACGTGGAGCAACTCGACCGATCCGTGCCGGTCGACGAGCTCGCAGCCTCGGTGCTCGCCGAGGACGAGCTCCGCCAGTTGGACGCTCTCGATCCTGGCGATCGGCAACGCGGGTTTCTCGTCTGGTGGACCAGGAAGGAGGCTGCGGTCAAGGCAATCGGAGCGGGGCTGGAGCTGCCGCTCCCGAGCGTCGTCGTGACGCCCCCGCGGGAGCTTCCGCAACTCGTCGCCTGGACGCATCATGTCCCGCCTGAGCAGATGACGCTCTTCGAGCTCGCAGCGGATGACGAGCATGTCGCGTCGCTCGCTGTCCTCGGCGCGCTCACGGCCGTGCGGGAGCTAGACGGGTCTGCGCTCCTCCGAGCGCGCAATCTCCGTCACCGTCGCTTGTCTTCGGCGAGGAGCGCATAGAGGGCGGAAGGGAGGTCGGCGAGGAAGTCGAGCGCCTCGACCACCTGATCGGTCCTGCCAACTTCGCCAACGAATGCGATCGCGATCGCTAACCGCTCAAGCTCTTCGAAGAGCACGCTGACCTCATCGGCGACGGCTCGTCTCATCTCCTCCCACGGCGAGCCGAGCGCGTCCCGCCGCTCCTCGACATACACCCGCCCGGCATCGCTGAGAGCCAAAGTGCGCCGACCCGCCTGCTCCTCGACCCGGACAAGCCTCTCACGCTCGAGTCTTGCGAGCGCTGGATACATGGAGCCGGGACTAGGCCGCCAGGCGCCGCCTGAGCGGCTCTCAATCTCCTGCATGAGCTGGTACCCGTTGGCTGGAGCCTCCGCCAGCAGCAGCAGCGCCGCCGCACGAACATCGCCGCGGCGTGCACGCGTGATCTTGCGCGTGTGTCGCGTGGCGCCCACGCCGGCAGTCTCGACTCCGTCGTCCACCCGGTCGCTCGGTGACTCTCGCCCCATCTGCGTGCTCGCCGCTTATCGCCAGACAGAAACGCAGCGCGCTCCGAGTGCCGTCTCGAGCGTGCTCACGTGTACCCGAGCTCCACGGCCAGCTCCCGCACCTCCGGTATGAAGCCGCGGCCGTCAGATCGCCAGCCGAGCGGCCCGTCGAGCGTCCGCGGCCGCAGCCACTCGGCGCGTACGAGCGGACCTGGGCGGAGGAAGCGGTCGCTTCCGAAGGCCGCCGCCGACGGGCCCACGCGGGCAAACGGCGAGCGCTCCGGGTGCCTCATCTCCTCGAGCGCGTCGCCGTCGGTGCGCAGGCCCAGCCATGCCGCGAGACGGACGAGCGTGGCCGAGCTCCCGCCCAGCAGCTCTTCACCGCGTACGAGGCGCTGCTGCTCCTTCGGAACCCGGCGGAGGAACGCGGCGATCGTCCGGTTTGCCTCGAGCCAGGCGACCTGCGGGTCGGGCTCGCCGCCGCGATCGCCTGCGAGCTGCACGAGCCAGTGCGTCGGCGGCAGCTGGTTCGTGGTCGTCGCGTCGCCGAGGATCTCGATCACCGCGTCGCAGTAGAGGCGCGGGTGGCTGACGAGATGGACGAAGCGTGCGCTGGGGAACATGTCGAGCGCGCGCTGCAGCGTGGCAGGGCTGTGCGCCGTGCTCGGGCTCTTCTCGACGGTCACGCGCGGCGCGACCCGCTCCACGATCGCCTCGAGCAGCAGTCCCGTCGTGAAGTGCGCGCGGCGTCGCAGCCAGCCGCGCGCCCGGCTCGCCGTTGCCTCCGTCTGCTCGCCGTATACGAGCTCCGCAACCGCGCGGACGAGGCCGTGATCCATCTCGAACGTCTCGGTCGCGGAGCGCTCGAGCCACTCCGCCATCGTGTCCGCCGTGAAGAGGTGGAGCTCCGGCAGCGCGTACGTCTGCGGATGCTGTCCGAGCATCGCGCACACGACCCACGAGAACGTGCAGGGCGGGGCGAGGATGAACACCGGATCGATCGACGGGAGCGGTTTCGCCGGCGCCGGCGCGGCCTCGGCCGGCTCGGCGGCGACGGCGGTCGACGTCGCGGACGTCTGCTCGTCCACTACGCGTGCCCGAGCTCGGTCGTCAAGGCCCATGATGGGCCCGTCAGCAATAGCCAAGGCTCCGCGCGAGCTCCACGACCTCGGGAACGAACCCGGCGCCGTCCGAGCGCCAGCCGAGTGCGCCGGCGAGCGACTGCGGTCGAGCCCGCATCGGGTGCAGCTCCGGGCGCTCCAGGAACAGCATGTCGTTGCCGAGCCGGGCGGCCGGCGGCCCGAAGTGCGCGTACGGCGATTGCTCGGGGTGCAGCATGCGCTGGATCGCCTCGCGATCGGTGCGCTTGCCCAGCCACAACATCAGCTTCCGGAGCTCCGCCTCCGGGCGCGTCAGCAGATCCTCGCCGCGAACCGTCGTCCACTGCTCGGGCGGAAGCGAGTCGAGGAACGTGACGACGTTGGCGTTCAGAGCGTGCCACCCTCCCTGCGGATCGACGATCGAGTCGTCCGGCGACGGCGCCTCGTCCGGCGAGAACGGGAAGCTCGCGAGGGTGCGGATCCATTCGGGAGCGACGTCCCGGCTCGGTCTCCCGGTCGCGCGGCCGGTACGCAGGGCGCTGCGAGCAGGCGCATGTACTTCAGGACGGACTCGCAGTAGCCGCGCGGGTGCCGGACGAGGTGGACGAACTTCGCCTGCGGGAAGAAGCTCCAGACGCGACGCATCGAGTCGACGCCGTAGACCATGGACGGGCTCTTGTCGATGAGGGTGAGCGGGAAGAGCGCGCGCCCGAGATCCTCGAAGACGATGCCCGCGGTCTCGCCGCGCCGCCGCCGCAGCCACGCGGTCGCGGCGGCGACGCTCGCCTCGGTCTGCTCGCCGTAGTAGATCTCGGCGACGGCGCGGACGAGCCCGTGCGCCAGCCGGTACGACTCGCCGCGGGCCCGCTCCCACCAGCCGGCCATCGTGTCGTCGACGAACAGGTGCGTCTCGGGGAGGCCGTAGAGGTCCGGGTGCTGACCGAGCATCGCGCACACGACTGACGAGAACGAGCGCGGCGCCGCGAGGATGAACACCGGGTCGGCGATGCCGTCGCCGATCGGGTCGCCGACGGCGACGGCGCTCACGGCGTCCCTCCCGACGTCAGCGAGCTGCCGCTCGGAGTGCGCCCCGATGACCTCGGCGAGCTCGACGACGCTCGGCCCGTCGAAGAAGACGGCGCAGCGGGATCTCCATCTCGAAGCGCGAGCGCAGCCGCGAGATGAGCTGCGCCGCGAGCAGCGAGTCTCCGCCGAGGTCGTTGAAGAAGTTGTCCACGACGCCGACCGGCCGCAGCCCGAGAACCTCCTCCCAAACCTCGACGATCGACTCCTCGAGCGCCGTCCGAGGCGCGACGTGGACCGTGCCGAGCTCCGGCCGTTCGTGGAACCGCTCGGCCTGGCGCTCGCGCATCTCCATTCCCTCGCGCAGCGAGCGAAGGTCGATCCACTGTCGGATCCGGTCGGGCAGATAGCCCGTCGAGACGACGACCTGCGGGTTCTCGAGGCCCGAGACGATCCTGCGGAAGGCCTCGACGCCTTCCTCCGGGTTCATCGAGAGCCGCACCGGGTCGACGTCCGCGTCGTCCTCGGACGCGAACTCCCAGGTGTCCCAGTCGATGCTGATCCACGGCACGCCCCCGCTGCCGTCGTGCTTGTGCGCGAACGCGTCCATGAACGCGTTGCCCGCGCCGTAGGCGACGTAGCCGAGGCCCGCCAGGACGGAGGAGATCGACGACATGAGCACGACCATGTCGAGCGGCTCGTGCCTGAGGACGCGCTCGAGCGTGATCAAGCCGCGGATCTTCGCCTCGAACTGCCGCTTCGCAACGATCGGGATCCGCCTCGTCGAGGCTGAAGAAGCCCTCCGGCGTGACGTTCCCGGCGCCGTGGATGAGACCGTCGAGCCGTCCGAAGCGCGCGTACGTCGCGTCGACCGCGGCACGAACCTGCGCGAGGTCGGCGACGTCCGCCTGCAGGAGTAGCAGCTCGGCGCCCGCGTCCTCGAGGGCGCGCAGGCGCCGAATGGTGCCGCTCAGCGGGTCGGCCTCCTCGTGGCTCGCGAGCCAGTCGTCCCAGTCCTCGCGATCGGGGACTCCGGAGCGGCCCACGAGCGCGAGGCGAGCGTGGGCGAGGCGGGCGAGCTCGCCCGCCAGCTCGAGGCCGATGCGGCCGAGCCCGCCGGTGATCATGTAGACGCCGCGCCACCGGACCGGCGAGAACGCCGGCGGCGTCTCGTCGAGTTGCAGCGGCTCGAACTCCTGCAGCCAGCGCTGCCCGTTTCGGTACGCGACCGTCGGACGCAGCTCGTCGTCGGCGAACTCCGCCACGAGCACGCGCGGCCACGTCGTCGGCGTCGCGTCCGTCTTCGTCGGGCCGCTCCACGTCCACGCTGCGGCACGCGATGTGCGGATACTCCTGCGGGACCGTGCGGCAGAGCCCGAGGAGCATCGCCTTCGCGGGACAGATCCTTTCGTCGCCCGTCACAGCCTGGAGGCCCGTGGACGCCGCGACCAGCTGTACGGGCTTCGCGACGTTCCTCGTCACCAATGCCTGGACGGTGTAGAGCAGGCTGTAGAAGCCGCGCAGCTGCCAGTAGTCGAGCAGCTCGAGCTCCGAGAGATCCGCCTCGGGCTCGCCGACGCACCACAGGTGGAGGATGTTCTGCGGCAGTCGATTCTCGTCCGCGAGGCGCTCGAAGAGCGCCTCGTAGTCGGACCGCCGGCCGCAGTCGATCGTGAAGGTCCAGCCGTCGCGTGCAGCGAACCCGTCGCCCGGTAGCACGACGGTCACGTCGTGGCCGGCATCGAGCAGCCGGCCGGCGACGCGCGCTCCCGAGCTCGTCGCTCTCGCCGAACACGAGCCACTGCTCCTGCTCGGTCGGCGGCACCGGCGTCGGAACGAGCGCGTACTCCCACGTCGGCACGTAGAACCAGTCGCCGACCTCGGGCTCCTTCAGCACGATCGGAGGCCCGCTCCGCTCGGGCTCCTCCGCATCCGCCCAGTAGCGACGGCGCTCGAACGGGTACACGGGCAGATGGACGTCGCCGGCGGCCGCGTGCCCGCGTGCATGCCCTGCCAGTCGACCGGGACGCCTGCGAGCCACAGCCGGCCGAGCGTCTCGAGGGCGAGCGCATCGTCTGCGACGCTCTCCTGGGGCCTCGGCAGAGACGGGAGGACGAGCTGCGCGTCGTCGCGGTCGGGATGCCGGCGCGCGAACGTAGCAGAGCGTCTGACCGGGCCCGACCTCGAGCAGAATCGCGCCGGGGTCGGCCAGAAGCGGGCGGAGCGCCGTCGGCGAAGCGGACGGAGCGTCGCAGCTGTTGCGCCCAGTACTCGGGGCTCGTCGCCTGCTCGTGCGGTGATCCAGTCGCCCGTGACGTTGGAGACGTACGGAATGCGAGGCGGTGCCGGCGAGAGCTCGCCGACCGCATCGGCGAACTCGTCGACGACCTCGTCCATCATCCGCGAGTGGAACGCGTGCGAGGTGTGGACGCGCTGGGACTGGACGCCGCCGTCCGCGAGCCGCTGCTCGAACTCCTCGATCTCGTCGGTGGGCCCCGAGGCGACGCACAGTCCCGCCTCGTTCGCCGCGGCCAGGTCGAGCGCCAGACGGCAGCAGCGAGCGGAGCTCGCCCTCGGGAAGGTAGACGGCGACCATCGCACCGGGCGCCACGGCCTGCATGAGGCGTCCCCGTTCGGCGACGAGCTCCAGGCCGTCCTCGAGCGAGAAGACGCCCGCGACGCACGCGGCGACGAGCTCGCCGATGCTGTGTCCGATCATCGCGGCGGGCTCGCACGCCCCACTGCATCCACAGCTGCGTCAGCGCGTACTCGATCGCGAACAGCGCGGGCTGCGTGATCGCCGTCTGCGTCAACGCAGTCTGCGCGGCCTCCGCATCGCGAGCCGGCGGATACAGCAGCGTGCGCAGATCGAGCGAGAGCCGGGGCGCGAGCAGCTCCGCGCAGCGGTCGAGCACGGCACGGAATGCCGGCTCGTGCGTGTACAGGCCGCGGGCCATGTTCACGTACTGCGCGCCCTGGCCCGAGAACATGAACGCGACCGCTCGCTCGCGCGGTGTGCCCGCCGCGCCGATGATGCGCGAGCCGTCGGAGGCTGCGAGCGCGGCGACGAGGTCCTCGGCGTCGGTGTAGACGGCGGCGCAGCGGTGCTCCTTCGCCCGCCGTCCGACCTGCAGGGTGTAGGCGACGTCCGCGGCGTCCATGCCGGGCGTCACCGTCAGCTGCTCGGCGAGCGTCGCGGACATGGTCTGCAGCGCCGACGGGCTCCGCGCCGAGAGAACGAGCAGGTGGTGCCGGCGCGGATCGTCGCCGCCCTCGACGGCCGGGGCCTCCTCGAGCACGAGGTGCACGTTCGTGCCGCCGATGCCGAAGCCGCTCACGCCCGCGCGGCGCGGACCCTTGTCGTACGCCCACGGCATCAGCTCCCGGTTGACGAAGAACGGACTGTTCGCGAAGTCGATCGCCGGGTTGAGCGTGTCGCAGTTGAGGCTCGGCGGTATCTCGCGATGCTCGAGCGCGAGGATCGTCTTGATCAGACTGGCGACACCCGCGGCCGGGTCCAGGTGCCCGACGTTCGTCTTGACGGAGCCGACGGCGCAGAAGCCTTTCTTCGTGGTCGAGGCGCGGAACGCCTTCGTGAGCGCGCCGATCTCGACCGGGTCGCCGACCGACGTGCCGGTCCCGTGCGCCTCGACGTACGTGACGGTGTCGGCGCGCACGCCCGCATGTGCATGGGCTCGCGCGATCACGTCGACCTGCCCGTCGAGGCTCGGAGCGGCGAAGCTGCCCTTCGCAGCGCCGTCGTTGTTCACCGCCCAGCCCTTCACGACGGCGTAGATCGGGTCGCCGTCGGCGAGGGCGTCGGCGAGCCTGCGGAGGACGACGACGCCGACGCCGTTGCCGAAGACGACGCCGGCCGCGTTCTCGTCGAAGACGCGGCAATGCCCGTCAGGCGAGAAGATCCCGCCGGGCTCGAAGTAGTACCCGGACTTCTGCGGCACCCGGACGCACACGCCGCCCGCCAGCGCCATGTCGCACTGCCGGCTGAGCAGATGGTCTCCGGCGACTGCCACGGCCAGCAGCGACGTGGAGCAAGCGGTCTGGATGCTGAAGCTCGGGCCCTTGAGGTCGAGTTTGTACGAGACCCGCGTTGTCAGGTAGTCCTTGTCGTTCCCGATGTGGACCTGCAGGTAGCCGAGGAGCGCCATGAACTCGGGGTTGGACTGCAGGTGGTCGAGGTACGAGCTCATCGCGCAGCCGCCGTACACGCCGACGAGCCCCGGGAACGTCGCCGGGTCGTAGCCGGCGTCCTCGAGCGCGTGCCAGGCCGTCTCGAGGAAGAGCCGATGCTGCGGGTCGAGGCTCTCCGCTTCGCGTGGGCTGAACCCGAAGAACGGCGCGTCGAACAGATCGACGTCCTCGAGCACGCTGCCCGCGGAGACGTACGCCGGGTCGTCGAATGCCGCCGGATCGACACCGGCCGCCTGCAGCTCGCCGCGTGAGAACGGGGTGATCGACTCGACGCCGTGCCGGAGGTTCTCCCAGAAGCGCTCGACCGACGGAGCGCCGGGGAAGCGCCCGCTCATTCCGATGATTGCAAGCGAGTTGTCGGTTCGGCTCGTTCGGCGTGCCACTTCGGTACCTCGTTTCTAGGGCTGTCGGTCGTCGGCGAAGGCGAGCTCCGAGCCGGGCCCGGCGTCGAGGACGACGATCGCGGTGTGCTCCTCGCGCGAGAGCGGGATGATCGGGCGTCGTCTCGTCAGCGTCGCCGCGTGCCTGCGCGTTCGCGATGCGCGCCGCGAGTCCGGCGACGGTCGGCGTCTCGAAGATGACTCGTGCCGAGATCGCGACGTGGAACGACTCCTGCACCCGCGAGAGCACGCGGATTCCGAGCAGAGAGTGGCCCCCGAGGTCGAAGAAGCTGTCGTAGATGCCGACGCGATCGACGCCGAGCAACTCCGACCAGATCGCGGCCAGATCTGCTTCGAGGGACGTGCGCGGCGCGACGTAGCTCCGCGCCAGGAGAGAGAGTCGCGCCGTCCGGCGGCGGGAGCGCACGACGATCGAGCTTGCCCGGTCGCAGTGAACGGCAGTGCGCTCAGCGTGACGAACGCTGCGGGGAGCATGTAGTCCGGAAGCGTCCGTCGGAGGAACCGCCGCCACGCAAGCGCGTGCCGGTCGTCGGCAGAGCCGTCCTCCGGCTCGGGCACGACGTACGCAACGAGCCGCGGCTCGTCACCGACGTCCTCCCAGAGCTGGACGACGGCGCGGCGGACCATCGGGTGCTGCTCGAGCGCCGCCTCGATCTCGCCCAGCTCGACGCGTAGGCCGCGCAACTTGACCTGGTGGTCGACGCGGCCGAGGAACTCGATCGAGCCGTCCTCCCGGTAGCGCGTGAGATCTCCCGTGCGGTAGAGCCGCGCACCCGGTTCGGGGGAGAACGGGTCGGGGACGAACTTCGCGGCGGTCAGCGCCGCATTCCGCACGTAGCCGCGCGCGACGCCCGCTCCACCCACGTGGAGCTCACCGGGGATGCCGGGCGGCACCGGCTCGAGTAGCGCGTCGAGGACGTACGCGCGCATGTTCGCGATCGGACGGCCGATCGGCACGCGTCCGTCGCGCGCGCCCCCGTCCCGAGGGTCGTAGCACGTCGCATCCCATGCTTCCGACGCCCCGTAGACGTTGCAGAGCACCGCGTGCGGAAGCTGGTCCTCGAACTGCTTCGCAAGTGCCGCCGGCAGCTCCTCGCCGCTCGCGAGCCAGAGGGTCAGGTCGGGCAAGCGCCGCTCGAGGTCGCCGTGGCGCTCGAGGAGCGAGCGCAGCAACGACGGCACGAGGAGGATCCGCGTCACCCTGCTCGCCGGCCGAGGACCTCGACCAGGGAGTCGGGATCCCGTGCCGACTCCTCGCTGCACGATCACGGTCGGGACGCCCTGCAGGAGCGGGCCGAGCAGCTCCCAGAGCGAGTCGACGAACGCCACACCGGTCTTCTGGCATGCAACCTCGCCGTCGGAGAACGGATACGTGTGCCACATCCAGCGGAGCCGGTTGAGCAGCTGACGCTGCTCGATCGCGACGCCCTTGGGTCTTCCGGTCGACCCGGAGGTGTAGATCACGCATGCGAGTGCGTCGGGGCGCGTCCCCGGGCAGGGGACAGGGACGCCCGGGCTCGACGGCGCATCCAGAGCATCGATGTGGACGACGTGTGCGGTCGCCGGCAGCTTTCCGGCCAGGGCTCGCCGCGAGACGATCAGCGTCAATCCCCGCGTCCTCCACGATCCGCTCCAGCCGCTCGCGAGGATCCCTCGGGTCGAGCGGGACGTACACCCCACCCGCCTTCAGCACCGCGAGCAGCGCGACGACGAGCTCGGGAGACCGGTCGAGGCTGACGCCGACCGCGACCTCCTCGCCGGCGCCGTGGACCAGAAGCTGCGCCGCGAGCCGGCTCGCGTGCTCGTCGAGCTCGGCATACGTCATGACGCCTCCGTCGAAGAGAACCGCTTCGGCGTCCGGTCGCAGCGAGACCTGCTCCTCGAACAGGGAGACGAGCCCCCCGCCTTCGTAGGCGACCGCCGTGCGGTTCCACTCCTCGACGATCCGCCGCCTGGCGGCGGCGCCGACGAGCGGCAGCTCGTGCACCTCGCGGTCGGGATCGCGCGCGATCGCCTCGAGCAGCGCCGTGTAGTGCGCGGCCATGCGCTCGATCGTCTCGGCTCGGAACAGGTCGGTGTTGTACTCGAGCTCGGCCTCGACGTGTTCGCCGACTTCGCGGATCGTGCACGTCAGGTCGAGGACAGCGGTCGTCCGCTGTAGGTCGACGGTGTCGTCGCCGGTGTCGAGATCCTCCTCCTCCTCCTCGAGCATGCCGGGCGTGTTGAGCAGCTGGAAGGCGACCTGGAAGAGAGGGTTCCGGCTCAGGTCGCGCTCGGGCGAGAGCTCGTGGATGAGCCGCGCGAACGGCATCTCCTGGTGCGAGTACGCGTCGAGAGCCGTCGTGCGAACCTGCCGGAGCAGTTCGCGGAACGTCGGCCGGCCCGACAGGTCGGCCCGCAGGACGAGCGCATTGACGAAGAACCCGATCAGGCCCTCGATCTCCGCGCGGTCGCGGTTGGCGGTGAACGTGCCGACGACGACGTCGTCTTCGCCGGTGTAGCGGGCGAGCAGCGTCTCGAAGGCGGCGAGCAGGACCATGAACAACGTCGCGCCCTCCCGCCGTCCCAGCGCCCGGAGACGCCTGACGACGGGTGCGGGAACGATCGCGTAGTGGATCGAGCCCCGCCCGGACGGGACCGCGGGGCGCGGCCAGTCCGTCCGCAGCTCCATGACCGGCAGGCCGGCCAGCCGGTTCTTCCAGTACGACACGAGCTCTGCGAGGATTGGCCCTCTCAGCCGGTCCCGCTCCCACACCGCGAAGTCCGCGTACTGGAGCGGCAGCTCTGGGAGCGGCGACGGTTCTCCGGCCTCGAAAGCCGCCCAGATCGCCGAGAGCTCGTTCCAGAAGATGTCGATCGACCACGCGTCGGAGATGATGTGGTGCGTCACGACGTGGAAGACGCTCTCGGTGTTGCTGGTCCGCACGAGCAGCGTTCGCAGCAGCGGTCCAGTTGCGAGCTCGAACGGCGCCTCGCCCTCCTCGGCGAGCAACCGCCGCGCCTCCGCATCGCAGTCGTCCTCCGGCAACGAGCTGAGGTCGATCGTGCGCAGTGGAATGTGCAGCTCGGGAAGGATCTCCTGCACAGGCTCGCCGTTGACGGCCTTGAAGGTCGTGCGCAGCGACTCGTGGCGTCGCACGAGCTCGTTGATGCTCCGCTCGAGGATCGTCTCGTCGAACGCCTCGGCGATGCGAATCGCCCCGCTCAGGTTGAACAGCGGCATGCCCGGCATCAGCTGGTCCAGGACCCACAGACGCTGCTGCGCGAAGGACAGTGGCGCCGGCGACGCGACGCCCCTCCGCTCGATCGGCGCCACGCGGCGTGCCGGGTCGCCCGAAGACGACGCGAGCCTCTCGTAGAGCGCGCGCTTCTCCGGCGAAAGCTCCTCGATCCGGCGGTCAAGCGACGGTTCGCGGTGAGACCTGCTGCTCATAGGACAACCTTCGGTTGCCCTATGGATTCCTGTCTTATTGTGAGCTCCGTCGAGCCTACGCTCATGACGCGCCTCTCGGAGCGACGTCGACGGCGTCGCCCGCGAGCAGCGTCTGAACCTCGCTCTCGGTGAGGCCTTCGACGAGCTCGAGAACCGCCGCTGCCGCGCCCTCCTGCTCGTCGAGCGCGGCCCGTGCGCGGTCGATGCTCTCCGCCAGGTCGGCGATGGTCGGGAACTCGAACACACGGTTCACGGGGACGTCGACCTCGAAGGCCCGTCGCAGCCGCGAGACGAGCTGGATCGCCAGCAACGAGTGCCCTCCGAGCTCGAAGAAGTTGTCGAAGGCGCCAACCGGCTCGACCCCCAGCAGCTCCTGCCAGATCTCGGCCTGCACCTGCTCAGCCGTCGACCGCGGCGGGACATACGACGTGCTTAGCTCAGGCCGTTCGTGCACGGCGGCGCCCTCCTCGACGGCCGGCTCGAGCTCCCACTGCTCCGACTCGGCGCGGACGACCTCGTCGTAGAGGGCGGCGACGTCCCAGCGGGAGACGACCACCTGTCGTGGCGCCCGGGCGAGAATCGCGTCGAACGCGGCCTCTCCCTCCGCGGGCACGATCGCGTTCGCCTCCTGAAGCGCGGCTTCGTCCGCCGGCCCGTCCCGCTCCGGGAAGTGCCACGCGCCCCAGTTGATGCTGATCCACGGCACGCGCCCGACCTGATTGCGGCGGCTCGCGAGCACGTCGAGGAAGCAGTTCGCCGCCGCGTACGCGACGAGGCCGACGCCGCCGACGAGCGACGAGAGGGAGGACAGGACGACGCAGAAGTCGAGATCACGCTCCTGGAGCAGCGCGTCGAGCACGACCGCGCCTTGGAGCTTCGCGCGAAACTGGCGCTCGACGTCGCGGCGGTCGACCTCGCTGATGGGCGTGTACGACTCGGTGTCCCCGGCGGCGTGCACGACGCCGTTCAGCGGGCCGAACCGCCGCTCAGCCTCCGCAAGCACCTCGGACATCCGCACCTCGTCGCCTGCGTCGGCGCTCGCGTAGAGCACCTCCGCACCCCCCGAGCGGAGCTCGCGCAGGGTTCGGATCCGCGCCGCCACGGCGCCGCGGGGATCGTCGGCGAGCGACGAGTCCCAATCGTTCTCGTCCGGGAGCTCCGAGCGGCCCGTGAGCACGAGTTTCACGCCGGGCGTCGTGCGCGCGAGGAAGCCGGCGAGGACGGTGCCGATCTTGCCGAGCCCGCCGGTGATCAGGTACACGCCACCCTCCCGCGTCCTGCGCGGCAGCTCGTCGCCGGCGTCGAGGTACGCGCCGTCGAACCCCTGCAGCCACCGTCGGCCGCCGCGGTAGGCCACCGCGGGCTCGAAGGGTTCGAGCGTCAGCTCGCCGACGACCTGGGCGGCGATGCTCTCGTCGCGCGCGTCGCCGACGTCGACGAGCCGGCAACGGATGTGTGGGTACTCCTGCGGAATCACGCGACACGGAGCGATCACCGTCGCGTTGGCCGGTACGAGCAGCTCGTGACCGAGCACGGCGGCGACGCCGGTCGTGACGACGTTGAGCTCGAGAGGTGCGCGGAGCTCGAGCTGGTCGAGCGCCTGCGCCAGGAAGACGACACTGAAGAAACCCGTCTCGTGCTGGGCGTCGGATGTGGGTACGTCCGAGGTCGTCGCACTCCACAGGTGTGCGACGGCGTCGAAGATCCCGAACCTCGCGTACGCGCGGGCGATGAGCTCGTCGTAGTCGGCGCGGTGGGCGGGCCGGAGGGCGTACGTGGTTTCGTCGACCACCGCGAATGCGTCACGCGCCACGACGGTGACGACGTCGTCGCCGGCGTCCCGGAGCCCCTGGACGACGTCACGACTGAGCGTCGAGTCGTCGGCGAAGACGAGCCAGCGCGAAGGCTTCCTGTCGCCGGCCGGCGTCGACGGCAGCGCGGGCGCCCACGCCGGATATGCGAACCACGTCGCAGGCTCGTCGGCCGGCTCCGCCGCGTACTCGTCGAGCTCGTAGCTCTCGTCCGTCCCCGGGCCGATCCAGTACCGCTGCCGCTCGAACGGGTACTGCGGCAGCGGGACGCGCCGACACGTCTCGTCCGCATGGAACGCGTCCCAGTTGGGCTCGACCCCGTGCAGCCAGAGGTCGCCGAGCGTCGAGACGAGGGATTCGAGGCCGGACGCTCCCTCGGCTCGCCGCGGCAGCGACGAGAGGATCGCCTGGCGCGCGGGGGTCTCCGGATGCTGTCTCGCGAGGTTGGCGAGCGTGCGGCCGGGACCGACCTCGAGCAGAAGGTAGTCGCCGGACCGGTAGAGCTCCTCGAGCCCGTCGGCGAAGCGGACCGTGCGGCGGAGCTGGCGCCCCCAGTAGGCGGGGTCGGCGGCGACCTCGGGTGCGATCCACGCGCCGGTCACGTTCGACACGAACGGGATCTGCGGGGCGCCGAGCGAGACCGCTCCAGCCGCCGCCACGAACGCGGGCACGGCGTCGTCCATCATCGACGAGTGGAACGCGTGCGACGTCGCGAGGCGCTGGTTCCGCACGCCCCGCTCCTCCAGGTCGGCGGCGACGCGGTCGACGGCAGCCGACGGCCCGGAGAGAACGCACGCCGCAGGAGCGTTGACGGCGGCCAGCGAAAGATCTGCGTCGAGGTACCGCTGGGCCTCCGACTCTGAGAGCGCGACTGCGAGCATCGCGCCGGTCGGTTGATCGTCCATGTGGCGGCCCCGCGCGGCCACGAGCCCGAGCGCGTCCTCGAGGCCGAGCACGCCCGCGAGGCAGGCTGCGACGTACTCGCCGATGCTGTGGCCGATCATCGCGGCGGGCTCGACGCCCCAGTCCATCCACAGCCGTGCGAGCGCGTACTCGACGGTGAAGATCGCGGGCTGGGTATATGCCGTCCGCTCGAGCAGAGACGCGGCGTCGTGGCGACCCTCCGCCGACGGGTAGAGGAGCCTGCGGAGGTCGAGGCCGACGTGGGGCTCCAGCAGCTCCGCGCACCGATCGACGCGCTCGCGGAAGCGCGGCTCCTCGCGGTACACGTCGAGCGCCATGTCGAGCTCCTGTGAGCCCTGGCCGGGGAACATGAAGCAGATCGGCGGCTCCTTCTCGTCGCACGTCCGCGTGCGCAGCAGCCGGGCATCGCGGCCTTCGAGTGCCGACCGCGCGGCGTCGACGTCGTCGCTCCGGCACACGAGAATGCGACGCCGGTTGAACGCCTTGCGGCCGACATGACACGTGTACGCGACGCTCGCCAGTTCCGAGCCGGGATGCTGCGCGAGGTGGAGGGCGAGGTCCCCGGTCGCCGTCTCGAGCGCAGAGGTCGTCCGCGCCGACAGCGTCAAGAGGGAGTAGGGCCGCGAGGGTCCACCCTCGGGAGTCGCCGGCGCCTCCTCGAGCACGACGTGCGCGTTCGTCCCGCCGATGCCGAAGGAGCTCACGCCTGCCCGCCGTGGACCGTTCACGCGCGACCACGGGGCGAGCTCGGTGTTCACGCGAAAGGCGGTGCTCGCGAAGTCGATCTCCGGGTTCGGTTCCGCGAAGTGCAACGTCGGCGGGATCAGCTCATGCTCGAGCGCCAGGACAGCCTTGATCAACCCGGCGACGCCCGGCGGCGGTGTCGAGGTGGCCGATGTTGCTCTTCACCGACCCGATCCCACAGTATCCGCGCCTGTCGGTTCGCGCGCGGAAGACCTGGTCGAGCGCGGCGATCTCGATCGGGTCGCCGAGGGCGGTGCCCGTGCCGTGGGCCTCGACGTAGCTGATCGTCTCGGGGTCGACCTCGGCGAGTGCGTGTGCCAGCGCGATCACCTCGGCCTGACCGGCGACGCTCGGAGCGGTGTAGCCGACCTTGCGCAGCCCGTCGTTGTTGAGCGCGAAGCCGCTGATCACGGCGCAGACGTGATCCCGGTCGCCCAGCGCCTCGGAGAGGCGTTTGAGCACGACGATCCCCACACCGTTGCCGGGCACCGTTCCCTGGGCGGCGGCGTCGAACACCCGGCAGTGCCCGTCCGGGGAGAGGATCCCGCCGGCTTGATACGTGTAGCCCTCGCTCGTCGTGCTGTCCACGGCGACGCCGCCTGCCAATGCGAGGTCGCACTGGTAGTTGAGAAGGCTCTGACACGCGACGCATACCGAGACGAGCGACGTCGAGCACGCCGTCTGCACGGTCAAGCCCGGCCCCCGGAGGTTGAGCCGGTAGGCGACCTGCGTCGTGAGGTGGTCCTTGTCGTTGCCGATCCCGATCTGGAAGTCGTCCAGCCACGCGAGCGCCTCGCTGTTCGTGTACAGGTCCGACATGTAGAAGCTCTGCGCCGCGCCCGCGAAGACGCCGACGAGCCCCGGATACGTCTCGGGGTTGTAGCCCGCGGCCTCGAGGCTGTGCCAGGCGCACTCGAGGAACAGCCGCTGCTGCGGGTCCATCGTCTCGGCGTCTCTTGCGCTGATTCCGAAGAACGGCGCGTCGAACAGGTCGATGTCGTCGAGCGCGCCGCCGGCCGGGACGAACGTTCCGTCGCCGACCACCTCGTACGCCGCGGGCTCCTCGTACCCGTCCGCGAACGAGATGCACTCGACGCCGTCGCGGAGGTTGACCCAGAACTCGTCGAGGTCGCGCGACTTCGGGAACCGCCCGGCCATGCCGATGATCGCGATGCGCTCGGGAGCGTCCATCTCGGTTCCCGTCATCGCCGCAACGTCCCTAGCGCGCCATCAGCCGTGGCGGGCCGACTGGACCTACGCTGCTTCCTCGCGCGATCCACGGCCGCTTCGACGACGTCGGCCGGCGCGGCGCCCTCCTCGAGGTACCGGGCAAGCGTGCTGACGGTCGGATAGCGGAAGAGATCGACGATCGAGAGAGGTTGGCGGAACGCCGACCGCAGCCGGTTCCGCAGCTGCGCGATCAACAGGGAGTCTCCGCCGATATCGAAGAAGTTGTCGTGCACGCCGACGCGTCTCGACCTGCAGTACCTCGCGCCAGGCCGCTGCGCACAGCTCCTCGGCCTCGCCGGCGGGAGCGACGTACGCGCTCTGAGGCACGCCCGAGTGGCCGTCCCGGGTCAGCGCTCGGCGGTCGATCTTGCCGGTCGGGGTGAGCGGCAGCATGCTCGCGGACGACGTACGACGACGGAACCATGTACGACGGCAACGTCGCGTCGAGGTAGCGGCGCAACGTCGTCTGCAGCGGCAGCGGCTCGCTCCCGTCCGCGTGAGCGACAGCGTCGAACGCCGCGAACAGCGAGTCGTGGAACGGGTTCGCCCTGAACGCCGTCGAGCGCGCGGGCGAGCTGTGCGCAAACGCGTGCCGCTCGCCGTCGCCAGTCGACACGACGCCCTCGACGCCGAAGTCGGGGAGGACGGCTCCGTCCTGGACGCTTCTCACGCATCGAACCTCGACGACGTCCCCGGCGGCGACCGCGAGGCCCGGGTGGAACGCGGGGAAGAACACCGGCAGCCACGACAGGCGCTGGTTCAAGCGAGTCGAGCATGCGGCCGGGCGTCGGGTAGAGGTTGAGCCAGAGGAGAAACCCGTCGAGCCTCGCCGGCCGCTCGACCGTGAATGTGATGCTCCGCTCGTCGCGCTCGGGCACGACGGTCGAGAAATCGAGCTCCTCGAAGACTTCGCTCTCGGCGAGCACGTGCTCCACGCGCGCGTTCTTGATGCACATGCGCAGGTCGAACGGGTGGCCGACCTTCTCGAACACGCGCTGCACATACGTGTGCGGGAGCTCGCTGAGTCGCAGCGACGTCGCGAGGTTCTCGGACAGCGTGACGGGCGCGATCCGGGTCACGGATCTGCTCGGGATCATCGTCCCACCGTTCGCGAGGAAGCGGCGGGCGTCGTTCAGGACCGAGACGACGCCCTCCGACGATGCGATGCTGCCGATGATCTCCGAGACGCAGACGTCCACGTGCTCGGGCAGTTCGGCACACGTCGAATGCGCGTGGACGAGGACGATCCGCTCGCCGAGCCCGAGCGTCCGGACGAGCGCGGCGGCGCGTCGGTACGCGTCCTCGTCGGCCTCGAGCGCGTAGACTTTCGCCGCGCCGGCCTCGACGCAGAACCTCGCGAGCAGCGCGTCGGCACCGGTGCCGAGGTCGAGCACGACCTTGCCGCGCACGGCGCCGTCGATCGCCTCGCGATACGCCGCATTCCGGAGCTCGTCGTGGGTCATCGCGTAGTACAGGAGCTCGTCGTAGACGTCGTACTCGCCGAGCGCCGGCCACAGCTCGGGCGGGTCCGGCACCGGAACGACGTGCGCGACGAGCCGCTGACGTCCGCGCTCGTCCTGCGTCGCGACCACCGCGCACTCGCGCACGGACTCGTGCTCGTGGAGCGCGGCTTCGACGTCGGCGGGCTCGACGCGGTAGCCGCGCAGCTTGACCTGATCGTCGATCCGGCCGACGTACTCGAGCGTTCCGTCCTCGGCGTAGCGCGCAAGATCGCCGGTGCGGTAGAGCCGCGCGCCCGGCTCGTGCGAGAACGGGTTCGGGACAAACCGCTCGGCCGTCAACGCAGGGTCGTCGGCGTAGCCGCGCGCGAGGCACTCGCCTGCGATGTGGAGCTCCCCGGGAATGCCGACCGGCATCGGGTTCAGCGCCCAGTCGAGAACATAGGCCTGCATGTTGTGGCCGACCCGACCGATGGGCACGCGCTCGCGTGCCGGGACCGGCAGGCAGCGTGCAGACGTGACGCCGATCGTCGCCTCCGTCGGCCCGTAGATGTTGTGCAGCTCGGCGTGCATGCGCTCGTGGAATCGCTCCACCAGCGCGGGCGTCACCTCCTGCCCGCCGACGACCACCCGGCGCAGCCCTGTGCAGGCGACGAACTCGTCGTCCTCCACGAGCGTCTCGAGGAGCGACGGCACGAGGTCGACGATTGTGATCTCGTGCGCCGCGACCTGACGCACGAACGCGCTGCCGTCCCAGTAGTCCGACGGCTCGGCCGGGATGAGCTGCGCGCCCGCGAGCAGCGGGCCGAAGATCTCGTAGACGGACGCGTCGAAGTTGACCGGGTACTTCTGCAGGATCCGGTCGGACTCGTCCATCGGAAGTACGGACTGCATCCACAGGAGGTGGTTGCACACGGCGCGATGCTCGACCTGCACGCCCTTCGGCGTGCCGCTCGAGCCGGAGGTGTAGACGACGTACGCGACGTTGCGCGCGTCAACGCGCACGTCGGGCCTCGTCGCCGGATGCTGCCCGATCCGCACCCGCTCGTTGTCGACCGTCAGCCGCAGAACCGTCTGCGGCAGGTTGGCCGCTCCCGCGCGGTGGGTGAGGACGAGCGCGGGCCGGGCGTCGCCGACGATCGCCTGAAGCCGCGGAGCGGGATCGGCCGGGTTCAGCGGGAGGTAGGCAGCTCCCGCCTTGATCACGGCGAGCAGCGCGACGATCGCGTCGACGGAGCGCTGGAAGCACACGCCGACGCGGTCCTCGACGGCCACGCCCCGCGAGCGGAGCTCATGCGCGAGCCGGTTCGCGCGTTCGTCGAGCTCCGCATAGGTGAGGCGACAGCCGTCGCACGCAACGGCTATCGCCTCGGGTGTCCGGCCGACACGCTCCTCGAACAGCTCGTGCAGGCAAAGGTCGCGCGGGTAGGCGACGCGCGTGTCGTTCCACTCGTCGACAACGCGCCGGCGCTCTGCGTCGCCGAGCACGTCGAGCTCCGAGAGGCGGGCGTCCGGATCCGCGGTGACGGCCTCGAGGATCCGCACGAAGTGGCCGGCAAGACGGGTGATCGTCTCCGGCCGGAAGAGGTCGGTCCGGTACTCGAGATGGCCCCAGAGGCCTTCGGCTGTCTCCCAGACGTCGAACGCGAGGTCGAACTTGACCGTCGTCGTCTCGACGGGGAGAGGCTCGTCGACGAGCGAGTCGTACTCCCCCTCGTCGCCGGCACTCGGTAAACAGCTGGAAGTGCACCTCGAAGAGCGGGTTGTCGCCCTGGCCGCGGTCCGGCCGGAGCTCGCTCACGAGCCGCTCGAAGGGCAGCTGCTCGTGGGCGAACGCGTTCACGGCGGTCGTGCGCACCCGTCCGAGCAGCTCGCGGAACGTCGGATCGCCCGTGAAGTCCGTGCGCAGCACGAGCGAGTTCACGAAGAAGCCGATCAGGCTCTCGACCTCGATGCGGCTGCGATTGGCGACGGGCGTGCCGACCACGATGTCGTCCTGGCCGGAGTAGCGGTGCAGAAGCGTCTGGAACGCCGCGAGCGTCGTCATGAACAGGGTCGTGCGCTCGCGCCTGCTGAGCTCCACCAGCGCGCGGTGGAGCGAGGGCGGGATCTCGAAATCGTGGTCGGCTCCGTCGAACGTCGGCTGAGCCGGCCGCGGCCAGTCAGTCGGCAGCTGCAGCGGCTGCGCGTCCGCGAGCTGCGTCGTCCAGTAGTCGAGGGACGCCTTTCCCGCCGGTCCGGCGAGCCACTTGCGCTCCCACTCGACGAAGTCCGCGTAGTGGATGGGGAGGTCCTCGAGCGGGGACGGCCGGCCTGCCGCGTACGCCTCGTACAACGCAAACAGCTCGCTCTGGAACACCTCGAGCGACCAGTAGTCGCACACGATGTGATGCATCGTGAGCAGCAGGGTGTGCTCGTCGTCATCGAGGCGGAGCAGGCGGGCCCGCAGCAACGGCCAGCGCGCGAGGTCGAACGGCGTCGCCGCTTCCGCATTCGCGATCCGCGCCGCCTCCTGCTCGCGGGCGGCTTCGTCGAGCCCGCGCAGGTCCGTGATCGGCAACGGCACGTGGAGCTCGGGGAGGACGACCTGCTTCGGCTCCCCGTCGACGTCCCTGAACGCCGTCCTGAAGATCTCGTGGCGGCGCACGATCTCGTCGATGCTGCGGGCGAGCGCGTCGACGTCGAGCGGCATGGTGAAGCCGAGACCGATGTGCAGGTTGTAGAACGGGCTACCGGGCGCGAGCTGATCGAGGAACCAGAGGCTGCGCTGAGCGTATGACGTCGCGAAGACGTAGACCTGCTGTTCTTCTGTCGACGCCGCGTTCGTCATTGCGCCCCCAAGCCGCATGACCACAGGCACAACTCGCGATCTGACAGGCTCGTGACGGCTGGCCAAGCGGTCCTCGCCTTCCAGCTAGAAATGGGGCCGCCGCAAGCTCCCGCGGGGCACTCTATTGGGGCCGGCGCGCTCCTGTCAAGAATCGTCGAGACCGTCAAGAGCCCGGTCGGATGAGCGCGTGCCGGAGGTCGCGCGCGAGTATCCGCAGGACGAGCGTCTGCGCCGTCTGCAGGAAGAAATGGCCGCCCGGGAACATGTGCAGCGCGAACGGCCCGCGCACGTGAGACTCCCACGCCGACAGCTCCTCCCGGTTCACCTCGCGATCCTCGACCCCGCCGAAGGCGGTCAGCGAGCAGGCGAGGGGCTCACCGGCTTCGTACCTGTACGTCTCGCAGATGCCCAGGTCGGCGCGAAGCAGCGGCAGCATCAGCTCCAGGAGCTCGGGCTCACGCAGAACCTCCGGCGGCGTGCCGCCGAGCCGCCGCAGCCGCGCGACCAGCTCGTCGTCCGGCAGCTCGTGCACAGCCGGATGCCGATCGGGAAGGTGTGGCGCGCGGAACGCCGACACGATCAGGTGCACCGGGCCGGGCTCGCCGGCGGCGCGCAGCGCGCGGGCGAGCTCGAAGCCGATCAACGCGCCCATGCTGTGCCCGAAGAAGGCAAACGGAACGCCGAGAGTCGGAACGAGCGCAGGTCGCAGGCCCCGGATCAGCGAATCCAGATCGACGAACCGTGAGTCGGCGAGCGTGGACTCGCGGCCCGGGAGGTGGACCGCCCAGAGCTCGACGTCGTGGTCGAGCTCTGGTGGCAGTGCGCGCGCCCACGGCAGGAACGTCGCTGCGCCGCCACCCGCGAACGGGAAGCAGATCAGGCGCAGGCGTGCGGACGGATTGCGCTTCAGGCAGGTCGCAACCGGATCGCGGAACGTCGGCTCGCCGCTCGCGTCCTACTCCTGAGGCTCGTCAGTCTCGTCGATCTGGTCAGTCTCGTCGATCTCGTCGGTCTCGTCGATCTCGTCGATCTCGTCGATCTCGTCGTACTCGACGATCCCGAATGCGTTGCCTTCCAGGTCCTCGCAGTACTGGACGGAGCCCTCGCCGGGAATCGCGATCGGCGGAGCGGCGATTCTCCCCCCGGCCTCCGTGATCTTCCGCGCATAGTCGGAGATCGACGGGACCTCGATCGTGCACACCATCGAGTTGACCTCGTCGAACCGCGGCGTCAGCGCGCCCGGAATGCCGGGATCGTCTTCGTCGCCGGTGGCGATCATCCAGCTGTCCGCGTCAGGGTCGCCCTCCTCGATGTTCCAACCGAACACTCGCGAGTAGAAGCTTGCGGCGGCTTTCATGTTGTCGACGCAGATCTCGAAGAAGACAACGTTTGGCATCGGTCAGTTCCTCCCTCGTGTGAACTAGTCGCTTGTGCCAGGTACCATTGCAACGTTCGGCGCGCGAGGCAAACGTCGACGACAGGGAGGGCGAAACGCGAGATGAGACCGACGGCCGAGGACGACGGCCTTCTCTTCGACGTCGTCGTGAACGACGAGGAGCAGTACTCGATCTGGCGTGCCGACCGCGAAGTTCCGGCCGGCTGGAAACGCGTCGGCACGACTGGAACCCGCAGCGAGTGCCTGGCGCACATCGCCGAGGTGTGGACGGACATGCGGCCGCGCAGCGTCCGCGCTGCGGCCGAAACGACGGTCATGAAAGGTCGCTAGGCCTGGTCTCGGGCGCCGGAAAGCCATACCCGAAGTATCGAAGCTCGAACTCGGATATCTCAGCCACCAGCTCACGTGAGCGCAAGGTGTAGAGCCGCTCGGCCGCCGCTTCCCGCGGACGGAAGCCGGCTTTGAACATCGGCAGGCGCCTCGCCTCCCAGGAAACACCGAGGCGCTCACATACCCGCTGCATATCCGCTAGAAGGTTCTCGTAACGGATGAAGTCGTCAAGCGCGAATCGCCCGTCGATGCAGAAGACGTCCCGATCGGTCGGCAGTCGATCGTGCTCGAGCCACTCCTCGAACAGTTGCGGATCGTCTTCGCTCCAGCAGGCAGGCCGACGGTCGGGTTCTTTGGTCCTGAGAAGCTTGCTGTGATAGTAGGCCGAGATCGCCTTCTCGAACGGGTTGCGAATCACACAGAACTTGAAGTACGAATGCCACATCTCCTCGCCAAGCCGCTCCCGGATCAACCACGCGGGCATGTGGTTCCACCAGCGGGCTGCGCGGGCTCTCGCGGGTGGGCCGCGATGCCCAACGATACCCGCAGCAGAGGTGTATTCCTCTCGGAAATGCTGCTGACTCCATTCACCGTCGCGCATGCAGAACGGTTCGAAATATGACTCGACCGACGTTCCGCCCGTCTTTCGCGTCTTGGTCTGAATGAACCGGTAACGGTGGCTGACGAGCAAGGTTGAGCTCGGCGAGCGTGGACGAGTTGGGGCCGCGACCCTCGTCGCTTGCGACACGCGACCTGGGATTTACCTGACGGGTTCTGGGCGGACCGGTTCGCCGTGCTCGATGCGTACGATGTTCAGGGTCCCGGTCTTGGAGAATCTCGGATCGACCCGAACGTGGCTGGCGCAGTATCGCAGCACGATGCCGAGGCGCGGCCGATCCGTGGTGTTCGGAGCGCCTGTGTGCAAATTGCGGGGGTCGAACATGACGAACTCGCCGGCTTTCATGGGAACCGTTTGCACAAGGTCTTGATGACGCTGAGCCTCTGCTTCGCAAGCGGCTCGGTAGCGGCGGGGCATGCGGTTCTGATGTAGGCGGACGAGCCTTTCCAGGTCGACGTGCTTATAGTGGATCATCTGAATCGGACCCATCTCTGCGGGCACGTCGTCGAGAGCCAGCCACGTGGTCACGGAATGAAACTCGGCATCACGCCGAGCAAGGCTCGGCTGGTAATAAATGAGCTGCCACGTATCGATGTGCCATTCGAGTCCGGCCCCGGGGCGCTTGGGATAGAGCCGAGTCTCGACCAATTGAAAGCGGTCGTCACCAAAGATCTCACTAAGCTGGGACAGAATGTTCTCGTCGGTCACCAAATCAAACAAGCCGGGCCAATCAAGATGAAGATCGAACTGCGCCAATCTCTCTGTCTCAGCCAACTTGATTTTCTGCGCTCCTTCCGCTCTCAGCGCGGCCAGGTCATCGTCTGACCAACTTACTCGAGAGAGTGGAGCAGAACCCGTACTGTCGATTGCGTTTCTTAGCGTACTCATAGCATCTCCCAATTGGGTACATGCGCCGGTGCGCGGATAGAAAGCTGGATACTCACCGGCGCGAGCCTTTTCGTCAAGCGTATCCAAGCTCGCTGGCAAGTGCCTTGACCTCGGGGAGAAACTCGCCGCCGTCGATACGCCAGCTCAGAGGGCCGTCAAGGGTGTGGTTGGTCGTCTGGCTCGGACGGAAGAGCGGATCCCGGAGAAAGAATTCGTCGTTGCCGAATTTCGCGCCGGGCGGCCCGAGAAACGCATACGGCGACCGCTCCGGGTGCTTCATCAAGTCGATTGCCGCAGGGTCAGTTCGAAGTCCCAGCCAGGCAGCGACGGCCGAGAGCTCCTCGTCTGGATTGCTCAGTATCGCCTCACCACGCACACGCATCTGTCTCGCGGCCGGAACTGACTCCAGGAACTCGAGAATGAGGCGGTTTCGATCGTACCACCAGTGCTGTGGGTCGAGGTAGGCGTCGTGACGGCGGTCGCGGCAGGCTCGATGCGGCGGGCGGTACGTTGCGACTTGAAGTAGCCAGTGCTCCGGCGGTAAGTCGCGACGTGCGGATTCGTGGTCGATCGCCCTGATGACGGACTCTCCATGTCCCCGGGGATGGCGCAGTAGGTGAACGTACCGAGCGCTCGGAAACTTCGCGGCGATTCGCCGGAGGCATTGAATCCTGTTCGTGCTGCTCGGGCTCTTCTCCACGAGAACTCGCGGGAAGAGCTTGTGGGCAAGTAATCGAAACAGCTGCTCAGTCTTGAGCGCGGAGTGAGCTCGCAACCATTCGCGCGCGCATTGAACGGTGTATTCGGTCTGAGCAGAGAAATACACTTCGGCGACGAGGCGGAGGAGGCCGTGCAACACGCTGCGATGCGGCGAGTTCCTCGCGCTTTGCAGTCTCCCCCCGACCGTCGCGTGGCACAGCAAGTTCGTCTCTGGAAGCCCGTACATCTGCGGGTGCTGACCAATCATCGCGCAGACCACCGACGTGAACGACCGCACGGGCGCCAGGACGAAGACGGGTGGTGGAAGCTCGTGCGCATGTTTGAGCTCACCGGGGCTGGGCTGGTCACCGGTGTCAGACCAATTCATCGGCGAGCTCGAAGCGCGGGGGCTGGTGTCCATCGATCAACTTGCGATGTGACAGGCTCGTGACGGTGGCCAAGCGGTCCTCGTCTTCCAGCTAGAACTGGGGCCGCCGCAAGCTCCCGCGGGGCACTCTATTGGGGCCGGCGCGCTCCTGTCAAGGATCGTCGAGACCGTCAAGAGCCCGGTCGGACGATCGTCTACGCCGTCCCGAGCATCGCGATGCGCACGCCTTGACAACGCCGTGCACGCGGGACTATCGTCGCGCTCGCAGGTTCTGCTCAGCGCTCCACGACGGAGGTCGGATGTTACGTGGCTGATCTCGACGCAGCGCTGCTCGATGCGTCGTTGCTCTTCGCGTCGCGCCGTCTCGCCGCGCTCGCGCAGCAGATCAGCCCCGGCCCCGATGCACTGCTCGCAGCACTGCTCGCACGACCGCCGACGCAGGGCGAGAAGAATCAGATAGACCCGGTGCGACCGGCGCTCCAGGCGAACATCCTGTCGGTAACGTCGCACTCGGCTGCACTCGCGTCGAAGCTCGCAGCGCCGCCGCCGACGCTCGCCGACGTCAGCAGCCCTGCGGCCGATCTCGCAACCGCGCTGACGCAGCTTGCGCAGGCCGTCACGTCGATTGGTACCGCGCTCGGGGGTGGAATCACTACGCCGGCCGGGATGGAAGCCTTGCTCAAGCGCGCAGTCAGCCACGTGTCCAACACGCTCGGCGGTCTCGGAGATCAACTCGTGCTCGTCCCACCGGGCACCGAGCCGGCGACGGGCCTTCACGTCGCCGGCACGGTCGTGCGGCTCTCGCTCGCGAATCCCGCGAACCGCGTGATCGCGCCGCCCCTTCCACTCGCGCTGCACGACAGCACATTCACCGGAGAGTTCGACTGGACGAGTCCGGCGTCGCTCGGCATCGAGCTTCGCGCGCACCTCCGGGCCGGTCTGGTCGCCGACGGCTTCGTCCAGAAGATCCTGCCGCCCGCGGCAAGCGTCGACGCGCCGATCGACATCCGCGACGACGCCGTGAACGGCTTCACGCTCGGCGCCGGCTCGCGTCGCAGGATCAACATCCCGGCGCACCTCGATCTGCCCGGCGTGGAGCTGCGCAACCTCGAGCTCGTGCTCGTCGATCCTTCACAGGCCGCCGGAGGTCACGCCCTCGAGCTCGTGAGCACGATCAGCGGCGGGTTCGGTCCGGTGCATGCCCTCGTCGACGGGCTCGGTATCGCCTTCGACCTGGACGCGGGAGCGGTGGCGGCGGGATCGCCGAGCCCGGTGACGATCGGTGTGCTTCCGCCGACGGGTGCCGGCTTGTCGCTCAACGTCGGAGTCGTCAAGGGCGGCGGGTACCTCTCCGTAAGGGGCAACGAGTACGGCGGGGCGCTCGACCTCGCGGTCGGGCCGATCGAGATCAAGGCGGTCGGCCTGATCACGACCGATCCGTTCTCGCTCGTGCTCGTCCTCTCGGTCGAGTTCCACCCGGGCATCCAGCTGAGCTTCGGCTTCACGCTCAACGGCGTCGGAGGGCTCGTCGCGATCGAGCGGACGCTCGCGACCGACCCGTTGCGTGCAGGGCTGCGCGACCACACGATCGATCAGCTCCTCTTCCCGAGCGATCCGGTCGCTGCAGCGCCGACGATCCTCAATGCGCTCCGCGAGGACTTCCCACAGCAGCCGGGCGGCTTCGTCATCGGCCCGATGGTCGAGATCGGATGGGGAGCTCCGATCTCGTTCGTCACCGCGAAGGTCGGAATCATCATCTCGCTGCCGGATCCGAAGGTGATCCTTCTCGGCGTGGTGCGCGTCGCGCTCCCGACGCCCGACGCGGCGATCGTCGACCTTCGCGCCGAGGTCTACGGCGAGATCACGCCACAGCACATCCTCTTCATCGTCAGCCTGTCCGGCTCGCGCATCGCCACGTTCGCGATCAGCGGCGACATCGGTCTCCTGATCGGCTTCGGCGACGAGGCGGAGTTCGCGCTGTCGGCGGGCGGCTTCCATCCGCACTACAAGCCGCCGGGCGAGCTGGTGGGGATGCGGCGGATCTCCATCAACCTGTCACCGCCGGCCCTCTTGACGCTGCGTGCGGACGGGTACTTCGCGCTGACCTCGAACAGCGTGCAACTCGGAGCGCACGTCCAGTTGCGAGCCGACATCGGTGTCGCCGGCGCAGAGGGACATCTCGGGTTCGACGCGCTCGTACGCTTCGACCCGTTCTCGTTCGAGATCGACCTCTCGGCGGGCATCGCCCTCTATGTCTTCGGTGCTTCCTTCGCGGGCGTCGACCTCAGCCTCCACCTCGAGGGACCGGGGCTCTGGCTGGCGCACGGGACTGCGAGCGTCTCGTTCCTCTTCTTCGACTTCGACTTCGAGGTCGGCCCGATCACGTGGGGAGAGGGCGAGAATCCTCCGGCAGACGCTGTCTCTCCGGTGCAACTCGTCGTCACCGCGCTCGAGAAGCCGGCCTCGTGGCAATCCGCGCCGCCGGACGAGCGCGACCGGGTCGCGCATCTGATCGCCGCCGAGGACGGCGGCGCGATCCTGGTGCACCCGCTCGGCGCATTCGAGGTACGCCAGCATGCAGTGCCGCTCGAGACGACCATCGATCGCGTCGGCCGGCACCCCGTGTCGGAGCCGCGCGTCAATCTCGGCGAGCCCACGATCGGCGGACAGCCGGTGCAGGCGGTCTCGTACGCGACCGACCTGTTCGCGCCCGGACAGTTCCTCAACCTGACGGACGACCAGAAGCTGTCACGCCCCGCGTTCGAGCGCTTCCCCTCCGGGATGCGGCTCGCCGGCGTCACCGGAGACACCCACGGGGATGCCGTGGAGAGCGTCTACCGCTGGGAGACGGTGTACCCGGGCGAGGAGCACCTGGACGCGCAGCTCCACGACGTCTTCCTGACGACGGGCGTTCGCGAAGCGGTCCTCCTCACCGGGCCGGCCGGCCTGACGTTCCATGCTGCGCAGCCGTACCTGCAGGCACCCGATCCCGTACGCATCGCCGATTCCGGGACGGTGGTCATCCGCCGGGTGAGCGACCTCTCGGATGCGGTGGACGTCCCGTCCGCGCCGATGACGACGACGGCCGCGGCCCGCATCGTCGAAGACCTCGCGTCACCCGACCTGCAGCTCGTCGGCCTCGGGGTGGCGCCGTGACGGCATCGCTGAGCGACCTCGCGAACTACGTCCCGAACGCGTTCAAGCTCGTTCCGGCGAAACCGTTCGTGCCCGAGGACACCGTCTTCGGCTTCTACACCTATCTGCCGTGGGTGCGCACCGGAATCGCAGCTGCCGTGACGGCGCCGCCGCCGGGCCAGATCCGCGCGACGGCCACCGTGCGCGTGCCCGTCCAGGGCGCGGCTGCGCCGAATGACGTCACGCAGAGCCTCGCCGTCCGCGGACCGGGCGACGTCGTCTCGATCAAGCACGCGCAGATCATCCGCCGCTACCCGGCGCCGGGCGCCCACAAGGCCGAGGACTCGTTCCTCGTGCACGTCGAGTTCGACCGGCCCGACTTCCCCTGGATCTTCTCGCCGGCTGCCCCCGCCGGCGGCCGCCTCGCGCCGTGGCTCGTCCTTGTTGCCTTGCTCGACGACAAGGCGGAGCTCGCGGCGGGCACGGGCGGCCTTCCCGACCAGGTCACCACCACGCTCTCCGAGCTCCAGCCACTCGACGACAGCTGGGCATGGGCGCACGCGCAGGTCGTCGGGCCGGTGAACGGCGCCGGCGTCGCGAGCGTCGACGATCGACTCACCGCCGACTACGGCCCGGTCAACCTGTCGCGCATCCTCTGCCCGCGCCGTCTCTCCTCCGGTGAGCGCTACCGCGTGTGCCTCGTCCCTGCCTACGACGCGGGAGTGAAGGTCGGGCTCGGAGCCTCGGCGCCGGGGACGCTCGACCCGGCGTGGGCGCGGGCCGCCGACGGCAGTGACGCCGAGCAGCAGATCGTGCTGCCGGTGTACGCGTCGTGGCAGTTCGACACGACCGCGACGACCGGCGACTTCAAGTCGCTCGCCGAGCGGCTCGTGCCGGAGCCGGCCCCGTGGCAGGTCGGTCGTCGCGTTGTCGACGTGGCCGCACCGGCCGGCGGACTGCGGCGGCTCGGCCCGCACGCGCCCGGCCGGCTGCAGACGGTCCGCGGCCCGCTCGTCTCACCGCAGACGCCGAATCCCGCGAGCGCCGACCCGGTCGAGGTCGCGGCGGCGCAGGCGGAGAATGCGGTGTGGCCGACGTGGGAGACCGAGGCGCTCCGCACGCTCCTCAACCAGCCTGACCTGCTCGCGGGCAAGGAGGGCAGCCTGCCGGCCGGCCAGCTGCCGCTCGTCGGCCCCGAGATCTACGGGCACAACCATGCAGCCGTCACGTCGGTCGACCCCTCGCGCGATGCGGACTGGCTCGGTCAGCTCAACATACGGCCGGTCAACCGGATCACCGCCGGCCTCGGCACGCGCGTCGTGCAGAAGGACCAGGAGCCGATCATGCAGAGCGCGTGGGAGCAGGTCGGCGATGTCGACGCTGCGAATCGCGAGCTGCGCGTCGCCCAGCTCGCCCGCTTCGCAGCCGACGCCCTGCACGAGCGGAACCTGGCAAGCCTCGAGTACGGCGCGCTCCTCCAGGTGACGCGTCCGGTTCACCCGCGCGTCATCGCAGACGCTGAACACACGGTGCATGCCGTCATCGACGCGAGCGCCGTGCCGTCGTCCGCCGCCACGGCGGCGTTCCGGCGTAGCACGCGGCCGTCCGGCCCGCTCGCGCGCTTCGCGTCGGGTCCGAACAGCGGCGCGCTCGGGTCGCTCCTCGGCCGTGAGGGCCAGGTACGCGACTTCCAGCGACCCTACCGCGAGCTCGACTGCGTCGTGGGAGTCTCGGAGGCCGCCGCGCGCGCGCTCGATCCGGCACTCGTCGCCTCGGTGCTCGGCGTCGACGGCGGAGATCCCGAGGTGGCCGTGCGCGCACTCCTCGATCACGGTGTGCAGCTGGGTCGGACGCCGGGAGCCGTCGAGGCCCTGACCCCCGATGCCGTCCGTCACGCGCGCCCGAATCCAGCGTTCGACTTCAAGCAGCGGGCCGGTGACCGCCTGCTCGACACGATGGAGAACAGCATCGACGTGGCAAAGGGTGAGATCCCCGCGCCCTCGGAGCACTTGCTGTCGCTGCTCACGTCACTCGAGCAGATCGGCGGCGACGTGCGTCAGCGCGCGATCGACATCTCGAACCGGGTGCGCACGATGGGTCAGGTGCTGCCCGAACCGCCCGTCCAGCTTCATCCGCGCTTCGACGCGATCGTGCACGGCAGCGCCGACGCGAAGCGGCCTGCAGCCCTCGACGCCCTCGCGCCGATCGCACACGACCTCGTGGCGGCGAGCTGGCCCGGCACGCCGGTTCGTCCCGCGCTGTCGATCGGCCATGCCGACATCATCGGCGCCCTCGAGCCGGGGCTGACGTTCACGAACCGCATCAGCGGTCGCCTCGGTCAGCTGCCCGCGTGGCTCCCCGACGACTGGTTCGCAGATCAGCTGGTGCAGCCGATCATGGCTGCGCCGGTGTTCAACCGGCCGATGTACGAGGCGCTCGACTCGTACGACCGACAGTGGTTGATCCCCGGCCTCGCAAAGCTCGCCGAGTCCGACGTCGTCACGGTGCTGGTGTCGAACCCGACGTTCATCGAGGCGTTCCTCGTCGGCCTTTCGCACGAGCTCGGCCGCGAGCTGCTCTGGCGCGGCTATCCGACGGACCAGAGAGGGACGTACTTCCGCCGCTTCTGGAACCGCGCCGCGGATGAGCTCGTGCAGGACATCCATCGGTTCTCGCCGACTCCGCTCGGCTCGCACCTCGTGCCAACGCTCTCCGGCCGGCTCGTGCTCTTCGTGCGCGGTGAGCTGATCCGCCACTATCCGCACGCGCTCGTTCTCGCGTTGCGAGCGGGCGGCACGGACGGGACAGGCCATCCGATCTTCATCGACCCGGCCTCCGATCCGACCGCGATCGCGCCCATCCTCTTCCATGCGCACCTCGCGCCCGACATCGTCCTCGTCGGGTTCGACCTCACCGTCGGCCAGGTGGAGGCGGATCACTGGTGGTTCGTGATCGCCGAGCATCCAACCGCCCCGCGCTTCGGGCTCGCCGAGAGCCGCGTCGAGACGCTGTCGCGCGACACGATGGCCTGGAGCGATCTTCCCACCGTGCTCGGCGCAGGCGGCCACCCGCTCTTCCTCAGCGCCGCGACGACCAGGTCGATTCCGGATTCGACGCTCGCGGGCGGCGTGGCCGAGTGGGGCACCGACTCTGCAACGACCGCGCACATGATGCTGCGGGACCCCGTGCGTGCGGCATTCGACGCGCGCACGCTCCTCGCACCGACGGGAGCGCTCCCGTGACCGACGAGCTCCTTCAGGACGTGCGCGCCGCGGTGGCGTCACTCGGTGCCGATGCAGACCGTGCGCGGTCGGAGCTGGGCGATGCAACGGAGGCAGTGACGGCGGCGGCCGCCGAAGCGCGGCGGCTCGCCGGGCTCGGCGACGACGCAGGGGCCGCCGGCGCACGGAAGGACACGGACGACCTGCGCGTCGCGCGGCGCGAGGTCGGAGCACGAATCGCCGAGATCGATTCGGGCGTCGTCGAGCAGCTGCGGCGGCTCGTCGAAGCAGAGGTCGATCCGTGCTACGCCGAAGCGGATGTGCCGCTTCTCCTGCTGCCCGTGCGCATCGAGACGCGGTACACCGGCGACCGCGGCGCGTTGCGGGTTCGCATCTACCCCGACGACGTGCACGTCGACAGGCTCGACCGCGGTCTCTCCGACAGCGAGCAAGACGCCGGGACCACGTACTGGTCGGACCTCTGGAGCGGGGCGAAGACCGAGACGGAGGCGTGGAACGTGCTCCTGCAAGCGGTCCACCCGAACCGGGCGGCCTGGGTGGCATACGCGCTGACGCCGATGAATCTCGGCGCGCGACCGGACCCGCCCGCCGCTGCCCCTGCGCCGAGCTTCCCCACGGTGACGCACCGGTCGAAACCGGCGCCGGTCGCACGCGCGCTTCCGGACCGGTTCGTCGTCCTGGCAGAGCAGGGCGGCGTGACGAGCACCGCCGTCGGCAAGCCGGTCCCGCCGCGCGTCGTCGTGGGGCTGGGCGGCGAGGACGACCCGTCGGCGCTCGTCGCGGACACCGGCGTCACGCTCGGGCCCGGGATGGCATGGATGGTCGACTTCGCCGAGGCCGAGTCGGTCGGGCTCGCGGTTACGTTGCCGCTCACCACCGCCGGGGCGCCCGTCGACCGGCTGCTCGTGTTCGGCGTCCGCTCGAGCCTCGACCCGGCGGCTGCGCTCGACGAAGTCGGGCAGCTGCTGCTCTCCCATCTGTACGGCGACGGCTTCGCGTTCCTCCCGCAGGGCACGCCCACGAACAACACGGAGACCGACCGCGCCGCCTGGACCGCGCGACCGGGGCCCGTGCAGCCGGCGACGCACGCCGACGCGACGAGCGTCGCCGCGGAGTCGAACGCGGCGGTGCTCGCGCATGCGCTGGGCCTCGACCCGGCGCTGTTCGCCGCGGCGGACGCCGCGCCGCTGGCGGAACAGGAGCTGGCGGCTGCGGCGAACACCGCACTCTGGTCGGCGACCTGGGGCACGTTCTTCGACCGTCTGATCGCCGACATCCCCGGTCACGGGCCGAGTGACGACCAACTCGAGGCGGCGCGCGATCAGTTTCAGGAGCACGTGCGGGGACGCGGCCCGTTGCCCGCGATCAGAATCGGCAACCAGCCGTACGGCGTGCTCCCGGTCTCGAGCGTCCAGGAGCACTGGGTGCCGGACGGCGGGGACCCGATCGGCGGGAAGCTTCTCGACGTCCTCCGGCGTATCCGCGACATCTGGCACGCGAGCCTCCCGAACGTCCCGTCGCTCGCCTCCGTGGGCTCGCTCGACGAGACGCTCCTCGAGATCCTGGGCTCCGCGCCGCAGATGCTCGGTCTTCGGGTGCGCTCGGTGGCGTCGGAGACCGTCTGCGAGATCGCGCCGCCGCTCCTCGGTGTCACGGGTCTCGACACAGGGCTGCAGCAGGCGCTCGACCTGATGGTGTGGGGGACGCTCGGGTTGCCGGCGGACGTCGCGGGCTTCACGGGAACCTTGGGGAAGACGACGCGGCCGCTCGGGCTTCCACTCGTGCACGACAGCGACCCGGCGTTCATCGCGGCGCTCCTCGCCGACGGGCCCCGGACCGTGGCGAGCGTCCTCCAGGCGTTGCTCGAGCTCGCCTACGATCGCGAGCATCGCGCCGTGCGACGCGGCGTGCCCGCCGGAGCGCGCCGAGCAGCTCGTGGAGCTTGGCGCCCAGGCGGCCGGCGACCTCGACGACGCGGTGCGTCGCGTTGCGAGCGAGACGGTCGCCGGCAAAGCCGACCCGCGCGGAGCAAGCCGAGGCCGCGGCGGCGCTCACCGAGAAGTTCGGCTGGGCGGGGCCCGTCACGCTCGCGCTCGCCGATCCGGTCGCGGGCGTACGCGGATCGCTGGCGTCGATCGCACTGCAGTCCAACGTCGCGGCCGCGACGGCTCCGAAATTCGCCCTGCAGACGCTCGGCGCCTGGTTCCGCGCGAACGCTCGCCTCGCGCAGGTGCAGGACGCGCTCGAGGTGCTCGCCGCGGCGACGACAGACGAGCGCAAGCTTGCCGTTGCCGAGGCGCTCGACTGCGCATCGCACCGCCTCGATGCCTGGACGACATCTCTCGTCTCGAAGCGAATGCTCCGCCTGCGCGAGGCGACGCCGCAGGGCGTGATGGTGGGTGCGTACGGCTTCGTCGAACGCATCGCTCCGGGCGCCTCCTCCGAGCGCGACGGCGGCTACGTGCTCGCGCCGAGCCTGCAGCACGCGGCAACGGCCGGCGTCCTGCGCAGCGCGTACCTGACGCACAACGCGGACGCGTCGGGGAACGGGGCCTTCGCCGTCGACCTGTCGAGCGCGCGCATCCGCTCTGCGCTGAACCTCGTCGAAGGGATTCGCAACGGACAGCCGCTCGCCGCCCTGCTCGGCTATCGCTTCGAGCGCCTGCTCCACGAGAGCGCATCGGGACTCGACCGGTTCGTCCTGTCGCTGCGCGCACTCGCGCCGCTCGTCGCCGGAAAGCTGACCGACCGCGCCGAAGCGCCGCCGCAGCACGCGCGCGAAGCGGTCTCCGCAACAAACGTGGTGGACGGCGTGAAGCTGCTCGCGCTACGCAGCAGCGGGACCGACATCTGCGCCGCCCTGAGCAGCCGGCCTGCGAACAACCCGTACCTCGATCCGAGCCGTCCCTGGACGGGACCGGACACGAACCAGTGCGCGGCGATCAATGCCGCTCTCGACGACATCGCTGCTGCGTACGACGCCGCGGCCGACCTCCTGCTCGCGGAGTCGGTGCACCAGCTGGTGCAGGGTAACGCGACCCGGGCGACGGCCGCGCTCGACGCACTGGGCGGCGACGCCCTTCCGAGCGATCCCGAGATCGCGCGGATACCACCGCGCGGCGTCTCGATCACGCACCGTCTGCTGCACCTCTCGCGCGACGCCGCAACGGGGGCCGGCGGGTGGTCGACGACCACGCCGCGCGCGCAAGCCGAGCCGCGCCTGGCGCGCTGGGCGGAGGAGATGCTCGGACCGGCGGACGCGATCGTCGTGCAGATCGCGCCCAACGGTGCGCGCACGACACTCGACGCTGCGCACCTCGCCGCGATCGACGTCGTCTACGACGCCGCCGTCCGGCCCGTGCTCGTGCGGCGAGTCAGGCGCGCGATCCCCAATCTGCGACGCGGGCGGCTCGTCCAGCGGCGGGATCCCACGTGGCCGGACGGGTTGCGTGCGTTCGGCGAGGTCGCCGTCTACGCCGCCGCGCTCCAGCGCATCCTGGCGAAGGCGCAGCCGGCGCTCCCGCTCACGTTTGCGCGCCCCGGCGAGCAGGCGGAGCGGCAGATCCTCGACGCGGACGTCGCCGACCTCGAGACGCGCGTCACCGAGGCCAACACCGCGCTGGGCGACGCCGTCGCGGCGCTCGAGGGCGCGCTCGCCGCGACTCCGGCGCGGCCGAAGGCCGTCGCCGCGGCGGTCGCGCGACTCGGCGCATTCGGCGTCGCGATCCCACGCTTGCGCGCGGTCGACAAGGTCGCCGTGGACGCTCTGCTCGCAGAGGGGAAACGGCGCCAGGCCGCGGCCGCCGTCACGCTCGCCACGGCGCCGTTCACCGCGGCCGCCGGCATCCAGGCGGGAAAGGACGTCTTCGGCGACGCGTTCTGGGCGCTTCCTGTCGTCTCGCCCGGCGCGGCCGACCTCTTCGGGGCACGGCTCGGCCGCCTCCGGCCGGGCCAGTCGAAGATCCGCCGCTTCCTTCGCGACGTCGCCAGTGTGCGGGCAGGGCTCGCGCCGTACGTTCAGGCGTTGTTGTTCGGCGACGCGCTCGGCGGCTGGCGCAGATTGCGCATCGCACAGCTCGCCCCGTCCGGACACGCCCGGGACGAGGCGCTGGCTCGCGCTTCCCTTCGACCAGACGGAGCCCTCGCCCGACGTCCCCGTGGCGAACGTGATCGTCGACGGCCCCTCCGACCTCTCCCCCGACGATCCCGTCGCGGGGCTGCTCGTGGACGAATGGGTCGAGGTCGTGCCGCAGCGAGTCGAGCGGTCCGACGGCAACGGCGGCACGGTGAGAGAGCCCGTCGTCACTGCCGGTGTTGCGGTGAACACCGCGACGCCGGATGCGCGGGCGCCGCAAGCGCTCCTGCTCGCGGTCTCTCCCGACGGAGCGAGTTGGACCTCCGATGCGGTTGCAGACGTCCTTCGTGAGACGCTCGAGCTCGCGAAGCTGCGAACCGTCACGCTCGAGCGCGCGCTCTGGGCGGGCCGCGTCCTGCCGGCGCTGTACGAGCAGAGCTGGTCGCTCCAGGGCGAGAAGACGCTGGACATCCAGCTGCTCGCAACGGTGCTCGGCAAGGCCGAGGCGATGCTCCCGTTCGTCAAGGAGCACGACGTGAGCATTCCCGACGGGATCCGCATCGAGGAGGTGCAGCCGGCGATCCAGATCGCCTTCCTCGCCGAGCCGCCCGGCTGGACGCGGCTCGAGCCACAGTCGGTGTCGGGAGACCCGACGCCCGGCCTCGAGGCGCGCGTCCACGACCCGCTCTGGCTGCTCGCACGGCAGTGGCAGCTCGGGGAGCTGGAGGGTGCGGATGCAGGCAGTCCCGTCAGCGTCTCGGTCACCACCACCACGAGCGACGTCGTGGCTATGCAACCGGGCGATCCCGGCGCGAGCCGGGCGGTGCGCGCGTGGACAGGTGGGGACCTGCTCGAGCCGCACGTCGAAGGGGAGTCGATGCCGCTGCGCGGCGCCGGGCTGCGTCAGCGCGCGGAGGCGGGCGCGCAGCTCGTCTCGGAGCTGCGCGAGGCAGCCGTTCCGGAGCGAATGGTCCAGGAGCTCCTCGACGCGTGCCCGCTCGCGAGCCCCTGGGACGACCCGTACGACCGCGAAGTTGCGCCCCTGCTCGCCGTCACGGCGGGCCGCGTGCCGGACGGCGAGGCGGCCGCCGTGCACATCGGCGCCGGCCTCGCCGCAACGCCGCCGGTTGCGCCCTCGTGGTTCCACGGCTTCCACCGGCCGGAGGCGCTGCTCACGGTTCTCCAGGGGTGGTACGACTGGTACCGCGGCGGGATCGCGCCGGAGCCCGACCCGGCGCAGGACTGCTGGATCGACGAACGGCTCGAGTACCGCTTCAGTCTCGGGGTCTCGGGCGCGGCGGGCCAGCTGACGCTCCGCGCGCCGGCGTTCGGCGGCGGTCGCGTCGACTGGTACGACTTCGACCGGGATCCAGGGGCGGCACCGCTCGCGCGGCGGCAGACGCCGCCCGCGTCGCGCTCGGCGGTGCTGCTCTCGAGCCCCTTGCGGTTCGCGTCCATGCCCGCGGATCGCTACTGGCAGTTCGAGGACGGCCAGATCAACCTCGGCGCGCTGCAGGCGCAACCCCACGACGTCGGCCGGATGGCGCTCGTCGAGTTCGCGCTCGTCTACGGCAACGACTGGCTCGCCGTTCCGCTCGACGTCGACTACGGGTCGTTCACGACTGTCACCGCCGTGGCGGTGACGAACACGTTCGGCGAGCAGGCCACGATCTCGCCGGCCGACGACACGTCGCGCTCGGGGCGTTTCCGCCTGTTCGAGCTCTCAGACGTGGGCGGCGGCGAGACGCAGAGCGGCCTCTTCGTGCCGCCGGCGGCTCCGAACGTCCTCGAGGGCGACCCGCTCGAAGAGGTTCTGTATCTCCGGGACGAAACGGCGAACATGGCCTGGGCGGTCGAGCGCCGCGTCGAGGGGCCGAGCGGCGTTCCGCGCACGCGCGGCGACGAGCCTCGTCCGGCGCCGTTCCACGCGGGCACCGACGTCGGCGCCGACATGGACTACCAGCTCGAGAACGAGGTGCCGTCGTGGTGGATCCCGTTCCTCCCGGTCTCGACGGGGTACGCGACGATCGCGCTGCGCAAGGGCGCGATGGTGAAGGACGGAAACCCGGTGCTGCCGCTCGGCGTGCTCTTGCGGCCCGGCAGTACCCTCGTGCTCGCCGACGAAGAGGTGCCGCGCGAGGGAGTGCTGGTTCGGCGTGTGCCGGCGCTCGCGCGGACCGTCGACGGCACCTATGTGCGATGGGTCTCGCGGCGCGTGACCGTGGGGCGCGGCGAAGGTTCGAGCGGGCTCGCATTCGACACGGCCGTGCGCCGACGGCACCGCGGCTCAGGCGTTCACTGACCCTCATAGGGAGTCAGCTTCGCCGGATTCGCGCGCGGTGGATGCTGAGGCCGAGCGCAGCGAGTACCAAGAAGACGAGGGCGGCGACGAGCATGACCGCGAGCAGCACGAACAAGACGATGTTCGCAAGGACGATCACGAGCAGCATCGGGAGCAAGAGCGCGGCGTCGCGAAGCGACGTTGGCGGGAGGACACCGCGCCGCGGCACCCAGACGCGAATGTCTGCGCGGACCGGCGCGCGCGGGACGGAACGCCGGCCGGGGCACGAGCGCCTGCGAGCGCCTGCCGGTCTCGTCGTTACGCGGGTCGCGGTCCGTCGCGGAAGGCATGACGGGATTATCCGCATTCGGAACGCCGACGGAGCTGAAAAGAGGCGGTCCTGATGTTCCCATGGGTTGAGATGGAGGCGCACGCCGCTCGAGCCGCTTGACTTTCACGGCTGACGGTGGAACGATTGCAGGACTGCGACGAAAGACCCGGAAGGGTGGTAGTAGAAATTGGACCCGGCGTGCGGCTGTCGGTGGGTGATATGCGGTGGCGTTTTCGTGCGTCCGCCGGCAGATGATCGTGTCGGCACCAGGCGCGGCGTTCGCGATCGAGCAGGCGAGTTCTGCGGCTTCGACTCACGACCGTTCGGCGGGTCGTGATGCGCAGACCCGTGAGGGGAGTGCGCGGGGGCGGGCGGTCGGCGTCGCCGTCTCGCGTGGGGCGCGATGCCGCGGAGGGCCGCGAGTTTCGGGGCGGCCGCGCGAGCCCGCTTGCCCGTCTGGAGAGGCTCCTCCGCGACGCCGATGTCCGCCGGTCGCCTGTGCGCCCGATCGCGCGCCGGCTCACGTGGCGGTTGCACTGGACGGTCAGCTCGAACCCGATGGTCGTGTCCGGGTGGTGGGGCGATCTCTCGATCAGTCTCCCGCGCAGCGGTAGCGCCGCCCCCGTCTTCTACGACAGGGTGCCGCCTGAGCCGGCTCTCGCCGCCGAGTTGGTGGCGCGGCTGGCGCCCGGAGGCGTCTTCGTCGACGTCGGCGCGCACATCGGCGTCTACAGCCTGATCGCGGCGCAGGTCGTCGGCCCGACAGGGCGTGTGTACGCGATCGAGCCGCAGTCCGCATGCTTGACGCCGCTTCACACGAACGCGTCCGCCAACGGGCTGACGAACATCGTCCTCATCCCGGCCGCGGCGAGCGACCACGACGGAGCGACGCAGTTTACGGCGAATCCCCGCTCGATGGGCGGCATGGTCGCTGCGCACGGTGAGGTGGCGGTGCGCTCGCTACGGCTCGAAACGTTCGCCCGCGAGCACAACCTGAGCGCGATCGACCTCGTGAAGCTCGACGCGGCCGGCAACGAGTACGCCATTCTCCAGGGCGCCGGCGAACTGCTCCGCGAGCACCGTATCGGCGCGCTGCTCTGCAAGCTGTACCACCCGTCGGTTGTCGCGGAGCGCTTCGGCTACGACGGCACGCGCGTGATCGAGGCCCTGCGGGAAGCCGGATACGTCGTGTCGGTGCTGCCCGGAGGCGGGCGGGAGGCGGTCGCGCCAGCCGGCACCTACGCGATCGACGATCTCTTCGACGCAAACACGTACTCGCGGACTCTCCTGGCGGTTCCGGCCAACCGCTAGAACAGATCTCACGCTCTTTTCACTGGCTTTCTGCTGCGGTAGTATCGTCGGTTCAGGGCGGGATGCACCCGCCCTGAACGCCCCCTCAGGCTGAAAGCCACCTGCTGCTGAGGGTACGAATCCGACAAGGCTCGCAGCGGCCGGGCGCAGAAGAAGCACGTGAAGGGGAGGGAGCGAAATGACTACAGTCGTCAATCGGCGGGGGTTGCTCCGGCGTGGTGCGGTGGCGGGACTCGGCGCTTCGGCCGTCGGCCTGTTTGGGTCGAGGCAAGCTGCTGTTGCTCAGACAGTCGGAGAAAGCAGAGTCATCGATTTCATGACCGAGTACGGAGGTGTCCGCTCCTTGCGGCCTGGCGATGAGGCGCAGAATTCAGACGCTTTCCGGCGACTGGGTGAGGATCTACGCAGCAAGTCCACCAGAGGGGGGAGCAGGAAGATCGACTTCGGCCCGGCCGACGGCACCGCCTATTTCCTGAACGAGACGGTTCCTTTCATCGATACCCCGGGGGTCGTCCTGAATTTCGACTGCGGCCCGACTTTCAACGAGTCGATGGGAGACACCGGCATCTATTTCGTCTGGACGGGTGCGGAGGACGAGCCGATGTTCCTTGTCGACCAGCCGGGCGGCACGAACCAGCGTGGCCTCACCTGGACGGGCTACTGGAACATGCTCGCCTGGGAGGATGGCGTCGGCTACGGCATCGATATCGATTCCACGAACAACTGGGGCGGGCCGGCATCTGGCCTCGGCTTCGGCTCGAACGGCGGCTCGACTTCGCTCAAGCGGGGAATTGTCACCCGCTCGACCAACGACAACGCCCACGCTGTGATCGGCGCGCTCTACGCGGTGAACTGCCATGAAGGCGCGGTCTACTGTATCGGCGGCGGCTTCAACCTCGCCACCGGAAACATCTCCTGCGGCCCGGGTCAGCCTGGCCTCTGGGGAGGCCCGAACGCCTCGGAGATGAAAGTCGGGCCTGGGGTGAAATTCGACGGCGACGGCTCTTACGCAATCGATTGGGCAGGGCGGATGGCGAACTTCAGCGGTTTCAACATCGAGGGCTTCGATAACGGCGTCGGCATCCGCCTGCGCCGGGAAGAAGGCGGCACCTCCGGACGCTCGAACATCGTCAACGGCGTTCGTCACGTCGGCTCTCACGGCGGGCAGACTCCCGTGGATCGCGGTCGATCTCCTGGGCGACGGCGGCATGTGGGGCAACACGCTCGTTGGCCCGACCTACTCGAACACCGCCGATGCCTCCGAAAACGCCGACCCCATCATGCTCCCCTCAGGGATCCAGGTGTTCGACCTCATTCTCGACTGCTTCCGCACACACTCTTCGGACGTCCGCACTTAACCCGGATCCGGTGAATTTCAGCAGCAAGCCCGGTTGACGAAACCACAACCCGCCGCGTCTGCGGCGCGAGACGCCTCGCGGCCTCCGAGGTCACAGGGCCGCGAGGCTCAGCCAGCAAACCGCTGCCGGCCGCAGGGCAGGCTGCCCTCGGCCGGCGCCGATCCGGTCAGCAGCCGTTCTTGAACGTGCTCTTCGTGTCGAAGCCCAAGGCCAACCACGCCTTGGCGTCGCCGTACCTGTAGCCGTTCTTCCCGTTCCAGACGGCGAAGTAGGCCGGCCCGCAGAGCGTGTAGTGGTTGTCCTGGAAGCGGTTGTTGTTGCTCTTGAAGTCCGCCTGGTAGTCGCTCGTGATACCCGTAGCGCTCTTCGCCAACAGGGTGATCGCGTTGTCGTGGACGTAATCGTTCTTCGTGACGTAGTGGCCGTGCGGGCCGGAGCCGCGATCGGCGGAAAAGATCCCGATCCCCTGCAGGTTCTTGAACACGGTGTTGTCGACGATCTCGACGTTCTGCGACGTGTTGAGGTAGATCCCGGCGCCCGTGAGCCCGCCGGTGAAGGCGAAGCCGTTCCCGCCGATCACGTTGTGCCTGATAAGCGTATTGAAGCTCGTTTCGACGACGAGCCCCGCGCCGCTGTTCTTCTCGATCCGGTTGCCCTCATAGACCGTGAAGATGTTGTCGCTGTCGCTGCCGATCCCGACGCCGCGGTTGTCGTGGACATAGTTGTCGCGGACGGTGAGGTGCGACGTGCGGATGAACTTCCCGCCGCCGGCCTCCCAGGAGGTGCCGTAGCCGGCGTAGTTGTTGTACGCGAGCGTGTTCCCCTGGACGAGCACGTGGTTCCCGCCGTAGATGCTCATCCCGAGCTCGCCGTTGTCGTGGATGTTGTTGTCGCGGATGATCACGCCGCCCTGGACGCCGATCCCGTGGTTGAGCCGCACCTCGTTGTTCTCGATCACCCAGCCGCTGTTCGCGTTGATCGCGCCGACGCCGGCCTCGTTCGCGAACTTCTCGATCACGAGCCCCCGGATGGTCACGTCGGTCGCGTCCGTCTGGTAACCCCGGAACGCGCGGGTGGCGACCGCCGCCTCGACAAGGTGGCCCTTCGGGTTGTCGGCGATGTAGATCTTCTTCGCCGCGTGGTCGAAGTAGACGCGGCCCGGCGCGAGCTGGCTCAGCCCCCGGACCGGGCGCAGCGGCTTGTTGTCGAGGTAAACGTCGTCGGCGGCGTTGCACAGCGGGAAACCCGGGGTTGCACACGCCGGGCGCGACCGGGTTGTGCTGGTTCTGCCCCGACGCGACCCAGTGCTTCCCGGACGGTACGAAGAGGCGTCCGATGTCCTGCGCGCCGCTGACCACCGCGCCGTGGCGGCCGATGAAGGCGTCGTGCGGCTTCGGGACGACCGCGGTCGTCAACCGATGGATGCCGGCCGACAGGCAGAACTGCGTCCCCGGCGCGTGCCGGTCGACCGCGGTCTGGATGCTCTGTGACGGCGCGACAGTGACGCAGCTCGCGACGGTCACGGCGCCGGCTCCTCCCGACGACACCGCGGCGGCCGCTGCGACCGCCGCAACGCAGGCCATGCGAAACGCGATCCCACGACTCCGGTACCGCCCGACCCCCTTGAACGGCAACTGCGACATACTCCCCCCTTTGCTGCTCTCGCTGCTGAGGCTGAAGCGCGAGGATTCGCGAACAGGTGCTACTGGCCGGACATTGTAACGTCGGTTCACCGCTCGGCCAAAGGTTGTCGTCATCGTGCCGCGGCTCGCGGCACGATCCGCGGTCGCCGCGACGGCGCACCGGGCGGGCGTCCCGCCGTGCCGATGGCGGCGTCGTGTCGCGATGTCGATCCGAGGAGCGGCCCGATCAGGAGGCCGACAACGAAGGACAGAACCGTCCAGGCCGCCAGCGTCGCAAGGAGCCAGAAGTACCAGGCGATTCCCATCCGACTTAGCATGATTCGCCGTCCGGCCGGCGCTCCTCCTCGTAGGTGCAGCGTAGCCTGTTCCGCGTGCAACGCCTCCTCGGAGCCATCGCCGTGGTCACCGGCACGGTCCTGCTCACGAGCACGACGCGGTGGGACGTCGTGCTGGCGACGTTCTCGCCCGGCCACGGCCTCGACCTCTCGGACGCCCTGGGCGCCGGCGCCGTTCTCGCCGGCGTCGTGGCGCCGTGGACGGCGCCTCCCCGCGGCCGCTGATGGCGCAGCCGCCGCGCCACTCCGGCTATCCTGGCCCGAGCGGGGGTCGACGATCAGGACAACGCCCGTACGTAGCTCCTGGAAGAGTCCGCGAAACCCCCACGTTGGGAAACCCACAAATTTGGTGTCGTCGAACTCATATCCTGCGCGCGGAGACGATGGTGCTGCCGACGCGGAGTCGCCGCTCCGCGGCTATCTCGGCGTTCTGCGGCGCCGCTGGCTGCTCGTCGCGATCATCCTGATCGCGACGCCGATCTGCGCCTTCCTGATCACCAAGAGCCAGTCGCCCCGGTACGACGCGTCCGCCGACGTCGTGATCGGCGGTCCGAGCGCCTCCTCCGTCGCGCCAGGGATCGGCCAGTCGACCGACCCCGCACGCGCAGCTGCGACGCAGCAGCGGATCGCGCGGCTGCCGGCGGTGGCGCGCCGCGTGGTCCGGACTCAGAGGCTCTCGGGCGAGACGGCCTCGAGCTTCCTCGGCAGGTCGAACGTCACCTCGGACAGCAACGCCGACATCCTCACGTTCTCCGTCCGAGACTCGAACCCGGCCAAGGCCGTTCGCCTCGCGACGGCGTACGCACAGGCCTACACGCAGTACCGGACCGAGGTCGAGAGTGCTGCCATCGCCGGCGCGAGACGCGATCTCCAGCGTCAGATGCAGAACCTGAAAGCGACGGGAGGGGTCGGCACGGCGCTGTACCGCTCGCTGGCCGCGCGGGACGAGCAGCTCGCCGCCGCGGAGGTGCTGCCGGACCTCGGCGCCGTGGTCGTGCAGCCGGCGAGCGACGCGACGCAGGTATCGCCGCATCCGAGCCGGAACGCGGCGCTCGGAATCGGGCTCGGCATCCTCCTCGCGATCGGCGCCGCGTTCTTCGCCGAGGCGCTCGACACGAAGGTCCGCTCCGGGGACGAGGTCGAGGCGCGGCTGCGCCGGCCCGTGCTCGGGTACCTCCCCGCCGGCGCCCGCGCCTCCGGAGGGGGCAAGCAGCTGACGATGCTGGCGGCGCCCGTCGAGCAAGGACGCCGAGGCCATCCGGATGCTCCGCGCGAGCTTCGACTACGCGCGGCTCGAGTCCGGCATGCGGTCGATCATGTTCTCGACCTTCGGGCCGGTGGACGGGAAGCCCGCGGTCGCCGGCAACCTCGCTGTCGCGCTCGCGCGGTCCGGCCGCAACGTCGTCCTCTGCGACCTCGACGTCCGCAGCCCGTCGGTGGCGGGCATGTTCGGCGTCAACGGCGGCGCGGGCATCACGGACGTCGCGCTGAACGAGGCGAGGCTGACCGAGGCGCTGATCGCGGTGCCCGTGGCGAACGGCGACTCGCCGAACGGCGGCGGCGCGGCGCAGCTCGAGACGCTCACGGGCACGCTGCGGATAGTGCCGCTCGGGACCCTGAACCCGCCGAGCCCGGCGGAGTTCGTCGGCTCGAGCGCGGTCGCGCGGCGTCCTCGGCGAGCTGTCGACGGGCGCGGACGTCGTCCTCGTCGAGGCGCCGCCGATCCTCGCGGTGAGCGACCCGACCGCGCTCAGCGCGAGCGTCGACGGGCTCATTCTCGTGACGACGCTCAACGGCCTCCGCCGTGAGACGCTCACCGCGGTCGAGCGCTCGCTCGCATCGTTCTCCGCACCCCTGCTCGGCGTGGTCGTCCTGGGCGCGCCCGAGAACGCGTGACGTCGACCACCTCGCGGCCTACGTCCCCTCCCGGCCGGCCGACGGCCTGACCGACGTCGGCGCCTCGCAGCCCTGGATGAGCCTCCCTTGTCGCGGCGTCCCGAGTTCACCGAGCTTGCCGAGGACTGCTTCGCGGGCACGCTCGACGGCGCGGCGCGGCTGATCGCCGACCACGCCCTCGGCGGCGGCGGCGGGTACGTCTGTCTCTGCAACGTCCACGTCCTGACGACGGCCAGGCACGACGGCCGGCTGCGAGGCGCGCTCGCGGACGCGTGGCTGCGGCTCCCGGACGGCGCGCCCGTCGCGTGGCTCCAGCGCCGCCTCGGGCACGCGGGCGCCGAGCGCGTTGGCGGTCCGGATGTGATGGCCAGGGTACTCGAGCTCGGGCAGGCGTCGCGGCTCCGCCACTTCCTCCTCGGCTCGACCACGGCGGTGCTCGCACGTCTGGAGCGGCAGCTTGCGGAGGCGTTTCCCGGGGCGACGATCGCCGGCGTCCTCTCGCCGCCGTACGCACCGCTGACGCCGTCGATCCGCAACGACGTCCTGAGCGCGGTCGGCGCCGCGCGGCCGCATCTCGTCTGGGTGGGGCTCGGCGCCCCCAAGCAAGAGCTCTGGATGCAGGAGCTCGCGCCGCAGGCCGTGTCGTCGCTCTTCGTCGGCGTCGGCGCAGCGTTCGACTTCCACGCCGGGACGACGCCGCGCGCGCCGCATTGGATGCGGGCGGCCGGCCTCGAATGGCTTTACCGGCTCCGCCTCGAGCCGCAGCGACTCGCGGGGCGGTACCTGCGCACGAACACCGAGTTCGTCGTGCAGACGGGCCGGGAGCTCGCGCGGCGGCGCGCGCAGCGATGAGCGCCGGCCCGCCGCGCTCCCGGCCGGCCCTCCGCATCGTCCACTGGTACCCGAACTTCCTCGGCGGGGGCGCGGTTGCGGCCGCGGTCGCGGGCCTGGCCGAGGCACAGGCGGAGGCCGGAGCGGACCCGCTGATCGTGGCCGCGGAGGCAGGCGCGCGGCCGCTCTACGGCTCATTCGGTCGGGCGAGCGAGCTCGTCGTCCCGTGGCGGCCGGCGTGGACGGCGGCCCGCGGCGGGTTCCTCCTCCGCGGGATCGACCGCGCGACGCGCGCGCGGCTGAGAAGCCTCCGTCCGGACGTCGTCCACGTCCACGCGGAATTCAACCCCGACAACCTGTGGGCGCCGAGGCTGTTCTCCTCGTCGCCGGCCATCCTCAGCCCCCACGGCGCGTTCAACCCGGTCGTGTTGGCGAAGGGGCGCCGGCGGCCGAAGCGGGTTTACGTCGCCGCGGCGCGCCCGCTGCTCTACCGGCGGATGCACGCAGTCCACGCGGTGAGCCCACATGAGGCCGAGCACGCGCGGAAGCTCGTCCCGGGGGCGAGGGTCTACTGCGTGCCCCACGGGCCGAGCCCACTGTTCGCGGAGCCCACGTCGTCGCCGGGCGGCGGCAGCGCAGACGGCCTCGTCGTGGTGATCACCATCGGGCGCCTCGACGTCTTCACGAAGGGCCTCGACCTCCTCCTGACCGCGTTCTCCGTCGCGGCCGCAGCGACGTCGCGGCTCGGGACGCTCGTGCTGGTCGGCCCGGACTGGAACGGCGGCCGGGCCGAGCTCGAGCGCCAAACCCGCGAGCTCGGCCTCGACGACCGCGTCCGCTTCCGCGGCCGGGTCGACGGGAACGAGGTCGCGGAGCTCCTCGCGGCGGCCGACGTCTACGTCCAGTCCTCGCGGCACGAGGGCTTCTCGCTCGCGGTCGCCGAGGCGCTCCTGGCCGGGAAGCCGGTGATCATGACGCGCGAGGTCGGCGCGGGTAGCTTCGACGAGATCGCCTCGCTGCCGCACGTCCGCCTCGTCGACGCGAGAGCCGACGACCTCGGGCGCGCGCTCGTCGCGTTTGCCGGCGACCTCCCGCGGCTGCGCGAGGCGGCGGAGGCGGCGCGGCCGGCGGTCGCGGAGTTCCTCTCGTGGCCGAGGATCGCGCGCGTACACCTCGACGCGTACGCCGAGGCGCTCGCGTCGTCCTGAGCGTCCGCGTCACGCCGCCCCGCGGCGCGACAGCTGGACGAGCGCGACTGCGGTCGCCGAGCCGGCGGCCGTGCCGGCGGCAAGGCCCCAGGCCGCGCCTCGGAGCCCGTTTGTCCAGGCGAGGAGCGTCATCAGCACGAACTGTCCGACTGAGCCGACGAGCCCGGCGACGAGGATCGCGCGCCCGCGCTGCGCCGCGCTGAGGAAGAGCGTGAACCCGATCGCGGCCGCGGTCACCACCTGCCACGTCCCGATCGGCACGACGAGGTCGGCGTAAGGGCCGAAGTCCGCGCCGTAGAGCGCCTCGAGCAGCGGCCTGCCGACGAGGAGCATCGTCCCGAAGTAGAGGACCGTGAGCACGACCGCCGCGAGGCTCAGCCGGAGCGCCAGCTGCCGCGCCGCGCCGACGTCGCGCCCGAGCGCGCGCGCGACCGCCGGCAGGCCCGGCAGCGCGATCGCGGGCGCGAGGAGCGAGAACGGCGCGAACACCGTCTCCGCGGCGCGCAGGCCGCCGAGCGCGGCGGCGCCGAGGATGCCGATCAGCGCGAACGTGATCGCGTAGCTCATCACGTTGAAGACGCCCTCCTGCGCGACGAGCCACTTCCCGAACGGCCACGCCTGCGCGCGCCACCACCGGAACGCCGCGGCGAGGCGCACCGGGACGACACGCGTCTGCGCGAACCCGACGCCCGCCGCGAGCGCGAACCCGGCGCCCCACGAGGCCGCGATCGCGAACTCGGTCCTCGCGAGCACGGCGAGCGGCGCCGTCACCGCCATCCCGACGAGCCGCAGGCTCGTGTTCGCGGCGGCGGCGGCGGGACGGCCGTCGCGGAAGAGGATCGCGCGCCAGAAGTCCTGGAGGATCGACGGGACCAGCCACGGCGCGAAGACGAGCAGGCCCCTCCCGATCGCGCCGCCGATCGCGACGCCGACGCAGAGGACGCCGGCCGTGACGACGACGCCCGTCGCGATCAGCACCGCGAGCGCCGAGCGCGTCGCGTGCTTGCGCTCGTCGTCCTCGAGCCTCGTCGAGCCGGAGACGAGCGGCGTGGAGACGAGCGAGCGCTGCACGCTCACCATCAGCAGGTAGAGCGAGAAGCCGACGACGAGGATCCCGAGGCCGTGCGGCCCGAGGATACGCCCGGCGAGGAGCGACAGCGCGAGGTTCGCCGCCGAGGCGAACGCGGAGTCGGCGAGGCCCCAGCCGTAGGCCCGGCGCGTCCCGAGCCGGAGTCGCCGGACCGCGCGCACAGGCTGCCGCAGCGTCCTCAGCGGGCGGGCCCGGCGCGCCGCGGCGGCGGGCGCCGCCGACGCCGCCGCTGGCGAGCCTGCGGCGAGGCCGGTGTTGAGGCTGAAGGCGAGGGCGAGGAGCAGCAGGGTGTAGTAGCCGAAGAGCTCGAAGGTCGAGCCGGTGAGGCTGTGCACGATCAGGAACGTGACCACGAGCGACGGCCAGACGCGGCCCCGCGGGCTCAGGAGGTCCCAGAGCGCGAGCCACCAGAGCCGGAGCAGGAAGACGGCGAGGAGGACGACGCCGACGATGCCGGTCCCGACGAGCACCTCGATCCACGTGCCGTGGACCGTCGACGTCGTCCCCTGCCCGAGCGGCGCCAGCACCTGGAAACGGCTCGCCGTCCCGAGGCCGCGGCCGATCGCCGGCGACTCCCGCCACACCGGAATCGCCGCGCGCCAGTACGTGAGCCGGCCGGACAGCGTCTTCGCCTGGCCCGTGCTCTCGCCGCGCAGCGCGTAGGGCTGAACCTGGTGGATGACCGTGTGGAAGCTGAACCAGCCGACGACGATCGCCCCGACGAGGGCGAGGACCGCGAGGGCGAGCCGCCCGCGCGCGAGCGCAAGGACGAGGAGCGTCAGCACGACGCCGACGTAGCCCGTGCGATACTGCCCCCCGACGAGCGTCACCGCGCCGACCGCGATGAGGAAGTACGCGGTGCGCCGCCTGATGTCGTTGCGGCGCGAGACGAGCCGGCCGAGCGTCCACAGGAGCAGGATCGCGCCGAGGTCGCCCACGCCGTTGGCCGCGACCTGCGGGTAGACCCCCACGATCGTGATCGGGATCGGGTGCGACGGGAGGACGGCGCGCCCGGGGAAGAGCGCAACGCCGATCCAGACGAGCGCCACCAGGGTGACGACGAACCCGTACAGGAGCCGCTCGATCCGCGCGATCGCCTCCGGCCCCGCGGTGTGCCACGCGCCCGCGACAGCGGCGACGCCGGTGAGGAGCTCGAAGCCGCGGTACGCGGTCAGCTGCGGGTCGACCGAGACGACGGTGCCGAGGAATACGACGCCGACATAGAGGACGTAGAGCTTGAACTCGAACGGGGCCCTCGCGCGCTGCGCGCGCGCCGGCTGGAGGAGCGCGATCCACGCGAGGACGAGGGCCGCCGTCACGCACAGCACCCGGTACGCGGCAGCGGCGTCGAGAGGGTTCTGCGCGAGCGCCGTCGTGTCGCGCACGCGGAAAACGAGTGTGCTGACGAGGAGCAGGATCACCGGCGCCTCGATCGCGAGGTACGTGCGCGCGATCCTCGGCATGGTGACAAGCGGCGTGACGAGGAGGATCACGAGCGCGGCCCCGGCGCCGACGAGCAGCATGCCCTTCTCGCCCCCCCGCGCCACCGTCGCTCCGGCCACCAGCGCGACGATGAGCGCGGCGAGCGCGGCGGCGACGCCGCCCGTCCGCCCGACGACGGCCGTCATCGAACCGCCTCCCGCTCGAGAGCGGCGGCGATCCCGAGCTCGTCGCTGGCAGCGAGGATCTCGAGCAGGCGCTCGAGGTGGACGTCGCGCGTGAACTCGGCCGCGCGCCCCAACGCGTCCTCCCGCGACGGGAAGCGGCGCGAGGCGAGCCCCTCGGCGAGGTCGCGGACGGTCGTCGTCGCGTCGGTCGACGGGACGACCATCCCCGCCTCGCCCGAGATCACCGGGGGGCCGCCGCGGTCGACGCAGGCGACCGGCAGCCCGCACGAGAGCGCCTCGGCGACCGACCAGGGCGCTTCGTCGTGAAGGCTCGGGAAGAGGAAGACGTCGCCTTCCGCGCCCATCCGCCCGATGAGCTCGTCACGCTCCACCCAGCCGGCGAAGTGCACCCGCTCGTCGGCCCCGAGGCGCGCGACGAGCTTGCGGAGCCGCCCCTCGTCGTTGCCGGAGCCGTAGATGACAAGGTGCCAGTCGTCCGTCATCGCGACCGCGCGGATCGCGAGCTCGATGCCCTTCAGGAAGATGAGCCGCCCGGCGAAGATCGCCGTCGGCCGCCCATCGACGCGCGCCGGCGGCACGGCCGGGCGGGGCTCGAGGATCGGGTTCGGGAAGATGACGGCCTTGCGCCGGTGGCGCGCCGGCAGCCACTCGAGCGTCTCGGGGTTCTGCACGAGGATCAGCGCTGCCCGCGACCACGCGATGCGCGCTACCGGGTTCACGTACCGGGCGGCGCCGCGCACCGCCGCGCGCATCACCTCGACGCGGATGCCGCGGAGGCCGGAGTCGCGGTTGAGGTATCGCCACGGAGCGCCGACCCCGCCGCCGACGGGGCCGTACACGAAGGGGCATCCGGCGAGCGGCGCGAGCGAGCCGAGCCAGACGTTCGCCATCGTCAGGTGCCACACGAGGTCGAACTCGACCGTGCGGCCCAGCTCGCGCGCAGCGAGCGTCGCGCGCGCCTGCCAGAGGAGGTAGTAGAGCCGCACCCCGCGCTGGCCCTTCTTCCAGAAGCGCGCCCACGGTGGCAGGTCGACGTAGACGAAGCGGAGCCGGTCGGCCTCCGGGATCGACGCAAGCCCGGCCTCGATCGACGGGCGGTTGTTCTCCCGCGTGATCACCCACGTCTCGCCGATGCTGGCGAGGCTCCGCGCCCACGCCCACCCGGCCCCGGGCTCCGAGCCCTTGTCGGACTCGCACGCGTACGCGAACGCCAGGATCCTGAGCCCGGTCACGCCGCATCCCACGCCTCGAGGAGGCGCTTCCGGACCTCGATCCCCGGCGGCCCGACGAGCCGCATCAGGCGGGCGTCCTCCTGGCCGGCACGGAGGTAGACCCTGAAGTACTCGCGGGCCTCCGCCGGGTCGAGCCCGGCGCCGTCGGCGTACGCGTGGATCGCGGCCGCGAGCGGGCCGTCGCCGTCGAGGCCGTGCGCGATCTCGGCGAGCCGCGGACGGCCGAGCGCCGCGTACGTCTGCACCGCGTGGTGGAAGAGGTCGTAGAAGGCGGGGGCGTCGTCGCGGTAGGCCTCCCAGTCGACGAGGAGCCAGCCGCCGTCGGTGTGGAGGAGATTCCACGGCGCGTAGTCGCCGTGGGCGTTGCCCCGGAGGCCCGCGGGCCCGTCGGTCGTGCCCGCCCGGAAGAACTGCCCGAGCGCGCGCGCGACTTCGGGCGGGATCTCCACCCCGCCCCGACGGTAGTGCCAGCGGATCGGCGCGAGCACGAGCAGGCCGGGCCCGTGGTCGAGCACGCGCGGCGCAGCGAGCGGGGCCGGCAGGGTCCCGGCGACGACGTCGAGCGCGGCCCGCTCCCGCTCGAGCTCGCCCGCGCCGCGGTCATCGCTCGCGAGCTTCACGAATGCGCTCGGGTCGCCTGCGCGGTCGAGGACGAGCGCCGTGTACCGGCCGGGGTGGATCGAGCGGGCGACCGCGTGCGTGCCGCCGGGCGGGACGTACGGCGCAAGCGCCTCGCGCACCCACGCGGGCGGAGCGTCGCCGCGCGGCAGGAGGCGGATCGCACCGGTCGCGGCGAGCGCCCGCGCGGCCCTCCACGCGACCCGGGCACGCGGCGTGTGCGGGTTGTAGACGGCGAGGCCGTGGCGCGCGGCCCGGCGCGGGCGCCGCGGGACGAAGAGCCGCGAGCCGGTGCCGCCGCCGCCGCCGACCCAGCCCCCGGCGAGGCGCGACGCCGTCCGCCGCTCGAGCGCGTCGACGACGACGTCTCGTGCGAGCGCGATCAGCTCCGTCTCGCCGACCTCGGCGTTCAGCCGCACCGTCGGCGTGCGCGGCGGCGCGAGCTCCCGCCATACCTCGAGTTGCCGCACGAGCTCGGCGCGCGGGAGCTCGGCCTTCCGCGCGAGCACGACGTCCGGGTCAGCGCCGAGGACGAGGATCAGATCGGCGCGCGGGACGAGCGCGCCGAGGAACCGGATGAGCGGCTCCGGCACGGCGAGCCGGTAGCGCTTCGGGTCGACGAGGAGATCCCACCAGCCGCGCTCGACGACGACGAGGCCGCTCCGCACGCGCAGCGGCTTGAGCCGGAGCCACGACCCGACGACGAAGTCGAGCCAGAAGTAGACGAGCAGCCCGACCGACATCATCGGCCCGTGCAGCGGAACCGCTTGCGGTCGCGTCGCATCGCGCGCGGGACGTCCGGCAACCGCTCCCGGCCGCGGCAGCACGCCCGGCCGGAAGTGGACGTGCGCCGTCCGCCGGAAGGGCTTGTCGACTGCCTGGGGCAGCGCGCGCGCGAGCGTCGACTTGCCGGTGCCGTCGGGGCCGACGATCGCAACCACGAGCCCGGTCGGCCGCACGACCCGGCCGACGACGCGGGCGGCCTGGAGGGCAGCGACCGCGACCGCGCGGGGTGGCGTCCCGCGCCGGCGCGCCCGCAGCGCACGCTCGGCGTCCGCGCGGACGGACGCCGGAGGCAGCCCCTGCTCGAGGACGGCCGCCGCGATCGCGGCGGCCGCCCGCGGGCCGAGCACGCAGTCGAGCGTCTCGCGGTACATCTGCGGGTCGCCCGCCGCGAGGTCGCGAATCCGCCGCCACTCGGACGCGCCCTCGATCCGCTTGCGCAGCCGCTTCGCCGTGAGGTACGCGGCGCGGACAGCCGGCGTGACGAGCCCGCCGGGCGTCCCGCCCGCCCGCTCGTCCGCGGAGAGCGAGGCTCGTGGGGAAGCCGTACTGCCCGAGGCCGCGAGGGTCGTCGAGGAGGTCGACCGCGAGGAAGCCGCCGTCGCGCTCGAGCACCCAGTAGCTGCTGCCGATGTCGTAGCGGAGGCGCTGGCACACGCGCCAGCCGCCGGCGAGGCGGAGCGGCCAGCGCTCGTCGAGCCGCGGCACGACACAGTCGACGTCCCCGCCGCCGGCGCGACGTCTCGCGTCGAGGTCGTGCAGCACGCGCAGCCCGCGGTCGATCGCCACCGCAACCTCCGGTGCCCGACCGGCGAGCCAGCTCGACGTCTCGCCCGCGGGCTCCTCCGTCCGCGCAGCCTCACCTGAACTCACACCACGCCTCCTTTGCGCCTGTCAGCGTAGAGACGCCAGCGTCTCAGTGGACCGCCCGGCGCCTGAACATGACCGGGACGGTCTGGAGCGTGAGCTTGATGTCGCCGAGGAGCGACCAGTCGGCGACGTAGAGGTAGTCGAGCGCGATCATCTCCTCGAACGGGATGTCGTCGCGGCCGAGCACCTGCCAGAGGCCCGTGACGCCCGGCTTGAGCGTGAGGCGCCGCTCGGCCCAGCCGTCGCACGTGCGCGTGCTCCTCCGGGATCAGCGGCCGCGGGCCGACGATCGTCATCTCGCCCCTGAGGACGTTCACGAGCTGCGGCAGCTCGTCGAGCGAGTAGCGCCGCAGGATCCGGCCGACGCCGCGTGCACCGCGGGTCGGACGCGATCTTGAACATGCGCGGGTCGCCGCCGTTCAGGAGGTGCTTGTTGAGGTGCGCGAGCTGCGGCTTCAGCCCCTCGGCGTTCTCGACCATCGTCCGGAACTTGAGGATCGTGAAGGGCGCGTCCCCGCGCCCGATGCGCGTCTGGCGGAAGAAGACGGGGCCGCGGGAGTCGAGCTTGATCGCGATCGTCACGATCAGCGAAGAGCGGCGCGAGCAGCACCAGCCCGATCGCCGGCGACGACGAGGTCGATAGGCGCGCTTGAGCAGCGCGCGAGGAGCGGGAGAGCCGCGCGGCCGGCAGGCCCGACGAGCGGCAGCCCCTCGAGCGTGCGGATCGTCGCGCGCGGCCCGACGACGTCGAAGAGGCGCGGGACGATGTCGATGTGCACGGGCGCGTCCTGGAGCGAGCGCACGAGCTCGAGCGTCTGCTCCTGCGAGTCGCGCGGAGAACGCGACGAACACGCGGTCGACGCGCAGCGAGTCGACGATCTCGGCGAGGTCGTCCGGCCCGCCGAGCACGGGAACCTCGCGGACGGCCTCGCGCCGTTCCTTCGGGTCAGCCGTCGACGAAACCGAGCAGCTCGATGCGGTACTCGGGATGATGGAGGATCTTCCGCGCAACGACTTGCCCGATGTCGCCGGCGCCGACGATCACGGCGCGCTGGACGTACGCGTGGCGGCGCCGCGCGACCGCGCGCGCGGCCGCCCGCAACGTCGAGACCGACGCGATCACGAGCAGCCAGAGGACCGAGAGCTGCGGGAGCGCGTCGTCGCGCAGGTCGGCGATCTGGGCGGCGAAAAAGAGCTCGACGGTCACGAGCAGGAAGATGCGGATGAGTCTCGTCGAGCGTGGAATGGGCCGGCCCGGCGGCGTCGAACTCGTAGAGCCCGCAGATCTTCGCCCCGACCACGAACGCGGCCGATCCGGCCGTCGCGAGTAGCGCACCAGCGGTCCCCGCGCCACCGGCGTCCGGCCCGAAGAAGGCGTACGCGAGCACGACGCCCGTCGTGAAGCCGACCACGTCCGCCGCGAGCAGGATGCGCCGCATCAGCCAGCCGCGATCGCGCCGGCCCTCGAGCGGCGTCCCGCAGACGGCCGGCCGCACCAAGAGGTGCGATCGAGTTGTACTTCCGCGCGCTCCGGTGTTACCGGACGCGAAACTCCAGCCGCGTCAGAGCCCAACTTCACCCCCTCCTCTCGTTCCCCTCGGGCTGCCGCGAAGCACCCGCAGTACCGTCCGATCCGACTCGCCAGCTTACAGCTAGCTCCAGTTCGTTTCCGCCAGGTCACAGTCGTCCGAAACATCCTCCCCGTTGCGGTACTTTTGCAGAGGCGATGCAGAAGCAGGCGTAGTGGAAGACGACTCGATCTCGGCGCCGATCCGGGCGTACATCGTCGACGAGTTCCTCCTCGGCTCGGCCGATTCGTTCAGGGACGACCTGCCCCTCATCGAAGCCGGCGTCGTCGACTCGATGGGGATCATGGAGATCGTCGAGTTCGTCGAGGCCGAGTTCGGGATCGACATCGCCGAGTCCGAGCTCGTGAGCGAGAACTTCGGCTCGGTCTCGCAGATGAGCGCGTTCGTCGCCCGAAAGCGCCGCGAGAGCCAGTCGCTTTCGGACGAGGCCGCGTGCTGACGCACGAGCTGCTCACGCGCACGGCGCGAGCAGGCGCCGGAGCGGACGGCGTTGTTCGTGGGCGACCGGTCGTGGACGTACGGCGAGCTCGAGGCTGCGAGCGACGCCGCCGCCGCAGACCTCGTCGACTCCGGCGTCGCGCCGGGGCGACCGCGTCGCGCTCCTGCTCGAGAACTCGGTCGAGTTCGTGATCGCGCTCTTCGCCGCGCTGAAGGCCGGGGCGGCGGTCGTGCCGCTGAACCCGACGATGAAGGAGGACAAGCTCGCGCGACCTGCTCGACGACTGCGGCGCCGCGCGCGCTCTTCACCCGAGCGGGGCTGGCCGATGTCGTCTCGGCCGCGCTCGACCTCGCCCTTACCCGGACGCGGATCGTGCTGGTCGACGGCGACGCCGCGCGCACGAGGGCAGCGGCCCACGGCCGGCCGCGCGCACGCGCCGCTGCGGCCGCGCGCCCGCGTCATCGACGAGGACCTCGCCGCGGTGCTGTACACGTCCGGCTCGACGGGGCGGCCGAAGGGCGTGATGCTCACGCACCGGACCGTCTGCAACAACGCGTGGGCGATCGGCTCGTACCTCCGGAACGAGCCGGACGACGTCGTCCTCTGCGTGCTCCCGCTCTCGTTCAGCTACGGGCTCTTCCAGGTGCTGACGGCCGTCGAGGTCGGCTATGCGGTCGCGCTCGAGCGCTCGCTCATGTATCCGCCCGACACCCTCCGCCGGATGAGCGACCTGCGCGTGACGGGCCTGCCGGGCGTGCCGAGCGTCTTTGCGATCCTGCTCCAGCACCTGCCCGCCGACGGCGTCGACCTCGGCTCGCTGCGGTACGTGACGAACGCCGGCAGCGCGCTCCCGGAGGCGCACCAGGCGCGGCTCCGCGCCCTGCTTCCGGGCGTGCAGATCTACTGCATGTACGGGCAGACCGAGTGCACGCGCGCGAGCTACCTCGACCCGGAGCTGCTCGACGAGAAGCCGGGGTCGGTCGGGCGCGCGATCCCGAACTCGGAGATCTACCTCGTCGACGACGACGGCAAGCGGCTTCCGCCCGGCTCGACCGGTGAGCTCGTCGTCCGCGGTGCGAACGTCATGCGCGGGTACTGGCGGCGGCCCGAGGAGACGGCCGCCCGCCTCCGGCTCACCGAGACCGGCGAGGGCGTGCTGCACACCGGCGACTTGTTCCACATGGACGAAGACGGCTACCTCACGTTCGTCGGCGCGCCGGGACGACGTGTTCAAGTCGAAGGGCGAGAAGGTGAGCCCGAGGGAGATCGAGGCGGTGCTGCACGAGCTCCCCGAGGTGGTGGAGGCCGCGGTCGTGGGCGTGCCCCATCCGGTCGACGGGCTCGCGATCAAGGCGTTCGTCGTGCTCGCGCCGGACAGCGAGCTCGACGCGCGCGCGATTCGGCGACACTGCCGCGCGCGGCTCGAGAGCCACCTGGTGCCGCGGCTGGTCGAGCTCCGCGGCGAGCTCCCGAAGACCGAGTCCGGCAAGGTCAACAAGACGGCGCTCGTGTAGGCGACGTGTGCGGCGTCGCCGGAGTCCTCGCGAGCCCTCCGCCCGGCCGTGCTCCCTCGAGGAGCTCGAGCGGATGGTCGCCATGCTCGCTCCACCGCGGGCCGGACGGCTTCGGCCTGTACCTCGACGACCACGTTGGCGCTCGGCAACACGCGCCTCGGGATCGTCGGCCTCGATGACGGCTTCCAGCCGCTCCACAACGAGATGCGCACCGTGTGGCTGTCGGCGAACGGCGAGATCTTCAACCACGTCGAGCTCCGGCGGCACCTGGCCGGGAAGGGGCACCGCTTCGCGACGGGGAGCGACTGCGAGGCGATCGTGCACGCGTACGAGGAGTGGGGCGACGCGGCGTTCGCGCGGCTCGAGGGGCAGTTCGCCTTCGCGCTGTGGGACGCGCGCGCGCGTCGGCTCGTCCTCGTCCGCGACCGGCTCGGGATCCTGCCCCTGCACTACGCCGTGGTCGGCGGCGCCGCGGTCTTCGCCTCGGAGGCGAAGGCCCTCTTCGCCGGCGGGCGGATCGAGCCGCGGATCGAGCCGGCGGCGCTCGGGCAGCTGTTCACGACCTGGTCGGTCGTGGCGCCCCGACTCGGTCTTCGCCGGCGTCCGGGCCGTCCGGCCCGGCAGCGCCGTCTCGTTCGGCCTCGACGCGTCGCGCTCGGAGCGCCGCTGGTGGGAGCCGACGTTCGCGCCGGCCGCCGACGACGGCCGGCGGCGTGCGCTCGACGACGCGGCCGACGAGCTCGAGCACCGCCTCCGCCGCGCGGTCGTGCGCCGGCTCCGGGCCGACGTGCCGGTCGGCGCGTACCTGAGCGGCGGGCTCGACTCGTGCCGTCGTCTGCCGCGTTCGGGGTCGAAGCGACCGAGGGCCCGCTCGCGACCTTCGGCGTCGGCTTCTCCGACGCCCGCTACGACGAGACCGCGTCCAGGGACGTCGTGGCGCGGCTGCTCGGGACGCGCCACCACGACGAGCTCTTCCGGGCGCGCGACCTCGAGGCCGTGCTCGACGAGGCCGTGTGGAGCTGCGAGACGCCGCTGCTCCGGAGCGGCCCGCTCCCGTTCTTCCTGCTCGCGCGCAGCGTCCGCGGCGCCGGCTTGAAGGCGGTCTTCAGCGGCGAGGGCGCCGACGAGCTGCTCGCGGGCTACAGCATCTTCAAGGAGGATCGCGTCCGCCGCTTCTGGGCCGCGCGATCCCGGGTCGTCGCTCCGGCCCGCGCTCCTCGGCCGGCTCCATCCGTACGTCGCGGAGCCCGAGGTCCGGCGGACGGATGCGTGGCGGCACGTTCTTCGGGCGCGGCCTGACCGAGGTCGACGACCCTTTCTACTCGCACCGCATCCGCTGGGCGAACAACGCGTGGGCGCTGCGCGTGCTCTCCGCCGACGTCCGCCGTGAGCTCGAGCCGGAGCGCGTCGACGCCGCCGTCTCCGCGGCGCTTCCCGACGGCTGGCGGTCGCTGCCGCCGCTCGAGCGCGCGCAGGCGCTGGAGCTGCAGACGTTCATGACCTCGTACCTGCTGTCGAGCCAGGGCGACCGCGTCGCGATGGCGAACGGGATCGAGGTCCGCTACCCGTACCTCGACGGCGACGTGGTCGACCTCTGCCTCCGGCTGCCGGCGTCGGCGAAGCTCGTCGGCCTCCACGACAAGGCCGCGCTCCGGCGGGTCGCCGCGCGGACGCTTCGGCCCGGAGCTCGCGCGCCGCGAGAAGCGCGCCTACCGCGCGCCCGTCGCGGACGGTCCTCCGGGCGCGCCTCGGCACCGACGCCGGCCGCGAGCTCCTTTCGCCCGCGAGCGTCGCGCGCTTCGGGCTGCTCGACGAGGACGCGGTGCGGAGGCTCGATGCTCGCGTCCGCGGCGCGCGGGGACCTCCCCGTCGGCGAGCGCGAGGAGATGGCGCTGCTCGGGGCGACGACGCTGCAACTCCTCGCCGACGGCGTTCCTGGACGAGCTCCCGCGGCGCCGCCGCGACGCGGTCGAGCGGCTCGCGGCGCTCGTGCCGCAGGTCTTCGTCGACGCCCGTTCGACCGCTCGCGCGGAAGGCACATGGCTAGAGCGGCGCTCGAGCCGGCCGTGTTCGCGCTCGACGCGGACGGCGAGTGCGAGCGGATCGAAGAGACGATCGCCGCCGCCGTCACGCAGCGGAACTGCCGCGGCGCCGTGCTCGGAGTCAGCGGCGGGGTCGACTCCGCGCTCTGCCTCGCGCTCGCGGTCCGCGCGCTCGGAAGCCGACGCGTGCTCGCCCTCTCGATGCCTGACCGCGACTCGCTGCCCGAGACGGACGAGCGCGCCGCGCGCCCTCTGTGAGCGGCTGGGCGTCGAGCTCGTCCACGAGGAGATCACCGGCACCCTCGCAGGCGCTCGGCTGCTACCGGCGCCGCGACGCCGCGATGCGGCGCCTGGTGCCGGCCTACGGCGGACGGGCACCGGTCGAAGATCGCGATCAACGGCGGGCTGCTGCGAACCGACCAGGTCCCGACGTTCTCGCTGACGACCGAGTCGCCCGGCGGCGAGACGACCACGACGTCGGATGCCGGCCAACGTGTATCGCGAGGTCGTCGCCGCCACGAACATGAAGCAGCGCGTCCGCAAGACGATCGAGTACTTCCACGCCGAGCGCGCGTCACGCGGTCGTCGTCGGCACCGCGAACCGGCTCGAGCACGAGCTGGGTTCTTCGTGCGCGGCGGCGACGGCCTCGCCGACGTGAAGCCGATCGCCCACCTGTACAAGACGCAGGTGTACGACCTCGCCGCCCACGTGGGCGTCCCGGCTGCGATCCTTGAGGCCGTGCCAACGACCGACACGTACAGCCTCCCGCAGACGCAGGAGGAGTTCTACTTCCGCTTCCCGCTGCGGACCCTCGACCTGCTCGTCTACGCGTCGGCCAACGGCGTCGCGCCTGCCGACGCGGCGGCGGCGCTCGGATCTCGAGCCCGACGACGTCGAGCGGGTGTACGCGCGACCTCGACGCGAAGCGCCGCGTCGCCCTGCGGAACCTGGCCGACGCCGTGCTCGTGGAGCCGACGGGAGCCGGGCTCGTGATCGGCACGCCGCGGCGCCGGCCCCGCCCGAGGCACCCGGTCGAGCGTGCGACGCCGAACGACTGGCCCGACCTCGCCGCGTTCCGGAGCGAGCAGTACGGGCCGACCGCGCGGCAGGTCGACGAGCGGCACGCCGCCTGGCTCTTCGGCGCGAACCCCGCTGCGACGGCAGGATCCGGACGTGTGGATCTGCCGGAAGGACGGCGTCATCGTCGGACAGCAGTGCGGCATCCCCGTCCACCTGAAGGCCGGCTCCTCCCCCGTGCGCGGCTCGTGGGCGATCGATCTCGTCGTCGACCCCGAATGGCGGATGCGCGGGGTCGCGCCCGTCGCTCTCCGAGGAGCAGGCCGCAAGCGCCGACGTGGCGCTCGCGCTGAACGTCTCCCCCGCCGCCTACCTCGCGTACCGCCGCGGCGGCTGGACCGACCTCGGCACCGTCCCGCTGTACGTCCGCCCCCTGCGGCTGACCGAGGCGCTCGACGCGGCGGAGATGACGCGCGAGTCCGTCCGCGCGCTCGGGCGGCGTCGCCGACGCGCCGCTCCGCCTCCTCGACCGCGGCCTCGCGGCCGCGGTCCGGGCGGCCGGCTTTGAGCTGCGCCGGGTCGAGCGCTTCGACGAGCGCGCCGACGTGCTCTGGCGCGAGCTCGCTCCGGAGTACGGCGTGCTCGTGCGCCGAGACCTGAGCTGGCTGCGCTGGCGCTTCGACGACGCTCCCAGCGCCGCCGTCTACGTGCGCTTCTACCTCCAGCGCCGCGGCCGGCCGCTCGGGCACGTCGTCGTGCGCACCGAGCGGCGCCACGGCCGCGTCTTCGTCGTGGTGGCCGATTACTTCGTGCGGCCGGCGCTGACGGACGTGCTGTTCGCGCTCGCGCTCCAGGAGGCGAGGGACGCGCGCGCCGTCGCGCTCGCGTGCCGCACGCTCAACGTGCGCGGCGAGCGGTGGCTCCGCGCGCTCGGGTTCGCCCGGCTGAACGCGAACGCCGAGGTGCCGGTGCGATTTCTCGCGCTCGTGCAGGGGGACGTCGCCGCGCGCTCCCTCCTCGCGACGCGCGAGAGCTGGTTCGTCACCGCGGCCGACAGCGACCTCGACCACGACGTCGCCGACGACGTGCCGGACGGAGAGTAGGCCGGGCGGTGACGAGGCTCTTGGCAGGCTCGAGCGATACCACGTCCGACCGCGACGCGAGCCGTCCGCCGCTCGCGCTCGTGTACTACGGCGTCGAGGAGCCGCCGCCCGGGGCTCCCAGGGCAGCGATGAGCATCCGGCCCGACACGCTGCGCGAGCACATCCGCCGACTGCGGCACTGGGGGTACCGGCTGGTCACATTTGGCGCCCTCGCCGCCGCCGCCTCGGCGGGAGAGGCAGGCGGGCTGGCCGCGCTCACCTTCGACGACGGCTTCGAGAGCATGGTGACCGGGCTCCTGACGGTGCTTCACGGCGAGGGCGCGCCGGCGACCGTGTTCGTCGTCAGCGGGTGGATGGGCATCCGCCATCCGAACGTCCCGTGGACGCGGATCCTCACGCGCTCGGAGGTCCGCGAGCTGCACGCGAACGGGGTGGAGATCGGCTCGCACTCGATCAGCCATCCCGACCTGACGAGGCTCGACCGCACCGCGGTCGACGAAGAGCTGCGCGGGAGCAAGCTCGAGCTCGAAGAGGTCATCGGCGCGGAGGTGACGGTCGCCGCGTATCCGAACGGCACGGCGAACGCCGAGACGCGCGAAGCCTGCCGCGCGGCCGGCTACGCGGCCGCGTGCCGGTTCCGCGGAGCGGGCACGTGGTCGGACCCGTACGACCTCCCGCGGCAGCCGATCGGCCTCAACACATCGTCGCTCGCGTTCTGGCTCAAGCGCGACGACCGGTACGAGCGGATCTTCCAGAGTGGGCTCGCCCGCGCCTCGCGCAGCGCCGCCTGGCGCGCGCGCTCGCGCCTCTCTCGAGACTGACCCTCAGTCGCGGACCTTGCGGAGCACGAGCTGCGAGCCGCGCGCGAGCACGTGCGAGCGGTCGCGGACGAGGTGGGACAACGCGTCGATCCCGCGGCGCGGGTTGCCTAGCTCGTCGGGATCCGTGTCCCAGAGGTAGTCGTCGAACACGAGCAGCCCGCCGCGCGCGACGAGCCGCCAGGCGAGCACCGCGTCGACCAGCACGTCCAGGCTGTGATGCGAGCCGTCGACGTAGACGAAGTCGAACGAGCCTGACCCGCCCTCGTCCAGGAGGTCGAGCAGTACCCTCCGCGAGTCGCCCTTCTCCTTCCGGACGAGGCCGCTCCAGCCGAACTCCGCGATGTTCGCGTCGAAGCGCTCCTCGAGGCCGCTGATCCCCTCGTGCTCGGCGCTGCCGGCGAACGTGTCGATACACACGAGCCTGCCGCCCGTCCGCTCGAGCAGCCGCCAGAGCAGGAAGCACGCCGACAGCCCCTCGAACGAGCCGATCTCGAGGAATCGGAGGTCGCGGCGGGCGTCGAACTCCGAGAGCAACCCGTCCCACGCCCGGACGTGCTCGAGGAACCACTCGCCCGTGAACGACCCGCGCGACACGACCTCCGCGCGGAAACGGTCCAGCAGCGCCTCGTCGTAGCCGGGCGACAGCCGCTCCGCGCGGTGCTGGACGGCGAGGAGCCTGCGCCGCCACGAGTACGAGAGGAACCGCCGCCACGGGGAGGGGGAGGCCTCGGCCATGGCCGTAGTATCGCCGCGCGCGCGAGCGGGCGTCTTCTACCGCCGCGTTCCCAACGTCCCGTGACAGTTCGGCCTGCGTTCGTTCGCAAACCTGTTATGGTCGTGGGCTGCCCAACACCTAGACGCGGCTCGTGTGCGCGCGGCCCCGTCGACTAGGAACTCCTCTCTACCCCCAAGGAGGGCGGCATGCGATTTCCCCTCATCGCTGTAGTCATGTCCACGTGCATATGTCTTTTCGGAGTGCTTGCAGACGCCGGAGGCGCCGCGGACGACGCGCCGTTGGCGGCGTTCATCAGCCCGTCGGCGGGGGCAACCGTGTCCGGAACGGTCCCGGTCGCCGCGACGGCGACCGATCCGTCGAGAATCGGCAACGCGCAGCTGATCGTCGACGGAACCGTGGCCGGATCCGACTCCACGGCGCCCTACACCTGGTCGTGGGTCTCGAGCACGGTTCCCGACGGCATCAACTACCTCCAGATCCGTGCCTACGACTCGAGCGGCAACCTAGTCGGCAGCAGCTACACGATCCCGGTCACCGTCGCGAACGGCTCGCCCGGGCCCGGGCCCGGCGACACGCAGGGGCCGACCGTCTCGCTCACGACCCCTGCCGCGGGCGCGACCGTGGCCGGCACCGTCTCGGTCGTCGCCGCCGCCTCCGACAATGCCGGCGTCAGCAACGTCCAGCTGCTCGTCGACGGCGCCGTCGCCGGCTCCGACTCGACGTTCCCGTACACGTGGGGCTGGAACACCACGAGCCTGCCCGACGGCACGCACACCCTCCAGGCGCGCGCCTACGACGCCTTCGGCAACCTCGGCAGCAGCAACACCATCACGGTCACGGTCGCGAACGGCTCGCCCGCGCCCGCGCCCGGGCCCGGCGGCGCCGGGCCGCCGTCGGGTGGGTCGTCGTCGTGCTCGGGCGTTTCCGTCTTCCCGTCGCAGAGCTTGCAGGCGGCGGTCGACGCGAACCCGGGCGGGACGACGTTCTGCCTCAAGGCAGGCATCCAGCGCCTGACCGTCGGGGTCGTGCCCAAGGCCGGTGACACCTTCATCGGCGAGCCCGGCGCGGTCGTCTCCGGCGCCAAGGACATCAGCACCCTGTTCACCCAGTCCGGCGGCTACTGGGTCGCGTCGGGTCAGACGCAGAACAACACGTCGTCGTCCGGCGTGTGCAATCCCGGGTTCGACTGCACCGAGGCGAACGACGTGTACTTCGACAACAAGCCGCTGATCCAGGTCGGGTCACTGTCCGCGCTGACGCCGGGTCACGTGTTCTTCGACCACTCGGCGCAGAGGATCTACCTCGCCGACAACCCCGCCGGGCACACGATCGAGGCGGCGGTCGCGACACGAGCCTTCCGCGGCGACCAGACGAGCGCGACCAACGTGCGCATCCAGGGGCTCGTGATCGAGAAGTGCGCCAACGAGGCAAGCAGCGGCGCGATCATCGCCAACAGCGGGTGGGCCATCGTCGGCAACGAGATCCGCCTCAATCACGGCATCGGCGTCCAGGGCGGCGCGCTGATCACCGACAACAACATCCACGACAACGGCCAGCTGGGGATCAGCCTCTACGGCGACAGCAACGCCGTTGTGCAGAACAACACGATCGCCTACAACAACTACGCCGGCTTCGGCACGAGCTGGGAGGCCGGCGGCGGCAAGTTCATTCGCACGACCAGCCTCACCGTGCGCGGCAACTACGTCCACGACAACCTGGGCATCGGGATCGGCAGCGACAGCGACAACATCTACACCGTCTACGACAACAACCGCGTCGAGAACAACGCCGGCGCGGGGATCACGGTCGAGACGAGCTACAACACGCTGATCGAGAACAACACCGTCCGCGGCAACGGCACTGCCTTCACCGGCGGCCTCGCCGGCGCCGGCATCTACCTCAACACCTCGCAGAACGTCGAGATCGAATACAACACGGTCGACCGCAACCTTCAGGGCATCGGCATCTTCACCGCCAACCGCGGCTCCGGCGCCTACGGCCCGTACCAAACCGCGAACGACTACGTCCACGACAACACGATCACCCTTCTCCCCGGCGGCGGCAGCGGCATCACAAGCGACTTTCTCGCCGACTTCACCACCAACAACAACCGCTTCCAGAACAACCACTACTACCTCTGCGGCGCGGCGTACTTCGCCGTCTGGAACGGATCCAACGGCTACAAGTACACGAACTACCTCGGCTGGATCGCCGCCGGCTTCGACACCAACGGGCACCTTCGTCAGCGGCTGCTGACGGCGGCACGATGCATCTCTGAAGCGGAAAGCCAAGCAACTCGCTGCGCGGACACTCGGCAGGATGACGGCCTCGTCCTCGGGACGGGCCGTCATCCTCTGCTACCACTCGGTCCACCCGACGATCCCGTTCGCCTCGGCGACGCCGGACCGGTTCGGCGAGCACCTCGACTGGCTGCGCGACAACTGCGACGTCGCTCCCGCTCGATCGGCTCGCGTCCGCAAGTCCGGCCGGCGCGCAGCGGCCCCTCGTCGCGATCACGTTCGACGACGGGTACGAGGACAACTACACGCACGCGTTCCCGCTTCTGCGGGAGCGCGGGCTCCCGGCCACCTTCTTCGTCACCGTCGGTCTCGTCGAACGGGACGCGGCCACGGTCGAGCGCTTCGCCGCGCTCCGGCAGTCCGGCCCTGCCGAGGTCGCACCCCTCGAGTGGGACCAGCTGCTCGAGATGAGCGGCGCGGGCTTCTCGATCGGCGCCCACACGTGGAGCCACCCGAACCTTGCGCGCCTGGGCGAGACGGAGGCGCGCTCCGAGCTCGAGCGCCCGAAGGCTATCCTCGAGGACCGGCTCGGCGAGGCGGTGACCGAGTTCGCGTACCCCTTCGGCAAGCCCGGGCGCCACTTCACGCCCACTACGATCCGCCTTGTCGCCGACGCCGGCTACGCCGTCGGCGCCGCTGTGCTGTTCCGGACCGTGCGGAGCGGCGACGACCGGCTCGCGCTTCCGCGCTTCTTCGTCACCGGCGACGACGTCGAGACCCTCGCCGCAAAGGTGGGCGGCGCGTGGGACTGGCTCGGCCTCGTGCAGGAGCGCATGCCCGAGTGGGTCGCGCGGAGGGTGTCGCCCGCGGACTTCCGCGTATGAAGCGCCGGCCGGAGGCAACCGCCCGTCCCGGTAGCAGACCGCCGTGTCGCGGCGGCCCGACTAGGATGGGCGCTTGATGAGGGCGCAGCCGTTGATCCTCTCGTACCACGCCGTCAGCGGCACGTGGCCCTCCCGGCTCGCGATCGCGCCACACGTTCTCCGCGAGCAACTCGGCAGGCTCGCGCGGCTCGGCTTCGAGGGATTCACGATCTCGGAGCTCGAGCGTCGCCGCGAATACGGGAGCCTTCCCGAGCGCGCGCTGGCCGTCACCTTCGACGACGGCTACGCGTCGAGCCTCCGCGCCGAGGACATCCTCGCCGAGTTCGGCTTCCCGGGCACGGTCTTCGTCGTGACGAGCTACACCGAGTCGCAGGAGAAGCTGCTGTGGCCGGGGCTCGAGCTGTGGAACGAGACCGAGCACGCTCACGAGCTTCAGCCGGCGAGCTGGAGCGCGCTCGAGCGCCTCGCCGGCACGGGCTGGGAGGTCGGCTCGCACACGGTGACCCACCGGCTGCTTACGCGCCTTCCCCAGGACGCCCTCGACCGGGAGCTCCGGCTCTCCCGTGAGACCATCGCGGCGCGCCTCGGCGCGTGTACGAGCCTCGCCTACCCGTACGGCGTCTCGGATGGGCGCGTCGAGGAGGCGGCCGGCCGCGCCGGGTACGACGTCGCTTGCACGCTCGCGTTCTCCCAGCGGCACGACGAGAAGTTCGGGCGGCCGCGGTTCGAGCTGACGACGAGGGACGACGGCGTGCGCCTCATGCTCCAGCTGAGCGTCGCGCGGCCCATCCGCCGCAGCGGCGCAGCGCCGCTCGTACGGCGGCTCCGCTTCGGCCCCCACTGGCTCCCGAGCAACGCCGGCGAGGGGCTCGAGACGCCGACGACCGACGGGTCGGCCGCGGCTCCGGCCGCCAACGAGCGGCGCTCGCCGCGGCGCGCACCGCTCGCGACGGTGCTGATGTGCGTCCGGAACGGGGAGCGCTACGTCCAGCACGCGATCAACAGCGTCCTCACCCAGACGATGGAGAACTTCGAGCTCGTGATCGTCGACGACGCTTCGACCGACGGCACGTACGACCTGCTCCAGGGAATCAACGACCCGCGCGTGCTCGTGACGCGGCTGCCGGAGCAGGCGGGCGCCGCACAGGCGCGCAACCTCGGCCTGAGCACCGCCCGCGGCAAGTACGTCGCGATCCTCGACGCGGACGACGTCGCGCTGCCCCACCGGCTCGAGCAGCAGATCGCCTTCCTCGCCGAGCGGCCGCGCACCGCCATCGTCGGCTCCCCAGCCGTGGTCATCGACGCGGACGGAATCCCGCGGGGCGTGCGCTCGATGCCGGGCGGCCCGCTCTCGATCCGCTGGACGGCGATACTCAAGTCGCCGTTCGCACACTCGAGCGTCGTCTTCCGAGCGGACGTCCTGAAGCGCTTCGATCTCGTCTACGACCGCGCGTTCGAGCCGAGCGAGGACTACGACCTCTGCGCGCGCGTGCTCGCGGTCGGCGACGGCGAGAACATGGACGAGCCGCTCGTCTTCTACCGCGTCCATCCCGATCAGCTCTCGAACACGAAGCGAGCGCGGCAGCTCCGGCTCCACGACGGGATCGTGCGGCGAAATATCCGCGTGGAGCTGCCGGAGTTCCACGCCGACGACGTGCAGCTGAGCAAGCTGTGGCGGCTCTTTTCCGGCATCCGCGCCGACCCCGTCGACCGCATCGCGCTCGGCCATCTCTACCTCGACCTCTTCGACGCGTTCAGGGTGAAGTATCGCGGCTATCCCGACCTCGACGCGGTCACCCGCTCGGTCGTGCAGGCGGTGGTGTTCCGCTGCTTCATCCCGCCGCAGGTCGGCGCGTGGCGCGACCTGACGCGGCGGCTGCTCGCGCTCGACCCGCTCGCGCCCGTGCTCTTTCCGCCCGTGGCGTCGACCCTCGCGTTACGCCGCGCCCTCTGGTGCTGGAGCCCCCGGATCCGGCGCAACGCCGCGCTGGCCATGTTCGCCGACGCCCGCCCGCCGGGCCCGGCCCTCGCCGCCGATGCCGATCCGCAGCAACTCGAGCGCTCGCAGTGAACTGAAGTGATGGGCGTCGCTCGGACCCGCGCACTGAGCATCCTCACTACCTGCCCTCCGTCGAACCGCGTGCCGGCGGGCGAGTACCTGACGCGCGTGCGGGACGTCGCGCGCTGGAGCGAGGAGGCCGGCTGCGACGGGATCCTCGTCTACACCGACCACGGCCTCGTCGACCCGTGGCTTGTCTCCCAGACGATCGTCGAGGCGACGGAGTCGATCTCGCCCGCTCGTGGCCGTCCAGCCCGTATACATGCACCCGTACACCGTCGCGAAGATGATCACGTCGATTGCGCCACCTCTACGGACGGCGGCTCTACCTCAACTTCGTGGCCGGCGGCTTCCGCAACGACTTGCTCTCGTTCGGCGACACGACGCCCCACGACGAGCGATACGACCGCCTCGCCGAGTACGTCGGGATCGTGAAGCAGCTGCTCGAGGCGACCCGGCCCCGTCTCCGTGAGCGGCCGCTACTACGCGACGCGCGACCTGAAGCTGACGCCGCCGCTCCCGCCGGAGCTCCAGCCGGTGCTGATGATCTCCGGCATCGTCGCCGGCGGGACGGCGCGTGGCGCGGGAGGTCGGGGCGATCGCGGTGCGGTACCCGGAGCCGGCGGAGAGTGGCCTGCTCACCGAGGCCGGCGACGGCGCGTCGCCGAGCGGGATCAGGATCGGCATCGTGGCGCGCGACGATCCGGACGAGGCGTGGCGCGCGGCCCACGAGCGCTTCCCCGCCGACCGGAAGGGCCAGATCGCACACGCGCTCGCGACGAGCGTCTCGGACTCGCAGTGGCACCACCAGCTCTCGGCGATCGATCCGCGTCCCGCCGACGACCACCCGTACTGGCTGCACCCGTTCCAGAACTACCAGACCTTCTGCCCGTACCTCGTCGGGAGCTACGACAGGGTGGCGCAGGAGGTGGCGCGCTACCTCCACGCCGGCGTCGCGACCGTGATCCTCGATGTCCCCGCGTCGCCTGAGGAGCTCGGGCACGCGAACGTCGTCTTCTCGCAGGCAGCCGCGCTCCTCGCCAACGGCGCACCGTGCGTCCTGTGAACGGCCGCGCGTCGTCCGGGCGGCGAGCGGCCGAGGCGCCGGCGCTGATGCAGGACTACCTCCGGGCCGCGGCCGAGCGGCGTCCCGACGCGACCGCGATCACGCTCGGCCCTCAGACCGCGCACGTTCGCGGAGGTCGAGGAGTCGAGCAGCCGGCTCGCGCGGCTCCTGCTCGACCTCGGCTGCCGGAGAGGCGACCGCGTCTGCCTGCTCGTGCCGAAGTCGCCGCTCGCGGTCGTCGCGATGCACGCGGCGATGAAGGCGGACTGCTGGTACGTCCCGCTCGACCTCGAGAGCCCGCCCGCACGTGTGCGCGCGATGATCTCGGCGGCCGAGCCGGCCGCGATCATCGCGACGGACGCCGCCGTCGGGCTCCTCGACGCGATCGGGCCGACGTGCCCGGTCGTCTCGCTCGGCGGGCCCCTCCCAGGCTCGCGCGCTCGCGCTCGCCGACGCGGAGGCGTTCCCGGCGGAGGCGCCTCCGGCCCGGAACCGGCCGGACGATCCGAGCCACATCCTCTTCACCTCCGGCTCGACCGGCGTCCCGAAGGGTGTGATGGTCCGGCACGCGAGCGTGATCGCGTTCGTCGAGTGGGCCCGGAGCGCGTTCGGCCTCGCCGATGACGATCGGGTCTCCGGACATTCGCCGTTCCACTTCGACCTCTCGACCTTCGACATCTACGGCGCGCTCGCCGCCGGCGCCGAGCTCCATCTCGTCCCTCCCGAGGCGAACCTGCTCCCTTCGTCGCTCGCCTCGTTCATCGCCCGGCACGGCCTGACCCAGTGGTTCTCCGTCCCCTCCGCGATGACGCTGATGGCCAAGCTGGACGTTGTCGAGGCCGGCGCTTTCCCGGATCTACGTCGGGTACTGTGGTGCGGCGAAGTCCTGCCGACTCCAGCCCTGATCCACTGGATGCAGCGCGTGCCGCATGCGACCTTCACGAATCTCTACGGGCCGACGGAGGCGACGATCGCGAGCAGCTACTACAACGTGGGGAGCGTGCCCGACGAGCGCGACCGACGCGATCCCGATCGGCCGCCCGTGCGCCGGCGAGGAGCTGCTGGTGCTCGACGACGGGATGCGGCCGGTCCCGCCCGGGGCGCTCGGCGACCTCTACATCGGCGGCGTCGGCCTGAGCCCCGGCTACTGGCGCGACGAGGAGAAGACGCGGGCGGCGTTCGTGGATGTCCCGCGAGTACGGCGGGACGACGCGCCTCTACCGGACCGGCGACCTCGCGCGGGTGTCGCGATGGCCTCGTGTACTTCGACGGGCGCGAGGACACGCAGATCAAGAGCCGCGGGCACCGGATCGAGCTCGGCGAGATCGAGGCGGCGCTCGGCGGGCTCGACTTGCTCTCGGAGTACGCGGTTGTCGGCGTCGACTCCGACGGCTTCGAGGGCACGGCCATCTGCTGCGCCTTCGTGCCGCGGGCGTCGGTCGCGGCTGAGCCGGCCGTGCTCAAGCGCGAGCTCCGGTGCTTCGTGCCCGCGTACATGCTGCCGTCGCGGTGGCAGCGGCTGGACGCGCTGCCGAAGAACGCCAACGGCAAGGTCGACCGCCCGAAGCTGCGCGAGCTCTTCCGGGAGGCGGCGCGTGGCTGACAGCGAGCCGCTTCGCGTCGACGGCGCCGCCGGCCGCGCATGGCCCGTCGAGGCGCCGCCGGCCGAGCCCTCCCGCGAGCTGGTCGAGCAGGTGCGCGAGCTCATCTCCCGCACCATCGCGGTCGACGTCCGGGACGAGAACGAGGACCTGATCGAGAACGCGGTCCTCGACTCGCTCGCGCTCGTGGAGCTGCTGTTCGAGCTCGAACGGGGCTTCGACGTCGTGCTCGTCGTGAGCGAGCTGAACATCGAGAACTTCCGGAGCGTGTCGCGGATCGCGCGGCTCGTCGCCGAGCAGAGGCGGCGCACGGCGTCTTGAAGCACCCGCTCTCCGCTGCGCCGGCGGGGCTCGCGAGCGCGAGGATCCGGAACCTGACGCACGACGACCTGCCGCAGGTGGCCTCGCTCTACGAGCTCGTCGCGCGCTCCGGCTCGCGGTCCGCGCCGCCCGGCCTCGCCGCCCACTTCGGGCGGACGCTGCTCGACCATCCGTGGGCCGATCCCGAGATCCCGTCGCTCGTCTGCGAGGAGCCGGACGGCTCGATCTCCGGGTTCATCGGCTGCCATGTCCGCAGGCTCCTCTTCGACGGGACGCCGATCCGCCTCGCGTGCGGCGGCCAGCTCGTGACCGACCCCGAGGCCCGAAAGCGGGCGGTCGGATTCTTCCTCCTCCGCGAGTTCCTCGCCGGAAGCCAGGATCTGGCGATCACGGACACGGCCGTGGACGCGACACGGGTCATGTGGACGCGGATCGGCGGGCAGCTGGCGCACCTCCAGTCGATCGGGTGGTTCCACCTGCTCCGTCCGGTGCCGTTCGCGGTCGACTTCGTCCGCAGCCGCCGGCGAGGAGCTGCCGGGCCGGGACGGGGCGACGCCGGCCGCGGCGAGTGGAACTCGTTCGACCTCGGCGCGCGCCTCCGCGCCCGGCCGGCGACCTTTCCGGCGCCCACCTCCAAGACGGAGCTCTCGCCGCGCGAGCTCGCGGAGCTCCTGCCGGAGCTCGCCGGCGGATGCGCGCCTGCGCCCCGACTACGACCCGGTCTTCCTCGACTGGCTGTTCGGCGAGATGCGCGCCGTCCGCACCCGCGGCTCGCTGATCGCGCGCGCGGTGCGCACGGGCGAGCGGCGGGTCGTCGGCTGGTACGTCTACTACCTCCGCCGCGGCGGCGTCTCCGACGTGCTCCAGGTCGTGGCGACGCCGCGCGAGGTGGGCCGCGTCGTCGACGACCTGTTCGGGCACGCGAAGGCGAACGACGCCGCCCTCCTCCGGGGCCGGCTCGAGGCGCCGCTCCTGGAGGCGCTCGGCTCGCGGCGCTGCTTCTTCCGCTTCAATGGTGCGGCCCTCGTCCACGCCCACGACCCGGACGTCGTCCGCGCGATCGCTGCCGGCGAGGCGCTGCTCACGCGGATGGAGGGCGAATGGTGGATGGGCCACCACCTGGAGCCGTTCCGCGAGCGCTGAGGGCGCAGCCGGCCGCCCGCTGCGGATCCTCCTTGTCGCCGAGCAGGCGGCCGGCGTGCGCGTGCTCCGGCTGCTCGCGGGGACCGATCACGTCGTCGCCGCGGTCGCGACGACGCTCGACGCAGGCGCGGCCCACGGCGCTACGGTCGCGGGCCTCGCGCGGCGCCTCGGCCTCCCGCTCCTCGAGGCGCGCAGCGTCCGCGACGCCTCGTTCGCGGACGCGATCGCGTCGCTCGACGTCGATCTCCTCCTCAACGTCAGCTCCCTGCACGTCGCGGCGCCCGAGACCGTCGCGGCGCCGCGAATCGGCAGCTTCAACCTCCACCCCGGTCCCCTGCCGGAGTACGCGGGGCTGAACGCGCCGAGCTGGGCGATCTACGCCGGCGAGACGCAGCACGCAGTGACGCTGCACTGGATGACTGCCGAGGTCGACGCCGGCGCGATCGCGTACCGGCGGTCGTTCCCGATCGACGAGCGCGACACGGGCCTGAGCGTCACCCTCAGGTGCGTCGAGCACGGGCTGCCGCTCGTCTCGCAACTGCTCGCCGACGCGGCGCGCGGCGGCGATCCCGGCGCTGGAGCAGGACCGGGCCGGCGGCCGCTTCTTCGGCCCGGGCGTCCCCGACGACGGCGTCCTCCGCTGGACGCTGCCCGCGCGGCGGATCGTCGACTTCGTCCGCGCCTGCGACTACCGCCCGTTCGCCTCGCCGTGGGGACACCCGCGCACGGCCGTCGTGCGCCGGGAGCCGCCGAGCTCGAGGTGCTGAAGGCGGCTCGGACGGGCGAGCCGGCGGAGGAGGCGCCGGGGACGGTCGTCCGCGCCGACGAGTCGAGGCGCCGTGGTCGCGGCCGCGGACGAGCGGCTCGTCGTCGAGCAGGTGCGGGTGGACGGCGAGCACGCCGCGCCGGCCGCCGTCCTGCGGCCCGGGCTGCGGCTGGTCGCGGATCCGGCCCCCGACGAGCGGGACGGGATGGTGAAGGAATGAGGATCCTCGTCGTTCATTCCCGGTACCTCTCGGGTGCGGTGTCCGGCGAGAACCGCGTCGTCGACGACGAGGTCGCCGCCCTCCGCGACGGCGGCCACGACGTGACGCTCCTGACGCGCTCGCCGGAGGTCGACGCGGGCGTCGTCCCGCTCGTGCGGACGGGCGTGCGGTCGGTGTGGTCGCGCGAGGCGGCGCGGGAGGTCGAGCGGACAGCGCGCCGGGAGCGGATCGAGGTCGTCCACTGCCACAACCTCTTCCCCACGTTCAGCCCGAGCGTGCTCGACGCGGCGCGCCGCGCGGACGCGGCGGCCGTGGTCACGCTGCACAACTACCGCCTGCTCTGCCTGCCCGCGACGTTCTGGCGCGACGGCCACATGTGCGAGGAGTGCCTCGGCCGCGTGCCGTGGCGCGGCGTCCGCTACCGGTGCTACCGCGGCTCGCTGCCCGGCAGTGCGGCGCTCGCAGGCTCGGTGACGCTCGGCCGCATCCGCGGGACGTTCCGGAACGCGACGTTCCTCGTCGCCGTCAGCGACTTCGTCAGGGAGAAGTACCTCCAGGCGGGCTTCCCGGCGGAGCGCATCGTCGTGAAGCCGAACTTCGTCCCGCCTGCGCCGGTGCGCGAGGGGCCCGGCGACTACTTCCTCTACCTCGGCCGGCTCGCGCCCGAGAAGGACGTCCGGCTCCTGATCGACGCGTGGCGTCCGTCGTTCGGCCGGCTCGTGATCGCCGGGGACGGGCCCGGACGAGGCGACGCTCCGCGCGCATCCGGCCGCCGCGGGCGTCGAGTTCATCGGCTTCGGTGCCGCCCGACCGCGTCCCGCCGCTGCTCCTCCGAGCCCGCGCGCTCCTGTTCCCGTCGCGGTCGTTCGAGGGAATGCCGCGCGCCGTGCTCGAGGCGTACGCGGTCGGGGTGCCCGTGATCGCGAGCGACGTCGGCGCGCTCCCGGAGGTCGTCCCCGACGGCCGGAGCGGCCTCCTCGTCGGGACGCGGAGCGAGGACTGGGGGGACGCGATGTCTCGCCTCGGGGACGACGGCGTCGCCGTCGAGCTCGGACGGCGGGCGTGGGAGCGCTGGCGCGACCTGTACAGCCCCGAGCAGGGCCTCGCCGGGCTCGTCGAGCTCTACGAGCGCGCGGTCGCACGGAACGCGCGAGGGACGGCCTGAGCCGTCCCCCACGCAGTGCTAACGCTCAGCAGACGGCGTCGCGGTCGAGTAAGCCGTCAGTGCTCTGCTGGAGCCAGACAGGTCCTGCTGCGAAGCCGGTCGGGCAGTCTGGTGGGTCGGGCCCTCCGGTCGCGATCCATTCGGGGAGGCTGAGCGAGGACCAGCGGCCGGCGATCTGCTGCCAATAGCCGGCGTTCGAGTAGATCCCGATGGTTGGGTGTGGCGACTGTGCGAGGAGCTGCTCGAGTATCCCCCTGATTGCGGCGACGTTGAGCACCCGGCGCAATGACCACGAGTTACCAGGCTCGACGTCGAGCCAGACCGCAAGAGGCATCGTGCCGCCGAGCTGCGCGAGCGCCGCCGCGGCCTCGCTGCAGCCGATTGCGTAGGCGCGTTGCAATCCTGGCCCGAGTGGCTGCCGGCTCCCGGCGGCCGCGCAGCCGGCGGTGATGTGACGGGCGAGAGTCGGGCTGTAGGCGGTGTTGATGTAGACACTACGCGGCGGCCCGGCAGCCGCCCACTCGCTCGCGAAGCACGGGTTCGCCGTGAACGGGCGTCCTGCGTTGAGCCCGATCACCGTGAATGCGTGCTCGGCGGGCAACCGCGCGGCGCAGTTCGGGTAGCTGACGTCGAGTCCGACCCCGCCCGACTGGTACGGGTCGGTCTGGATGAGATGGGCGAGATCGACCGTCTCGGCCCCCACCGGGACGCGCAGGTGGGCGCCGATTAGAAGCACGTTCGCCGGGTCGATCCCATTCGTTGCCGCAAGCTGCCCGAGCGAGACGTGGTACCGCAAGGCGATTCCGCTCAACGTGTCACCGGGGCGGACGACGTAGGACCCGGTCCACTCCCCGCCGGCGGGCCTGGTCGCCGGCACCCGCAGCACGACCCCGATCAGGAGCGGCTTTCGCCAGTCGAGCTTGTTCGCGTCGGCCAGCGTCAGGAGCGAGACGTCGTAGCGCTGCGCGATCGCCGTGAGGGAGTCGCCCGGGCGGACGGTGTACCGCCCGGCCCACCCCGGCGATGCTGCGGAGGCCCGTCCCACCGAAGCAAGCAGTACCACCAGCACAGCGACAACCACCCTGCTGCCCATTGCCGAGGCTTCGCGCCGCCCGGCCCCGCTCCTTCTCCCGTGACCACCCGCCCCCAGGGCTAGGGGGTGACGACGGCGTGACCGTCGATGAGGTAATCGCTCGCCGAGATGCGTCGACCCGTCAGGTCGTCTTGTGAGCGCTCCACTTGCCACCGCCGATCGAGCTCTGCCAGCTGCCGGACATCGACGTGCCCGTAACCGAGCCTGTATAGGTGGCGCCGGCGCCAACGGCCCCGAATGAGATGGCGGAGCCGTTCACGTGGCCGTTGATGCCGTACTTTCCGGGCGGGCTCGAGAGCGTGATCGATCCGCTCAGGCTCGACCCCGACTGCGTCCAGTGCAGGGTGAACGTTCCCGAGACGGGGCCGCTGTACTGCCCGGACCACGACCCGGCAAGCGTGCTGACGCGGTGGACCTTGGGCTTTTGTTTCGGTTTCGAGCTCACCGCGGCGATCGCGGTAGCGCCACTGCAGCAGACGGCCAGCAGGGCCGCGACCGCGAGAACGGGAATCGCCGGCGGGGTTCTGCGACGTAGCGGACGAACGTTCATTCCCGAGCTCCTCTCCTCCGATTGTGTGAGCAGACCGCAGAGGGCGATTGTCGAATATTTCCGCGCGAACCGCAATCGCTCGATCAAGCGGTGCCGCGCCAAAGAGGGCTGCTACGGTGAGTCGCGTGAGAGAGCGCGCACGGCTTTCGCGTTGGCCGCTCGTCGCGGTGCCCCCGCAGCCGCCGCTCGTCCACGTCCCGGCTTAGGCGTTCTCGGCGTTCGCCGCTGAGAACGCCGTAACGACTTCCAGAGCCGAGACCGCAGACAACCGAAGGAGAGAACGCCATGGCGAGCAAGTCGCCACTGCCCACCCAGGCCTCAGATTTCCCTCGCTGGTACGGCGAGGTCGTCCGCCGCGCCGAGCTCGCGGAGCACTCGCTCGTGCGCGGCGCGATGGTGATCAAGCCTCGCGGCTACGCGATCTGGGAGGCGATCCAGCGGGCGCTCGACGACCGCATCAAGGCCACGGGGCACGAGAACCTCTACTTCCCGCTGCTCGTGCCGATGTCGGTGCTCGAGCAGGAGGGAGACCTGGTCGAGGGCTTCGCACCCGAGGTGGCTGTCGTGACGCACGCGGGCGGCGGCGAGCTCGAGGAGCCGCTGGCGATACGACCGACGTCGGAAGCCGTGATCTGGGCCACCTACGCGAAGTGGATCCAGTCCTACCGTGACCTGCCTCTGCTCTACAACCAGTGGGCGAACATCGTCCGGTGGGAACTGCGGCCGCGGCTGTTCCTGCGCACGACCGAGTTCCTGTGGCAGGAGGGACACACCGCGCACGAGACGGAGCAAGAGGCGATCGCGGAGGCGCTGACGATCCTCCATGACGTCTACGCCGATGTGGTCGAGAACGTGATGGCCGTCCCCGTCCTGCGGGGACGCAAGAGCGCCGGCGAGCGCTTTCCGGGAGCCGTCGAGACCTTCACGCTCGAAGCGCTGATGCGGGATGGAAAGGCGCTGCAAGCGGCCACGTCCCACTACCTCGGCGACGGGTTCGCGCGAACGTACGGAGTCCGCTACACCGGGCGATCCGGCGTCGAGGCGTATCCGTTCGCCACCTCCTGGGGTATCACGACGCGTCTCGTGGGCGCTCTGGTCATGGCGCACGGCGACGACCGGGGTTTGCGGCTGCCTCCCGCCGTCGCACCTGCCAGCGTCGTAATCGTCCCGATCTACAAGGACGAAGACCGCGCGCGGATCCTCGAGGCGGCCGCGGCGATAGCCGAGCGACTCACGAGCGCCGGGTTTCGCACCACACTCGACGACCGCGACGCTCGTCCAGGGTTCAAGTTCGCGGACTGGGAGCTGAAGGGCACGCCGCTTCGTCTCGACCTCGGCACGCGAGATCTCGACAGCGGAAGCGTCACGCTCGTGCGGCGCGACACCCTCACGACGAAGCCGGCGAACCTGGACGCGATCGAAGCGACCGTGCGCGAACTGCTCGACGCGATTCAGTCACAGCTGTCGACGGAAGCTCGGGAGCGCCGGGCAGCCCAGAGCTTCAACCCGACGAGCCTTGCCGAGATGGAGGAGCTCCTCCGGACGGCGGCGGGCTTCGCCACCTCCGGGTGGTGCGGATCGGCCGAGTGCGAGGCGCAGGTCAAGGAAACGACGGCCGCGACCATCCGCTGCCTCCCGCTCGAGGGCGGGACCGGAGAAGGCCCGTGCATCGTCTGCGGGCGTCCCGCCGCCGAACGGGCGACCTGGGCGCAGGCGTACTAGATGCGTGATTCCACGATCTCGCGCCCGGATGCGCGATCTGAGCCGCCTGGGTCGCGTGGCCCTCGGGCGCCCGGGGCGTTCGCCCGCCTCGCCGCCCGCGGCAAGCATGGCAAGGTAGTCCTCGATGTCGCCGGGAGCTAGCCAGGCTGAGAAGGGAGCCGCCTTCGTCGCGCTGCACGCGGGCGAGCCGTTCCTGATCCCGAACCCGTGGGACGCCGGGTCGGCGCGCGTGCTCGAGGCGCTCGGCTTCCCCGCCCTGGCCACGACGAGCTCCGGCTTCGCGTTCACCCTCGGCCGCGTCGACGGCGGCGCAACCCTCGACGAGGTCGCCGACCACGTCCGCGCGCTGGCCTCGGCGACGCGGGTCCCCGTGTCGGTCGACCTCGAGAACGGCTACGGCCACGCCCCCGAGGATGCGGCGGCGGCGATTACGCGGGTGGCCGAGGCGGGCGCTGTCGGCGGCTCGATCGAGGACTGGGACGCGGCCGGCTCGCTGTACGCGTTCGACCACGCGGTCGAGCGGGTCGCGGCGGCGGTCGAGGCCGCGCGGGCGCTCGACGTCCAGTTCGTCCTCACGGCCCGGGCGGAGAACCACCTGCGCGGCAACCCCGACCTCGACGACACGATCGCACGCCTGCAGGCATTCGAGCGCGCAGGCGCGGACTGCCTCTATGCGCCGGGCCTGCGGACGACCGACGAGATCCGCGCCGTCTGCGAGGCGGTCGGCAAGCCGGTGAACGTCCTCGCGGTGCCGAGCCTGACAGCCCCCGAGATCTTCGCCGCCGGCGCGCAGCGGATCAGCGTTGGCGGCCGCTTCACGTGGGTCGCCGTCGCCGCGCTGGCCGCGGCCGCGGAGCAGATGCGCGACGAGGGGAGCTTCGCCCTGCTCGACGTCTCGCCGCCGATCGGCGAGTGGCTCCGCTAGCCTCGCCCGCGATGTTCGACTACGCAGCGCGGCGCCGCCGCCTCTACGAGCGCATGGAGACCGAAGGCGTGGCCGCCCTCTTCGTGCCGCCCTCAGCCGATCTCGAGTACCTGGCCGGCGTCGAGCGGCACATCCCGTTCTTCGGCCAGAGCTCCTACGCGCACGGCTGGGCCAACGGCGGCCTCTTCGTCCCCGGCGCCGACCCGGTGTTCGTCTTCCCACGGATGTTCGTGACCTTCGACCTGCCGGTGAAGCCCGAGGGCGAGCTCGTCGTGGTCAACGAGACCGACGACGGCGAGAGCGTCTTCGCCCGGGCGATGAGCGCGATCCCGGCGTCCGGCAAGGTCGCGGTGGGAGACCGGATCTGGGGCGAGGCGCTCCTGCACCTCGGCCAGCGTGGTCGGCTTCGACCGGATCGTGACCGGATCGCGCCTCGTCAACGACCTGCGGCGCGTGAAGGACGCCGACGAGCTTGCCGCGATGGGCCGCGCGATCGCGACCGTCGAGCAGACGATGGCGGCGGTCACCCCGCTCGTGCAGCCGGGCGTCTCGATGGGCGAGCTCGCCGAGGCGACGGACGCCGAGCTCCGGCGCGCCGGCTCGCGCTGCCCGTCCTTCACGACGCACATGTTCACCAACTTCGGCCCCGGCGAGCTCGACTCGGGCCTCGAGACGGCGCGGACGCCGATCCCGGAGGGGACGTCTGTGATGTTCGACTTCGGCGGCGTCGTCGACGGCTACTGCTCCGACTTCGGCCGCACGATCTACTGCGGCGACCCGCCGCAGGAGGTGCGGGACGTGTACGACGTGATGCTCGCGGCGCACGCCGCGGGGCTCGCGGCGGCCTCCGCCGGCACGCCGGCCTGCGAGGTGAACGCCGCCTGCCGCCGCCCGATCGAGGAGGCCGGGCTCGGCGAGCACTTCAGGCACCGCATGGGCCACGGCATCGGGATGGACGTCCACGAGCGTCCGTTCCTGTCGGAGGAGGACACGACGCCCCTCGAGTCCGGCATGACCTTCACCGACGAGCCGTCCGTGATGTGGAGCGGCCGCTTCGGCGTCCGGATCGAGGACGTCATCGTGTGCGAGGAGAACGGCGGCCGCCGCCTCAACGGCTATCCGACGGAGCTGCGGTCGTCGGTCAGTTGATGCGGACGCGCGGATCCAGAACGGCGTAGAAGAGGTCGGCGAGGATGTTCGCGACGACGACTCCAGTCGCGGCGACGAGGACGATCCCGATGATCACCGGGAGATCCTGCTGCTCGATCGCGTGCACCGCCGTGTAGCCGAGGCCCGGCAGCCCGAAGACCTGCTCGGTGATCACCGCGCCGCCGATCAGCGCCCCGACGTCGATCCCGAACTGCGTGACGAGCGGCGTCGAGGCGGCCTTGAGACCGTGCCGGTAGACGATCCTGCGCTCCTTCAGCCCCTTCGCACGCGCCGTGCGCAGGTAGTCCTCGTTCATCACCTCGAGCATCGAGGTGCGTGAGAGGCGGGTGTAGGCACCTGCGGTGACGAGCGCCAGCGTGATCCAGGGGAGGATGAGGCTGTGCGCCCACTGCAGCGGGTCCTGCGTGAACGGGACGTAGCCCGACGGCGGGAACCACGCGTACCCGTGGATCGTCAGCTCGTAGTAGAGGAGCAGCACGAGCAGCAGCCCGAGCACGAACGTCGGGATCGAGTAGAAGAAGAGCGCGATCCCCGTGAAGACCCGGTCGAGCAGCGATCGCGGCTTCGTCGCCGCGTACACGCCGCTGCCGATGCCGAGGATGAGCCAGAGCGGCGCAGCTCCGATCAGCAGGGAGAACGTGATCGGGAACGCCTGCTTGATGATCTCGACGACGGACTGGTCGTGGTAGTAGTCGTAGCCGAGGTTCCCCTTCAATAGCTCAGTGAGGAAGTGCCAGTACTGCTCGTACACGGGGCGGTCGAGGAGGAGGCGGTGGGAGATCAGGGCCACCGTCTCCGGCGACGCCGTCCGCCCGGCGAGCGCCCGGGCGACGTCCGCCGAGCCGGGGCCGACGTAGAAGATCAGGAAGACGATCACCGTCACGAGCCAGATCACGACCAGCCCCTGAAGCGTGCGCCGTGCGAGGAAGCGGAGCATCAGCTTCGGTACCCGGCCGCCCTCGGATCGAGGGCGTCGCGGACGCAGTCGCCGAAGATGTTGAAGGAGAGCGTCGTGATCACGAGCGCGATGCACGGGAACGCGAGGAACCACCAGGCGACCTGGTAGTAGCTCTGCGCCTCGGCGATCATCGAGCCCCAGTCCGCCGTCGGCGGGGGCACGCCGACCCCCAGGTACGAGAGCGCGGCCTCGGCGACGATGCTGACCGGGATGAGCAGCGTCGCGTAGACGATGATCGTCGGGGCGACGTTCGGAAGGATCTCGCGCAGGATGATCCTGCGGGTCGGAGCCCCGACCGCGCGGGCCGCCTCGACGTACTCCCGGTGGCGAATCGCGATCACCTGCCCGCGGACGATCCGGGCCACCGTCGCCCAGCTGAAGATGCCGATCACGAGCACCACGATCGGCACGCCCTGCTTGAGCGTGAACGGCCCGATGTGCAGCGGCGTGACGGAGACGATCGATGCGAGCGAGATCGCGAAGAGCAGAAACGGGATCGAGAGCATCACGTCGATCGCCGCGCGCGAGGATGCTGTCCGTGATGCCCCCGAAGAACCCGGCGACCATCCCGACGACGCTGCCGATCGCGACCGTGATCAGCGTCGCGACGACGCCGACGAGAAGCGAGATCCGCGTGCCGTACGCGATACGCACCATCAGGTCGCGGCCGAGGTCGTCGGTGCCGAGCAGGAAGGTGCTGCTCGGCGGGCGCGGCAAGCCCTCGGGGGTGAGCCCCGTCACCGGGTACTGGTCGTTGACCCCGTGGCCGGTGAGCGCCGCGATCGCCGGCGCGAAGATCGCGATCAGCACGATCAGGACGATCACCGATGCGGAGACGATCGCCGAGCGGTCGTGGAGGAGCCTGCCGAGGGCGATCCGTGACGGGCTGCGCCCTACGACCGCGTCGGGCGCCTCGGCCTCGACCGGGGCGCCCGCGTCAGCCAGCTCACTCACTCATCTCAGCTCAGGAAAGCCAGACGTTCGTCGGATCGAGCCCCTGCAACGTGGGCACGAAGATCGCGCCCTGCACCGCTTTCGAGTGGTACATCGCGAAGTTCACGGACGTGACGGGGTAGATCGCGGCGTCCTGCATGATCAGCCGGTCGACCTGCTTCCAGATCTTGTTGGCCGCCGCCTGGCTCGTCGCGGTCGCGCCCTTGTCGATCAGGGCGTCGACCTTCGGGTCCTTGTACAGGTTCAGGTTCGCGCCCGCCGGCGCCCACGACTTCGACGAGAAGATCGGCAGGAAGTAGTTCACGGTGTTGTCGCCGTACCAGTCCGGGTACCACTGGTCCATCGAGATGTCCCAGACGCCGCGCCTCGCGACGTCGGGGACGAGCAGGTACTTCGAGTAGATGTCCGCGGTCGGGACGCCGACGCCCGTCACCGCGATGCCGACCTTCGACAGATCGAACTGGATCGACTGGAACATCTTCGCCTGCTTCTGGTTGTCCGCCTGGTACAGCAGCTTCAGCTTCAGCGTCTTCCCGCCGAGCAGCGCCTTCGCCTTCGTCGGGTTGTACGGGTAGAGGTCGTAGTTCACGGAGCCCGCCACGCCCGGCGGCAGGACGTGCGTCATCGGCGGGCTCACCTGCGGGCCCGCGGCGACCTGGACGAGCTTCGAACGGTCGATCGCGTACTCGATCGCGCGGCGGACGTTCAGGTTCTTCATCGCGCCGTTCTCGTTCGGGTCGACGAAGTTGAAGATGAGGAACGGATCCATCCCGAGCGTCGGGCCGAGGATCAGGTTCGGGTCCTTCGAGGCGATCAGGCCCGGGATCTGCGCCGGCGGCGGCTGCGAGTCACCCCACTCGGCGTTCGCGGTCGGCGTGTTCGTCTGCAGCTGCTGCTGCACCGAGGCCTGCGGCACCGTCTCGTCGACCTTGATCTCGTCGACGTAGGCATGGCGGAGCGGGTCGCTCGAGGCCTTCCACGCCGGGTTGCGGACAAAGTCGATGCTCTTTCCCGGGTTGTACGAGGCGATCTTGTACGGCCCGTCCGCGATCGTGTTCTGGGCGAGCTGCGAGCTGATCGGCAGGTACTTCAGGTACTCGACCGGCGCCGGAGCGAACGCCCCGAGGCCCATCAGCGCGGGGAAGTAGCTCGCCGGATGCGTCAGCCTGTACACGACCGTCAGCGGGTCCTTCGGGCTGACCGAGACGCCGGAGATGTTGTGGCTCTTGATGAACGCCGCAATCGCCCCCACGTTCGGCTTCACCTTCGCGAAGGCGTCGCAGAACTGCTGCAGCCCGGCGACGAGGAACTCGTAGTCGGCGAGCGCCGCCGACGGCTTCACCGGATTGCACGAGCGCTTGAGGCCGAGGACGGCGTCTGCCGCAGTGACCTGGCGCGGCGGCGTCGTGTCCCACTGTGCGCCCTTGCGGATCGTGAAGCTGTAGACGCGGCCGCCGTCCGTCACCTTCGGGGGCGCCGCGGCGAGATCGGGCGAGATCTGGGTGGTCTTGCCCTCGACCGACGGGTACTGCATGAGGTAGCGGCTCCACATGCGCATGCCGAACTGCCCGACCGTGTAGTACGAGACGTTCGGATCCATGTAGTCGACGTCGCCGTTGCCGAGCAGGTAGAGCGTCCCGCCCGTCTTCGGCGTGGAGGCAGCGCCCCCGGAGCCGACCACGACGGCCATCACCGCCAGCGCCAGCACAACGACTGCGATTCCCTTCGCCTTGGCCTGAACGCCGACCCGGACCATGCGTGCCCCTTTCTGATCGAGAAGGCCCGAATATAGGACGTTGGTCATGGGTTCGTCAACCGGCCTCTTGTGCGCCCTCCGAACATGGTTGAATCCGGCGCGTGACCTTCTCGATCGCCGCCTTCGATCGTGAGACGGAGTCATGCGGCGTCGCCGTTGCCTCGAAGTGCCTCGCCGTCGGCCACGCGGTGCCGTGGGGCGGCGCCGACGCCGGGGCGATCGCGACGCAGGCGCTCGCGAATCTCTCCTATGGTCCGGACGGGCTCAGGCTCCTGCGTGCCGGCCGCTCGGCGCCCGAAGTCGTGGCGGAGCTGGTGGGCGCGGACGAGCTCGCGTCGCGGCGGCAGCTCGGCGTGGCCGATCTCTCCGGCCGCGCGGCCAACCACACCGGCGAGGAGTGCCTGCCCTGGGCGGGCGGCCTCGTCGACGGCGAGGTGGCGGTGCAGGGGAACATCCTCGCCGGTGAACACGTCGTGCGCTGGATGCTCGAGGCCTACCGCGCGGCCGCCGACGAGCCGTTCGTGCGGCGCCTGCTGCGGGCGCTCGCGGCGGGGGACGCCGCCGGAGGCGACCGGCGCGGGAAGCAGTCCGCAGCCGTCCGGGTCTGGCAGGCGGGCGCGGCCTACGGCGGCGGCCTCGACATGGCGGTCGACCTCCGCGTCGACGACCACGAGGAGCCCGTCGCGGAGCTTGCGCGCCTCGTCGATCTCCACTACCTCTACTTCTGCCGGCCCGAGCCCGGCACGCTGCTCGACCTCGACGGCGAGCTCGAGCGCGAGGTCTCCTCGGGGCTCGCCGTGCTCGGGTACGAGCCGGAGCGCGGCTTCGAGGACGCCTTCTCCCGCTGGGTCGGGACCGAGAACTTCGAGGAGCGGGACGTGCCCGGCAAGATCGATCCGCTCGTGCTCGAACATTTTCGCCGGCAGGCCGCCGCCGCCGCGTGACCTACTCCGTCGTCGCCGTCGACGACGAGACCGGCGCCTACGGCGTCGCCGTCGCGTCGAAGGCGCTGTGCGTCGGCGCACACGTGCCCTGGGGCAGCGCGGGCATCGGCGCCTGCGCGACGCAGGCCTGGCACGACCTCCGCTACGGCTACGAGGGGCTGGCGCTGCTCGAGGCCGGGAACTCCGCCGCGAGCGTCGTGCACACGCTCACCCACGGCGATCCGGTCGCGCCCAACCGGCAGCTCGGGATCGTCGACCGCCGCGGCCGCGTCGCCTCCTACACCGGCTCGCGCTGCATGCCCTGGGCCGGCGGGATGTGCGGCCGTTCGTACGCCGTGCAGGGCAACCTGCTCGCGGGCCCGCAGGTGGTCGAGGCGATGGCCGACGCGTACGAGGCGGGCGCCGGGCTTCCGTTCACGGTCCGGCTCGTGCGCACGCTCGTCGCGGGAGACGAGGCCGGAGGCGACCGCCGCGGCCGCCAGTCGGCGGCGCTCAAGGTGTGGCGGGCGGAGCCGGCCGGAACGCCCGGCGACGTGACCGCCGACCTCCGCGTCGACGACGCGCCGCTGCCGGTGCACCGGCTGCTCGAGCTGCTGCCCGTGTACTGGCTCGAGCACGGGACGCCCGTCGTCGAGCAGGCAGTGCCGCTGTCAGATGAGCTGGCGGCGCGCCTGTCCGTCAAGCTCGAGGCACCGGCGGAGCAGGTCGAGTCGGCGCTCGAGCTGTGGGCGTCGGAGCACAACCTGGAGCGCCGCGTGCTGCCCGGCCGGGTCGATCCTGTCGTGCTCGACGTGGTGGAGCGGAGCGAGCGGCCCGTGCTCGCCGAAGCCGCGGCCGCACCGCCCACGACCGGCTGGCCCGGCTGAGCCTGCGCGCGTTCCTGTTCGACTTCGACGGCCTGCTCGTCGACACCGAGACCGCATCGCGGGCGGGCTGGGAGCTGCTCTTCCGCGACCACGGGCACGAGCTGCCGCTCGAGAAATGGGCGTTGATGGTCGGCACGATCGACGGCTGGGACATCTGGGGCCATCTCGAGGAGCTGGCGGGCGAGCCGCTCGACCGGGAGGCGCTGAACACGCGGCGGGTCGAGCACGAGCTCTCGCTCCTCGAGGCCGAAGGGCTGCGGCCGGGAATCACCGAGTACCTGGAGGCATCCGAGCGCCTCGGGATCCGCCGGGCGATCGTCTCGAGCTCCTCGCGCGGCTGGATCGACCGGCATCTCACGCGGCTCGGACACACGGCCGGCTGGGACGCGATCGTCACGGCCGACTTCGACGTCTCGCGCGCCAAGCCGAACCCCAAGCTGTACCTCGAGGCGCTCGACCTGCTCGGCGTCGAGGCCGGCGAGGCGGTCGCGTTCGAGGACTCGCCGAACGGCGTCCAGGCCGCGACCGCGGCGGGGATCTTCACGGTCGGCGTGCCGAACGCGATCACGCGCGACCTCGGCCTCGACGCTGCGGATCTCGTCCTCGAGTCGCTGGCCGACCTTCCGCCCGAGCAGCTGCTCGTCAGGATCCGCGCACGCACACCATGATCCGGATCGAATGGCGCCTATGCAGCGGCCGGCGGCGCCATGCGCTCGATCATCGCGGCGCCGAACCCGGACGTCGAGACCTCGGTCGCGCCGTCCATCAGGCGCGCGAAGTCGTACGTCACGATCTGGTCCGTGATCGTCGCCTCCATGGAGTCGACGATCAGATCGGCTGCCTCACGCCAGCCCATGTGGCGCAGCATCATGTCGGCCGACAGGATCAGCGAGCCGGGATTCACCTTGTCCTGGCCTGCATACTTGGGCGCGGTCCCGTGTGTCGCCTCGAAGACGGCGACCTCGTCGGAAAGGTTTCCGCCGGGGGCGATGCCGATGCCGCCGACCTGGGCGGCGAGCGCGTCGGAGATGTAGTCGCCGTTCAGGTTCATCGTCGCGATCACGTCGTACTCGGCAGGACGAAGCAGAATCTGCTGCAAGAACGCATCGGCGATCACGTCCTTGACGACGATGTCCCGCCCGGTCTCCGGGTTCTTGAAGGTCATCCACGGTCCGTCGTCGAGCGAGGTCGCCCCGAACTCGGCCGCCGCGAGCTCGTAGCCCCAGTCGCGGAACGCGCCCTCGGTGAACTTCATGATGTTGCCCTTATGGACAAGTGTGACCGACTTGCGGTCGTGCTCGACCGCGTACAGGAGCGCGCGCCTGACGAGCCGCTGCGTCCCCTCGCGCGAGACCGGCTTGATTCCGATCCCGGAGGTCTCGGGGAAGCGGATCTTGGTCACGCCCATCTCGTCCTGAAGGAACGCGATCAGCTTTCGGGCGGCGTCGGACTCGGCCGGCCACTCGACGCCGGCGTAGATGTCCTCGGTGTTCTCGCGGAAGATCACCATGTCGACCTTCGAGGGATCCTGGAGCGGGCTCGGCACGCCGCGGAACCAGCGCACCGGCCGCAGGCACACGTACAGGTCGAGCTCCTGCCGCAGCGCGACGTTCAGGGAGCGGATCCCGCCGCCCACCGGCGTCGTCATCGGCCCCTTGATCGCGACGGCGTACTCACGCAGGGCCTCGAGCGTCTCCTCCGGAAGCCAGACGTCCGGGCCGTACTCGCGCGTCGACTTCTCGCCCGCGTAGACCTCGAGCCAGTGGATCTTCCGCGCGCCGGCGTACGCCTTCTCGACGGCGGCGTCGACGACCCTCTGCATCACCGGCGTGATGTCGACGCCGATGCCGTCGCCCTCGATGAACGGGATGATCGGGTTGTCGGGGACCGGCCGGCCTGGAACGATCCGCTCGCCGGCGGCGGGAACGCTGATCGCCATCATGCCTTAACGCTAACGATTCGGACTACCCTCAGAGCATGAGGGCGACAGCGCGCGACACCGATGCCGCCGATCAGATCGCGCAGCTGCTCGTCGCCGGGTTCGACGAGAACTACCGCCTGTTCCGGCAGATCAGCGCGCAGGCGAAGAAGCGCTTCGAGGCGGCGGACTGGGCAGCGGTCGGGAAAGCCGTCAAGGAGCGGATTCAGCTCGAGGACGAGCAGGTCGACCGTACGAGCGACGAGCTGCGGGCCGCGATCCACGAGTACCCGCTCGACGCTGCGGGCTGGCGCCGCGCGAAGCTGCACTTCGTCGAGCTGCTCGTCGACCACAAGCAGCCCGAGCTCGCCGAGACATTCTTCAACTCGGTCTCGACGCGTGCGCTCGGCCGGACCTACGTCCGCAACGAGCTGATGTTCCTGCGTGCGGCGCTCTCCACCGAGTACATCCCCGCGGACCCGCCGACCTACCGTAGCTACTACCCGCACGGCGACTTCGACGCGACGTTCGCCCGGATCCTGCGCGACTTCGGGTGGAGCCGCCCCTTTGCCGACCTCGAGCGCGACTGCGAGCGGCTCGTGCGCACGCTCGAGCCCAAGCTGCAGGCGACGCGCCCGAGCATGCACCTGTGCGTGCTGAGCTCGGCCTTCTACCGCAACAAGGCGGCGTACGTGGTCGGGAAGGTTGTGAACGGCAACCAGGAGCAGCCGTTCGCGATCGCCGTCGTCCATGACGACGAGCAGCGGCTCGCGCTCGACGCCGTGCTGCTCGACTCCGCGGCGATCGACATCCTCTTCTCGCTCTCGCGCGCCTACTTCATGGCCGACATGGAGGTGCCGTCGGGCTACGTCGAGTTCCTGCGTACGATCATGCCGACGAAGCCGCGGTCGGAGATCTACAGCTCGCTCGGGCTCGGCAAGCAGGGCAAGACGCTGTTCATCCGCGACCTGCTCCACCACCTGCACCACTCCGAGGACCCGTTCATCGAGGCGCCCGGCTTCCGCGGCCAGGTGATGCACGTGTTCACCCTGCCGTCGTACCCGTACGTGTTCAAGCTGATCCGCGACCGGTTCGGCCCGACGAAGAACACGACGCGCGAGGCGGTGATGCAGAAGTTCCAGATCGTGAAGGAGGTCGACCGTGTCGGGCGGATGGTCGACGCGCTCGAGTTCGTCGACCTCGCGCTGCCGCTCGACCGCTTCTCGCCGGTGCTGCTGGCACAGCTCGAGGAGCTGACGCCTTCGTCGGTCGGGGTCGAGGGCGGCAGCCTGATCGTCAAGCACTGCTACGTCGAGCGCCGGATGATCCCGCTCGACATGTACCTCCGCAGCGCGGCCGACCCCGAGGTCGACCGCGTCGTCCGCGAGTACGGCGACACGCTGCGCGAGCTCGCAATCGCGAACATCTTCCCCGGCGACCTCCTCTGGCGGAACTTCGGCGTCACCAGACACGGGCGCGTTGTCTGTTACGACTACGACGAGCTCGAGTACCTCACCGACTGCGTCTTCCGCCGGTTCCCGGAGGCGCCCGACCCCGAGAGCGAGCTCTCGGCCGAGGTGTGGTACGGGGTCGGGCCGAACGACGTCTTCCCGGAGGAGTTCGAGGCCTTCCTCCTCGGCGACCCCACGCTCCGAGCCGTGTTCCGCCGCCACCACCCGGACCTCCTCGACGCGGCCTTCTGGCAGGAGTGCCAGCGGCGCGTCGGCGCCGGTGAGGTGGTCGACTTCTTCCCGTACCCGGACGAGATCCGCTTCTCGAACCGCTTCGGCGACGGCGTTCCCGAACCGATCGCCGCCGCCGGCTGATCGCCATCTGTCTCCTCCGACCACGGCTCCCCGAGCCCCGACAGGGGACTGTCCCCGGCCGTGTCCGGAACGGACACGGCCGGGTTCGCGGTGCGGGAGCCGGCCGCTCCAGCGCCACTCGCTCCGCGTCTTGCAGAGACCGGCGCGCACCGGGTTGTCCCAGACGTATTCGCACGCGTTCGCGAGATGCTCGTCGTCCTCGATGACCTTCGAGCCGAACCGATCCTGAAACAGGTGCCCGGTGCGGCCGTAGCGCTCGTTGAACCGCTGGGCATGGATGCCGTTGATCCGGTGGAAGGCCCGCGAGATCGCCTCCATCGGGCCCTCTACGACCGCGTGAACGTGGTTGGGCATGAAGCAATACGCATGCGCCTGCAGGGCATGCTCCGCAATCAGGCGCCGGAAGAGCACGAGGAGAAACCGGTAGTCGTCCTCGTCGCGGAAGATCAGGCACCTGTCGACGCCGCGGATCGTGATGTGGAAGATCCCGAACGCCGGGAGCATCCGCCGGGACAGACGAGCCATCCTCGTATTCTATCTTGACAACTAAGCGGTGGCATCGTCCCTTGCGGACACGACGGGGGACTGTCCCTGGCCGTGTCCGGAACGGACACGGCCGGGTTGAATCGCGACTTCCGCATGCGCGACCCTCAGCGCTCAGTGGCAGCGACAATCGCCGCCGCAAGCGGCGCCTTCGCGTCCGCCGGCCGCCGCTCGTGCGGGACGCCTGCCGCGGCGTACGCGTCGTCCTCGTCGAGCGTCTCGTGCTCGACGAGCGCGGCCGCCAGCGAGTCGAGCCGCCCGCGGTTCTCGGTCAGGAGGTTGAGCACCTCCTTGTACGCAGCCTCGACGATGCGCCGAACCTCCTCGTCGATCAGCTCCTGCGTGCGCGGGGACACCTCCGACGCGCCCGGCAGGAGCGGCCCCGAGCCGTCGGAAGGGAGCAGGGTGAGCGGCCCGAGCCTGTCGCTCATCCCCCAGCGCCCGACCATCTGCCGCGCGATCTGGGTCAGCTGCTGGATGTCCGACTCGGCCCCGGTCGTCGGCTCGCCGTAGACGATCTCCTCCGCCGCACGGCCGCCGAGCGCCACCTTGATCTTGGCGAGCAGCTCCGGCCGGTCGTAGTTGAAGCGGTCGACGTCGGGCGCCGAGAACGTCACGCCGAGCGCCATCCCGCGCGGGATGACCGAGATCTTGCGCACCGGGTCCGCGCCGGGCGTGAGCATGCCGACGAGCGCGTGCCCGCCCTCGTGGTACGCCGTGCGGCGGCGGTCCTCGACGCTGATCATCACCTTGCGCTCGGCGCCGAGAATGATCCGCTCGAGCGCGTCGGTGAAGTCGGCCTCCAGCACCTGCTCGTGGCCGCGGCGCGCGGCGAGGAGCGCCGCCTCGTTGACGAGGTTCGCCAGGTCGGCACCGACCATCCCGGGCGTGCTGGACGCAATGCGGCCGAGGTCGACATCGGGCCCGATCGGCACGCCACGTGTGTGCACCTTGAGGATCGCCTCGCGGCCGGTCCGGTCGGGAGGCTGCACGGCGACCCGGCGGTCGAACCGTCCGGGTCGCAGGAGTGCCTGGTCGAGCACGTCCGGGCGGTTGGTCGCCGCGATCACGATCACGCTGGTCGTGGGGGAGAAGCCGTCCATCTCGGTGAGGATCTGGTTCAGGGTCTGCTCGCGCTCGTCGTTGCCGCCGCTGAACCCGGCCACGCCCGAGGTGCGCGAGCGGCCGATCGCATCCAGCTCGTCGATGAACACGATCGCCGGCGCCGCCGTCTTCGCCTGCTCGAAGAGGTCGCGGACGCGCGCCGCGCCGATGCCGACGATCGCCTCGACGAACTCGGACGCCGACAGGGAGAAGAACGGCACGTTCGCCTCGCCCGCGACCGCGCGCGCGAGCAGCGTCTTCCCGGTTCCCGGCGGCCCGGAGAGCAGCACGCCGTGCGGGATCCGCGCCCCGAGCTTCTGGTACTTCTCCGGCTGGCGCAGGAAGTCGACGACCTCGGAGAGCTCGTCCTTCGCCTCGTCGATCCCGGCCACGTCGGCGAAGGTCACGCGGCCCCCGGTCGGCTCGTAGCGCTTGGCGCGCGAGCGGCCGAAGCTGCCGAGCACCCCCTGCGCGTTGCCCGCACGGCGCATCAGCAGGACGAGCAGCCCGATGAAGAGGAGCGTCGGGCCGAAGCCGAGCAGGAGGTTCTCCCACCATGCGACGCTTCCGGTCAACGGCTTGGCGTTGACGACGACGCCCTTCTGCTCGAGCAGGTTCGAGAGCGACTTCGTGTCCGCGAACGCGGGGATCTCGGTGCTGAATCGCGTCGACGGCTTGGAGCCCGCGTAGCTCGTCGACTTCTTGAACGTCCCCTGGATCGCCGTCCCCTTCGAGGTGATCGAGACGACGTCGCCCCCGCGGATCTGGTCGAGGAAGAACGGGCTGTACGGAACCCGGATCCGCGTCGCCGGCTGCGTCGCCCGCGAGCCGATCCAGTAGTTGATCCCGAGCAGGATCAGGAAGAAGACGATCCAGCGCCAGCTGATGCGGAAGCGCGGGCGGGGCGGCGTGGCAGGCTGCTGCGGAGTCGGTGAGCCAGGCCGTTGGGGCGTGCTCACGACGGGCGGCTCAGTGCCCGCGCTTCCGGAGGTTCTGAGCCGCCTTCTTCAGGCGCTCGCGATTCTCGGGGTGCGCCGTCGCCTTGCCGGCCTTCACCGTCGCCGTCTTCACCGCCGTCGCGAGGCGCTTCCGGTTGTCCGGGTTCGTGGCGACGAGCTGCGCCTGCCGCAGCATCTTCCGCCCCTGCGGCGTCTGCGCCAGCACGATCGCGCCCCGAATTACGCGGCGGCCCTTGGGGCTCGCAGCAAGCCCAATGCCCTTGAAAAGCGGCCCGAACACGCCCCCACTCTACTCGCGAGGGTTCGAGCGCGGACGGCGAGAAGCACCCGAATCTCCTCGCTGCGGTGAAACGGATCGGCGACGACGCGGCCCGTGCGGAGCTCGAGTGCGACCCGCGGCTCCCCGTCGACCTCCGCAAGGAGGACGTCGCCGACCGGGGCGTCCGCCGAGTCGAGCGCCGCCAGCCGGCGGAGGAGCTTGCGGTCGTCCGCCCCGGCGCTGCGGATCGTGACGTTGCTCCCGAGCAGGTCCTGGTGCAGGAAGTGGCCGGTCATCGCGTTCTCCTTTCTCGATTCCGTTCGAATGACCCGATGCTATGTTCAACTGGTACCGGAAACCAGGGCCAGTTCAATGCCAATTTCTGATACCAGTCAGCAGCTGGAGGTATTGCTCGCCGTCAGGCGCGAGCGCGGCGGGACGCTCGGCGCCCAGATCGAGGCCCAGCTACGCACGGCGATCCGCGACGGCGCGCTCCGCCCGGGCGTCCAGCTGCCGTCGACGCGCGACCTCGCCGGGCAGCTCGGCCTCTCGCGCCGCATCGTCGTCGAGGCGTACGCGCAGCTCGCGGCCGAGGGCTATCTGAGCCTCCGCCGGGGAGCGCGACCGACCGTCGCCGGCGCCACATCCGCCGCGGCGCCGGCCGACCCGGTCGCCCTCCCGCCACGCGCGCGCTTCGACTTCGGCCTCAGCGCCCCCGACGTGTCGACCTTCCCGCGCGCGAGCTGGCTGCGCTCGCTCCGCGACACGATCACGACGATCTCCGACGCCGAGCTCGGCTACGGCGACCCCCGCGGCGTCGAGCGGGTCCGCACCGCGCTCGCCGACTACCTCGGCCGCGTCCGCGGCGTCGTCGCCGACCCGGCGCAGGTGATCGTCACCTGCGGCTCCACCGAGGGGCAGGGCCTGGTCTTCCGCGCACTCGCGCAGCGCGGAGCGACCAGGATCGCGTTCGAGGACCCGTGCCTCGGCGATCACCGCACGGTGGCGCGGCGGGCCGGCCTCGAGCCGGTGCCGATCGAGGTCGACGATGCCGGCCTGCGCATCGACCGGCTGCGCGAGTCACGCGTCGACGCCGTCGTCCTGACGCCGGCCCACCAGCACCCGAGCGGTGTCGTGCTCTCGGGCGAGCGGCGCGCGGCGCTCCTCGAGTGGCTGCGCGAGAGCGGCGCGGTCGCGGTCGAGGACGACTACGACGCCGAGTTCCGCTACGACCGCGCGGCGGTGGGTGCGCTCCAGGGGCTCGAGCCGCAGCGCATCGTCTACGCCGGCTCCGCGAGCAAGACGCTCGCGCCCGCGCTCCGGATCGGGTGGCTGATCGCCCCGATCGACCTCGTGGAGGCGCTCAGCGAGGAGAAGCGGCTCACCAACCGCGGCGGCGCCCGCATCGAGCAGCACGCATTCGCCGACTTCCTCGAGCGGGGGGAGTACGACCGCCACCTGCGGCGGATGCGCGTCCGCTACCGGCGGCGGCGCGACGCTCTGGTCGCGGCGCTCGCGCACAGCGTCCCGGAGGCCGACGTCCGCGGCATCGCGGCCGGGCTGCACGCGACCGTGCGGCTGCGGGCCGGGGACGACGAGGCCGCGATCCGCGCCGAGGCCGAGGCCCGGAACATCCACGTCCCGACGCTCGGCATGTACCGCGCGCAGCCGCGGGAGGAGCCGGCGACGCTCCTCCTCGGCTTCGCGCAGATGACGGAGCCGACACTCGAAGCCGGCGTGGACGCCCTGGCCGAGGCGATCGCGGCGGCTCGTCAGGCGTCGGGCGGCCGGCGCTCCGGGAAGCGCGGCAGCCCGTCGTCCGGGATCTCGTCCCAGGGCGCGGCGTAGGCGACGAACTGACGCACGCTCGGCCGGATCCCAGGGTCCGAGTCGAAGACGCCGAAGCGGATCGCATACGACTCGCCGTCGGGGCTGCGGCTCCACATGCTCGAGCCGCACGCCGAGCAGAAGAACTTCGAAAAGCCGTCCGGCGGCTCCCACGCGCGCAGGAGCTCCTCGCCCTGGAGGATCCGCACCGACCCCGGCTTCGCGCGCGCCTGCGGCGACGCCGACGAGCCCGTGCGGCGCTGGCAGCGGGTGCAGTGGCACCAGCTGGCGGACACGAGCGGCTCGGTGACCTCGAAGCGAACACCGCCGCAGTTGCAGCCCCCGGTGAGCGTCATGTCCGAAGTCTAGGCGGCACGCCGCGGATCGACGCGTCGAGCAGCTCTACGGGGTGGGCAGCGGGGATCGGCCGGCCCGCCCGACGCAGCGCGGCCGACACCTGGATCAGGCAGCCCGGGTTCGCGCTCACGTACAGGCCCGGGTCGGTCGCGAGCACCCGCGCGGCCTTGCGGTCGCCCAGCTCGCGCGCCGCCTCGGGCTGCACGAGGTTGTAGATCCCGGCGCTGCCGCAGCAGAGGTGCTGCTCGTCCGGCTCGACGAGCTCGATGCCCGGGATCGACCGGAGCAGCGCCCTCGGCTGCTCGCGCACGCGCTGGGCATGCGCGAGATGGCACGACTCCTGGAAGGCGACCCGCCGCTCGAGCGGCCGGAGCGCCGGCGCACGGCCGCGCGGCGAGCGCCTCCGAGATGTCCACGACGGGAAGCTCGAGCTCCGCGTCCTTGAGGTGCGAGCCACATCCCGCAGCATTCGTGACGATCGTCTCGCAGCCTGAAGCCGCGAAGGTCGCAGCCGCCTGCCGCGCGAGCCCGAGGCCCTCCTCTCGACGGCCCGCATGGAGCGCGAGCGCGCCGCAGCAGCCGGCATAGGGCGCCGCCACCTCGTAGCCGTAGGCGGCGAGCACCCGCGCGGACGCGCGGTTGACCTCGCCGAAGACGACCGACTGAACGCAGCCCGTGAGCAGCCCGACGCGGGCGAGGCGCTCGCCGGAGGCCGGGGTCTCGGGCGGCGGCGCCACGTCCTCGCGCCAGCGGGGCGCCAGGTCCTTGAGCGGCCGGAGCGGGCCGGGCGCCGGGAGTGCCGAGAGCCTGAGGGCGAGCCGGAGCCGGCGTGGATGGGGAACGACGCCGAAGACGAGCCCGCGAAGCAGCCGCTGGCCGGCCGGGCGCTTGACCTCCTGCTCGACCTTCTCGCGCGCGAGCTCGATCAGCCGGTCGTACTTCACGCCGGACGGGCAGGACGTAAGGCAGGCCATGCAGCCGAGGCAGCGGTCGAAGTGCTCGGCGACCGTCGGGTTCAGCTCGACCGTCCCCTCGAGCGTCCCCTTCATCAGCCAGATGCGGCCGCGCGGCGTGTCCATCTCCTCGTGCCAGAGCTCCCAGGTGGGGCACGTCGGCAGGCAGAAGCCGCAGTGCACGCAGTCGTCGATCAGGCTCGCGTCCATCAGCAGAGGATGCCCTCGGGGTCGAAGGAGGCCCGCACGCGCTGGGCGAGCGGCGACCACGGGCGCGGCGCGGCCTCGGCCACGTACGCATGACCCGGGCCAGGGCGCGCGAGCAAATAGTCCTGCCACTCCAACGGGACCCGGGCCATCGCCCCGGACTGCAGCCGCGCACTCTCCTCCCACACCGATCCGTCAGCGAGCTCGCCGGGAGCGGCCGCGACCGTGGCGCCCCTCGAAGAGCATCGCCACCTTCCCCGGCAGGAGGTCGACGGCGCTCGGCTCGAGCTGCGAGCGCATCAGCTCCTGCCAGACGGTGCGCGGGTCGTCCGTCTCCGCCACGACCGTCGCCTCCGCCGCCGGCCGTGGATGGAGGCGCAGTGCGACCCGCGCGATCAGCCCCAGCCGCCCGCGCGAGCCCGAGAAGAGCTTGCCGAGGTCGTAGCCGGCGACGTTCTTCACGACCTTGCCGCCCGAGCTTGCCACGAGGCCGCCCGGCAGGACGAGCGTGACGCCGATCACGAGGTCGCGCATGGCGCCGTAGCGGTGCCGGCGCGGGCCGGAGAGATCGCCGGCGAGGCACGCGCCGATGGTGGGATCGCCGGGCGGGTCGAGCGCGAGCATCTGGCCGTGCGCGGCCAGGTGCTCCTGCAGCGCAGAGAGCCGGATTCCCGCCTCGACGATCGCGGTCAGATCGCCCGGCTCGTGCTCGAGCACGCGGTCGAGGCCGGCGGTCGAGAGCCGGATCTCCCCGCCGTCGCGGTCGATCGAGACCGTCTCGCCGGAGGCGAGCACGAGCGCGGCCTCCTCGAGCGTCGCAGGGCTCAGAGACGCTCGGCAAGGCCTGCCCGCTCCAGCGGGTGCGCGCGGTAGGGGCCCGGCACCTCGCCGCAGAGGCGGGGCGTCGGGAAGACCTTGCCGGGGTTGGCGAGCCCGTCCGGGTCGAAGCCCGCGCGCAGGAGCCGCATGGCCTCGAGGTCCCGCTCGCCGAAGAGCTTCGGCATCGAGCAAGCCTTGTCGACGCCCACGCCATGCTCGCCGGTGAGCGAGCCGCCGGCGTCGATGCAGGCATCGAGGATTGCCGTGGCCAGCATCTCGGCGCGCTCGGCCTCGCCCGGAACCGACTCGTCGTAGAGCACGAGCGGGTGCAGATTGCCGTCGCCGGCGTGGAAGACGCTCGCCACCCGCAGGCCGTGCTCGACCGAGAGCTCGGCCGTCCGCCGGAGCACCTCGGGCAGGCGTGTGCGCGGGACGACGCCGTCCTGCACGTAGTAGCTCGACGCGATGCGGCCCATGGCCGCGAACGCCGACTTCCGGCCACGCCAGGCGCGGGCGCGCTCGTCCGCCGTCTCCGCGGCATGGAGGCCGACGGCCCCGTACTCGCGGCAGAGCGCCTCGACCGCCGCCGACTCCTCGGCCACCTGCGCCGCGGGGCCGTCGAGCTCGACGATCAGCACCGCTCCCGCCGCCGGATACCCGGCCTGCACCGCCGCCTCGACCGCCTCCAGCGCGAGGGCGTCCATCATCTCGATGGCGGCCGGCAGGATCCCGCCCGAGATGACGCGGGACACGACCTCCCCCGCGACGTCGGTCGACGGGAAGCCGGCGAGCAGCGTGCGCACCGACTCGGGCGCCCGCAGGACGCGCACCGTGATGCGCACGGCGATCCCGAGCGTGCCCTCCGAGCCGACGAAGACGCCGAGCAGGTCGGGCCCCTCGTCGTCGCGCGACAGCGTTACGAGCCCGCCGTCGGCGAGCACGACGTCGGCGGCGAGCACGTGGTTGACGGTGAAGCCGTGCTTGAGGCAGTGGGCGCCGCCCGAGTTCTCGGCGACGTTGCCGCCGATGGTGCACACCTGCTGGCTCGACGGGTCGGGCGCGTAGTAGAAGCCGTCCGCGGCGACCGCGCGCGTGATGTCGAGATTGGTCACGCCCGGCTCGACGACCACGCGGCCGTGCTCGAGGTCGATGTCGAGTACGCGGTTGAGCCGCGTGAGCGCGATCACGATCCCCTCGGCGACGGGCAGGGCGCCGCCCGAGAGCCCGGTCCCGGCGCCGCGGGCGACGAACGGGACGCCGTGCTCGTGGCAGAGCGCCACCACCTGCTGCACCTGCGCAGCCGTGTCCGGGATCACGACGAGCTCCGGCACCGAACGGTGTCCCGTCAGCGCGTCGCACTCGTAGGTACGCAGCTGCGCCGGGTCGCGGATCAGCGCCCCCGGAGGCAGCGAACGCTCGAGCGCGGCGAGGAACTCTGGAGCGAGCGGCATCCCGAGACGATACGTACGGGCGAGAGCTCGAGCTCTCTTACTCGGGAGCCCGGTTGAGCGCGTGGACCACCGTGTTCAGCTGCGCCTGCCCCATGGAGAGCTGCCCGCCGGCACCGGTGAGCGGGCTGAGCGTGTCGAATCCCTCACCATGGCGGAGCTTGACCACGAGCGCCGCGACTCCCCGCTCGCCCTTCTCGAGGTTCGAGCAGGCGAGAAGCGCGTACTCGCCGGCCAGCTCGAGCCCCGGCGGTACGGGGCCGAGCCCGCGCACGGTGCTCGAGCAGCGGATCAACACGTGCTCGTAGAGCACCAGTGAGTGCGCCGACTTCGAGCGCCCCCGGCTGAGGTCGACGAGCGAGGCCTCGGTCGAGAAGATCACCGAGATCCCGTTCAGGGCCTGCTGTGTCGAGTGCCGCCAGCGCATCAGGCCGGCCCGCCAGTGGCGCTCCACGACCTTCGGGGAGACCGTCGTCTTCTTGTCGGTCGCACTCCCGCCCCCGCACGCAGCCAGCCCGAGCGCAAGACCCGGGACGAGGACTGCGACCACCGCTCGTTTGCGGAGCTCCATATGGCTCTGGCACGAGCGTACACCCGGTGGTCGCGATCGGTGTTTCTGCGACGCATGGGCCGATGAGCGCAGTGCGTCCCTCAGCCTCCTTCAGCGCGACCCTGCGGGTGCATCTGGACGACCGCCCGGGTGCGTTCGCCGACGTGGCGCGCGCGATCGGCGACGCGGGCGGCAACCTGGGCGCGATCGATCTCGTGCGGGTCGAGCAGGGCAAGAAGGTCCGCGACATCACGGTCGACGCCGCGAGCGCCGACCACATCGAGCAGATCGTCGCCGCCGTGCACGCGCTGCCGGGCGTCGAGGTCGAGCACGTCTCCGACCGGACGTTCCTGCTGCATCTCGGCGGCAAGATCGAGATGGCCTCGAAGGTGCCGCTCAGGACCCGCGACGACCTCTCGATGGCTTACACGCCCGGCGTCGCGCGGGTCTGCACCGCGATCGCCGAGGACGTCAGCAAGGTCTGGAACCTCACGATCAAGCAGAACACGGTCGCGGTCGTCAGCGACGGCACCGCGGTGCTCGGGCTCGGCGACATCGGCCCCGAGGCGGCGATGCCGGTGATGGAGGGCAAGGCGGTGCTGTTCAAGGAGTTCGGCGGTGTCGACGCCTGGCCGATCTGCCTCGCCACGACCGACGTGGACGAGATCGTCGCCGCGGTCGCCGCCATCGCGCCCGGCTTCGGCGGCATCAACCTCGAGGACATCGCCGCCCCGCGCTGCTTCGAGATCGAGAGCCGGCTTCAGGAGCGGCTCGACATCCCGGTCTTCCACGACGACCAGCACGGCACCGCGATCGTCACGACGGCCGCGTTCCTCAACGCACTGAAGCTCGTCGACAAGCGCGCCGCGGACGTGAAGGTCGTGACGACCGGCGTCGGCGCGGCCGGCGTGGCCGTGACCGACATGCTGCTCGGCCTCGGCGTGCGGAACATCATCGGCTGCGACCGCCACGGCGCGATCTATCGCGGCCGCGAGGAGCTCGGGCCGGTCAAGGAGCTGTTCGCGGAGAAGACGAACCCGGAGGGCTTCGCCGGCACGCCGGACGAGGCGCTGGCGCGGCGCCGACGTCTTCATCGGCCTCTCCGGCCCCGGCGCGATCACGCGCGACGGGATCGCCGTCGATGGCGCCCGACGCGATCGTCTTCGCGATGGCGAACCCGACCCCCGAGGTCTCTCCCGAGGAGATCGAGGGCCTCGCCGCCGTCGTCGCGACCGGCCGCTCCGACTACCCGAATCAGATCAACAACGTCCTCGCCTTCCCCGGCGTCTTCCGCGGCGCCCTCGACGTGCGCGCCTCCGCGATCGACGAGGGCATGAAGCTCGCCGCCGCCCACGCGATCGCGTCGGTCGTGAAGCCGGACGAGCTCAGCCCCGAGTACATCGTCCCGAGCGTCTTCAACCGGGACGTCGCCCCCGCCGTGGCCGCCGCGGTCGCCGCCGCCGCCGAGGCGTCGGGGCTGGCGCAGCGCCGCAAGGTTCTCGCTTGACGACAGAGGCCGGGTTGCCCCGGCCTCGTCGTTTCGTCGGAGGGAAATCTGCGCTGCTAGCGGTGCAGCTTCGCGAACGTGGCGATGCTCTTGCGCAGCGAGTTCATCTGCGCCGTGCTCGGCTTGGTGCCGTTGACCAGGTTCGTGACCCGGGTCGTCAGGTTGGTCACGATCGTTTGCTCCTGCGCCGACGTGATCTTTCCGTCCTTGACCGCCTGGTCGAGGTTCGTCTTGGCAGGCGCGATCAGTGCGTTCACCAGATCGGACACGCTCTTGCCCTTCGAGGTCGCCAGGTCGGCGAGCGTCTTGCCGCTCTTGAGCGCCGACTGGACGTCGGAGACCGACATGCCGAGGAACGTGGCCGCCGTGCTCAGGAGGCCGCCCGTGCTGGCCGCCACCCGGCGGGACGCCCGGCCCGTTGTTCACGAGCTCGGTGACCTCGTCGGTGTAGTGCTGGAGCAGCGCCGTCTCCTGGTCGGCCGTGATCCAGCCGGCCGCCTTCTGGTTGTCCAGGTTCGTCTTCTGCGCCGCGACGATCGCGTTGATCAGGTCGGAGGCCGTCTTGCCCTTGGCCGTCGCCTCCTGCGCGAGCGTCTTGCCGCCGTTCAGGTCCGACGCGAGCGTCGAGACGGAGAGACCGAGGAACGACGCCGACGGCGTCAAGACGTCCGCGAAGATCGGGCCGCCCCCGCCCGGGCCCATGCCGGGACCGCCGTGCTCGCCGAAGGCGAAGCCGGGGCCACCGATCGGCCGGCCGAAGCCGATTCCCAGGCCGCCGGGCCCGAAGCCTCCCGGCCCGAACGTCCGCACGCCCATCCGCGGGCCGTAGCCGTGGCCATGCGCGCCAAACGCCGAGCTCGCGAGTGCCGCCGCGACGAGAGCGATCGTGCCGATCGCCGTCACGCGAAACAGTGTTCTGCGCATCCTCACCACCTTTCAGGTCTTCCGGTGCCTGAGTTGACTTTCCGAGGTTACGAAAACCCGTCTAAGAACGGTCTTAGAGACTCATAAGAAGCTCACGTGTAGCCAAGAGCGGCAAGCAGGTCGCCCGCCTCCCGCTCGACGTCGGCGAGCTGCTCCGGCGAGAGGTCACGGCGAAAGCGGCCGATCGAGCGGTCGTGGAAGCGCTGGAGCCCGCGCGCAAGCGGCGCGCGGTCGACGCCGAGATGGTCGGCGAGGGCGGCCGCGGCGGCCTCCGGGTTCGCGGCGATCGACTCGTAGCGCAGCTCGAACGTGCGCGTTCCGCCGCCCGTCCGTGCCGCCTCGAGGTACGAGCGCCAGGCCCAGGCGGCGCGGGTGGCGTTGCTCGCCCTCTCGAACTCCTCCAACCGGTCCGGCTCGACCCAGAAGCGGGCGCCGGCGCCGTACGAGAGCCGTGCGTCGTCGCCGCCGCCTTCGCGCCCCGAGCTCAGCCAGCCGCGGTCGAGAAGCGAGCAGACGACGTCGCGGCCGTCACGCACCACGTGCACCGCGCACCCCTCCGGGTATGCGCGCAGCGCGGCGCCGAGCACGAAGGCCGTCTCGGGCGTCTGCTCGACGCCCCGGAGCCCGGGAACGAGCGCGAGCCGCCGTACGCGCTCGAGCACCGTTCTGATCCGCCGGGCCGCCTCTTCCTCGGTCAGCTGCGCGAGCTCGGCGATCGCAGCCTTGTGGGGGGTCACCTCGCTCAGGTCGACGAAGCCGGGCAGCGCGCCGATCGTGCCCGCGAGGAACGTCGTCCCCGAACGCGGCGAGCCGACGACGAACACCAGGCGCTCCTCCCCGGTCCTGAGCCGCTCGCGCAGGCCGTGCAGCCGCCGCTGCCTGAGCACGCGCGTGGCCGTGGCCGCGTAGAGACGCGCGGAGCGCTCGATCACGAAGCGCGGCGGCGGCCGGCCGGCTGGTCGGTCAGCGCGCGCCCCACCTGCTCGAGGATCGTCTCCAGCAGGCGGAACGAGGCGAGTACGTGCTCGCGCGCCAGCTCGCGCGCGCCGTCGGGGCTTCTGGCCGCGAGCGCGGCGTGGATCGCGAGGTGCTGACGCTCGTTCGCAAGGTAGAGCTCGTCGATCGACTCGTCGCCCGGCGCCCACACGGCGGGGCCCGAGAAGGTACGCCGCGCGCTCTTCGCCACCTGCTCGATGTACGGCAGGTCGGCCACGCGGTAGATGACGTCGTGGAAGCCGTGGTTCGCCTGCATCCACTCGACCGTGAGCGAGACGCGGTCGTCGCCCGGCTCGCGCGCACGCAGCGCGCGCGTGAGGCGCGAGAAGCGGCGCTCCGTCTTCTCGAGCTCCTCGAGATCCTCCTCGGTGATCCGCTCGGCGGCAACGGCGGTGGCGAGGCTCTCGAGCTCGGCACGGAGCAGGAACGCCTCCCACATCTCCGAGCGCGAGAGCGTCCGCACGCGGAAGCCGCGGTTGGCCTCGAACGAGACGAGGCCGAGGGCGGCGAGCCGCCGCAGCGCCTCGCGCACCGGCGTCCGGCTGACCTCGTACTGCGCCGAGACCTGCTCCTGGCGAAGAACCGAGCCGGGCGCGAGCTGCCCCGAGACGATCGCCTGCTCGAGTGCGAGTGCGATCTCGTCGGCCTTGGTGCCGGCGTCCACGGCGCCATAGTAGAACTGCCGCCCTATGACCGGGTGGGAGGCAGTCGCGATCGCCGCGGCCGGGTTCGGAGCGGGGACGATCAATACCGTCGTCGGCAGCGGCACGCTGCTCACGTTCCCGGTGCTCCTCGGGTTCGGCTACGCGCCGGTGCAGGCGAACGTGTCGAACACCGTCGGGCTCGTGCCGGGCGGCCTCTCGGGGACGCACGGCTACCGCGAGGAGCTGGCGGGCCAGGCGCGGCGCTCCGTCTATCTCGGTGCCGCGACCTTCGTCGGCGCGATCGTCGGCGCCACGCTGCTGCTCACGCTGCCGGCGTCGGCGTTCAAGGCGATCGTGCCTGTGTTCATCGCGTGCGCGCTCGTGCTCGTAGTAGCCCAGCCGTGGCTCTCGACGCGGCTCGAGGCGTACCGCGCGCGGAGCACCGTGCACGGCGCGCCGTGGACTCCCGTGGCCGTGTTCGCGATCGGCGTCTACGGCGGCTACTTCGGCGCGGCGCAGGGGATCCTGCTGCTGGCCGTGCTCGGGCTGAGCCTGAGCGAGTCGCTGCAGCGCGCGAACGCCCTGAAGAACGTGCTGGCGACGCTCGCGAACCTGGTGGCGGCGGTGATCTTCGTTTTCGCCGCCGATGTGAGCTGGGCGGTCGCCGGTTTGATCGCGGCGGGGTCGATCGTCGGCGGTCAGGTCGGGGCGCGGGTCGGCCGGCGGCTGCCGCCGGCGGCGCTGCGCGCCCTGATCGTCGTCGTGGGAACGGCCGCGATCGTGAAGCTCACCGTCTGAGCGTGTGCACGAACAGGCGGCCGTCGACGCGCTCGAGGCGGAGCGGCAGCCCGAAGCACTCGGTCAGGGTCTCGTCGGTGAGAGCCTCCTCCAGGGGCCCGGCGGCGACGATGCGGCCGTCGCGGATGAGCAGCGCGTGGCTCGTGGCGCGCGGGAGCTCCTCGATGTGGTGCGTGACGGTCAGCGTCGTGAGGCCCGGCCGCTCTCGCGCCACGCGCTCGAAGGACTCGAGCAGGAGCTCGCGCCCGCCGAGGTCGAGGCCGGCGGCCGGCTCGTCGAGCGCGAGCAGCGGCGCGTCGGCGATCAGGCCGCGCGCGAGCATGATGCGGGCCCGCTCGCCCTCGGAGCAGCTTGCGAAGAGCCGCAGCGCCAGCTCGCCTGCGCCGACCGCGTCGAGCGCGCGCTGCGCGCGCTCCGGTGCGCCGGCGGGGAGCGCCTCGGCGAGGAGAATCGAGCCCGTGAGCCCCGAGAGCACGACGTCGAGCGCGCGCTGCTCGGCATAGAACCGGCGGCCGAGCGCGGGCTCGACCAGGCCGATCCGCCGCCGCAGGTCCTGCAGCGGCACGCGGCCGAGCTTGCCGCCCAGAACGTAAGCTGCGCCCTCGCTCGGCCGCGTCTGCGCCGAGGCGATCCGCAGCAGCGACGTCTTCCCGGCGCCGTTCGGGCCGACGATGCCCCAGTGCTCGCCGGTGCGCGCCGTCCAGTCGATCCGGTCGAGGATGACCTTGCGCACGCCGTGCGAGGTCCGCCAGAAGCCGACCTCCTCGAACTGGACCGCTGCGGCTGCATCGCTCAACGGGCGGCGCAGTCTACGGAATACGGAATACACTCGATTGCGGTGCGATTCAGGTGGGCGATCGTCGTTGGCGCCGTTGTCGCGGCCGTGTTTGCGAGCACCGCGTCGGCGAAGCTGACCCCCGCCGAGCAGAAGTGGGCGGCGCCGCTCGTCTCCACCTGGAACCTGCAGAACGCGGGCCTGCACCTCGTGCTCGCCCAGGCGTCGCAGAACGGCGCGCTGATCGCAGGGCAGAAGCCGAACAATCTCGCTCTGACGAAGACGCTCGTGGCGCTCGCCGCCTGCCAGTCGACGAAGGCGATCACGAAGGCCGGGAAGCCGCCGACGGCACGCCTCGCCAGCTTCCGCGACGCCTTGAATGCGGCATGCATCCACGACTCGAACGGCGCCAACGACTTTGCGAAGGCAGTCGGCGCGGTGAGCAAGAACAACGCCGCCAAGGCCAAGGTGTTCCTCGGGCAGGGCGTGGCGGAGCTCAAGAAGGGGTCGGCCCAGATCCAGAAGGCGTACAGCGCGCTGACGGCAATCGGCGGCGCGGCCGTGTTCAAAGCCTAGTCTTCGTCCATGCCCGAGCTTCCCGAGGTGGAGGCGTGGTGCCGTCTCCTCGATCCCGACGTCAATCGGAGCCCGATTGCCAAGGCCGGGCCCGCGCACATCGCGACGCTGAAGACGTTCGACCCGCCGCTCGCTGCGCTCGAGGGCCGACGGTTCGCGGGCGCGCAGCGGCGCGCGAAGCGTCTGCTCTTTCCGACCCACGACGGGGAGCTCGTGCTGATGGTGCACCTGATGAGCGCGGGGCGAATCCGGTACATCCGCCCGGGCGAGAAGAGCCCGAAGACGCCGGAGTTCCGGCTGCGCTTCGCCGACGGCGGCGAGCTCGTCCTCACCGAGGGCGGGCGCAAGAAGCGCGCGGGCGTGTGGCTGATGCGGCTCGACGCGGTCGAGGCGGAGCTCGCCTACCTCGGCCCCGAGGCCGACACGCTGACGCCCGAGACGCTGGCGCCGATCCTGGCAGCCGACGGGCGGCGGCTGCACTCGCTGCTGCGCGACCAGCGCGCGATCGCCGGCATCGGCCGCGCATGGGCGAACGAGATCCTCAACGTCGCGCGGCTCTCGCCCTACGCGCTGTCGACCCAGCTCGACGAGGAGGAGACGGCGCGCCTCGCGGACGCGATTCGCAGCGAGCTCGCACGCGGGCTCGAGCTGCGGCTCGAGGGCAAGGCGAACCCGGCCGTCTACCGCGTCCACGACCGGCTCGGCGAGCCGTGCCCGAACTGTCGCACGCCGCTCGCGATGGTCGACTTCGAGGAGCACACGATCTACTACTGCCCGCACTGCCAGACGGCCGACCGGGTGCTGAAGGACCGGCGCATGTCTAGGCTGCTGCGGTGACGTTGGAGCAGGCGACCGAGGCCACCGAGGAGCTGCGGGACGCCGTTCACCGGCTGCTGCCGCAGCTGACCGCGGCGCGGACGCCGCCGACGCTGGAGCAGCTCGCGGACGTGGTGTCGGGGCAGACGCTGTTGATCGCCCGCGACGAGGAGGGCGGGATCGTCGGCTGCGCGACGCTCGTGCTCTACCGCGTCTCGTCGGGGCTGAAGGCCCGGATCGAGGACGTGATCGTGGACTCCGAGGCGCGGGGCTCGGGCGTCGGGGAGGTGTTGGTGCGCGAGTGCATGGCACGCGCAAACACGGCGCAGGTGCTGATGCTCGAGCTGACGTCGATGCCGTACCGCGAGGACGCGAACCGGCTGTACAAGCGGCTCGGCTTCGTCCGCAAGCCGACGAACGTGTACGTCTGGTGGCCCCGCTAGCGTCCCGGCCCGTGATCAGGACGCAGCCGCACCGGGGAGGCTGGCTCGAGGTCGTCTGCGGGCCCGATGTTCTCCGGCAAGAGCGAGGAGCTCCTCCGCCGCCTGCGCCGCGCCGAGATCGCGGGCCAGCGGGCGCTGATCGTGAAGCCCGCCGTCGACAACCGCTATGACGTCGGCCACGTCGTCTCGCACGCGGGCGCGAAGATGCGCGCCGTCACGGCGGGCTCTGGAGCGGAGGTGCTCCGGCTGGCGAACGGCTACGACGCGGTCGGGATCGACGAGGTGCAGTTCTTCGACGACGGGATCGTCGATGCGATCGCGGCGCTCGTGGAGGGCGGCGCGCGCGTCATCGCCGCCGGCCTCGCCCAGGACTTCCGCGGCCTGCCGTTCGGCTCGATGCCGACCCTGCTCTGCGTCGCGGAGTTCGTCGACAAGCTCGAGGCCGTCTGCCAGCGCTGTGGCGGGCCGGCGACCATGACGCAGCGGCTCCTCGACGGTGCAGCCCGCGCCATACGGCGGGGCGACGGTGCAGATCGGCGCACTCGACTCGTACGAGGCCCGGTGCAGGGCGTGCTACGAGTCGGGCGCCGACGCGGTGCCGGCTGCCGTCAGCGCGTAACCCGCCGCCGGACAAGACCTGCCCCCTCGGGCCGTGGCCGGGGACAGTCCCCCCTCGTGCGTGCACGGGCCATGGCCTGCGAGGACAGGCGTCCGGCTAATCCCACTAGACTCGCCCGATGTTCGACTACGCCTCGCGCCGGCAGCGTCTCGCCGAAAGCCTGGAGGCCGAGGGCATCGCCGCGCTCTTCCTCGGCCCGTCCGCCGACCTCGAGTATCTGACCGGCATCGCGCGCTCGGTGCCGAGCTTCGGCCAGCCGCTCTACCAGCACGGCTGGGTCACCGGCGCGTTCTTCCGGGCGCGGGCCGATCCCGTGTTCGTGGTGCCACGGATGTTCGCCACGTTCGACCTCCGGGAGCAGCCGGAGGGCGAGGTGCTGGTCGTGAACGAGACGGACGACGGGTTCGCGATCTTCGAGCGAGCCGCGCGCGCAGCCGCCGGCTCGGGAACGCTCGCGGTCGGCGACCGGATCTGGGCGGAGACGACGCTGAACCTCGCGAGCATCCTCGGACTCGACCGCGTCCAGACCGGGTCGCGGCTCGTGAACGAGCTGCGCCGGATCAAGTCCGCCGAGGAGCTCGAGGCGATGGGCCGCGCGATCACCGCCGTCGAGAAGACGATGGCGGCCACGGCTCCGCTCGTCGTCCCGGGCGTGTCGATGGCCGAGCTCGCGGAGGCGGTGGAGCACGAGCTGCTCGCGGCCGGCTCGCGCTGCCCCTCGTTCGCGACCCACATCTTCACCGGGATCGTCGAGGGCGACCTCGACAACCACGAGGCGACCGCACGGCAGCCGATCCCGGAGGGGACGTCGGTGATGTTCGACTTCGGCGGCGTCGTCGACGGCTACTCCTCCGACTTCGGCCGCACGATCTACTGCGGCGAGCCGCCGCCCGACTACCTCGAGGCCTACGAGGTGATGCTCGCCGCCCAGGAGGCCGGGCGCGCCGCCGCGAAGCCGGGCGCCCCCGCCCGCGAGGTCAACGCCGCCTGCCGGCGGCCGATCGAGGAGGCGGGGCTCGGCGAGCACTTCCGGCACCGGATGGGGCACTGCATCGGCATGGACGTGCACGAGCGGCCATTCATCTCGAACGAGGACGAGACGCCGCTTCGCGCCGGCATGACCTTCACCGACGAGCCGTCGATCATCATCCCCGGGCCGCTACAGCCTCCGGATCGAGGACATCCTCGTGTGCGACGAGGGCGGCGGGCGGAACCTCAACTCCTATCCCGCCGCCCTCGTCGCGAACAGCTGAGCTTCGGCTCTACGCCGGCGACACCTGCGTGACGTCGACGTCGTAGACCGAGTTGTAGACCGCGCCCTTCAGATCCTTCGTCGACACGAACACCTGCGTCGGCTGGATCAGCGGGTAGAAGGGCCCGTTCAGGTTGAGCAGCCGCTGGATCGAGCGGTAGACAGCCGCGCGGGCGGCCGGCTGCGTCGTCACCTGCGCCTTGGCCGCGAGCTTCTCGATCGCCGCGTCGCTGCCCTTCGGCCAGCCGGCGCGGAGGCCGACGAGCTGCCCCGGCGTGAAGGCCAGGTAGTCCGCCGGATCCGGATAGTCCGGGCCCCAGAGCGAGAGTCCGAACGGGTCCTTCCCCGACCGGTACACGTTCAGCCAGTTCGAGGTCGGCGAGCCGGAGATGTTCATGTTCAGGCCGATCGCCTTCAGGCTCGACTGGATCTTCTGGGCCATCGACGTGAACGGCACGCCGTTGATCGTGAGGTCACTCGGGTAGGTCATCGTGACCTGCTGGCTGCCGACGCCCGAGGCCGCGAGGGCGGCCTTCGCCTTGGCGACGTCCGTCTTGATCCGCGCGCTCTGCGGCAGCGAGCCGAGGAACATCGACGGGATCACGCCCGGCGCCTGGATCGCACCCTTCCCGGCGAGGCTCACGAGCGAGGCGTAGTCGAGCCCGTAGCGGACCGCCTTCTGGAAGTTCGGGTTCGACGTGACGGTGGAGACCTTCGAGTCGTCGTTCAGGTAGACGAAGAAGATCCAGGTCGACGGCTGCAGCGAGACGTTGACCTTGCTGTTGCCGCTCAGCGTCCCGGCCTGGTCGGCCGACAGGTCGAGGGCGATCTCGTGCGAGCCGCGGCCGACGTTCAGAAGCTGCGTCGGAGCGATCATGTTGCGGACGACGACGCTCGACCACTGGGGCTTCTTCGACCCCCAGTAGCTCGTGTTCGGCGTCAGCGTGATCTGGGACGTCGTGCTGTAGGCGCCCAGCGTGTACGGGCCGCTCCCCGCACCGGCGGAGCTCGTCGAGTTGAGCCAGTTCTCCGCCTTGTCGGCCTTGGCTGCGTTCGACGCGTCGCTGCCGCCGTTCTTCATCACGAGGGCGGAGTTGAGGATCCCGGTCGACGGGTTGGCGAGGATGACCGGCAGCTGCGTCGCCGGCGTCTTCGAGCGCATCACGACCGTGTACTTCGACGGCGCGGAGACGGTGATGCCCGCCATCAGGAACGACGGGTTGCCCTTCAGGTTCGCGAGCCGCTTCAGCGACCAGACGACGTCCGCCGACGTGAGCGGCGTGCCGTCCGCGAAGTGGACGTTCTGCTTCAGCTGGAAGGTGAAGACCTTCGCGCCGGAGGTCGACTTGTACGACGACACGAGCAGCGGGATCGGGTGCGCCAGGTCGTCGCCCTTGTAGGTGAAGAGCGTGTCGTAGATCGCGTGATCGACGATCGACGCGGTCGGGTCGAACGCGCGGCCCGGGTCGGATGTCTTGATCGTGAACGAGTTGTCGACGACGAGCGTCGGCGCGGCCGTGCGTGCGGTGGCGCCGTCGGCGACGAGAACCGATGCGGCCACAACGGCCGCCGCGAGCGACGCGAGCAGCGCTGCCCGTCTACTGCGAAGTCTTTTCACAGCTCATGCTCCCTCTGTCGAGTTTCGGGGGGTTACGACGCTATTGGACGTCGGCGCTGCCGACAAGTCTGAGCCGGCACGCAGCCAACACGCAGCCGACCGGTCGCCGTCGAGGGTCACGAGCTGCGGCTCCTCGGCGCTGCAGCGTTCGAACGCATACGGACAGCGGGGATGGAAGCGGCAGCCGCTCGGCGGCTGCCCCGGGTCGGGCACCTCGCCGGGAAGCGAGTCGGGCAGGAACCCGCCGCCGTCCGGGTGCGGGATCGCGTTGATCAGCGACTCGCTGTAGGGGTGGAGCGGCTGCTCCCACACCCGCGACGTCTGCCCCGTCTCGACCATGCGGCCGAGGTACATGACCGAGACCTGGTCGGCGACGTGGCGGACGATCGCGAGGTCGTGCGAGATCAGGAGCAGGCCGAGGCCGAGCTCGCGCGAGAGGTTGACGAGGAGGTTCGCGAGCTGCGCCTGGGCGGACGCGTCGAGCGACGCGAGCGGCTCGTCGAGCACGATCACCGACGGCTCGGCGGCGAGTGTGCGTGCGATCGCGATCCGCTGGCGTTGCCCGCCGGAGAACTCGTGCGGGAACCGGTCGGCCGCCGCCGTGGGCAGGCCGACGAGCTCGCACAGCTCCCGCACGCGGGCCGGCCGTGCGGCGGCGGGCAGGATGTCGAGCGTGTCGAGCGCGTCGGCGAGCTGCGAGCCGACCTTCCGGCGCGGGTTGAGCGAGGCGTACGGGTTCTGGAAGACGAGCTGCAAACGTGCGAGCTCGCGCGCCCGGCCGCGGCGGCCGAGGGGCACGACGTCGCGCCCCTCGAACACCACGGTTCCCGAGGTAGGCCGGACGAGCCCGACCGCAGCCCGCGCAAGCGTCGACTTGCCACAGCCCGACTCGCCGACCAGCCCGACGATCTGCCCGCTCTCGATGCTGATGCTCGCACCTGCCACTGCACGCACGCGACCCCCGCCGCGGCGCTCGTAGTCGACGACGACGTCCGTGAGCTCGAGCGCACTCATGCGAAAGGATCCACCGGGCAGGCGAGCGCGCGTCCGTTGGACGCGACAAGCTCCGGGACGTCGACGCGGCAATCCTCGCGGGCGTACGCGCAACGCGGGTTGAACGCACAGCCGGGCGGGATGCTTCCGGGGTTGGGCGGGGAGCCGGGGATCGCGACGAGCGGCTGGTCGCGCCGCAGCTCGGGGTGCGGCAGCGCGTCGAGCAGGGAACGCGTGTATGGATGGCGCGGACGGCGAAGCACGTCCTCGCGCGGGCCCGACTCCACCACCCGCCCGGCGTAGAAGATCGAGACGCGGTCCGCGATCGCGGACATCACGCCGAGGTCGTGGGTGATCAGGATCACCGCGAGGTCGTTCTCGCGGCGCAGACGGTCGAGGAGCCGGAGGATGCCCGCCTGGACGGTGACGTCGAGGGCCGTCGTCGGCTCGTCGGCGATCAGCAGCTTCGGCCGGCACGCGAGGGCGATCGCAATCGCGATCCGCTGCCGCATCCCGCCCGAGAACTGGTGCGGGTAGGCGCGCAGGGCCGCGCGGCCGTCCGGGATGCGCACCTCCTCGAGCAGCTCGAGTGCACGCTGATTGGCGGCGCGGCGGTCGAACCCCAGGTGGAGCCGCACGTGCTCCGTCAGCTGCCGCCCGACCGTCAGCATCGGGTGGAGCGACGTCATCGGATCCTGGAACACCATCGCCAGATCGCGCCCGGCGAGCTCACGACGGCGCGAGGCCGAGAGCGCGAGCAGGTCGCGGCCGTCAAAGGTCACCCGCCCGTCGACCTCGGCGCCGTCGGGCAGCACGCCGAGCAGCGCGAGCATCGACATCGTCTTGCCACTGCCGCTCTCGCCGGCGACGCCGAACACCTCGCCCTGCTCCACGCGATAGTCGACGCCGTCGACGACCGTGAGCAGGCCGCTCCCGCCTTGCAACCGCACCCGCAGCCCGTCGACCTCGAGCAGGCTCATTCTTCGGGCGACCTGAAGCCGGTGCGGGGATCGAAGACGTCCCGAAGGCTGTCGCCGAGGAAGTTGAACGCGAGCACGACCGTGAAGATCGCGAGGCCGGGGAACGTCCCCATCCACCACCACTGGAAGTACTGCGTCCCGTCGGCGACCATCGACCCCCACTCCGCCTGCGGCGGCTGCGCGCCGAGGCCGAGGAACGACAGGCCGGAGAGGAGCAGGATCGCGGTGGCCAGGTCGAGCGTCATCAGGACGAGCACCGGGCCCGCGACGTTCGGGAGCACGTCCCGGACAAGAGCTCGCCGGGCGCTCGCACCGAGCAAGCGGGCCGACTGCACGTACTCCGTATCGCCGACGGTCATGACCAGCCCGCGCACGATCCGCGCGTAGGGCGGCCAGGCGACGATCACGATCGCGATCGCGGCGTTCTGGAGGCTCCGCCCGAGCACGGCGGCGACGACCATGGCGAGGATGATCGGCGGGAAGGCGAACACGAGGTCGGTGCTGCGCATGCAGAGCCCGTCGAGAGGGCCGCGGAAGTAGCCGGCAATCGCGCCGATGATCGCCCCCACGGTCGCGGCACAGACGACGACGAGGAGCGAGAGCGGCAGCGTCACCCTGGCGCCGTAGAGCACGCGGCTGAGAACGTCGCGGCCGAGCTCGTCGGTCCCGAACAGATGCGACCAGGACGGCCCCATCGACGCCGGGAAGTTCTGCGCGAGGGGATCCGCGGGCGCGATCAGCGGCGCGAAGACCGCGATGAGCACCCACAGCACGACGATCACGAGGCCGGCGACGGCGAGCGGCTGGCGGAGGCCGGGGTGGATCCGCCGGGTGCTCACCATCGACCGGGCGCGGAGAACTCCGGCCGTCATGTCACGCGGATCCGCGGGTCGATGACGCCGTAGAGGATGTCGACGATGAAGTTCACGGTGACGTACACGGCCGCAACGAAGAGGCTGACGCCGGCGATCGCCGGCACGTCGAGGTTGACCGCGGCCGTGTAGGCGTACTGGCCGACGCCGGGCCACGAGAAGATCTTCTCGACGAGCACCGCGCCGGTCAGCACGTTGGCGAAGACGAGGCCGAGCACCGTGACGACCGACGGCAGCGCCGCGCGGAGGATGTAGCGGCGGACGACGATCCGTTCCGGCATCCCCTTGGCGCGAGCGGCGCGCACGTAGTCGTTGCCGACCACCTCGAGCACGGCGGCGCGAGTGAACCGCGTGAGCAGGCTGACGTTCGCCGCGGCGAGGACGAGCGCGGGTAACAGCAGGTGGTGGAACGCCGTGCCGAAGAGGCCGAGGTTCCCGTCGAGGAGCGCGTCGACGGTGTACAGGCCGGTGATACTCGGCGGCGGGTTCGTGCCGGGGTCGAGCCGCTGGCCGCCTGGAAACCAGCCGAGCCGGTAGAAGCCGAGGTAGAGCACGACGAGGGCGATCCAGAACACGGGCATCGAGATCCCCGCGAGCGACGTGACCCGAAGCGCGTGGTCGGCCGGCCGGTTGCGCCGCAGCCCGGCGACGACCCCGAAGGTGACGCCGACGAGCGCCGCGATCACGATCGAGAACAGCGCGAGCTCGGCTGTCGCCGGGATGAACTGTCCGAGGTCGTGCGTCACCGGCTCATGGGTCACCGACGACTGGCCGAGATCACCGTGGACGAGGTGCTTGAGGTAGATCAGGTACCGGATGGGGAACGGCTTGTCGAGCCCGTAGTGCTGCTCGAACGCCTTCACCGCGGCCGGGTCGGCCGCCGCCTGCTCGCCGAGGTTCGTCGTCGCCGCGTTGCTCGGAACGAGCTCGGTGAGCACGAACGCGACGAACGTGATCCCGAGCATGAGGAGCAGGAACGCGCCGATCCGGCGCAGGACGAAGCGCACGAGGCTCGTCGTCGGGCGGAGCCCGCGGCGGCGGGCGGCGGGAGTCGACTCCGTTACAGGCGCGACCGTCACCGGATTACGGTAACCCGTTAGGATCGGCGGCCGTGCCGAGTGGATCGCATGACGAGCTGCCCGAGGTCGAGATCGTTCCGGGATACTCGAGCCGGCTCGCCGACTGGGGCGGCATGACGGTCGCGTTCGAGAAGGCGCACAAGGGCCAGGACGCGTCGAGCATGGTCAAGGGGCTGCCCGACGACCGCTGCCAGGCGCCGCACTGGGGCTATCTCTTCTCGGGGAAGCTGGTCGTCGACTACGGCGACCGCCAGGAGACGATCGAGGGCGGGCAGGCCTACTACATCGCGCCCGGCCACCTGATCACGTTCGAGGCCGACTCGGAGGCCCTCGAGTTCACGCCGACGGAGGCGCTCGAGCAGACGCTCGAGGCGGTCCGCCGGAACTACGCTGCCGGCGCGGGCGGCGGTTGAGCGACGTCACGGAGCTCTACGACCTACGTGTCACCGTCGAGCGGATCGAGGGGCGTTCCGTCTGCGGGCTCGAGGTCGGCGACTACTTCGAGCTGACGGAGTCGAGCCGCCTGCGGATTCCGCCCGGCAAGCACTTCTGCGTGTTCGCGCTGCAGGCCGTGCTGCCGCTGCTGCCGGCGAAGCAGCGCGACCTGCCCGCAGGCGACTGGCTCGAGCAGGACTCCCTCGTCTGCTGCCCCGATCCCGAGGAGCGCGTGATCATGCGGATCGAGCGGATCGGACGCAGGCGGCTGGAGACGTCCGAGCTGACGTGACCGCCGGGAGGCGCGAGCTCGGGCTCGGGCTGCAGACGGACAAGGCGCCGGGTGCGTACGCGGTGCTCGCACGGATCGCCGAGGACGGCGGCTTCGACGTCGTCACGACGTTCAACGACCTGTGGTACCAGCCGGCGCTTCCGGCGCTGCTCGAGATCGCCGGGGCGACCGAACGCGTCCGGGTTGGGCCCTCGTGCCTGAATCCATACCTGGTGCATCCGGTCGAGCTTGCGGGCCAGACCGCTGCGCTCGACCTCGCCTCGCGGGGCCGCGCCTTCCTCGGCCTGGCGGCCGGCGCGTGGCTGGGCGGGCTCGGCGTCGAGCAGCGCCGCCCGGTCGCGGCGATCGCCGAGGCGTGGGAGATCGTGTCGCGCCTGCTCGCCGGTGACCGCTCGGGCTTCGAGGGTGAGCTGTTCCGGCTCGAGCCCGGCACGGGTCTCGCGTATGCCCCGGAACGGGAGCGAGTGCCGCTGCTCGTCGGCACCTGGTCGCCGCGGCTGACGGCGTTCGCGGCGGAGCGCGCGGACGAGCTGAAGCTCGGAGGGAGCGCGAACCCGGCCATGGTGAGGCTGACGCGCGACCGCCTCGGCTCGGGCGACGTCGGCGTCGTGGCCGGTGCCGTGACGGTCGTGGACCACGACGGGGCGCGAGCGCGGGACTGTGCGCGCCGCCGCGTTGCCATGTACCTCGACGTCGTCGCCCCGTTCGACCCGACCCTCGCCTTCGACCCGGAGCACCTCGCCGCACTGCGCAGCCGTGTGGCAGACGGCGACGGGGACGGCGCGGCGGCGCTCATCTCGGACGAGGCGCTCGACCTCTTCTCGTTCTCGGGGACGCCGGCTCAGATCGCCGAGCAGGCAGAGGCGCTGTTCGACGCGGGGGCTCGCCGGGTGGAGTTCGGATCACCCCACGGCCTCGACGAGCGGGCGGGCGTCGGCCTGCTTGCTCGCGAGGTTGCGCCGAGGCTGCGCACCTAACGACCGCAAGCAGCGAACCGCGCGCGGGCGTTGCAGGACGACGGTGGCTACTTCGGCCATGCCCCGTGCAGGCACGAGCGGGGCCTGTCCCCACTCACGCCCCGCGGAGACATGTCCACTCTGCCGCTCGGGGCCGGTGACACTCGCCGAGAGCTCTCGTCATGCGACCCCGAGCGGCACCGTCGGCGAGTTCGGCCATGGCTGCCCGAGACGCGAGTGGGGACTGTCCCCCGCCGTGGCCGTTCAGGCCGCCGCCCGCGCGGCTCGGGCGAGGTCCACGAGCTCGACGAGGACGCGGTCGGCCTCGGCGGCGTCGCGGTCGCGGAGGATCGCGTGGACGTTCCCGCCGGCCGTGTCGAGGTGGACGCTCGCGAGCTGCAGCCGCCGCTGCACCGGTCCCTGGACCTCGCGCAAGCTCTGCACCTTGCCGAGCGGCACCCAGCACGTGACGCGGCGGAGCCGGCCGCTCCTCGTCATGACACACGTCTCCGTGCGGCCCCAGCCGAGCTTCCCGTAGCGGAGCGGGCTCTTCCAGCGCACCCGCTCCGGAGCCGGCGCCAGCGTGCGCGGCCGGTCGGGCACGAGGCGGTCGAGCAGCTCGTCGGCGAGGGGAAGCGGCCCGACCGGCAGCACCGCGCGCAGCCGGCGGCCGGCCTCGCGCCCCTCGCCCTTGCGCCGCTGCTTGCCGGCGACGTCGACCTCGAGCCGGCACCAGCCGAACGGCCGCCAGAAGAGCGGCTCGACCATCCGCACGGCCTGGATCCGCCCGGGCCGGATCGTCTCGGTGGTGAGCGCCACGAGCCCGCCGTGGAGCCGGAGCCCATCGGGCGTGTCCGCGACCGAGAAGCGGTATCCCTGGTTGAACCGGCCCCAGACGAGCTGAGCGGCGCCGAAGATCCAGACGCCCGCGAAGCTGATCGTCGCCACGGCGGCGTGAGTGGAGACAGCCGCGGTGACGATGAGCGCGACCGCGACCAGCTCGGCCAGGAACCCGGCGTCGCTGATCAGGATCGAGATGATGAGCCTCCCTGTGGGCAGCGAGGTCACGAGGTGCTCGTCGCCCGCCTCGTCGTCCACGGGTGCGGCGTGCGCCGCCTCCGCCTGCCTGGCCTGCCGCGCCAGGTCGAGCAGCTGCGCGCGCAGCGGCTCGGCGTCGCGCTCGGAGATGTATGCGAGGCGGGCATGCGCGCCCGTCGTGCCGCCCATGCGCAGCCGGAGCTCCGCGACGCCGATCATCCGCGCCAGCCCCGGCCGAACGACGTCGATCGCCTGCAGCTGCGAGAGTGGATAGCGCTCGGAGTGGCGGCGGATGAGGCCGGTCTCGATCTGGAGGTCGTCGCCGTCGAGACGCCAGCGCGTGACGAGCCACGAGATGAAGGCCAGCGCAGTGACGACCGCCACGGCGCCAAGGTCGTACAGCCCGTGCGAGAGGTTCTCCCGACGCAGGAGGAGCGAGGGGACGAGCACGACCGCAAGCGCGATCGTCACCTTCCCGCCCCGGACGACGGCCGAGAGTGGATGGAGCCGCTGCCAGCCCTGCTGGTTCACAGGCCCGCCAGGTGCGCCTCGCCCAGCTCGGCGAGGCGGTCGCGCACCCGCGCGGCCTCGCCCCGCTCCAGGCCGGGGATCCGTGCATCGCTCGCGGCCGCCGCGGTGTGCAGGCGGACGGTGGCAAGCCCGAACGACCGCTCGAGCGGCCCAGCCGTGACGTCGACGAACTGCATGCGCCCGTACGGCACGACCGACAACCGCGAGAACAAGACCCCGCGCCGGACGAGCAGGTCGTCAGCGCGCTCGAGGTAGCCCCAGGCGGCGAAGCGGCGCTTCAGCGTTCGCTCGATCAGCACGCCGGCCACGACCACGCCGACCAGGCAGGCAAGGCCCACGACGACGGCCCCGAGCGCAGCGCCGACGACCGCGGCCAGCGCGAGGACGAGCGTCGTGACCCCCACCTCGAGCCGCCTCAGCGTGAGCAGTCGCGGAGACGGAGCGCGCCACCCGTCGACGGAGCCGAAGGACTGCGCGATCACCCTTCTCTCAGGAGGACGCGGCCGGCCGGCGCAGGTTGAAGCGGTTCTCGGTGCCGGCGCGCAGGCGGCGGAGGTTCGCGCGGTGCAGCCAGATGATCGCCACCGCCGCGAGCGCCATGAAAACGATCACGGCGGCGTCGTACCCGAGCAGGTACGCCGTGAACGGCAGCGCGATCGCAGCCAGGATCGACGCCAGCGAGGCGTAGCGGGAGAGCGCGAACGTGGCGATCCAGATCGCCGCGCAGACCGGCGCGACCAGCGGCGCCACTGCGATCACGACGCCGCCCGCGGTCGCCACCATCTTCCCGCCCTTTTCGAAGCGCAGGAAGACCGGCCGCGCGTGACCCGCCATCGAGGCCGCGCCGGCGAGGATCCCGCAGAGCGACGAGACGGAGTGGACCCCCCAGAACGCGGGGACGAAGCCCTTCGCGACGTCGAGCGCGACGACCACGAGACCGAGCCGTCGCCCGTAGCTGCGCCAGACATTCGTCGCGCCGATGCCGCCGCTGCCGTGGGTGCGGATGTCCTCACCGTAGAAGAGCCGCACCAGCCAGTACCCCCACGGGCACGAGCCGAGGAGGTAGCCGGTGGCGACGATGAGCGCGAACGTCACGGCAGCCTGGTTATACGGCATATCCTCCCTGCGACCGCGACCAAGCAAAGGAGACACGATGGCATTCGAGCTTCCTCCGCTTCCGTACGACCACGACGCGCTCGAGCCCACGATCGACGCGAAGACGATGGAGATCCACCACGGGAAGCATCACCAGGCCTACGTGACGAACCTGAACGCGGCGCTGGAGGGCACGGAGTGGGCCGACCGGTCGATCGACGACGTGATCACGAACCTCGCCTCGATCCCGGAGGACAAGCGCGCGGCGGTTCGCAACAACGGCGGCGGGCACTGGAACCACTCGATGTTCTGGCAGATCATGCAACCGCGCGGCGGCGGCGACCCCTCGGGCGCGCTCGAGGCGGCGATCAACGATGCCTTCGGCGACCCCGACGCGCTCAAAGCGCAGATCAACGACGCCGGCGTGAAGCGGTTCGGCTCCGGCTGGACGTGGCTCGTCGTCGACAACGGCCAGCTCTCCGTCGTCTCCACCCCGAACCAGGACAACCCGCTGATGGACGGCAAGACGGCGATCCTCGGCATCGACGTCTGGGAGCACGCCTACTACCTGAAGTACCAGAATCGTCGGCCCGATTACCTCGCCGCGTGGTGGGACGTCGTGAACTGGGACGAGGTTGGACGGCGCTTCGACGGTGCCGCGGGGTAAGCGCTCAGGGTAGCCCCGAACAAAAAACCGAGTCGAGCCTCCAGCCAGAAGGAACAGCGATGGCCTTCGCGATGGAGATGCCTAGGATTCCGCAGGTGTGCTCGGATGGGGAGCTCATCCGCCGGACCGGTGAAGGCGACCGGGCGGCCTTCGACAAGCTGTACCGTCGCTACTCGCGACCCGTCTTCGGACTGGCGCTGCGCCGTCTCGGCGACCGCGGCCGCGCCGAGGATGCGGTGCAGGAGACGTTCGTCTCCATCTGGCGCTCGGCAAGCACCTACAAGCCGGAGCGCGGGCCGGGAGCGCCGTGGCTGTACGGCGTCGCGCGCAACGCGATCGTCGACCGCAGCCGCGCCCGCAACGAGCCGCCGAGCGACGCTCCCGACGAGCCGTCGCTCGACCTCGGCCCCGAGGAGCGCGCCGAGCAGTCGTGGACGCAGTGGCAGGTGCACGGTGCGCTCGAGCGGCTCCCGGAGCGGGAGCGCGAGGTGATTGCACTCGCCTACTGGAGCGACCTGTCGCAGAGCGAGGTCGCCGACCGGCTTGGAATTCCGCTTGGTACGGTGAAGACGCGGACGCGGGCCGCGCTGATGCACCTCGCCGAGATCCTGGAGGGTGAGCTCGAGTGAATCCCGATTTCGACCGGCTAGTCGACCTGACGGACGTCAGCCCGGAGGACGAGGCGCGGCTCCGGCGCGTGCACTCGATGCTTGTCGAGGCCGGGCCTCCGCAGGAGTTGCCCGCGGCCATCGGCCGGGCGCCCGCGACCCCGGCCGGCAAGGTCGTCGCGCTCTCGACGCGGCGCCGGCGTCCCGTGGCGACGCTGCTGATCGCGGCAGCCGTTGCCGCCGCCTGCTTCGGCGGCGGCTACGTGCTGGCAAACCAGGCGCACAGCAGCAAGGGCGCGATCCACGTCGTGCGCGTGGTGCCCATGCAGGGAGTGCAGAACTCCGAGGCGGCGCTCCGGGTCGGCTCGGCCGACGGCAACGGCAACTGGCCGATCCAGCTGACGGTGAACGGGCTGAAGCCACTGGAGGACGACTCGCGCTACTACCTGATGGTCGTGCAGGGCAACGGCAAGCGTCCGATCTTCTGCGGCAGCTTCGAGGTGAGCGGCAAGGGCGCGACGACCGTGACCTTCAACGTCGCGTACAGGATCACCGGCGACACGAAGTGGATCGTGACCAAGATGGCGCCGGGCCTGAAGTACCCGGGCCACGTGGTCATGACGACCTCCTAGCGCTCCGGGACGCGTCGAGGGCGCCGGCTGAGCCGGGCGCCCTCGGGGTCGTGCGGTCTTGCCTCGGGACGGACTTAGGCGGCGTCGGCGATCGACTCGTCGCCCGCGAGCCGGCGCAGGGCGTCGGCCTCGATCTGGCGGACGCGCTCGCGCGTGATGCCGAGCTGCTTGCCGATCTGCTCGAGCGAGTTCGGGCCCTCGCCGACGAGACCGAAGCGGAGCGAGATCACGTCGCGCTGCCGGTCGGGCAGCTTCGCGACCGCGCGGCGCACCGCGTCGCTGCGGATCGTCGAGTCGACCTCGTCCTCGGTCGTCGGGCCGTTGGCGGCGAAGAGCTCGCCGAACGTCGTGTCGCCGTCGGAGCCGATCGGGGCGTCGGTCGAAGCGACCGCGCGGGCGGCCTCGCGCACCTCGCGCACCTGCACGAGCGGCAGCTTCGCGCCCTCGGCGATCTCCTCGTCGGTCGGCGTGCGCCCCAGCTTCGCGGAGAGCTCGCGCTCCGTCCGCGTCACCTTCTGCTCGCGTTCGACGACGTGAACCGGGATGCGGATCGTGCGGGCCTTGTTGGCGACACCGCGCTGCACCGCCTGCCGGATCCACCAGGTGGCATAGGTCGAGAACTTGAACCCCTTGCGCCAGTCGAACTTCTCCGTCGCACGGATCAGCCCGATGACGCCCTCCTGGATCAGGTCGCCGAGCGTGATGCCCTGCGTCTGGTACCGGCGGGCGATCGACACGACCAGCCGCAGGTTCGACGTGATCATCCGCTCCTTGGCGGCGCGATCACCGCGCTCGATCCGCTTCGCCAGTTCGACCTCCTCGGCGGCGGTGAGCAGCGGGTAGCGGCCGGCCTCGTTCAGGAAGAGCTGGAGCGAGTCCGTCGTCATCGGCGCCTCGGCGGTGAGATCGAGCTCGAAGTCGTCGTCCTCCTCGGCGGCCAGCACCTCGTCGATCTCGTCGAGAACGTACGACGGCGCCTCGGCGTACGAGACGCCCATCCCGGCGATGTCCTCGACGGTCTCCGTGTCGTGCATGGTCAGCGTGTCTTCAGTCATGTGCTCCTCTATTCGGTATTTCCGGGGCGCGCGGTTTGCCCTTCTCTCCGCGCTGCTCGCCGTTCACATGGTTAAACGTCCCTGCCAGTGCGGTATTCCGGACCCTGAGGCGAAAACTTAGGAAACGCTTAGGTTCGGAAGCTGCTACCGGGTGATCGGCGAGCCGCTCGGAGGAGTGAAGTCCGGCCGCTCGAATGAGCGACCCGCCCCCGCCGGCGACTGTACAACCATAAAGACCAAACGTTAGGTCGCGGTAAAACATTCGCGAACTCTTGGTCCGCCGCACCCCTCGCTACAGTCCCGGTGTGGCCACCACGGTGGAAGCAGCGGTGACGAACGTCCTCGACAAGGGCTTCATCGCCCTCGACGGAGCCTTCGCGTCGGACCTGGCGGTCGTCAATGCGGCGCGGGTGTCGTTCAACTCGCTGTCGGAGGAGATGACGGAGCGCGACGAGGGTTTGATCGGCTTCCTGATGCGAAACCGCCACGGGAGCCCGTTCGAGCACGGCTACTTCCGCTTCCTGATCAAGGCGCCGCTGGCGGTCGTCCGCGAGCACCACCGCCACCGGGCGGGGCATTCCTACAACGAGTGGTCCGGCCGCTACTCGCAGATCGAGGCGGAGTTCTACGTCCCCGACTTCGTGCGCGCCCAGGTCGGGAAGCCCGGCGCCTACACCTTCGAGCCCGTCGACGACGAGACGCGCGAGACCGCGCGCGAGATCATCGAGAGGAACGGGACGGAGGCGTTCGCCGAGTACGAGCGGCTGCTCGAGACCGGCGTCGCCAAGGAGGTGGCGCGGCTCGTCTTGCCGCTTTCGACCTACACGAAGTACTACTGGAGCTGCAACCCGCGGAGCCTGATGCACTTCTGCTCCCTGCGGAACCACTACGACGCGCAGTACGAGATCCGGCAGTACGCCGCCGCCGCGGAGGACTTCCTCGCGGAGCACATGCCGGTCACCCACGCGGCGTTCATCGCGAACGACCGCACGGCGCCCTGACAGAAATCCTTATCGGCACCTCCGGCTGGTCGTATCCGAGCTGGCGGCCGGGGTTCTACCCGCAGGGCCTGCAGCCGTCCGACTTCCTCGGCTTCTACGCGCAGCACTTCGACACCGTCGAGCTCAACACGACCGCCTACCGCCTTCCCGCACCCGAGCAGTTCGAGCGCTGGGCCGCCGCGGTCCCCGGCGGCTTCCGCTTCGCGCCGAAGCTGAGCGTCCGCGCTCCGGGCCGCGCCCGCGCCGCGCTCGAGCGGATCAGGCGGCTTGGAGACCGGCTGGGGCCGGTGAGGGTCGTGGTCGAGGCGCCGGCGAACGACGAGCTGGTGCCGCTGATCGAGGACGCGGCGGAGGGGATCGACCTCGCCTGGGACTTCCGCCACGAGTCGTGGGCCGGCACGAATCCCGGCGTCGCCGTGAACGACCACGACGCCGAGCCGTTCCGCTACATCCGCCTGCGGGAGCCTCCGTACACCGACGACGAGCTCGCGGAGCTCGCCGCGAACCTCCGCGCGCCCGCCTACGTCTACCTTCGCCACGAGGACGAGCCCACGGCGCCGGCCTACGCCGAGCGCCTGCGTGAGCTGCTCAGCGGTGCTGTCCCACCGCCTGCGTGACCGGTCGCGAGACAGGCTGCGGCGGCGGCTTCGAGTCGACGAGGATCGCCGCGAGCAGCAGCACCGCGACGCCGATCATCGCCTCGGCGCCGAGGCTGCGGCCGACGCGCGCAAGCGTCCCCGACCCCGCCGTCGCGAGCCGCGGACGCACGAAGAAGTGGTGGAAGGCGCCCCAGGCGAGGGCCACGCAGACGAGCGAGATCTTCACGAGCAGCACCTCGCCGTAGCGCTCCGTCCAGAGGTCGCGCAGGTGCGGGACGCGCACGAGCGCGAGGTACGTCCCCGCGGCGAGCACGAGCGCGATCAGCACCGTCGCGAGCTTGGAGAAGCGCACGAACGCGGTCCGGCGCAGCTCGGGAGCGACCGGCCACACGGCCACCGCGAGCGCAACGAGCCCTCCGAGCCAGAGCGAGGCCGCCGAGAAGTGCACCCAGTCGGCGAGCTCGGTCGCCTTCGACGATCCCGCGTCGACCGCATCGTGGCCGGAAAGCGAGAGCCCCGAGAGCAGCGCGACCGACACGATCAACGCGGGCACGAGCAGCAGCGGCCACTCGAGCAGCCACGCCAGGTAGATCACCGCCGCCACCAGGGCGAGCACGAGCGTCATGAGGATGAAGGCCTTGCCGAAGCGCGTGCCGTCGGCGATCGGCGTCAGGTCGCCGTAGATGTACTTCGAGAACGGCAGCTGCAGCACGTCCTCGGCGCGCAGGCAGAAGCTGAGGATCCCGATCTCGATCGCTCCGATCACGCCGGCCCCGGCCAGGAGGTAGAGCCGCTTCTCGACCCGCGGCGGCAGCGGGATCCCGCGCAGCGCGAGGAGCCTGAAGCCGAGAGAGCCGATCAGCAGCGCAAACGAGAGGAAGTACAGCCAGCGGACGACGTGCTCCGTCCGGGTCGGCCCGCCGGCGCCGTACGCGTCGGTCGGCGGCGGCGCCTTCACGCGCACCCCGAACGTCCACACGCCCGACACGACATGGCCGTCGGCCGAGAGGACGTGCCAGCGCACGGTGTAGGCCCCGGTCGGCAGCTCCCCGCGCAGCCGCGCCTCGACGTTGAGCCCATGGGCGACCGCCTGCAGCGCGTACGTCTTGCCCTTGGCGTTGTAGACCTGGATCGACGGGAAGTCGATGTACTGGTCGAAGTGCAGCTTGACGAGCTTCGGCGCGACCTTCAGCTCCGTGCCGAACACCGGGTACTCCGACTTCAGCGTCGCGTGCGCCCAGGCCGCGGCCGGCGCGACGAGCGCGACCGCGGCCAGCCACACGCAGAGCCGTTTCACCGGTGCGGGACCCCCGCGAGCGGCGAGAGGTGCCCGAACACGGGCGCCACGTCGCGGTCGCAGAAGAGCATCACCGCGAGCGCCAGCACGAAGATGCCGAACCCGTAGCGGAAGAACGACGACCGCGGCCGGAACACGAGCCCGAGCGGGAACAGCGCCGCCAGGACGAGCGTCCACCCGATCAGGTGGTGGAGGAAGGCCGAGCGCGCGAAGAACCACGGGTTCTGCTCGTGGGCGAGGAACGCCGCCCCGGAGACCGCGATCCCGATCGGCGCGCAGAGCCGCCACCAGCGGCTGTGCAGCTTCCCCTTGGCGAGCCCGAGCTCCGCCGCCCCCATCAGCATGAGCGCCTGCGCCCAGCTGCCGTGCGCCACCATGTGGATCGCCGAGTTGGTGTAGAAGGTCATCACGGGCCACATCAGGATCCCGAGCCCGAACGCGATCCCGGGCCACAGGTAGATCCGCCAGGGCCGCATCGCCCAGACCTCGGGGCCGGCGATGGTCTGCGCGACGAGGATCAGCCCGAGGACGAGGATCCCCGTCGCGAAGAGCCAGTGGACGAACTCAGCGCGCGGCTCCATCGTGCTCCTCCATGTCTGCGAGCAGCGGCCGCGCGATCGCGAGCGCGAACAAGATGCCGGCGCCGGCGACGAGCAGCGGCGGCTCGACCGCAAGCCACCAGAAGCCCTGGTGGTGCGGGTGCAGGAGCGTCAGCCGCCAGGGCTGCACGATCGCCCAGAGGACGCCTGCGAAGACCGTCAGCGGCCCGAGCAGCCCGATCGCGCGTGCGCGGGAGCTTCCGTAACCGTAAGCGGCCGATATCGGTGTTTCGAGCTGTGTTTCCACCTTTCCCCTTTCCAGGCGCGGGTTGCCACGACCGGTCCGCGGCGCGAGACTGCGGCGCGGGTCAGGCGGAAAGAGGAGGCGGGCGCGACTCGAAGACGACGCCGAAGCGGTGCCGCGGCGCAAGGTCGAGCACGCGGCGGGCGCGGAGCCGCCCCGAGCCCGCCGCGCGGAGCACGCTGCGGACGCGCTCGAAGGTGGCGGCGACGTAACGCTCGACGTCGTGCAGCCAGGTGCGGACGGCGCCCCAGGCGAGCGCGAAGAGCACGGAGAGGACGGCGAAGACCGGAAGCGCGTAGGTGTGGAGCCACGGCGCCAGGACGGGCCAGCGGCCCTCCGAGAGCCGCTCGAGGTCGCTCTGGATCAGGAACCAGAGCGACGTGGCGCCGAAGCATGCAAGCCAGAGCCGGGCCGTGAGCACGAACCGGAGCGACGGCCGCTGGTGGCCGCGCTGGCCGAGCGCGCGCAGGAGCGCCTCGCCCGCGGCCGCGGTCGTAAGCGCGCGGAGCAGCCGCCAGGCAACCGCAGCGAGGGCGAGCGCCGCCGCCAGCCGGAGGCCGGCGAGCAGGAACGGGTAGTACGACGTCGCCGGCGCCGCAAGCGGTCGTACCTGGAATGCGCGGTCGAGCCGGCCCGTGAGGCTCCGGCCCGTCAGCTCGGTGACGAGCGCCAGGAGCGCGAACACGCTCAGCTCGGTACGTCTGCGACGCAACCTCGCCACGGACCGATCATACTGCTGTTCCGGCGGCCGAGGAAAGCTTCGCCCGCGATACGTAGTTTTCACCAATTGCGTCGCTCAAAAGAGCGGTAGTTGGTGCGCTTGTGGCCATTTGGCCGCCCACCTAACCTGCGACTCGGGTGTTGCATCCGCAACAGAGGCGTGAAGGGAACGTCTCCGGCTCGCTTCACGCCCCCTCGAGCAGCCTCTCGCCAGGGCTGCCCTCCGAATGAGCAGGCAGGAGGCCCGCCCCTCTCGGGGGTGGGCCTTTTGTCTCTTGACGACCAGGGCGATGTGGAGCGCGGATGCGTAACCTCATCGATACAGAGATGTTCGAGCAGGAGGGGTCCACCCCGTCCGGGCGGCTGCCGGTCCATGCCGTGGCGTTCACCATGCTCGGCGTCGCCGTGGCGTTCGCGCTGGCCGCGCTGCCCGCGCCCAAGCGCGACTACGGCGCGCTCGCCGTCGCGGGCGTCGTCGGCGTGGCGCTGATCGCCTTCTCGTTCTGCTGGCGCCGCTGGCCGCGCCTGACGCTGCTCGGCGTACCGCTCGGGTTCATGGTGCTCGCGACGCTGCTGCGGGCGAGCGACGGCGGCACGGCGTCCGGCTTCAGCGGGCTCTACTTCCTCTCGATCATCTGGCTCGCGCTCTTCTGCGGCCGCGCGCGAGCTCGTGCTCGGCCTGATCGCGCTCACGCTGGTCGAGGTGATCCCGGTGCTGACGGTCGGATCGCCGCAGTACCCGCCGTCGGCCTGGCGGCCGATCGTGATCCTCGTCAGCGTCTCCGCCCTCGTCGGCTTCACGATCCAGAAGCTGATCGCCGAGACACGCGCCCGCGCGCTCGAGGCCACCAGGTGGTCGCAGCGGCTCGAGTCGCTGAACGAAGTCGGCAACGCGCTCGCCACCGAGACCGAGCTCCAGCCGCTGCTCGACCTGGTCGCCGAGCGCCTCCGCGAGCTCGTCGGCGCGCGCCTGGTCGCGGTGCTGCTACCCGCGAGCACGGCGCAGCTCCGGTTCGCCGCCGTCTCGGGCGCGCTCGGGCCCGGCGAGGTCCCGGTCGACGACGATCTCGAGAGCCGCCTCCAGGCGCGGACCAGCCTGTGGGTACCGCTCGTCGCACGCGACCGGACGATCGGCGCGATCGTCGCGCACGACAAGGTCGTGGCGCCTGACGCGCGCTTCTCCGACGACGACCTCCGCCTCGCCGAGACGTTCGCCTCGCGCGCCGCGGTCGCCGTCGATCTTTCGCAGCGCGTCGCGCGCGTCGCCGTGCAGCGGGTCGTCGCGGCGCAGGAGGTCGAGCGGCAGCGGCTGGCGCGCGAGCTTCACGACGAGACCGGGCAGCGGCTGACGTCGGTCACGCTCGGGCTGAAGTCGGTCGAGGAGCGCATCGACGATCCGGAGCTGCGCGAGGCGGTGGCGGCCCTCGGGCGTCAGGTGGCGGCGACGATGCAGGACGTGCGGCGCATCGCGCTCGAGCTCCGGCCGAAGGTGCTCGACGACTACGGGCTCGTCAGCGCCCTCGAGCGGCTCGCGAGCACCTTCTCGACGGAGACCGGCATCCCGGTCGACGTCGAGGCCCAGCTCGGTGACGAGCGCCTGCCCACCGAGCTCGAGACGGCGCTCTACCGCATCGTCCAGGAGGGGCTCACGAACGTCGCCAAGCACGCCGAGCCGAGCCGCGCGAGCGTCCTGCTGACGCCGAAGAACGGCAGTGTCCTGCTCGTGCTCGAGGACGACGGCCGCGGCTTCGACGCGACCAACGGCAAGCGAGCCGGGCTCGGGCTCGAAGGGATGCGCGAGCGCGTCGAGCTGCTCGAGGGCCGGCTCACGATCGAGTCGAGCGAGGATGCCGGCACGACCCTCGTCGTGGAGGTGCCTGTCCGATGAAACGAGTCAGCGTGCTGATCGTCGACGACCATGCCGTCGTACGAGAGGGCCTCAAGCTGGTGCTCGAGAAGCACGACGACCTCGAGGCGATTGGGGAAGCAGGCAGTGTCGACGAGGCGGTCGAGAAGGCGGCTCATCTCAGGCCCGATCTCGTCCTGCTCGACCTGGCGATGCCCGGCAAGCCCGGGCTCCAGGCGATGCCGGGGCTGCTGCGCGCCGACCCGGAGGTGAAGGTGCTGATCCTCTCCATGGAAGACGACCCGCGCTACGTGCGGGAGGCGTTCGCCGCCGGCGCTCGCGGCTATCTGCTCAAGGAAGCCGTCGCCAACGAGGTGGTCGGCGCGATTCGAGAGGTCGCCTCGGGCGGCCGCTACGTGCACCCGGAGCTCGGCGCGCGGCTGATCGAGAGCGAGCCGTCGCCGGACGAGCAGGGGGACGATCCACTCTCCGAGCGGGAGCGCGAGGTGCTGACGCTGCTCGCGCTCGGCCACACGAATCACGAGATCGCCAAGCAGCTCTTCATCTCGGTGCGGACGGCCGAGGCGCACCGCGCACACATCCTGAAGAAGCTCGGCCTCGCGAGCCGCGCCGAGCTCGTGCGCTACGCGATCGCGAACGGCCTCCATCAGATCTGAACGTCCGGTTCGGTCGACGAGCGAGCTCGCGGGATGACTGGGCTAGCCTAAGAATCATGCCACTACCCCCCGTTCGGGCAAGCATCTTCGCCCTGGCTGCAATTGCGGCCCTCGCGCTGGCCGGGCCTTCGTTCGGAGCGGTGACCCCGCGGCTCGTCGTGAGCTCGACGGCTGCAGGCGCGAGGCCAGACCCTGATCATCGACGCCTCGAAGCAGAAGGCCGACGACCCGCTCGCCCGGATCCAGTTCTTCGTCCCGACAGGCTTCGCGCTCGACTCCCCTGCCCCGGGCATGAGCGTCGGAAACGCCTCCGCCCGCGTCGTGCTGCGCGACGTCGACCCGAACAACGCCCAGGTGCTGCGCGGCAAGGTGACCGCAATCTCGCCGTCGGACTCCACGATCGCCTGGGAGGGGGCGAACTGCGACACGAGCCCGCACCTGGCCGCGTGGATGGTCCAGGTCAGCGGCAGCAAGGGCAGCTTCGGCTTCCCGGTGTACGTCGATGCGACCAGCTCGGCCGCCGGTACCTCCTCCTTCGGCCCCTACGTGCTCGTGGCGTGCTTCCGCTCCGCCGACCTCGCGGCCAACGACCCGAACCGCTCGGTGAAGGGTGCCGTGATCCAGTCGTTCAGCCTCGCTCTCACCCCCTTCTCCCGCCCGACGACCTCCGGCGACTTCCGCTGGCGCTCGCTCTGGACCCCCTTCACCCCGGGCACGGCCACGCTGAACCAGGCCGGCAACGTGGAGGCGCAGTCGGTCGTCGTGATCCCGACCGGCCAGATCGTGATCTTCGGCACGAAGTCGACCGGGAAGCTGAAGGGCAACCAGGTCGTGCGCGTCCAGATCACCGGACAGGTGCTCGTGAAGAGCGAGCCCGTCGGGCCGCTCTTCGTCACGATCCGCCACGGCACGTCGAAGACGAGCCTCGTCTCGCTCGGCGGGGTCAAGACCCGAGCCGACGGCGGCTACACGAAGTACGCGCTGCTGACGAAGAAGGCGCAGTACTTCCAGGCGGAGGCGAACGTGCCGCCGAAGGATCTCGGCGCCGCCGGCTGCCAGGCGTCGTTCACGAGCACCCCGTGCATCGACGCCACCTCGGGCGCCGGGCACGTGATCAGCGGCTTCATGCTGGTGAAGCGCTGACTTACGCGCTGCGCTAATTGGTCACTTCGTAGCGCGTCAGCATCCCGGCGTTGATGTGGTCGTTGACGTGGCAGTGGAAGAGCCAGATGCCGGGGTCGTCGGGGACCATGTCGGCGACGATCATGCTCGCGGGCAGCAGCTCGACCGTGTCCATCCGCATCCCGTTGACGGTCACGGTGTTGCCGTGCCAGTGCGGCGTGTGGAGGTCGACCTCCGTGCCCATGCTCATCACGTACCAGCGGACGTGCTCGCCCTTCTTCATCGTGATCATCGGCTCGTTGCCGAAGACGTAGCCGTTGATCGAGTGCATCAGGTTCGACTCGTTGAAGTCGTCGTCGTCCCCGATGTCGTGCGGGTAGGGCTGCTTCGCGAAGCGGCGGACGTTCTCCATCAGGAACGGGCTCGCGTTCTCGTTCATCACGGAGAAGAGGACGAAGACCTCGCGGTCGACGTCCTTCGGGCTGCCGTCGGGCCGCGCCATGCCGCGGGCGGTGATCTCGATCGGGCCCATCAGGCCCGCGTACGTGTCGGAGACCTCGTCGGTGTGCGAGTGGTACATCCACATGACCGAGCTCTCGTCGCCCGGCGCGGGCCCGGCGCGCTCGGGCACCCGCCAGACGTAGGTGTGCCTGGCGCCGGGCGGCACGGCATCGTCGGCCTTGTCGGCGCCCTTGGTGCCGTCGTTGTACGGGGCGCCCTCGCTGTCCTTCTCGTAGAAGACGCCGTGGGGATGCACGCTCGCAGGGAACGGACAGGTGTTGCGGAAGACGACGTGGATCGTGTCGCCCACCTGCGCCCGGATCACGGGCCCGAGGAAGCCGAGGTAGGCCTCGTCGGCCGGCCGCTGCTGCAGGTGCGTGAAGGTGCCGTCCGTGTACCCGCGGTAGAGGCATTTCACGTACTTCGAGCCGATCCGGCCGACACCGGACTTCACGTAGGTGTCGGCGACCTGGTTGAACGGCTTGCCCGTGATCTCGTTGCGGCCGTCGGGGGCATAGTCCCAGACCACCTTGTCCGCGCTGATGTAGTAGGTGCGCGTGACGCCGTCGCTGTGGAAGGCGCCGCCGCCGACGCTCTGCCAGTAGGCAGCGCCGGAGGTCATGCTCATCCCCTCCACTGCCGGGGCCGCGGCGGTCGTATCGCTCTGGAACAGGAACGCCGCGACGGCGAGGGCGACGGCGAGGGCCACGACGGTGCCCGCCACCACCCCGCCCGCGACAAGGCGTGCGCTTTTCATTCGGATTCGCTCCTTCGGTCGTCGGTTCGCGGCCGACGCCGGGGTGGCGTCAGCCCGTCGAGACGAGTGCGAAGGGCGGCCCACGGCCGCGGCATGAGCCGGCGCCTGGACGGACGAAGGGCCGCTCGGACGCGGGCCGGACGCGGCATTCGCGTTGCGGAAACCTGAGCCGAAGCGGCGCGAGCACGAGTGCTCGTAGCTCGTCGCTCAGACGCAGGAGGCCGCGGGCGAGCAGGTAGCCGAGGAGGGCCACCGGAAGCTGGAAGGCGAGCCCGAGCGCGAAGGTACGGTCGAGCAGCGCGTGGCCGGAGGCGAGCGCCTCGCCGAGCTCGAGCAGCGTGAACCCGACCGGCGGCAGCAGCGCGAAGGGCGCCGCGACGATCGCCGCGTTCCGCGGCTCTGACCAGCCGCCGCGGATCCGAACGACGAGCGCGGCGGCGACCGCCGCCATCAGCAGAAGCCCGAGAGGCTCCAGGGCACCCCGGCCCGAGGCGGCGCTCTCGAAGACCTCCGTCGCCGGCGCGCCGGTGAGGGAGTTCGCGAGCGCGTGCGCCGCCTCGATGCCGGCGAGCACGACCGGCAGGGTCAGCAGCCAGTGCGCGCTGCGTCTGGTCACGTGCTTCAAGCTAGACGTCCGGGCTGTCCCCTGCGTCCTGCGGCAGCCCGCCGGTGGTCCTGATCTTCGCGGGCTCGCTCTCCGGTGCCGGGCCGAAGTACATGCGGACGGCGCCGCCGATGATGCCGCCGATGAGCGGGGCGAAGATGTAGATCCACATGTCGCTCCAGTCGACGTTGTAGATCGCCGGATCGATCGAGCGGGCCGGGTTGAACGAGCCGCCCGAGGCCGGGCCGACCGCGTTCGCGGCCGTGAAGATGAACAGCCCGATCAGGAGCGGCGCCATGACGCCCTTCCACGGCGCGCGGTCGTCGGTGGCGACGGTCGCGATCACCATGACGAAGAGCGCGGTGGCGATCACCTCGAGCAGGAACGCTCCGCCGCCCGAGATCCCGGGGCCGGGATGCGTGTTGAGCGCATCGACGGCACTCTCCGAGTAGACGATCGCGACGGCGAGCACGGCGAAGAACCCGCCGACGAGCTGCGCGACCCAGTAGGGGACGACCTCGCGTTGCGGGAACTTGCGGGCGACGGCCAGGCCGAGCGAAACGGCCGGGTTGAAGTGGCCTCCGGAGATGTGCCCGAAGGCCCCGATCGCGAGAGCGAGCCCGAGGCCGAAGGCAAACGCGATCCCGAGCGAGCTGATCGCGCCGGGGCCGATTTGCACGGCGACTGCGATTCCGTTGAAGCCGAGAAAGAAGAACAGAAACGTTCCGAGCACCTCTGCGGCCAGGCGAAGTCCCAGCGACGGCGATTCCATGCGCTCCTCCTTTGTCGACGGCGCCCAGAGCCTAATTCCTCCGGGGCTACGCTGGGGGCATGGCGGATCGCGGCCACCAGGCGTTGCTCGTCGTCTCCTTCGGCGGTCCGGAGGGCGTCGACGACGTGATGCCCTTCCTCGAGAACGTGACCCGCGGGCGGAACGTGCCGCGGGAGCGGCTCGAGGAGGTTGCCCACCATTACGAGCTGTTCGGCGGCGTCAGCCCGATCAACGCCCAGAACCGCGCGCTGATCGCGGCGCTCGAGCCCGAGCTCGCGGCGCACGGCATCGACCTGCCGATCTACCTCGGGAACCGCAACTGGCACCCGTACCTCGAGGACACGCTCCGCGCGATGCGGGAGGCCGGCGTGCGCTCGTCGCTTGCCTTCTTCACCTCGGCCTTCAGCTCCTACTCGGGGTGCCGGCAGTACCGCGAGGACATCGCGCGCGCCCAGGAGGCGATCGGCGCCGGTGCGCCGGCGGTGCTCAAGCTGCGCACGTTCTACAACCACCCGGGCTTCGTGGAGGCGAACGCCGATCGCGTCCAGGACGCGTTTGCGCGCATTCCCGAGGAACGCCGGAGTGCGGCGCGGCTCGTCTTCACCGCCCACAGCATCCCGGTCGCGATGGCCGAGCGCTGCCGGTACGCGGAGCAACTGGCCGAGACGGCGTCGCTTGTCGCGACCGCGGCCGGCGTGGACGGCCACTCGGTCGTCTACCAGAGCCGCAGCGGCCCGCCGTCGGTGCCGTGGCTCGAGCCGGATGTGCGCGACGAGATCCGGGCGCTGGGCGCTTCCGGCGTGCGCGACGTGGTCGTCTCGCCGGTCGGGTTCGTGTCCGACCACATCGAGGTGCTCTACGACCTCGACCGCGAGGCCGTGGAGGCGGGCGCCGAGGCGGGCGTGACCGTCTGGCGCGCGGGCACCGCGGGGACGCATCCCGCGTTCGTCGCGATGATCCGGGAGCTGGTGTCGGAAAGGCTCGACCCGGCGGCCGGAAGGCGCGCCGCCGGGAGGTTCGGTCCGAGCCCGGACGCGTGCGCACCGAACTGCTGCCTTTCCGGTGCTAGGTAGATAACCTGGCGGGCGTGGCGACCACGTCCGACTTCGCAATCCGGAGCGTCGCGGAGCTCCGCTCCATCCTCGGCGAGCCGGCCGAGCGCGCGCTCAACAAGGAGACGACGTGCCTCGACGACCGCGCGGAGTCGTTCATCGCGTCGTCCCCGTTTCTCGTCCTCGCGACGTCGGCCGCCGACGGCTCGAGCGATGCCTCACCGAAGGGCGGGCCGCCCGGCTTCGTCCGCGTCTTCGACGAGCAGCGGCTCGGCATCCCCGAGTTCCCGGGCAACCGCCGCTTCGACGGCGTCTACAACATCGTCGACCGGCCGGGCGTCGGGCTGATCTTCGTCATCCCCGGCATCGCCGAGACCCTCCGCGTCAACGGCCGGGCGACGCTGAGCCGCGACCCGGCGCTCACCGCGCAGTTCGAGGTCGACGGCAAGCTGCCGTGGTTCGTGATCGACGTCGAGGTACAGCAGGTCTTCAGCCACTGCAGCAAGGCGTTCCTGCGCTCCCATCTCTGGAAGCCCGAGCACTGGCCCGACCCCGAGCAGGTTCGAACACCGTTCCGGTCCGTCTATCAGCGCGCGGAGGCCGAGGGGCGCACCGAGGCCGAGGTCCGGGCCGAGGTCGAGAAGAGCTACGAGCCCGAGCTGTATTGATCGCGCGCCGCGCGTTCACTGCAGGATGTTCACGGCCCGCGCGACGACCATGATCGCGAGCAGCAGGCTCGCGGCCGACTCGGCCATCATCAGCAGCTTCGCCCAGTGCGAGAGCGGGAGCGTGTCGGTCGGGCTGAAGGCGGTGGCGTTCGTGTAGGAGAGAAAGAGGTAGTCGATGAACGTCGGCTGCCACGTCGTCCCGGCGCCCTCGGCCAGGGTCTGCTGTGGGAAGAGGAAGTCCGGCTCCCGTCGCGGCGAGAGCCGGCGCTGGAGCGGCCCGCCGGCATCGAGCTGCCAGAACCAGAGCGCGAACACGAGCACGTTCATGACCCACATGTGGATGCCCGCACGCAGGAGCACCCTCGCCTCGGTATGCGAGCCCTGGATCAGAAGCCGGACAAGCAGGATGATCGCTCCGACGTTCGCGAGCGTGAGCAGCGCAATCACCCCGAGCGACGCAACCCGGCGGCTGACCCGGAGCGCCGACGCGCGCGCCTCGGCGGACTTGATCAGCCGCTGCTGCGGAACACTGAGCGCGAGCGGGGCGATCAGCAGGATCGCGAGCACCGGAACGACCCAGCGCGCGACGGAGAAGCCGGCGCCGGCGCTCGCCGGGCCGGTGATGAACTTCCCCGGCAGCGTCGCGTAGAGCCCCGCGGCCGACAGCACCGCGAGCACCGGCCAGAGCGGCGACTCGCCGAGCTCCTTCTCGGAGGCGAGCGGAACAAGCGGCGTCGCCGGCCGGGACATGCGCGGGATTGTGACGCGGGAGGCGGCGGGCCGCAGGAACGGCCGGGCCACCTCTCGAAGTGGTCCACCCGGTGTACACGAGAAGACGACCGATGTTCAGGAAGCGCCGCAGAGCCGGGCGGCGAGTCGTCCTGGTCGCGCTCGCCGCGGTCGCCGCTGCCGCCGGCGCGTATGCCGCCCTCTCGAGCCACGGCTCGCAGCAGCCGCGAACGACGGCGGTCGCCTCCGTGCCGACTCCGCCCGCTCCGACCCGGAAGCCGAAGCCCCCGAAGGCGCATCCGCTGTCGAAGGAGACAGGGGAGCGCCTCCGGCTCATTCGCCAGGGCTTTCCGTTCTATTGCGGCCGGGCGACGGTCCGGGAGGTGGCGATCACCTTCGACGACGGGCCGAGCCGGGTCAGCGGCGCCATCCTGACGCTCCTCCGCCGCGCGCATGCGCCGGCGACCTTCTTCCAGATCGGCGTGAACGCGGCGCGGCGCCCCAAGCTCGCCCGGGCGGAGGCGACGGCCGGCGAGGTCGGCAACCACACGCTCGACCACAAGGACCTCGCCCACCTTTCGGCGGCGGCGATCCGCCGCGAGATCGCCGGGGGCGAGAGCGCCGTCGCCGTCGCCGCAGGAGCGCGGCCGTTCCTGTTCCGCCCGCCCTACGACGTGACGGACCCGCTCGCGGACCGGCTCGTGCGCGGGGCCGGGCTGCTCCAGGTCCTGTGGAGCGTCGACAGCCGCGACTGGGAGAACGGCAACCCGAGGACGATCCGGCAGCGCGTGAACTCGGAGCTCGGGCCGGGCGGGATCATCCTCCTCCACGAGCAGGCCGACCACACGATCTCGACGCTGCGCTGGCTCCTCGTCGACCTGAAGCGCCGACACCTGCGGCCGGTGACCGTCTCGCGCCTGCTCGTCGACGCGCCTCCGACGGCCGCCCAGCTGAAGGCAGACCGTCGCGGCCGCGCGTGCGTCGAGTTCCCGTACCGCGGAACGGCTCTACGGTGAGACGCGGGCGGCGTCGAGCGCCGTCGCGCACACGTCGTTCACGGGCTGCGGCCCGATCCGCGGGATCGCGGCGAACAGCAGGTCCCGCAGGCGCTCGTTGTTCTCCGCGAACACCCGCATGACCGTCTCGCCCGAGACGGCGGTGACCTCGTCGACGCCGACGTCGTAGTCGGTGACCATCGAGATGTTGGCGTAGCAGAGCGCGAGCTCCCGGGCGAGCATCGCCTCCGGGTAGGCGGTCATGTTGATGACGTCCCAGCCCATGGACTGGAACCAGCGCGACTCGGCCCGCGTCGAGAAGCGAGGGCCCTGGATCACGACGACCGTGCCGCCGTCCACGGCCTCCACGCCGCGCTCCCGCGCGGTCTCGACGAGGACGCGGCGCAGCCCCGGGCAGTACGGATCGGCGGGCGAGACGTGGACGGTCTCGGGCCCGGGATAGAACGTGTCGTTACGGCCGTGCGTCCGGTCGACGAACTGGTCGCAGACGACGAACGAGCCGAGCGGCAGCTCGGGCTGCAGCGCACCCGACGCGCACGGGCCGATGATCCGCCGCACACCGAGCTCGCGCATCGCCCAGACGTTCGCGCGGTATGGGATGGCGGCCGGCGGGAGCTCATGGCGGCGGCCGTGGCGCGGCAGGAAGGCCACCCGACGCTCGCCGACCTCGCCGATCACGACCGGAGCCGAGGGTGCTCCGTAGGGCGTCTCGACCTCGATCTCCTCGACGACGTCCAGGAACGAGTAGAAGCCCGAGCCCCCGAACACACCGATCTCCGCCTTCTCCACGACTTCGATCCTACGGATACCTGACGCCGGCGGCGGCCGGTCCGTCAGCCGTCGAAGTGGCTCTCGAGCGTGATCTCGTGCACGCTCGCGAGGGCCTTCGACACCGGGCAGTTCTCCTTCGCGTCCGCCGCCGCCTTCCGGAAGCCGTCCTCGTCGAGGCCCGGCACACGCCCGCGCACCGTGAGCCGGATCCGCGTGATCCCCTCACCCGGCTGGAACGTGACCGTCGCCGAGGTGTGAAGCTCGTCCGGCGGCGTGCCGCCCTGCGCGAGCCCGTGCGAGAGCGCCATCGCGAAGCAGCCCGCATGCGCCGCGGCGATCAGGTCCTCGGGGCTCGTCGTACCGGCCGGAGCGTCCTCGGCGCGGGCGCGCCAGGTCAGCTCCTGTGAGTCGAGGACGCCGCTCGTCGTCGAGTCGATACGCCCGCTCCCCTCCAGCAGGGAGCCGTTCCAGGTCACCTCAGCAGTGCGATCAGTCGCCATCACATCACTCCTTTCGGGCTTGAACACCGACGCTACTGAAGCGGCTGCGACCTGCGCCCGACCAACTGCGCTCGTCTGATCCCTTATAGAGTGGAGGTCGGTCAGTTGCCCGACGTCTACGTGACGATTACCGAGGCTGAACCGGCCGTCGTCGAAGGGCTCGCCGACATCCTCGAGCTCCGAGCGGCCGATCCGCGGCAGCGTGAGATTCGGGAGGCGTATTTCGCGGATATCGGGTTTCCCGCTGGTGCGCGTGTCGCCGAAGTCGGCTGTGGCCCCGGTCCGGTGGCGCGGGCGCTTGCGTCCCAACCTGGTGTCGGGACGGTTGTTGGCGTCGACCCGTCACCGATCTTCATCGCCAAGGGCCGAGAGCTTGCGCGGGACTTCCCGAATCTCAGGTTCGTCGAGGGCGACGCGCGTGCGCTCCCGCTGGAGGACGGATCGTTCGACGTGGTCGTGTTCCACACCACCCTCTGCCATGTCCCCGGTCCCGAACTCGCCCTGAGCGAGGCTTCACGGGTTCTCGTTGTCGGGGGGCTGCTCGCCGTCTTCGACGGCGACTACGCGACGACGACGGTCGCGTGCGGCGACTTTGATCCGCTACAGGCGTGCGCCGAAGCATGCGTCGACTACCTGGTGCACGACCGCTGGCTCATACGCCGGCTGCCCAAGCTCGTGCGCGCCGCAGGCTTCGAGCTGGGGCGCTTTCGGAGTCACAGCTACATGGAAGCGCCGTCCTCAGACGGCTACATGTTCGCCCTCGTCGACCGCGGGGCCGATGCCCTGCTCGCCGGTGGCCGGATAACGCTCGAGATGAGCAACGCCCTCAAGGCCGAGGCTCGTCGTCGCTCCGATGCCGGGGAGTTCTTCGGGCACATCGCCTACGCAAGCCTCATCGCGCAGAAGTCGACGTAGGCAGGGTTCGTCGGGCTGCCGCCCCGCGGCTCCGAGTGGGGACTCCCTGCTAGCGTCGACGCCGATGAGCGACCCTCTTGGCACCGTTCGCTCCGTTGTGCTCGCCGCGGACGACGTGGGCGAGGCGGCGCGGTTCTTCGGAGAGACTCTTGGATTGGAGCTGCAGTTCCAGGACGGCGACCGCTGGGCGCAGCTCTCGGCCGGCGGCGTCTCGATCGCGCTTGCCGGCCGGGACGAGCGGCCCGAGGGAGGTGTGGCGGTCAACGTCAAGGTCGCGGACGTCGAGTACGCGGTAGCGCGAGCGGTCGAGGCCGGAGCGCTCCTCGTGAAGCCCGCGACCCGCGGGGAGCACGAGATCAGCGCTGCGCTGCGTGCCCCCGGCGGCCCGCTGATCTACCTGTACTCGTCGCTCTGAGCTACGTGGCCGCGCTGCGCCCGACCAGATCGGGCGGGACGCCGACCTGAACGGACGATGGACATCTCGCAAATACGTAATTCTCGATTGCATCCGCACTTGTCATGCGTTAGCGTCTTGGTGCGGCGTGCAAGACAGGGTTCCGGACTTTTCGTGATTCGTCGGCTCCCGAGTGAACTTCGGGACGACGGTTCTTCGGCGCTGTGCGAGATCAGATGGCAGCGGGGGCACCGGTCCGGTGCGTTCGTGGCCGTCCGCCGGGACGACGCGGCGGAGGAGGTCGCGAAGTCGCCGAAGTTCCGGTGGCGCACGAGCAGCGCGGCACCGCCCGAGTCGCCCGAGATCTTTTCGTGTCTCGAGGCGCTCGAGGGCGCGCTCGCAGCGGCGGGCTGGGAGCGAATCGACGGGTCCGGCGACGAGTGGTGCGCCCGGCAGTTCCGCCGTGCGCTCGTGCCGCTGAGCGAGCGTATTGGCGCCTACGTCGTCGGGCCGGACGAGGGCATGATCGCCTGGCTCAGCGCCCAGACGACGGCCCCGGCGCACGACGAGATCGAGACCGCCGGCGACGACTCGGCGCGCGTGATTGCCATCCGCGCGGTGGCGCAGCGGCGTGAGCTGAAGCGCGTCGAGGCCGAGCGGCTGCAGGCAGAGCGCCTGCTCCTCGCGCGTCGGGACACAGAGCGGGTCGAGCGCGAGCGGCTCGACGCCGAGCGCGCCGGGGCGGATGGTTGAGGTAGGCGGCCAAAGAGGGCAGCGGCAGTACCGTGTCCGGCGTGCGAGTCCCGCGCGCGCCTTTCCTCGTGTTCCTCACTGCCGACTCGCCCTGCTGAGCGCACGCACGGGCTTCGCGTCGCCGCGCTTCGCGACGCTCATACTTCGCGGGCAGTGGCTGTTGTACGGCAGCTTCGTCGGCAAGAAGACGTACTTCCTCGTTACGGGCTAGATGGCACCGCGGCAGGCGACAGGCCGACCGTACGAAGGCGCCGCTCCTCGACGATCGCGACGCCCGAGATCGCGAGCAGAAGGGCTGCGCAACCGCCGACGTAGATGACCGTCGATGCCCCACCCGCGAGGTCGTGGCGAAAACGCACGGCGGAGACGAGGTCGAGAACGAGCGCGAGCGCGATCGGGGCGACGCCGCTCCGCGCGCGGCTCCAGTCGCGCTCGCGGAGCGCAAACCAGAGCAGACCCGCGGCGACCGTGCAGAACCAGGCGCCGACCACCGTTGCCGGGAGTGACGGCAGCGGCCATGGCCAGCGATCAGTGAGCGCCCCGACGTCGGCGAGGAGCGCAATCCCGATCGTCGCCGCCGCCACTCCTGCGGTGCCGAGAACCACGCGCGAGGCGACCAGCGCGGGATGCTCCAGGCCGTACTCGGCCGCTCCCCCGGCCCGCTCCTGCCGGACGAACGCGACCAGAAGGGCAGGCGGCAGAGCGACGTACACCGCGAGCCAGATCCAGGCCACCGCCTCCGTGAGCCCGCCGGCCCCGAAGGCGAACGGCCCTGGATCGCGGAGCGTGTCGAGCAGCGCGAGCGACGTGAGCGTGAACGCGAGCACCGCCACGATGCGCGCACGGCGCCACTTCCGGGTTCGCGCCGCGAGGATCAACGCCAGCGCGGCACCGAGATACCCCGCGCCGAAGAATGCCGCCGTCAGCGGCGTCTTGATCGTCCAGGCCCAGTAGTCGGCTGTACGCCCCGGCGCAGCGAGGAGCCCGACCCCGGTGCCGACCGTCAGACAGAAGCCTGCGACGAAGACCCCTCGCGCGAACGGCCCGACCCGGGTCCCTGACTCAGGCATCGGCGACTCTTGTGTCAACTGTCTCAACGGTTACGAGGTGGGTCGGTCCGGCTTTGCATTTCTCATCTTCGGCGGCCCTAGACTTCGCCGGCTCTGACCAAGGTCTTCCTCTTCGCCTCGACGGCGGCGCTCAACCCGACGCTGCTGACGGCGACGACGGTGATGCTGCTGCTGCCCAGCCCGAAACGGCTGCTCCTGGGGTACTGGCTCGGGGCGGTGACGACAGGGGTGACGGTCGGCCTGGCGATCGTCCATTGGCTCAGCGGGTCGGGCACCGTCGACACGACGAAGCACACCGTCGACCCGGTGCTCGACATCGTGCTCGGGGCGCTGGCGCTGCTGGTAGCGCTGGTCGTCGGCACCGGCCGCGCCGGCAAAGGGCGAAAGGAAGGCCCGAAGAAGGTGCCGCGCTGGCAGCGGGAGCTCGGCCGGGGCTCGGCGCGGACGACCTTCGTCGTCGGCATCCTCCTCAGCTTCCCCGGGGCGTCCTACCTCGCGGCGCTCACCGAGATCCACCGCCAGCAGCTCGGTTCGGCGGCGATCGTCATCACGGTGCTCGCCGTCAACCTGGTCATGCTCGTGCTGCTCGAGCTGCCGCTGATCGGCTACGCGGTCGCTCCCGAGTGGACTCCGGCCAAGGTCGAGCAGTTCAAGACCTGGCTCGCCCGGAACGGCCGCCGCGCACTCACGATCGGAGCGGCGGTCATCGGCGTGGCGTTGATCCTGCGAGGCCTGCTCAACCTTTCAGGCTGAGTCGTCACCATTTCACGATCACGCACGCTTGCGCCGCGACCACGCGTCGAGCGAGACCGCGGCCGCCAGGATCACGCCCTGGAGGACGTACTGCCATTGCGGCGTCGTTCCGAGCAGGTCGAAGCCGTTCCCGATCATCGTCAGGAAGAGCGCCCCGAGCGCCGCCCGCCAGACGGCGCCCTCGCCGCCGAGCAGCGAGGTGCCGCCGAGGACGATCGCCGTGATCGCCGTGAACTCGATGCCCTGGTTCGCATTCCACTGCGCCGTCGAGACCTCGGAGAAGAGGATCACGCCGGCGATCCCGGCGCCGAGACCGGAGATCGCGAACGTCGCCAGGCGAACGACGTTCACCCGGACTCCGGAGAGGCGCGCCGCCTCCGCGTTGCCGCCGACCGCGTACGCATAGCGGCCGAAGACGGTCTTCGAGAGCAGGAAGCCGCAGAAGAGCGAGAACCCGATCCAGACGAAGACCGGGTTGTTGATGCCGAGGCTCGAGCCGAGCCCGAGGACCGAGAAGTGCTCCGTCTGGACCGAGACCAGGTTGCCGCCGGTGACAACCTGCCCGAATCCGTAGATGATGATCGACGTCGCCAGCGTGGCGATGAAGGCGTTGACCCGGCCGATCGTGATCAGCAGGCCGTTGCCGAGCCCGCAGGCCAGGCCGACGAGCGCCCCGACGAGAAACGACCCCCACGTCCCGACCCCGGCGTGCAGGAAGGCCTTGCCGCACATGATCGCGGAGAACCCCGAGACCGCACCGACCGACAGGTCGAACCCGCCGGCGATGAACACGAGTGTCCCGCCGGCGGCGATGATCCCGACGGGGGTCGCCTGGAACGCGAGGTTCTTCATGTTCGCCGAGGTGAGGAACGCGCTGCTCGACAGCGAGAGCGTGATGAACAGCGCGATGAATGCGAGCACGACGCCGTACTCCCGTATGACCGACACCCCGAGCCAGGACGGGACCCCGACGCCCCGCTGAGCCTCGACCTGCTCGTCGCCGACGGCGCTCATGCCGCTGAAGCGTCCATGCCGAACGCGGCGTGTAGGACGGCATCCTCGTTCATGGTTGCCTGGTCGAACTCGGCGACGATCCGCCCGCTGCGCATGACGAGCACGCGATGGGCGAGCCCGAGCACCTCCTCGTGCTCGGACGAGATCAGCAGGACGGCGATCCCGTCGGCGGCGAGCGACTTGAGCAACGCGTAGATCGCCGTCTTCGCCCCGACGTCGACGCCCCGCGTCGGCTCGTCGGCGATGAAGACGAGCGGGGGGCGATACAGCCACTTGGCGAAGAGGACCTTCTGCTGGTTGCCGCCCGAGAGCGTGTTCACCGCCGCCTTGGGCGACCGGGTGGGCACCTGCAGCCGGGTGACGAGCTCGCTCGCGCGGGAGTTCGCCGACCTCGACCGCATGACGCCGAGCTCGGAGACCTCTGCGAGGTGCGGCAGGGTGATGTTGTCGACGATCGAGCGCAGCATCAGGAGCCCCTGCCCCTTCCGGTCCTCGGGCAGCATCACCACACCCTTGCTGATCGCCTGGCGCGGCGACCGCAGCCGCACCGGCTCGCCGGCGACCTCGACCGTTCCCCGGCGAGCGATATCGGCCCCGAAGATCGCGCGTGCGACCTCGGACCGGCCGCTGCCGATCAGCCCGGCCAGCCCGACGATCTCGCCGGCGCGCAGCTCGAACGAGACGCCGTTGACGGCCGGCGGGATTGCGAGGTCGCGGACAGAGAGCACCACCGGCGCGACGGCCGGCGGCGCCTCCTTCTCGGGGAACGCGAGACCGAGCGTCCGCCCGAGCATCGCGGTCACGAGGCTCTCGGGCGTCTCGCCCTCGGCGGCTGACGTCTTGACAAGCTTCCCGTCGCGCAGCACGGAGACCGTGTCCGCGAGCGCGAGCACCTCGGCCAGAAAATGCGAGACGTAGACGATCGTCGTCCCCGACGCCTGCAGGCGCCGCACGAGCTCGAAGAGACGATCGGCCTCGTCGCGCGTGAGCGCCGAGGTCGGCTCGTCCATGATCACGAAGCGCGCGTCGCGCGCGATCGCGCGCAGGATCTCGACCTTCTGCTGGTCGGCGACACGCAGGGTGCGCGCGAGCTTCTTGGCCGGCAGCTCGATCCCGCTGTCGGCGACGAGCTGCTCGTACCGCTGCATGAGCTTGCGCTGCTCGACGACGCCCGCGACCGTGTCCTCGACGCCGAGGAAGACGTTCTCGAGCACCGACCGGTGGGGAACGAGCGTCGGCTCCTGGGCGATCAGCGTGACGCCGTCGGCGAGCGCATCGCGGGCCGAGCGGTACGCGACCCTGTGCCCGTTGACCCACAGCTCCCCGTCGTCGGGCTTGTGGACGCCCGCGATGATCTTCCCGAGCGTCGACTTGCCGGCGCCGTTCTCGCCGACGAGTGCATGGATGGATCCCCGTGCGATGCCGACGTTGATGTCCGAGAGGGCCTGCACGCCGCCGAAGCGCTTCGAGACGCCCCGGACCTCTGCGTAGAACGACTCGTTCATGCAGTGACGAGCGAGGTGGACGAGAGCCGTGGATGCGCGAGCACGGGGCGGCCGGACTGGAACACGCCGGACACCGCCCCCGGCTCGGCGAACCCGGAGAGGTCGCCCGGATCGCCGTCGAGCACGACGGCATCGAAGAGGTAGCCCTTCTCGAGGCGCCCGAGCTCGTGCTCCACGCCGCAGAGCTCGGCTCCGCCCGCGGTCGCCACCAGCAGCGCCTCTTCGACAGGTAGCCCGGCCTGGTGCATGAGCAGCACCTCCTCGAGGTTGCGTCCGTGCTGCTCGCGCTTGATGTAGTCGGTGCCCGACGCGAGCTTCACGCCGTACTCCTTCGCCATCCGGACGCACGCGCCGATGTCGAGCCCGAACGCGAGGATCTTCTCGCAGACGGTGGGCGTGAGCGAGCCCTCCTCGGCCCAGCGCAGGCAGTCGCGCATCGCCGAGAGGGTCGGCACGAGGAAGCAGCCGGACCTCGCCATTGCCGCGGCCTGCTCCTCGGTCAGGAAGCCGCCGTGCTCGACCGACCGCACGCCGGCCGCGACCGCGTTCGTCAGCCCCTCGCCCCCGTACGCATGCACGGCCACGTGCCTCCCCTTCCGCCCGGCCTCGAACACGGCGACGGCGATCTCCTCGGGCGTGAGCTCGGCGATCAGGGGCTGGTCGTGCTCCGAGACGAGGCCGCCGGTGACGGCGAGCTTGATCCAGTCCGCGCCTGCACGGAGGTTGGCGCGCACGACCTGCCGCATCGACTCCGGCCCGTCGACGACGAACGGCGGCCGCCCCGGAAACGCGGGGATCAGACTCGCTTCGAGGCCCGCGCCGCCGAGGAAGCCGTCTCCGTGGCCGCCCGTCTGGCAGATGAGCGTGACGGAGATCTGCAACCTCGGCCCCGGCACGTGACCGTTCCGGATCGAATCCCGGAACCCGCGGTCGGCACCCGAGAGATCGCGCACGGAGGTGACGCCGGCCTCGAGCGTGAGCCGGGCGTTCTGCGCGGCCTCGAGCGCCCACTGCGTCACCGGCGTCCTGAGGATCTCGGCCATGTCGACGGTCGACATCGTGACGTGGTCGTGGCAGTCGAAGATGCCCGGCAGCAGCCAGAGGCCCGAGAAGTCGATCGAGGCGGCGCCCTGCGCAGGCAGGTCCCGGTCGATGCGCGCGATCCGGCCGTCGTCGACGTGGACGTCCACCGGGCCGCTGAAGCTGCCGCTCCGGTCGAGCACCATGACCTCCCTCAGCACGTACGGTTCGCTCTGGTTCATCGGAAAGCCTCCTCTCGCGCCCGCGTGGTCGAGTAGTCGCCGCGATTCAGATGATCCTCGAGCGCCGCGACCGCCGCGTCCGCATCGCGCGCCTCGATCGCGTCGACGATGCGCTCGTGCTCGTCGACGATCTGCTCCAGGGCGTCGGGCGGCCGCTTGGCGCCGAGCGTCGCGACGCGGACGAAGCCGCCGAGCTGTCCGAGGAACGCGCGCAGGATCGGGAGCTGGGCGCCCTCGGCGATCCGGAGGTGGAACCGCTCGTCCAGGTCGAGGAACTCCTCGTTCAGCCCCTCCCGGGCCGCGCGCCTCTGCTTCATGAGGTCGAGCCGGAGCCGGTCGAGGTCGTCGACCTCGATCACCTCACACGCACGCCGCACCGCGACGGGCTCGAGCGCCCCGCGCAGGTACTGGATCTCGCGCCGGTGTTTCGGGGTGAAGTCGCGCACGGTCACCTGACGCCTCGAGCCGACCTCGACGAGTCCCTCCTGGAGCAGCCGGCGCAGCGCCTCACGCACCGGCGTCCGCGAGCTCGCGAGGCTCTCGGCGAGCTGGCGCTGGTCGAGGACGCTGCCCGGCGGAGGGTCACCGCGGAGGATCCCCTCGCGAAGGCGGGCGTAGACCGTGTCCGCAAGCTTTTCGTTCATCCATCCCCATGTGGAATCAGGCGTGCGACGCGGCCCGGCGGCCGCGCCACACGCCAATCGACTACGAGTGGAACTGCGGAGTGAACTTCGCGATGTTGGCCTTGGTCCCGAGACCGCCGATCGGGCTCGTGGCGTTCGAGTTGACGTACAGGCCCGTCTTACCCTTTCCGTTCACGGCGTTGATCAGCGCCTGGACGACGATCTCGGCCTCGGTGATGGGCTGGTAGACGCTGCAGTAGCTCTCCTTGCCGTCGAGGATGAGCTGCTTCGCCTCGACCGTGCAGCCGTTCCCGACGTTCGCGACCTTCCCGGCCTTGCCCGCGAGCTGCTCGGCCTTGTAGGCGCCGGCGATCATCTGGTCGCCGCTCGAGACGACGACGTTCAGGTTCGGATGCGCGCGGAGAACGTTCGAGGTCGCGGTCAGGGCCGGCGCGGCGAGGTAGCCGCCCGCTGCCACCGCCACGACCTTGATGTTCTTGTGCGGCTTGATGACGCTGTAGAGCCCATCCTGCCGGGCGACCTCGAGCGGGAGGGTCGGCAGGCCCGGCAGCCAGAGGACCTCGCAGGGGTTGAGGTTCGCGCACGCCTTCACGACGCCCGCGCCGAGGAGCTGGCCGTTCGGATAGAAGCCGAGGCCGGAGAAGATCACCTGGCCCGGGATCTGGACGTTGACGTCACGGATGTTCGGGCCGCACGGCACGAGCGAGCAGCCCACCTTGACGCCCTTGGCAATTGCCTGCTTGATGGTCGGCGTGAGCGGGCCGCCGTCGTTCGGCCCGATGAACCATGCCTGGTACTTGTTCGAGACGAGCGCGTCCCGCAGCTGGTTCACCTGGACGTTCGTCGTGAACTTCGCGTCGAAGACGGTCAGCTTCACGTTCGGGTACTTGGCGGCGACCTTCTTGGCGCCCTCGAGCTCCGCCTCCCAGTACGTGTTCGCCGAGGACGCGAGAAACACGCCGATGTTGATCGTCGACGCCTTTCTGCTCCCGGATGCGGTCGAGCCGAGGGTTGCTGCGCTTGCAACCATGACGACGAGGAGCACGCCTGCGGCCGCGAGTGCCTTTCTCATTCCTTGGCCTCCTTGGGTTTAAGAATCGCAGCGGTTCAGGATCCCAGCGGGCGCTTGGGATACCCCTCCGCTGGGGGCGAACCTAAAGGACGGGTCGAGGGGAGTCAACCCTGGAGGTCGATTTCCGTGATGTGCCAGCGCCCGAGGTTCGCGAGGAACGCCGTCTGCCCGCGGAACGCGATGTTGGTCGGATGCGCGAGCACCATGGCGTCGTCGTCCCGCACGAGAACCGCGGGCTCGCCCCCGTCGTCGATCCGCATCACCTGGCTCGGCTGGTAGCAGGCCACGTACAGCAGCCCGTCGGGGCCGAACCCGAGCCCGTCCGGAAGGGTTCCCGGAAGCTCGGAATAGAGCTCCGGACCGCCCGCGGAGCCGTCGGGCAGGATCGGGACGCGCGTGACCCGGCGCGACCACGTCTCGGCGACGTACACCGCCGAGTCGTCGGGCGCGACGGCGATGCCGTTCGCGAACAGAAACGGGCCGGAGCTCCAGAGCTCCCCGCGCCCGCCTGGCTCGATCCGGTACACGCCGGGCCCGGCCTCCGTCGCCGACCAGCTCTCGGTCAGGTAGAGGTTGCCGGCGCCGTCGAAGGCGATTGCGTTCGGCACCCGCAGATCGTGTCCGTCGATCGACTCCGCGATGAGCGTCTCGGGCTCGCCGCCTGCCGGGTCGAGGCGCAGGATTGCACGCTGGGCGATGTCGACGTAGTAGAGGAGCCCGTCGGGGCCGAAGGCAAGGGCGAGCGTGAACCCGCCGCTCGACTGAGCCATCAACTCCATCGACGAGCCGTCGGGGGCGATGCGGTAGACCTGGCCGGCCTCGCCTCCGCACCAGACACTCCCGTCGGGGTGGACGGCAACACCCTCCGCGTGATCGACGCCGTCGTAGAAGACCCGTACGGCCGACAGATCGAGGAGCATCGCGCGATACTAGTGCCGCCGTGGAGAATGGGCCGGTCGTGTCGGTGCTCGAGTTGCATGTGCTGCCCGGCAGCGAGCAGGCGGTCGCGCGCGCCTACGACGAGCTCGGCGTGTTCGAGCGGGCGCGCGAGAGCGGCGGCTTCCGGTCGGGACGCCTGCTCGAGCCGTCGGAGCCGGGCCGGCCGATGCTCGTGATCGCCGAGTGGGACGACGCCGGCTCGTACGAGCGCTGGCTCTCGAACCCGGTGCGCGAGGACCTCGGCGACCACCTCGAGCCGATGCTGACCGGCGATCCGACGGTCGTCGGAGTCTTCCGCGAAAGAGCGTCCGGATGAGCTTCCGGGTCGCAATGGACATCGGCGGGACGTTCACCGACTTCGTCGTCTACGACGGCTCGAACGGCGGCGCCGTGTCGTCGGGCAAGGTGCTGACCACCCCCGCCAACCCCGCCGAGGGCGTGCTCGACGGCCTGCAGCAGTTCGTCGCCGAGCCAGGCGGGCTCGAGTTCCTCGTGCACGGCACCACCGTGGGGCTGAACGCCTTCCTCGAGCGCAAGGGAACGCGTCCGCTGCTCGTGATGACCGCCGGGCTGCGCGACGCGTACTCGATCGCGCGCCACGACCGCAAGGAGCTCTACGCGCTCCGGTACCACAAGCCGGAACGGCTCGTGCCGCGGCGCGACGTCGTCGAGGTGGTCGAGCGCCTTCGCTGGGACGGCTCGGTCGACGTCCCGCTCGACCGCGCGAGCGTCGAGGCGCTGGTCCGAGCGCCTTCGCGAGGACCGCGTCGAGGCGGTCGCGATCTGCCTGCTCCACTCCTACGTCAACCCCGTCCACGAGCTCGAGCTGCGCTCGCTGCTCCTGGCCGAGCTGCCCGAGCTCTCGATCACGCTCTCGCACGAGATCGCGCGCGAGTGGCGCGAGTACGAGCGCGCCTCCACCGCGGTGCTCAACGCGTACATCGCGCCCCGCGTCGAGCGCTACCTCGGCACGCTCGAGCGCGAGCTCGCCCGGCTCGAGATCTCGAGCCCGCTCCATGTGATGCAGTCGAACGGCGGGATCACGACGGCACGGAGCGCCCGGCAAGAGCCGATCCAGACGCTGCTCTCGGGCCCGGTGGGCGGGACGATGGGCGGCGCCGCGCTCGCGCGCTCGACCGGCCGGCGCAACCTCCTCTGCATCGACATGGGCGGCACGTCGTTCGACCTCAGCCTCGTCGTCGACGGTGAGCCGACCCTCTCGACAGAGACCGAGCTCGAGGGCCTCCCCGTGCTGATGCCGCTCGTCGACATCCACACGATCGGCGCCGGCGGGGGATCGCTCGCCTGGTTCGAGGCCGGCGGGCTGCGCGTCGGGCCGCAGAGCGCCGGAGCCGACCCCGGCCCGGCCTGCTACGGACGCGGCGGCACCCAGCCGACCGTGACCGACGCGAACCTGTTCCTCGGGCGGCTCGATCCGAGCTACTTCCTCGGCGGCCGCATGACGCTCGACCATGACGCTGCCTCCAGGGCACTCTCGTCCGTCGCGGCCGAGGTCGGCCTGACGACCACCGAGCTCGCCGAAGGCATGCTCGCGATCATCAACGCCCGCATGGCCGACGCCATGAGGACGATCACCGTGCGGCAGGGAATCGACCCGCGCGAGTACGCCCTGGTCGCCTTCGGCGGAGCCGGCCCGATGCACGCGGTCTGGCTCGCGGAGGAGCTCGAGATCGGCGAGGTGATCGTGCCCTGGAGCCCGGGAACGTTCTCTGCCTGGGGGATGCTGCAGACCGACCTGCGCCACGACGTCGTGCGGAGCTTCTATCGCCCGCTCGCCGAGCTCGACGAGAGCGAGGTCGCGGGTGCGTTCGCCGCCCTGCTCGACGAGGCCGACGCGCTGCTCGAGCGCGAGGACGTCGCCTCGGGCGACCGCTACTTCCAGCGCTCGGCCGACATGCGCTACGTCGGGCAGGAGTACACGGTCAACGTCGCCGTCGCCGAGGAGAGCTCGCTCGAGGCGATCGACGCCTCGTTCCACGAGGCTCACCGCATCCGCTACGGGCACTCGACGCCCGGCGCGCCGGTCGAGTTCGTCAACCTCCGCATCGCCGCAATGGGGCGGATCGGGACCACCGTGGCGCCGGTCGAGGGATCGACCGGCGGCGCCGATCCGCTGCTCGGGCGCCGCGCCGTCGTCTTCGCCGGGGTCGAGCACGACACGCCTGTGCTCCTGCGCGACCGCCTGCACCCCGGCCGCACCTATGACGGGCCGGTCGTGATCGAGGAGGAGAGCTCGACCACCGTCGTTCCGCCCGGGCACCGGGCCCGGCTCGACGACCACGGCAACATGCTGATCACGAGAGGAGAGCCCACGTGACCGAGACCGTCACGAGACCCGCGACCGGCGTCGTCGACCCGATCACGACCGAGATCATCCGGAACGCCTTCATCTCCTGCGCGCAGGACATGAACGCGACCCTGATTCGGAGCTCCTACACCCCGATCATCTACGAGGGAAAGGACTGCTCGGTCGCGATTCTCGACGAGAACGGGAACGTCCTCGGCCAGTCGCTCGGGCTTCCGCTCTTCCTCGGCAACCTGGAGATCTGCGTCAAGCTCGCCGCCGAGCTGCACGGCTGGGAGGCGTTCCGTCCCGGCGACGTCTTCTACATGAACGACTCGTACATGACCGGGACGCACCTGAACGACGCGACCATCTTCGGGCCGATCTACTGGCGCGACCGGCTGGTCGGCTTCTCGGCCACGCGCGCGCACTGGCTCGACGTGGGCGCCAAGGACGCGGGCGGGCCGATGGACTCGCGCGAGATCTACCAGGAAGGCATGCGCTGGGCGCCGACCCGGATCTACGACCGCGGCGAGCCGCGGGAGGACATCATCGACCTGCTGCGGCGGAACGGCCGCTTCGGCTACTCCCTCGTCGGCGACATGAACGCCCAGGTCGCGGCGTGCCGCACCGGGGAGGCGCGCTTCCAGGCGATCCTCGACCGCTTCGGCTACGAGACCTACCTCGCGGCGCGCGACGAGATCTACCGCCAGTCCGAGCAGCTCGAGCGCGAGGCGGTCGCCGCCCTGCCGGACGGGACGTACGAGGCCGACGGCTTCCTCGACAACGACGGCCTCGGCCACGGGCCGATCAAGGTGCAGCTCCGGATCGACATCGCGGGCGACGAGATGAAGCTCGACCTCGAGGGCTCCTCGCCCCAGATGGAAGGGCCCGTCAACTGCGGCTTCGCCCAGACCGTCTCGGCCTGCCGCGTCGCCTTCAAGCTGCTGATCAACCCGGAGCGTCCCGTGGACGGGGGAACCTTCCACACGCTCGACGTGAAGGCGCCGCCCGGGTTCGATCTTCGACGCCCAGGAGCCGGCGGCATGCCAGTGGTACTTCAGCTCGCTCGGACTTCTGATCGACCTCGTGGTCACGGCGCTCGCGCCGGTCCTCCCGGACAAGGTCGCGGCGGCCCACTTCGGCGACTCGATGGTGATGTTCCTCGCGGGCAAGGACCCCCGCCGGGGCAACCAGCAGTTCCTCCACGTGATGCCGCATGCCGGCGGCTGGGGCGGCTTCGAGGGCGGCGACGGCGAGGACGGGCTGATCAACAACGTCAACGGCGGCTTCAAGGACTACCCCGTCGAGGTGTTCGAGGTGAAGTACCCGGCCCGGATCGAGCGCTACGAGTTCCGGCCCGACACCGGCGGCCCCGGGCGCTTCCGCGGCGGCTGCGGGCTGCTGCGGCGGTTCGTCGTCGAGCCGGAGGCCTACGTCTACCTGTGGCTCGAGCGGTCGGTCACGCCGGCCTGGGGCCTGTTCGGCGGGCGCGAAGCGGTCGGGCCGGAGGTCGTGATCAACGGCGGCCGGCCCGACGAGCGGCGCATGCTCAAGGCCAATGCCCACCCGCTCCAGCCGGGGTCGGTCGTCGATCTGATGACCGGCGGGGGCGGCGGCTACGGCGTGCCCACCGAGCGCGACCCGGAGCGCGTGCGCGACGACGTGATCGACGGCTTCGTCAGCCGGGAGGCGGCGGAGCGCGACTACGGCGTCGTGCTCGACGACGGCCTGAACGTCGACCAGGACGCGACGAGCGTCAGACGCTCCAGTCCCGGCCGAACCAGCGCCTGATCCGGCTCGCGCCGAACTCGGCCTTGTCGGCCACGTAGGCCTCGGACGGGCCGACGAGCTTGCCGACGCGCTGGTCACCGAAGAACGTGACGTCGACGAGCGCGACCTGGCCGTTCCCGAACTCGAGGTAGCAGATGCCGCGTCCTCCGTACTCGGCATCGCTCGTCGTCCCGCGGATCCGCGCCGAGATGTGCTCGGCGGCAATCGCCGCCTGCCCCTCCGCGTACACGCCGGCGCGCGGCGTCCCGACCGCGGCCACGTCCCCCACCGCATACACGCCCTCGAACGGCGTCTCGAGGGTGAGCGGGTCGACCGGCACCCAGCCGTCCACGGTCATCCCCGAGTCGAGCACGACCTGCGGAGCCCGGTGGACCGGGACCGCGAGAAAGAGGTCGAACGGAAGCTCGCCGCCGTCGCGGAGGATCGCCGTGCGGCGGCCCGGGTCGAGCTCGCACACCTCCCGGCGCGGGTGCCACGCGATCCCGCGCTCGGCAAATGCGCCCTCCAGGGCCGCCGACGCCTCGGGCGAGGGCGGGATGGGCCTCCCGAAGTCGATCACCAGCGAGATCTCCGAGCGATCGCGCAGCCCGCGCCGGACGAGCTCGTCGTGCAGCATCAGCGCTGTCTCGCTCGGCGCCGGCGGGCACTTGTACGGCGTCGACAGCACGCCCACGATCACACGTCCGCCCTCGAAGCGGTCGAGCACCTCACGCGCTGCGAACGCGCCCTCGACGCTGTAGTACTCGTGTCCGGCCTCGGCGAGACCGGGAGTCGCCGCTGGGATCGAGGTCCGCGCCGAGCGCGACCACCATGATGTCGCCCTCGAGCTCCCCCGCGTCGGTCTGCACGCGCCGCGTCTGTCGGGTCGATCGACCGGATCGTCGTCTGCACGAATCGCACCCCCGGCTTGACGAGCTCGCGGTACGGGTGGCGGACGGCCGCGGGCACCGTCCGCCCGAACATCACGTCGAGCTTCGAGAAGCCGAACACGAAGGCGTCGCTCTGGTCGACGAGCGTGATCTCCACCGCGTCGCCGAACTCGGCGGACAGCCGCGTGACGAGCTCGAGGCCGCCGAACCCAGCCCCCAGCACGAGGACGCGCACCGACGGACTCTAACCGGCAGGGGCGACCCCGACGCCGCTCCCGACGACCAGCCTGTCCCAACAACCCATTCGGGTCAGGCGTCGGAGGGGTCCTTCCTCGCTACCAAGTCATGACAGGGACATCTTCGGCCGGTCAATCGCCCAATCGAAAACGGAGGATAGAACCTCATGACTCGCATCACCACCCTCGTCATCGCCGCGATCGCCGTGCTCTGCACGCTGGTCGGCTCGGCGTCGGCCGATCAGGGGCGTCGCCTCGCCGGCCCCTTCTGTATCAACCTCCACACCGGGGTCGTGCGCACGATCGCGGCCACGAAGCACTGTCGGCGCAACGAGATCCGCAAGCTCGGCGTCGCACTGCACTCTCAGACGCTGAACAACGCTGTCCCGACCACTGGCCCTGCCGGTGCGCACGGCGTCGACGGTGCGAACGGCACGAACGGCGTCGACGGCAAGAACGGCGTCGACGGCAAGAAGGGCGTCACCGGCGCGACCGGCACCGCTGGCCCGAAGGGCGACACCGGCGCGACCGGCCCGCTGGCCCGAAGGGCGACACCGGCGCGACCGGCACCGCTGGCCCGAAGGGCGACAAGGGCGACGTCGGCCCGGCTGGCCCGAAGGGCGATCCGGGTAGCAACGGCTCGACTGGCCCTGCTGGCCCTGTGGGCGCGACTGGCCCCGCCGGCCCGACTGGCCCTGCTGGCCCTGCTGGGGCGAACGGCCTCGGCAACGGCACCGCGACGCTCTGCGTGAGCAACGGCGGCAACGTCAAGTACGGCGGCCTGAACGGCGAACTCTGCAACAGCGGGCACGACCTGATCGTGCGCGTCGTCATCGTCGGCCCGATCGGCGGCGGCGACAAAACTAGCTCGACGACTTGCTCAAACCGGGGGGCTTCGGCCTCCCGGTTCGGGAACCGCGACCGCCTTCGCCGGCGCGGCGCGCCGCCGCCTCGCGCGCCTCCGCCGACTGGAGCAGGAGCTCGTAGAGCGTCGGCGGCCGCTTCCCGTGCGCCTGCAGGATCAGGTCGGCGACGAGTCCTGTCCAGCCGGTCTGGTGCGTGGCCCCGAGCCCGGCGCCGTTGTCGCCGTGGAAGTACTCGCTGAAGAAGATGTTGTCCTTCCAGGCGGGGTCGGTCTGCAGGCGCTCGATGCCGCCGTAGCACGGCCGCCGCCCGTCCGGCCCCGACGAGGAAGATCGAGATCAGCCGGCGCCGCACGTCGTTCGCGATCTCCTCGAGCGTCAGCTTCTGCCCGGACCCGGTCGGGTACTCGATCGTCAGCCGGTCGCCGAAGAAGCGCCCGTAGCGGCACGAGCGCGGCGAGGACGAGGTAGTTGACCGGGAACCAGATCGGGCCGCGCCAGTTCGAGTTGCCCCCGAACATGCCGGTCGTCGACTCGGCCGGCTCGTAGCGAGATCGACGAGTGCATCCCGTCGACGTCGAGCACGAACGGGTGCTCGACGTGGAAGCGCGAGACGGCCCGGAGGCCGTGCGGCGAGAGGAACGCGCTCCTCGTTGAAGAGCCGCATGAAGATCCGCAGCACGCGGTCGAGGTCGACGACGCCGAGCAGCATGTCGCCGCTCGTCGGTGTCCTCGATCAGGCCCTGCCGCCAGCGCGCTCGACGTCGCGCCTGGCGCGCCGCGATCAGCGCGGCGACGCGCTCGTCGACGCTCTCGGCGCGCTCGAAGATCGCCGCGTCGATGTACGATCGACGCCGACGAGCGGCATGATCCCGACCATCGAGCGGACCTTGACGGGCATGGACGAGCCGTCGGGCAGCCGCAGCCGGTCGTAGAAGAAGCCGTCCTCGTCGTCCCAGAGGTCGCGATCGTGGAGCGCGTCCGAGATGCGCGAGAAGTGCTCGCAGGAACGTGTGGACGAGGTGGGTCGCCGGCCGGCCGCGCGAGTAGAGGACGGCCGCGATCGCCGCCATCGCGAGCGAGTAGAACGCCATCCAGCCGGTCGCGTCCGACTGCTCGAGGATCCAGCCCGGCGGCAGGTGCGAGCGGTCGATCGGGCCGATGTTGTCGAGGCCCGAGGAAGCCGCCCTCGAACAGGTTCGTAGCCGTCCGGAGTCCTTGCGGTTCACCCACCACATGAAGTTGACGACGAGCTTGTCGAAGATGCGTGCCGAGGAACTCGGCGTCCCGCGCGCCGTCGATCGCGAAGACGCTCGAGCGCCGCCCAGCCTGCACGGGCGGGTTGACGTCGTCGAACGACCACTCGTACGCCGGCAGCGCGCCGCTCGAGTGCTGGAAGCGCTCGCGGCAGAGCAGGTTCGAGCTGGTACTTGGCGAACGTCGGGTCGACGTGCGCGAGCGGGACGCAGTGGAACGGCAGTCCCACGCCGCGAACCACGGGTACTCCCACTTGTCCGGCATCGACATGATGTCGAACGACGTCGAAGTTCCGCCAGCGCGCGTTGCGGCCGCCGCGGCGCGACTCGGGCGGCGACGGCTGGTCGGGATCGCCCTCGAGCCAGCGGGCGACGTCGAAGTAGTAGAGCTGCTTGCCCCAGAGCATCCCTGCGAACGCCTGCCGAGGACGTTCGCCTCGTCGTCGCGAGGCGGTCGCCGGGGTCAGCTCGCCGTAGAACTCGTCGGCCTCCTCGCGACGCGCGGCGATGACAGGTCGAAGTCGCTCCACGGGCTCGCCCTCGGCGGTCGCCTGCGGGCGCAGCCGGACGCGGAAGCGCGCCGGTCGCGCCGGGCGCGACGTCGCCGTGTACCAGAAGGACGCCTTCGTGCCGCTGCGTCGGCGCGGACCGTGTCCGCGCCCGCGACGACGTGGTCGTTGATGCCGTCCTTCGGGGTCGGCGTCGTCGGCTCCGCCCCGAACAGGCGGCTCGTCGTTCGACTCGTTCTCGCAGAAGAGCACGCCGGCGCGCGCCGTCGGGCCCGGCGCCGCCGGTGAGCTCGAGCGGGCCGAGGAACGGGTGCTCGGTCACCACGAGCCCGTCGCCGGCGAGCCGCAGCTCGGGCCGCTCCGAGGCCGGGTCCTAGGCCCACGTGTTGCGGTACCACGCGGTCGGCAGGACGTGCAGCGTCGTCGCGGCTCGGGCCCGGCGTTGGTGACGCGTGACCGTCATCAGCAGATCGTGCGGGTCGGCCTTGGCGTAGTCGACCTCGACGATCCAGTAGCGGTCGTCGTCGAAGACGCCGGTGTCGAGCAGCTCGTACTCCGGATCGAGCTTGCCGCGCGCGCGCGTTCTCGGCGACCAGGTCGTCGTAGGGGAACTCGCGCTGCGGGTAGTGGTAGCGCCAGCGGTTCCAGGCGTGGCTCGGCAGCGCGTCCAGGTACCACCAGTACTCCTTGGCATCCTCCCCGTGGTTCCCCTCGTTCCCGGTCAGGCCGAAGATCCGCTCCTTGAGGATCGGGTCGCGCCGTTCCACAGCGCGAGCGCAGACAGAGCCGCCCCTCGACGTCGCGAGAATCCGGCAAGCCCGTCCTCGCCCCAGCGGTAGGCGCGCGAGCGGGCGTGGTCGTGCGGCAGGTAGTCCCATGCCGTCCCGTGCGCGCTTAGTCCTCGCGAACCGTGCCCCACTGGCGCTCGCTCAGATAGGGTCCCCAGTCTACCAGTCGCTCCCTCGCGGAGGCCCTTGTCGGCGCTCGCAAAGCTCTCGACCCGCTCCCGTTCGACACTCATGTGTCTCACCTCCCGCGTCGACATCTTGCAGGCTTTCAAGGTGAGGCGGGCGTGCCCATGCCGGTTGTCACCCGATCGTCTCCGGTCCTTCACCCGTCCGCCACGAAGCGCGTCTATCGTCCCCGGCTGTGACCGGCGCGAGCGACGTTCGGGGGGATGGCTGCGAACGACGGCCCGATCCCGGTACGGACGCTAGCCCAGGCAGCGCGGCTGATCCGCGAGGCGCGGCAACTCCGGCGCTACGGCATCGATGCGAGCCGCGAGCCGATCCGAGGCGGCAACGCGCATTCTCGAAAGCGAGGACGACGAGAGGTCCGCTCGCGGTCGCCGCCGCCTTCACGGCGAACGCCATCCTGTTCCACCGCGCGGCGTTCCTGCGGCGGGACGGTTCGGTTCCACGCCGTCTCCTGCGACGCCTCGCTCTGCCCGCGCCGGTCCGTCGCGGCGCGCGAGCCGGACAGGCCAGCCCCCTCGAGCAGCCAGCGAGACCGGTTCGCAGCGCATCCTCTGCGATCGCCGCCTCGTCGCGGCTCTCGCCCTCGGCCTGCGACAGCTCCTCCAGCGCGAGCCTCTCGCCGGGCCCGATCCGCACCAGCAGCTCGTCCACGGGCTCGCCTCCGACCGCCACCGCAGCGGGACGCTACCCGAGCATCGACCGGACAGCATCGACGACGCGCGGCCAGTGGCTCGAGAGCGGGTCGATCGCCTCGAAGTGACCAGCCCCCTCGAGCCGCACGAGCTCGGCGTCGTCGCCGGACGCCCGGGCTGCCTCGACGTAGGCCGCCGACATCGCGAATGGAACGCTTTCGTCCTCGGTGCCGTGGACGACGATCTGGCGGACCCCGAGCGGGAGACGGCGGAGCGGCGACGCACCGTCACGGTTCCCCGCGCCCAGGAACGCCGGGACGGCATCGTTCTGCCACGCCTCGGGGTCACAGACCGCCGCGAGCGCGATCACCGGGAGCGAGCGCTCGGCTCCGGCGAGGAGCGCAAGATGCCCGCCGGCGGAGTGACCGGTGATGACGGTCCGCGCCGGATCGATGCCGTCGAGGTTCGAGGCGTAGTCGGTCGCGGCCAGGACGTCGTCGAAGCTGCCGGGCCAGCCGCCGCCGGGGTCTCCGACCCGCCGGTACTCGACGTTGAAGGTCGCATAGCCCTCGACACAGAGGGCGACGCAGAGGTGGCCTGCGTGGGTGAGGTTGTACGTCGCCTTCCAGGCGCCCCCGTGCACCACGATCAGGAGCGGGTGAGGGCCCGGGCCAGGGGGCCGTCGAAGGTCGCCGAACTGCAGCGGCTCGCTGCCGTAGACGTGCCGCTCCGCGGCTTCGGGCGGCGGGTCGGTGAGGATGTCGCGGCTGTCGCGGACGGTGTTCACGGAACGAGACGCGACGGTACCCCAGCGAGGACGAGGGCGTCCAGCGCGTCTGAGCGCGTCCGGCTGCTACCGTGGAGGGCACTTCGAGCGAGTGACGGTTGCGCTGTGTGCGCCTCCTCTGCCCGTTCCTTCGTTGGGTGTGAGGAGGTGTATTTGTATGGCAACTGGAACCGTGAAGTGGTTCAACGACGCCAAGGGCTTCGGGTTCATCACGCCGGTTGACGGCGGTAAGGACGTATTCGTTCATTTCAGCGCGGTCGGCGGTGACGGCTTCAAGTCGCTGCCCGAGGGCGCGAACGTCGAGTTCGAGTCCGAGGAGGGTCCGAAGGGCCCGCAGGCCAAGACGGTCACGGTCATCTAGCACTTCGTCCGGCCCGGGTTGGCTCCGCAAAGCGCGTGAGCCGCCTGGGCCGTGATGTCTGCGAAAGGGGGCCGGTGTGGCCGTCAAGGAAGAGAAAGTCGAGGTGAGCGGCGAGGTGATCGAGGCGCTCCGGAGCGGCACCTACCGCGTGGCGCTCGAGGGCGGGGGCCACGAGGTGCTCGCGTATGCGGCGGGAAAGATGCGCAAGTTCCGGATCAGGATCGTCGTGGGCGATCAGGTTCGCGTGGAGCTCTCTCCGTACGACCTGACGCGCGGCCGCATCGTCTACAGACAGCGCAACGAGTCGTACCGGCCGACGTGAAGGTGAACGAGGCTCACGTCCCGGTCGCCGCCTCCGACGTGCAGCTCGACTTACGCGTGGGAGCACTGGTCGTCTACGGCGGCCACGGGGTCGGACGCGTCTCCGGCAAACGAACCGGCGGCGCGGGCGAGGGCTCGTCGGGGAGCGTCACGGTCGAGCTCGCGGACGGCCTGAGTGTGACGCTTCCGCTCGAGCGAGCCCTGACCTGCCTACGCGCAGTCGCCGATGCGGACGAGCTCGCGCGCGTGGAGCAGACGCTTCGTCGCCCCCGCCCGGCCGACGAGGACGCGGCAGGCGAGAAGTCGTGGCTGGTCCGCGCGACAAGCACCCGAACGAAGATCGCCGCCGGAGAAGCGGTCGGTCTTGCCGAGGTGGTCCGCGACGCCGTCGCGCGTCAGCGGCGGGCATCGAGCGGAACGCTTTCGCCGCAGGAGCGCGCGCTCTATCTGAAGGCGCGGCGGCTGCTCGCAGCCGAGCTCGGCGTCGCAACCGCCACCGACGAGGCCGAGGCCGACGCCTGGATCGAAGCTCAGCTCGAAGCCTCCGCGAGCGAGAACGAGACAGAGTAAGGCGAGGAGCTTTCGGCCCGTCGTGGCCGTGCTCCCTACGACACCTTGGCGGTTTCGTCCGGTGTCGCCTCGTACTCGGCTACCTGCCACGACTCCTTGTCGACTTCGATCTCGTATCACTTTTTTCTTCCTTTTTTTATCTCGATGGCGAGCGATCCCATGTCGAGCTCCTGTCCGGTCTTGTTCGCCGCCGCGACCGTGAGCGTGAGCGAGTTGATCCGGGTGTGCTCCTTGGACAAGCGCTTGAGCTCGGCAGAGTGTCGCCCCTCTGAGAGGTGACGTCCAGCGCGTCTGAACCTCGCCGGCGGCCCACGCCGCGATGTTGCCGCCGTCGACTCGAGCGCCAGTTTGCCGATCACGATCGCGGCACATGCCCAGCCGGGCTTCTCCGCACCAACTCCCAGAGCTCACCGACGCCGGCGCGTCCGACGCACCGAATCATGCAGGAGTGACCTCGCGGCAGCGACTGACCCTGCTGCGGCGATTCTCGGGTCGGCCGTGGTGTCGATCGACAGCTCGATCGTCAACGTGGCGCTGCCCGCGATCGAGCGCGATCTCGGCGGCGGGCTCGTCCGCGCAGCAGTGGGTCTCGAACGCGTACCTGCTCGCGCTCGGCTCGCTGATCCTGGTCGGCGGCTCGCTCGGCGACATCTACGGCGAGCGGCGCGTCTTCGCCATCGGGCGTCGCCGCGTTCGGTGTGCTTCTCGGTCGCCGTGCGCCCTCGCGCCGACGATCGGGGTGCTGATCGCCGCCCGTGCGCTCCAGGGCGCGCCGCGGCGCTCGTGACGCCGTCGTCGCTCGCGATCATCGTCGCCGCCTTCGCCCCGAAGGAGCGCGGCGCCGCGATCGGCTCGTGGACCGCCTGGGGCGGGATCGCGTCGATCGTCGGCCCGCTCGCCGGGGGCTGGATCGTCGATCAGCTCTCGTGGCGGTGGATCTTCGCGCTCAACATCCCGTTCGTGGTCGTGACGCTCGTGCTCGTCCTGCGCGGCCGTGCCGCCGAGCGACGCGGTCGACGGGACGGCACGTCGACGTCGTCGGCGCCGCGCTCTGCGCGCTCGGGCTCGGCGGGATCGTGTTCGCGCTGATCGAGCAGCCGCATTACGGCTGGCGCAGCCCCGTGATCTTCGTCCCGCTCGCTCGGCGGCATCGCCGTGCTTCGCCCTCGTTCGTCGCCTACGAGCGCCGGACGCGCCGAGCCGATGCTCAAGCTCGAGCTCTTCACGCATCGCAACTTCGCGATCGGCAACCTCGAGACGCTCGGCATGTACGCCGGGCTCGCGATCCTCTTCTTCTACCTCACCATCTACCTTCAGCAGGTGGCCGGCTACAGCGCCCTCCAGAGCGGGCTCGACGACGGTGCCCGTGACGATCGTGATGTTCGCGCTCTCGCGCCGCTTCGGCGCGCTCGCCGATCGCTACGGGCCGCGGCTCTTCATGGGCGCCGGGCCGCTCGATCGCCGCCGCCGGGCATCCTGCCGCTCGCCCGCGCTGGGCGAGCACGTCTCGTACCTCACCGAGCTTGCTCCCCGGCGCTGCTCGTCTTCGCGCTCGGCCTCTCGATCACCGTCGCGCCGCTCACCGCGACCGTGCTCGCCGATGCCGACGAGGACGACGCCGGCATCGCGTCGGCCGTCAACAACGCCGTCGCACGCGTCGCGAGCCTGATCGGCGTCTCGGTCGTCGGCATCGTCGTCGCAGGCACGCTCGTCGGCGACACCTTCGCCGGCCAACAGCGAGTCCGTCCAGGCGTTCCACCAGGTGATCGCGATCTGCGTGGGACTCCTCGCCGCCGGAGGCCTCACCGGCGCGCTCGGGATCGTCAACCCGCGCCGGCGCGTCAGCGCCCAGGGCTGCGCGGGCGGTCGAGCTGGTCGGAGCGCCCGAGCCCGCAGCGGCGGCGGGCCGCACCGCCCCCGTCTGAACCGGCAAGCTGTCCGCGGCCTGAGTTCGGGCCGATCAGTCCGTTCGCGAGCGCCGAGTCGGGTCGGGCGAGGCCGGCGCGCATGGAGGCCAGGATGGCCTCCGGGGTGTGACCCATGTCCGCGACCACCGCCGAGGCGAGAGCACGGAGTGGCAACCGGCTCGTTCGTGCTGCACGTCGGAGGAGCGCAAAGGCCTCGTCCACCGAAAGGGTGAGCCGCTCCGCGAGGATTCCCTTCGCCTGCTCGATCACGATGCGTGTTCTGAGCGCAGTTTGGAGCTGCTCGTTCGTGATCTGGAGGCGCGCGACTGCCGCGTCCGGTGCAGGGGCCTCGACGGCTTCCTGCAGGATCGGCTCGGGACTCGACTGCCGCTTGTCGGTCATGTTCACGTGTTCGATCCGTTGCTTCTGGTGTGAGAGCTGGGAGAGGGATACCCGAAGGTATCCCTCTCCCAGTCGCATTACCAGCTATCCGAGTTGCTTGATCGCCTTCGCGAGCTTCAGGTCCTTCGCCTGGAGGACAGCGATCTGCTTGGCCAGGAAGTGCTTCCGGGCAAGCGTCTTGGCCGCCATCTTCTGTGCGAGGAGCTTCTTCAGCGTCGCCTTGTTGGTCGCGAGCTGCTTGTGGAGCTTCGCGAGAGCAACGGCGTGCGTCAGCTTCAGCTGGGACGCGGCGCCGGCCGTGCTGCTCGCCGTGCTCGTGCCCAGTCCGATTCCCGTGCCGACGACCGTCGGCGCGGTGAAGGAAGCGGAGGCTCGTCGACGGTGCGGAGGTCAGGGTGCTACCCCCGCCGCCACCGCCGCCGCCACCGCCGCCACCGGTGGTCGTGCTGCTACCAACCGAGCCGCCGACCGTGCCGGTCGACGTACCGCCGGTGCTACCACCCGTGGAACCGCCGCCGGAGCTGCTGGTGGGCGGATCCGGGTTGACGCTGGGCGGAGGATCCTGGTTGGTGAAGGTGACCTCGGTGACGTTGTTCTCACCGATGGTCACGTTCGTCGACCGGGTCGCGAGGTTGGTGTTCGTCAGCACCGGCTGATTGGTGGCAGTCGGTACGCCACCCTCGAGAACGACGACGTTCGTGGGTACGGCCGTGATCGAAGTGACGGTGATGTTCGGTGCCGCCGCCTCCGCGATCTGCCAGGTCGAGTCGAACGCGAAGTTACCGACGACGGTGCACGAGCCCGAAGGAACCTGTGACCGTCTGGATCACGCCGACGCCGACCGAGACCGGAGTCACGACGAACGTGAACAGCGTCCCCGTCGGGATCAGGGGCGGTACGGCCGTCACTGCCTTGCAGATCTTCAACTGGCCTGGCAGCGCCGGGATGTCCTGATAGGTCACGACCGTCTCGCCGGCTCCCAGGACCACCGCGACTGTGCGGTTGGGGAGACTGAGCGAGCCGGGAACAACCGTTGAGCCGCCCCCGGTGTTCGTTGTCGGATTCGTCAAGATCGCGCCGACCTTCGTGCCCGGCGTGATGCCCTCGGTGATCGTCACCACTGTTCCTGCACGGAACGTCCCGATCACGGTGCAGACTGCGCCCGCCAACGAGGTTCCGGCTCCAAGGCTCACCGACGCCGGAACGGCCGTCGGTCCTGCATTACCGGTAGACGACAGGGCGAACGTGTACGGCCCCAGGTTCGTCAGCCCGGTGACGTACTTGCACAGCTTCAACCTGACGCTGTCGTCGGTGTACCTCACGAGCGTCTGCACGGAGGCATCGGTAGCGCGAGCCACAGAGACGACGACGGTTCCGGTCGGGAGGTCCGGAGCAGGCCCGGCGTTCGGCCCGAGCACGGCATTGGTGTTCGACGCCGTCTGAGTCGCCGTGATTGCAGTCACGGCCTCGGCCTGGTCACCGGTCTCCCGCACCAGCACCCTTCCTGCAGGAACCGTTATGGCAGCACTGCAGGCTCCGGCGGGCACCGCCACGACCTGGCTGAAGCCGTTGGCTCCGATGATCGTGAACTGGAACGTGCCCGTCAAACCCGACCCCGCCACGACGTCCTTGCAGACCTCGACAAAGCCCGGGTCGAGCTGGTCGTTGTACGTGACCGTGACCACCCCTGTCGAGCCGTTGGTGCTCGCCGGGACGGTCGTCGTATACGTGAAGCTGGTCGCGTTCGGAAGCGGACCCGTCGGCCCGACCGCGGTGATCGTCGGGACCTTCAGGAATGACGTATCAGGCGTCGTGCTGGGCGTGCCCTGATTCGTCAGACCCGTCAGGCTTCCGTTCTCGGTCACCGTGACCGCGCCCGGCGCCACCGCCATCGGCTGTGTACAGGTGCCCAAGCCGATAACGATGGGGCTTGAATCCCCAACAGAGTCATGGACGGTGAACTGGAACGTGCCCGTCAGAGCAGGATTCGCAGCCTTGCAGATCTCGACGTAGCCGCCTGTGCCGTTGGCGGCGAGTGCCGCGTTAGCAAAAATCCCTCCTAACAGGAGCCCCAGGACGACAACAAGTGTCTTCCTCATTCCCTTCCCCCTTCTTACCGTATGTGGTTTTGCCGTATGTGGCCGCCGACCTCATTGCATGCCTTCAGTCGGCGTTCTCGTCGGCCAGCGGAATCCCGGGCTTGTCTTTCCCGGCGCAGGCTGGTCCGACTATGAATCGAAGTAGCTGACGACCTCCTCGTTCGTGGTTTCGGAGTCAGTTCCGCCCGAGGTCTGGGGGCGGCTCTCTACCCTGAGTGGGCGGGATTCTGTCAGCCCGGCTCGTGGTAGTCAAACCGACTTAGCCTAAGGTATGGGTAACCCTCCCTCGGCCTCCCAGGAGCAGTGTCGAATCAGCGCGGCGCCACAACGGCGCAGCCGGCAGAGACCGCAGCGGCACGAAGCCGTTCGTCGTAGGTGACGACCCGCGCGAGATCGGAGCCCAACTCGAGCGCCGTGGCGAGGTGGATCGCCTCGAGCGTGCGCAGCTCGGGCGGCAGAAGCTGACCGGCAGCGGCGAGGAGGCGGTCGCTGATCCGGATCAGCTGCAGCCGGCCAAGCACCTCCTGGCCGCGCCGCACCGCCTGCTCGCCAAGCGGAAGCAACGCTCGCGCCACCTCCGCTCTCGCGAGCGCGCTCGAGACCAGTGGCCGGCGCAGCCTCAGGTAGCGACGAAGTGCGGCCGATTCGGGCTCGACCATCACGAGCTTGACGATCGCCGACGAATCCAGGTAGGTCGCGCGCTCAGCGCTCATCGCGCCGCAGCCGCTCGAGCATGACCGAGGGCGCGCTCCTGCCCGGGCGGAAGCGGCAACGGCGCCGGCAGATCGTCCAGGTCGCCGGCGGGCGACGTCACCTCGCCGGCTGCGCGCAGCCGCTCCAACGGTCCAGCGTCCGGAACAGGCGTGAGCAGCGCGACCGGCCGGCCGCGGTCGGTCACCACGATCGTCTCGCCGGCCTCGACCCGGCGCAGCAGCTCGCTTGCCCGCTGCCGCAACTCCCGCACGCCAACGCTGGCCATGGACTACTTGTAGCACATCACGGCTTCGCCCCAGACAGAGCCGGAGCCTCCGACGATTCGAGGGTCCTTACGAAGGCTTGAGCTCGCGGAACAGGCTGGTCGTGTACGAGTCCTGGATGACCGGGAACCAGGGTGGTGGCAGTTGGTGGAGGTTGGTGTCGTAGCTGTAGATCCGCGTATCGAACATCGTCATGCTGCCGCCGTCGTCGGTCGCTGCGGATCCCTTGAAGGTCATGGTGCCGTGCGACCCGTCCTGCGCGTAGGTCTTCCATGTCCCGGACTGAGCGATCACCGCCGCCTGCCAGGTGAGGTCGTTCGGTACGTATCGGCAGATGACGACGTTGTTGTTGGCGACGAGCCCGAGAACGTCCTGGCCGGGGGTGACGTAGTCGATGTTCCCGGCGATGTCGATGTCGGTGTTCGAGCCGACGGTGACGCGTCCGTGGACGTGGCCGGAGACGATGATCGGTCTGGGGGGAGTAGATCGCCCCGTTGGCCGGCACGGGGTACGAGATCGCGGCGGTGCAGTTCGGTCGGCGCGACGTCGGCGACGTCCCTGCCTGGGCTCGCCTTGCAGGCCTTGGCTGTGAATGTCCCGTTCGTCTGGAAGGCGATCACCCATGCGTCGCGGGTGTTGTCGTAGAAGTAATTGCCGCCGTTGTTCGATGCGGTCTGGATGTCGACGAGCGAGGCGAGGAAGCTCGAGAACTGGATCGGTACCGGGATCTTGGAGCGGATGGTCGGGTTCGAGTCCCTGTCGTATGCGGTCGCGCCGCCGGTGAAGTTCGTGGAACCGGTGACCTGGCCCTCCGCGAAGAGGTTCGCGCTCGCAGTACCGTCATGATTGATGTTGCCGTTCGCGTAGACCTGGCCGTTCGTCGTCGCATCCGATCCGAACGAGACGTCCCCGTTCACGATGCGGTAGTAGTCGGCGACCGAGCTCGGCCGCACGACGACCTGAAGCTCGCGCCAGTTGGACGTGTTGGTGTCCCCGTGCGGCCGTCCGACGGAGTAGACCGTCGTCGCGCCGGATACGTCGGGCGCCGAGATCTGGAGGTTGTACTCGTAACCATTCGCAAGTGGCGCCCAGGCGTCGTGGCCGTTGGGGTACGTCCATGTGAGAGACGAGCTCCATGTGCCTCCGGCGGCCACGAGAGTTCCCGTCGACGAACGGCGTGTCGACTCGCCGGTCGCGACCTGGTGCCCGTAGTACTGGTGGTCCTCGAGGAGCTTGGAGGTGTAGGCGTCGACCCCGGCCTCGGCGGCTTCGAAGCTCGTCTGGCGCGTGACGGCATGGGCGGAACGGCCGGTCTCGGAGGTGACGAGGACGAGCATCGTGACCCCGATCACGCTCAGGAGCAGCATCAATCCGAGCACCATGACGAGCGCGATGCCGTCCTCGGCCGCCAGCCGCTGGAGCAGTCGTCTCATGTCGCCGCCCGAATCGTCGCGCTCGACTGGTAGACGTAGCTCGTGCCTTGGCCGCCCGGCCGTACCTGCACCGTGACGACGATGCGGCTGACCTTCGTCGGGTCCGACGTCGCAGCACCGTTTGCGTCCTGGTAGGTGAAGACGGCGGTGTTCGTCACCGAGTCGACCTGCGTGGCCCACAGGCCGAGCGTGGTCAGCCCCAACCACGGCGGCCCGTCGGTGTCGGTGCTCGTCGCCGTCGCCCGCTGGAGCAGGCCGCCGACCAGCTGGTAGGAGATCTTGCGTAGATGGAAGAGGGGCTGGGCCCGGTCGGGGGAGTAGAAGGTCAACGCGGTCGGTGACATGGCGACGATCGGCGAAGTCGTGCCGTCGCCGTAGTACGCCTGGCGGAGGTCGGCCACCGCCGTATCGACTGCAGCTCGCACCGCGGTCTGCGCGACGCTCTGCCGGGTGGTCGTATTGGCGCGTGTATACGTCGTCGCGATGAAGGTCGCGATCCCGCCGAGGACGATCGCGAGCAGGAGCATCGCCACGAGCAGCTCGATCAGCGTGAAGCCGAGCTGCTCGGCACGAAACCGCCGTGTGAGACCGCGGCGTAGCGGCGCAGGCCGGCCGCAGTACCGGCGACGAGCGATCAGTTTGGCGTGTAGGTGCATGTGGCGTCCTGGTAGCCGCTCGTCGTCGTGTGGCCCGTCCACGTCACGGAGCCGAAGGATGGATTCGTGTAGCTGCTGGCGCCGCTCGTCGTCTGGCCGGCGGCGATCGTGACCGACGTCGGCGACCACGTTCCGACTGGTTCGCGCTGAGCGCGACCGAGATCGCGGACGCCTTGTTCGGGTCGGGGTTTCCGTACGGGTCGTTGCCGCGCGTCACCGTCTGCCCCGTCGCGACCTGACCCCTTCCATGCTGCGCCGGCGGGCAGGTCGTGAACGCGAGCGGGACGGCCGCCGGCTTCACCTGGAACGCCGTGGAGGTGCCCGTGATCGCGCCCGCCGTCGCGGTGAGGGTGGTCGAGGGAGCGGCGTTGAAGAGCGTGATCGTCGCCGTACCGGCGCCGTTCGTGAATGTGACCGTGGCCGGATAGGTCGGCGCGGTGCCGTTCGGCGAGTTGGCCGGCCCGCTGAAGACGACCGACTTGGCGCCGGAGTAGCTCGTGTCGGTGGGCCCGCTCGGGAGCTTCGCGGTGATCGTGACCGCGAACGAGGTGCCGGCAGTCTGCGTCCCCGTGATCGCCACCGAGAAGGTGTCGGGAAGCGGGGCCGTGACGACCGTGCTCGCGAGCGGCGGGCAGGGCGTGTTCGCCAGGTTGTTGTTGGCGGTCGCCGGCAGCGATGCGTACCACCAGTAGGTTCCGGCGGTCGTGGGCGACCAGTTGGCGGTCGGGTTGTACGAGGTATTCGGCGACGACGTGCTCACATTGGTCGCCGTGGCGCCCACCTTCGTCCAGCTCGCGTCGCCGCAGTTGGTGGTCGGCGCCGTCGGCGACTGCTTGACGTAGAAGGTGATCGAGCCGCTCCCCTGACCCAAGAAGTTGGTCAGGCCAGCCGAGATGTTCGCGGCGGGGACGGTTGAGCCAGTCGTCGCCGTCGTGGGCGCGGAGATCGCCAGTGCCGGCGAGCCGAGCGAGACGGTCGTCGTCGCCGTCGGCGGGCAGTCGCTCGCCGACGTGCCGTGCGTCGAATCGCCCGGCCAGACGACGTACCACCACCACGTCCCGGGGGCCAGGGTCGCGCCGCTGCTGGGGTGGAAGGAGCCGTTGCCCGACCCTGTTGCGGTGCCGATCGTCGTGCCTCCGGTGGTGCAGTCGGCCGGCGGGCTCGGGAACACCTTGAAGGTGATCGGGTTGCTCGACCCCGTTCCGGTGATCCCGGTGAACGTGGCGGTGATCGCCGACGCCGGAATCGTCGTGAAGGCGGTCGCCGTGGGCGGGACGTTCAGGGTCACCCGGTCCGGCAGGACCAGGGTGAACGTCGAGGTCAGGTTCGCGGGATACGTGCTCAGGTCGGGAACCATCTGGGTCACCGAGCTCGACGTCACGGCCCCGGCTGTCGCGCTCGCCGTGTACTGAAGCCCGGAAACGAGGCCCGTCGGCACCGTGTACGAGCCACCCGCGAACGTGTAGGTGTTCGTTCCACGCGACGACGTGAGCGTGACGGTCGCCGAGCCGGTATAGGGCGCGCCCGACCGAAGGACGTTGAACAACACCGTTGCCGGCCTGTAGAGGCGGATGACCGGGCTCGACGTGGCGGCCGCCGCCACCTTCAGATGAGCCGCCGAGCCCGGCGCGGTCGGAAGATCGTCCGGAAGTATCACGTATCCCGGCGGGCGGTGACCGAGACGTCGTAGTAGGCCTGGCTCCCGGTGGCGGGGTTCGGCTGGAGCGACGGGAAGATCGCGGTGCCGCTCGCGTCGGTCAGGTCACTCGACGTGGGACTCGGACCATTGGCGACCGAGACCGAAACGCCCACCACCGGCGTGTTCACGGCCATGTCGATCACCTTGACCTTGAGCGTCCCACGGCTGACGCCGCCGTAGGACGCATCGTCCGACGGGGAGACGTACGTCTGCTGTCTCGTCAACAGCTTCGAGTCCGACAGACGCGTCACCGTCAGCGTCACGTTCTTGTAGTCCGCGTTCGTGTCGTAGGCGGTCGGCGCCGGATCGTCGACCCACCGCACCTGACGTGTCAACGTCGCAGCCAGCCCGCTCGAGGTCAGGTCCGTCGTCGCGGCGAGACTCCCGGCCGGATTGCCGCTCACCAGGCCCACGGACGCATACGGAAGCTGCCGGATGCGTTCGAGCTCCTGGCCGGCCAACTGCTCGGCGAGCGTCCGCTGTCGCGAGCCCCCCTGAGACACGATCCCGGACGTCAGCACGGCCATGGTCGCAACCGAAATCACCGCGAAAAGAACCATCCCGATCAGCGTCTCGACAAGAAGGAACCCGCCGTCTCCGGCTCGAGCGCCTCGTCGTTTGAGCAAACCGCCGAGCGCGAGCACGAGCGCGATGCCGTCCTCCTCGCGGGCCAGCCGCCCAACCGGGAGTCGTCGCAGATTTGGGATTTGACTCATGCTTGTCGGATCGGGACGTTGCCGCAACGAAGCGTTCACCGGCCCGTGAAAAGAGCGTATTGGGTCTCGATGGCGAGGAGCATGACCCGTTTGGGGGAGTTCCGTCGGTCCATCTCGGCATGAGCGCTTCGCGGAGGCTCTTGATCGCCGAGCGGCGAAGTGCAAGTGCTAGCAACCAGAAGGAGGAAGACCATGGAACGCTTTCCCTGGCATCCGCGGTTCCGGCACGCCGCGATCGCGAGACCTCTGGTGATCGCAGCCGTCAGCGCGCTCGCGCTGGCGACCCTGGCCGCCACAGCGACGGCCGCGACAACCCGGGGCTCGGTCGCGCCTGCGAACACGGACCCGCCGCTCGTCTCGGGGACGCCGGAGGTCGGCAAGACCCTGACGACCACGAACGGGAAGTGGAGCGGCACCACGCCGCTGTCGTTCAGCTACCAGTGGCGCCGCTGCAACAAGGGCGGCGGAAGCTGCACCGACATCTCCGGCGCGACGGACAACACCTACACGCTGCAGGACGCAGACGGCAGCAACAGCGTGCGCGCCGTCGTCAGCGCGAAGAACGGGGACGGCACCGCCAGCTCGACCAGCGATGCGACGGCGGTCATCACCGGCGCGGCCTCGACCAACGGCTGCCCCCTCGCCAAGACCACGACGGCGCCGATCGCCGACCTCGCCCCGCCCGCGCGGCTGCAGATCGTCGCCTTCCACGTGACGACCGGGCCGATCAACAACCAGACGCAGAGCTTTACGCTGCAGGTGCGGATCGGAAGCACCTGCGGCGTCGACATCCAGGGTGCGAGCGTCTACGTGACCGCGGTGCCCTACAACCAGTTCAACATTCCCGCGGAGCAGCTCACCGGCAGCGACGGCATCGCGACACTGAGCTTCAGCCGCCTGTCCGGCTTCCCGGCGAGCAGCAAACAGCAGCAGCTCACGCTCTTCATCCGCGCCACGAAGCCGGGCGAGGACATCCTCGCCGGCGTCTCGTCACGACGGCTCGTCGCACTCAACTTCTCCGGCTAGACCCGTTTCTCGCGCACGGCCGCGCCCGAGCGTCTCGCGGCGCGGCCGCGCGCCCCTCGGCGTTTCGGCGACAGGTGACAGACCCTCGTCGATCGATCAGACTGTCGGAATGGCCCCAACGGCAGGGGGACTGACACTCGGTGGCGACGTCGAGCAAGCGCTCGCCGGGATACCCGTCCCGAGCTACGTCCTCGACACGGCCGGGTTCGTCCGGTGGATCAATCCGGCGGCCGAGCGCCTCCTCGGCGACGTCCGCGGCCGGCACTTCACGTCGGTTGTCGGCCCGGAGGACCGGACGCGGGCCAAGGAGCTCTTCGCCCGCAAGGTGCTCGGCACAACCGCGGCGACCGAGACAAGCGGGGTCTTCGTCTCGACCGACGGAACCCGCCTCGCGCTGGAGGTCAGCGCCGTGCCGCTGATGGGCGGCGAGCGTGTGGTCGGCGTCTTCGGACTGCTGACCGGCCCGCTCGACGAGGAGGCGAGCACGCCGCCCGCGCACCTGACACCCCGCCAGGCCGAGGTGCTGCATCTCCTCGAGCAGGGACGCTCGACGAAGCAGATCGCGCAGGAGCTCCACCTGAGCACGGAAACGGTCCGGAACCACGTCCGCCACCTCCTGCGAGCCCTCGGAGCGACCACGCGTCTCGAAGCCGTCGCCGTCGCCCGCCGGGCCTCCAAAGCACAAGCAAGTTGACGGGAGGTGAAGGATTCGACTCGTCGTCGGCTCAGCCCGGTAGTCGGGGCGGTTCCCGCGTCGGAGAAGTACGAGCTCTCCGTCGCCAGCGCCGTGCTCGGAGCCGAGCTCTGGGCAACCGTCACCGTTATCTGCGGATTCGTGGTGCTGGACGAGACGGCCGTCGTGACCGTGTACGAACGGTGATCCGGTGCGTCCGGGCCGGAAACCGGCTGGGTGCTCGCGTATGGGTTGGGAAAGCCCGAATAGGTCGGCGTCGTGGTGCACGTGCCCGGCATTGCGATCGAGCCGCCCCGGGGAACGCAGATGAACGGCATCGCGCGGTAAGCCTCGAGCTGACGTTCGGCCAGCGTAAGTGCCGTACCAGCCTTGCTGGCGTGCTGGAGCGTGATGAGCGAGCTGGCGAAAACGGCAAGCGTGGCTCCGATCCCGATCACGAGAATCGTGAGCGCGATCAGCAGCTCGATCAGCCCGAACCCCTCCTCGGAACGAGCCGCCGCGAACCGGGCCCGGAGGCTCACGTGCAGCCCGAGACCGCGCACTGGCGCCAGGAGCCGGGGACCACGGTCCACGTGGTGGTCGTCGTCGCGCTCCCGATCGACCCGTTCGGGACGACGTTCGTGACCGAGAACGAAGACCCGCCGGTGATCGACGCGTAGCTCGCGAAGATGGAGCCGCCGACCGAGGAGGCGCTGCCCCCGTTCGTCAGCGACGTATTGCCCGCGCACGTAGGCCGACGACTCGAACCTCGAGTTGCCCGGCATCGAGAACGCCGGGACGACGTTTGCCCGGTTGTAGACGGAGAAGAAGACCGAGGGAATGGTCGCGCCCGGTCAGCGGGATCGTGCAACCGGTGCCCGCCGAGTCGAAGTCGACTCGTGGGAGCAGATGCTCGCGTCGTTCGTCATCGTCAGCGTCCCGTCGATGTAGATGCTCCCGTTGCTCGCGCCGTCACGGGGTACGTAGCGCCCGTGCAGCCTGTTCGACCCCGTTCGGTGTCGATCTGGATGTAGTCCGCGCCCCCCATCGTCAGGCTCGCGTCGAAGAACACCGTTCCACGCACGTGAAGGCAGGCCTTGGCTCCGTGATCACCGGATGGCGTCCAGGTCAGGCGTCGCCGCCGGCCGTCTTGCAGTCGAACGTCGTTCGGCCCGAGAAGCGCGATGAAGCTCTTGCTTCCGAGGCTCGTGTCGGGCGTGGTGCTGCCGGCGGAGTCGAACAGGTTCGCGGGGATGGTGCCGGTCGAGCCCGCGCCGCACGGATGCATCGGGCCGGGGGAGGCGCTGTTGTAGAGCGCCAGCTCGTCCGCGGCCGAAAGCGACGGCGGGGTCACGGTCTGCGCGCTGGGAGCCCAGCTGCTCGCGAACACGCCGTCCTTGCCGCAGCACGTGGCGCCTCCATTCCCGTACGTGTCGCAGCCGGGGAACGGCACGGTCGCCGCCGTTGTAGTGCTTGTCCCAGCAGCCGCCGACGGCCTCGAAGGACGCCACGGGGCCGGGGCTCGTCGACGACCCGACGATCTCGTTCGGCCCGTTGCTGCCGTAGAGGAAGCCGCCGATGTGCACGCTGATCGGCGACGCCGGCCGACTGGTTCCCGATCGGATGCTCACCGCCGGACGTGCAGACGTCCCCTGCGATCCAGACGGGAACCGTGACCTTGCCGGAGCCGCCGAAGACGGTCGGCGTGTCGCTGCCGAGACCGCCGTCGCAGATCTGCTGCGGTTTGAAGGTGGTCTGGATTCGCGCTCCCACCCATGACGAACCCGTAGCCCCAGAACGTTGCCGGGCTGCCGGGGATGGTCTGCGACTGCATCCTCTGCTGGAGAACCCGCGTGACCTTCCCGTTCGGGGAGATGGTCGTCGACGTCAGCGTCCACTGCGACGCGCCGCCGGCCGACGACTTCGTTGCCGTGAGAGCGACCGTGTTGTTTCCCACGGTCGACGGCGCAGGCGCGGGCAGCGTGTAGGTGCCCGGCCCGAGCGTGTCGCCCGCGTCGTTGGTGACGACCCAGTTCGCCGCCTGGTCGAGGCCCGACTCGCCGCCGTTGAATGCATGAGCCACCTGCCGCTCGCGTCCCGAGTTGTTTTCGTTCGACGTGATCAGCTGGGCCGCGGTGCCGGCTGCGATGACGAGAACGAGCAACACGACGAGCGCGAGCACGAGCGCGATGCCGTCCTCCTCGCGGGCCAGCCGCTCAACCGAGAGTCGTCGCAGATTTGGGATTTGACTCATGCTTGTCCGATCGGGACGTTGCCGCAACGAAGCGTTTCGCCGACCCGTGAAAAAAGCGTATTGGGTCTCGATGGCCAGGAGCATGACCCGTTTGGGGGAGTCTCGTCGGCGCGATCGTCTGGCACGCTCAATGGAGTGCGCCTTCGTGCCGATCACCCGGTTGTCGCCAGCCTTCTCAGGCGTGGTGCATCCTCGGTCCGGCGCGAGGACGGAATGACCCTCGTCGAGCTGCTGGTGACAATGGCGATCCTGGGGATCGTGCTCGCCGTGATCACCGGGGCCTTCATCTCGGGTACGAAAGCCGAGACCGGCGTCGAAGTTCGCCAGCAGGCCCAGAGCGACGCCCGGGTGGCGCTCTCGCGCATGCGCGACGACATTCACTGCGCATTCGACGTCCAGAGTCTCGCCGCCAACGCCTCCGGCGGCTACACCCTCTCGCTTACCGAGTTCTACAACCAGTGCGGTTCGGTCGACGAGTCACCCCGGCGCCGGCTCGACCGTCTACCTCGCGTGGTGCACCGTCCCCGACCCGCTCAACGCGGGGACGTTCGACCTCTATCGGGAGAACAGCACCTGCGACAACACGGGCACACTCATGGCGGCCGACATCGTGTCTCCCGTCGGCGGTTGGCCGTCGAACCAGCCCGGCAACGTCTGGCCGGTGTCGCGCACCTGTGTGTCCGGCTACCTCGCGACGCAGGCGGTCGACCTCGCCGTCGCCCCCGACAGCTCTGCTCCGAATGAGCGCTACGAGCTCAAGGACGAAATCGCCCTCCGGAACTCGACGCGCAGCGTCGGGTGCACAGGACCCGGCGCTCCCGCCCAGCTCGTCTTCACGACGCAACCGAGCGCCGCCGTGCCCAATGCAGCCTTCTCGACGTCACCGGTCGTGACCGCCGAGGACGGCGCGGGCAACGTCATCACGAACTACAGCGGCACCGTGGCGCTCAGCATCAAGAGCGGAACGGGAACCAGCGGCGCGGTGCTGACCGGCTGCTCGGCCGTCAACCTGAACGGCGCCACCACATTCACCGGCTGCAAGATCGACAAGCCGGGGAGCGGGTATGTCCTGGTCGCCGCGGACGGCGCGTTCACGGTCGAGAGCAACCCGTTCGACGTGGTAAGCGGACAGGCGACGACGCTCGCCGTTACCGGATATCCGAGCCCGACCACCTCGGGCGCCAGCCACACGTTCACGATCACCGCGAAAGACAGCGCCGGAAACACCGCGACGGGCTACACCGGCACGGTCCACTTCACCAGCAGCGACGGGACGGCTGTCCTGCCGCTGAACTACACCTTCATCGCCGGCGACAACGGGGCGCATACCTTCACCGCGACGCTGAAGACCGTCGGGAACGCAGTCGATCACCGCGACCGACACCGCAACCAGCACGATCACCGGCAGCCAGACCGGCATCATCGTCACCGCCGGCCAGGCCGCGACGCTCATCGTCGCCGGCTATCCGAATCCAACGGTCTCCGGCGTCAGCCACACCTTCACCGTCACCGCGAAGGACGCGAACGGCAACATCGCGACCGGCTACACCGGCACCGTCCACTTCACCAGCAGCGACGCCGCGGCGGTCCTGCCGGCGAACTACACCTTCACCGCCGCCGACAACGGCGCGCACACCTTCAACGCGACGCTGAAGACCGTCGGGAACGCAGTCGATCACCGCGACCGACACCGCGACCGAGCACGATCACCGGCAGCCAGACCGGCATCACCGTGACGGCCGACACGAGCGCGCCGACGTTCGCGATCACGGCGTCCGGGGCGAACGTCATTACGAACGGGACGAACACCGTGATCTTCAAGTCCGCAGCCGGGAGTTCGTTCACGATCACGGCCAGCGACCCGGACTCGGGGATCGGCTCGACCTCGTTCCCGGCCTGCCCGAGCAACTGGACGCCGACTACGGGCACGAACAGCGTGACCTGCACCGACGCGCTCGACCGCGACCGCCGGGAGCATGACGCGTGCTCGGCGACCAACAATGCCGGTGCGCGACGACCAACCTCACCGTGACCATCACGGCTCGACAACACGGGCCCGACGAACTCGCTCACGCTCGGCGCGTCGCCGTCCGGCGGCTTACATGCGCGGCTGCGAACGGAACGCTGTTCTACAAGTCCAACGCCGCGGGTTCGTTCACGCTCGTCAATGCGGTGAGCGACGCCGGCTCGGGCCCAGCGTCCGCCACCTTCCCGGCGATCGCGACCGATCGGGCTGGACACACAACCCTCGAGACCGTCTCCACGCCCTCGGGTGGGCCGTACGCAGTCCATCACCTTCTCATTGGACGGCGAGCCCGGGCAGCCCGAGCCGCCGCCGGGAGAACCTTCACGGGCAACCGACGCGGTCGGCAACACTGACGACGACGTCCGCTCACGTTCACGGCCGACACGAACCGCGCCCGACTGCGGCGGTCACGTTCCCAGCGTCCGGCTCCGTCTACGGCGCGGGCACTTGGACAGGAACGATCGCGGGCTCGGCGAGCGATCGGCGGATCCGGTGTCAGCGCAGGTGCTCGTGTCCGATCAAGGACACAACTACGCGGCAAGTGCGCGGACGCAACCGGAGCGTTTACGGTTACCAGCTGCACGACGAACTTCGTGACCGCGGGTGGTACGACGAGCTGGAGCTTCGCCGAGGCTCGCCTCAAACCTCACCGGACGGCGACTCCTACACGCGTCACCGTCGAGACGATCGACAACGTCGGCAACACCAACACCACCGCCGCCACGGCAACGCATGGACGTACGACACGACCGTGCCGACACCGGTGAGCGTCGTCGCGGCGGATGGAGGCAGCCAGAACGATCCTGGGGAGATCGACCACGACAACAGAGACGACACCCTGAACGTTCACGTACTCAGACAACATCGCTCCGGGAAGCATCACAACCGGGCACCGTCAGCGTGACGTTCACGAACAACGACGCGACGTGTACCGGGACTGCCGACTCGATCACGGTTCCAGGCGATCGGCAAGGTCTGCCTCGGTAGCCAAGCATGGCTGACCCTGACGAGCACAAAGACCGAGAATCTGTCGGTAGCAGGCGCCGTGGTGACTCTCGCGATCACCGTCACCCCGGATCGGGACCGGGTACTGGCATCGCCCCATCGAACTTCACGTGGTCGACGCTCCGGCGGGACAGCCACCGACGTGGCGGGTAACCGCGCCACGGGATCCGTGACGACCAACACCCAGCGGTTCTAACATCCGCGGGGGGCGCGAGGCGACGTCGCTGCGCGACTCACGTCTCGACGCGTCGTCGCGAGCCGGGAGTCGCTAGTGCGTCGCGGGTGGGGCAGGCCGCGGCTCCCTGACGGGCGCGCAGCATCATCAGCGTCCGAAGAAGTCTTCGCCCATCTGTCGGTGAAGCCGAGCCCGTTCCTGCCGCTCGGCCGCCAACCGGCCGCGACCGCCCGCCTTGCGTAGAAGCCGTAGACCGTCGCGAGCGGCGCCGAGTCCGCGAACGAGACGAGGACGGTCGGCCCGTCCCAGCCCGCGCCCTGAAACGCCGGATGCCGGTACAGAGCCGGGATACGGCGGACAACAACGCCCCGCGCGTCAGGTGGAGTCGCGGCGAAGACCCCGTCGGCGGCGAGCTCGCGCAAGCGCCGACCGCCCGGATCGCCGCCCGCCGGCGTGCCACACCCGGCGGCGACCGCGACGACGATCGCAACCAGCGCCGAGGCGGGGGCGGCACCCGCGGGTCTTCGCAGCTTCACCGCGCGAGACTAACGTCGCGGGCCGCTCCGGTGACCGACCTCACGACGGTGCGTCGATCGACATCCTCACGATCGGAGCGGCTTGCCGGCTCGGCCGGATCGACTTGCCCCATTTGGGTGAGGCGGACCCGGTACCTGGTCGGCGACAGTGTCTCGGTACCCGAAATCTCACGTCCCCGTCCGCGTTCGAGGCCACAAGCACAGGGCTGCGCCCCGTGAGGAGACCATGTCCGCTTCTTCCGATCCCGCCATCATCGATCTGAACGACCTGCTACAGCGCGCCGTCGAGCACGGCGCGAGCGACCTCCACCTGAAGGTCGGCCAGCCGCCGATCGTTCGCCGCGACGGGCACCTGAGCGCGCTCGAAGGCTGGGCGCCGCTCGACTCGGCGCGGCTCGAAGAGTTCCTCGAGCGGGTCGGCGCCCCCGATCCGAAGCGGCTCGCAGCCTTCCGCGACTCGGGCGAGCTCGACACCTCGTACGAGGCCGCCGGCCTGCCGCGCTTCCGCGTGAACGCGTTCCGGCAGCGCGGCGAGATCTCGTTCGCGTTCCGCCTGATTCCGGGCGAGGTGCCCGGTTTCGACGAGCTCGGGCTTCCACCCGGCGTCCGAGCGGCTCGCCGACCTCCACCACGGCCTCGTCCTGGTCACCGGCGCCACGGGCGTCGGCAAGACGACCACGGTCGCCTCGATGATCGGGCACATCAACCGGACACGGCAGCAGCACATCGTCACGATCGAGGACCCGATCGAGATTCTCCACACGGACGAGCGCTCGATCGTCAACCAGCGCGAGGTCGGTCTCGACACACCCTCGTTCGCCGAGGCGCTCAGGCGCGTGCTCCGTCAGGACCCCGACGTGATCGTGATCGGCGAGCTGCGCGACAGCGAGACCGCCGAGACCGCGCTGCAGGCCGCCGAGTCCGGCCATCTCGTCCTCTCGACGATGCACACGATCGACGCGGCCGAGACGGTCCGCCGACTCGTCGAGTTCTTCCCGGCGATCAAGCAGCCGCAGGCGCGCTCGATCCTCGCAGGCGTCCTCCGCGGCGTCGTCAGCCAGCGGCTCCTGCCGAAGATCGGCGGCGGCCGGGTGGCAGCGGTCGAGGTGATGCTCGTGAACAGCCGGATCGAGGAGTTGATCCGCGAGGACCGCGCCGAGGAGATTCCCGAGGCGATCGCCGACGGCCAGTTCTTCGACATGCAGACGCTCTCCACGGCGCTGATCGACCTCGTCCTCTCGGGAGCCGTCGGCAGCGAGACCGCGGCGTTGGCCGCACCCAACCAGCACGACTTCCTGCTCACGCTCGTGCGCGCCGAGAAGGAGCGGGCCGCCGAGGCGCGCCGTGCGGCGGCCGAGGAGCCCTCCTCCGGCGCCCTCGGCGAGCCTTCACGCCTGCGACTGGCCGGACCCCCCGGAGGACGGTAGTGAGCGCGCGGGGCCTGCGCAACACCCCGAGAACGCCGTGAACGCGGCCCTGGCGCTCGTGGCCTTCGCTCCGGGCCTCGCGATCGGGAGCTTCCTGAACGTGCTGACGTCCCGGCTGCCCGCCGGGCGCTCGGTCGTCCATCCCCCCTCGGCCTGCCCGTCGTGCGCGGCCCCGATCGCGCCGCGCGACAACATCCCGGTGCTCTCGTACCTCCTCCTGCGCGGGCGCTGCCGGAGCTGCCGCACGAGGATCGGCTGGCAGTACCCGGCCGTCGAGCTGCTGAGCGCACTGCTGATCGCCGCGTCCTTCCTCGCCTTCGGGCTCACGCTCGAGGCGGTCATCGCCGCGTTCTTCTGCACCACGCTCGTGGCGCTGTCGGTGATCGACGTCGAGCGCTTCCTGATCCCCAACCGCATCGTCCTTCCGGCGGCGGCGATCGTGCTCGCCGCGCAGACGGTGCGCGAGCCGTCGCCGGAGTGGGCGCTCGCCGGGCTCGGCGCGGCGGCCTTCCTCCTGCTCGCCGCGCTCGCCTACCCCGCGGGGATGGGGATGGGCGACGTCAAGCTCGCGCTGCTGCTCGGCTTCATGCTGGGCCGCGCCGTTCCCGTCGCGATGATGATCGGGTTCGTCGCCGCGCTCGTGCCGTCGGCGGTGCTGCTCGCCCGGCACGGCAGCGCCGCGCGGAAGATGCGGATTCCGTTCGGGCCGTTCCTCGCCCTCGGCGGCATCGTCGCGCTGTTCTGGGGCCCCTCGATTCTCGACGCCTACCTGCGCTTGATGTAATGGCCACGGAGCTCGCCGTGTCCCCTGACGAACAGCCGAGGCTTCGGCCGGTGCCGCCCCCGGGCGGCGACGCCGATCCGGGCGGACAGCCGGCGGCCGCGCCGCGCGACGCGGCCTTCGCGGGCTCGCTCGACACCGCGCGCGCGCTCGCGGAGCAGTTCCATCTCCCGCTGGTCGATCTCGCGGTCGAGGGCGTCGACGCCGCCGCGACCAGGCTGATCCCGCTGCCCGTGCTCGAGCGCGTGTGCGCGATCCCGTTCGCGTTCGACGGCGAGCGGTTGCGGATCGCGATCACCGAGCCGCAGAACGTCCAGGGGCTCGACGAGCTCCGGCTGGCGACCCGGCACGCGACGGAGTTCGCGGTCGCGGTCCGCGACGACGTCCTCGTCGAGCTCCGCCGCATGGCCCGCGCCTCCGGCGCGCTCAACGCGGCGCTCATGGAGGACGCGGTCGAGCAGGTGCGCGTGACGGTCGAGGCGGACGACCTGGAGGCCGACGACGGCATCTCGGACGCGCCGCTCGTGCGGCTCGTCAACTCGCTCATCTTCCAGGCAGCCGAGGACGGCGCCAGCGACATCCATTTCGAGCCGCAGGAGGATGCGCTCGTCGTGCGCTACCGGATCGACGGCGTGCTGCACGTCGCCGAGCGGATCCCGTTGCGGCTCGCCTCCGGCGTGACCACACGTCTCAAGGTGCTGGCCAGCCTCGACATCGGCGAGCGGCGAAAGCCCCAGGACGGGCGCATCTCGCTCAACGCCTCGGCGGCCGGCCGCCTGCTCGACATCCGGGTCGCGACCCTGCCGACGGTCGAGGGCGAGTCGGTGACGATGCGCCTGCTCGACAAGTCGCGCGAGGCTCCGACGCTCGAGGAGCTCGGCCTCTCCGACGAGTTGCGCGACGAGTTGCTCGACCTGATCCGGCGGCCGACGGGCGCGCTCCTCGTCACCGGGCCGACCGGCTCCGGCAAGTCGACGACGCTCTACGGCGTCCTCAGCGAGACCAGCCGGCCCGAGATCAACGTGATCACGGTCGAGGACCCGGTCGAGTACCGACTGCCGGGCGTCAACCAGGTGCAGATCAACCCGCGCGCCGGCCTGACCTTCGCCACCGCGCTGCGCTCGATCCTCCGCTCCGACCCGGACGTCGTGATGGTCGGCGAGATTCGCGACGGCGAGACGGCACGGATCTCGATCGAGGCCGCGCTCACCGGCCACTTCGTCCTCTCGACGATGCACACGAACGACGCCCCGGGCGCGGTCACGCGGCTGAACGAGATGGGCGTCGAGCCGTTCATCACGGCGGCCGCCGTCTCCGGCGTGCTGGCCCAGCGGCTCGCACGGCGACTCTGCCGGCACTGCGCCGAGCCCTACGACGTCACGGCGGACGACCTGACCGCGCTGCGCGTCGGGCGGGAGCGGGCCGAGGCGCTCGACGGGGCGCGGGTCTTCCGCAAGGTCGGCTGCGCCCGCTGCTCGAGGACCGGCTACCGCGGCCGGATCGGGATCTTCGAGTACATGCGGATGAACGACGAGCTCGAGAGCCTGACGTCGAGGAAGGCGACGCGCGACGAGCTGGAGGCCGCCGCGCTCCGCCACGGCATGCGCTCGCTCTGGGACGACGGCATGGACAAGGTCCTCGCCGGCCTCACCTCGGTCGAAGAGCTCGCCCGCGTCGTCGTCTAGGCGCCGGCGGGCCCGCATCCGCGCCGTCCGAGCCGCGGTCGGGGTCACCCGCGGCGGAATGCCTCGTGGAAAAGCGAAGGCGTTGTCTCGACGCTGCATTCGACCAGCGGAATGAGTCCGGTATGTGGCTCACGTGCTGGACGCGGATCCCCCAAATGCGTCATGCATTCCGGCCCTGAATCCCCCGTTTGAGTCAGGATCGCGTCGAGCGTCGGCCGGTACCAATGTGTGTGCGCGGCAAGTCGTGTTGCGCGTCCCACTAACCAAGAAGGAGTTCACTGAATGTTGGATCGTTTGCAGAAGCGGCTTGCTCGCGAGGAAGGCTTCACGCTCATCGAGCTGCTCGTCGTCATCGTCATCATCGGGATCCTGCTCGCGATCGCAGTCCCGTCGTACCTCGGCTTCAAGGATCGCGCCAACAACGCGGCCGCGCCAGTCGGACGTCCGCGCAGCCGTTCCCGTCGGCCGAGGCGTACTTCGCGGACAACAACAGCTACGCCGACATGAGCCTCGGCACCGGCGCGGCCACCGGCCTCACTGGCCTCATGGCGCATCGACTCGGGCCTCAAGCTCGACAAGGTGACCGTGACGGGCACGCCGACGACGCGGCTACACGCTGTGCGCGATCAGCGGCGACACGGTCGGCCTAAGGGCACCGGCCCGGACGCACATCATCACGCGTCACGAAGCCCACGCCTGTCACGGCCTGCCCGTAAGCAGGACCTGCTTCAAGACTACAGTCCACGACACCGAGGGGCGCGGGCAACCGCGCCCCTCCTCCGCCCGAAGCGTCCGTCTCGGATCACCTCCTCCGTCAACTGAACAACGAGCTCGAGAGCCTGACGTCGAGGAAGGCGACCCGCGACGAGCTGGAGCGCCGCCGCGCTCCGAATACGGCATGCGCTCGCTCTGGGACGACGGCATGGACAAGGTCCTCGCCGGCTTCACCTCGGTCGAAGAGCTCGCCCGCGTCGTTGTCTAGGCGCCGGCGGCACCGCATCCGCGCCGTCCGAGCCGCGGTCGGGATCACCCGCGGCGGAATGCGTCGTGGAAAAGCGAAGGCGTTGTCTCGACGCTGCATTCGACCAGCGGAATGAGTCCGGTATGTGGCTCACGTGCTGGACGCGGATCCCCCAAATGCGTCATGCATTCCGGCCCTGAATCCCCCGTTTGAGTCAGGATCGCGTCGAGCGTCGGCCGGTACCAATGTGTGTGCGCGGCAAGTCGTGTTGCGCGTCCCACTAACCAAGAAGGAGTTCACTGAATGTTGGATCGTTTGCAGAAGCGGCTTGCTCGCGAGGAAGGCTTCACGCTCATCGAGCTGCTCGTCGTCATCGTCATCATCGGGATCCTGCTCGCGATCGCAGTCCCGTCGTACCTCGGCTTCAAGGATCGCGCCAACAACGCGGCCGCGCCAGTCGGACGTCCGCGCAGCCTTCCCCGTCGGCCGAGGCGTACTTCTCGGACAACAGCACCTACACCGACGATGGACGTCACCGCGTGGCGCGGCGCCGACGCCACTGGCCTCAAGGGCATCGACTCGGGCCTCAAGCTCGACACGGTCGACGCGTCGACGGTCGACGGCCGACGGCGACTACACGCCTGCTGCGCGGTCAGCGGCAACGACCGTGGCTAACGGCACCGGCCCGGCGCACGTCGATCACCGGTCACGAAGCGCCACGCCTGCGCGGCCTGCGCGTAAGCAGGACTGCTTCAAACACGCGATCGACAGGAGGGGCGCGGGCAACCGCGCCCCTCCTCCCCCGAAGCGTCTGTCTCGGCATCACCTCCCCTCCATGTCGCGGCCTGACCGCGAAGAAGGACGACCAGTGACACACATCAGCTCCTCGATCGACGAACTGCTCGTCCGGATGGTCGAGCACGACGCCTCCGACCTCCACCTCACGGTCGACTCGCCGCCGATGATGCGGGTGCACGGGCAGCTCGAGCGCCTCCCGGACTCGGAGCAGCTCACCTCGGACGAGACGCGCACCCTCGTCTACGGAATCCTCACGACCGAGCAGCAGAAGCAGCTCGAGACGAGGCGCCAGCTCGACTTCTCGTACTCCGTGCCGGGCCTCGCGCGCTTCCGCGTCAACGCGTACTTCCAGCGCGAGAGCGTCGGCGCCGCGTTCCGCCAGATCCCCGCCAGGATCCGCCCGCTCGACGAGCTGCGGATGCCCGAGCAGCTCTACGACCTCTGCGAGAAGCCCCGCGGCCTCGTGCTCGTCACCGGCCCGACCGGCTCCGGCAAGTCGACCACGCTCGCGGCGCTGCTCGACCGGATCAACCGCGACCGCTCGGAGCACATCCTCACGATCGAGGATCCGATCGAGTTCCTGCACTCGCACCGGGGCTGCATCGTCAACCAGCGCGAGATCGGCTCCGACGCGACGAGCTTCGCCGAAGGGCTTCGCGCTGCGCTGCGCCAGGACCCCGACGTGATCCTCGTGGGCGAGATGCGCGACCTGGAGACGATCTCGACCGCGCTGACCGCCGCCGAGACCGGGCACCTCGTCTTCGCCACGCTCCACACCCAGAGCGCGCCGCAGACGATCGACCGCGTCATCGACGTGTTCCCGTCCGAGCAGCAGCAGCAGGTGCGCGTCCAGCTCGCCTCGACCCTCCAGGGCGTCGTGACGCAGAACCTGATCCCGACGGCCGACGGCGAGGGGCGGGTCGCGGCGCTCGAGATCCTGTTGCCCGACGACGCCGTCCGCAACCTCATCCGGCAGGGCAAGGTCGAGCAGATCTACTCCGTCATGCAGACGAACACGCTCCGCGGCATGCAGACCATGGAGCAGTCGCTGGCCGACCTGACGCTCAAGGGCGTCATCACCGCCGAGTCTGCCTTCTCACGCACGTCCCACCCGGAACAGCTGCGCGGCCTGCTCGAGCGGAGCAACTTCCCGTTCCTCGAGCTCGGGCGCTCTTCCCGCAACGGGCTCCGAACCCTTACCGAGACGAAGGTGTAACCAGTCATGGACTTCAAGCAGGAAATCAAGCTTTCCGACCTCGTTCGGAAGACGCGGCGGGCGAGTCGCGCGAAGGGCACCCGGCCGGGTGGCCTCGCGCAGCGCTCGAAGAACCGCGAGCTCGTCGGCATCAAGATCGGCGCGTCGCAGCTCGCGGCCGCCCGGGTCGTGAACAACGGCTCGGCGCACCTGCGGCAGCTGGCCCGCCAGCCGTTGCCGGCGGGGATCGTCGTGCGCGGCGAGGTCCGCGACGTCGCGGCGCTCGCGGCCGCGCTGGACGAGTTCTTCACGCTCCACTCGCTGCCGCGCCGCGGCGTCCGGCTCGGGCTCTCGACGAACCACGTCGGCGTTCGCAGCTTCGAGATCGCCGGCATCGACGACGAGCGCCAGCTCGCAAACGCGGTGCTCTACCGCGCCCACGACGTCGTCTCCATTCCCGTCGACGAGGCGGTCATCGACTACCGGGTCGTGAACGAGGAGGTCGACGAGAGCGGCACCGTCAACCGCAAGATCCTGCTCGTCGCCGCCTACCGCGAGCCGCTCGAGCGCTACGTCGAAGCGTTCCGGCAAGCCGGGATCAAGCTCGTCGGCATCGACCTCGAAGGCTTCGCGCTGCTTCGCGCAGTCGGGCCGAACCCGAGCGACGGCGCGTCGGCGGACGCCGCGGTCGTCGTCGTCAGCGCCGGGCACGAGCGGACGACGCTCGCGGTCTCGAACGGCAGCCTGTGCGAGTTCACGCGCGTCCTCGAATGGGGCGGCACGAAGCTCGCCTCCGCCGTCGCCCGCGAGCTCCGCCTCACCACGCCCGAGGCCGAGACGCTCCTTCCGACCCTCTCGCTCGAGCCGTCGGACCCGTCCGAGGTGGACAGCCGCAGCGAGCAGGCCGCAGAAGCCGCGCGCGGCGAGCTCCAGGCCCTCGCCCGCGAGCTCGTCGCCTCGCTCGAGTACTACCAGGCTCAACCCGGGTCGCTTCCGATCTCGGAGATCCTGCTCTCCGGCGGCACGAGCCGCATCCCCGGCCTCGCGGCCGAGCTCGAGAGGCTGACGCGCGTGCGCGTACGCCTCGCCGATCCGCTCGTCCGCGTTCAGGCCGACGACTCGCTGGAGAAGCGCGACGACCTGGCCTCGCTGGCAGTCGCGATCGGGTTGGGGGTGGAGGACTGATGCGTGCGGTCAATCTTCTTCCCGAGCAGCAGAACCGGCGCGAGGGTATCCCGACGCTCCTGACCACGAAGTCGGTGCTCGCCGGCGGCGCAACACTCGTCACCGCAGTCAGCCTCTTCTGCGGCGTCTCGTTCGTGCAGAGCCACGACCGCGCGTCGGACCGGCACGAGACGCTGGCCGCGCTGCAGCAGAAGGTCGACGCGCTCGAGACGGCCAGGGACCGGACGGCGGCCGCCATGAGCGGCGACCAGGCCCGCGTCACGGCGTTCACGACCGCGGCAAGCGCGCGGATGAGGTGGGACAACCTGCTCGACGACATCTCGCGCGTGCTCCCGGCAGGGTCGTGGCTTTCGAGCCTCGACATGCAGTCGGGCACGGCGGCGCCGGCAGCGACCTCGCCGACGCCTGCGACCACGACCGCCCCGACCGCGTTCACCGCCTCGGGCGTCGCGTTCACCCAGGACATCGTCGCCGGCGTGATGCAGCGCCTCGAGCTCGTGCCCGCCCTCTCGGACGTGACGCTGCAGTCGAGCACGCGGACGAAGGTCGGAACGAGGAACGCCTACCAGTTCACGCTGAGCGCGAACGTGCTCCCGGAGGTGCCGCAGCAATGAGCATCACACCCAGAATCCTTGCCCTCGCCGCCGCCGGCGTGATCGCGCGTCGTCGCGCTCGCCGGCTGGTTCGCCGTCGTGTCGCCGCAGCGCTCGAAGGTGGCGAGCCTCGACGCGAAGATCGCCGACGAGCACGCGAAGCTCACCGGCGCCAAGTTCGTCGCGAGGTCGCAGAAGACCGCCAAGCCGGAGGCGACCGGCGCAGCCGCGCTCGCGAAGGCGATGCCGACGAGCGTCCAGATGCCGAGCATCGTGCGGCAGGTGCAGCGGCTCGCCGCCTCGTCGAGCGTCACCGTCGAGTCGTTCACCCCGTCGGCGGCCACGCCGGCGGCGGGCTACGACGCGGTGCCGATCAACGTGAGCGTGACCGGCCGCTACGCCTCGGTTCAGAGCTTCCTGCACCGTCTCAGGACGCAGGCCGGCTCGAACGGGACGCGCATCCATGCGAACGGCCGGCTGTTCGACGTGCAGACGGTCCAGCTCACGCCCTCGGGCACCGAGGGCTCCGACCTGACCGCGTCGATCAGTCTCGCCGCGTTCGTCTACACCGGCGCAGCCGCTGCCGGCCGCCGACACGACCACCACGGCTCCCGATGCCGCGACCGGAACGGAGTCCTCATGACCACGATCACCAGCACCTGGGGCCGCGGCCCCGCCTCCTCCGGCCAGCGCCGGCAGCTGATTCTCCTCGCCGTCCTCGGCGTCGTCCTCGCGGTCCTGCTCGTGTGGCAGCTGCCGAAGCTCGTCGGCGGCTCCGGCTCGTCGAGCGGTTCCACCGCGACCACCGCTTCCGAGGTCGCTCCGACAGCCATCGGGGCTCCGGCGCCGACCGGCGTGCAGACGGGCAGCGCGGCAGCGCAGACCAGCGCGGCCGCCCCCGGCACCGAGCGCTGGATCAAGCACCACGCGGCGCGGGATCCCTTCGTGCCGCTGGCCGGCAACGAGCCGGCCGCGCCGGCGACGCCCGCGGCGACGACGCCCGCGGCGACGCCTGCCCCGATCCCGGCGGCGAAGCCGGCGGCGCAGCCCGCCACGCCGGCGCAGCCGACGGTGCCCACAACGACGACGCCCGTGAAGGTCGTCCCGGCGCCGAAGATCGTTCCCACGGCGGCAGTCGTCGTCACGGACGGCCACCGGCAGGTGATCGGCCTTCACCAGAAGTTCACGCTCGGCGGAACGACCTTCCAGCTCGTGTCCGTCGATCCGAAGCAGATCACGATCGCGGTCGCCGACGCCTCGTTCGCGGGCGGGGTGAAGAAGATCACCCTCGACAGGTCGAAGCAGGTCTCGCTCGAGAACGCCGCCACCGGCGTGCGCTACTCGGTCGTCTTCAGAAGCGCGACGAACGAGACCCCGACCACCACGACGACGAGCGAAGGCTGAGGTCGCACCATGACACCACTCCAGAGAAGAAGGGCAGACGACATCCAGATGAGCACCACGAGACACGACCGCACGGCCCGGCGGCTGCGGATTCCGCGCCAGCTCGCGTACGCGATGCTGGCGGCGATCATCGGCGCCGCGGCGTCGGTCGCGAGCGGCTCGGCGGCCACCGTCCCCGTACCTCCCAAGCCGACCGGCCTCCAGGCCTTCCAGCTCCGACTCGGAGATGCCAGGTCGACAAGCGCCTCCAGCGTCCCGACCTTCTCGCGCACGCCGTCGTTCGCGTGGGTGCCCGTGCGGGGCGCCGTGCGCTACGAGTTCGAGCTGTCGACGAGCGACCGCTTCGCCGCGGCCAACGCGGTCATCTGGTCGACCACGAAGCTGACCACGCCGGCGGTGTCGATTCCGATCGCACTCCCGTGGATCACGGGAAGCCCGGCGTCGCTCTACTGGCATGTCCGCGCGGTGGGCCTGAACGGAGCCATCTCGGGCTGGAGCTCGCCCAGCCGGTTCAACATGCGCTGGCCCGATGCGAGGAATCGCGACTCCGCTCGCGACACGCTCGGCGTCCCGATCCCGGCATTCGCCGGCCCCGGTGCGATCGCCTGGACACCGGTGGAAGGCGCGACCGGGTACGAGGTCTGGTACCCGAGCCTCGGCTTCAACCACCGCTTCAAGACGACCACGACGGTCGCGGACGAGCGGGAGTTCGCGCACGCGCCCGTCGGTACGGACATCCCCTGGCGCGTTCGCGCGAAGCGGGCGCTCTACGGCACGACGTCGAACAAGCTGCCCCGGGTCTCGTACGGCCCGTGGAGCACGACCTACCACACGGCGGTGGCCCACGCCAAGACGGCATCGCTCGCGATGCCGCTGAACACGATCTCGTCCGAGCAGGTGCTTTCGAACACGCTCGCCGCGTCTCCGGCCGGGTGAAGGTCGTCTCCGGTCGCGTCGAGCACCAGCATTCCGTGATGCCCGTGTTCCTCTTCTCGCAGGACCGCTACGCCTACCATCGCGTCTACGTCGCCACGGACAAGGACTGCGTCAACGTGGTCTTCAAGGGCAAGCCCGTCGCCGGACCGGCGTTCGCGCCGCGGCTCCTCCCGACGAGCGAGCTGAAGAAGGGCGGCCCGGCGCAGCTCGACCTCTGGGACTCGAGCTGGCCGAGCGGACGCTACTACTGGACCGTCGTTCCCGTGGACAGGAACCCGGACGGGACGTTCAGCGACGCGAAGATCCCGCAGGACGTGTGCCAGGACCCGTCGGGCGGCGGCGTCCGCTGGTTCCGCAAGGACAGCCTCACGCCCGCCGTCGCGAGCGTCACCGGGCTGTCCCCGAGCGGGCGGCTCCTCTCGTCGGCGAGCGGCGCGACCGGGTTCTACGGAGTCCCGCTCGTGACGTGGACGCCCGCGAGCAGCGCGGTGGGCTACGACGTCGAGTGGAGCCGTGACCAGGGTGCACGGGGCTCGTACCCGTGGCGCCGGGCCGGCACGCTCAAGACCTACGCGACCTCGGCGCTCCTGCCGCTCCAGGCCGGCACGTGGTGGTACCGCGTGCGTGGCGTGAACCCGTCCCTCACCGGCAACACGAAGATGACGTGGTCGAGCCGGTGAAGATCGTGATCACCAAGCCGATCTTCAACGTCACCCGGTAGTGACGGAGATGCGGGGCCGGCGAAGAACGTCACCGTCGTCGCCCGCGACGGCGCGAACCCATCGAAGACCAATCTCCGCGAGACGTCGACCTTCGACGCCGCGGCCTGACCCAGAACCGGAGGAACAAGAAGTGGCCGCATACACCTACGAAGCAATCAACGCCGACGGCCTGCGGATGCGCGGCGAGATCCACGCCGCCGACGCGACGACGGCCCGCGAGCAGCTTCGCTCGCGCGGCTTGCTCGCGCGGTCGCTCTCCGAGCAGTCCGCGCGCGGCGAAGGCGCCGCGGCGCAGGTTCAAGCGGGTCAAGCCGAAGTCGCTGCAGGTCTTCTCCCGGCAGCTCGCAACGATGATCGAGGCCGGGGTCAGCGTGGTCTCCGCTCTGACGACGCTCGAGCAGCAGACGGACGACCGCTACCTGCGCCAGGTGATCGCCGAGGTCCGCTCGGACGTCGAGGCGGGAATGGTGCTGTCGAAGGCGTTCGCCCGTCATCCGAAGGTCTTCAACCGGCTGTTCGTGGCGATGATCGAGGCGGGCGAGTCGTCCGGCACCCTCGACGACGTTCTCGACCGGATCGCGATCCAGATCGAGAAGGACAACACGCTCAGGCGCCGCGTGAAGAGCGCGATGATCTACCCGCTCGTCGTCATGAGCTTCGCGCTGCTCGTGCTCACGTTCATGCTCATGTTCATCATCCCGGTCTTCCAGAACGTCTTCGCCGAGCTGGGCGGGCAGCTGCCGACGCCGACCAGGATCCTCATCGGCATGTCGCAAGCGCTGCGCGGCTACTGGTTCATCATCTTCCCCGCGATCGCCCTGCTCGTGTACGGGTTCATGCGCTGGAAGCGGAGCGCCCGCGGCCGGCCGGTGTGGGACCGCTTCAGGCTCCGGATCCCGATGCGTGTCGGCGAGGTCGTGCACAAGATCGCGCTCGCACGCTTCTCGAGAACGCTCTCGAGCCTCGTCACGGCCGGCGTCGACATCATCAAGGCGCTCGAGATCACGGCCGCCACCTCCGGCAACTGGGTGATCGAGCGCGCCGTGAACAATGTGGGGCTCCGGGTGCAGGAGGGTGTGCCGATCAGCGAGCCGCTGGCCGCCGACCCCGCCTTCCCGCCGATGGTGAGCCAGATGATCAAGATCGGGGAGGAGACCGGCGAGCTCGACAAGATGCTCGGCAAGGTCGCAGACTTCTACGAGGACGAGGTCGACACGAGCATCCAGTCGCTGACCTCGATCATCGAGCCGATCCTGATGATCGGCGTCGGCGCCATGGTGGGGATGATCGTGATCTCGATGTACCTGCCGATGTTCAAGATGCTCAAGCTCGTCAAGTGAGCGACAGGCCGCCCGGGGCGCTGCGCGGCGAGGTGCGCCCCCGGGCCGGAAAACTCTGGCTACGGTGTTCACGTTCTCGCTCGTCGACGTCGATAACGTCGATGCCCTCGGCACCGTCGTCTACGCGCGCGGAGACTGGCGTCCGGGTGACCTGATCGCGCCCGGGACACTGCGCGTCGTCGCGGTCATCGATCCGACCGCGGACGGCGAGCTCGCGCTGCTCCTCGTCGAGCGTGTCGAGGGTCCGGCGAGCTCGGCCTAGTCGGTCGACCGCGCACCGCGCCGCGCTAGAGCCACGGCCTCGATCCGGCTGTGCACGCCGAGCGTGCGAAGCACGTTGCGGACGTGATTGCGGACCGTCTCGGTGGTCAGATGCAGCTCGTCGGCGATCTGCCGGGTCGAGCGTCCGTGCTCGAGCAGTCTCAGCACCTCGGCCTGCCGGGGTGTGAGGTCCGGGTGTGGCGCTGCCGGCGGTTCCTGGAGCTCTCCCACGAGCTGGCCGAAGACGCCGACGATGTGGTCGCCGTTCCTGAGCGGCACCGCAGAGATCTCGAGCGTCACCCTGGTCTGGTCGGCTCTCAGGAGAACCCCTTCGGTCTCCGTGAACGGGACTGCACCGATGATCTTGCTCGTGAAGAGCTCACGTGCGCGATGGACCTCTTCCGGCGCAACGACCGAGGTGAAGTGCCGTCCCCGCACATCCCCGACGATCTCCATCGCCGCCGGATTGATCCAGCGGACAACCCCTGTCCTGTCGAGGACGTAGGTCGGCACGGTGACGTTCTCGAGGGCTCCGCGGAAATCCCCACCGAGTGGCTCGGACTCAGACATCGGCCCCGGCGGCCCAGTCGCGGCAGTATCGTCGACGCCCTCGTGGAGGGTCTGTCGTCGGTTGATGGGGACCGTGACGGAGACATAGGTAATCGCCCAACGGCCTGGGTGCCTGCCAGGTCAAGGTCAATGCCAGGAGACTAGCGCGCCCGTCTCCGTGAGCTTCCCGATCCTCCCTGAGATTGGGCCTGTTCGTATCGCTCGCACACCTCCTCGTCACGCTCCGAACGGCGAATGTGACATCGCGGTGCTCCAGGCCGCGGCCGACGGGCGACCCTGGGTCCCCGCCGGCGGCGAGACCTGACCGCCGGCCAGCTCCCCATACTCGGGTCATGTCGAGACACACCCGCACCGCCCGGCGGCTCGCGCTCGCCCCGGCCCCTCGCCCCGATACCGAGACTGTCCCGCTCGAGGCCACGCTCGACCAGATCGCCGACCGGCGAGCTCGACGCTCACCTCACCCAGATCGCCGAAGCGATCCGAGCCCGCTTCGATCTCCTCCAAGCCGTCAACTCAGCCAAGGCGCTCGCGCAACTCGAGATCGGCGACCGCGTCCGCATCAACCACCACGCCAGGCCCCGCTACCTCCACGGCGTCCACGGCACGATCGTGCAGCTCGACGAGCAGAGCGCCGTCGTCTGCGTCCACCGGCCCGTCGGCCGCTTCACAAGCGGCGAGATCCGCTGCCCACCGCTCGTCCTCGACCGGCTCCCCTCGACCCTCGAAGCGCAGGAGACACCGCCGCCATGAGCCCCACACGCCAAACCGACCCGGAACTCGACAGCCTCATCGCCGAGATCACCGTCGACTGCTACGACGACGACGAAGCGCTCACCGCGTTCGAAAACGCGTTCGACGAGGACGCCTCCTTCCCGATCCCAGCAACCCTCATCGGGCAAGACATCGAGATCCTCTCAATCGGCACCCGCAACGGCCGCCGCGAACTCATCGCCACCTGCCGACACGCCCAACAGAAACACGACGTCGCCCTCCTCGACATCAACATCCACCCGAACCAACCCGCCTCACGCCTCCTCACCGCCTACCGCCACTGGCTCGGCGCCTAAAACACCCCACCAAGGGCGTCCGATTTTCTGTTTTCGCCGATCCCCCTCCCCCTGTCGTAGCTAGTTGCCCCGGAGCACACCGCCGATGGCGCCGTTCAGGTAGCGGCCGGTCCCGATGATCACGTAGAAGCCGCTCGGGTTCGCGACGATCTTCTTCGTCCAGGATGGGCCGCTGCACCCCAGCGGTCGAGCTTCTCGCAGCCGGGGGGCTTGTCCGGCTGCTCGGCCCGCTCGAGGCACTCGTCGACGACGAGCGAGTCGAGCTCGGGCCGCCGCAGCAGCGGATGCTCCTCGCGCTCCTCGCGCTGCACGCGGGAACGCCGTGCGGCTCGGTGCGATCGACGAGGCGCTGTGGGGGGGACGCGCCGCCGCCGAGCGCAGCGAAGATCGTTCAGACGTATGTCTCCCGCCTTCGGAAGCTGCTCGGCGCCGGTGCGATCCGGTTCGTTCGCCAGGGTTACGTTCTCGACGGGGAGATCCAGGTCGATGTGGACCGTTTTCGGGAGCTCATCGAGCAGCGACACTTCGCGGAGGCGCTCGCGCTCTGGCGCGGTCCCCCGCTCGCAGATGTCCCCGCGCTCGACACCGAGGCGAGGCGACTCGAGGAGCTATGCGTCACGGCGCTCGAGGACCGGTTTGCCGCCGAGCTCGAGCGCGGTGCCGGCCCGTCGCTCGTGGCCGAGCTCGAGGCGCTCGTCGCCGAGCACCCCACCAGGGAGCGCCTGCTCGAGCAGCTCGTGCTCGCGCTCTACCGAAGCGGGCCGTCAAGCCGATGGCTTGCCGCCTACCGGAACGGCAGAGAGGCCCTGGTGGGAGGGCTGGGGCTCGAGCCTGGAGCAGCGTTTGCGCGAGCTCGAGCTACAGATCCTGCGGCATGATCCGTCGCTCCTTCCGGCCACGTCCGACCAGGGACTGGACCTCGCGCCGACGTCCGCGACGGCCGCCGGGGTCGGAGTCGACCCGCTCGCATCCTCGTTCGGCTACGGCGCGCTCTGGGTCGCGAACGGGGACTCCGGCACGGTCGCGGTAATCCGGCCGGGGGCGCCGGCACCGGTCATCGTCCCGCGTATCCCGAGCCCGTACGGGATCAGCGCCGGCGCAGGCGGGATCTGGGTCGCCTCGAACGGAATGCACGCCGTCTACCGCATCGACCCGGACACGCACGCCGTCGTTGCCCGGATCGACCTCGGCACGCCGACCGACTTCCTCTACGGCGTATCGGCGAGGCGGTACGGCGTTTGGGCGATCGAAGACCGTCATCTCGTGCGCATCGACCCCGCCACCGACCGCGTCGTCGTCCGCATCCGCTTCCTGCGACCCGGCCACGGCCGACCTGCTCGCCCTCCCGCATCATCAGCTTCCTGGTTTGGACGCACTGCCTTCACGCGCGGGCGATGCGGTCTCTTCGACGAGGTTGCGTTGGACGAGTGTGTAGAGGAGGCCGATGGACGGGAGTACGACGAGCGACGGCGATGCCGAAGACGATCAGGACGCTGGTGAGCGTTTCGCTCGGCGCGGCTGCCTGTGAGATGGTCAGCTCCTGCGGGAGTATGTACGGGTACTGGGCGATTGCCCAGCCCCAGATGACGGCTGCGACGGCGCCGATGGCGAGCGGGCGCCCGCCGCGTTTGGCGCCGCGGTGGAGGAGCACGAGGACGGCGATCCCGCAGGCGACCGAGAGGATGACGAGCGGGAGGGCGTCGGTCTTGAGACGGTCGAAGACGTAGGTTGCGTCTTGGTGGAGGGCAACGAGGCCGGCGACCGCGAGTGCGCCGGCGACGACCGCTGCGATGAGGGCGCGATTGCTGAAGTAGCGCTCGAGGTCGGGGGCGCCGGCGCGGCGGGCGTCGCTGACGAGGAACACGGCCGAGAGGTAGGCGCCGGTGGCGACGAAGAGCGCGCCGATCACGAGTGAGAGCGGGTTGAGCCAGCTGGTCACGTCGTTGCCGGTCGCGTTCCCGACCGGTACGCGCCCGCCGGCGACCGCGCCGACGACCGTTCCCATGAAGAACGGCGTCAGCACCGAGGCGAGCCCGAAGAAGGCGACCGCCAGCGCGCGGCCCCGATGCGCGCCGAGCTGTGTGCTGGAAGGCGAATCCGGATCCGCGCAGCACGATCCCGAGCGCGGCCAGCGAGAGCGGGATGAACAGCGTGGAGAAGATCGCCTCGAAGGCGGAGGAGAAGCCGGTCCAGAGGACGACGATCACGAAGATCAGCCAGACGTGGTTGGCCTCCCAGACCGGCCCGATCGCCCAGTCGATCAGCTCGCGCGGGCGGCGGCCGCGGTCTCCTCCTCCGGCGAGCAGGCTCCACAGCCCGGCGCCGAAGTCTGCGCCGCCGAAGACGGCGTAGATCGTCGCGCCGGTCCAGAGGACGACGGCGACCGCGGTCGCGCTGCTCATCCGGCCGCTCCAGCGGCCAGGTCCGGGGGCGGGCTCGTCTCCGGGCTGTACGGCCCGGCGTCGTCCTGGCCGTCTTCGCTGCGCCAGCGCCGCGACATCGCCCGCAGGACGAGGACGAGCGTGACGCCGAGCGCGACATAGAGGGCGAGGATCAGTCCGAAGGTGACCCAGATGCCGCCTGCGTTGGTGACCGCGTCCGAGGTTCGCATGATGTTGTAGACGATCCAGGGCTGGCGCCCGACCTCGGTCACGATCCAGCCGCTCTCGAGCGCGATCACCGCGGCGACCCCGGAGACGGCGGTCGCGCGCAGGAACCAGCGCGACTGCGGGAAAGTCCTTCTTGCGCCACCAGCCGATCCCGAGCCAGAGCGCGAGGCCGATCAGCAGCGTGCAGATCCCGACCATCGTGTCGAACGCCCAGTGCAGCAGCGTGTCGAACGGTGGACGGTCGTCGGGGGGCACGGAGTCGAGCCCGGTCACCTGCGTGCTGGTGCTCCAGCCGACGAGGAACGAGTCGAACCCGGGGATCCCGATCCCGCCCTTCACGCCGCTCGAGGTGCACCTGCCGAAGATGTACTCGGTGACGTCGGTCGAGGTCGTCTGGACGCACTCCATCGCTGCGAACTTGATCGGCTGGTTTTTCGCGATCCCACGCGCCGCCGTGTCCCCGACCGCGAACTGGATCGGCGTCGCGATACAGGCGACCGTCAGCGGGATCAGCAGCCCGAGCCGGTGGATGCGGTCGCGCCGGCCGCGCAGCATCCCGACCGCGTAGATCGACGCCACCAGGAACCCGGTGACGAGATACGCCGCCAGGATCATGTGCGGAACCTCGTAAGGCACCGCCGGGTTGAAGATCACCTTCAGCGGCTCGACCGATGTGACGGTTCCCGTTGTCGGCGAGAACCCCTGCGGCTGGTTCATCCACGAGTTCACCGCGACGACCGAGAACGCGCCGCCGAGGCCTGTGATCACGACCGGCACGCCCGTCCAGAAGTGCGCCCACGGCGACAGCCGCTTCCAGCCAAAGATGTAGATCGCGATGAAGATCGCCTCGAGGAAGAAGAAGATCCCCTCGATCGCGAACAACACCCCGAACACCTGGCCGAATCGCCCCGTGAACGCCGGCCACAACAGCCCGAACTCGAACGACAGCACCGTCCCTGTCACTGCGCCGACCGCGAACGTCACCGCCACCGCCCTCGACCACCGCTGCGCCAGCCTCAACGCCTCCGGATCGCCACGACGCAGACCCCGGTAGTTGGCAATCAGCATCATCGCGGGAAGGGCCACACCGAGCGAAGCCAGCACGATGTGGAATCCGAGCGTGAACGCCATCTGACTCCGCGCCGCCTCCAGGTTCGAGGCAAGGATCAACATCGTTCGGCGGCGTGGGGGCGGCGCGGAAGCTGAAGGACGCCGATGCCGAGGTCGTGCTGGTCGACCGGCACGACTACCACACGTTCCAGCCGCTGCTCTACCAGCCCGCAAGCGGCCTGCTCGAGACCACCACGCTCGGGCACTCGCTCCGCGATCTGCTCGCGCGCCACGGCGATACGACCGTACACAAGGCGACCGTGGTGGCGGTCGACCTCGAAGCGCGGCAGGTTTGGTTCGAGGAGATCGAGCCGCTCAGCTACGACTACCCTGTTGTTCGGTACCGGCGCTGAGGTCAACTTCTTTGGGACAGCCGGGGCGCCGGAACAGGGCATCGAGTTGCTCGCTCGCTTGGCCTTCGAAGGGACGCCGTGATCATCCAAGCGTGACCAGCCGGCGTGGGCGGTCGGCCTCTCGCGGCTGCGATGCCGTTGCGGTCAGAGCCCGAGGACGAGCAGGAGTGCTGCGTCGAGGTCGCGCAGTTCAGCTGCGTCGAGGCGGCCGACGGAGTCGCCGAGGCGTTCGGGGCTGATCGCGGTCGTCTGCTCGACAAGCACGCGAGTCGGGGTGCCGGCGATGTCGATGGTCGGGCGGAAGGAGCGCGGAGGAGCCGAGGTCGACGTGGGCGAGACAAGCACGGTCGACAGCGCGAGCAACTCGTCGGCCTGGACGACGACGGCGTATCGAGCGCCGCGCTGCTCGGAGCCGAGCGTCCCGCGCGGGAGCCGCAGGCGGTAGACCTCGCCCCGGACCACGCCCTTACGCGGGCTCGATCCAGGCGGCCGCGATCGCGTCCATCTCGGCCCGGATGCGCCGCGCCTCTGCGAGGTCGTCCGGATCGGCGGCCGCCGCCTCGGCCTCGAGACGCAACGCGCTCTTGCGGCGACGCGCCTCCGCGGCCTCGTGCAGGGCCAGGCGGATCGCCTCCGAATCGGTGCGGCCCTCGTTGCGCAGAAACGCCAGATCCTGCTCGGAACGTTCGTCGAGTCGCGCTTGCACAGTCCTCGCCACACGAGGATCGTATCACAAAACGTATTACAGAAGAACTGTACAGACCGGTCTTCGGCGAGAATCGCCATCGATGGACCCGATGGAGCAGGGACTGCTCGCAGGACGGGAGTACGCCGGCCGTACCGGGGGCGATCACGCCAAGCTCCGCCCCGTCGTCAGGTCGCGGAACGCCGAGGAGACGCGCGCGGCGATCGACTGGAACCTGATGGGGCCGATCGACGAGCCGCAGCCGGTTGCTTTCTGGAGCGGCTTCGCGCATGGCGTCCGTGAGTTCCTCGTCGACGAGGCTGCAACGCTGTCGGAGCAGCCGGAGAACTCCTCGTGAGGTCGCCGCGCGGATAGGGGCCGGGCGACGCGCAGCTATTCGGGCTCGACGACTCGACCTCGTCACTGCTTTATTGCTGTGGCGGTGGCTGCTGCGTCGGGGGCCAGCGTCCAACCCCAGTTGGGTCCGGGGATCGTGCCGCGGTAGCTCGTCCCGGCCCAGTTGGCGCGGATCCAGAGCGAGAAGGTGCCGGTTGGGCGGTGGGTGAGGATCCCCATCATCCGCTGCCAGTGGCCGGCGCGGAACGAGTCGAGGTACACATTCCGTCCAAACGGATCGAGCGGTGCCCCTTGCGGTGTCGCCGAGTAGCCGAAGATCGGCTTGCCGTGGAAGCTGGCGGAGCCCTCGAGGTTCACGCTTCCCCACTTGCAGCAGACGACGCTCAGCAAGAGCGTGGTCGGCGCACCCTGCCAGCGCGAGAAGCGAAGCTCGACCGGTCCCGTGTCGAGGCGGCGCCACGCCTGCACGGCGTAGAAGCTCCCATCGGGGGTCTGGCGGACTGTCACCTCCCAGGGAAGCCGGACCGCGCCTGCGGCGTGCGAGACGTCCGGGCCGGAGAGTCCTGCGCCGTAATGAAGTGATCCGTCGCGGGCGATCACGAGCGAGCGCCGCGCTCCCGCCGAATCCCAGGTGACCTCGGCGTCTCCCACGGAATCAACTCGGAGCGTGACGTTCCCTTCGCCAACGCCGACCTCGACCGACGCTGCCGCCGTTCCCGCGAGAGAGACGAGAAACGCGAGCCCAGCGACGACACACAACGTCTCGCGTCTCGAGCCACACCACACGCCGACCCAAGCCGCCGCAGCAGCATCGCGCGATTCTCCCACAGCCCAACCCCAAGAACAACCCCGTGGCGCAGACCGTGCAGCCCACCTGATCGCTGTCAGGGGTGCGCCGTGGGCCTCGCGCCCAGCCCCTGATCCGACCGATCTACGACCGACTCTGCCCGAGATCGCAGCGCAGGCCGATGAGCCGACGTTCGCAACCAGCTGGCAGAGAGGGGATTCACGCGTGCGCGGCCGGCTCCAGGACAGGAGAACGCAGCTAGACTCGAGGTCGCGCGGAGGTTACGCGAAGCCGTTGAGGCTCGGACTCTTCCTCTCCGACTTATCTTAGGACTGTTGAGTTACGGGACCGGCCTTCGGTGCCGTCGTTCAAGTCGAGGGAGCACGATCGGGTGGATCTGACCATTCGTCGCGACACGGACGTCGCCGGTGCTTGCCCTACCGACGACGGGCTCGCGCCCGTCAGGTACCTGCTCACCTCCATCCCAACAGAGAAGGAGCACGATGGCGCCGAAGGGAAAGACCGGGGCGCAGCCGCCCCCGAAGTCGATCAAGGAGCTCGACCGCGGACCGATGGTGAGCTTGAAGAGCAAGAAAACGAAGAAGACCTCCCGCGGCAAGTAGCTGCCGTGCTGCCGGTGCCGCGGCTTTGACGGCGTCGGCGAGGTTGACGCGGGGAGCGACCTCCGGCGACAAGGGCGCACAGCGGGTCCTGCGCGCCGCGATCGTCTCGACCTATCCACCTCGTGCCTGCGGCATCGGCACGTTTGCCGCGGACGTCCGCGCCGGGCTGCTCGGCTCCGACGGGGTCGAGCGGGTCGAGCGCGTGGTCATCGTCAACGAGCCGTCGCGGCCGCAACGGCCAGGCCTGGTCGCCACCGTGACTCAGGGGGTTCGCGGCGACTATGTGCGCGCGGCGAGGATCCTCGGCCGTCTCGACGTCGACGTCGTGCTCCTGCAGCACGAGTACGGGATCTTCGGCGGTGAGGACGGCGACTACGTGCTCTCGGTGGCCGAGGAGCTGTCACAGCCGCTGGTCGTGACGCTGCACACGGTTCTGTCGGCGCCGTCGCGGCATCAGGCTGCCGTGCTGTCGGCGCTCTGTCGCCATGCGGAGCTCGTGATCGTGATGACCGAGACGGCAAGGCGGCTGCTGGTCGAGAGCGGCGCCTGCGGCGAGGAGAAGACCCGGGTCGTGCCGCACGGTGCCCCGACGGTGCTCGCACGTCGCGCCGCGGAGCATGACGCGGTAGCGGCGAGCCTCAACGGGGCGCCACCGGCGACGCGTGTGAGCGGCCGCTTCCAGCTCTCCACGTTCGGCCTTCTCTCGCCGGGGAAGGGGCTCGAGACCGTCATCGCGGCCATGCCCGCAATCGTCGAGAGCCACCCCGAGGTCGTGTACGTGATCGCGGGCCGTACGCATCCCGACGTGGCGAAACGCGAGGGGGAGCGGTACAGGTTGACGCTCGAGCGTGCCGTCGTCGACCTGGGGCTCGTCGACAACGTCGAGTTCGACGACCGGTTTCTCCCGATCGACGACATCGCCGACCTGCTCGCGAAGACCGACCTGTTCGTGACGCCCTACCGCGAACTAGAGCAGATCTCCTCGGGAGCGCTCAGCTTCGGAATCGCGGCCGGCTGCGCCGTCGTCTCGACTCCGTACTGGTACGCGCAGGACCTGCTCGCGACGGGCGCAGGCGAGATCGTGCCGTTCAGCGATCCGGAAGCGCTCGCGGAGGCGGTCTGCCGGTTCATCGCCGAGCCGGAGCGACTGGCCGCAGCGCGGGCCGAGGCGCGGAGGCTCGGCGACGAGCTCGCCTGGCCTTCTGTCGCGGAGGCGACCGCAGCGGTGTTGCACGAGGCCGTCGAGCGGGCGCCGCGGCCCCGGACGGCGCCCGCGGTGGATCCCCAGCTCGTCAGCATCCGGACCGATCACCTGCAGACCCTCGTGGACGACGCCGGGATCGCGCAGCACGCCAACGGGGTCATCCCCAACCGCGCCAGCGGGTACTGCGTCGACGACGTGGCCCGCCTGACCGTCGTCGCGCTCGAGCTGGCCCGCCGCGGCGACGAGCAGATCTGGACCTCGATCGTCCACCGCTCCCTCGCGTTCCTGCAGGATGCGAGCCACCCGCCCGCCGGGATGCGCAACTTCATGGGGTACGACCGGCGCTGGCTCGACGAGCCCCACGTCGGCGACCATGTCGGCAGGACCATCGGGGCGCTCGGCGAGCTCCTCTCGACCGCGTGGGTGCCCGCCGTCGTCGGCCCGGCCGCCCGATTGCTTGCCGCGCTCACCGGCACCCTGCTCGATGGGCCGTCACTCCGCACCGGGGCCTATGCCGCGCTCGGGCTCGCCCGCCTCGATCCCGACCGCCTCGAGCCCGACGCCAGGCTGCTGCTCGAGCGCTCGCTGAGCCGGCTCGCCGCCGCGTACGAGTCGTGTGCGACCGGGGACTGGAAGTGGTTCGAGGACCGCCTCACGTACGACAACGCGCGACTCCCCCACGCGTTGATCACCGGCGGCGTCGTGCTCGGCCGCGAGGACATGACGGAGACGGGGCTCGAGGCGCTCCGCTGGCTCGGCGACGAGTCGGGGCTCGCGCAGGGCACGTTGCGGCTGACCGGGCACCTCGGCCGGCACCGTGACGAGCCTGCTCCCGGGACCGGCGATGAGCAGCCGCTCGACGCCTCGGCGTTCGTCGAGGCCGAGCTCGCGGCGTTCGCCGTCACCGGCGACCACGAGCACGGCCTGCGCGCCCAGCGCGCCTTCGACTGGTTCCTCGGACGAAATCGACTCGAGCGGCCCCTCTACGACTTCGCGACCGGCGGCTGCAGCGACGGCCTCGGCCGCGACACCGCCAACGACAACGAGGGGGCCGAGTCGACGCTCGCTCTTCACCGCGCCGCACTCGTGCTCGACGCCGCCGGGCTCCCCGCGGTGGTGCGCCACCGCGGCCTCGAGGCAGCGAGAGCGTAACGCTTGGTTGCCGGAGGCCGATCGGCGCCGGCGCCTCCTCAGCCGACTGAGCCTTCCATCTGGATCTGGATCAGGCGGTTCATCTCGATCGCGTACTCGAGCGGGAGCTCTTTGACGATCGGTTCGACGAACCCGGAGACGATCATCGCGGACGCTTCCGCTTCGGACACTCCGCGCGACATGAGGTAGAAGAGCTGCTCGTCGCCGATCTTCGAGACCGTCGCCTCGTGGCCGATGTCGACCTCGTTCTCGTCGATGTCGATGTAGGGGTAGGTGTCGGAGCGCGAGTCCTCGTCGAGGATGAGCGCGTCGCAGACCACCTTCGACCTGGCGTTCTTCGCGCCTCTTGCGACCTGGAGCAGGCCGCGGTAGCCGGCACGGCCGCCGTCCTTCGAGATCGACTTCGAGGTGATCAGCGACGTCGTGTCCGGGGCGACGTGGACGACCTTGCCGCCCGCGTCCTGGTGCTGGCCCGCGCCCGCGAACGCGATCGAGAGCACCTCGCCATGCGCGCGAGGGCCCATCAGCCAGATCGCCGGGTACTTCATCGTCAGCTTCGAGCCGAGGTTCCCGTCGACCCACTCCATCGTCGCGTCCTCGTAGGCGACGGCCCGCTTCGTGACCAGGTTGTAGACGTTGTTCGACCAGTTCTGAATCGTCGTGTAGCGGCAGCGGCCGCCCTTCTTCACGACGATCTCCACGACGGCCGAGTGCAGCGAGTCGCTCGAGTAGACCGGCGCGGTGCAGCCCTCGACGTAATGGACGTAGGCGCCCTCGTCGACGAGGATCATGGTGCGCTCGAACTGGCCCATGTTCTCGGCGTTGATCCGGAAGTAGGCCTGCAGCGGCAGCTCGATCTTGACGCCGGGCGGGACGTAGATGAAGGAGCCACCCGACCAGACCGCCGTGTTCAGCGCCGCGAACTTGTTGTCGTTCGACGGGATGATCGTCCCGAAGTACTGCTTGACGAGCTCCTCGTGCTCGCGCAGCCCCGAGTCCATGTCGAGGAACAGCACGCCCTGTTTCTCCAGCGACTCCTGCAGCTTGTGGTACACGACCTCGGACTCGTACTGAGCACCGACGCCGGCGAGGTACTTCTTCTCCGCCTCGGGGATCCCGAGCTTGTCCCAGGTGTCCTTGATGTCGGCGGGAAGGTCCTCCCAGGACTCGGCCTGCTTCTCGGTCGGCCGGATGTAGTAGTAGATGTTGTCGAAGTCGATTCCCGAGAGGTCGCCGCCCCATGTCGGGCATCGGTCGCGCGAAGAAGTAGTCGAGCGCCTGGTGGCGAACCTTCCGCATCCAGGCGGGCTCGTTCTTGTGCTCCGCGATCGCCTCGACGACCTCGTGCGAGATCCCACGGCCCGACTTGAAGAAGTAGTCCTTCGCCTCGTCCGGATTCGAGAACCCGTACTTGACCGCGTAGTCGGACCCGATCCCCTGGACGATCTCTGTCTCGGTCTGTGTCATCGAACCTCCACCTTCCATCTGTCCAACCGGGTCGCCTGATCCCGCCTCAGCTCTGCTGAGACGCGGTTGCAACGAGGAAGAAGAACTGGCGACTTGACGGTGGTGCGAGATCCAGACCGTCAGCGCAACTGGCTCGATGTTTCCGGGGTCAGTCTACTCGCATCTGCTCGACGCCGCGGACGGGCGGCTCCGCGGCCGTGCCAGGGCACGGACGAGTACGCTTCTCGACATGAAAGGCATACGCGCCTTCCTGAAAGGCTTGCCCGGTGGGCACCGACCGCCGACCGGCCCGCTGACGACTTCCGAGGCGGCCGAAGCGGAAGAGTTGCGGCAGGAGACTCTGGCGAAAGACGAAGACCGGATCGAGCACGAACAGACCGAAGCCGGCCGGGAATCGGACTCGAGCTCCTCATGATCGCCAGGTCGCACCCCCTGCAAACGGCGGGCTGATAGCCTGGAGTCTCAGCCCTAGCACCAGTACGGCGCTGAAGACTTACCCGCGAGATCCCAGCTACATGGTTTCGCAGGGATGCCCTCCTCAGTAGCGCGGGGCGGCGTGTCTCGACCTCAGCCCCTGGTCGATCCGCTCTTCACGCTTGGAGGCACATGATGGAACTGCGTTTCGTGGGATCGGAGCGGCCCGCATCACGTCCGATCCAGGACGACCGGTCCGAGGCTCGATCGCGGCGAGAGGTGATCCTTCGCACCTGTGCGGTCGTTCTCGACCTGGCGCAGACGTGGGGTGACGACGGCGCCGCAGTCGTGGTCATGCACCCGCTGCTGACCCGCGCTGACGTTCAGTCGGCGTTCGACGAGGTCAGTGAGAAGTTCCGTGTCAGCGGAATTGACCTCTGTTTCGGCGAGCACGAGAGCGGACGCCTGCAGGCGATCTTCCAGGCTCAGAGCCGATCCGCGTTCCCGGCTCCCGAGGAGCTACACGGGACGGTCGCCCGCGCATGACGGTCGAGGAGCGTCGGTGAATCGTCTCTTGCGCGGTGCGTTCATCCCGCTTCTGGTGATCGTTCTGGCCGTCTGGCTGGCGAGCACCCTGCTGATGTCGAAGCCGAACCACGCGGCGCCCGGCATTCAGACGTACTCGCAGCTGCAGCAGGCGGTCAGGAAGGGGCAGCCGAAGTTCAAGGAGGTCGTGTTCAACCCGGGCAAGCGCTCGATCACGGCCACCGAGTCGGACGGCAAGACGACGGTCAGCGTGCACTACCCGAGCGACCAGTCGGCGTTCGCGTTCGAGAAGCTCCTCGACGAGCACAGCGTCACCTACGACTCGAAGGGCGTAGGGGGGTTCTCATGGGGAGCGGTGATCGCGTCGTTCCTGCCGATCCTGCTGCTGATCGGCTTCTGGATCTTCCTGATGAGGCAGATGCAGGGCGGCGGGTCGAAGGTGATGAGCTTCGGCAAGTCGCGCGCGAAGCGGATGGCGCCCGATTCGCCGAAGATCGGCTTCAAGGACGTCGCCGGCGTGGACGAGGCGGTCGAGGAGCTGCAGGAGATCAAGGAGTTCCTGGAGAGCCCGAAGAAGTTCCAGGCGCTCGGCGCGCGGATCCCGAAGGGCGTGCTGCTCTACGGGCCGCCGGGTACCGGCAAGACGCTGCTTGCGCGGGCGGTCGCCGGTGAGGCCGGGGTGCCGTTCTTCTCGATCTCGGGCTCGGACTTCGTCGAGATGTTCGTCGGCGTGGGCGCCTCGCGCGTCCGCGACCTGTTCGAGCAGGCCAAGCAGGCCTCGCCCTGCATCGTCTTCGTGGACGAGATCGACGCCGTCGGGCGGCACCGCGGCGCGGGGATCGGCGGCGGGAACGACGAGCGCGAGCAGACGCTGAACCAGCTGCTGGTCGAGATGGACGGGTTCGAGATGAAGGACAACATCATCCTGATCGCCGCCACGAACCGGCCGGACATCCTCGACCCGGCGCTGCTGCGCCCGGGCCGCTTCGACCGCCAGATCGTCGTCGACCGGCCCGACCGCAGCGGCCGCAAGAAGATTCTCGAGGTGCACTCGAAGGGCAAGCCGCTCGCACCGGGGATCGACCTCGACGTGCTCGCGGGCGGCACCCCCGGCTTCACCGGCGCCGACCTGGCGAACCTGGTCAACGAGGCGGCGCTGCTCGCGGCGCGCCACGGCAAGAAGGTGATCGACCAGGAGGAGCTCGAGGAAGGGATCATGCGCGTGATCGCCGGGCCCGAGAAGAAGGCGCGGCTTTTGTCGGAGAAGGAGCAGCGGATCACCGCCTACCACGAGATGGGCCACGCGCTCGTCGGCCACTTCCTCGAGAACACCGACCCGGTGCACAAGATCACGATCGTCCCGCGCGGGCAGGCGCTCGGGCTCACGATCTCGCTGCCGACCGAAGACCGCTACATCATGGCCAAGACGGCCCTGATCGAGACGATCGCGATGACGCTCGGCGGCCGCGCGGCGGAGGACATCGTCTTCCACGAGGTCACGACCGGGGCCTCCAACGACCTGGAGAAGGTCACCGACATCGCGAAGCGGATGGTGATGCGCTACGGGATGAGCGACAAGCTCGGCCCGCGCGTGCTCGGCCGCACCGCCGACATGCCCTTCCTCGGCCGCGAGATGGGCCACCAGCCCGACTACTCGGAAGACATCGCTCGAGAGATCGACGACGAGGTACGCCGGATCATCGAGGAGGGCTACGAATCTGCACTCAACGTGCTGCGCGGCCATATGGACGACCTCCACCGGATCTCGCAGATCCTGATCGAGCGCGAGACGATCGACAGGGACCAGTTCGTGCGCCTGCTCGCCGGCGAGACCGAGGAGCAGATCTTTGACGCGGAGACCCCGCCGACCGAGCCCGCGCCGAGCCGGAGCCCCCGCACGCAACCGAAGCCACGCCCCTTCCCGCTCCCCGGGTCGGCGATGCAGCCGCCCGAGCCAAACGCGGCGAACTGACCTACCGACCACTACGAGCATCCAAGGGCTTGACGTTCAAGCCGACCTTTGTCAGGCTCGTGGCGCCCGGTTCGACGAGAAAGGAAGGGATCTCGATGACCAAGGTCAACTCGCCAAGAGGCCGCATTTCGGTCGCGCTGCTCGCGGCGTTCGTAGCCATCGCCGTGATCGCCGCCCAACACTGGACGGCGACGTCGTCGGCCGCCAATCCGACGCTCACCGGCGACTTCTGCACCTTCAACGGCAACATGTTCTGCATGACGCTGACATGGAACGGCGTCGCGTACGGCACCCCGAACCGAGCCAACCTCGCTCTTCAGCCCGGGACGTACTCGCTGACGGTCAACGACACCTCTGCGGCGCACGATTTCGCGCTCAGAAGCTGCCCGGGCTCCACGTCGCAGTGCGACCCGACCAACCCTGTCGGAACGACAACCGAAATTACGAGCCCGGCGCAGACCGGGACCGTCACGGAGTCGATCGCGCTGACCCCCGGCACCTACAGGCTCTACTGCGACGTCACCATCCATGAATCCCGCGGCATGTTCGTCGACTTCACGGTCGAGGCGCCGCCGGTCGTGACGAGCTCGCTCGGCGGCGGGTCGGCGAGCGTAGCGTACGGCGGCTCGATCTCCCCGGCGCCCACCGTCTCGGCGAGCGACGCCGACACGGTCGGCTCCGACCTGAGCGCGACCGCGTCCGGGCTGCCGGCCGGACTCTCCCTCGCGGTCACGGCGACGTCGGACGCGTCCACCCTGCCGGGAGCGCGGACGTGGACGGTCACCGGCTCGGTGTCTGCATCGCCGGGCACGTACCCGACGACGGTGACCGTGTCGGACAGCGACGCGAACGTGGGCACGACCTCGTTCACGGTCGTGGTCACGACGGCGCCGCTGACCGTGAGCGCCGACCACAAGTCACGGCTCTTCGGCGCGTCGAACCCGCCGCTGACGGCAACGCTCTCGGGCTTCGTGCTCGGTCAGACGGCCGCGACCTCCGACGTCACGGGGTCGGCGTCGTGCACGACGACCGCAGTCGCGTTCAGCCCGCCCGGCGACTACCCGATTACGTGCGCGGTCGGCAGCCTGTCCTCGACGAACTACAGCTTCGGCCCGTTCGTCGCGAACACCCTCAGCGTCGGTTCCACCAGCCCGTGTCTGACCGGGACGCACAACGGCCCGCTCACGATCTCGGCCGGCGAGGCGTTCTGCACCGAGCCCGGCGCCAGGCTGAACGGGCCAATCACGGTCAAGGCCGGCGGCGCGATCGACCTCGAGGGCGCGATCGTGTCGGGGCCGATCCGCGCGTCCGGCGCGACCGTGGTGCGCCTTTGCGGGAGCACGCTCTCAGGCCCGCTGTCGGTCTCCGGCAGCACCGGGCTCGTCCTCGTCGGCGGCGACGCGGCCACGGGCCCGTGCGCGGGCAACACGATCTCCGGGCCGGTCAGCCTGACGGACAACCGCGGCGGCGTCGAGTTCAACCGCAACCAGATGAGCGGGCCGCTCACCATCTCCGGGACGACCGGGACGCTGCCGCCGCCCGACACCGGCTCGGTGCACGCGACCGGCAACACGGTCAGCGGGCCGGTCAGGATCAGCCCGTAGCGACGGGCACGCTCGGGGGCGCCGGCTCGGCCCGGCGTCCCCGGGGGCGAAATCGAGTCCGACCCCGGGCTATGGGCCTGGCGTGTCGACGAAATCCGGCTCGGCGGGCGCGATCTGTACCGGCGCTTCGTCGACTTCGATCGCGACCCGGCGGTCGGCGGGGTCCTCGACCTCCTGCTTGGGGTCTTCCTCGATGTAGGGGTATTCGCCAGGCGCCGTCTCGTCGAACTTCGTGACGCCCCAGTCCTTCAGCGCCTGCTCGACGGCCTGGACGCGCTGGCGGGCGAGCACGCGGTTGTGCGGCGCGTTGTCTGTCGTCGACGTGTACCCGTTCAGCCTGGGCACGATCGCGCCCTCGTGCATCCCCTTGCGCGTCTCAGGGCTGAGCTGCATGTACCACGCCCGAAGATCCCGCTCCTCCTGGGTCGCGAGCTTCGTTTCCCCGCCCAGGTTCGCCTTACCGACAGCAAACTTGACGTCGTGCGACTGTGTGACGCTCGCACTGATCGGGCCGAAGGCGACCTTCCCGTGCGGCTCGTGCTTCGGCGGTGGCGGAATGTCGGTGACGAGCACCTTGACCCAGAACGTCCTCGTCAGCACCGGCGCGGCGAACGTCCGGCTAGTTCCGCGCTCGTAGTTACCGCCCCCACCGACCGGGCTGTCCTTCGGGGTAACAGTGATCCCTCCACTCTTGCTGCTCGACTTCGCGTCCTGCGGCCCGGTGAAGCTCGCAGTCACCTGGAACATTCCACTGTCGCTGTCCTGATTCGGCGTTACCGCGCTGATCTGGAAGCGCGCATGCTCGGAGTCGGCGGGATTCGACTCCGGCCGGGCGGGACCGAACTTGATCTTGCCGGTCAGGTCGGCCTCGAACGACCAAGTGCAGGCGAAGTCCTCGTCGAACGTCTCGTTGAAGATGTCGTCCATGAAGAAGTGCGCGTTGACCATGATCCGCACGCTGCCCTTGCTGCCGGCCTTGATCGAGAGCGTGCCCCCGTAGCCGCCGTCGTCGGGCATGTGGGTCGATTGGTAACCTCCCGACTGCACACCTGTCGCACGGCCGACGGCGACATCTGCAGGATCGTTCGAGGCCTCGAACTTCGCCCACGGCGAGAAGGTCACGTCGGAGTCGTCGTCACCGATGATCTGCGTGCCCGCGCCCGGCAACGGCACGACCGCCTCGCGTGCGAGCACCCGCGAGACGGCCGTATTGCCGATGGTCTTCTGCAGCGCGAGGATCTCGTCTGCCACACCTTCGGGCTCAGGCTGTTGTTCCTCGTGGACTGCAACCGGCAGTGCCGATCCCGGCCGGTTTCGCCGGCCCGGCTTCGCGAAGGCGCGCGGGAAGGTCGACATCGGGCTTCCTTTCGTCCTCAGGATACTAACGTCGCTGTTCGCCTCTCGACCCCTCGCGCCACACCGATCGAGGCGCGGGTAGTCTGCGCACGCGAGGCGCCGCCGGACGTTGCATGTCCTGGGTCTGGTCCGCGACGTCAGCGGTTAGGGAACGCCATTAGACTCGCCTGACCTACAAGCAGACGGAGATGACATGGCCGAATTCGCTCGTGTAGCCACGTTCGAGGCAGATGATGCGTCGATCGACGCGTTGGTTAGCCGGATCGAGTCCGAGGGAGGTGCGCCTTCAGGTGTGCCCGCAACAAGAAGCATTGTCCTTGCCGACCGATCCGCGGGGAAGGTCTTGGTCGTTCTCCGGTTCGCTTCGGAGGACGATCTCAAGAACGGGAGCGAGGTGTTGGAAGGGATGAGCCCTTCTGAGTCCGACAACATTCGTCGCGTTTCGGTCGATGTCTACGAAGTCGAACTCGAGCGCGCCCTGGCGTAACGCGGTTGCCGGAACCGATTGTTGTCCGTTCGCCGCCGCATCCGGGTGACGTTGTGCGACCGGCGGACATGACGGCATCCTCGCTCGTATAGTCCAGCCGGTGAGGCCCGACGAACCATCCGGGAGCGGTCGTGTCGTCGTGCCTCCTGGGTTGGGGGTGGCAGTGCGCTCCTCCTTCCCGGACTCGCTTCCGCTTCCGGCCTCGAGTCTGGAAGTCGCACAGTTTGTGGCCCTCCGTGCCGCGGCCTGTGTGGGCGCGAAGTACTCGAACCTCGCCTTGCTCACGGCCGACGGCAACTCGTTGCGGCTGTTCCACAACCCATCCCTCGACGTCGAGATCGCGGCGCGGTACACCGATGTTCCGCTCGATGCCCCGTACCCGATCGCCGTCGCCGCTCGTGATGGCCGCATAGTGCTGCTGCCCGATCTCGACTCGTATCGGGAGGAGTTCTCCGGACTGGTTGCCGACACGGTGGCAGCCGGAATCCAGTCAACAGCCTCGTTGCCGCTCTACCGGTTCGACGGCACCCGGCTCGGGGCAATCGGATTTGCATGGGCGGAGCCGACGTCTTTCGACGCCAAGCTCGACGCTGCCCTCAGGGCTGTCTCGTATCTCTGCGTGGCGACCGTCGAGCGAGCCGAGCGCTACGAAGCCGACCACGACTTGATCGTGGCGTTACAGCAGAGGCTTCTCGGCACTCTTCCGCTCCTGCCCGGCACCGACATATCCGCGCGATACATCACCGCAAGCTCCGAGGCGAGCGTCGGTGGCGACTGGTACGAGGGACTCCTTCTCGGTGACGGGCGAATCGCTCTCATTGTGGGTGATGTAGTCGGGCATGGCATCACGGCCGCCGCCGATATGGCCCTGATCCGAGGAATGATGAGCGCTCTGCTCCACGCACACGTCGCGACTTCCGACATCTTCACAGAGCTAACGGGTGTGCTCGACCAACGTGACGCGCCTCTTCTGGCGACCGCCGCGCTAGCAGTCATCGACATCCCCGCCGGCACCGTCACCTTCAGCACAGCGGGTCACCCACCGCCCATCCTCCGCCTTCCCGACGGGAGGGTCGAGAAGCTCGACACCGCCAACGGCATGATGATCGGAGTCTCATCGGATCTGCTCGGCCAAGTCGGGAGCGCCCCGTTCCCCCCGGGCTCGCAGCTCGTCATGTACACCGACGGCCTGGTCGAGCGCCGCGACCGGCCCCTTTATGCAGGAATAGATGAAGCGGTCGCGCACCTCGCCGCGATCTCCACAGACCTCGCGCCGAACCAGGTCATCGAATCGCTCGTCGGCGTCCTGATCGGCGACGACGTGGCAGACGACGACATCGCCGTCCTCGTCGTCGAACATGTCGACGAGATGCGAGACTTGCAGAAACGGTCGGTTTGAGAGGAGGAGTGCTTGACCGCGAAGAACCTGCAGGAGATCCTCGACTCGACCGACCCGGTCGAGCTCCTGCGCAACTCGCAGATCGGCGCTTACGTGTACCCGGTCGTCGCGTCGGAGTTCACGAACTGGCGTCGCGAGCAGCGCGCCTGGCGCGAGTCCGCCACGCTCTACGACCAGTCACATCACATGGTGAACCTCTTTCTCCGAGGACGCGATGCTGCGAAGCTGATCTCGGACACCGCGGTCAACAGCTTTGCGGACTTTCCGGTGGACGCGGCGAAGCAGTACGTCCCGACGACCCCGGCCGGACACGTGATCGGCGACGGAATCCTCTTCCATCTCGAGGACGAGGAATTCGTCTTCGTCGGCCGCGCCCCGGCTGCGAACTGGCTTCGATTCCACGGCGAGACAGTCGGATACGCCGTGGAGACCGAACTGGACGACCGCTCTCCGATGCGTCCGCACGGCAAGCAGGTGACACGCAAGCTCTGGCGCTTCCAGGTGCAGGGGCCGAATGCCTGGCAGGTCCTCGAGAAGGTCCACGGCGGTCCGCTCGAGCAGGTGAACTTCTTCCGCATGGGACACATGAACGTCGCGGGACAGCGCGTGCGCACCCTACGTCACGGCATGGCCGGCGCTCCGGGCCTCGAGCTGTGGGGCCCGTACGAGACCTACGACGAGGTCCGCGAGACGATCATCGAGGCGGGAAAGGAGTTCGGTCTCGAGCCGGTCGGCGCCCGCGCGTACTCGTCGAACACGCTCGAATCGGGATGGATTCCCTCACCGCTGCCCGCCATCTACACAGGCGACGAGCTGCGCGCATACCGGGAATGGCTTCCGAGCGACGGCTACGAAGCCGTGAACGCCCTTGCGGGCAGCTTCGTCTCCGGGGACATCGAGGACTACTACCTGAACCCCTGGGAGCTCGGCTACGGCCATATCGTGAAGTTCGACCACGACTTCATCGGCCGTGACGCGCTCGAGAAGGTCGATCCGGCGACGCAACGGAAGAAGGTGACGCTCGAGTGGGACATCGACGACGTCACGGAGATCATGGCGTCGGCCTTCGCTCCGGAGGGCGAGGGATACCAGTTCTTCGATCTTCCGAACGCGAACTACGGCTCGTCGAACTACGACTCCGTCACCGATGGGGACGGACGAGTGGTGGGGCTTTCGCTCTTCACGGGCTACAGCGCGAACGAGAAACGGGCACTCTCGCTCGCGACCGTGGACCACGAGATCGAGATCGGCACCGAGCTCGTCGTGGTATGGGGCGAGCCGAACGGCGGGACCCGGAAGGTGACAGTCCAGCCGCACAGGCAGAAGGACGTTCGCGTAATCGTGAGCCCGGTTCCCTACTCCAGGGTCGCGCGCCTGGAGTACGCGAGCGGATGGCGAACTACGGGCTCCGCCTAGTCGAGCGCGGCGAGCTCCGCGAGAAGCGCGGCGCTCGCGTCGGTGATCCGGGGCTCGATGTCGAGCTCGAGCAGGAGCTCCCGCACGGCCTCGAGCTCGTCCACACGCCGGGCCGCGTGGCGGGCGCTGCCCTCGACGAGCCGCTCGAGCAGCGGGCGACCGATCACACCGACAACCTGCTCCTCGAGCCACTCGGCGTGCCCGGCGGCCTCGGCGGCGGCGCGGCTCTCGATCGCGGCGGCCGCGAGCCCCTTCATGAAGACGGAGCGCAGGAGCTTCAGCGTCGCCGCGTCGCCGGCGGTGGCCGACACCGGTTCGACCGGCATGCCGAGAGGCCCGACCGCCTCTACGAAGCGACGCGCGCCTCCACCCGAGGCAAGCGCAGGCGTTCGCAGGCCGCGGGCGGGCACGGACCCCAGCAGCGCGACGTCCGCGAAGCGCGCCTCGCCGATGAGCTCCGCGAGCTCGTGCTTCAGGGCCGGAGCGGCCGTGTTGAGGTCGGCGTAGATCGCGTCCTGCCCGAGCGCCCGCGAGGCTGCCGCGGCGACACCCGCGGCGACCGCAGCCGCGTTGACGCTCAGGACGATCTCGCTTCCGGCAACGGCCGACACCACATCGGCGGTCCCCGCCGCGCCTCGCACCGGGTCCGGGTCGTAGCCGGCGACGTCGGCGCCTGCAGCCTCGAGGTCGGCGGCGAGACGGCTCCCCGCCTCGCCGAGCCCGAGCACCGCGATCTTCATGCGCTCACCGTCCCGATCGGCAACGGACGTCTCATCTACGGCCGCGGCTCCACCGGAGGCGTCCCGTAGGTGTGGAAGCTCTCGATCGTCTTGACGCCCCAGGCCTGCCCGCGCGCGCGCTCCGCCTGCGTCCACACCACCGTCGGCTCGTCCGGGTCGTAGACGAGCCGACCGCCGGTCGTGACCTCGATCCGATTACCCGCGGGCTCGTACGCGTAGAGAAAGAATCCCTGCGCGATCGCATGCTTCGACGGGGCGGCCTCGATGTAGACATCGTTGTCGAGGAAGAGATCGGCCGCGCGCAGACACTCCTCTCGCGTGTCGACCCAGAACGCGAGATGGTGCAGGCGGCCGTTCGCGCGCTGGTGGTCCTGCGTGTAGATCAGCTCGTGGGCCATCACCGACAGGCTCATCCAGGCGCCCGCTTCGGTTCCGTCGTCGAGCGTCCACCCGCTCGTAGAGCCGGTAGCCGAGCACGTCGGTCGCGAACTCGCGTGCGGCCCGGACATCGGCCGCGAGGAGGTTTACGTGGTCGAGCCGCTTCGCGCAGACGCCGCGTCCGGTATAGCGCTGAGGCTGGTTCTTGAGCGACGGCTCGAGCTCCGGCGGCGGCTCGTAGCGCTCGGCCTCGTAGAGGACCTCGAGCACGTGCCCGTCGGGGTCGGTGAAGCGGTACGCCGGGCCGTGACCGTGGTCGCCCTCGATCCAGCCGTCCCCGCGACCAGCCGACTCGATCGCGCCCGCCACGCGCCGGAGCGCGTCCTCGTTCCATGCCCGGATCGCGAGGTGCGCGATCCCCGTCCGAGGCGCCTCCGTCAGCTTCAGGCCGTAGAGCTGGGACTCGCCCCAGCCGCGCAGGAAGACCGACTGCCCCGTTCTGCGCCTCGACCTCCAGCCCGAGGATGTCGACGAAGAACCGCAGACTCTCCTCCGGTCGCGTCGTGAGCAGCTCGACGTGATGGATATGGGCGAGATCCGGCGGAAGGGCCATCAAGTCACAGCTCGTCCAGCACCTCGGGCGTCACGCGCTGGAACGCCTCCGCGTAGCGAACTTCCGATCGTCCCGAGGCGCGGCGCGCGTGGTTGCCGCGATGCGCGGCCCGCTCGGCGTAGTACGACTGGAGGTACGCCTGCGCCTTCATCTCGGCCATCGCGGCCAGCTTCTGCTCGTACACGCCCGTGATGTCCACGAAGGTCGTGGGGGTGAACGCGCACAGCTCCGGCTGGTGGGGCTCGAACAGGAGCAGCGCCGGCGGTGTCACCGTCTCGAAGGCGCTCGGAACGCCGGCTCCGGCGGCGAGCGACCGGGCCCGGTCGACGGCGGCCCCCGCAGGGCCGTGGTCCGGGTTGAACGGGTCGACGGTCGTGTGCGTGAGGAGCACGTCGGGCGCGAACTCGCGAATCTCGTCGGCGATCCGCTGGAGCGCCGGAGCGTCGATCTCGAGCGGGTAGTCGCCGAGGTCGAGGCAGCGGAAGTCGGCGCCGAGCACGGCGGCGGCCCGCTCGGCCTCCTGCCGGCGGATCTCCTTGACGCGCTCGACGGTCTGGCCGGGCTCCTTCCAGAGCTCGCCCGACTCCCCCCGCTCGCCGTACGACAGAGCGATCACCCGCGCCTGCCGGCCGGCGGAGGTCGCAACCGCGATCGCGCCGCCTGCGCGCCAGACGAAGTCGGCGGAGTGAGCGCCGATCACGAGCAGCCCGGTCACCCGCCGGCTCCTGCGAGCCGCCGTGTGTTCACGACCGCCATGGTGCGAATCTCCTCCTCGTCGAAGCCGGCGGCGAGCAGCCTGTCGACCATCAGCCCGAGCCCGTCCTCGACCGCGGGGTTCGCGACCTGGCCGAGATCGGTGGAGAGCACCGAATGCTCGGGCCCCGTGGCCCGAATCGCCTCGAACAGCCGCTCCCAGGTGACCTTTCCCGTGTGCGGTGTCGTGAAGCAGCGCTCGAGCAGCGCGCCCTGCTCGGCGAGCGACGCCTGATCGTCGAGCGGGAGGTTCTGTGACGGAAAGTCCGGGTGCGTGACCACGATCTCCCGCACGCCCTCCTCGCGCGCCGCCTCGACGACCGCGAAGATCTCGTCCCGGGAGAGATGGCCGGTCGCGAGCACGAGCCCGTGGCGTGCGATCGCGGCGAGGCACGCCCGCGTCTCCGGCAGCACGGCGCCGTCCGCGCCGACCACCGGCACGGGCGCGATCTCGACGCCGGAGGCGCGGAGCTCGCGCTGCAGCTCCATCCAGACCGGGATCCTGGCGCCGGCCGGGAACTGCGTCTCCTCGCCACTCTCGTTCTCCGAGTCGACGGTCGGGAACCAGACGGTGCGAGCGCCTTCGCGGGCGGCGATCTCGATCGCGACCGGGTTCATCCCGCCGACGGCGCGGTTCAGGGCGATCGCACCGAGGACCGCGACGTCCGGTACGGCGGCCTGCACGACCGAGGCGCGCTCCGCCGTCGAGGTGTAGTGCGACTTGAGCTGGAAGCCGGCGAGGCCGAGCTCCGCGAAGCGCCGCGCCAGGGCGAGGTCGTCGATCCGCCGGGGCACGACGTCAGGCGCGATGTGCACGTGCAGGTCGTACGCGCCGCGAAGCAGGGTCCGCGCGCGCTCGGAGACGTGCGCGGGCGTGTCGGTTGTCGTCGACGACATCGAAGCCGCTTCGGTGAGCTAGGCGATCGGGCTCGCCGTCAGGCGCCGCTGGCGGAGCGCCTCGACGATGTGGACGAGGTGGTCGCGCACCGCCTGCTCGGCGGCATCCGGGTCGTGCCTGCCGATCGCCTCGACGATCGCCCGGTGCTCCGCGTGCGACTGCTCCGCTCGGCCGGGCAGGAGGACCGTCCGGTACTGGAAGCGGACGATCTGCGAGCTCAGCGTCGCCACAAGCCGCGCGACTGTCCTGTTGCCCCCGATCTCGAGCAGGCTGCCGTGGAGCCGCGCGTTCAGGTCGGAGACGCCGAGGAGGTCGCCGGTGTCGAGCAGCGACCGCATCTCCTTCAGGATCGCCCGCAGCTCGTCGAGCTGAGCCTTCGTCACGTTCCTCGCGGCGTATCTCGCCGCCAGCCCCTCGAGCACCATGCGCGACTCGAGGATCTCGGCAGCCTCCTGCTCGTCGACGAGCCGAACCTTCGCTCCGCGATTGGGCTCACGCTCGACGAGCCCCTCCTGCTCGAGGCGCACGAGCGCGGTCCGGACGGCCGACCTGGTCGTGTCGAGCATCTGCATGAGGTCAGCCTCGACAAGGCGCTCGTTGGGCTGGAGCCGTCCGGTCACGATCGCCTCGCGGAGCATCTCGTACGCGTGCTGGGTCGCGGTCCTCGCCCGGACCGCGCCTCCGGCGATCCGGGTCAGCGTCGCATCCCCCATCGGCTGGCAGAGCCGGCCGCCTTAGGCGCCCGGCTCCTTGAAGATGCCGATCGTCGAGACCAGCGGCTGGGTGTAGCTCGAGCCTTGCTTCACGACGGTCCGAAGGTAGACCGGCTCGATGACGTTGTGCGTCTTCGGGTCCATCGTCAGCTTCCCGCCCGGTGACTGCCAGGTGCCGACGCTCGCCATCGCGTTGAGGAAGCGCTGCTTGTTGCTCGTGTCGCCGTGGATCTTGCGCAGGGCGAGATCGAGGAACTGCGCCGCGATGTAGCCGAGCTCCGCGAACGCCGACGGGAGGCCGAGGCCGAGGGCTGCGTACTGCTTGAGGAAGAGCAGGTTCTCCGGGTTCTTCAGCGCGGGCGCCCAGTTCGCCGTCGTGCGGATGCCGAGTGCCGCGTCTCCCTCGGCGTCGAGCACGCTCTGCGGATCGGTCATGTTGTTGCTGCCGAAGAGCTGGAAACGCTTGTCGAAGCCGAACTGCCTCCAGGTCGTCACGAACTTGATCGCCTCACCGCCCCCGGCCGTGAACGCCCACACGGCCTTCGCGCCCAGATCCGCCGCCTGCTGGAAGTACGGCTGGTAGTCCGGAGTCGTCGGGAACGGCGTGAAGATCGTCCCGAGGAGAGAGCCGCCGGCGCCCTCGTACGCCGACTTGAACGCAGCGGCCGACTCCTGGCCGGCGGCGTAGTTCGCGGTGATCGCCGCGACGACGCCACCCTTGCCGAACGTCGTCGCCGCCCATGGCCCGAGCGGAACGCCGAGTTGGTAGTTGGAGTACGAGGTCCGGTAGATGTAGGCCGACAGGCGATCTCGTGAGAGCGCGTTCGCGGCGGCATTCGCGATGACCGTCGGCACCTGGAGCTGGTCGATCGTGTCCCGGACGGCGAGCAGGACGCTCGAGTAGAAGATCCCCTCGATGACGTCCACCTGGTCCTCTTGCACGAGCTTCTGGACCTGCTGGATGGCCGTCGCCGGGTTGTTCGCGTCGTCTGCGTCGAAGAACTGGATCTTGCGACCGCCGATGCGGTGGCCATGGGCATAGACGTAGGCGACGAAGCCGCGCCTGACGTCGATCGCCGGCGCCGCGTTCGGCCCGCTCAGCGTCAGGAGGTTGCCGATCTTCAGCGGCTTCATGGCCGTCTTCTTCGCGATGCCGGCCCAGGCGTCCGTGCTTGCGAGTGGCATGGTCGCGAGCGCCACGCCTGCCGCGCCTGCCCTCTTGAGGAATTGCCCGCGGTCGAGGGACCGCGACGTCGAGTCGTCGCTCACCGTGTCTCCTTCCGTCGTCCCCGCCCCGCGACTCTATAACGCCGACAAGGTTAGCGTCAAGATTGTCGCCAATCTTGTCGCCGTCATTGCGACCGGCTGTAGATTTGCGCGCACGTGACCGGGCTCCTCGCGGCGAACTTCTTCGACCAGAACTTCTCGAGCATCCTCAACGGGGTCGCACTCGGGATGCTGATCTTCGTGCTGGCGGTCGGCCTCTCGCTGATCTTCGGCCTGCTCGACGTGCTCAACCTCGCCCACGGGGTCCTCTACCTGCTCGGCACCTACGTCGGCTACGAGCTCGTGGAGCGCCGGGGGCTGCCGTTCTTCGCGGCGCTGGCAATCTCGGTCATCCTCGGCCTCGGCCTCGGCCTCGTCCTCGCCGCTGCGTTGCGGCCGATCAGCGGCCGCGGCCACCTCGATCAGGTACTCCTGACACTCGGGCTCTTCTTCATCGCCGCGGACCTGGTCACGATCATCTGGGGCCGCGACTACCACACGATCACGCCGCCCGGCTTCCTCCGCCAGAGCAAGGTGATCTTCGGGCACTACTACCCCTCGTACCGGCTGTTCGTGATCGTCGTCGGCCTCGTGATCGCGGCCGTCACGTACGTCGTCTTCGAACGGACGCAGCTCGGGGCGATCCTGCGGGCGGCCGTCGAGGACCGCGCGATGGTCGCCGCGCTCGGCTACAACATCGGCGCCGTGATGCTGTGGGTGCTGCTCGCGGGGGCAGCGCTCGCGACGTTCGCGGGCGTCATCGGCGGGCCGATCGAGCAGGTGACGCCCGGGGTCGGCAACGACGTGCTCCTGCTCGCGCTGATCGTCGTCGTCATCGGCGGGATCGGCTCGATCGCGGGGGCGTTCGTCGCCTCGCTGATCATCGGCGAGGCGGAGTCGCTCGGGGTGGCGCTCGGGCAGCAGCACGGCCTGCCGCAGGCCGCGCCGTTCGCGCTCTTCGGGACGATGGCGCTGATCCTGATCCTGAGGCCGCAGGGGCTGTTCGGGAGATGACGCGCGCGGGGATCGCCCTCCAGCTCTCGGTGATCGCGCTGCTCGTCGCGGCACCCGTGCTGCTCGACCAGTACCGCACGTTCCTGCTGACCGAGATCCTGATCTTCGGGCTCTTCGCAGCGAGCCTCGACCTGCTGCTCGGATACACGGGGCTCCCGTCGCTCGGCCACGGCGGCTACTTCGGCGTCGGCGCGTATGCGGCTGGGTTGCTCGCACTGCACACGACGGCGAACGCGTTCGCGCAGATCCTCGTCGCGACCGGCGTCGCGGCGGGGGTTGCAGCAGTCACGGGCGTGTTCGCCGTGCGTTCGCGCGGCGTGTACTTCCTGATGCTGACCCTCGCGTTCGGACAGCTGCTCTGGGTGCTCGCGCTGAACTGGACGTCCCTGACCGGCGGCTCGAACGGCATCTACGGGATCCCGTTCCCGAAGCTCGCCGGAGGGTCACGCTGGCTCGCGCTGGGTGATCACTTCTACTGGTACACGCTCGGCGTCTTCCTCGTCGGCTACGCCGCACTCAAGCTCGTCGTCCTCTCGCCGTTCGGGCGCGCGCTCTCAGGGATCCGCGAGAACGAAGGGCGGATGGCCTCGCTCGGGTACAACGTGCCGCTCTACAAGCTGGCCGCGTTCACGATCGCCGGCTCGATCGCGGGTTACGCAGGGGCGCTGGCGTGCCAGCAGCCGAGGTACTTCTCGCCGGAGCAGATGTCGTTCGACATCTCCGCGGTGGCGATCGTCGTGATCGTCATCGGGGGCCAGCGGTCGCTCATCGGCGCCGTTCTCGGCTCGGCCTTCTACTACATCATGCGCGACCAGCTCTCGAACGTCCTCTCGTCGCACTGGCAGCTCGCGCTCGGCGTCGTCTTCGTGCTCGTCGTGTACTTCCTGCCGGGCGGGCTCGTCGGCGGTGCGCGGCGACTTCGCGCGAGGCTCGCGCAATGACGGCCGTACTCGAGCTCGAGGACGTCGGCCGCCGTTACGGAGAGCTGCTCGCGGTCGTCGCCGTGACGCTCGACGTCGAGGCGGGGTCGCGCCACGCGCTGATCGGGCCGAACGGCGCCGGCAAGTCGACGCTGTTTCACGTGATCTCCGGGACGGTGCGTCCGACCTCCGGGCGGATCCGTTTCTTCGGCACCGATGTGACGCGGCGCGCCGCTCACCGCCGGACGCAGCTCGGCATGGGGCGCACGTTCCAGCACTCGAGCCTCTTCGACGGCCTGTCTGCCCGCGAGAACGTCGCGATGGCGGTTCAGCGGACGCTCGGGCATTCCCGCAACGCCGTGCTGCCGGCCACCCGGTTCGGCGACGTCGAGGCGCGCTCGCAGGAGCTGCTCGCGCTGGCCGGCCTGGCCGACCTCGGCGACGTCGGCGCCGGCTCGCTGTCGTACGGGCACCGTCGCCAGCTGGAGATCGCCGTGGCGCTCGCCACGGATCCGCGCCTCCTGCTTCTCGACGAGCCGACGGCGGGCATGTCGCGCGACGAGGTCCAGCGGTTCCTGGCCATGATCGGCGGGATGCCGAAGGAGCTCACGCTGATGATCGTCGAGCACGACATGGATGTCGTCTTCGGGCTGGCAACGGTGATCTCCGTGCTCGACGCGGGCCGTCTGATCGCGAGCGGCCCTCCGGAGGAGATTCGTACGTCGACCGTCGTCCAGGAGGCGTACCTCGGTCCCGGTGACCGCATGGAGGAGCTGTTCACCGCATGACGGAGCTGGTCGAGATCCAGGGCGTTCGAGCCGGCTACGACACGGGCGACGTCCTCCAGGGCGTCGACCTCGACCTGCACGAGGGAGAGGTCGTCGCGGTGCTCGGCCGCAACGGCGTGGGGAAGACGACGCTGCTGAACGCGATCATCGGGCTCGTCCGTCCGCGCGCGGGGTCGATCAAGCTCGAAGGACGCGAGCTCGCGGGATCGAGCCCCCACGAGATCGCCCGCGCCGGGATCGCGATCGTTCCCCAGGGGCGCCGGATCTTCGCTCGATTGACGGTCGACGAGAACCTGAAGCTCGCCCGCCGCGCATCGGGCGATCGCCGTCCCGAATGGTCGCTGGACGATGTCTACGCCCTGTTTCCGCGCGTGTGGGAGCGGCGGCGGCACCGCGGGAACGAGCTTTCGGGCGGCGAGCAGCAGATGGTCGCGATCGCCCGAGCGCTCCTGGGCACCCCACGCGTCATCCTCTTCGACGAGCCGTCCGAGGGGCTCGCGCCGCTCGTCGTCGACCTGATCACGAACACGATCGCCGGCCTCCGCGAGCGGGGGCTGTCGGCGATCGTCGTGGAGCAGAACCTGCACGTCGCGGTCAGGCTCGCCGACCGGGTCGCGATCATGACGAAGGGCGAGATCGCGTACCGGGCGACGACGCCGGAGTTCCGCGGCGACCGGGCCACGGCACAGGCCCTGCTCGGCGTGTCGTGATCGATCGAGCCTGGGGCCTCCCGTCACCCACGGAGCGCGAGGACGGCTTCGCGGTGGCGGCGCATTGTCTCGCGGCCGTCTGCGCCGGGCTGGCGGCCGAACCCGCAGTACATCGCGACGCCGAACTCCGCGAGGTACCTGGAGGCTGTCGTTGTAACGGCGCCTCACGCCCGGGATGCCGTCCAGGGGTAGCACGATCCCGAGGTAGACGCGCGTGTCTGGGACGTCGAGGTCGGCGAGCGGTCGAAAGAAGCTGTCGTCCTCGCTGCGGAGGTAACGAGGCCCGGCAAGGTGGACCCAGTCGACCGGCCGCCCCGAGCTCGCGACGGCGTGGTTGGCCATCCGTACGATCAGGCCCATGTCGCGCGCCTCGTACATGGGCCACTCCGGAAACGTGCCGTAGCAGAAGTGGTAGCCGACGAGCACGTCGGCCGGGATCAGGTGTGTCAGCCGGGCAACCGGGCCGGTGAAGCGCTCCCACGCCTCATCGTCGCCGCCCATCCACGCCACCACGCCCTCGAGGTCGAGCACTTCGTAGCAGACGTCCCACTGAATCGCGAGGTCTCGCGGCGGGATCTCGGCCGTCAGCCGCTCGAGCTCACGGCGCACGAGGTCCTCGAACGGCGGCTCGGCCGTCGCATAGTCCGCCGCGAAGTCGACCTTGAACGCATTCAACGCGCTGGACGGAAACGGTAACCCGATCTGGAAGCGCAGGTCTCCAGGGATGACGGCATCCTCCCGCAGCGCGCGGAACGTCCGGTACGACTCGATCGCGTCGTCAATGCGCGGCCAGGTGTCCCAGCGCACCGCTTCGTCGTTGCGCACCTTGAAGATCGGCGTCTCGTACGCGTGACGGGGGATGCCCGTCGGCGACTCCGTCGCGGCCACCATCTCCAACGCCGCGTTCGGCTTCATCAGCCGCTCCCGCTCGTAGCCGACCCACGCTGCGCGCGGCCCCGTCTCACCATCCGGCAGCGCGAAGACCAGGTCGCCGAAGAATTCCGACCCCTCGCGCAGAGCCTCCTCCGTCGATGCGGCCGGCAGGCTGCCGACCAGCAGCAGCTCGCTCTGAACCCGTGGTGACATCGTGTTCCTCCCTTGGCCGTGTGGAGCGATCAAGCCGGGATTATCGGCCGCAGCCAGATCGAGCGCCTCGGCGGGCGTGATTCGCTCTCGCAATACTCGTACCGTGACAGTGGTTCCGGTCCTGGCCGTTGTCGCCGCTGTCGTCGGATGGGGTGGCGGCGGCTGGCGCACCGACGCGCCGCTCCCCCTTCCGCGGACGGAGGTCGCGGCCGCGGTGGGCGGCGGGCAGGTCGTCGTGGCCGGCGGTTACCTCGCCGACGGCACGACGACCGGACGCGTCGACCTCTACGATCCGGCGGCCGGTACGTGGCGCCAGGGCCCGGCGCTGCCTCGAGCCGTCAACCACGCCTCGGCCGCCACGCTCGACGGCGAGGCCGTGATCGTGGGCGGGTATGTGGCGCGCGGCACGCCCTCGACGCTGGCGGTGGCGCTCGAGCAGGGGCGCTGGCGATCGCTTCCCCGGCTGGTCGCGCCGCGTGCTGCTGCGGCAGCGGCCGTCCTGGGTAGCCGGCTCTATGTCGTCGGTGGGGTGACCAACGGCGGCCTCGCACGGCGGATGCTCGTCTACGACGGCCGCGGTTGGAAGCGCCTCCCCGGGCCGACGCCGCGCCAGCATCTTGCCGCTGCCGCCGCCGGCGGGCGGATCTACGCTATTGCGGGTCGCGTTGCCGGCGCAGATACGAATCTGGCGATCGTCGAATCGTGGGCGCCGGGTGAGACGCGTTGGCGGCGCGAGCCGCCCCTGCCGGAGCCACGTGGAGGCACGGGCGCCGCCGCCATCGCCGGGCGGATCGTGTCGATCGGCAGCGAGTCGGAACAGAAAACGAGTGACGTCGTGTTCGCGTTCGACCTCCGCCGGCGGCGATGGACGCGGCTCCAGGATCTGCCCACAGCCCGGCACGGTCTCGGCGTCGTCGTGCTCGGGGGCCGCGTTCATGCAATCGGCGGCGGCCCCGAGCCAGGGTTGACGGTGACGGGAGCGAACGAAAGCCTTCGCGTCGGCTAGGCGTCCGAACGTCGTTTCCAAGCCCGTTTGGCCGGCGCTACGCCGCGGCCGAGTCGCACCAGCCAAGGATGTCGGCGAAGCGGCGGTCGGCGAGCGAGCCGAACAGCGGGTCCCGTGTCAGCCGCGCGCGGCTCGTCGCCGGGCTCGTGACCCCGGCGAGGAAGCGTGCCCGCTGCCTCGCGGTGTCGAGCGCGCCGGGATGGCTCTCGCGGAGCGCTGCGAGCGCGCCGGCGTCGATGCCTGCCGCGACGGGCGGCTTCGGCTGGGACTCGGGCAGCAGCTGGGCCCGGCCGGTGAGGCAGTGGGTGCAGTGTCCGCAGGGCTCCGTCCGCGTCTCGCCGAAGTAGCCGACGAGTGCGCCGACCTGGCAGCCGTCGTGGGTGACGAGCTCGAGCACGCTCGCGACCCTCGCGATCTCGGCCTGCTCCCTCCGCGCGAAGCGCTCGAGCAGCCGCTCGACGAGCGCAGCGCCGGAGTCCGGGCGGGCCAGAAGCGTGTACCGCTGGCGCACATCGGCCGGCTGCAGCTCGACGAGGCCCTGCTGGTCGAGGTACTCGAGCGCAGCGACGATCCGGCTGCGCTCCTCGCCGAGCGCCGCGGCCGCGTTGTCGGGCGCGAGCGTCGTCCAGATGCGCCCCGTCTTGCCGGTCGCGAGCAGGTCGCGAAGGAAGCCGGCGCGCGCCTCGTCGAAGCTGCCGACGATCTCGTCGAGCGACGCCTTCCCGAGCGGACGGAGCCGGTAGCCCGCGTAGAAGGGCGTTCCCTGCTGGAGCACGCCGTCGAGCTCGAGGTAGGTGAGGACCGTCTTCAGCACGAGCGGGCGCACGTCGTGGCGAGTCGAAAGCTCGTACTCGGAGACCGCGAACGTGGCGCCCGCGCGGCGATCGAGCACCTGAGCGAGCAGCCCGTCGAGCGCCTCGCGCGTCGGCGTGTCACCGAACGCGAAGTTCTCGAGCGTCGGTACGTCGTCCGGGCATGCGAGCAGCTCACAGACGCTCTCGGCCCCGTCACGGCCGGCGCGCCCGATCTCCTGCGAGTACGACTCGAGGCTCTTCGGCAGGTTGTGGTGGTAGACGTAACGGACATCGGCCTTGTCGATCCCCATCCCGAACGCGATCGTCGCGACCACGATCGCGTCCGGCGAGCCCGTCCACCACTCCTGCACCGCGACGCGCTCCTCGGAGCTCATGCCGGCGTGATAGGGCTGGGCCGGGAGGCCGCCGACGGCGAGGAGCCCCGCGACCCGCAGCGCCGTTCGCTGCAGCGTTACATACACGATCGTCGACCCGGGCGGACGCTCATGCAGCCGCTCCACCAGCAGCCCGTCGCGCTCGGCCGTTGTGACCGGCGTCGTGAGCAGCGTCAAGTTCGGCCGGTAGAAGCCGGTCACGACTGCGTCCGCCTCCTCGATCCCGAACCCGGCGCGGATGTCGGAAACGACGGTGGGCGTGGCGGTCGCCGTGAGCGCGAGCACGCGCTCGGCGCCGAGCTCGCGGGCCCGCTCGGCGAGCTTCAAGTAGTCGGGCCGGAAGTTGTGGCCCCATTCCGAGATGCAGTGCGCCTCGTCAACCGCGAACAGCGAGATCCGCACCTGCGCGAGTCGGGAGAGAAAGCGCTCGTTGTTGAACCGCTCCGGCGCCACATACAGGAGTTTCAGCGAGCCCGCCCGCAGCCGATCGAAGATCGCGCGCTGCTCGTCGGCGTCGAGGCTCGAGTCGAGCCGCCCGGCCTCGATCCCTCTCCGCTGCAGGAAGTCGATCTGATCCTTCATCAGCGCGATCAGCGGCGAGACCACGACCGTCATCCCACCGAGCAGCAAAGCCGGAAGCTGGTAGCAGAGACTCTTGCCGGCCCCGGTCGGGAAGACCGCCAGCGCAGACCGCCCGGCGAGGAGCGCCTCGACGACCTGTTCCTGGCCGGGCAGGAAGCCCTCGAAACCGAACCGCTCCGCGAGCACTTCGAGCGGACGCCGACCCGCGGCTGACTCATCGACCATCGCGCCAGGCTAACGACGCCCGCCGATGATTAGCGTTCCGTCGACCGGGCTCCCGAAGATGACGACCTTCGTGTCGCGGAGCTCGAGCCCGCCGCCCGGGGCAGCGCGCCAGGATTGTGAACGTTCGGTGTCCGTCCGTCAAGTCGAGAGCCGGCGAAGCGACGATCTGTTCGCAGAGTGCGGCTTCTTCGCCGGTGAGGATGGATGACTGGGAGCGAACCTGCATTACGATCCTCGGCCCTTGGACGTTGCATGAGGAGACCGGAGGGTTCGCGATGACTGGCGATGGGATGGGTATTTCGGCTGGCGAGTTCGCAGCGGGTTTCAAGGGGTTCCTCGAGCAGGCAGCCGCGCAGGCGCCGTTCGAGCCGCCGTTCTTCGCTCGCCGGTTCACGGAGCTGTTCGGCACCGACCCGGGCGGGTTTCCGGTGGTAATGCAGGAGTTCCAGCAGCGGGATCATCCAAATCTGCAGCGGGCGCTCGAGGGCTATCTCGACGGGCGCCGCAGCGACCTCATGGGCGTCTCGACCTCGAACAAGAGCTTCAACGGCGTCAGCTTGCTCGAGCTCGTCGCTCGACGCGGCCGTCCAGGGCTCTGGGGTGACGGCTCGCCAACGCCGGGGCCGGTCGAGTACACCGACGTCGGGCTCGGCGACGAGACGGTGACCTGCGTCAAGTCGGGGTTGATCCTCGTCGAGGACGGAGACGAGCGTCTGGTGGTGCTCGTGAGCGTCGGGCAGAACTCGCTGATGCGCGGCCAGGTTCGGGTCGAGGTGATGGCTGCGGATCGCGCCGTGGCGGAGGCGTGTCTGGCGGAGCTGAGGCGAGGCGTGCGGGAACGGAATGTCTACCGGGGTCGTGTTATCTCGCTCGAGCAGGAGCAGTTTCAGCCCGTCACGGTCCGGCTGCACGCGCTGCCGACGATCGAGCGGGCCGAGATCATCCTGCCCCAGGGCGTGCTCGAACGGATCGAGCAGCACACGATCGGGTTCGCAGCGCGCGTCGATCGCCTCCGCAAGGCCGGACAGCACGCCAAGCGGGGACTGCTCCTGCACGGGCCGCCGGGGACGGGGAAGACGCTGACCGCGAAGTACATCGCCGGACAGCTGCCGGATCGGACGGTCCTGCTGATGAGCGGCGCGGGGATGCGGCTGATCGAGCAGGCCTGCTCGCTCGCGCGGCTGCTGCAACCGTCGATGCTGATCATCGAGGACGTCGACCTGATCGCCGAAGAGCGCACCCGCGAGCACAGCGCCACGAGCCTGCTATTCGAGCTGCTGAACCAGCTCGACGGCATGGAAGAAGACGCCGACGTGATCTTCCTCCTGACCACCAACCGGCCCGACCTGCTCGAGCCGGCGCTCGCAACCCGCCCCGGGCGCGTCGACCTCGCGGTCGAGGTCCCACTGCCGGACGACCTCGGCCGTCGCCGCCTGCTCGAGCTTTACAGCCGCAACCTCACCCTCGACGTCCGTGACCTCGACCGGATCGTCTCGCGGACGCGCGGCGTCAGTGCCGCCTTCATTCGCGAGCTCGTCCGGAAGGCCGCACTCGCGGCAACAGACAGGGATGGCCCGCTCACCGTCAACGAGCAGGACCTCGACGACGCCCTTCAAGAGCTGCTGTTCGAGGGCGGCGAGCTCACGCGTTCCCTTCTCGGCGGAACTGCCGTCCACCAATCCGCGTAGCGCCAGAGCTCCGCAGGCTCCCTGTCGAGATAGACCCCCGCGACAGTCCGCTGAAGTGGTCATTTGACACGAGAGCCGATCGGATAGACGCTTCGCGGGTGGATCGTGTCTGACCGTCTCAGCGGCACCGTAACGTTCCTGTTCACCGACATCGAGGGGTCGACGACCCTCCTCAAGGCGCTCGGTCGTGAGCGGTACGGCGAGGTATTGACCCGGCACCAAGTGCTCGTGCGAGAGGCGCTGCGCACGCACCGCGGCGAGGAGATCGACACCCAGGGCGACTCGTTCTTCGCTGCTTTTCGAAGCTCCGGAGACGCGGTGTCGGCGGCCGTCACCATCGCGCGAGCATTCCTCGACGACGTCTGGCGGGGCTCGGAGGAAGTACGCCTCCGGATCGGGATCCACAGCGGCGATGCGGCCGGCCTGGCCGACCGATACATCGGAATCTCCGTGCATCGAGCTGCGCGCGTCGGTGCCGTCGCCCACGGCGGGCAGGTGCTCGTGTCCGACGCCACCCGGATGCTCGTAGAGGACGACCTCCCTCCCGGCATTTCCCTCCGCGATCTCGGCCTCTACCGCTTGAAGGACATCGACCGGCCGGAGCGCATCTGGCAGGTGGAAGCCCCGGGGTTGCAGGACGAGTTCCCGCCGCTGCGAGGCGCAGAGCCGGTGAAGGCGCCCGCTCGCCGAGGCCGCCCCCTGCTCGTGCCGGCGGTGACCGCTGCGCTCGCAGTCACGGTCGCCGCGGCGGTGTTCGCGTTCGGCAGCGGAGGCTCGAAAGACTCGGTCTCGTTGACGAACGTGGGTGCCAACGCGGTCGGTGCCGTCGACCCGACGACCGGCCATATCGTCGGCTCGGCCTCTCTCGGAGCCTCTCCCGGCTCGATCGCGTACGGTCAGGGCTCGGCCTGGGTGACCACGCCCAACCAGGATTCCGTCGCGAGGATCGACGCCACGACGTATACGGTGAGGCAGACCATCCCGGTGGGGAACGGCCCGGAGGGGATCGCAGTCGGCGGCGGCTTCGTCTGGGTCGCGAACAGCCTCGATGGGACGTTGGGGCAGATCGACCCTCAGGCGAACGGCGGCCAACAAGTCGCGAAGATCCCGGTCGGAAACGGACCAAGCGGCGTCGCCTACGGGCTCGGCGGGGTCTGGGTGGCCAACTCGGTCGATCGCACGGTAGTGCGAGTCGACCCGCGGACGGGCCGGCCGGGCAGACCGATTCCGGTCGACGCGGGCGCCGACGCGATCGCCGTCGGCGACGGCTCCGTCTGGGTGACGAGCATGTCAGCAGGAGTCCTCTCCCAGATCGACCCGAGAAGCGGCGCCGTGACCAACCGCATCGACGTCGGCGTCGGACCGGTCGCTGTGGCCGCGAGTCGCGACTCGGTTTGGGTCGTCAACGCTCAGGATGCGACGGTTTCGCATGTTCGACCCCGGCAGTGAACCGCAGTCCGATCGCGATCCCGGTCGGGGAGGGGCCAAGCGGCGTCGCCATCGCACCCGGCGGCCGGAGTGTCTGGGTCTCGAACGAGCTTTCCGGGACCCTCTCTCAAATCGACCCGACGCTCGACAAGGTCAGGAAGACGGTGCCGGTCGGCAGCCTCCCACAAGGAGTGGCCCTGGGCGCCGGCACGGCCTTCGTCGCAGTCAAGGGCTTGGGGAGCGCACACCGGGGCGGCACCCTGACACTTGCAGTGCCGAACCCTCCGGGGTCTATAACGTCGGCTTCCCTCTTCGGAATCGCTCGACCCGGCCCAGGGCTACACGGTGTGGGAGCTCCTGAGCCTGACCAACGACGGTCTCGTGGGATACGCGCGCTCGGGAGGCGCCGGGGCTCCCGAGTCGTCGCGGATCTTGCGGCGGCTCTGCCGTTCGTCAGCGACGGAGGCCGTACTTACAGCTTCCAGCTGCGTCCCGGGATCCGTTACTCGAACGGAGCGCTCGTTCGGCTGGATGACATCCGCCGCGGGATCGAGCGTCGCTCTGGCGATCAGCGGCGGCGCTACGCCGGCGTCGTACCTCACGGGCATCGTCGGGGCGAGCATGTGTGAAGTCGCCCGCGGATTGCAACCTCTCCAAGGGCATCGTCCCTGAATCCCGAGCTCAACACCGTCACGTTCCATCTCTCTGCTCCCGACCCGGACTTCCTCTACAAGCTCGCACTGCCCGTTGCCGACGCCGTCCCGAAGGGCACGCCCCTCAAGGCGCGGCTCCCGCTCCCGGCCACGGGCCCCTACGAGATCGCGTCAGTCGACGCGAAGCGCGGCGTGGTCACGCTCGTGCGGAACCCGCACTTCCGCCTTTGGTCGGATGCTGCGCAGCCAGACGGCTTCCCCGACCGGATCGTCGAGCGATTCGGATACACGGGCCAGAGCGCCGTTAGCGCTGTCGAGAGCGGCAAGGCCGACGTCACCGCAGACGGCCCGGACCAGACGTGGACGCCCGCGCTCGCGTCGATGCTGCGGACGCGGTTCTCGAGCCACCTCCACCACGCTCCCCTGGCGGCCGCGGCCGTGCTCTGGCTCAACATGAGGCTGCCACCGTTCAACGACATTCGGGCGAGACAGGCGCTCAACTACGCCGTCGACCGGAACCACCTGATCGAGCTTGCAGGCGGCCCGGACGTGGCACAGGTCGGTTGCCAGCTACTGCCGCCCAACACAGCCGGCTACCGGCGCTACTGCCCTTACACGGTGGGCCCGAGCCCTGCGGGAACCTATAACGGCCCCGACCTGGCCAAGGCGCGGCGGCTCGTGGCGGCATCCAGGACATTGGGAGAGCCGGTCACCGTCTGGTTCTACGACGTTCCCATCGGCAAGGTCAATGGTCAGTACATCGTCTCCGTGCTCCGACGGCTCGGGTACAAGGCCACGCTCAGGCTTCTTCCGCACAAGGGCTCGACCTGGCGGTCCGGACCGGCAGGCGGGCGTCGGCGGCGCAGCCGAGGACTACCCGTCGGCCAACAACTTCTTGCCGCTGACGTTCTCGTGCCGGTCGTACGACCGCACCCACCCGCAGCTGAACTACAACCTCTCAGGGTTGTGCAACCACCGCATCGACGACGAAATGGCCCGGGCCCGCGCGCTGCAGACGAGTAACCCTCCGGCCGCGTCGCAGCTCTGGAGCAAGATCGACCATCAGATCACCGACCTCGCTCCGTACGTCGTACTCCGGGTCGGAGTTGCCCCCGACTTCCTCTCGAGCCGAACGGGAAACTACATCTACTGCTACCTCACGGCCGCGACCGGTTCGAGCGGCGCCTGCCTCGACCAACTTTGGGTTCGCTGAGCGCCCGGTCACCGATCGGGCGGGGAACCCGCGGCCGAGACAGGATAGGCTTGATCCGACATCTCGTATGGGTGGAGGGGCCTCGTTGGAGAACGGGAGAGTCGCGGTCGTAACGACGGCGCCCGGGCGCGTGGAAATCGCGCCGGAGGCCGATCCGTCGGCCGGCCCCGGCGAAGTCGTGATCGAGACGATCGCCACGGGCATCTGCGGCTCCGACCTGCATCTCTTTCATGGCGACCATCCCTACGCCCACTTCCCGCTCGCGCAGGGCCACGAGGTGGTCGGGCGCGTCGTCGAGCTCGGGGCGGGCGCCGACCCGTCGCTCGAGGATGCGCTCGTCGTCGCTGAGCCGACGCTCGAGTGCGGCGAGTGCCGGGAGTGCCGCCGGGGCGCCTACAACCGCTGCGAGCGGCTCGAGGTGCTCGGCGTGCAGCTCGACGGCTCCCTGGCCGGGCGGTTCGTGACGCGCTCGGGTAAGGCCCACCTGGTCCCGGAGGACGACGACCCAGCGCGGTGGGCGCTCGTGGAGCCGCTCGCGGTGGCCTGTCACGCGGTCAACCGCTCGGGGGTAGGCGAAGGAGACCTCGTCGTCGTGCTCGGCGCAGGCGTCATCGGGCTCTCGATCGGTCTCGCCGCCGCCGGCCGCCGACCCGAAACGGTCGTCTTCGTCGAGCCCACCGAGCTGCGCCGCCGGCGTGTCGCCGAGCTCGGGCTCGGGACGGCCGTGCACCCGGACGACGCCGAGGAGACGACGACGGCGCTCAGGCCCTCCGGCGCCGACGTGGTCTTCGAGGCCACCGGAATCCCGGCCGTGGTCGGCGGAGCTCACCGCCTGGCCCGGCCGGGTGGCACCGTCGTCGTGGTCGGGCAGGGAGCCGGCTCGTTCGAGATGCCCTTGATCGTCATGACCCGGAAGGAGCTGACGCTCGTCGGCACCCGCAACAGCGCGGGTGAGTTCCCGCAGGCGATCGAGCTGCTGGCCGGCTCGCCGGAATTCGCCCGCAGCGTCATCACTCACCGCTTCCGTCCACGCGAGGCGGCGGAGGCGTACGCCAAGTTGACGACGCCGGGCACGGACGCACTGAAGATCGTCCTCTCGTACGCATGAACGACGGGATCGCAGGGTCGGTCGCGTTCGTCGTCGGCGGGTCCCGCGGTCTCGGCGCGGACCTCGCAGCTGCGCTGCACGAGGCGGGAGCGCGGACAGTAGCCGTCTCGCGGCACCCTCGCGCGGAGGCTCCGCCATGGGAGCAGGAGCTCCTCGACGCTACGGATCCCGAGGCCGTGGACCGGTTCTTCGAGGCATGGAGCCCGAGGCTCGCCGAGCGAAACCTCCTCGTCAACTTCGCAGGTGTTCGTTACAACGTCCCGCTCGTCGACTCGGAACCTGGGGTCTGGAGAGCGTGCGTCGAGTCGAGCCTCCTGACCACGTACCTCATGACGCGAGGCTTCGCCCGCGCCGCCGGGAAGCGTGGTGGCGCGATCTTGAACATGGCGTCGATCCATGCTGAGGCAGCAGCCGCCGGCCGCAGCGCCTACGCCTCGGCCAAGGCCGCCGTCGTCCAGCTCACCGCCGTCTGCGCGGTCGAGCTCGCGCCGCTCGGGATCCGCGTCAACTGCATCGCGCCCGGCTTCATAGCGACAGAGGCGTCGAACGAGCTGATCGCCGCCGGAAAGCTCGACGGAGCGGGGATCGAGCGCCGCACCCCGCTCGGTCGGCTCGGCGACCCGGCCGACGTCACCCGCGCGGCGCTGTTCCTGCTCTCGGAGGAGAGCGCGTTCATGACGGGCGAGACGATCAGGGTCGACGGCGGCTGGCTCCGCCACGCCGAGGTCTAGACTCGCCGGGCTGGTCAGCGAACTACGCGCGCGCCGGCGCCCGACGCCAGCCGTTCGACCTCGGCGAGCGTCGCCATCGAGGTGTCTCCGGGCGTCGTCATCGCGAGCGCGCCGTGCGCCGCGCCGAGCTCGATCGCGCGACCGGCGCCGAGCCCTTCGAGCAGGCCGTAAAAGAGGCCGGAGGCGAACGAGTCGCCGCCACCGACCCTGTCGAAGATCTCCAGCTCGGGCCGATAGGTCGCCTCGTGGACGCCCTCGGCCGAGAGGCAGATCGCACCCCATCCGTTGCGCGTCGCCGAGTGCACCTCGCGCAGCGTCACGGCGAGCAGGGCCAGGTTCGGATAGGCCGCCCCTACCTGGTCGAGCATCCGGGCATATGCCTCCCGGTTGAGCGCTGTCAATGCGGCGTCGACTCCCTCGACCTCGAATCCGAGCGCGAGCTGGAAGTCCTCCTCGTTCCCGACGACGACGTCGACGAGCGACACGAGCTCCCGGTTCACCTCCGCGGCCCGCTCGTGTCCTCCGATCGCCTTCCACAGAGACTCGCGGTAGTTGAGGTCGTACGACACGACGGTGCCGTGACGGCGCGCCGCCGTGAATGCCTCGCGTGCGACCTCGGCCGTCCTCTCCGAGAGCGCGCAGTAGATCCCGCCGCAGTGGAGCCAGCGCGCGCCCTCGCCTCCGAAGATTGCGTCCCAGTCCACCTGGCCCGGCCCCAGCTGCGAGACGGCCGTGTGCCCGCGGTCCGAGCACCCGACCGCACCGCGGATGCCGAACCCGCGCTCGGTGAAGTTCAGCCCGTTGCGGGCCGAGCGGCCTACACCGTCGAACGGCACCCAGACCACGTGCGAGGTGTCGACGCCTCCCGTGAGCATCAGGTCCTCGACGAGGCGGCCGACCGGGTTGTCTGCGAGGGCCGTGACGACGGCAGTCTGCAGCCCGAAGCAGCGGCGTAGGCCACGGGCGACGTTGTACTCGCCGCCGCCCTCCCAGACGTTGAACCGCCGAGTGGTCGCAATCCTCCCTTCCCCGGGGTCGAGTCTGAGCATCACCTCGCCGAGCGAGACGAGCTCGAAGCGGCACTCGTCTCTGGGTCGAAGGACGAGCTCGTTCATCGCGCGGACGCAGCGAGGGCGGCGGCCTCGGCGGCGAGCTCGGTGACACGGCCCCAGTCTCCCGCGCGGAGCAGCTCCGGCTTGACCATCCAGCTGCCGCCGCAAGCGACGACCTGGGGAATCGCGAGGTACTCGGGGAGCGTCGCGGGCGTGATCGATCCGGTCGGGACGAAGCGGACGTCCCGGTAGGGGCCGCAGAGGGCCCGCAGATACGCGGCGCCGCCGATCGGCTCGGCCGGGAAGAACTTCAGCAACCGCAATCCGAGGCGCCGCGCCCCCTCGACGTCGCTCGGCGTGCACGTGCCGGGCAGCATCGGCAGTCCTCGCTCGTGCGCGGCTCGCACGATCTCGGGGCTCGTGCCCGGCGCCACGGCGAAGTCGGCTCCGGCCTCGAACGCCGCCTCGACCTGCTCTACGTCGAGCACGGTGCCCGCCCCGAGGAGGATCTCCGGGTGCGCCTCCCGGATCGCCGCGAGGCCCTCGCGTGCGGCCGGGGTGCGGAAGGTGATCTCGACGCACGAAAGGCCGCCCGCGACGAGTGCATCCGCGAGCGGCACCGCAAGGTCGGCCCCCGGCAGCTCGACGACCGGCACGACGCCTGCGCCCTGGAGGCGCGCCTCGATCGCCTCGACGGCGTCGAGCCCGGGTGCGCGATTCAAGCTTCCCACGGGGAGGGGCCGTTGAGCACCTCGTCCGTGTGCTGGCCCGAGCGCGGGACGCCGTGGCGAACCCCGGCCGGGGTGGCCGAGAACGTGATCGGCGATGCGGGCGTGAGGAACGTCCCCTCGTCCTCCCCGACCGGGACATCCCAGAAGGCGCCGTTGTGAACTACCTGTGGATCTGCGACGAGCTCCTCGTAGTTCTGCACCGGCGCACACCACACGTCCTGGGCGAGCAGCATCTCGATCCAGTGGGCGCGGGTGCCTCCCCTGAAGAGCTCGGACAGGCCGGCGTAGATCTGCGGCCGCGACTCGATCATCTTTTCGAGCGTGTCGTACTGTGCGAGCCAGGGCTGGTCGAGCACCTCGGCGAGCACGGGGCACGGTGTCATCGCGATCGCGATGTGACCATCGGACGTCTCGTAGATCCCGAACGGTGCGGTCGCCCAGACGGAGCCGAGATTCTCGGCCGCACGCTCGGGCAGGTACCCCTGGTTGCGGTAGAACGTCAGCTCCTGTTGTTGCATCGCGACCGTGCAGGAGAACAGGTCGACCTCGACCTTCTGCCCTTCGCCCGTCTCGTCACGGTGGTGGAGCGCGGCCAGGATCGCGATGACGATGTGCAGGGCGGTGTACTGGTCGGTGAGGCCGACGCCGAGCGCCGTCGGCGGCTCGCCGGCGCGCCCCGTCAGGAACATCACGCCGCTCATAGCCTGAATCAGGAGATCCTGCCCGGGACGCTTCACATAGGGGCCCGACTGGCCGTAGCCCGATGAGGAGGCGTAGATGAGGCGCGGGTTGACGGCCTGCATGTCCTCGTAGCCGAGACCGAGTCGGGCCATCACTCCGGGCCGGAAGTTCTCGACGACGACATCGGCCTCGGCGGCCAGCTCGAGGATCCGTTCGCGAATCTGCGGGTCCCGCAGGTCGGCCTCGGCGCTCCGCTTGTTCCGGTTGAAGGCCAGGAACGAGTCCATCTCGCCGTGGCTCTGGCCGTTGAGGATTCCCCAGAAACGCATCCACTCGCCGCCGACCTTCTCGATCTTGATCACATCCGCGCCGAGATCGCCCAGCATCTGGGTCGCCATCGGGCCCTGCACGAGCGCCGTGAAGTCGAGCACGCGGACGCCGTCGAGCGGCCTGCTCACTGTTCTTCGCCGCCGCGGTCGATGTCCCACGAGACGATGCCGGACAGCAATCCACCGTCCACCGGCATCGTAATCCCCGTCACCACACCCGCCTTGTCGCTTGCCAAGAAGAGGACCACGTTCGCGACGTCCTCGGGCTGGATCAGACGACCGATCGGGTGCGTCTGCGCAAACTCCTCCAGCGCCGCGTCGGGGTCATCGGGATTGCTCAACGACGCCGAATGACGCAGCATCGGCGTTAGGACGCTCCCCGGCGCGACGGCGTTGACGCGGATCCCTTCCCGCGCGTGGTCGAGCGCGAGCGCCCGTGTGAACGCGACGACGCCGCCCTTCGACGCCGAGTACGCCACAGCGCCCTGATGGCTCCAGTACGCCTGCACGGAGGCGACGTTCACGATCGCGCCCTTGCCGCGTTTCCGGAATTCGGGAATCGCGAAGCGTGACGTCAGGTACATGCCCTTGAGGTTGACGTCGACGACGTAGTCCCAGTCCTCCTCCGAGAATCGCGAGAGATCTCCGTAGCGGACGACTCCGGCATTGTTGACCAGGACGTCGAGCCCCCCGAACTCCGAGACGACCGTCTGCACCGCACGTTCCGCCGCCTCCGACTTGCTGACGTCGCCGACGATCGCAACGGCCCGGCCGCCCGCCTCGGCGATCCCGGTCACCGTCGCATTCAACTTTTCCTCGTCGGGGTCGAGCAGGCCCACCGCTGCGCCCTCGACGGCAAACGCCCTGGCGATGCCGGC